>JAXDAY010000001.1:0-27634 GCA_034679345.1 Candidatus Eiseniibacteriota bacterium
ACTCGTCGTCGAAGCGCCCTGCCTTCTCCGTCCCCCTCGATGCCACATGCCAGAATGGCGAAGGCCGCCCCCCAACCAGGGAAGCGGCCTCCGTGACCCCTTGACAGGGTCGTTCCATATCATTTCAAGATCGTCATTCTCCGGCTCTGCTCGAAGACGCCGGAACGGAGACGGTAGAAGTAGACCCCGGATCCGACGGGGCGACCCATGTCGTCCATGCCGTTCCACTCGATCTGATGCACGCCCGCCGTCATCGGCTCGTCCGCGAGGACTCGCACCAGACGCCCGGCGGCGTCGAAGATCTCGATCCGCGCTTGGCCGGGATTGCTCAGGGCGAAGCGGATCATGGTGACCGGGTTGAACGGGTTGGGCTGGTTCTGGGCGAGGGCCGTCCGGAGCGCCGGGGCGCCGTCGATGACGTCCGCAGGGTTCGGCGTGAAGGTCTCGACCGCGACATCGTCGATGCCCGCCTCGATCAACCCTCCGCTGCCCAGGTCGCATGCGCGGAAGCGCACACGCATCTGAGCGGAGAGCGGCATCAGATCGTGGATCGCCACGGTAATCTTCCGCCAGACCGTGTCATTGTTGGGGACACGCTCGAGCGGGATCCAGGTCGCGCCGTCGTCGCCCGAGATATCGACCTCGAACTCGTCGTCGGCCGAGAGCCCGCCCATCCCGAACCACCGCCAGTAGCTCAGGAAAGCCATGTCTGCCTCGCTCAGATCGTAGAGGGGAGAGATCAGTGTGGTACATCCGCCGTCGACATCGTTCTCGCCGGCGGCGCCGCCGACCGTTCCGTTGCCGGTGACGAAGCACTTGATCCCGGGAGCCGGGGTATGATCGTCCTCGCACTGGACGACCGCCCCCTCGTAGACGGTGCCGACTGGATCCTCGCGCACCCAGATGCCCGAGGTCGCGTTGTCGCCCGCGGCTCCCAGCTGCCAGTTCGCGTCACCTGGATCCTCCACGTCGTAGGAGTAGAAGATCTCGGTGACAAAGAGGCTGTAGAAGCCGGCCGGGGCGTCGGCGGGGGATGTGGCCACCAGGCCGATGCCGTCCTGGGCCCAGATGTAGAAGTCGATCTGCGTGCCCGCGGGCATTCCGGGGATGTTCGCCGCGTAGACGTTCCCCGCCGGCACCATCATGGACTCGATCCATCCGCCGCCGTTCAGCCTGTAGTAGAGCTTCACGGAGGAGACCGTGCTGAAGTCGGTCACCGTGGCCTGGATCGGATAGGGGCCGGCCGTGTCGGTGGTCGTCTTGGGGTCCGAGACGTTGGTGATCGTGGGACCCGCGACGTCGATCAGGGAGAAGTCCTGCACCGTCAACTCATTGGCCGTGATCACGACCATCGCGGTGTCGGGCTGGAAAGAGGGGTGACTCGCCTCGATGGCGTAGAATCCTGCCGCGGCTGATCCGTGGTAGAAGCCGCTCGCGTCGGTGTTCCAGTGGTTCGAGGCTCCGACCACCTTGACCTGAGCGCCCTGGATCGGGACGTCGCTCCAGCTTGCGTTCGTGACGTGTCCCTCGATCTGGCCGAAGCCGACCGTCGCGGCGATGACCGCCGCATAGGCATCGACGAAGCCCCACCCGAAGGTGTTGTCCTCGCCGGCTGTCCCCTCGTCCCTCGCAGTTTCCATCAGGATCTGCTTCACGTCATCGACGCCGATGTTCGGGTTCGCCTGGCGCATGAGCCCGACGATGCCTGCGGCATGCGGGCCGGCCATCGAGGTGCCGCTATACCCCTGGCTGTAGCCGCCGCCGGGGATCGAGGAGTAGACATCGACGCCCGGGGCCGAGACCTCGGGCTTCAGCAGGTTCTCGGGCGGAAGCCCGGTGCAACCCGAGGGGCCACGGCTCGAGAAGCCGGCGATCGGGTAGGGCCAGTTGTAGTTCGTCGCGTCGACCGCGCCGACCGAGAAGCAGTTGTAGAGGGTCGTGGCCCGGTCGGCGGGGGAGCGCAGGCTCTGCGCGCCGGGGCCCTCGTTTCCGGCCGACCAGGTCGTCACGACGCCAGCGGCCTCGCAGTTGTCGATCACCGCCCACCAGCGGTTGTCGCAGTTGGCGGGGTACCCGAGTCCTTCGTAGACGCCCCAGGAGTTCTGGACGACGTCGGGGACGTCGTCGACGGTGTTGACGTTGCCGTCGGGATCGGCGAACCACTGGAACGCCGTGATGACATCCTGATCGAAGGCCCCGCTCACTCCCTGATTGATGGCGTTGCAGGCGATCCACTTCGAGCCCGGGCTCACGCCGATCGAATCATCGGGAGCCAGGCCCGTCATCGTTCCCGTCGTGTGAGTCCCGTGGCCGTTTCCGTCGCTGGGGAACTGCGTGCCGCCACCGAGGACATCCAGCCAGCACTCCTGCCACGGCTCGGCGCCGTTGTAGCCCCGCCAGCGGGTGCGCAGCGCCACATGGTTGCCGTCGACCCCGGTGTCCAGGCTTCCGATGAGCGCGCCGGTGCCGTCGTAGCCGAGCTCGTACCAGACTTGGGGCGCGTTGATGGCGCGAATCCCCGGCGGCACTCCGATCCCGCGGAGCGCTCCGAGGCCATCCGGATCGCTGATCTCCGGCGCGCCGGCCTGGATCGGTTCGATCAGCATGGCCTTGAAGTTCGGTTCCACGACATCGACGTCCGCGCGGGAGGCGATCTGCTCGATCGCGGCTTTGTTCGCGTAGACGACCACGAGGTTCGAGATCCAGTACGAGGTGAATCCGGCAACAGAGCCGTCGCGCATCCGGGCGCTCAGGTCATCGAGCAGCGGCTGCTGCGTGCGGGAAGCGACATCTTGGAGAGCGGTGAGCACCTCGCGGTTGCGTTCCGCGCGTGTCGCGCTCCTCTCTTTCAGCTCGCGGTCGATCTGGGCGATGGGCGCCTGCTCTGCGAGGTTCACGATGATGCTGATCGGAGTGTCGGCGGATGTGCGATCCATTTCCGCCTGAAGCGCCGGTGTGATCGTTCCGGCCTGAGCGGATCCTGCCGCCAGCAGCAGGCCCGCCAGGGTGATCCAACGCGCAAAGTTCATCTCAGTCTCCTCCCCCCCACGGGGACAGGCGGTTCCTAGTCATCGCCGATCGGAGCCGACCGGCCGAGTTCGCCGGGAGGGCATAACGGGAAGGGCGACGCCCGATGGATGCGAGGTCGTGTGATGCCCGGCACATCATGCGGCCCCATTATATCACGATCCGGCAATAGAATCAGCGATCGAGTCGGCCCGGAAACGGGACGATGGGACTCACTCCATCCTCACCAGTCCAGAGGATTGCGGCGCCGGCGGGGGGCGCCTTGGAGGGGGAGTCTTCCCCCTCGACCCCGATCCACCGCGTTTCGCCGGGGACGGCCCCGGATCGGACGAGCCAGGTGTCGAGTTGCTGGGGGAAGACCGCCTCGATCTGGATGGGGGACCGACCCCCCACCGAGGCGACGTCGGCCGGGATCCCCATCCTACGGAGCAGCCATGCCAGGACGAGTGCCCGGTCCCGGGGGATCGCCGCCCGGCGGTCGAAGACCGCTTGCGGCTCGGCCGGCTCGAACCATAGTCGCGCGGCCGGAATCTCGATTTCCTCGAGGGTATCCCGCACCCACCGGAGCGCCGCCTCCTCCCGGCCCAGGGCGGAGGCATGCTCCGCCTGAATCTGAGCGGCGACGGCGGAGAGCCCTTGGGACTCGAACCGGAGGCTATAGCGCCAAGGCGCGCTGCGCGATTGCACGAGCTCGTCCCAGTCGCAGACGAAGGCCCACCAGAGGACCGGCTCCGCCGTCGAGGAGTCGGGAGGTTGCGCCAAGAGGGTGAAGAGCGGCGTTTGCGCGCCCTGACTCCCAGGCGCCAGGTTTCCGGTCAGCCACACGGCTCGCGCGACTCCACCCTCGAGTCGCTCCGACGGTGGAGGGACCGGCCCTCGCGGCCAGAGCAAGAGCGGCGGCGTAGCCGGGATCTCGAGCGTGAGCCAGGACTCCACGACCGAGTCGGGCGATGAGAAGCGATGCTCGCCGCACTGGAACTGGGATCGGAAGGTCCGGCTGGAGTCGGTGAGCACGCGCAGCTCGATCGCCTCGCCCGGCGCGACGCCTCTGGCCGTCACGACGAAGTCCGCGAGATCCGGGTAGCCCTCGGGCCCGGCCGCCGCGCAAGCGGTGACGGTCGTCGATCCGGGTCCCATCGGTACAGCCGAGCCGTCGTCTCCATGAACGACGCCCGTGAGGAGCCTCATCCGATCGAGCTCGGGTCGAAACGTCCATCGAATCGAGAGCGAGTCGTCTCGGAATCCCCCCGACGCCATGATGAGAAGATGCTCCTCGATCCTGCTCGAGCCGTCGGACCGGAGCGAGATCCGCTTCTGGGTGGCCAGCACGATCCGCTCGACGGAGCCGGGCGGCGGCGACGGGCGGTTCAGGAGGATGGCGCGCACCTCGTCCGGCTCGAAGGCCTGCGAAGGTGAAGTCGCGAGGAGAGACGCCAGGAGCGATCCGAGGCAGATTCCCATCTGAATGCGGCGCGAGGGGCGGCTCATCCCTTCTCCTCCGGGAAGGCGATCCGGTAGCGCCCGGCGAGACGCCGGATCGGTTCCTCGAGATCCCGCATCCCGTCCTCGGGTTGCGCCCAACGGCGCAGCGGGACGGCGCATGGATCCGCGCTTCCAGTCCCGCGGGTCGCGTCGAGCGAGACCCATCCACCCAGATAGACCTCCGTCCAGAGGTGGAAGACGGTGCGATCGTTCAGAGGAACGAAGCCGGCGACGAGGCGAGCGGGGATTCCGCGCGCGCGACAGCAAGCCGCGAGAAGCACCGCGTGCTCCGTGCAATCTCCCCGGCCTGCCCTGAGCGTCTGGGAGGCGGTGGCGAAGACCGTCCCGAGATCGCGCACCGCGATCCTCGCATGGACCGCGCGCTCCAGCCGCAACGCCTCCTCCGTCGGGTTCGCGGCACCCCGGCTTGCGGCATCCGCGAAGGCCCGGACCATGGGATCACGCGCATCGACCAGGAGTCCCTCTTCCAGGTAGGGCCTCAGTTGGGGATCGGCGATCCAGCGGGCGCGGTCCTCTCCCACCGTGGGGTTCGGAGTCTCCCGCGGGACCCGGACGCGCCATGACCCCGCTTCGGTCCCCGGCGAGATCTCGACGCCGCCGCCGTCTGGAATCGGCGCCGCCGACTCCGACCCCGATTCGACTTCTCCCTCCGCGAGCAAGAGGAACTCGCACGGGCCGGTGTCGGGCGGATTCCCCGACACGGGGATCGATTTCCAGGCGAGGGCATCAAGCGTGCCGCTCTCGAACTCAGCCGGCGAGAGGTCGATCCGCTCCAGGCTCCAACCGAGTGAAGGCTCCGTCTCCCTCAAGAGGCGGCCCCCGCCGTCCCGCCATTGACGCGATTCCGTCCCGGATCGCGCCGAGTCACGCAGGGAGTAGACCGAGCAGGGGATCTCGCCCTGAAGCGAACTGAGGGTGTCCTCCGCGACGCGCTCGATACGAACCGTCGAGGGAGCGAGTTCCTCGGAGTCGATCGTCCGGACCGTCACGGTCGCCGCGACTCCGCCGATGAGCCTGTCGATCCCGTACGGACCGACGAGCCCGCCGCCCGCCAGCGTATCCGTGAGCGGGTCACCTCCGCGACTGCGCTCCCGGATCCATCCATTCCCGTCTCGGTGGATCGAGTCGCGCCACGGCGTGGGGCCGAGTCCCTCGCGTATGAGATCCAGGCGACGCAGCCAACCGTCCCGCTCCTCCAGCCAGACCGCCTTCTGTACGATCCGGACCGAGTCGGCGCCCCTCTGGATCCGCAGGTCCGTCCGCTCCTCGGTGCGAACCGATCCGTCGGGGAGGACCGTCCGTGTCTCGTCCAGGGCTCCGACCTGCTGGCCTCCGACGCGTACGACGAAGCGCAGGGTGTCCGGCTCCGCGGCGACGGATCCGGCGAGCAGCGTCGCCATGGCGGAGAGAACGTGCAGAAGCGACCTCATGTCGTGCAGTATAGAAACCGCCCGCGCGAGGGTCGAACTTTTCCTTGACAGTCCGGAACGGGATCGGAAAACTCCCGTTTGCTCCTGCCCGGCTTTTCTCGGTGGCGCCTTCCTCAGTGGTAGAGCCGCGGGCGGCCGTGAGCGCCGATGGCAAGGGGTCTAGACTCGGAGGAGATCCATGCGAGAGAACTGGACAGGACCCAATTCGTTCAAGGACGACGACGATCTCGAGGAAGAGGAAGACGAGGATTTCGAAGACGATCTCGAGGACATCGACGAAGAGGACGACGAAGATTGGGACGAGGACGACTACGAGGACGATGAGGACGAAGACCTCGAGGAGGACTGGGAAGAGGACGAGGACGACGATTCCTAGACACCTCCCGCTCGAGTGCGAAGCGCCCGCTGCATCGCGTCTGGATGCGGCGGGCGCCTCTTCTTGGATCTCATCTCCGCGCCGAAACCTCGGGCCGCCACAGGACGAAGCAGGCGAACGGAAGCGCGCCGACATCAAGGCAGGCGCCGCGGAGAGGCCGGCCGTGCGTTGCCTCGCAAGCGGTTGACACTTCCTCCCGAACGGCCGATCCTACCGACCTATCCTCGAACGGCAAGGAGTTCCCATGGGATTGACCATTCGGTGGGTGGCGCGCAGCGAGATCGGGCGCGTGCGTAGCCGCAACGAAGATGCCTGGGGCGCCACGAAGATCGGGCGCGGGGAGGGAGTCCTCCTGGCAGTCGCCGACGGGATGGGGGGGCACCCCGGGGGAAACGTCGCGAGCCGCCTTGCCATCGAGGCCTGCATCGGGGCTGTCCGAGGCGGCCTTCCTGCAGAAACTTCGAGGGAGCAAGTGGCCGAGCTGTTCCGGCTCGCCCACGAGCGGCTGCAGTCTCGCGCGCAGGAGAATCCAGAGCTTCGCGGCATGGGAACCACTCTGACGCTTGCCCTCGTGCGCCCGGACGGGGCTTGGGTCGGGCATCTGGGCGATACCCGCCTCTTCTGGACTCGCGACGGGGAGGTCGCGCTCCTCACCAGGGATCACAGTGCGGCGTGGGATCGGGTGGAGCGGGGAGAGATCACCCCGGAGCAGGCGGAGCGAGAGCCTGACGGGGCCTGGTTGCATCGCTACCTCGGCCCTGGCGCCCCGCTGGAGCCCGACATCTTCTCGAGGCCCTTGGATCTTCGGGCGGGCGACCGCCTGCTGCTCTGCTCCGACGGGCTGGGCAAGGTCCTGGGAATGGGGAGACTGGCCGAGATCCTGGCCGAGCAGGCGGTGGAGAGGGCGGTCTTCCTGGCAGTCGAGGAGACGCTTTCCGGCGGCGCGCCCGACAACGTCACCATGCTGCTGGCCGACGTGGTCGCGCCGCCATCTCCGGCTGTCGAGCCGATTCTCTATGAGGAGGTTTCGTTCCGGTGGACTCGCCCCACTGGGGAGCCCCACTGACGCAGGACCTCGAAGAGGAGAATCCCGGCGGTGGTGGCGACATTCAGTGAGTTCTTGTACCCGCGGAGGGGGATCTCGATCACCCAGTCCGCCGCCTCCAGCACTGGACGCGTGACTCCGGCCACTTCGTGTCCTAGGATGAAGGCAACGGGGCGGGGGTAGGTGAGGCCGCTGTAATCTACGGATTGGTCCGTTAGCTCCAAGGCCGCAAGCACATAGTTTCGATCCCTCAGGGAGCGAATGGCCTCCATCGTGTCGACATGATGGGACCACGGGACGAGGGAAGTTGCGCCGCGGGCGGTTTTCTCGAGCTTTGGGTGGGGGGGGTAGGGGGTGATCCCGCAAAGATGAATCCACTCGACGCCTGCGCCCTCCGCAGTACGAAAGATCGAACCGACGTTGAAGGCGGAACGGAGGTTGTCAAGCACGATCCTGAGGGGCAGGCGCCCGTCCAGTTGAGCGGGATGGTCGAGTCGGTCCCGCTGTCGGACCGTATGGGGCGCCGCCTCTCTCATACCGTTCGTGAACGGTAGCGGACCTCGGGATCGACTGCAACATGGGCGCGAGCGTGGTTGACACCCTCGGGCCGTCCGCTTAGCTTCGTCGTGATCGCGCCGGCTGTCACAAGCCAGGAGGGGATTGTGGAGTTCCACTTCGCCACCGTCTTGGTCTTTCTGTTGATCGGAGTCGGATTCGCCGCGTTCACGCTCCTCCTCTCGAGGATCGTCCGGCCATTCGCTCCGGGGGCAGAGAAATCCTCGATCTATGAGTGCGGCGAGCGCCCGATCGGAAGCCCTTGGATCAAGTTCAACATCCGCTTCTACGTCGTCGCGCTGATCTTCGTCGTCTTCGACGTCGAGGTGGTCCTCCTCTATCCATGGGCGACGATCTACAAAGAGATGGGCCTGATCGCCTTCGTCTACCTGCTCGTCTTCCTGGTGGGATTGATCGAGGCGCTCGTCTATGTCTGGAAGAAGGGCGATCTCGAGTGGGTAAGGCCCCAGGTCGAGCGCAGAGAGGTCGAAGCACCGCTCCCGAGACATGAAAGCGTGACGGCCGCCGGAGGACGCCGATGAGCCCGATCGAGAACCACTTCGAGGACGGAATCCTGGTCACGAGTCTCGACACGGTGATCAACTGGGCCAGGCGATCCAGCGTGTGGCCGGTCACCTTTGGGCTTGCCTGCTGCGCTATCGAGATGATGTGCACAGGGATGTCCCGCTATGACATCGACCGACTGGGCAGCGGGGTGTTCCGGGCGACTCCGCGGCAGAGCGACCTGATGATCGTCGCCGGGACCGTGACGCATCAGATGGCTTCGCGCCTGAAGCTCCTCTACGACCAGATGCCCGAGCCGAAGTGGGTGATCTCCATGGGGTCTTGCTCCAATGCGGGCGGACCGTACTGGGAGCATGGCTATTCGGTCTTGAAGGGCGTCGACAAGGTCGTTCCCGTGGATGTCTATGTCACCGGCTGCCCGCCGCGCCCCGAGGCCCTCATGGATGCCCTGATCCATCTGCAGAACCGGATCATCAAGAAGCGGACGATCGCACGGCCGCGGGACGCGGCGCCCCGAACAGTGGAGGCATAGGTGGACCTGGAGGCGATTGCGGGCAAGCTGAACGCGCGGTTCCCTGAGGTCGTCAAGTCCGTGGAAACCGCCCATGCGGGCGATCCGTTCCTCGTCATCGATCCGGGCCGAATCCTCGACGTCGCCAAGTTCCTCCGCGACGATCCCGAGATGTCGTTCGAGTGGCTCATGTGCCTGAGCGGCGTCGACTACCCTCCGGAGTCGATCGCGGTCGTCTACAACCTCTACTCGCAGACCCACGGACGGAGGCTCACGCTCAAGGCCCTCCTGGACCGAAACGATCCGAGGATCTTCTCGGTGGAATCGGTCTGGAGGATGGCCGACTGGCACGAGCGTGAGTGCTACGACATGTTCGGGGTCGTCTTCGACGGGCACCCCGACCTGCGCCGGATCCTCTTGCCATTCGACTGGGAAGGCCACCCGTTGCGCAAGGACTATGTCTATCCCGAATCGTATCGGGGAGTGACGAACAAGCCCTGACGGGCGACGAGGCGGACAGGATGCCGATCGACACGAATCAGAAGTCCACCGATCTCCGCACCGAGGAGATGATCATCAATATGGGTCCGCAGCATCCCTCGACGCACGGCGTGCTGCGCCTGGAGGTCACGACCGACGGCGAGGTCGTCATGGACGTGCGCCCCTTCATCGGCTACCTCCATCGCTGTTTCGAGAAGCACTCGGAGAAGGTCGGCTATACGGGCGTGATTCCCTACACCGATCGGATGGACTACCTCGCCGCAATGAACAACAACCACGGCTACGTGATGACCGTGGAGAAGCTCCTCGGGCTCGAGATTCCGGAGCGGGCGGAGTACATCCGGGTGATTATCGCCGAGCTGGGTCGGATCTCGAGCCACCTGGTCGCTTTCGGCACGTATGCGAACGACCTCGGCGCAGTCACGCCCTTGGTCTGGGGGTTTCGGGACCGCGAGTATATTCTCGACATCTTCGAGATGTGCTGCGGGGCGCGGTTGACCTGCAACTATTACCGTATCGGAGGGCTCAGCGGCGATCTGACCCCCGAGATGCTCACGAAGATCCGTGAGTTCCTCGACTACTTCGAGCCGAAGCTGAAGGATTACGACAGACTTCTTTCCTACAACAAGATCTTCATCGAGCGAACCGCCGGCGTCGGGGTGATCCCGCTGGAGATGGCGGTCAACTACGGGATCACGGGCCCTCCCCTGCGGGCGAGCGGAATGAAATGGGACCTCCGCAAGGACGAGCCGTATTCCATCTACGACCGATTCGAGTTCAATATACCCACGGGCAAGGGGCTCAAGGGCGAGGTCGGGGACTGCTGGGACCGCTACATGGTCCGGATGTGGGAGATGGCCGAGTCGGTCAAGATCATCCGGCAGTGCCTCGCGCAGATCCCGGAAGGCGAGTATATCAGCCCCAAGACGCCGAAGATGATCAAGCCCCCGAAGGGCGAGGTCTACGTCCGGGTGGAGAATCCGCGCGGGGAGTTGGGCTACTACCTCGTGAGCGACGGCAAACCGAACCTCTACCGATTGAAGGTCCGCTCGCCGTGCTTCACGAACCTCGCGATCGTCCCGGCGATCAGCCGGGGTGTGATGCTGGCCGATCTGGTGGCGATCGTCGGTTCCCTCGACATCGTCCTCGGAGAGATTGATCGTTGATCTTTCCGTCAGGGAGGGGTGGCAGGTGAAGGAGTGGGTCGACGGGCTGATCCGAGGATCGGCGGCTCTGCGGGGAATGCCGCCGGAGGTGAGTTACTTTCTCGCGATGGTGTTCTTCGGCCTCTGCGCCGTCGGTTTCATGGCGATCTGCGCGCTTGCGTTCGTCTGGCTCGAGCGCAAGGTCTCGGCGCGCATCCAGAGCCGCTACGGTCCGGTCTATACCGGCGGCAAGTTCGGCTGGGCCCAGACCCTCGCCGATGCGGTGAAGCTCCTCATGAAGGAGGATCTGGTTCCCACGAGCGCCGACCGGATCCTCTTCAACATCGCTCCGGTGATCACTTTCATGGCATCGATGCTCACCCTGGTCGCCATTCCATTCGGCGACGGACTGATCGTGGCGGATCTCGACGTCGGAATCTTCTTCATCCTGGCCGTCTCGGGGATGGCCGTGATCGGCTTCCTCATGGGCGGTTGGTCGTCGAACAACAAGTGGAGCCTCTACGGCGGCATGCGCGCGGCGAGCCAGATCATCTCCTATGAGATCCCGGTCGCGCTCTCGTTGATCGGCGTGGTGATGATTGTCGGATCCCTCAACATGAGCGAGATCGGACGCTTCCAGGAGGGCGGGTTCTGGCGGTGGAACCTCTTCCGCTCACCCTTCCTCTTCGTGGCCGGCTTCATCTACTTCACCGCGGCCCTGGCGGAGATCAACCGCACGCCGTTCGACCTGCCGGAGGCGGAGTCGGAGCTTGTCGCGGGCTACAGCACCGAGTACAGCGGGATGAAGTTCGCCTTCTTCTTCCTGGCGGAGTTCGCGAATCTCTTCGTGGTCTCGGCGATCGCAAGCGTGATGTTTCTCGGCGCGTGGACCTCGCCCTTGCCCTGGCAACTGCTGCCCGGCCCCGTCTGGTTCCTCGTGAAAGCCTTCGGTCTCGTCATCGTCATCATGTGGTTGCGCTGGACGCTTCCGCGCCTGCGTGTCGATCAATTGATGGCGGTCTGTTGGAAGTACCTGATCCCGATCTCCCTGGTGATGCTGATCGGGCTCGGGGTTCAGATGTGGAAGTTCCCCGTAAAGTAGCCCGGAAGGTGGACTCATGAGCGCAGTGGCACAATACGTCTCGAACATCTGGCGGGCGGTCATCACCACCCTGATCGGGATGCGAGTCACCGGCCGCAACGCGTTCACGCGCCCGGTGACCCTCGAGTATCCCGATGAGCGCGCGCATCTGCCCGAACGGTACCGCGGGATCCTGCACAATCGAATCGAGGACTGCATCGGCTGTCTCGCGTGCGCCCGGGCCTGCCCGGTCAACTGCATCCACATAGAGATCAGCAAACGCGACAAGGAGGATTACGGCGTCACCTCCGATGGGACGAAGATCACCCAGTGGATCCCGAAGTTCGACATCGACATGTCGCTCTGCATGATCTGCGGGCTCTGCACGGAGCCCTGCCCGACGGAGTGTTTGACCGTCACGAAGGAGTATGAGCTTGCTGTCGAGGGCAAGCGCGAGATGTACCTCGAGTTTGCGCTGGAGCGCGACAAGCAGATCGTCGCAAAGAAGATGGCCGAGAAGGAGACGCCCGCGGCCGCGGAGTAGCCGGCCCGTTCGGGGGTCGGAGAATTGGGGGGGGGCTGGTGTCGGAGGAGATTCGACTCGGGGTGTTCCTGGCATTCGGCGTGTTGAGCGTCGCCGCCGCCGCGGTCGTCGCCTTCGCCCGAAAGATCATCCATAGTATCTTCGCGCTGCTGTTCGCGTTCTTCGGCGTCGCGGGGCTCTACGCACTGCTGCACGCCGACTTTCTGGCCGCGTCCCAGGTGATGATCTACGTCGGGGGGATCCTCGTGCTCCTCCTCTTCGGCGTGATGCTCACCCAGAAGATCTCATCGGTCGACTTGAAGGGCCCGAGCTTCCAGAGGGGGCCGGCGGCTGCGATCTGCCTGGTCCTGCTCGGAGCGCTGCTCTTCGTGATCTACAAGACGCCTTGGCCGATCGTCGATCGACCCCCGATCCATCCGACCCCGCCTGCGATCGGCACGCACTTGATGACCGACTTTCTGCTGCCGTTCGAAGTCATCTCGATCCTGCTCTTCGCCGTCCTCGTTGCGGCGGCGATGATGGCGAGAAGCGAGGCCCGCCGATGATCCAACTCCAGCACTACCTTACGATCGCCGCGTTCCTCTTCTGCCTGGGGCTCTACTGCGTTCTGACCCGCAGGAACGCCGTGACCATTCTCATGGGAATCGAGCTCATCCTGAACTCCGCCAACCTGAACCTCATCGCCTTCTCCCGTTACACCACGACCGCGATCTCGGGGCAGGTCTTCGCCCTCTTCGTGATCATCATGGCTGCCGCTGAAGCGGCGATCGCCCTGGCGATCGTTCTGAACCTCTACAAGCGGGTCAACTCCATCGATGTCGACGAAGTCGACATGATGAGGGGTTAGGGGGGGGCGAGGGGATGTTGACGACGCTTGTCCTGATCCTCCTGATGCCGCTCGCGGCGTTCGCGATCCAGGTCTTCCTCGGGAGATTCCTACCGCGCAAGGGCGACTGGCTCTCGACGGGAGCGATCGGCGTTTCGCTGGCGCTAGCCGTGGTCGCGTTCGTGAGATCGATCTCGATCAATGATCCGGGGATGCGCGAGGTCTTTTCTTGGCGGTGGATCGAGGTGGGGACGTTTCGAGCCTCCATGGGCATCCTCTTCGACAACCTGACCGCCGTGATGCTCATGGTGGTCGGAATCGTGAGCTTCCTGGTTCATCTCTTCTCGATCGGGTACATGCACGGGGATGCGCGCTATGGGCGCTACTTCGGCTATCTCGGGCTCTTCAGCTTCTCGATGCTCGGGCTGGTTCTCTGCGACAACCTGCTCGCCCTCTACATCTTCTGGGAGCTGGTCGGCTTGTGCTCCTACCTCCTGATCGGCCACTGGTACGAGAAGAAGTCCGCCTCGGACGCGGCGATGAAGGCCTTCATCACCACGCGAATCGGAGACGTGGGGATGCTCATCGGGATCATGATCATCTTCGCGAAGATCGGGAGCTTCCGGTACGACGACGTCTTCCGCGCCGTCGCCGACGGTACGCTCTCGGGGAGCCTGCTCACGGCGGCCGGAATCGGGATCTTCTTCGGCGCCATCGGCAAGAGCGCGCAGTTCCCGCTGCACGTGTGGCTGCCCGATGCGATGGAGGGCCCGACGCCGGTCAGCGCCTTGATCCATGCCGCGACGATGGTCGCCGCCGGAGTCTACATGGTCGGGCGGCTCTTCCTGCTCTTCTCGCCCGATGCGATGCTCTTCATCGCCTACATCGGGCTCACGACCGCGGTGATCGCAGCCTCGATCGCGATCGTGCAAACCGACATCAAGAAGGCCCTTGCCTACTCCACGATCTCCCAGCTCGGCTACATGATCTGCGCCCTGGGCGTGGGGGGGTACACGGCAGGCCTCTTCCACCTGATGACGCACGCCTACTTCAAGGCCCTGCTCTTCCTCGGCAGCGGCAGCGTGATCCACGCGTTGAGCACTCAGGAGATGCCGGAGATGGGCGGGCTCAGGAAGAAGATGCCGACCACCTTCTTGACCTTCCTCGCCGCGACTCTTGCCATCTCGGGCGTGCCGCTCTTCTCCGGATTCTTCAGCAAGGACGCGATTCTGGCCTCGGCTCTCGAGTTCGGGATGGAGCGGCCCGCGCACATGATCATCTTCATCCTGCTCCTCATCACGGCCGGAGTGACCGCCTTCTACATGTTCCGCGTCGTCTTCCTGACCTTCCTGGGCAAGCCCAGGGACGCGCACAAGTTCGAGCATGCCCATGAGTCGCCGAGGGTCATGACGATACCGCTGGTCGTCCTGGCGGCCCTCTCGATCGGGTCGGGATGGGGGGGCTGGTTCCAGAAGCTCAATGTGAAGCCGGAGATCGCCGTCTATCAAACCGCGCGCATGGCGGGGGAGGAGACAGCCCCGGTTCATGCGACTCCCGCCGCCGCCGGCCTCGATGCGACGGGCCACGCGGCCGCGAGCCCGGCGCACGGCGCGGGACACGACGTCCACCGGGCGCATCAGGCGCATACGATCGCCATGATCTCCTCGATCATCGTGGCGGGCCTGGGCATCCTGCTCGCCTGGGCATTCTATGGGCGGCGGCGATTCTCACCGCAGCGGGCCATGGAGCGTCTGCGGCCGATCCACACGCTGCTTTCGCGGAAGTACTACTTCGATGAGCTCTACCACGCGGCCCTGATCCGTCCGGTCCTCGGTCTCTCGCGGGCCTTCAGATGGTTCGATGGGGCCGTGATCGACGGACTGGTCAACGGTTCGGGGAGCCTGACGCGACTCACCTCGTGGATCGTCGGCGTCTTCGACAACGTCGTCATCGACGGAATGGTGAACGGAGTCGCCACAGCGTTCGTGGCGGGAGGGCGGCAGCTTCGCAAGATACAGACCGGCAAGATCCAGAACTACCTCTTGGGATTCGCAGCCGTGGCCCTGGTCATCCTGGTCGTGCGGCTGATTCGGGGCTTCTGATGCGTCGCGAATGGGGCGCGAGCGGTGGAGGGGGACGATGACCTCAAACGTGCTTTCCTGGATCACTTTCTTCCCGCTGATCGGGGCGGCGGTCATACTCTGCCTGCCCAAGGAGCGGCCGAACCTGATCCGGTGGACCGCGGCGGCGGCCTCCGCGGTCCCGCTGGTCCTCTCGATCTGGCTGTACGGAGCGTTCGACCGGACGACGACCGCGATGCAGTTCGTCACGCAAGTCGACTGGATCCCGCGCTTCAACATTCAGTACTTCATGGGGATCGACGGGATCAGCGTCACCATGGTGATCCTGACCGCGCTGCTCTCCTTCATCTGCATGTTCGCCTCGTGGGGGATCAACAGGATGGTGAAGGGTTACTTCGCCCTCTTCCTCCTCCTCGAGACCGGGATGCTTGGGGTCTTCTGCGCCCTCGACTTCTTCCTGTTCTTCGTCTTCTGGGAGGTGATGCTCCTGCCGATGTACTTCCTGATCGGCATCTGGGGCGGTCCCCGGAGGGAGTACGCGGCGATCAAGTTCTTCCTCTACACCCTCGTGGGGAGCGTCCTGATGCTCCTTTGCATGCTGGCCCTCTACTTCCGGCACGATCCCCACACCTTCGACATGACGGCGCTCTGGAGCGATGTCTCGACCTATGGCCGCAGCTTCCAGATGGTCGTCTTCCTGGGACTCTTCATCGCCTTCGCCATCAAGGTGCCCGTCTTCCCATTCCACACATGGCTCCCCGATGCCCACGTGGAGGCGCCGACGGCGATCTCGGTGATCCTCGCGGGAGTGTTGCTGAAGATGGGAACCTACGGGATCTTCCGGGTCAGCTATCCGATCCTCCCGCAGGGAACGGCATGGTTTGCCGGCGCCCTGGCGCTCCTGGGGGTCGTCAACATCCTCTATGGCGCCTTCTGCGCGATGGCGCAGAAGGACTTGAAGAAGCTCGTCGCGTACTCATCGATCAGCCACATGGGTTACTGCTTGCTGGGGATGGCCGCCCTCACGCCGGCGGGGATGAACGGCGCGCTCTTCCAGATGTTCAACCACGGCACCACCACAGCGATGCTCTTCCTCCTGGTCGGCGTGATCTACGACCGGGCTCACCATCGTGACATCGAGGGATTCGGCGGTCTCGCCAACCAGATGCCGATCTACACGGGCATCGTCATGGTCGCCTTCTTCGCCTCCCTCGGACTTCCCGGCCTCTCCGGATTCATCAGCGAGGTGCTTGTGTTCCTCGGGGCCTATCCGGTCTTCAAGACCCTCGTGATCATCGCGGCCGCGGGGATGGTGATCACCGCAGCCTACTGGCTCTGGACCATCCAGCGGATGTTCCTGGGAAGCCTGAACGAGAAGTACAAGACCCTGCCCGACCTGAGCGGCAGGGAGCTCTTCACCCTGGTCCCGCTCGCGATCATCGTGATCGTCCTCGGTGTCTACCCGATGCCGGTGCTCGACTTGATGCACCGGTCCCTCGAGTGGGTCACCGGGATGGCGACGCGGCTCTAGGAGGAGGCGATGCTGGAGCGCCTGAGCGGCTACCTCGTGCTCGATACGATTCCGAGCGTTCGCTACTTCGTGCCGGAGATCCTGCTGGTCGTCGCCTTCTCGGTGGCGATCGCGGTGGACCTGATGGATCGGACGGGGAGGTCGCGGGCGGCCGCGTGGGTCGCCGTCGCGGGGCTCCTGGGCGCTCTCGCGGCGACGGTCTCGGCGATGGGTGTCGCGCTTCCGGAGGGGGCCAGGGGACTTCTCCTGTTCCAGGGGGCCGTCGCCTTCGATCCGCTCGGAAGTTTCTTCAAGCTGCTCTTTCTCGTCGCCACGCTTCTCGTGGTCGTCATTGTGCTGCGCTCCCGGGACTATGGTCTCAGGCGGATGGGGGAGTTCTACGCCCTCCTCCTCGTGGTGGTGACCGGGATGTTCCTCATGGCGATCAGCACGAATCTCCTGATGATGTACCTCTCCCTCGAGATGGTGAGCTATGTCTCCTACGTTCTCGTGGGCTACGTCAAGGAGGACCGCCGCGCTTCGGAGGCGGGGCTGAAGTACGTCCTCTACGGATCGGTCTCCTCGGGCGCCATGGTATTCGGCCTGTCGATCCTCTACGGCCTCACCGGGGAGCTCAATCTCCTCCGAGTGGGAGCGGGCCTCGCGCAGCAGCCGGGCGCGGAAGCCGCGATCCTGCTGGCGAGCATGCTCGTGATGGCCGGAATCGGTTACAAGATCGCCGCCGTTCCCTTCCACTTCTGGTGCCCGGACGTCTATGAAGGGGCCGCGACGCCGCTGACCGCCTTCCTCTCCGTGGCACCCAAGGCCGCTGGATTCGCGATGCTCTCGCGGTTCACCTACCACATCTTCGCCTCGAACAGCGGCGCGGTCCTGGGCGCGATCGATTGGCCGGCGATGATCGCGGTCATCTCCGCCCTGACCATGACCTTGGGCAACCTCATCGCGATTCAGCAGACGAACCTGAAGCGACTGCTTGCATATTCCTCCATCGCCCACGCCGGATACATCCTCATGGGGATCGCCAGCTTCGACCGAACGACGGGCGGCCTCAGCGAGAAAGGGCTCTTCGGCGTCCTCTTCTACCTTGGGGTTTACCTTTTCATGAACCTCGGGGCCTTCTTTGTGGTCATCGCGATGCGCGAGCGGATCGACAACGAGGAGAACCTGGATGACTACCGGGGTATCGGCGCGCGCGCGCCGCTCCTCGGCGTGACGATGGCGATCTTCCTGTTCTCGCTGACGGGTCTGCCGCCCTTCGCGGGATTCGTGGGGAAGTTCTTCCTGTTCGCCGCGGTGATCGAAGCGAAGATCTACTGGCTCGCGATTGTCGGGATCGTCAACAGCGTCATCTCTCTCTATTACTACGCCCGGATTCTCAAGGCGATGTACCTCGTCCGGACCGTCGACGGGAAGGACGCGGCCCCGATCCAGGTCGCGCCATCGCACTCGGCGCTGCTGGTCGTTCTGGCCGCCCCGACGCTGCTGCTCGGCATCTTCTGGGGACCGCTCGCGGATCTCGTCGACCGCTCGGTCGGGTTCCTCTTCTAGGGAGGTTCGATGAATCCCGAGATCCGGTCGAGGTACGCCGATGTGATCGTGCGCTGTGGCGTGGCGGTTCAAGAGGGGCAGTCGGTCGTCATCCGCACGGAGGCCGGCCAGCGGGCGTTCGCCGTGGCGCTCGCCCGGAGGGCCTACGAGCTCGGGGCGCGCTACGTCCACGCGCAGTATTCCGATCCTGCGGTGGATCGGGTCCGGCTGGACTCGGCGCGGGAGGATTCCCTCGATTACGTCCCCTCTTTCGTGCAGCCGACATTCAATGCCTACGTCGACGAGAACTGGGCGGCGATCTCGCTGGTGGGTCCGGAGGACCCCGACGTCTTCGAAGGGGCGGACGCGGTCCGTCTGGGCAGGGCAAGGAAGGCGGTATCGCTCGCCGCGCAGGAGTACTTCACCGCCGTCTCGGCGAATGCGATCTCGTGGAACGTCTGTCTCTACCCCACGCGCCGATGGGCCGTGAAGGTCCTGGGCAGCGACGTGGATTGGGAGCGCAGGATCTGGGAGGA
Source organism: Candidatus Eiseniibacteriota bacterium (assembly GCA_034679345.1). GTDB lineage: Bacteria > Eisenbacteria > RBG-16-71-46 > CAIMUX01 > VGJL01 > JAXDAY01. Next base: position 18,745 of record JAXDAY010000001.1, read on the forward strand.
GCTGACTCCCATCCTGCGACTCGACCGCGACGACCCCGCCGCGGCGTGGCTCGCTCATGATTCCGAGCTCAAGAGGCGCGCCGAGCACATGAACTCCATCCGCTATGACCGGCTACGATTCACGGGACCCGGGACCGATCTCACGATCGGTCTGGCGCCTGACCGTCTCTTTCTCGGCGGCAGCGGCCTCGCGAAAGACGGCCGGCGCTTCTTCGCGAACATCCCCACCGAGGAGATCTTCAGCGCGCCCGATCTCAGGCGCGTGGATGGAAAGGTCCGATGCACGCGTCCCGTCGAGGTGATGGGCGCGAATGTTGATGGGGTCTGGTTCCGGTTCGAGGAAGGCCGGGTCGTCGAGGCGGGCGCCGAGAGCAACGCCTCGGTGCTCGAGCAGTTCCTGGGACTCGAGGAGGCGGGGCGCTACCTCGGCGAGGTCGCCCTCGTCGGCACCGACTCGCCGATCTACTCGAGTGGCCGCATTTTCCACAATATCCTCTTCGACGAGAACGCGACCTGCCACATCGCGCTAGGCAACGGCTACGCGAAGTGCCTGGAGGGAGGGACGGCCCTCACGAAAGAGCAGCTTCGCGAGAAGGGCTGCAACGTCTCGCTTGTGCACCTCGATTTCATGATCGGCGGATCCGAGGTGTCGGTCGCGGGCGTCGCCCGCGACGGCCGCGAGGAGCGGATCATCCACGAGGGCCGCTTCGTCATCTGAGCGGCCCGCCGCTCATCGAGAACAACGCCTTCCCACGGAAAGGAATGCAGGTCGATGGATTACACCCGCCTCGGGCGCTCCGGCCTGAAAGTGAGCCGTCTCTGTCTGGGCACGATGAACTTCGGTCCGTTCACGACGGAGCCAGAGAGCTTCGCGATCATGGACCGCGCGTGCGAGCTCGGGATCAACTTCTTCGACACCGCCAACGTGTATGGGTGGAAAGTGGGGGAGGGGTGGACAGAGTCGATCCTCGGGCGCTGGTTTGCCCAGGGCGGGGGGCGCCGGGATCGCGTCGTCCTCGCCACCAAGGTCTATGGGAAGATGGGGGAGGGGGTGAACGACCGGCGTCTTTCCGCCTATCACATCCGGCGCGCATGCGAAGAGAGCCTCCGGCGTCTCCAGACCGACCGGATCGACCTCTACCAGATGCACCACATCGATCGCGAAACGCCCTGGGAAGAGATCTGGCAGGCCTTCGATCGACTCGTGCGGGAGGGCAAGGTCCTCTATGTCGGCAGCTCGAACTTCGCCGGCTGGCAGATCGCGCAAGCCCAGGCGACCGCGACGTCGAGGCACCTCATGGGCTTGGTCTCGGAGCAGAGCCTCTACAGCCTGAAGGATCGCGCGATCGAGCTCGAGGTGATCCCATCCTGCCGCGCCCATGGCATTGGGATCATTCCGTGGAGTCCCCTGTCGGGGGGCCTTCTGGGTGGCGCGCTCGCGAATGTGGAGCAGGGCCGCAGGGCGACAGAGGCCCTCATGAAGAAGCTGGAGAGGGCGCGGCCTCAGGTCGAGGCGTACGAGTCGTTCTGCGGGGAGATCGGCGAGAAGCCGGCCGATGTCGCGCTGGCCTGGCTTCTCGGCAATCCCGCTGTCACGGCCCCGATCATCGGGCCCCGAACTCTAAAGCAGCTTGAGGATTCCGGGCGCGCCCTCGAGCTTCGCTTGAACGAGGCGGGAATCAAGCGCCTCGACGAGATCTGGCCCGGCCAAGGGGGCGAGGCGCCCGAAGCCTACGCGTGGTAGACCTCGGTGCAGCGAGGCTGCCCGGACGCTAATTGCCGCGCCTGCGAGAGGGTCGCTTCGCGGGCGGCGAGATCGCTTTCAAGGCCGCCAGGTCCTTCTGGAGCTGCGCCGCCAGGCTCCCGCAGACGACGTCGCAGAGACGCATGACGCTCGGGTCCGCGAGGCTGTAGTAGACGAAATGCCCCTCCTTGCGCCGCGAGACCAGGGCCGCCTTGAGAAGAATCTGAAGCTGCTTCGAGACGCTGGCCTGCGGAAGACGGGCCGCCTCGACGATCTCACCCACCGACATCTCCCGCTCGGAGATCATGCCGAGAAGGCGTAGGCGCAGGGGGTCGCCGAGGACCCGGAAGCGGCCGGCGACCATCTCGACGGTCTTCTCTCCCAGCGGATCGGACGTGATTCTCATGGCGAGTCCTTTCGGGGTTGACTTCTGATCATAGAATCATTATATTCCAATATATGCATACCGGCAAGCGCAGAATCAAAGGAAACTCGGGCCAGTGCGGATCGTGGCGCCGGCGCGTCGCCCGCCTGGACGGAAGCCGGCTGTGGAGGTGCTCATGAGAGATGCGACGAGCTTGGGGATTCTCCTCCTCCTGGCTGCGGCGACGGGATTCCCCGGCCCGGCCTCGGCGAGCGAGGTTCTCCGCCTGGAGGATGCCGTCCTGCTCGCGCGCGAGCGCAGCCCGATGCTGCTCGAAGCGCGCGCGAACCGCGACGCGGCGAAACATGCGAAGAGAGAGGCTTGGCTCACCCGGCTCCCCTCGGTCGAGATCCGGCAGCTCGCCGTGAGGACGGACTCGCCGATGGATGCCTTCGGCCTGCAACTCCAGCAGGAGCGGTTCTCTTTCCCCGCATTCACCATGAGCGACCCGAACGACCCCGACGAGATCACGAACTACTCGACCGAGTTCCAGGCGACGATGCCGGTCTTCACGGGCGGCAGGCTCGGAGCGGGGATCGGGCAGGCCTCGCGCATGGCGAAGGCCGCCGAGGAGATCGCCGCCCACACGCAGTCGGCGGTCGACCTTCACGTCGCCGAGGCCTACACGGGTGTGCTTCTGGCCGAGCGGTTCGTCGAGCTGGCCGACGTGGCCCTCGAGACGACGACCCGCCACGTCGAGCAGGCCCAAGCCTACTTCGATGCGGGAATGATTGTGGAGAGCGATCTGCTCCAGGCCCGCGTGCAGCTCGCGAAGATGGAGGAGGGCAAGATCACGGCCGAGAACAACGCCACCCTCGCGCGAGCGGGCCTGAACCGCGTCATGGGGGTCGATCTGGGCCGCGCCTTCGACCTGGAGCCCGAGCCGCCGGCGTCGGATCCCCAGGTGACGGGTCTCGAGGAGGCGATCGTGACCGCCAGGGCGAAGCGGCGCGACCTTGCGGCCGTCTCCGAAAAGGTCGATGCGGCCCGCCTCGGGATCCGCCGCGCCTTCGGCGAGTACCTGCCCGAGATCGCGATCGGCGCCAAGTACGCCCTGAATGACGAGAAGATCTTCGGCGATCACGGCACGAGCACGACGCTGATGGCGATGGCGCGCTGGAACGTCTGGAACTGGGGACAGACCCAGGCGCGCGTCTCCCGTGCAAAGAGCGAGCGGTCCGCGGCCGAGGAGTCGAAGCGCGCCTACGGGCAGCAAGTCGAGTTCGAGGTGCTGGAGGCCTGGCAGGGAGTGGACGAGGCGCGGGCGCGTCTGCATGTCGCCTCCGAGGCGGTCGCTCGCGCGGAGCGGGCGATGGCGATCCTCGAGGAGCGATTCGGGCAGGGCGTCGCCCGGGTCACCGATCTACTGGATGCCGAAACGATGCTGAACGAGGCCCGAGCGCGCGAGCTGAACGCGCGCTTCGACCTCGACCGTTCGATTCGAGCTCTCAACTTCGCCATCGGGCTCGCGCCCGTACCGGAGGTATAGATGAAGCAGCGACGCATCGGCCAACTGCTGACCGCAGGGCTAATCATTGCAGGGATCGCCGTGACCGGGACCGCCGTGACCGGCTGCGGAGGGCATGCCTCTCATCCGCCGGAGCCTCCCGCAGCCGCGGTGCGTGCCGTGGCGGTCGAATCGACCGAGGAACCGCAGTGGATCGAGGCGGTCGGATCGATCCGAAGCGTCCGGGAAGCGACGGTCGCCTCCAAGGTGATGGGCACGGTCGTCCAGATCCGGAAGCAAGCGGGCGAGACGGTTCGAAAGGGCGAGGTGCTGATCATCGTCGACAGCCGCGACGTCGAGGGGCAGATCGGTTCCGCGAAGGGGGCGCTCGCCCAGGCAAGGGCTGCCGCGTCCATCGCGGAGACGAATCTCCGCCGGTTCGAGCAGCTCTTCGAGAAGAAGGCCGCCTCGCCGCTCGAGCTCGACCAGGCCCGCTATCAGTACGAGACCGCGATGGGGGCTGTGGCTCAGGCTGAGGGAGCCGTGGAGACGGCGAGCTCGTTCCGCTCCTACGCGGAGATCCCCGCTCCCTTCGACGGCCGGGTGGTCGATCGGCTCTGCGAAGTGGGCGACATGGCCGCTCCGGGGCGGCCTCTCATGAAGGTGGAGGATGGCGCACGGCTCCGCATCGATGTCTCGCTGCCTGAGACGGCGCATGGCGCTGTCAGGGCGGGCGATTCCGTTCGTGTCCAGATCCCGTCGCTCGGCGAGCAGGGATTCACGGGGAAGGTCACGGAGGTCGTGCCCGCCGCGGATCCGATGACGCGATCGTTCCTCGTCAAGGTCGAGTTGCCGGAGAATCCTGCGCTTCGCTCCGGTCTCTACGGGCAGGCGATGATCCCCTCGGGCGCGAAGCGCGCGATCCGCATCCCTGCCGGGTCCGTCCTCGCGCGGGGGGGCCTGACGGGCGTCTTTGTCGCCGAGGGCGATCGCGCCGGCTTCCGCCTGGTGACCGCGCGTCCGCTGCATGACGAGCGGGTCGAGATCCTGAGCGGGCTCTCAGACGGGGATCGGCTCGTCCTCGACCCGCCGGCGGATTTGCGGGTCGGTCAGCCCCTCGAGGTGCGTCCATGACCCAGCCGATCGACCGCGGAGCTTTGGCGCTTCGCAATGTCCGAAAGTCGCTCGGCGCATCGGGCCGAGTCGCGCAGGCCTTCATCAATAACAAGCTCACCCCGCTTCTCGTCGTCTTTTCGCTCGCGCTCGGGGTCTTCGCGGTTCTGATCACCCCTCGAGAGGAAGAGCCGCAGATCCAGGTGCCGATGATCGATGTCCTCGTGCCCTTCCCCGGCGCCACGGCAAAGGAGGTCGAGGAGCGCGTCAGCATGCCTCTGGAGAAGCTGGTCTGGGAGATCCCCGGGATCGACTATGTCTACACGACCTCGAGCCCAAGCTTCGGGATGGCGATCGTCCAGTTCAAGGTCGGACAGAACACGGAAGAGAGCCTCGTCAAGCTCTACACGAAGCTCATGGCGAACGCCGACCGGATCCCGCCCGGGGCAGGCCCTCCCCTGGTGAAGCCGAAGTCGATCGACGATGTGCCGATCGTGGCGCTCACATTTTACAGCGAGCGCTACGGGAGCCATGAGCTGCGCAAGGTCGCCGAGGAGGCGGCTCTCGAGATCAAGAAGATCCCGAATATCTCCGAGGCGACCGTGATCGGCGGCGAGCCGCGGCAGATGGTCGTGACTCTCGACCCCGAGCGGCTGCGCGGGTACGGGACGAGCGCCCTCGCGATCGCCCAGAGCCTGCGCCAGGCGAACTGGAACCTTCCCGTCGGATCGATTTCCGAGGCGAACCGGGAGATCTCTCTCTCCGCGGGCGGTTTCCTCCGCACGGCGGACGATGTCGGCCGGGTGGTCGTGGGCGTGCGCGATGGAAGACCGATCCACCTGAGGGAAGTGGCCGAGGTCCGCGACGGCGCGGCGGAGCGGGTGAACTACGTCCTCTTCGGGGCGGGGCCCTTGGCAGCCGATAAGGGAATCGAGGAGGGGATCGCCGATCTCTCCGCGGTCACCCTCGCGATCTCGAAGAAGAAAGGATCGAACGCGGTCTCCCTCGCAAAGCAGATCGAGGCGAAGCTCGATCGAATGCGGGGCAGCTTCATCCCGACGGGGGTCGAGGTCGCCGTCACCCGCGACTACGGCGAGACGGCGGGCGAGAAGTCGAACGAGCTCATCCTGCACGTTCTGATCGCTACCGGGGCCGTGGTCCTGCTCATGCTCTTCGCACTCGGCAGGCGGGAAGCCGTCGTCGTCCTTGTGGCGGTGCCCGTGACCTTGGCGCTCACCCTCTTCGCGAGCACGCTCCTGGGCTACACCCTGAACCGGGTCACCCTTTTCGCGCTGATCTTCGCCATCGGGATCCTCGTGGACGACGCGATCGTCGTCGTCGAGAACATCCATCGCCACTTCCAGCTCAAGTGGACGACGCCGGAGAAGGCGGCGATCTTCGCGACCGACGAGGTCGGAAACCCGACGATCCTCGCCACCTTCACGGTGATCGCGGCCCTGCTTCCCCTCGCCTTCGTATCGGGGATGATGGGCCCCTACATGCGGCCCATCCCGATCAACGCTTCAGCGGCGATGTTCTTCTCGCTCTTGGTCGCGTTCATCGTGACCCCGTGGGTCACGCTCCGGGTGCTGGGCAAACACGCGGGCCACGGGAAGGGGGACGTGACCGCTCCGTTGGAGGAGACCCCCTCCGAGAAGCGGATCGAGCGGATCTACACGGGTGTCATGCGGCCTCTCATCTCTCGTCCGCGTCTGCGCGCGATCGCCCTCGCAGGGGTCGGCGTCCTCCTGCTCGCCTCGGTGAGCCTCATCTTCGTGCGCGCGGTCCGCGTGAAGATGCTGCCCTATGACAACAAGAGCGAGTTCCAGGTCATCATCGACATGCCTGAAGGGACAACGCTCGAGCAGACGGCCGCGGCGGCTCAGGCCCTCGCCGGCGTCGTCCGCGAGTTGCCGGAGGTGACCGACTACCAGATCTACGCGGGCACGGCGGGTCCGATCAACTTCAACGGCCTGGTCCGGCACTATTTCCTGCGCCAGGGGGCGAACGTCGCCGACATCCAGGTGAACCTCGCGGCGAAGCACCACCGCAAGCGCCAGAGCCACGAAATCGCAAAGAGCGTCCGGCCGCTCCTCGAGCCGGTCGCGATGCGGTACGGGGCCCGGATCAAAGTCTCCGAGGTCCCGCCGGGCCCGCCGGTTCTCTCCACGATGGTCGCCGAGATCTACGGGCCCGACCCCGGACGGCAGTTGGAGGTGGCCGCCTCCGTGAGGCGGATCTTCGAGACGACCGAAGGAATCGTCGACGTCGACTGGTACGTGGAGGATCCCCAGGAAAAGCTGGAGTTCCGTGTGGACGCGCGGAAGGCGGCCCTCTCGGGGATCACTCCCGAGATGATCTCCCAGGAGCTGCGAATGGCCGGCGCCGGCGCGGAAGTGGGTCTTCTCCATACCGAGCAAGGGCGCGAGGCGGTTCCGATCGTACTGACGATGGCGCGGACGGAACGGCCCCAGCTGGCGAGCCTGCAGGCGATCTCGCTCCATGCTCCCGATGGGCGGATGGTGCCCTTGGCCTCGCTGGTCGAGATCGTGAAGACCACGGTGGAGCCCTCGATCTACCACAAGAACCTCCGGCGCGTCGTCTACGTGACGGGGGAGGTGGCGGGCGCCCAGGAGAGCCCGATCTACGGAATCCTCAACATGGAGAAGAAGATCGCGCAACTGAAGATCCCCGAAGGCTACGAGATCGAGCAGCTCTATTCGGCTCCGCCCGACTCCGAGGAGCGGATCCGCCTGAAGTGGGACGGCGAGTGGCAGATCACCTACGAGGTCTTCCGCGACATGGGCATCGCCTTCGCGGCTGTGATGCTGCTGGTCTACGTGCTCGTCGTGGCATGGTTCCGGAGCTTCCTCACGCCTCTCATCATCATGACGCCGATTCCGCTCACCCTGATCGGGATCCTCCCCGGGCACTGGGCGACGGGGCTCTTTTTCACCGCGACTTCGATGATCGGCTTCATCGCCTTGGCCGGCATCATCGTGCGAAACTCGATTCTTCTGGTCGACTTCATCAACCTGGAGCTGGAGCAGGGCTCGACGCTGGAGGAATCGGTCCTCAAAGCGGGAGCCGTGCGTTTCCGGCCGATCGTTCTCACCGCCGCCGCGCTGGTCGTCGGCGGGCTCGTGATCATTCTCGATCCGATCTTCCAGGGACTGGCCGTCTCCCTCATCTTCGGGGTCGTGGTCGCGACAGCGCTCACGTTGGTGGTCATCCCATTGCTCTATTACATTTACCTGCGCGCCACCAAGGGCGCGCACGTGAGGTGACGGATGAACGTCAATGAGTGGCTCCGCGCGATTGCCGGTCTCTTCGTCCTAATCTCCGTGGCCCTCGGCCACTGGGCGAGCCCCTATTTCTTCCTGTTCACGGCCTTCGTGGGACTGAACCTACTGCAGTCGGGCTTCACGAAGTGGTGTCCGATGATGGCGATCCTGCATGCCTTCAAGGTGAGGGATTAGCGAATGCAGCCGCAGATGCTCATGATCATCGTTCAGAGCGAGTACAAGGAGAAGCTCGAGGTTGCGCTCTCCGACCGGCACGTGCTCGGCTACACCGAGATCCCGACGGTCTACGGGATCGGGACGAGCGGTCCGCGGCTCGGCTCGCGGGCCTTCCCCGAGACCTCCTCGATCGTTCTGACGGTGGTCGAGAAGGAGAAGGTCGAGGAGCTGCTCGCGGCGATCGATTCCTCCTGCGCGGATTGTAGGTCGGCGATGCGGATGATCGTCTGGAACGTCGACCGGATGCTCTGATCCACGCGACGGTCCCCGCGCGCCTGGCGCCTCGGTGCGGGAGCGCGGGCGGGAGTCTCCGTCGGAGGCGGAAAGATGCGCAGGGCCGCCTCCTCCGGCGACTCGCGCCCGCGCTCATTCTGGCGCGATGGCCGGCTCGGGAGCGCGGCCGGGAGTTTCCGTCGGACGCGGAGGAATGCGCAGGGCCGCGTCCTCCGGTAACTCCCGCCCGCGCTCGTTCTGGCGCCATGGCCGGCTCGGAGGGGCGTTCGGGAGTCCCTCTCGAACGCGGCCCGGGTGGCCTCCCCGCGTTCGAGAGGGACTCTCGAACGCCCTCACTCCGGAAGCTAGCGGCGCGACCGGGAGTCCCCGTCGGAGGCGGAGAGATCGACAGGGCCGCCTCCTCCGGG
>JAXDAY010000002.1:0-35992 GCA_034679345.1 Candidatus Eiseniibacteriota bacterium
CCCGCCCAACCCCGAGTCGGAGACTCGTCGCTTAGTTGACCGTGTTGCTGAGGAGAAGGACCGGGGTTCCTTCCTTGCCGTTGGCCGTGATCAGGTAGCTCGTGTTGTCGTCGCTGACGTCCCAGTAGACGACGCCAACGCCGGCGGCCGCGGCACCGTCGGCGAACGCATCGCCGCCGAACGGGTTCGGGTACTCGGGATTCAGGATGGCCGCGACGGCATCCGGGTAGGCGCCGTTCGCCTGTACGGCCTCGTCCTCGCCATAGAGCTGGCAGGCGTGCGCGTTGCCCTTCACGCTGCCCTCACGGGCCCTGTCCTGCATGCTCAGGTAATTCGGGATCGCGATCGCGGCGAGGATACCGATGATCACAACCACGATCATGAGCTCGATCAGGGTGAAGCCTTGCTTGTTCCGAAACATCGTGACACCTCCATCGTGTTCGGTGACCGCCTCTTTCGCCCGGATCGAGTCCGGGGCCGGACCGGCGATCGCCGGTCCATTGCCGGCCGGCAGCGTCGCCGTACGCCTTCTCGCATTTGCCAGCGGCGTGCCAAGCGACGACATTCGTGTATCTGACGCGCCCGCAACCGCCTCCGTCGACCGGTCCGTCCGCGGGTCCCCTGAGGCGCCGCGTCCCGCATGATCGCCGCTTGCGAAACGCACGCCCCACCCCGCGACTGCAACCGTCATTGCGGAGTGCACGCCTTTCAAGCCGCCTCCGCCTGATCGTCCCGGATCTCCGCGTCCGACATCTCGTGGCGGGTGTCGCGCTCGCTGATCCCGTAGGAGATCAGCTTGCGGTAGAGGGTGGACGGATTGATCCCGAGGATCTCGCTCGTGCGCTTCTTCTGCCACGAGGTGTAGTGGAGGACCTTGAGGATATACTCGCGTTCCAGTTCCTCGAGCGTCATCGAAGGCGTGTCGATGACCAGGCTCGCCTTCCGGGCCGGGCCCCGGACGACCTTCTCCGGGAGATCCTGCGGACGGATCTCTCCGCTCTCGTTCAGGATCACCGCACGCGAGATGACGTTCTCGAGCTCGCGGACATTGCCGGGCCAGTCGTAACGGCAGAGGATCTCCATCGCATCGCTCGTGATCCCCTTGGGCGTCTCGCCGCCTGCCGTGCGCTTCAGGAAATGCTCGACGAGCAGCGGTATATCGTCGACGCGCTGGCGCAGAGGCGGCAATCGCAACGGAATCACGTTCAGGCGGTAGAAGAGATCGGTGCGGAAGCGGCCCTCGCTCACCTCGCGCTCCAGATCGGCGTTCGTCGCGGCGATGAGCCGCACGTCGATCTTGATCGGCTTCGTCCCGCCGACCGGGATGATCTCCCGCTCCTGCAGGGCGCGCAGTAGCTTCACCTGGGTCGCGGGGGCCATGTCGCCCACCTCGTCCAGAAAGAAGGTCCCGCCCTCGCTCACGGAAAAAAGTCCGGGCTGGTCGCGGATGGCGCCAGTGAACGAGCCCTTCACGTGCCCGAAGAGGTTCGATTCCAGGAGGTCCTTCGGCAGCGCTCCGCAGTTGATCGAGACGAACGGTCCGTTTGATCGCCGGCTCATGTAGTGCACCTCGCGGGCGATCAGCTCCTTGCCAGTCCCGGTGTCCCCGTAGATGAGCATCGTCGCCTCGGTGTCGGCGACCTTCTCGATCATCCGGAAGACCTTCGCCATCTCCTCCGACTTGCCGATGATCTTCCGATCGGAGTGACTCAGGCGGAGCTGGCGCTTGAGGACCTGGTTCTCCGTCTGGAGCCGTCCCAGGGAGAGCGCGTTCTTCACGACGAGAGCGATCTCGTCGTTCTTCGCCTTCTTCTCCACGTACTGGAAGGCCCCCTTGTTGACCGCGTCGATGGCCGACGCGATGGTGGCGTGCGCAGTGAAGATCACGACTGGAGTCGAGGGCTTTCGCGACTTCACCTCCTCGAGGATCTCGATGCCATCCATGTCGGGCATCTTGAGGTCCGTGATGACCACGTCGAACGACTCGCCTTCCATCGCCCGGAGCGCCGCCTGGCCCGTGGCGGAGGAAACGACTCGGTACCCCTCCCGCTCGAGGAGAACCGTGAGGAATCGACGCATGCTGTCTTCGTCGTCGATCACAAGGATGCTCTGTCTCTCCACGACTCCTCCTTCAGGTCTCAAGCGGCCCGCCTCTGCGCGCGCGCCGCGCCGGCCAGCCACAAGCTCGCTCGCGTCCCCCCCTCGCGACGGCTCTCCAGATGGATCTCTCCATCCAGCCGTCGGGCGAGGCGCCTGGAGATCGCCAGGCCCAACCCCGTGCCCCCGGGCTTGTTCGTGCAGAACGGCTCGAAGAGGCGTTCCGCGTCTCCCTCGGGCAGTCCGATACCCGTGTCTTCGATCCGGATGGCGACCGCCTCCCCCTCGGTTCGGCGCCCGACCGCCACCCGGCCCTCCCGGGTCGCCTCCAAGGCGTTGACCAGGAGATTGCGCACGATCCCACGGACCGCCTCACGGTCCGACTCGATCGCGCAGCCGCCCGCCTCGGCCTCGAAGACCACTTCGACTCCCTCGGAGCGCGATGGATGCCGCCGGACGGAGGCCACCTCTTCTCTCAGGAGAAGATCGAGATCGAAGCTCTCCATCGTTAGGCTTTTGTCCCGCGCGAAAGTCAGGAAATCGGTCAGAAAGGCTTCAAGCGACACCGACTCCCTCCGCACGATCGAGAGCAGCTCCTCGTTCGATTCGCTCGGGGGAATGTCCCCCGCCAGGAGCTCGAGCGAGCCCACGAGCGGTTTGAGCGAGTTGCGTATCTCGTGGGCGAGATGCCCCGCGAGCTCGCCGACGACGGCGAGCCTCTCCCTGCGGGTCTGCTCCAACTCCAGCTCCTTGCGCCGCGTGAGATCGGTCAGGAGCAGGACCACGCCCCGGAGCGATCCTTCTCCGTCCCGGACGGGAGAGATGGCGACTTCCACCGGAGTGGCGCTTCCATCCCGATCGGGCAGCTCGGTCTCCTCCACCATCGCGCAGCCCAACTCGAGCGTCCGTCGGATCCGCGAGAGGATCGGCGCCGATCGGATCGGATCGCACGACTCCTCCAGGAGCAGGCCTTCGCATCGGTCGCGCAGACGCAGGAGCCGCGCGGCGCAGCGATTGACCCGGCGGACATGGCCCTGGGCATCGATGCAGATCAGCGGCTGTGCGAGACTGGCGACGATCCGCTCGGCATCGAGCTCGACTCTCTCGAGCTCTCCTCGCACGCGCGCGACTTCCTTCTCGCGCTCGGCGCTCCGTCGTCCGAGCAGGCCCGCGAGAAGCCCGACGAGGCCGAGGAGGACCACAGTCAGAAGAGGCGCCACACCGGGATCCCCTTCCGTCCCCACCGTCCCGAACCAGTAGGCCGCCGCCGCCAGGCAGGCGGCGCTGATCCCGCCCGCCAATCCGAGTCCGAGCCCTCCGGCGGCGATCGTGAGGCTATAGAGCAGGACGAAGGGGGATCGCGCCGTGCCCGTCATGACGATCACCGCCGTTTCGACCGCGAGGTCGAGCACGACGAGAGGGACCAACACCGGCAAGCGCCGTCCGGTCGCGATGCGTCCCAGTAGAAGAGCGAGCATGCTGCTGGCGATGACATAGGCGAGGACCGAGACCGGCAGCCCGCGCGGGGACTGGGCGGCGGGGAGGACCAGAATCCCCGCCACCATCGTCCCGACGAATCCGCGAACCGCCAGGTACCGATAGGATGTCGCGGTCCCGGAAGCGCTAGTTGCCGCTGCCTGCGACGACATTGATCAGCTTGAACATCGGCAGGTACATCGCGATCACCATGCCGCCGACGAGAAGCCCCATCACGACGATCATGATCGGCTCGATGATCGAGGTCATCGTGTCGACGGCGACGTTGACCTCGTCGTCGTAGAAGGTCGCGATCTTGTCGAGCATGTTGTCCAGCGCGCCCGTCTCCTCGCCGACGTTGATCATCTGGACGACCATCGGGGGGAAAACGCCCGATTCACGAAGGGGTGCCGCAATGGTTTCCCCCTCGCCGATCGATCCTTTCGTCGCGATGATCGCCTGCTCGATCACCTTGTTGCCCGCGGTGCGCGCCGTGATGTCGAGCGCCGTGAGAATCGGCACGCCCGAGGAGATCATCGTTCCGAGGGTGCGCGTGAAGCGCGCGATCGAGGACTTGCGGAGCACGTCGCCGACCGCGGGCAGCCGCAGCAGCATCCGGTCGACCTGCATCCGTCCCGAGGTTGTCCGGTAGTAGCGCTTGAACGCCGTGACGATCCCCACGATCCCGAGGATGAGGGTCCACCAGTACCCCTTCAGGAAGTTGGACATATCGAGGACGATCTGGGTGGGCAACGGCAGCTTCCCGCCGAAGTCGGTGAAGATCCGGGCGAAGACCGGAATGATGAACAGAAGCATGAAGACCGTGCACAGCACGGCCACGGCGAGGACGACGCCCGGGTAGGTCATCGCGCTCTTCACCTTGCGGCGAAGGGCCTCGGCCTTCTCGAGGTAACTCGCGAGCCGCTGCAGAATGTCGTCGAGGATACCTCCCGCCTCGCCGGCGTCGACCATGTTGCAGAAGAGGCTGTCAAAGGTTTCGGGGTGGCGCTCGAGCGACTCCGCCAGGGTCGAGCCCGACTCCACATCGTGCTGAACCGAAGCGATGATCGTCCGGAATCGCGCCCCCTCCGACTGCTTCGAGAGAATGTCAAGGCACTGCACGAGCGGAAGTCCCGCGTTGACCATGGTGGCGAACTGGCGGGTGAAGATCACCAACTCGCGCGTCTTGACGCCGCGCGCCGGGAACTTGAGGCGGGAGCCGCCCGATTGGGGTTTCTCCCGGATCGTGTTCGCGATGATCCGCCGTCGCCTCAGCAGCGCGCGGGCATCCTCCTTGGAGGGAACCGAGACCTCACCGGTCTGGATCTCCCCGTTGACCGACTTTCCCTTCCAGGCGTAGACCGGCACGGTGGAATCCTCCCTAGCGCGTCAGATTCACGCTCTGCGGCCGATATCCGGGATCCGCTTTCTGGACCATCTGCTCGAGCTCCAGCATGTTCGAGCTGTGTCCGATCGCGTTCTCCAGGCTGATCTTCCGCTGTTGGTACGCCGCAAACAGCCCCTGATTCATCGTCTGCATCCCGAACTTCTGACCGGCCTGCATGAGGGTGTAGATCTGGTGGGTCTTCCCCTCACGGATGACCGCCGAGACGGCGGGGGTGCAGACGAGGACCTCGCTGACGTTGACGCGCCCGCCCCCGCGCGCCCGCGCGATCAGCTGCTGCGTCAGGACCCCCTTCAGCACGAATGCGAGCTGGGAGAGCACCTGGCGTTGCTGGTTCGAGGGGAAGACGTCGACGATCCGGTTGATCGACTCGAAGGTCGAGTTCGTGTGCAAGGTGGCGAAGACCAGGTGTCCCGTCTCGGCGATGGTGAGCGCGGCGGAGATCGTCTCCAGGTCGCGCATCTCGCCGATCAGGATGACGTCCGGATCCTGCCGGAGAACGTACTTCAGCGCGTCGGGGAACGACCGGGTATCGGCGTTCACCTCGCGCTGGTTCACGATGCAGCGTTTGTGGGGATGGATGTACTCGATCGGATCCTCGATGGTGATGATGTGTCCGGCGCGATTCGTGTTGATCCGGTCGAGCAGCGCCGCGAGGGTCGTCGACTTTCCGCTGCCCGTCGGCCCGGTCACGAGGACCAGACCGTTCGGCAGATCGGCGAATGTGCGGACCACCGGCGGCAGTCCCAGCTGATCGAAATCGGGGACTTCGTAGGGGATCTTTCGAATCGCGGCGGTCGTCACCCCGCGCTGCAGGAAGACGTTCACGCGAAACCTCGACAGACCCTGGATGCCGAAGGAGAGATCGAGCTCCTTGTTCATCTCGAAGCGTTTCTTCTGGTCGTCGCGCAACACGCTGTAGATCAAGCTCTCGCAGAGCTCGGGCGTCAGCGGCTCGTGCCCGCAAGGAACGATCTCCCCGTCGATCCTCAGCTGAGGCGGTACGCCGGCGGTGAGATGAAGGTCGGAAGCGTTCTTCTCGATCGCTTCCTCCAAGAGCTTGTGCAGAGTGAACATGGCTCCTCCCCTGCCCACCCCCGGCCCGGCGGGCGTACTACGGCGTCCTTCCGCTCTGTCATCGACCGCTTTCGGACGGTTCTTGAGGGGAGCTTGCCCGCCGCCTGTGGGGGGAAGGCCGTCGCCGCCCGGCCGGGCTGCGCGGGGCGGGAATCACAATCGCAGGGATCGCGCTATTCGTCGGGCGCGGTCTCCTTCAGGATCTCCTCGGGGCTCGTGAGGCCCCGCTTCAGCTTCTCCAGGCCGTCCATCCGAAGGGTCAGCATCCCCTCCTGGATGGCCAGTTGCTTCACGTCGTGGGTCGACGCGCGCGCGAGGATCAGCTCGCGGACGCCGGCGGTGACGGGCATCACCTCGTAAACCCCCTGGCGCCCCCGGTAGCCCGTGTTGTTGCAGTCGTAGCAGCCCCGGCCCCTCACGAAGGTCGCCTTCTCCGCCTCGGCCGGATCAAGCTGGAGCTCGCGCAGCGCCTCGGGAGCGAGCTCCACGGGCTCCTTGCACTTGAGGCAAACCCTTCGGATCAATCGCTGGGCCATGATCAGGTTCGTGGAGGAGGCGACCAGGAACGGTTCGACGCCCATGTCGATCAGGCGCGTGAGGGTCGAGGGGGCGTCATTGGTGTGCAGGGTGGAGAAGACGAGGTGGCCCGTCAGAGCCGCCTTGACGGCGATCGAGGCCGTTTCGAAGTCGCGCATTTCCCCGACCATGATGATGTTCGGGTCCTGGCGGAGGAACGCCCGCAGGGCCGCGGCGAAGGTGAGCTTCACGTCCTCGTTGATGTGGACCTGGTTGATCCCATCGAGGTTGTACTCCACCGGGTCCTCCGCCGTCATGATGTTGACGCCGGGGAGATTGACCTTCGAGAGGGCGGAGTAGAGAGTCGTCGTCTTCCCGGATCCCGTCGGCCCGGTCACGAGGATCATGCCGTAGGGCAGGGAGATCGCCCGCAGGAATCCCTCGAGCGCCCGCGGCTCGAAGCCGAGCTTCGTCAGATCGAGGGCGAGATTCGACTTGTCGAGGATTCGCAGCACGATCTTCTCGCCGTGGACGCAGGGAAGCGTCGAGACGCGCAGATCGATGTGGCGCCCACCCATCCGCACTTTGATCCGGCCGTCCTGCGGGACGCGCCGCTCGGCGATGTCGAGCTCGGCCATGATCTTCAAGCGCGAGGTGATCGCGGCGCGGAGCTTGTGGGGAGGGCTCATCATCTCGTAGAGGGTTCCGTCGATCCGGAAGCGGACCCGGAGGCTGCGCTCGTAAGGCTCGATGTGAATGTCGCTCGCCCCGCGGCGAACCGCCTCGGCGATGACGCCGTTGACGAACTTCACGACGGGCGCCTGATCCGCCGCGGTGGCCCCTTCCGCGGAATCCTCTTCGGCGACCTCGACGACCTCGACCTCCTCCTCCACCGACTTCATGATGTCTTCCATCGTGCCGGTGGACTCGTAGTACTTGTCGATGGTCCGCTTCAGATTGGACTCCGCCGCGACGAGCACGCGGACCTCGTGGCCGGTGATGAACTTGATGTCGTCGATCGCGAAGAAGTTGCTGGGTTGAGCCATCGCGACGGTCAGCAGCCGGCCGGTCCGGGCGATCGGGATGACCTGAAACTTGTTGGCCACATCCGCCGGGATCATGCGCACGACTGCCGGATCGATCTCGATGCTGTCGAGGTCGACCGCCTGCGTGCCGTAGAGCTCTTCGAGGAACTCGAGGATTTGCTCCTCGGTGAGGACCCCCAGCTTCACGAGCGCGGTCGTGACCGAGCCGCCCTCGGACTTCTCGATCTCATAGGCCCGCCGGAGGTCCTCTTCGCGCACCAGGCGCGCCTCGAGGAGCTTCCGGCCGACGTCGTGTTTCAAACGATCACCTCCGCGACGGTAGTGGCTTACGAACGGGAGATTCGAGTCCGCCGTCTGTCCGGGTACCAGAGGCGTGCCAGGCGCCGGAGAGGCGATCGCCGCTAGAATCGATGCTGGGACCGGGGGTTGCGTCAAACCGAAATCCGATTGAATCGTTGATAATAGTTGCACCGTGCGGAATTCGCGTGCATTCCGCAATGGACCCAGTGGAGTCCCCCTCCCCGCCCGAGGCGAAGGAGATGAGCGGCACGAGCCGCTCGGCCGTCTTGGGCCCGACGCCGCGCACCTTTCTCAGATCCGCCGCCGAGCGAAACGCGCCGATGCGGGATCGCGTCTCGATGATGCGCCGAGCCATCTTGGGTCCGATTCCGGGCAGGCGGACGAGATCGGCTTCGCTGGCCTCGTTGATCCGGATCGCCCCTTCCTCGAGGAGGCCGGGAGGCGGCGGGGTGGCGGAGACGGCCGGCCGGAGGCGGGCGAGCCGCACCAGCAGGGAATCGCCACCTGCGGCCGGAGGGGGCCCTTCCGGCATCACGAGCCGCGATGCGAGACCGAGCAGGAGAAGTCCGCACAGGGCGAGCAGCGCCTTGCGCTCGTCGGGAGTGAAGATCAAAAGTGGCCGCTCCCGAGCTCGCGGCGGCCGGAGCTCAGTCGATGAAGCGCCAGCACACGCCGGCGCGATAGTGACGGCGGGGCATGAACATGAAGCGGCCGTCGAAGGAGAGGGAGGTCCCGACGGCGTCGGTGATGTTGGCGAGCACGAAGAAGAGGTCGACGGGGCCGATCCTGCCGTTGATCCGTCCGTCCGCGCGGGAGGACGGGGCGAGGACTCCGTACGGCGTGGCCAAGGCGTCGCGGACCCGCCAGAAGAGGCCGAGATCGAGCTCGAGATCTCCCTTGAACAGCGCCCCCGACCATCCGGCCTCTCCGACTCCTTCCGCCGCCGGAAGGGCGAGGTGCGAGCGCCATCCGCCCTCGGCGATGTTTCCCCAACCCGCGGCCCCGATCCGGAGGCCCGCAGGCAGACTCAATCGAACCTCGCAGCCAGGGCTCGCGAAGCTCCGGCTATTTCGCATCGACTCCGCTGGGATCTCCTCCTGCCGGTCGATCCCGAGCAGGGCAAGCTCCGACTCCTCCAGCGCAAGCCCCCTCCCCCGCAGGCATGCCTCGAGAAAGAGCGTGAAGCTCTGGGCTCCGAGTGCCGCACGGACCGCGCCACCTCCGCGCAGCATCGACTCCGGCGCCTCATTCGTCTCCTCGTCGGCCAGGTCGATTCCCTGCCGTACCCAGGCTTCGCCGTCGGTCGGCAGACGCGGAAGGGTCCGATTGCGGACGCTTCGACCGGCATGGAGAGTCCAGCCGAGACTGCCGCCGAAGACTCCATCGATCTCCGCAAGGAAGATCGGCGCCGGCGCCAGTGGAGCGATTCGCGCGAATCCGGCGGAGAGCCGCATGCCCTTCGATCCCGCGCGGCGCTCCCAGCCCGCCGCGCCGCCGTAGGAGAAGTCCTCTAGCAAGTCGCGTTCCCCATTGAAGCGTTTGTAGCGGGTGCGCGTGCCGTCGAGCTCGACGGCGATGCTGACGGGCAAGGAAGCGGTGTCGGCAGGGGCGAGGAATCTTCCGCGCACGCCGTCGCTGCGCCGTTCGGTCAGTCCCCGGGCGGTCCACCAGGCGCCGCGCTGGTGGGCCCAGGAAAGATCGACCTCGAGCGGCCGCCCGCCCAGGACGGGGCCGGTCCAGCGCATCCCCGCCGCGCGGCGATCCCAGAGCTGGCGCTTCGACGCAAGCAGGCGATTGCGATACTCGGCCGCGTCATAGCTCCACTCGAGCGCCCCGCCACGGAGCGAATGGCTCACGCGCAGCCCGATCGTCTCGCTGTGCTGACGCTGCCAGAGGTCTCGTCCCGCCGTCTTCGCGTCGCCGTAGAAGCCCGAGAAGAGCAGGCGGCGGCCGATCGGCCTTCGCAGGACGATCTCCTCGGTGAAGGTGCCATAGGAGGACCGAGTCAACCGGAACGCGCTCGCCGCGAGATCCGGTTCGGCAGGATGCAGCCGAAGATCGAGAACGCCTCCGCCCGTGGCCGAGAGGGGCCCGTCGATCGGAGAGGCGCGGCGCAGGGCCGCGCTGCGAACGGCCAGATTCGGAACGCTCAGGAGCGAGGTCTCCGGCCATCGGAGGGATCCGATCGCCCGTCCATCGATTCGGATCTCCGGAGCGTCGATGCCGGGGATCCTCTCATAGAGCGGCTCGACGAGATGCGGGCTTCCGCCGTCGAGGGAGCGCATGCCGAGAGTCTCCACGAGGCTTCCTCGGAGATCGCCCAGCGTGTTTCGGTGGATCTCCGCCGCCCCCGCCGAGTCGACCGACCCCCCGGAGCCCGTAGGACGGAGCGGCGCGATCCATTGAGGGCCGTGGATGCGGGCGATCAGGGAATCGGGCGGGGTCGCGATCAGCGAATCAGGCGAGGTCACGATCAACGAATCGGGCGGGATCGCGATCAACGAGTCGGGCGCGGACACATCCGGAGAATCCGGCGGGGAATCCTGGGCCGCGGCGGCCGCCGCGGCCGCAACGATCAGGCAGCCGAGGAGGGTAGTGAGCCGGCCAGCCGGCGATATCGCGCCGCGGAATCGAGGAAGGCGACTTCCCGTTGAGAGAGCTCGAAGAAGAGGTCCCGCGCCTGTATCGTCTCGCCCACCGATTCGAGCGAGCAGGCGAGGTGGTAGTCCAGGGCGGAGCGATCCTCCTGCGGACCGTCGCTCATTTCGAGCGCCTCCCGGAAGACCGCGATCGCCTCCCAATGCCGTTGCAGGTTCTGGAGGCAGAGGCCGCGCATCTCCTGCGCCTTCCGCAGCACTCGCCGCGGCACGTTCTTCATCCCGAGAACGGTGTCGAACTCCTCGATCGCCTCCTCGAACAGACCCATCTCCTGGTGGCTCACACCGAGATCGTAGTGACCCGCATAGTCGTCGCGACCGAGCAGCCCCTTCACTCCATCCTGAAAACGTTGCAGGAGGTCCACCAGGTCGACCCATTCTCCCGATTCCGAGCCTCCACCATGCTCGCGCACCGTCACCGTCGCCTCGCCCGCGGCGAGGACCTCCCGGATGCCGGGAGTCGTGTCGACCGGCTGGCGGTCCGGCACATCAAGAAGATTCATCCCTCGGAAACGCTCCAGGCGCCTGTGGGCCGTCGCATTCCCCGGATCCAGGTCCAGAACCTGAAGGAAGCACTGAAGCGCGCCCTCCAGATCCTCTTCTCTGATCTTCAGATCCCCTAGAAGGATCAGATACCCGACCGTGGCCAGTCTATCCCCCATCGATTCGCAAGCAAGGACCAGTTTCTCGAGCAGCGCCAGATCGTCCGGCCGCTCGGCATGCAGCGCTTCGCCTCTCGTCCTGGCGAGCGTCCAGTCGGCCTGCCCCAGCGCCTCGTCGAGAAGCCGCATTGGATCGGCCGCCGAATCTTCAGCGGGAACCGGCGTCTCCGGCGCATCGGCGCCCGCGTCTCTGGCAGCCTCGGCATCGATCTCGTTGTCCAGCTGGAAGACGAACGAGGAGTCCTCCGGGGCCGGCACCGGCTCCGTGTGTGAAGTCTCCGCCTGCGGGGAAGGCTCTGCGACCAGGCGACGGGCCCTCTCGCGCAGGGCTTGGGCAATCTCCTCACCGCCGCCGCCGGCCGCTTGCTCCGCGACCTCGCCGAGCAACATGGCCGCCTTCTCCTCGTGTCCCGCCTTGGCGTAGAGGTCGGCGAGGCGAAGCTTCACCTCGACCCTCGAACCCGCAATCTCTGAGACCCGCTCGAGGGTCTCGATGAACTCCTCGGCGGGAGCGTCGCCGTCGGCGCGGTCGAGGTAGATCAGAAACTGCGCGACGGCGTCGCCGAGCAGGCCCTCCTTCGCGTAGAGATCGCCAAGCCGGCGATGAGCGCGGGAGTGAGCGGGCCGCAACCGGATCAGCTTCTTGCAGATCGCGATCGCGTTGCGGAAGAGGCCGATCCTCTCGTAGGCCGTGACGGCTTCCTCGTAGATCGCGACCGCATCGTCCTGCCTGCCGCCTCGTACCAGAAGATCTCCATGGAACACGAAGTCGTACGGATCGATCTCGCCGGACTGGATGATCCTCTCCATCTCCTCGATCGCGCGGGAGATCTGTCCGTCCCGCGCCATCTGCTGGGCCTTCCTGCGAGCCACGATGCTTTTGTCCAACGCCGCTCTCCCTCAGACCGTACCGATTCCTTGACCTCGAGATCGGGCCGTCCCGATTAGCTATCGACCGGCCCGGGGGGTTTCTCCAACCTTTCCGACATGATCGCGCAGGGGCGAAACGATCTATGCGGAGGGCACGCCTTCGGCCAGCGCCCAGCGGCCGGACTTCATCACCCGGACCGGCGTCAAGTCGCCCAGGCAGTAGACGATCGCCGCGGGGCTGCGCGCGGCCAGAACCTGCAGATCCGCCTTGAGGCCAGGGGAGATTCGCCCAACCTCCGACTGGATTCCCAGGGAGAGGGCGGCGTGGACCGTGACCGCGGTGAGCGCTTCTCCCAGGCTCATCCCCATTTGCAGGACCGCCAGCGCGACGATCCAGGGGAGATTCGTGGTCATGGAGCTTCCCGGATTGCAGTCGGTCGCCAGGGCCATGGGAATCCCGAGGTCGCGGAGCCGGGCGACGGGGGCGTATCCGCGCTGGCCCAGGGAGAAGGTGGTGCCGGGCAGGAGGATCGCCACGGTGGGCGAGGAGGCGAGCGCTAAGAGGCCCTGTTCCCCGACGGCCATCAAATGGTCCGCGGACAGCGCTCCGAGCTCGGCGGCCAGCGCGGCGGCGCCGCTGTCGGCAAACTCATCGGCATGGAGCCTCGGCCGCAGTCCGTAGCCGGCGGCCTCGATGAGAATCCTTCTCGCTTGCGCCGGGGTGAAGACCCCCGTCTCGCAGAAGACGTCGCAGAATCGCGCTCTCGTCTCCCGGGCCACGCGCGGGAGCATCTCCTCGCAGATCAGCGCGACATACTCCTCCGGACGATCGCGGAACTCAGGCGCCACATCGTGCGCTCCGAGGAAGGTGCCGAGAAGATCGACCGGATGAGTCTCGTCGAGCCGATCGATCAGGCGCAGCGCGAGCAGCTCGTGCTCGACCGAGAGACCGTAGCCGCTTTTCGCCTCGACCGTCGTCGTGCCGCGGCGGAGCATCGAATCGAGCCGCCCGCGGCTCTGCCGCAGCAGATCCTCGTCGTCCGCCTCCCGGAACGCGCGCACGCTCGAGAGGATGCCCCCCCCGGCCGCGGCGATCTCCATGTAGCTCTTCCCCGCGAGGCGCATCTCGAACTCCACTTCGCGGGATCCGGCAAACAGAACATGGGTGTGGGGATCGATGAATCCGGGCAGGACGGTCGTGCCGCTTCCGTCGAATCGCCCCTCGGGCGCGGCCTCGTAGGATCGGGCGATCTCCGCCGTGGTCCCCACCGCGACGATCCGGCCCTCCGAGACGGCCACCGCGCCATCTCGGAGGATGCCCAGCCGATCGGCGTCGGAGCCGCGACGCGGGATCGGCCCATCGTCCATTGTCACGAGCGTTTCGATGCCGGTCAGCAGGTGCTCGACGCGCCTCACCGCCGTCAGGCTCCGATCATCGGGATCCGCACGCCGCGGGCGCGCGCGACCTCGGCCGCCTCCGGATAGCCGGCGTCGACATGACGCGCGACGCCCATCCCGGGATCGGTCGTGAGGACCCGGCCGAGCCTCTCCTCCGCATCGGCCGTCCCATCGGCGACGACGACCATCCCCGCGTGGATCGAGTTGCCGATCCCGACGCCCCCACCGTGGTGGATCGACACCCAGGAGGCGCCGGCGGCGACGTTCACCATCGCGTTCAAGAGCGGCCAGTCAGCGATCGCATCGCTGCCGTCGCGCATCGATTCGGTCTCGCGGTACGGCGAGGCCACGCTGCCGGAATCGAGATGATCGCGCCCGATGACGATCGGCGCCTTGACCCTGCCCGAGGCGACGAGCGCGTTGAACGCCCCACCCGCCTTCGCGCGCTCACCGTAGCCGAGCCAGCAGATCCTGGATGGAAGCCCCTGAAAGGCCACGCGCTCCTGCGCCATCCGGATCCACCGCGCGAGGGCGGCGTTCTCGGGGAAGAGATCCAGGATCGCTTGATCGGTG
This sequence comes from Candidatus Eiseniibacteriota bacterium, assembly GCA_034679345.1. GTDB lineage: Bacteria > Eisenbacteria > RBG-16-71-46 > CAIMUX01 > VGJL01 > JAXDAY01. The sequence goes on from JAXDAY010000002.1 coordinate 14,078, forward strand.
GCCCGGATATCCTCGGGATCGCCCGAGAGCGCGGCCCAGCGAAACGGGCCTTTCCCCTCGCAGAAGAGGGGCCGGATGTAGGCGGGAACGAAGCCCGGATAGGCGAAGGCTCGTTCGAAGCCCGCCTTCCGCGCCTGTCCGCGCAAGTTGTTGCCATAGTCGAAGACGATCGATCCGCGATCGAGCAGATCGACCATCGCGCGCGCGTGGCGCGCCATCGACTCGTAGGCGGCCGCAATATAGGTCTCCGGATCGCGCCGGCGGAGCGCGAGGGCTTCCTCCAGCGTCACGCTCCCGGGAACGTAGCCGTTCAGCTCATCATGCGCGGAGGTCTGGTCGGTCACCACATCGGGACGCGCGCCGCGACGGACCAGCTCGGGCAAGATCTCCGAAGCGTTGCCGAGCAAGCCGATCGAGAGCCCCTGCTTCGCCGCGAGAGCCTGCTCGACCCATCGCATCGCCTCATCCAGATCCCGGGTCTCCCGATCGAGGTAGCGCGTCTCGATCCGCCTCCGGATCCGCGCGGGATCGACCTCGACGACGAGCGCGACTCCGTCGTTCATCGTCACCGCGAGAGGCTGGGCTCCCCCCATTCCCCCGAGCCCCGCGGTCAGGACGAAGCGCCCCGCGAGCGAGCCGCCGAAGTGGCGCCGTGCGATCTCGGCGAACGTCTCGTAGGTGCCCTGCAGGATCCCCTGGGTGCCGATGTAGATCCACGAACCCGCGGTCATCTGCCCGTACATGATGAGGCCCTTGGCCTCGAGGTCCCGGAAATGCGCCCAGGTGGCCCAAGCCGGCACGAGATTCGAGTTCGCGATGAGCACGCGCGGGGCCATCGGATGCGTTCGGAAGATCGCCACAGGCTTGCCCGACTGAACAAGGAGGGTCTCGTCTCCCTCGAGCGATCTCAGCGAGGAGACGATCGCGTCGAAGCAGGCCCAGTTGCGCGCCGCCTTGCCCGATCCGCCGTAGACGACCAGATCCTGCGGGCGCTCGGCGACCTCGGGGTCGAGGTTGTTCATGAGCATCCGCAGTGCGGCCTCCTGCGCCCACCCCTTGCAGGAGATCTCGCGCCCGCGCGGTGCGCGCACCGCGCGGTCCCCAACTCCCCTCAGCTCGTCTTCCGCGACCCGCCGTTCCATCATCCCCTCCTTCGATCGCGCGCGTAGCGACCGAGCTGAATCGTACTCCGCCGTTCGCCGCCGATCCAGGGGGGCGCCGTCCTCAGACGGGCGTCTCGAGCCATGCGCCCACCGCCTCGGAGAGTTCGTCCCATGTGGCGACCGGCTGCAACGGAACGCCGATCGACGCCTGGAAGCGCTTGCCGTATCCCCTGCGCACGATCCTCGGATCGAGGACGACGAAGACGCCCCGGTCCCCCGTTCTTCGGATCAAGCGACCGAATCCCTGCCGGAAACGCACGATCGCTTCGGGAAGCATGAACGACTCGAACGGATCGATCCCGTCCTCCTTCAACCGCTCCGAGTAGGCCTCCACGAACGGATCGGTGGGCACCGGGAACGGGAGGCGCACCAGGATGAGGATCTCCAGCGCCTCGCCCGGGAAATCGACTCCTTCCCAGAAGCTCGCCGCGCCCAGGAGAACGGCGCGATCGCTTGCGACGAACGACTCGGTCAACCACTGCCGCGAAGCGTCCCGCCCCTGCGCGAAGAGCTGGATGCCGCGGTCTTCGAGTGGGGCGCGGATTTCCGCCTCCACGCCCTGGAGCGTGCGGTGCGACGTGAAGAGGATCATCGTCTTCCGCGGGTGCGAGAAGGCGATCTTGAGGATCCCCTGCGCGAGATCGACGCCGTGTCGCTCCTCGGTGGGATCGTGAATGGAGTCGGGAGCAAGCACGCGCACCTGCCGGACCAGGTCGAAGACCGGCGGAAGAACGAGCGCTGGAGTCTCCTCCGGCAGCCCGCACTGGCGCGCGAAGAAACCGGTCGAGCCATCGGCCGCGAGGGTCGCCGATGTGAGCACGAGCGGGAGGCCCCGCTGGAGACGCTCGCCGAGAAGAGAGCCCAGCTCGATCGGCCGCGAGCGCAGGGCCGGACCTTCGTTCGGATCGTCTTCGATCCAGTAGACGGTGCCCGCCTCCCCGGCCTCGATCAGACGGAGAAGATCCGCGAGGGTCTCCCGGGCCGACTCGATCGGGGCGCGCACCTCCATGAGCGCCCCGCGACGCGCCTCCTCGTCGACCTGCTCCTCGATTCCATGCAGGAGCGCCGCGTGGCCCTCGAGGAGTTGCGCGGCCGCCTCGACGAGCGGGAAGGTCGAGTCCGGAAAGGGGCCGCCCGAGCCGGCGCCGAGTCGGTAGCGGGCGCGCCCTCCGGCCCCCGGGTATTCTCCACCCCGGCGAAACTCCTCCCAGAAGCGATCCGAAGTCTCCAGAAGAACTCCAAGATCCCTCTCCAATTCGCGCACACGCTTCAAGATCCGCTGGCGTTCCGTTGCCGAGGGCCAAGTCCGTAGGATCTTGCGGACGCGGTCGGTGGCCCCCGGCTCTCCCTGGCCGCCCAGGCCGAGGAGCGCATCCCTCCAAGCGCGCCGCGAGACTCGCCGGGAGAGGGCGTCCGCGGCGATCCTCGGAAGATGATGGGCCTCGTCGACGACAAGGGCGTCGTGAGGCGGCAGGCCGGCGTTCTCGCTGAAGAGCTCGATCACGAGCAGGGCATGGTTGACGAGCACGATCTGCGCCTCGCGCGCCTTCCGTCGTGAGAGCTTGAAGAAGCAGCCCGTCTCCGCCCCGCACTCTCCCGAAGCGCAGAAGCGCGGGTCGGAGCAGATCCTTGAGATCCACCCCCTCAGCCGGTGGGGCAGGGGCGGTCCTTCGTCGAAGTCCCCCGATTCCGTCAACTGGACCCACGCCTCGAGGGTGCGCAGGATCACCTCCCCCTCCGTCGTGCCGCTGAGATCGCCTACCGCCAAATCCCAGCGCCGCTTGCAGAGGTAGTTGCTCCGCCCTTTGAGGACGCACATCTCGATGCGCCGCTCGCTGAGGCGCCGGAGCAGAGGAAAATCACGGCGCACAATCTGGTCCTGGAGATTCCGGGTGTGCGTGGAGACGAGCAGGACCTTCTCCTCCGCCCGCGCCCAGAGCGCCCCGGGCACGAGGTAGGCGAGGGACTTGCCCACCCCCGTCGGCGCCTCGACGATTCGCGTCTGCGATCGTTCAAGCGCCTCGGCCACGGAGATGGCCATCTCGTGCTGCTGAGGGCGCCACTCGTAGTGCGGCAGGACCCGGGAGAGATCCCCCCCCGCCTTGAAGATCGCCTCCACGGCCCGTCGAAGACTCACGTCCGACCCTCTCCCTCGCTCCCCCTCTCCGCGCCCGTGGGCCCGGCCCGCATCAGCGCGATCTCCTGGGCCAGATCCCGCTGCTGGTCCGCCAGGCGCGAGAGGCGAACCGTCAAATGAAGGACGATCGACAACAAGACCACGATGCAGAGTAGAAAGAAGAATGCCGGAGGGTAGTCGATCCCCACCAGCCGGCTCAGCGCGTCGGCCTGCCGCTGGACGATGCCGGCCACCACTCCGAGGGCGGTCAGCACGAGCCAGAGGATCGAATACTCGATTTCGAGGCTCCCCTTGCGCGCCATCCGAAGCACCGTGAGAAACAGGATGAGACTCAATCCGACGACGAGGATCCGCGCCGTGAGCGTCATGGTTTCGCACCTCCAGCCTCTCCCCCCGGCTGCGACAGGACCAGCAGGATCGAGAGGAGCATCTTCACGACATAGTAGAGGGGGCGCAGCCCGCTGTGGATCGAACTCCCTCCAGGCTTCTCGTGCATGTCGACCGCGACCTCCTCGATCCGAAAGCCGGATCGACCGACCAGGATCAGGAGATCCGCGTCCGGATAGTCCTGCGGGAACCGGATCCCGGAAGCGTAGTAACGGATCATCCTCCCGCTGAGCGCCTGGAATCCGCTCGTCGCGTCGGTGATCTGCTTGCGCAGGATCGCGCTCGCGATCGTCGAGAAGAGGACCATCCCGATCTTGCGAGTCCAGGGAGCGCGATACTTCCGCGCGCCGGAGCGGAAGCGGGAGCCCAGCACGAGATCAGCCCCGCGATCGAGCCCTTCCAGGAGCGGCCGGATGCCGCTCGGGTCGTGCTGCCCGTCGCCATCCATCTGGACGAGCCGGTCGAATCCTTCGCGCCGGGCGTATCGGTAACCCGTGAGGAGGGCCGCTCCGTAGCCCAGGTTCACCGGATGGCGCACGACTCGCGCGCCGGAGAGCAGGGCCGCTCCAGCGGTCCCGTCGCTGCTGCAATCGTCGACGACAAGGATCGGAGCCTCGGACACGATGCGCCGGATCCCTGCGATCACCCGGGGCAGGTTCGCCTCTTCGTTGTACGCGGGGATCAGGACCAGGAGGCGCTCCGCGCCCGGTTCGGTCGGGGCCATCGCCGCCGAAGCTTACCGGATCGCCCCCTCCGTCACAAGGGGGCCGCCTTGCGCCGTCTGCCTCTCCACTTTAGTCTCCAGCCATGAATCGCGCCGATGCGTCGCGCCGGGCGGAGGAGCTGCGGGCGTCGATCCACTATCACGCGCGGCGTTACTATGCCGACGCCGACCCCGAGATCTCCGACGCGGCCTATGATCAGCTCCTGCGCGAGCTGGAGGAGATCGAATCGACCTTCCCGGATCTCGTGACGCCCGACAGCCCCACCCGGCGGGTGGGCGGCGAGCCGATCGATGAGTTCGAGACCAGGCCGCACTCGGTCCCGATGTTGAGCCTCCAGAACAGCTACGAGGAGGCGGAGGTGCGCGAGTTCGATGCGCGGGTCCGGCGCTTCCTCGGTCTCGCTGGGCCGATCGACTATGCCGTCGAGCTGAAGATCGACGGCGTGGCGATCGCGTTGCGCTATCGCGAGGCCCGCTTCGCGCTCGGGCTGACTCGGGGCGACGGCTTCCGGGGAGACGATGTGACGATGAACCTGCGCACCGTCCGCTCGCTCCCGCTGCTGCTCGGCGATCCCGGCGAACCACGCCTGCCGGAGGAGTTCGAGATCCGCGGGGAGGCCTACTTTCCGCGGGCCGCGTTTCAAGCCCTCAATCGCTTGCGCGCCGAGGCCGGCGAGAAGGTCTTCGCCAATCCGCGCAACGCCGCGGCGGGAACGTTGAAGCTTCTCGATCCACGGATCGTCGCGCAGCGGCCGCTCTCACTCTTCTGCTATTCCCTCGTCGATCCCCGGCGCCTCGGCTTCGCCCGGCAGTCGGATGTTCTGCGCTGGCTGCGGCGCGCCGGGCTGCCGGTCAACCCGCACGCGACGGCCGTGCGCGGGATCGACGCGGTCCTCGAGCATCTCGCCGCATGGGGCGAGCGACGTTGGGAGCTGGACTACGAGACCGACGGAATGGTGGTGAAGGCCGACTCGCTCGAGCTCCAGGAACGCCTGGGCGCTACGGCGAAGGCCCCGCGCTGGGGCATCGCCTTCAAGTTCGCGACCCGGGAGGGGGTGACCCAGCTTCTCGACATCGAGGTCCAGGTGGGTCGCACCGGGAGCGTCACGCCGGTCGCCGTGCTCTCTCCGGTGGAGATCCTTGGCACGACCGTCCGTCGCGCCACGCTGCACAACGCCGAGGAGCTGGAGCGTCTCGGCGCGCGCATCGGGGACTGGGTCGCCGTGGAGAAGGGCGGAGAGGTCATCCCGAAGGTGACGCGCGTTCTGACCGAGCGCAGGACGGGCGCCGAGGTCCCCTTCCAGTTTCCGACGCGATGTCCGGCGTGCTCGGAGCCGCTCGCCCGCGAGGAGGACGAGGTCGTCGTTCGCTGCGTGAACGAGCACTGTCCCGCCGCGCGCAAGCGGCAAATCCTCCACTTCGTGTCGCGCGGAGCGATGGACATCGAGGGCCTCGGCGAGAGCAAGGTCGATCTCCTGGTCGATCGAGGTCTCGTCCGCTCCGCCGCCGATCTCTACGGCCTTCGCTCCGAGGATCTCGTGCCGCTGGATCGGATGGGAGAGAAGTCAGCGGAGAATCTTCTGCGCTCGATCGCGGAGAGCCGCGCCCGCCCCCTGCATCGTCTGCTCTTCGCCCTCGGCATTCGACACGTCGGCGCATCTCTCGCCAAGAACCTGGCGCGCTCGCTTCGGACCCTCGATGCGATCGAGGCCGCCTCCATCGAGGACCTGCGCGGGGTCCCCGACGTCGGCGATGTGGTGGCGGCGAGCATCCGCCGCTACTTCGAGAGGGAGGCGACCCGGACGCTGCTTTCGCGTCTGCGGGAGGCGGGCCTTCAAATGGTGGAGCCGATCGACTCCGAGGCCGCCGCCCGCGCGCTGGAGGGGAAGACCTTCGTCCTCACGGGGACTCTGGCCTCGATGTCGCGAGCCGAGGCGACCGCGCGAATCGAAGCCTTGGGCGGCAAGGTCTCGGGCTCGGTCAGCCGCAAGACCGACGTGGTCATCTCCGGGAGCGACACCGGCTCGAAGCTCGATCGCGCAAAGGAACTCGGCGTCGCCGTCTGGAGCGAGGCCGAGTTCCTCGAGAAGACCCGATTCGACTAGCTCTGAGTCGCGGCCAGCCGTTCCGGATAGAGCTTCAATCGCAACGACTCCCGGCCGGCGGCGAGAGTCTCGTTGACCTTCTCGTCGACCCTGCGGGCCAGGATGGCGCCGCGCACGCTCTGCTCCGCCCTTTCCAGCGGGATGTAGCCGTCGTGCTCCCGATAGGTCACGCGCAGGGCCGCCCATCCGCTCGGGACCTTCACCGCGTCGACCACTTCGCCCGCGCTATGGTCCCAGCCCGCCTTGACCAGGGGCTGGATCTCCTCGGGGACATCCGCGGACAGGTCGTAATCGGGCGAGTTGGAGACCACCGTCACGTCGGGCCGCTCATCCTGGTGGCGCTTCAGCTCCGCTCCCCACCACTGGTAGTCATGCTTGCGCGCCTCTCGGATGAAGCTCCTCGCATCCGATTCCTTCTTGAAGATCAGGTAGCTGAACCGGATCTTCTCCCTCTGGGCATACTTCTCATCCTTGGTCTCTTCGTAGGATTGCTTCACCTCGTCCGGCGTGATCTCGATTCCCTTCGTGACCACTTCCTCGTAATAGCGGTCGAGCAGCATCTTTTCCTCGTCCTGGCGATTCGCCGCGAGGAACTCGGGCCTCCGGTCCAGCCCACGGCGCGCCGCTTCGGCGAACTGCAGCTCGGCGAGCAGACGGGCCTCGATGTGCCCCTTGAAATGCTCGTAGATGGGCGCGTTCGGCCAGTTGCGCGGGCTGATCTCGGCGAGCCCCTCGAGGAACTCCCCGACGGAGATATCCTTGCCGTCGACCTGGGCGACCGGGGTCGCCAGTTGATCCGCGGGCACGCGCCAGCGCGGGGGATGAAACTCCGTGGGGCGCTGGCCGGTCTGCCTGACCGACGCGGAGAGCGAGTCCCAGTACCCCGACATCGCAGCGTGGAGGATTCCCCCCCCCTCCTCGTGGACCTTCAGCCCGTGGGCCGTCTTGAGCGAATCAAGGAAGGCTCGCATGGTCTGACGATGCCGGATCTGCTGGACCGTCGCCCGCATCATGCTGGGGATGTCGGGATTCGAGTCGAGGTCGTAATCCCGGTACTCCTGGACCTTGAAGAACTCCCACCCGCGAATGGATCGCCGCACCTCGGTCAGGTAGCCGATCGGCTTCGGATCGAGGATCAGCTCTTCCGCGAGGTCGTACCCCAGGGGGACGCCCGACATCCAATTCAGCTGCCCAGCCATCTCGCGCATCATCGGATCGATCGCGTGGGTGCGGGCCAGTTCCTCCATCGAGCGGCCCTTCACGACCTCTTCGCGCGCCCAGTTGGTGAGCGAGTCGGTCTCGCCGGCAAAGTGCAGCAGGCGGACCTCCTTGGCGCACTTTTCGCGCACGATCCGTTCCGCGCCGGCGGTGTCCGCATCCACCTGGGCGGTCACGGCCGTCTCCAGGTGTTCGAAGAGGCGGTTCTCTCGAAGCATGCGGAGCCTCTGCTTCTCATCGGCCGTGAGGTCGCCCAGCGCCTCGCGGGCCGCGCGGACCAGGATCTCCTTGTCGGCGATCGTCTCGAGGAACTCCTGCCGTTGCTCCGGAGTCGCCCGGTCGAAGTCGCCCGGCTTGTTGCGCAAGTCGTATTCGACGCGCAGGTCGTCCAGCGTCATCGATCGTCCCTGCATCTCCAATACGACGGGACCCCGGGATTCGCCACCGCACCCCCAGAGGAGAAGCAGGCCAAGGGCCAACGAAGGTATGACCCATTCCCGACGGAAATGTCTGCGCATCCGATTCATCGCACCGACCTCCTTGCATGAACCGCAGTCGAACTGACTCTTCCGATCCTAGCGGCTGAACGCCTTTCCGGGCAACGGGCTGGGGTCAAAACCTCGATTCCAGACGGAAGTGGATCCGCCCGCTGAGCGGCGAGGCGCCGTCGGGCACCCCATATTCGAGGACGATCCAACCCGAGGCGCCGCGGATTCGCGAGCCAAGCCCGTAAGCGCCTTTCTGGTCATCATTTCCCCGCGGCCAACGCCGCAGGAACCCCTGGTCCCTGAAGAGATAGACCCGATTCCCCTCGGGAAGCTGTCGCCATCCGATCTCGAAGGAGATCACCGCGTGGCGGAGCGTCCGGACGAGTCCCTCCGGGTACCCGCGCAGCGACTCCCCTCCGCCCACCGCGAAGCTCTCCGGCCGGGGAAGCGAATCGGGCCCCTCGATCCACCCCCCTCGGCCCGCAAGACGGACGTGCCAGCCGTCGCTCAGCGGAACGCCCGCCTCGGCCTCCCCCTCCAGCACGCTGAGCATCCCCTCGCCGGCCGAGAGGGAGGGCGACCGCGAGAGCCGGCCCCGGCGCAGCCCGGCATCGAGCCGGATCCCCCGCGTCCCCGCTTCGCCCCGGTTATCGTACCCGAGACCGAGGAGCGTTGCGGTCTGGCGACTTCGTGACGGCTGCGGACCCGAATCGATCGTCCGGCTCCAGGAGAGGCCCGCGCGGGCCTTGATCCCGCCAGTGAGATCGCCCTCCAGCTCGATCCGTGCGCGGTCCGCCGTCCAGGTCGTGTCCTCGATCTGCTGCGCGAGGGCGAGATCGCAGGCCAGCGGCAGGCCGAGCAGATACGGCTCGCGATAGGCGAGATCGAGCGTCGAGCGGTCTTGATCGAGTCGTTCCCAGGACGCGGATGCCCGGCGCCCGGTGCCGAAGAGGTTTCCCAACTCGAGCGCCAGGAGACCCGAGAGGGTGTTTCGCTTGCCGTCATAGCCGACCGCGCCGTCGATTCGATTCTGCTGGAAGGGATGCAGGACGAAGACCGCAGCCACGCGCTCGTCATCCACATGGCGCAGCACGGGGGGATCGATCGCGGCATAGAGCCCGGTGCGCTCCAGCCGGAGACGGGCCCGTTCGAGATCGGCGGGTCGCACAGGATCGCCCCGACGCAGCCCCGCGACGCGCTCGAGAAAGGAGCTCCTCGTGTTGCCCGCGTTCTCGAAGACCGGTCCGGCGAGCCAGAACTGCCGGCCCGGGTCGAACCGGGCGCGCAGTCGCACCGCCGCGCCATCACCCGCCGCATCCACGATCTGGATGGAAGCCAGCAGATAACCGCTCTCCCGCTGGCGATCGACGATCTCCAACATCGACTCCTCGAACGACTCGATCCGGATCGACTGATCGCTCCTCCATCCCGGAGGAATCTCGCCCGCCCAGCCGAGCGAGTCGATGCGCGCGCGCTCGAGCCCTTCGAGATCGAGAGCGCAGGAGACGGCTTCTCCCAGCGTGTCGATGCGCGCCTCGACCGTTCCGGCGCCCCAGCCATCGTCGACGAGCGCGACGCCGACGGCGCGGGCGATATCGGAGGCGGATGCCTCCCCGCGTCTCCAGGCCGCCTCCGCGGCACGCTCGGCGAGGCTCGACGCGCCGCGCGGTCCCCCCCGGGCGGTGGAGCTCCACCCCAACGCCGCCGAGGGTTCCGAAGCCGCAAGGAGCATCAGCGCGCCGAGGATCGCGACCTGCGGCGTCGCGACGCGAGCGATTCGATTCCATCTCCCGCGCATCAGAAGCTCGCCCTCAACTCGGCCCGCCCGCCGGCGACGGATCTCCCGCGGTCGGGGTCGTCCAGGTCGATCTGCGTCGTCGCATCGAGGTAGTCCTTCAATCGGATGGAGATCTGTCCGCGCATGGTCCAGCCCGGCTTCTCCAAGCCCGGGATCTCGAGAGCCCCTTCGTCCAGCCATGTGCGCGTGGCGCTCAGATCGAGCCTCGCGCGGGGAGGGGCGCTCCACTGGACGCCGGGAGAGAGCTGGCCGACCAGGATCGTCTCTTCCGCGCCCGCCCGCTTCCTCCGCCGGAGGCTCGCCGAAGAGCGAAGCGTCCACTCACCGCCCACGCGAAGCCAGGCCGAGGAGCGCGCGCGCAGCGACCTCCATCCCGAAACGGACTCCTGCGACGGCGCCTCCTCGCGGCGGGTCCACTCCTCTTCACGATCTCCCAGCATCTCCTGCTCGAGCGTCCAGCCCTTGCCCGGAGCCGACCGGACGGAGAACGAAACGAGGTCGCGCGCCTTCCGGCTCTGAATCCCCTGGTACTGGGCAGAGCGTGAACGCTCCTGCTCGAAGCGCAGCCTCGGGCTCGCGATCCTCGATTCGGGCAACGCGCTCGCCTCGCCACGGATCCGGATCGAGGAGAGGGGCACGCCGCTAACCCTCCCGGCGAGAAGGGAAGGCAGATCCCGCCAGAAGTCGGTGGCGCTGCCTGCGGTCCTCGCCGCGCTCGTGAGATAGAGCAGCCACTGCGAGGATTTCCAGAGACGATCGAGCGCTTGTCCCGCTGGCTCACCCGCGCCGCCACGCCCCGGGGCAAGGTCGAGCCGCCAGGAGGCCTCCATCGCGCGCTCGAGACGCTTGACCCCGCTCGGCTTCAGGACCACCTCATAGTCTCCGGTTCCCACATAGACGCCCAAGCTGTCGTAGCGCCCCCGCCCGACGCCGACGAACTCGATCAGCTTGATCCGCTCTTCGGTCTCCTCCGTGGCGAGATCGGCGCGCAGTTGATGCCCGATCCTGCCGCTGACGGACTGCGCGGTCCAAATCAGGTTGGCGGCATCGTTGCGCGCATCGCCTCCACCGGGTAGATCGAGGCGGCGCCGGATGAAGCGTCCCTCGAGGGCGCGCCCGGGACGCGCGTCGACCGCCTGCAAGTCCCAGGTCACCGCCCGGCCGGCGTCCTGCCGTGTCGATCCCTGGATCGTCTCGTCCGCGCGGTCGCTCCTCGTCAAGACGATGCGACCCTTCTCCTGGTTCCAGCGCATCGTCGCCGACGCTTGCCATTCGTCGAATCGACTGCCGCTTCGCGCATCCCCTTCTCCCCGTTCGGTCGACTCTTGGCTGTAGGCGCCGCCCGCCTCGAAACGACCGACCCGGGCGCCGACTCTGAAGCCGTCGACTTCTCTCTCGCCGCGCGTCAGCATCGATTCGGCGCGATCCTCCGTCGTCGTGCGGGACCACTCGGCATTGCCGAAGATCCGGCCGCTTCGCTGCAGCTTGAATCGCCTGCGAGACGCGTCGAGGTCGCGACGGTTGCCGAGCGTCTCGATTCCGCCCTCCAGGGAGAACCCCGCCCCGGGCTCGTGCCGCAGAAGGGCGATCCGGCGACTCAGTCCGGTTTCGAGCCGTTCGCCGTCGACTCCCCATTCATAGCCGAACCAGGCAGGATCGACCCGCCCCGGCGATCGAAAGCGGTCGTCACGCTCCAGCAGAGCCATCTCGACGCCCCACGTCCCCAGGTTTCGATCGGCCACGCGCAGGACTTCGGCTGCTCTGCTCACGCGCGCGCGGAGCGCCCCACCGGTGCGATCTCCGTCGTCGAGCGACGAGTAGGTGTTCGGATCGTCGAGGGAGCCGGCGAGCTCGAGGTCGTAGCGAAAGCCGCCGAGTCCGCCTCCGACGACGGCGAGATCGACGAGGTCGCGCCGCGACGGCCGCGGAACCGCTCGCCCGGGCAGGAATCGGCCCCGTCGCGGTCCCAGGTACTGGTAGATCCGTTCGCCACCGATGAGGGTCGAGTCGGCGTAGTCCCCGCGCCCGTCGCCCACCTCGTCGAATCGCACCTTGCAGGTTCCCTCGCCGACGCCCACATAGCGGAAGTGCACCGGCTGCAGCTCGTCCGCCTCGATCACGATGTAGTCGCCGGAGCCGACCGCGCCGCACTCCACGCCGGACTCCAGATCCACGGTGAGACTGTCGCCGGCTTCCCGCAGCGACGCCTTCTCCTCGTCGGTGAGCGGACCGCCGATGGGACTCGAACGATCGTCGCGCTCGGTGTAATACGAGGCGGTCAGCCCGACGTCCCATCCCCGCTCGCCCGCGGCGCGAGCCCAGCGCAGCTCGCCCGAGTAGGCTTGCCTCTGGTAGGGCTGCGCGCTCACCTGGCAGTCGACTGCGATGCGCGAGGACCGCGTGATGATCCGCCTCCCCGAAAACGTCACGGTCGAGGCAGCGTAGTCGATCGAGTAGTCGCGATCGTCGCCGCGCACGAGGAGCTCGCCATCGATCCAGATCCTCTCGCTGCCGGCGACGATGACGGCCTCGATGGGGGCGGCCGGCGGACGCAGGGAATAGGGTCCCTGCTTGCCTTCCTCGCCCAGGAACTCGAAGCTGAAGAATAGACCGGGGACCTTCGCGGCCGCGGCGACGCCGCTCGCCCCCGATCGCGTCGCGTGCAGCCGCACACCCTCGAGCTGGCGCTCGAATGCCGCGAATCCGCCGGCCGGTCCCCTCAGGACGAAGTCGCCCAGCGTCATCCCCGCCGAGGGACCTTCGACCTCCAGGAGCACCCGGTCGAGGTCGGATAGCTCAGTTGTGCTTCCCTCCGGCTGCAGGGGCGTCCCGCGGTCCGAGAGGACTCCGCGCACGCTCACCCCGGAGACGATCTCCCCTGAGAGATTCACGTCGAGGCTCTGGCGCACGGTCAGATCCTGGGCCGAACCAACCTCGAGGCTCACGGTCTTGCTCCCTCGGAGATCGAGCCGGGCGCGCGATGACTCCTCGCGACGCCCGCCCGCCTTCGGGGGAACCACGGTCGAGGGGGACGGCCCGGCCTCCAGACGGACCGGAATCTGGAACACCCTGCCGATCGTGAGCGGGATCGACTCGTAGCGGATCGTGACGCGCCCGGAATCCGGCAGGTCGCGAAACTCGAGGATCCCCTCGGTCGGCTCGAGATCGTAGGCCACACCGGGTCGGAGGGTGTCGCCGTTGGCGACGACGACGAGCGTCGAGGGACGGATCCAGCGCCCCGGGAGATCGAGTCGGAGGCTATCGGCAGGCAACGCGAACTCCGCGGCGCGCTCGGTGATGGGAAGCCGCGCCTCTGCTCGGGCGAGCGCGGCCGCCGTCCAGGACGCCGCCGCGCAGAGGAGAAGGATTCTAGCGCCCCGCATTCGCCGGACGGAGTCCATCGATCCGCCAGCGGTGGACCTCTCCCCGCCCCGGGTCGGCGACCCAGATCGAGCCCCCCTCGACCAGCATCCGGTTCGCGCCCGGGCCGGGCGCAGGATCCAGGACGACTTCAGCAGCCAGCCGGCCGCCGGGCAGGAAGACGCGCAACCGGCCGCCGCTATCCAGAACGAATCGCCGATCCGCGGAGTCGGCGGCGAGGCAAGCCATCCCGCGCAATGCACCGCCGAGACTTTCCGCCGGGAGGGATCCGCCGAAGGGGTCGAGCGGGACCAACCGGCCCTTCTCCGCATCGAGGAGGATCAGGCCATCATCGCTCGTGCGGGTCCAGTCGACGATCCGGGCCGGGCGATTCTGCCCGGCCAGCCCATCGAGGGGGCGCCCAAGGAATCGCATTCTCCGATCGAAGCGAAGGATTCCGCCGAGGCGCGACTCGAGCAGCCACAGATCGCCCGAGTCGCCGACAAGGAGTCGCGAAGGCAAGAACTCCTGCGCGTCGGCGGATTCCAGGTAGCTTGCGAGGTCCATGCGTTGCCGGACTTGCCCTTCGAGATCCACCAGGGCAATCTCGCCCGCGGCCGCATCCAGAGCGTAGAGGTAGGTTCCGCTGCACGCGATGTCGATTGGCGCCAGACTCCGGCCGGTCCCGGCAGGCAACACGGTCGAGCTGGCCGCTCCGCCTCCGGCATCGAGCCGCGCGATCCGGCCTCTCGAAGGATCGAGCATCCAGACCCGGCCCAGGGGATCGAGGCTCAGCGGCCCCGGCATGATCGGCACGGATGCAGTCGAGTCGAACGGAATGCCCGAGACGACGGCCCTCAGAGTATCGACTCCGGCGGCTTCTCCAGCGCAGACGAGCAGCAGGGAGGCGCCGAGGAGATACCCCTGCAGGCGGCCCATCGCGGGTCCTATGGCAGGGGCAGCCTCACCCCGACGCGCACGGAGGAGGATGGGTCGAGGGGGTCGGCATCGAGATACCAGTGAAGGGCCGTGTCCCGATCCCTTCGGTGGACCGATCGCATTGCATCCACCGCGGCGACGAGCCGGTTCACGATCGCGACGCCGATCATGTAGCGGGATCGTTTGAACGATCGAAGACTGTCGCTCCGCTTGTCACGGTAGCGGCGCCAGTCGGCCGAGGAGGCCCACTCCCATATCTGGTCGTCCGGAACGCGATAGCGTTCGAAGTACGCCTCTCGCGCGTGCAGGTCGTCTCCGAATCGCGCGCGAGCGTCGCGCCGCACCTCGTCGTTGTAGGCCTCGGCGCTGCGATAGTCGCCAATCTGACGGTAGTAGTCGTCCGATCGCCCCTCGGCGTCGGGGACGCCCGCGAAGAGCTCGGCCATCTCGATGTAGCGGTCCTTTCGGATCTCGCCCTGCCCGCGGAAGACGCCGAAGCTCACCCAGATCGCACCTTCGGTCGCCATGAAGGCTGTGGCGCGGGTGTTCTGACCCATCATCCGATGCCCCCAGCCGGGGAGGAGGAGGCTTGCGCCGAGGATCTTCAGACGCCCCGGTTCCTCGGCCCCCGCGAGGGCAGGAACAATGGAGAGCACCGCCAAAGCGGCGATCAGTCGAGGGAAGGATCGCATCAGAAGATCCGCCGCACGCGAAGCACGGCCCGCGGATGCTGGATGGATCCGCCGACCTTCAGTTCCAGCGACGTTCGATCGGCCACCGAGAGCTGGGCCCCCTTCGCGATGCGATAGGCGTCGACGGCCGAGATGATGTGGTTCAGGAAGACGACGGTGACCGCGGACTTCGACCGATCCAGGTAGTCGTTGCTATCCGCGCGCATGCCGCGGTACTCGCGCCGGTTGGACGACATCGACTCCGGATCGGAACATGAGAAGTCATCCCAACCGGCCCGATAGGCTTCGAGTTTGCCGATGTCCTCATAGTAGTGCTGGTAGTTCCCGCTCTCGAGAAACGACTCGATCGTGGCCTTCGCATCCGCGTAGTTGACTCCGGGCGGAAGCGCGCGGCACGTGTCGCTCGATTCCGATGCCAGCGCGTTCCACTGCTCCAGGTCCCAGTGGTTCCGCGCGTAGGCCTCGTATTCCCCTTCCTTCTTGTTCCCGGCGTCCTTCCAGGCGAAGTGCGCGATCCACGCAATCGCCTCGAGACCCATGTAGGCGAAGGCGCGATTGCGGCCCTGCAGGAACTGGCCCGCGCCAGGCACGGCCGCGCTCATCAGAAAGGCGACGCCGGGCGGAGTCCTGCGCGCCGGGCCGGGATGCGCCGGAAGCTCCGAGGTGAGGACTTCCCCCGCCTCGGCGAACCCCGCTGCCCCAGGCGACTCCTCCGCGCGCGTCAGAAGCTGATCCAGATGAAGCTGGCGCGCGGTGAACGCGCCCTGTCTCGCGGGCAATAGCGACTGGGAGCCGGCGAGCGCGGAGGCGCAGGCCCGAGGGCAGATCGACACGCAGAGGAGACATACCCATGCGCAGATGAAGCCCAGCAGTCGACTCATCGATGTCATCGTACCACCGCCACCGTCCTCGTGAGAGTCCGCGATTCTCCCGCGCCGGCGCCCTCCCCCTCGACCTCGAGGCGCATCACATACACGCCGGGCGCCAACCCCGAGAGATCCCACTCATGCAGGTCGCCCCCCGCCCCGGATCGGCCCTGCCATCGCGTTTCCGCCGCCGGCTTCCCGCTCAGGTCGAAGGCGGTCAAGCGCATCGAGGCTGGGGATCCGAGCACGTAGCGGATCTTCAGATGATCCTCCTTGACCGGATTCGGATGGAATATGACCGAAGATGCCTCCAGGAAACGATCCGCGCCCACAGGCGCCGGCACCATCGCGAGGGGATAGAGTCCCGAGCGACCGCCGTCGACCCCGGGACCGGGGTAGGTACCGGGAAGATCCGCGTCGATCGGATCTTCGGCGAGCGCGGGTGAAAGCCCCGAGACAGCGATCAGGGAATCGCTCAGGATGTTGGTCGCGAACCAGAGGCCTCGTCCCGAGGGGGTTTCCATCCGGATCGGTCCGCTTCCCCCGATGGCGCCGGTGGCGAAGGGCCAGCCGGAGGAAGGCCGCCCATCGAAGCCGATCGCGATCTGGACTCCGTCGCCGCGCAGGACGATGAGATCCAGAGATCCGTCGCCTCCGAGATCCCAGATCCGCGGCCCCGCCGATCCCTCAGGCCTTCGGTTGCGATCGGGCTCCCATAGGGAGCGCGGCCAGCCTGGTTCCGAGGCGCCGCTCAGATCCCACAGGTGAAGATCTCCGGCGCGCGTCACCGCGCAGATCTCGATGATGCCGTCGCCGTCGAGATCGCCCACCGCGGGTGATCCCGCGAGGGTGTCGGCTACCGTCTTCGGCCACCCCTCGATCGACGCCCCGCCGAGATCGCGCAGGTCGATCTTCCGATCGAGGGTCGTCGCGAGCAGCAGTGTCTGCGGCGCCTCCCCGTAACGAATCGGCGCCTGCAGGAGCAGAAGATCGCGCACGGGCCCTGCGCCCACGTCGACCGGCCAGGCGCCGGTGAGCGCGGGAGCCTGCGTCGGATCGACCGCGGAGCCCAGGAACACGGACCCCTCGGAGGTGCCCCCCGCGACGTAGACGAGCCCGGATGGATCGAATCGACCGGCCGCGAGCGCCGTGATCGAATCGATCGCTCCCGAGACCCTGGATTCCCAGGCCTTCAGCGCAGTCCCGCCGTCGGGGCGCAAACCCACGAGCGCGCCGTCGAGAGTCCCGGCAATGAGCACGCCCTCGGTCAGGACCGGGCCGGCGCTGATCCAGGCCCGTTGCGGATCGTCCGGCCAGCTCCCGATGAGACCCGCCGTGGGGCCGTCGAACCACCAGGCCTGCCCTCCGGCTCGGGCGAGCACCGCGCAGCCCCCCGAAGGCGCGCCGTCGAAGCCCCAGACCACGCGGGCCCCCTCTTCCAGCGGCGCCGGGAAGAGCGAGAAGAGAACGCGCTCGCCGCCGTCAGCGAATCCGGAGCCGTCGGATCGAAAGGCGAAGAGCGCGCTTCCCGCCGCCATGAGGAGCTCGTCGAATCCATCCAGGTCGAGATCCGCCTGACTCAGCGCTTCGGGCACCGGAGTTCCGATGAGGGCGATCGGGAACCCCTCGGCCTGCCGCGCGCGCCCGACGCGCACGCGCATCGTCACCTGGATCGAGTCAACGACCTCCATGGCGATGCCCGTCTCGGTGCGGTCGTTCGACTGCGTATTGGGAACCGTGGTCGGATCGAACCGGCTGAATCCGCCAACGAAGAAGGGATCGTAGGGACCGCCGAAGAACTCCGAGGAGGCGGTGCCGATGTCCTGAATCCCGTCGGCCTCCTCGACGTCGACTCCCAACCGGTCGCTGAAGATGTTGATGCTGCCGTACGGAGAGTTGAGCCCCGTGATCGCGGCGAGCTCATCGATGTGCCAGACGATCACGCCTCCGCCGGGGAGCAGATAATCGTACTCCAGCCGCGCGAGCGGATCCTCGCTCCCTTCCTCGAGAGGTTCGGGTCCGAGGATCACGCCTGTCTCCGGATCAGCCCGGAGCACGACCTGCCCGTCGCCGTTGTAGTCGATCGGTCTCGTCTCCGCGAGGAAATACTCCGACAGATGGATCGGCAGGTAGAGAAGATCGTTGTTCTGGAGCACCCCCGACAACGGGAACGTCTCCCCGTCCGCCCCTTCGTGGATCCGTGTGTTGAAGAAGGGAAAGACGATTCGATGGAATGGGTCGACGCTCGAAGGCAGCGCCCCTCGGACCGCGACGATCTGCGTCGTGTCGGTCGGATCGGGCATCAGGGCGAACATCCCTTCCCCGGAGTCCATCAAGCTGAAGGAGCCGACGACGGGAAGTCCCGTGAAGACGTCGTAGAGGTCGAAGAATCCCAGCTGGTGGCCAAACTCGTGGGCCATCACGCCGTTCAAGGCTCCCAGGAACTCGTCCTGGGAGACCGTCTCCGGCACGACCATGACGAGGTTGACGCGGACCGAATCTTCCCCCCCGGTGATCACCTCGAGAGAGTCTCCAAGAAACAGATTGAAGCTCGGGATGTCGTAGGAGGTGTCCTGCCGCACGTCGCCCTGGAAATCGGCGCCCGCGTGGAAGACGAGGAAGCTGTTGTAACGCCGCCAGTCGATCGCCGGGTCGAGGCTGTCGGCCAGCGACACGCTCTCTCGGACGAATCGTTCCGCGCGCGCGAGGATCGAGTCGCTCGAGACGCTGAAGATCCACGGTCCATAGCGCTGCGTATCCGGGAGATGGTAGGCCGAGTCGTTCTCGGCGGGGAAGACGTCGTACTCGAGGACGAGGCCTCCGCTGGTCTGGACATCGTAGTAGCGACGAAGGGCCTCGAGGTGGCGCTCGAAGTAACGCTTGTTGTGCGGCGGCGGATCGACCGGGATCTTGGCTTCATCGTTGCTGCGCAGATCGAAACGGCCATCGCCGGTCGATTCGTCCAGAGCCGAGTCCTTCGTGAAATCGACGCGCAGCGCGAGGATTCGAACCGTCTCGGGAACCGCCTCCTCGCGGAGCGCCCGGAGATTGCGGATCGCCTCACGGGGATCGCGCCCATGATCGGAGAGAAGCCGTGGGCGCGATCGTGTCACGGTGGGCGCCGCGACGGCCGCTTCCCACCGCCCATTGCCCCGCCGCGGCTCGTCCGCCCCAGCCGGCCGGACGTCGCCCTTCCGCAGCAGATGGGGGAAGGGCCGCGCGTTGAAGCGCTCGGCGCTCTCGCTTTGCGAGCGAGCCGATGGCCTCTGGATGCGGGTTTCCTTCGCGAAGAGAGGAAGGGAAACGAGGAGGGCCGCCAGCGCGACGGCCCCGATTCCGATGCGGTCTTTTCCTCTTGCCATCTCCCTGTGAGCTAGAACCGGTAGGTCAAGGAGAACTTGCTCACGCGGTCCAGTCCACGCGCCTGAGGAACGCTCGCATAGTCGAAGGCGAGGGTGCCGACCTGAACGCCGAAGCCGAAGGTCGGATCACGGATGTCGCCGTCCTTGTCATAGATGTAGCCCGCCCGGAGAGCCGCGTAGGTCGAGTAGGCCACCTCGAATCCGGAGTTCCAGATCGGCTTCTCGTCGGAGTAGATGAGGCTCTTGTTGACGTCGGCCTCCATGAGGAGACGGATCTGCCCGGTGTCCAGAGGCTTGACGCCGACGCCGAGCTTCAGATTCCGGCCGATCGGGTCGCTCTGGTCCTCGTCGATGAACGAGATGTCGGGGCCGAGGTTCTGCGCATTCAGGCCGATCCGGACCGGAAATCCCGGAACCTCGTAGAGCGCTCCGAGATCGGCCGCGAAGGTGTCGCCCGTTCCTGCTTGCCCGTCGAGCGTGAACTCCTTCGGCGCCAGGCTCACATAGACGTATTTCAGCGTGATGCCGGCGGAGAGTCCCTTCGCAAGCTCGGTGCCGAGCGAGAGTGAGGGGGATAGCTCGTAGCTCGAGAAGGTCCCCCGCTCGTTGCCCTGCTCGTCGGTGGCGATCGACTTGCCATAGGTCAAGAAGATCAGTCCTACGCCAACGCCGCCCCAGCCCTCGACGTGCTGGGCGTACCCGAGATACTCGTAGTAGACATCGTCGGCGAGGTCAGGAACGAGCTGCGTGTGCATGAGAGAGAAGATTCGTTGGTCGACCGCAGCCAGGGCTGCCGGATTCCACCAGTTCGACGTCGCGTCATTCGAGAGGGCCACATTGGCGCGCCCCATCGCGTCAGCGCGGGCTCCCGGAGTGATGTTGAGCGACTGGGCCCCGCTGGTCCCTTGGGCTGCGACGGGACCTGCGGCAGCGATCGCGAGGAGCGCGGCAAGAACCGCGGCCGCGAATAAGATTCTTGGATTCAAACGACTATCCTCCCTGGTTGGAGCGCCGTCCCCGACCTTGGGCCGTCCACCGTTAACCGCTTCCCCCGAGTTGAGTTCCTTGCAGTCTAGCATTGTTACTGGATTGCGACAACCGCTGGGCCCAACGAGGATAAACCTCTGCACGGAGCGAAGAAGGGGCCTTGTTGCGGGTTCGGGAGGCGGGGTTCGGAGGCGTCGGTTCGGTGAGGTCAAGAGAAGACCCCCGCTCAATGGTGTCGCTCCCGTTGCCTAGATCTCCTCACGCGCCGCTGGATCTGAACCGGGGACGAAGTGCACCCTTCTCGCAGGGGTCTTCTCACGCAGTCGGCCGCATGGCCGATTCTCCTCGCGATGCATGCAGGGAACGTACCATCCAAAGCGCCGATTTCGGCCTATTCCATTGCAACGACTTGCGACGATTCAGGTTGATCGTTGCGCATTCTCGGGGCTCGTCCTCGGGTCAGAGTCCCCACGTGCGGGGAGTTTCCCCCTGGTTGTGGCGCGGAGATTGGAGGAGATTGCTCTTCGGCCGAACATGAGCCTCGCGCGATGAGTACGAAACAGCCCGCTCCCCCCACCCATTTGGCACCCTTGTGGCCCGATCCCCCGCCATGGACCCGAACCGACCAGCCCTCGACGCAGACGAAACCAGCTTCCGGCCGCCCCATTGCCCCAATCTCGACTGCCCCTTCTACACCCCCTCGCCCGCCTGGTGGCCTCCTCGCGACGGCTTCTACCTCCGCCCCAGCGATCGGAAACGCTTCCAGCGATTCCGCTGCACCACCTGCCACCGCCGCTTCTCCACCCGCACCTTCCGCGGCGACTACTGGCTGCGACGCAGGGATCTGCTCGTCGCCGTCGCCCATCACTGCACCGAGGGACCCGGCCTGCGTCAGTCGGCTCGCCTGCTCGGCTTATCCCACTCCACCGTCCAGCGCCTGCTGAGCCGCGCGGCGCGACTCTGCCTGCTCACCATGCGCGAGATCCTTGACGGCGCACGGATCCCGGAAGCCCTCGTCGTCGATGGCTTCGAAAGCTTCGAGCACTCCCAGTACTTCCCCTTCCACGTCAACTTCGCCGTCACATCCGAAAGCTGGCTCATCCTTCAATTCACCGACAGCCCCCTGCGCCGCAAGGGCGCGATGACCGCCGCACAGAAGCTTCGCCGCAGCGAGCTGGAAGCCTCTCTCGGCCGTCCCGATCCCAAGGCGGTCGAAAACGGCATCCTGGAGCTGCTGCGCCCTCTCGCCTCGCCGGGGCGCAGCATCCGACTTCTCACCGACGATCACCGCGCCTACCCGCGCGCCATCCTGAGGCTCTGCCGCGAAGTCGACGACCTCTCGATCCGTCAGGAGATCACCTCATCCACCGTCCGTCGTTCGACGGCCAACCCCCTGTTCCCGGCGAATCTGACCGACTTGCTGCTGCGTCACGGCCAGGCGGGCCACCGCAGGGAGACCATCGCATTCGCCAAGCGCCGGCAGGCAGCGCTCGAGCGGGTCGCGATCTTCGCGATCTGGCGCAACTTCATCAAGAGCCAGCGGGAGAAGAAGCCCGGTCCGACGGCGGCCATGCGCGCGGGTCTGCTGGATCGGCCGCTGGACTGGCCGGAGCTGCTCGAGCGACGGAGGTTTCCACGCAGCCATCTCCTGCCCGGGCCGTGGTGGTCGTACTACTGGCGGCAGATACG
>JAXDAY010000003.1:0-15044 GCA_034679345.1 Candidatus Eiseniibacteriota bacterium
GCCTCGCTCCTGCGCGTGGCGATCGCAGCGGCGATGAGCTCATGGGCGATCGATTCGAGATCGGCGAGCTCGGTTCGAGCTTCTTGGGGCAAAGCGACCGGCAATGCGAGCCTCCCTGACAAGCGCACAGGTCCCGGGTCGGGGTAAGCAAGAAAGAGACCCATGGCGCGATCAGGCCACGCAATGCAGAAGACATCGCATCGAAGCGCTCTTCGCCGCTCCTCACGCGAATCGACTCACGCCTCACGCCGTCATGCGTCGATGAGAAGCGTCCGATCCTCGACGGTCCCGTCGAATGCTCGACACCCACACGCACACCCAGCGACCTGGAGCGATGCAGCCGGGCATGACCGACCGTCCGTGCGCTGAAGTGGAGGTTTCGTCGCCGCCTCCATTCTTCCCATGTCGAACAGGCAGTCCCGGCGGTCGTGAATGCGCGGAATCCTCCGGTGCGTTGAATTGCGCGGAGGAGGAAGGGGGCCCTAGGATCCGAAAGGTCCCAGCGTGAGCGCCGCCCCCCCGCTCGACGCCTCTGACTCCCGCCACAGCCGCAGCAACGGCTCGATCGCGCGCGGGTGCGCGATCGGCCAGCGGGCCAGCCGAAGAGCCGCGAGATCCCACCATCCGAGGCGGATCAGGGATCCGACCAACGCCTCGTCCACGCGCGCATCCTCCGGGTGCGACCGCATCCATCGCGCCGCCTCCTTGCGGCACTCCTCGCGCTTTCCTTCCGCCTCGAGGATGAGAATCTCGGCGCGCCGCCAACCATCAACATCCGGATCCTTCGCACGCGCGGACTTGAGCCGGGCGCGCGCCGCGCCTGCGTCTCCCTCGAGCAGCGCCGACTCCGCCATCAGCGCATCGACGAGCGCCTCCCGGCTGCTACGCGTCGACGCCGATCGCGGATCCGCCGGATCGCCCTCTGGAATCTTTGCCGCCAGCTCCCGCAGCCTTTTCTCCGCGCCCGCCGCGTCCCCCCCGCTCAAGAGCAGCCGCACGCGCGCCACGCGAATCTCCCAGAGATCGTCCGGCGCCGGCGCATCGTCTTCCTCCTCGCCGCCTTCCTTCTCTTCAAAGGTCGCGGGCGATGCGAGCCGAAGCCCCTCGGCCTGATCGAGCCCCGCGATGGCCGCGTCGCGCTCCTCGCTTCTCGCATCCGCTCGCCGCGCGAGAAGCCGCGCCCGGTCGAGCGCGCGCGCCACGGCCGCATCGACCGCCGCTCCCGCCTCCGGCAGAAACGCGCGCGTGTCCGCCTCGATCGGCACCGAAGCCAGAAGCGCACCATCCTCCGCCCGCAGGTCGAGCTTTCCGCGCAGCAGCATCCCCTCCGGCAGATCCTCGCCCCTGAGGAAGAATCGCCGCCGCTCCCCCGGCACGAGCGTCACGGAGCCGAGCGAATCCGCCCCCTTGCCAATGCCATGAACCGCGTCCCTGAAAACGACGATCCGTCCGCCCTCCGCGGCGCCGATGCGCGCGGGCGAAACGAGACGCGAAGAGTCGAGCTCTCGACGCCCCCGCGCGGGAATGTCGAAGCGCAGACGATAGACTCCGGCATGCGGCGGATGGATCTCGATCGTTCGCGAAGTGAGATAGCCGTGATCGACCTCCCGGCCCGAGCCGTCGTAGAGACGGAAAGTCGAATCGTCCAGGAAATCCTCCTGCTCCGGAGTGGTCCGCAGGTCGATCGTGACCGCCTCCGCTCCGCACTCGAGGACCGCCTCGCCCGTCTCGACCATCGCGGGGATCCCATTCAGCGATCGCGTGAAGAGGGTATCGGGCCCCACGCGCCACTCGATCTCGAGCGGCTCCAGCCTCTCGGAGATCGAGACATCGAACCTCGCCGACGCCCCCCAGCTTGGCGCCGCCAAGACGACACCCGCGCCTGGGCGATCGGGTTCGAGCCGCACCGGCCCGATTGGCGCATCCACGCCGGCGAACTCGACCCGCCACGCCAGCCGGCCGGGATCGTTGTCGTGCCAGCGGCTGAAGGCGACCATCTCCATCACCTGCCCCGCGACGACCGGAGCCTCGATGCGCGCCTCCTGCCCGGCGGCGATGTCGATCCGCCTCCCCCGGGTTCGATCGTCGGCCGACCGGATCAGATCCTGCGTCGAGAGGGCGATCTCGTATGCGTTCGCGGGATCCGCCATCTCTTCGCGCACGCGCAGCCGCGCGAGCGTGGCCCCCTCCGGCACGCGCGCGAAGAGGCTCTTCCGATCGCCGCGCTGGAAATCCCACGTCCCCTCGAGGACCGGACGGCGCGGATCGATCTCCTCCGGCCGGATCACGGTCGAGGTGAGCGCGAACTCGATTCCCGCATCCGGGTGCTCGACATCCCGCGCAAAGATCCGGCCCACGTTGAGCCCCGGCGCCATCCGAGAAGGATCGAAGCTCACCGGGATCGCGATCCCGCCCGAGCCGATCGAGACGGTGAGCGGCGGGCGCATCCATGGGACGTCGCACTCGAATCGGACGATCCGCAGGAAACCCGCGCGCTCGGACTGAAGCGAATCGGCGGGGAAGTCGGGCTGCACGAAGAAGGAGATCCGGTAAGGCTCTCGCTCGCGCAGGCCGCGCTCGTAGTATCCGCCGCCGATCCCGGTCGCGTTCTGTACGCGCACCGTGTAGCCGACGACCGGACGCTTCGCGTCGAAGTCCCGATGAACACGCGCGGCCGCCTCGCGCCCCGGATAGACGCGGGCCAGCCGCTCCAACGCGGCCTGCGTTGGAAGCGCCTGCGGGATCCCGTCCCCCTGCTCGATCACCGGCACCCCGGGAAGTCGACGAGCGCCCTCGCGCATCGCCCGGCGCAGCCGCGCCGGCGTCGCCGGAATCCCCCGGGTCCTCGCCGCCGAAAGGATGAGCGAACAGAATCCCGCCCCCTGCGGGCTCGCCATGCTCGTTCCGTTCCATGACTCGCCGAGCAGGAGGCTCCATGTGGGCAGCGGGCTCAGGGCCGCGCCGGGAGCGATGAAGTCGATCCCCGGATCGCCGTCCAAGAGCGGCCCGCGCGAAGTGAACTGGAAGAGATCGTCGCGCCGCGGGTCGAGGGCGGCGTAGTTCGTCTGCTGGGTGAGAGTCGAAATCGCGGCTCCCCAGCTGAAGATTCGATCGGCCGTGCCCGGCGAGCCGATCGTCGAGAGGGCCGGTCCCTCGTTGCCAGCGCTCGTGCAGACGATGACCCCGGTCCTCTCGATCAGCTCATCGAGGAAGCGCGAACCCTCCTCCTCGCCGTCCTGGAAGAAGCTCAGGCCACCGAAGCTGATGTTGATCACATCGGCGCCATGGTCGACCGCCCACTGGGCGCACTTGATGACGCTGTTGTGCGAGGTCGAGCCGCCGAAGCGGCCGTTTCCCACCTTCGCGGCGATGAGCTGCACGCCTGGGGCGAGGCCGTTCAGCGGATCGTCGGGGCCGTAGTAGGCGCCGACGATCCCCGCCACATGGGTCCCGTGCCCCCCTTCGTCGAAGAAGAGGAAGATCGATGAGGCGTCGGGAGCGATGCGCTCGAGCGCCACGGTGAAGTTATCCGGGTCCGGGAAGCGGGCTGTCTCGCGGGCCTCGCGGTAGGGATGCAGCGCCACTTCCTCGGCGAGGTCGCCGTCGCCGTCGGTGTCGATCCGCACCTCCCAGCGCTCGCCGCGGCGGATCGCCGCCACATCGAAGCGATCGCCCGGATCGCCGTCGCGCTCGATCAGATCTTCGAAGGCCTCCCGAGTCGCATCGACCCGGTCCCCCGCGCTGTCGGCGACTGTCCCTTCCCACACCTCGACCGCCCTCTGCCAGGCGGCCTTGCGCTCGGAGGCGCGCCTGCCCGCCATCCAGTCGGGGAAGTAATCGCGATCGACGATGATCCCCAGTCGCACCTCGGCGCCGGCGGCGAGGTCGCCGGGCATCCGCAGGCGGCGCCCCGATAGGCCCCGAAGCTCGCCCCCCTCCGCTCGCGCCGCCACGGGCAACGGGATATACCCGTTGTCGGTCCCGTCGAAGAGATCGATGATCTTGGGCTCGCCCGTCGGAGTCGTCTGAAGCGCGGGATGACCGAGATCGACTCCCGTGTCGAGGATCGCGACCACGATCCCGCGACCATCCGACTCGGGATGAACCTTCAGGAAATCCAGTACCCCCAGGTCCGCTTTTGGCAGGAAGCCCTGGAGGAAGGCCCGGTCGTCGGCGGGGTTCTGCGCCCGAGCCGCGCCACCGACTGCAACACAGAGGAGAGCGAGAGTCAGAGAGTATTTCATGAAAGGACCCCTTCTTCCGCCGCACGACCCTGGGACGGCACCAGGGGAGAATAGCACCGCGCTCTGTTCGGGACATCCCCGTGGCGCGGGGATGGAACGCGCCCGGACGAGGCGCCGCCGGATCTGCCCCTTCCCCCATTTGAGTGAATTCGCTAGTCTCAGCAACGAGATTGGACCTGCCCTCGGGCAGGGCGGTGGGCGGTCGCGTTCCAGGCTCATCGCGGGATGTCGGGACGGGACGGGGCGACGGCCGGTCGCCTCAAAGAGGAGTCTCAGGTCATGGCGCACGTAGTGATCGAAAACTGCCACATGTGTCGTTTCACAGATTGCGTCGTCGGTTGCCCCACGGACAGCTTCCATGGCGACGACGAGATGCTCTACATCGACCCGAACGAGTGCATGGACTGCGCGGCCTGCGCTCCTGCCTGCCCGGTCGAGGCGATCTACGCCGAAGAGGACGTGCCGGAGAATATGAAGCAGTGGATCCAGATCAACGCCGAGAAGGCGCCGGGCCTCCCGGTGGTGAACGCCAAGATGGATCCTCTGCCCACGGCGGAAGCGAAGAAGGCGAAGCTCGGATTCTAGCCGCCTCGCCGGCGCCGGAGGCGATCCGACCGGGCCGTTCATGAGAAGGAGTTTCGAGAGATGGCCTATACGGTGACGGAGAATTGCCACATGTGCCGCTTCACGGACTGCGTGACCGTCTGTCCCGTGGACTGCTTCCACGGAGACGACGAGATGCTCTACATCGACCCCGATGAGTGCATCGACTGCGGCGCCTGCGTCCCGGCCTGCCCGGTCGAAGCGATCTTCGCCAACGACGACGTTCCCGAGGATCAGAAGAAGTGGATCGAGATCAATGCCGAGCGCGCTCCGAAACTCCCGGTCGTGAACACGAAGGAAGAGCCGCTTCCCACCGCGGAGGAGAAGAAGAAGAAGCTCGGGCTGTAGGGAGGCGCCGAGGGCATCGGAGATCGAGAGTGAAGTCGAGCGGGCGGGGCTTCGGTCCCGCCCGCTTTGTTTCGTGCGAGGACTACCCCATCTCCGAGGGATACGCCGCCTCCCAGAAGCACCGATGATGCAGCCATCCAATCATGGGCTCTTCGCTGATCGGTGCCTGAGCGATACCCATGCCTTTGAGCCCACACCGGAAACCGCCGCCCATGCCCCGTTCGATCCCCCATCGACGCAAGGCGTTCCCTATACCGGATTATCCCGCCTCAGCCTCGATCCCACTGAATCCGCCGGATGACACGCGAAACGCTCGCCCAAGCGGAATCTGCGAGAGCGGAGGCGCCATCCTGCCGAAATCTGTGGACGAGACCCGAGAGTCCTTGTGTGCAACCTCCCATTGCTCGTGAACGTCAGGAATTCGAGGGGGCGCTGAAGATGTCGACCGGTGATTTCGGATCCTTTGGATCACGCGATTCGAAGCTTGTGCGGAGACAGGAGTCGCAGCCCACGAACGGGATTGTGAATGCTGCAGGTGATCGCTGCCCCAGTCTGCTCGCCGTTGAACCCGAATCGGTGCGCAGGACGCAGCCTTGCCGAGCCGCTAAGCGTGTCGCGCTCGTCGGTCTGTCCGATAGCTCCGCCTCGGTGCTGGAGCGATACGCAGTCTCCTGTGACTGGGTGATTGCGGCAGTGGTGGCGACGCGCCCTGGGGGCGCGGTGGCCGACGTCGCGGCATCTCTGCGGATTCCGGTCTCCGGGTCTCTCGATCGCACCGTCTTGAGCTCGTGCGACGACATCGTGGTCGGCGAGATCGGCGACGATCTGCGTGAGATCCTCCAGGCGATGATCGATCCTGAGCGCACGCGCATGATCGGCGTTGCCGATGCGTTGGAGGAGTTCCGCGTGGGCGATCCTCCTCCTTCGCTGGGCCCCCGGGATCCCGCCATGTCCGATCTTCCCAACGGCCGGGTCCTCCTCGCATCGGAGCGTCTGTTCGGCCCGCACGACGCGAAAATCCCCTCCGCCCTCTGGATCGACACGAACCATCCGGCGCTTGCCCAGGCGCTCGAATCTCTGGTGAACGACACCGGAGCGTTCTTCGTCAGCCTGATGTTGCCCGCCGACGAGGGGCGCAGACTCCAGGTGGTCGCCACGGGCGGCCCCAAGAGGACGACTCCAACCGGCGATCTGCCTCTGGTGGGATCCGGCACGGCCGGAAAAGCGTTCGCCCAGGAAGAGTTTCAGATTCGGCGCGACCCTCTGCCGAATCTGGCGGAAGAGGACGAGAAGCGTCTCGTTCGCATTGCCGCGAGTCACCCGGTGATGATCAGCGGCGAGCTGATCGGAGTCTTGAGCTTGAACATCGACGCATGCGAGGAAATCGATGGGCCGACCCTTCGCGCCCAGATGGACGCGAGCGGGAAGCGAATCGCCCGCGCTGTCATGAGCGCCATCGACCTCGAGGCGTATCCCCTGGAGATCTGCGACCATCTGCTCCCTCGCATCGTCGATCGGATCCTTTCCCAGGATGAACCGCTTCCGGATCGAATCCTCGCCGTGAGCCAGGCGCTGCGTCGTTCCTTGCACGGCGCCGGCTCTCAGTTGTATCTCGTCGATCGACTCAACGACCGGCTTCGGATGATTCCGTCATGCGAGGCGGATGGAGACGGCTCCGGAGGATGCCTCGTCGATCATGGATTGCTCCGTCTCGCGTTGCGGCACCGCGGACCTCAGGTGCTGGAATTCACCCCGGTCGACTTGCAGGAGCAGACCGGCATCATCTGCCAGCCGATCTACCTGACCCGTCCGTACGGGCTCGTCCGCATCGATGGAGTGCCGCTGGGCGATGGCCGAAGGGAGATCGCGCTCAGGGTGATGTCGGAGACCGTGCGGCAGGTGGAAGAGATGATTCTGGTGGAAGAGCAGGTCGCCGCTCAAGACCTGCTGCAGGAGCTCGAGATGAGGATCGCCGACCGAAGCGACTTCCTCCGGGGGACCGACCCGCATCAGGCGATCCGCCGGGTGCTCGACCTTGCGGTAGAGGTCGTCGCTGCGGAGACAGCGATGTGGATTCCCCCTCAGGGCGGTCCGCCGATCGTGCCCGCGCCCGTTTCCGCGCAGGCGGCGAGGATCCAGGCGGTCGTCTGGAACCAGACCGACGCTCTGATGAAGGAGATTCGACAGGAGGGGGCGGTCGTGGGGCGCATCGATCCGGGAGGTCTCGACCCGGGTACTTCGCACACCGTGGTGCCTTACGTCGGCGTCTTGGGGAAGGAACGGCCAGGCGCGCTCATCGCCTTCTTCACTCCGGACGAATGCGGAGGCGTGCCCGCGCAGGTCTCTTCGGAGCTCCTCTGGCGCGTCTTGCAGAAGTTGTGCGGACTGCTGATCGCGAGCGATCAGGATTTCCGGCAGTCGGCCGCTCCCACAACGGAGTCCTCGGCGGCCGCCTGATCCCGCGCTTCGCGCCCCATCGGCAGCGGCAAACGAACCAGATCGGCGCCCCGCCAACCCGTAAGTGGACAAGAGAAATCGGGGTGGCGTCGCTCGCCACCCCGAGTCTTCGAAGAGGATCTGTCCTGAACGCTAGGCCGAACGCCGGCGACGGGCCAGGACGCCGCCCAGCACGCCACCGCCCAGTAGCAGCAGGGTGGCCGGCTCGGGGACCGGCGTGGTGACTCCATCGACCCGCGCCCACTCCTCGAATCCGTCGTTCGAGTCGTAGTCGCCACCGGAGAATCCGAACCCCGAGTAGAGGTACAGCCACTTGTCCTGATGCGGACTGAAGAGGCTGTGGGGGAGGTAGGCGAGCATGTCACCCGCGCCGCTGCCCGCCTCCAGATCGTAATTCAGGAGGACGTTGTTGCCGACACCCATGTCATAGAGCAACGTCGCGTTGGCGTCCAGGAGAGCCAAGGTGTTGTAGTCCGCGCTCGGTGCGACGTAGACCCTGAACAAGTCCATGGCGAGCAGGGGGCTGTAGTTCGTCTGGTTGATGTCGAGCAGGAAACGGACTGAGGGAACACCCTCGAGGTCGACCGAGCCGAAGTCGCTGACGCGGATCGAATGGGTCCACGCCCCCTGCTTCTCGTCCATCGTATAGGGACCATCGGAGTTGACGCCGTGCTCCTGCCTGTTCGCCTGGAGACGCACGAAAGGATCGATGACTCCGGTTCCCGTAGACTGGTGATCGACCTGGACGAAATAGGCGTCTCCGATGGAGCCATCCGCCCCAAGGGTCGTCAGATCGACCATGAGGGCCAAGGCGGGCGAAACGGCCGCCATGAGGGCGCACCCTGCCAGCATTGCCATCGCCATTGTCTTTATCATGTTCGATTTAGCGCTCCTTCCTGCGTGAATGAGTGCGAATAATCGGTACGGCCCAACCACCATGATGTGCCGGCGTGCCGGCCCTCGCCCTATGCGTCTCTGATTGCTTGTGGTTTTGCCACCTGTCCATATTAAGCATTAATATGGAATATTAATCAAGGAAAACCGATCGGCCCTTCCACCCCTCCTCGGATGGCAAGTAGGGGCTGCCGAACCCTGAGGGCCGGGTGCCGCCGATCTGGTGTTGGCTGAGGCCAGCCGCTTCGTGCTATCTATATGCAAACCTAGTGCTTACCCGATCCAGCTGGGAATGCGGTAGAAGACCGGCTGGATGTGACTTGACGATCGGAGGCGCTTGGGCTCTCACAGCAGCGCCCGCCGGATCCGCGCCGACGCGGCATCGACAGCGAGCACGAGACCTATCACGGCGATCAGGTAGGTCGCGAGCGAGCCCCAGTCGAACATCCCGATGGAGTAGCTGATGTGAAACCCCAGCCCCCCGGCTCCGACGATCCCCAGCACCGCCGATTCGCGGATGTTCACTTCCCATCGGTAGAGCGTGTAGGCGGTGAGGGCCGATCGGGCCGCAGGGAGCATACCGTATAGCAGGACCGAGCTTCGTCCCGCGCCGGCGGCGCGCAAGGCCTCCAGCGGGCGAGGATCGAGATGATCGAGCGCCGTGGAGTAGAGCCGCGCGAACACTCCGCCCGTGTGCACGCCAATCGCCAGCGCCCCCGGAAACGGCCCCAATCCCACCATGAACCAGAAGAGGATCGCCCAGACGAAGTACGGCACCGTCCGCAACACATTCGCGATCAACCGCGCCCCAAAATGGATCGCCCACGACAGCCCGCGCGAAGCGCGCCCCTCCTCGCCTTCCACGAGAGAACCGAGCACGAAGAGCGTCTGGCTGCAGAAGGGCATCAACAGGAGTCCGATCAGCGCGCCGATGAAGGTCCCGGCGATCGAGATCGAGAGAGTCTCCAGGATTCCCTTGCCCGCCTTCCCAAGGATCGCCAGGTCCAGGCGCGGGGGCCAGAGCCGATCGACGACCGATCGGGCGGAATCGATCGTCTGCGCGTTGAAGAGATCTCCCGGACGAAGGCGGAGCCAGACAGCGCATGCGACGACGACGGCCGCCGCCGCCACGGCCAGGATCCACTCGATGGACGCCCCTTGCCGCTCGACGGCCGCATCGCGCCTCATTCGATCCAGCTCCGTACGGCGTCCGAGATCGTCTCGATCGCCATCACGACCAGGACCAGAAGGGCGACCTCCGTGACGACCTCGTTCCAGAGATAGTCCTGCACGGATATCTCGATGGCGAATCCGAGGCCACCGGCTCCAACGAAACCCATGAGCGCGCTGGCGCGGACCGCGCACTCGAAGCGGTACGCCGTGTAGGAAGCCATCCGTCCGGCGACCTGCGGGAAGACTCCCCACAGGAATGCCGGGAGTCGCGCCGCTCCTGCCGCCTCGAGCGCCGCCACCGGCGCGGGCCGCGCTTCTTCGAGTTGCTCCGAATAGACCTTCCCGAGCATGCCCCCGTACGCGATCGCGAAAGCCGTGATCGCCGGAGCCGGGCCGAGCCCCAGGATCCGCACGAAAACGATGGCCCAGATCAGTTCGGGGATGCTCCGGAAGAAGGCCCCGATTCCGCGCGCGCCGAAGTAGACCGCCCGCCATGCGCGGTGCGATCGCGCCTCCCCTTCGGCGAACAGCGCACCCTGGGAGACGATCCGGCTGCCGAGAATCCCCAACGGGAGACCGACCAGGACAGCGCAGAAAGTCCCTACCGCCGCGATCGCGACCGTGTCGATCGCGCCTTTCGCGATCCGCGTCAGAAAGAGAGAATCGACGCGCGGAGGCCACCAGGATTTCAAGAACTCGCCTGCGCGCTCCCCCGCGGCCGCTCCGAACAACGCGCCCGGCCGGAACTCCGAACCGACGAAGGCCGCGACGAGAATCGCCAAACCCGCCGCGACGGCGATGTACCGGGAAGAAGCGCGATCACCGACTTGCATCAGACATCCGTTGGGCGGCAGGCGGGACGGGCGATCTTCTGCTCGTGCTCCTCGAGATCCCGGAGATCACGAGTATTTCGGACATCCCGAGCATCTCGAACATCTCGGACATCTCGATCCTCGACGCCGGCGAAGAGGATCGACAGCCGCTCATCTCCCACCTCGCGGGCCGGCAGATCGAAAGCGACGAGTCCTTCTTTCAGCCCGACGACCCGCTCGAACCATCGCTTCGCCAGCGCCGGCTGGTGGATGCTGACGATGAGGGTCCGCCCATCCTGCTTCGAGGATGCCACGAGCAGAGAGAGGATCTCCTCGGCTCGCGATGGATCGAGGGAGGCCACCGGCTCATCGGCGAGGATCAACCGCGCGTCCTGGAAGATGGCGCGGGCGATGGCGACGCGCTGCCGCTCTCCTCCCGACAGCCGGTCGGTCCGCTGGAAGAGCTTCTGGCGGAGCCCGACCCGATCCGCGACGGCGCGCGCCTCCTCGATGAGCGACTCGGGGGGCGCAAGGAAGATCCGCGCCGCCCGCGCTCCGTTCCATCGCCCCAGCCGGCCGGCGAGGATGTTCTTCAGCACGCTCAACCGCCCCACCACATCATGGTGCTGATGGATCGTCGCCACCCGCGAGCGCGCCGCGCGGAGCGGCCGGCCTCGCACGCCCGCGGTCGCCAGTCCATCGAGCGCGTAGGATCCGCGATCGAGTCGGATCGAGAGGTTCAGAACGCGGAAGAGCGTCGTCTTGCCGGCCCCGCTGGGGCCGACCAGGGCGACCCTCTCTCCCGATCGCACGGCGAGGTCGACCCGAGCGAGGGCGATCGATCGTCCAAACGATCGTCCCGCGCCGTCGAGTCGGATCATCGGCCCGGGACCGCTCAATCCTGGAGCATCCCCGCCGCGCGCGCCGCGTCTTCGGTCCCCTTCCAGTCGGCATCGGTCGCGGCGACGTAGCGGGAGGCATTGTGGAGATCGAGAAGGGCCTTGTCGGCCGGATCGGCGGGATCGAGACTCAGGAACGCCTCGCGGATCGCATCGCGCAGACTCGCCGGCAGGTCCTTCCGCGCGACCCAGCAGTAGTCCACATACTCCGGCGTGGTCCAGAAGACGCGAACCTTGTTCGTGTCGACCTTCGCATCCTCGACCATGCTCGCCCAGGTGAGGAAGTTCAACACGCCGGCGTCGACGACGGCTCCCTCGACGGCCTTCGCCGTCGCATCGTGCGCTCCGGAGTAGTTCAACTTCTTGAAGTCCTTGTCCGGTTCGATTCCGTTCACCATGAGGAAGTAGCGGGGCATCAGGTGCCCCGATGTGGACGACTGGCTCCCGAACGAGAATGTCTTCCCCTTCAGATCGGCAAGCGACTTCACCCCCGATCCGGGGTGCGTCACGAAGACCGACTTGAACTTCTTGTCTTCCGCGCGCATGACCAGACGCTCGGCGTTCCCGTCCGTCGCGCGAACCGCCTGAACCGATGTGTAGCCGCCGTACCAGACCAACTCGAGGCGCTTCGACGCCAGACCATCGACCGTCGCTGCGTAGTCGGTGACGGGAATGAACTCGACGGCGATGCCGAGCCGCTTTGCGAGGTAGTCGGCGAACGGCCGGTAGGTCACCAGGAGCTGATTCTGGTTCACATCGGGGATGGCGGAGACGCGCAGCGTCTTGGGCCAGCCGGTGCGGTCCTGGGCGACCGCCGGAGCCGGCGGCAGGTAGTGTAGGGCGATCGCGACGGCGGTCAGGGCGAGGGCCCCTCGGATGATTCGCAGCATCTCTATCCTCCTCGTTTCGAGTCGATCCGGTTCAGGTTCGAAGCCCCGTGGCCGGATCGTGGGAGGAGGAAGGGTCTAGGTCCGCTCCACCACCCGACTCCCGACCGGAGCCTCCCGCCGCGCGCGACCCGCGCGGCAGGGCGCGTCCACTCAGGTGAACGGGCCTGCGATGAAGAGCGCCTTGGACCAAGTCTGCATGGTCTGGATCTTACCAACGACTGGGACTTCAGTCAAAGATCGCTAATGCTGCGCATTCGGGATCGTACTGCACGCGATTCGCCGACTCGCCAACGAGATGCGACCTCACGGCTCGCTCGGGGAGCAGGTCCGCCACGCACGCGGGCCTCGAGCGCTGCGCACGCGGCGCGGCGGGGACGATGAAGGTCCCTATCAGCATCAGCGATTATCAGCCGGGACTCGTTGGCAAGCGCCTTGAGCACGCGCGCCTGCCCGTCGGCCCGAGTCCGTCAGGACGGCGGCAGAGCCGCCGCCGCGATCTCCCGGTGCAGCCGCACGTTCTCGATCATGCTCCGGCGGTACTGCTCCGGCGCGTGATCGACCAGGTACTGGAGCAGCCGTTTGGCCTCAGCGAGGTCGGCCGGATCTCCGGCCGCCTGCCAGAGGAGGAAACGCGCGCGCATCCGATCGGAAAACGGCAGCGTCTCCTCGCGCGAACGCAGCAGCTCCCGGGCAGCGGTGATGTCGCCGCCCGGCAGCGCGGCCAGACAGCAGGCGGCGTAGGCCGCGCGGTTCTCGAGTCCCGCGGCGTCCGCGATCTCGTAGGCCTCAGTCAGGAACGTCCGGGCCTCCTCGAAGCGCCCCTGCTGCAGAAGGTTCAGCCCGAGTTCGAGGAGGGACGGGCAGAGCTTCAGGAACTGGCCCGGAGGGCGTGCGTTTTCCACGGCCTCGCGGAAGAACCGCTCCGCCTCTTCGGTCTTCCCCTCCTCCTCGGACAGCCGGCCCATTCTTCGGGACCGGCCGGCCGTTGCGCCGGGCATGCGGGCCTTCTCCTGGGCGGCCTCGGCGGCGAGGATCCGATCGCGGGCGTCCGGCGCTCCCACGTTCCACAGAAGGTCCGCGAGTTGCTCGAGCGACATGGCCTCATGGAACGGGTTCTCACCGGCAGCGGCGAGCGACTGCTCGGTGTGAGAGATGGCCCGGTCGAGCTCTCCCTCTGACGCAGAAAGCCAACTCATGGTGCGCAAGAGCTGTGAGTGCACCGCCGACACACCGCCTGCGTGCGACGGGGCGACCGCCTGTTCGAGGCACGTATGCGCCTCCGACCAGCGACCCAGCGTGGTGTGAAGATCACCCATACAGCCGAGGGCTCCGGCCAACATGGTCTGATCCGAGCTCCGGGAAAGAAGCGCGACGCATCGCTCGAAGCATACTTCCGCTTTGCGGAATCGGCCCAGTTCGTAGTGGATGATCCCCAGGCCCAGCAGGGATCTTATCTCGATACTCGTGTGACCCGTCTGGCCAGCGAGGCCCAGGCTCCGCTCCAGGGAGGTCTGAGCGTCGTCCCAGCGACCGTACTGCGCATAGGCGAGGCCCAGATCGTTCTGGATCGACAGCTCAAGGCGTCTGTTCCCGCTTTCCTGCGCGAGCGCCAGAGCGCGCTCATACAGGGGAAGACACTCGCCGCCGCGATCTTCGTTGAACAGGACAGTCGCCAGACAGCTCATGGCCTGGATCATGGCGTCTCGATCGCCCAGCTCGTGCGCAAGATCGAGGCAACGCTCGAGGAGAGGGCGGGCTTCCTTGTAGCGCCCGACGCGTCTCAGGTACAAGGCCAGCTTCGATGTGGCATAGCGCTCCAGCCGGCGATCTCCACTCTCTTTCGCGCACGCCAGTGCCCGGTCGATGAAGAGGCAGCCTTGGTCCTGGCTGCCGGTCACTATCGCCACACCTCCCAGGCCCCCAAGGGCGCGGACAATGAGA
This sequence comes from Candidatus Eiseniibacteriota bacterium, assembly GCA_034679345.1. Lineage (GTDB taxonomy): Bacteria > Eisenbacteria > RBG-16-71-46 > CAIMUX01 > VGJL01 > JAXDAY01. Next base: position 14,262 of record JAXDAY010000003.1, read on the forward strand.
TCGGGGTCACCCGACGTTTCGGCGCAGCCCAGTGCCCGATGGAAGCATGCCGATGCCTCGTCGTGCGCCATCGTGTCCATCAGGCAATCACCGAGGCCGAGCAGCGCCTCTGCCTGCAGCGCGGGCTCTCCCAACCGGCTGGCGATCTCGACAGCCTCCTCCAGAGCCGACCGGCGCTCGGGAAGCCGGCCGAGGTGCTCCAAGGAGGCGGCTTTGCCCAACAGAGTGTTGGTTCGGTCCCTTTCCTCCAGGAGCCCAGGCGCCGCGAGAGCGCGATCGGCCAGTTCGAGGAGCCTTGCGTGGGAGCAGTTCTGCTCGAGATGGGCGAACGCGGCCTCGAGATGCGGCAGCGCCTTCTCGCCCTGCCCGCCCCGCAGATAGTGCTCGCAGATCGCGACGACGTCCTCCGACCCCCGCGCCTCCAGCGCCTGCCCCAGCGCCGCGTGATACGCCTGCTGCAGCGGCTCCGAGAGGCTGCCGTAGAGCGCCTCCTGCACCTGGTGGTGGTCGAAGACGTACCACGAGCCCGCCGCCCGCACCAGCCGGTGCTGCCGCTCGATCTGCGCCAGGTGCTTCAGCACGGGCAGCGGCGCGAGCCCGGCCGCCTCCGCCACAATCAGCGGATCGAACTCGAACCCGCAGCAGCTGGCGAGATCGAGCTGTCAATGACGGTTGAATAGTCCCCAGAAGTGGCGGTCGAAAAGTCCCCACCCGAGTCGGGAAGCCTCCCTTCGGGAGGTGGTTGCTTCGACCGACGCCGGCCCCCACCCTCATCTCGCGGTA
>JAXDAY010000004.1:0-283133 GCA_034679345.1 Candidatus Eiseniibacteriota bacterium
GTCCATGAATCGCTCGCAAGTACTCGCGCCGTCCCATGCTTGTCATCTCCCACCCTCCGGAAGGAGGGTTACCTTTTAGATGACTCGACGATCTACCCCTGGGTTACATCTTGGACGGCTCGATGCGTCCCCGGCCCACACGGGACGATCTGTGGTACACTTGATGCGCGCAAGTGAAGGGAACCTCCCGAGATACGTCGCCGACCTCTCACCCAACATCGGGCTCGGCGCTCCCGGCGCCAGGTATGGAAGAAGGAGGGTGTTACCATGCAGTCACTCGGCCTTGTTAAATCCTTGGGAGCACGCCGCCGGCGACAGATCACGACGACGCTTCTAATCCTCGCCGCCTTGTGCGCCGCTGGGACCGGCCCCGCCACCGCGCAATGCATCGACTATGGGGACTATGTGCGCTGGGTCGGTGCCGCTGGAGGATCCTCTTCGACGTTCTACGGCGTGACGATCGTGGGCACCTATGCCTACGTCGCGGACGTCTACAGCGGGATCAAGGTCATCGACGTGTCGAATCCCGCGAACCCCACGATCCTGGGATATGTCGACACACCGAGCATGGCGCGCGCGCTTGCCGTCCAGGGAACCTACGCCTACGTCGCGGACGACTTCTCGGGGCTTCAGGTGGTCAATGTCTCCGACCCGTACCATCTTCAGATCGCGGGAAGTGTGGACACGCCGGGGAACGCCTACGACGTAGCACTCGTGGGTAGCTACGCGTACGTGGCCGACAGCGCATACGGACTGCAGGTGATCGACATCACGAACCCGGCAAGCCCGCAGATCGTGGGGAGCGTCGACACGCCGGGCACAGCCCGCGGCGTGACGATCTCCGGAACGATCGCCTATGTCGCCGATCGGGAGTCGGGGATCCAGGTGGTCAGCCTCGCCAATCCTGTGAGTCCGCAGATCGTCGCGACGCTCGCGATGCCGGGTTATGCCAACGGGATCGCGATCGCCGGGACGTACGCGTACGTCGCGGACATGACAGGCGGGCTTCAGATTGTCGATATCACGGACCCCCTCTATCCCCACATTGCCGGGTGGGCAGCCACCCCGAGCTACGCGTATGGGGTGGCGCTCGAAGGAACGCGCGCCTTCGTCGCGGACTACGACGCCGGCCTCGTTGAGATCGACGTCTCGGACCCGACGGGCGCGTGGGTCGTGGGGGCGATCGACACGGCCGGCGAGTCCCACGACGTCGCGGTCTCCGGCGACCACGTCTATGTTGCCAACTACGCAGGAGGTCTCGATGTCATCGACATCACGAGCCTGCAATATCCCCAGATCGTCGGGGCCGTGGATACGCCAGGCTCCGCCTGCGGAGTCGCCGTCTCGGGTGCCTACGCCTACCTTGCGGATGGCGAGACCGGCCTCCAGACAGTCGACGTGACGAGTCCGGCGAATCCCCACATTGAGAGCACCGTCGCCTTGCCGGCGATCGCCCACGACCTCGCCATCTCCGAGAACCACGTCTATGTTGCGGATGGTTATAGGGGCCTCTATATCCTCAGCCTCTCGAATCCCACGCTACCAGCCATCCGGGGAAGCGCCGACACGCCAGGAACCGCCTACGGTGTCGCCGTCTCGGGCGTCTACGCGTATGTGGCGGACGGCGCGAGTGGCCTACAGGTCGTCAACGTGGCGGATCCATGGAGTCCGTTCCTCGTCGGTGCCGCGGATACCCCGGGCACAGCGACCGACGTGGCCGTCTCGGGGAACTATGCGTACGTGGCGGACGAATCCGGAGGCTTGGAGGTGGTCGACGTGTCGAATCCGGCGCTTCCCCAGCTCGTGGGGCACTACTACACGACCTACGAGGCCTACGGCGTGGCCGTCTCGGGAACCTACGCCTACCTGGCGAACGATTTCGATGGTCTTCAAGTATTCAACGTCGCCAATCCCGCCAACCCCCAGCGCGTAGCCCGGGTCAATACGTCCGGCCTCGCCGTCGACGTCTTCCTGTCGGGCAGTTACGCTTGCGTCGCGGACGGTGCGACTGGCGTCCACGTGGTGGATGTCTCAACTCCCTCCTCTCCGTTCATCGTCGGTGGCATCGACACGCCAGGGTCCGCGCTCGTCGTCTTCGCGCAGGGGAATTATGTGTATGTCGCGGACGAGGCGTCGGGGCTCCAGATCCTGGCGATGCAGTGCGAACCGGGGTCGGGCGTGGAAGGGGATTTGACGGCCGCGACCCGCGTGACGGTAGGAGTCGATCCGAACCCGGGATTCGCTCCGGCACTCATCCGGTTCGTGACGGACAGCCCCGGCATGGTTCGTGGATCGGTCTACGATGCCGTCGGACGGCGTGTCCGCGGCCTCGTCGCGGGAGTCTTCGCCACCGGGAAGCACACAACAAGCTGGGACGGTAAAGACGACCACGGCCGTGTCGCACCCGCAGGTGTGTATCTGATCCGGGTCTCGACCCCAGAAGGCGACATCCGCACGCGCTTCGTCCTCCTTCGGTGAAAACGAGGCAACGGCGGCGATCGCGAAGGAGGCGGATGGATGGTGAACCGCCCCGGGGTCTCCGGAGAACCCGGGGCAGTTCACACCGATCCCACGCCCACCCCTCCCATGCCCCCTCCCTCTTGACATACCTCGCAGCGCTATGTATTGTGGTTCTAGGTATGGACATCAACAAGGATCTCGTCGCCGCGTCGGCCACGCCCCTCGTCCTGGCGATCCTCGCCGAGCGGGCCAGCTACGGCTATGCCATCCTGAAGCGCGTGAGCGAGCTCTCGGGCGGTCGTCTCGAGTGGAGCGATGGAATGCTCTATCCGGTGCTCCACCGGCTCGAACGGCTGGGCTACATCGCGGGGAAGTGGCAGAAGTCGGAAAGCGGGCGGCGGCGCAAGTACTACCGCATCACGCCGCAAGGAAGAGAACAGCTCGCCGCGGAGCGCCGGCAATGGCAGGCCGTCGACGACGCGCTGCGAAACGTCTGGACGCTGCTAATCGTGCGGACGGATCCCACGCCTCTGCCTCAAGGATGCTGATGGAATGACTCTAGACACGGAAGCAATCGAGTGCCAGATCGCGGAGTGGCGGAGCTTCGTCGCCCGCGGCAAGGCGATCGCCGGTCCCGACGTCGAGGAGCTCGAGGGGCATCTGCGCGATCAGATCGACGCGCTCACCGGCGCGGGCCTGGACGCCGACGAAGCATTCCTGGTCGCGGTGAAGCGGATCGGCAGCCTGAGCGCGCTCTCCCGCGAGTTCGCCCGAGAGCACTCCGAGCGTCTGTGGAGGCAGCTCGTGCTCGGGGCCGGGGACTCAGGCGGCAAGCAGCTTCGGAGCGAGCCCTTCGTCGCCCTCGCTCTCGCCGTGGCGGCCGCGGTCGCGATCAAGATCCCGGAACTCTTCGGCTTCCGCTTGTCGGATGAGCCGCCGGAGTTCTACGCGCGCAACCTGGCATTCTTCGTCCTCCCGTTCCTGACGCTCTATCTCTCCTGGAAGCGCGGCCTGGGCGCCTCGGGTTTCCTGCGCCTGCTCATCCCCTTCGCGGCGACCGCTCTGCTGGTGAACCTCTATCCGTTTCAGCCCAAAGCCCACACGTTCATTCTGACAGCGATCCATCTGCCCATCGCTCTCTGGCTGGTCGTGGGCCTCGCCTATGCCGGCCTGCGCTGGCGAGACTCGGATGAGCGGATGAACTTCATTCGATTCACGGGCGAGCTGTTCATCTACTACGTCCTGATCGCCCTCGGCGGCGGCGTCCTCTCCCTCCTCACGGTGGGGATGTTCGAGGCGATCGGCCTTCGCGCGGAGGCTTTCATCACGCGATGGCTGCTGCCCTGCGGCGCGATGGGCGCCTTCCTCATCGGATCCTGGCTCGTCGAGGTGAAGCAGAGCGTGATCGAGAACATGGCGCCCGTGCTCACCCGGATCTTCACGCCGCTCTTCACGCTGGTCCTCGTCGCTTTCCTGGTGACGATGATCGCGACGGGTCGCTGGATCGAGATCCAGCGGGAAGTTCTGATTTTCTTCGATCTCTTGCTCGTCGTTGTTCTGGGGCTCCTGCTTTATTCCGCTTCCGCGCGGGATCCGCTCGCGCCTCCCGGTTTCTTCGACTTCCTCCAGTTCACGCTCGTCGTGAGCGCGCTCATCGTCGATGGGATCGCTTTGGCGGCCATCGCAAGCCGGATCTCGGACTTCGGCTTCACGCCGAATCGCACCGCGGCTCTGGGCGAGAATCTGATCCTGCTCGTCAACCTCGCCTGGTCGGCCTGGCTCTATGCGCGCTTCATGCGAGGCCGCGCGCCCTTCAGCGCCCTCGAGCGATGGCAGACCTCCTACCTGCCGGTCTATGGCGGCTGGGCGCTCATCGTTGTGGTCGTCTTCCCCCTCGTGTTCGGCTTCAGGTGATGCGGATTCCGCGCCGGCGGCCAGTCAAGCGCCTCTAGCGGACGAGCGCCAGGATGAGGGGCAGCAAGATCACGCTGACGAGGGTGGCGAGGAGCACGCTCGATGCGACCGCCTGAGAGTCGCGTCCCGCCCGCTGCGTCAGAAGGGCGTTGATGACCGCCGACGGCAAGAGCGCGTAGAGGATGAGCACCTTTCGCAGGAGCCCTTCGGGGCGGATCAGGGCGAGAGTGAGCCCCATCGCCGCCACGCCGCTCGCGTAGCGCACGAGCGTTGCCACCACCGCGGGCCGGACCGCCGTGAGGCGAGTGCGCGCGAGCGAATCCCCGAACAGCACGAGCATCAGAGGCACCGCCGCCAGGCCCGCCAGTCGCGGCACGCGCATCACCATCTCCGGAGGATGCACCCGCAGCAGCCGGAGCGCGACGGCGAGGACCGTCGCCCAGAGGGCCGGCTCCCGCAGCGCGTCGCGCATCCTCCCGCCTCCATGGAGGATCAGGATCCCGACGGTGTAGATCATGAGGTTCGTCACGGAGAAGCAGAGCACCCCCAGCGCGAGCCCCTCGGTCCCGTAGTTGGCGAGCAGGAGCGGGAAGGGGAGATTCGCGGAGTTGACGAAGGCGATCGGCATCAAGAGCTCGCGCCGGTCGCGCCATCCGACCGCCCGCAGGACCGCCACCCCGAGGAGCAGCCCGCAGCCGATCTGGATCAGGGTCGCCGCGGCCGCGCTGCCGAGCATCCGGGCGTCGATCCGCGCGTCCATGAGCGAGACGAAGGCGAGGCAGGGGACGAAGAAGTCCATCCCGATCCGCAGGGTCGAGTCGAGGTTCAGCCGCATCCGCCGGGCGTAGAGGTAGGCGATCCCGACGAGGCCGAAGACCTCGACGACCGAGGCGATCACCGTCTGGAGGTTCTGGTTCATGCGGCGGGGAGGATCCGGCTACCATCGATGCGCATGGGGCTAAGATGACGCGGGAGCAGTCCCGGCGCAAGGCTCCGATGGAGGATGCGATGCCCACGCGAAGGCTCTTCGACGAGGATCCCAAGCTCTGCGACTTCCGCTCCGCGGTCCTCTCGGTGCGGGACGCGACCTGGATCGAGCTGGAGGCGACCGCCTTCTTCCCGGAGGATGGAGGACAGCGCTCCGACCGCGGGACGATCGATGGGATCGAGGTCCTCGAGCTATCAACCGAGGGAATGACGATCTGGCATCGCCTGGCGCGCGGCGTCGACTGGCCGGCCGGGCGCCTGGTGGAAGGCCGCGTCGACGCCGATCTGCGCCGCGATCACCGCCAGCAGCACAGCGGCCAGCATCTCCTCTCGAGGGTCTTCCACGCCCGCTACGACGCGCCGACCCGCGGCTTCCACATGGGCGAGGAGGTCTCGACGGTCGACATCGACCGCGACCCGGTCTCCGCGGAGGAGGCGCGCGCGGTCGAGATCGAGGTGAACCGCGTCGTGATGGAGAACCGCCCCGTGGTGACGACCGTGCGGCCGCGCGAGGGGGAGCTTCCGCTTCGCATCGTCGGCATCGGCGGCTACGACGAGCAACCCTGCTGCGGGACGCACGTGAGCCACACCGGCGAGATCGGCATCGTCAAGGTCCTGCGCTGGGAGAGGATGAAGGGGCTCACGCGCGTGGAGTTCGTCTGCGGCGAGCGGGCCCTGCGGCTCTTCCAGGGGACCTTGGATGCGGTGGATTCCACGGCGCGCCTGCTCTCCGCGGGATGGCTCGAGATCCCTCAGCTCGTCGAGCGCGCGATCGAGGAGGCGAAGCGCCAGGAGCGCGCGGCGCGCGACTGGCGCAAGCGCTGGGCCGTCCTCGAGGCGGATCGCATCGTCGGCGCGACCCCCCGGCGCGCGGGTGGAGCGCTTCTCGTCCAGATGTGGATCGAGGGAGCCGATCTCGAGACGCTGCGCTCGATGGCGAACGCGATCCTCTCCCGCGGCCCCGCCATGGTGGTCCTCGCCGGATCGGGAGACGGTACTAAGGTCGCGTGGGTGGCGGGACGAACGGAGGATCTGCCGCCGGGGCTCGAGGCTCTCGATGCCCGCGAGCTGCTCGCGCGAGCGCTTTCTCCCTTGGGCGGGAAGGGGGGCGGCAGCCGCACCTTCGCGCAAGGAAGCTGCGCCGCAAGCGAGGCGGCATGCAGGGAATCGCTGGGTTCGCTCGCGCTGGCCGACTAGCGCCTGATCGAGAAGGGCCTCGACACGGGGGTCGCATCGTCCCAGTCGACCTGCACACCCGTGACGATCGCGAGCGCGGGACCGATCTTCAGGTAGCCGATGAGCGCGCGCAGCGAATCCTCGGGCCCGCGCGCCACCACCTCGACCGACCCGTCGGGGAGATTGCGCGCGTAGCCGGCCAGATCGAGAGCGCGTCCCTCATCGACGGTGCTCGCCCGGTAGCTCACGCCCTGCACTCGACCGCGGACGATCGCCCGGAACTGCCGCTCTTCCACCATGCGAGGGAGATTCGGCTCGCGCCGTATGGATTGTCAAGCGGCTGTGCCTCCCCCGGCGATCCTGGTAGAATCGAATGGCAGCAAAGGGAGGCAGCATGCGATTGAAGACGCGATTCCGTCTCCAGATCCGGCTCGGCGCGATCCTCCTCGTCCTCGCCGCCAATCTGGCGCCATCGGGCCCGGCGCATGCGTGCCGGTTCTGGGCACTGATCGGCATTGATTATCCCGAGGATCTGATCGAGGAGCACCTGCGATCCGGCAGCCTCGCCAACCTGGAATCGCTGGGATCGATGAATCGAAACGGCTGGGCCTTCGCCGCTTACTTCCCACGCGAGTCGAGCCTGCCTCTCTCGGGTCCATTGATCCGCCGCGGCGGCCCTCCGGCGAGCCATCCGACCGATCCCGACTACGACCGCGCGGTCGACGAGCTGGTCGACCTGCGGCCGCGCTGCGTCCTGGGCCATGTTCGCGCCGCGACCTCCGGACTCTGGGGGATCCCCAACCCACATCCGTTCGAGCACGCGGGTCTGGTCTTCGCGCACAACGGAGGACTGCCGGCCGCCGATCTGGTCGATGCGATTCTCGAGGCCGACCCCAAGTTCTTCGAGACCCATCCTCCGGATTACCTGGAGGCGGCGATCGACTCGGAGATCTATCTGCTCTATCTCATCCGGATCATGGAGGCGAACCCCGGTCTCTCGCGCACGGAGGCGATCGTGACCGGCGTGCGCGAGATCGCCCTGCGCTTCCCCAATCACAGGATGAACTTCGTGATGAGCCAGGGCGACACGCTCTGGGCGCTGCGCCACGCGCCGCACGACGAGTCCGATCCGGTGCGCTATTTCCCCGCGGTCGAGCCGGGCGAGAACAGCGGGGCCGGCTCGCCCTACTGGTGCGTCGCCTCCGAGGTCATGGGATCGAGCGAGGAGAGGTGGGGGACTCTGCCCCCGCGGCACTTGGCGGTCTTCGAGCCGGGTCGTCCGCCGCGATTCCTGCCGATTCTGTCGGCTTGGCCGGCGGAGGAAGCAATCAATCCCGACGCCGGAGTCGGACGAACCCGGATCGAGGCGGGCGAGAGCCCGCGCTGAGGCTTCCAGGATCGTCTTCTAGCGGTTCGCGATCTCCAGGATGAGGGCCTTCAGCGAATCGTAGTTCGCGGGCGTTCCGAGCCCATGGGTCGTCAGGTTGAAGACGGCGACGGGACGATTCTCGGGGTCGAGGATCACGACATCGCGGTAGGTCGCCTTCCATGAGACCCAAACATTCTGCCCCTGCTGGTCCTGGCAGAGCGGGATCGTGCGACCCTCCACCATGCCCTCGTTGCCCGACTCGTAGCCGATCTTGTTGATCCCATGGATGCGCACCGCGTGATCGGGCTGCGCGGCGTCGATCTCCTGCTGCATCTGGTTGAGGTGGCCGAACTGGCCCCTGCAGTAGCTTCAGGTCGATTCCGTGAAGTACCAGCACGAGACCCCGCCGAGGTAGTCCCGGGGCGAGATCAACTGCTCGGCCGTGGACGAGTTGGGGTTCACATCCGGCAGCGAGAAGTCGGGGGCGACGGCCGGGGTCTCGTCGCTGGGATCCGAAGGCTTCTTCTCGTCATCGCATCCCCCGAAGGTCAGAAGGAGCAGCAGGGGGAGCAGCAGAGAAAGCAGGGGGAGCAGGAATCCGGCGCCGCGTCGGCTGGCCATCGAGCGATCTCCTTTCATGATGAAACAGTGCAGTCTATCTTATCGCTCGATTCGATTCCACCCCGGATCGGAACGGCTTGAGGAGCCGCGCTGGGACGTGTACTCCTCTTGCGGCAGGAAGGAGGAGACGATGAGCGGAGCGCTGATCCGTTGGGGGCTACTCGCGCTGGCCCTGGCCTGCGCGATCCCGTCCCGCGCGCAGGCGCCCGATGCGATCGACGAGGCCCTCGCGATCGCCGGGCTCACGCGGAGCGATCTCGGCTGGCAGGCCCGGGGGTGGTGGGAGCGCTACCCGGCGGACATCCCCTACAAGCTGAGGCATTTCGACGATCTCTGCGCCGAGCCGCTGGCGATCGTACCTTTCGTGCGAGCGATGGGCGTTAGCGTTCGCGCGCTGCTTGCCCCCGAGATGATCGCGGGCCAGAAGAACGACCAGGGGGCCGGCGCGCTCTACCGCGCGGTCCACGACCTGGGCGTCAACAAGCGCTACGGCGCGACGCGGGCCTTCTCCGCGAATCTCTCGGCCGCGCCCACGCCGCTTCCCAAGGCGCTCCTCGAGGCGTGGAAGGCCGAGGATCGCGCGACGCGCTTCGTCACGTTCGGACAGGAGTCGCCCTATCCGCTGATCGAGAAGGACCTCGAGACCGCTTGCGCCGCTCTTCCGCCCGAGGTGAGCGCCACGCTGGGACGCCTCGCTCTCGACCTGCTCGAGGCGCGGCGCTGGGCTTCGCTCGCGTTTCGGAACGTCCCGCTCGAGATGCGGCATCGCATCGCCTCGCGCATCGATCTCGGGGCGGAGGAGACCGACGCGCTCGAGTACGAGCCGGCGATGGACGATGCGGCACGCGCGTGGGACGAGGCGAGTCTCTGGTATGCGGGGCTGAAGACGGTGGAGGCGATCGACCGGGCGCGCCTCGATCTGAGCGCCCAGCTCGCGTCGCGCCGCGGCGCGTTCGCATCGTTGCGCGTCGACCTCCAGACGCCTGTGGGACGCGTCCTGATCGACGGGACGGGCGGGAGCGAAATCGCCGTGTCCGAAAACGGCGCATTCCTCGTGGTCGATCTTGGAGGAGACGATCGCTACTCCGGGCCGGTGGGTGGTTCGGGGCCCGGGATGCCGGTAGCGGCCGCGCTCGATCTGGGCGGGGACGACCGCTACGAAGGCGGCGATCGTTCGCTCGGGGCCGGCGTCACGGGAATCGGCGTGCTCCTCGACGCCGCGGGAAAAGACGAGTACTCAGCCGGGACGATTGCCCAGGGGGCCGGGCACTTCGGCCTCGGCGCGCTGATCGACCTGGCGGGGGACGATCACTACGCGGTCCGCTACAGCGGGCAGGGGGCGGGATTCTTCGGCATCGGCCTGCTTCTCGATGCCGCGGGGGCCGACCGCTACACCCTTTGGAGCGACGGGCAGGGATTCGGCGGCGTGGGGGGAGTCGGCGTGCTGGGCGATCGCTCCGGCGACGACGAGTACCTCGCCGTCATCGATCCGGCGATCACCCTGCGCCCCTCCTACCACACCGAGGGGAAGGTGACGGTGAGCAACGCGCAGGGCTGCGCCATGGGCCGCCGCGGCGACGGATCGGACGGCCACTCCTGGGCCGCGGGAATCGGCGCGCTCCTCGACGCCGAGGGAAACGACACCTACACCGCGGCGAACTGGGCGCAGGGGTGCGGTTACTGGTTCGGGACGGGACTGCTCTGGGACGGATCGGGGAACGACGCGTATCGCGCGAACGGCTGGGCGTCCGCCTCCGGCGCCCACTTCTGCATCGGCGCCGTCATCGACGAGGCGGGCGATGACCTCCATTCCGTCGCGCAGACCTGGGGGCCCGCCTTCGGGCACGACTTCACGGTCGCGATCCTGTGCGATGCCGCCGGAAACGATCAGTACGAGATCGGCGGAGATGGGATCGGCCACACGATCAACCGCAGCGTGGCGCTCTGTCTCGAAGGCGGAGGCGACGATGTCTACCGCTTCGCCGCCGAGGGGAGCCACCCGGGCCGAGCGATCTTCGATCCGCGCTTCCTCGATCGCGGCGGATCATCGATCTACTGGACCGAGTCGATCTCGGTCGGGCTCTTTCTCGACGTCGGCGGATACGACTCGTACCCCGCCGGCTTCGCGAACGGCACGGCGCGGACCGACGAGCCCGGGAGCGAGAACGCCCGCGCCCGCAACCGCGGGATCTTCGTCGATCGAGAGGAGGGCGCGATCGACCTCGACCGGCCGCAGGCGAGGCGGCGCTAGCCGGCGCGACCGGTTTCGGCAAGGCCCGCCTCGGCAAGACCGGCCTCGGCGGTTGCATCCCGCCCCGGCCTCTCCTAAGATCCCGCCAGCCCCGTTGGGGGTGGGGGACAGCAGTGGGCCGGCGCGGACGCATCGCAGGGAGAGCAGCCGCTTGGAGCGCTGGCTGAAGGAACGCTTTCCGCACGCGCGGTGGGAGACGCCGGGGGACGGCCTCGGCGTCCTCTCCCAGCGCGTTCGCTTGCCCGGCCGCGGGCCGGCCCTGCCGCAGAGCCATCTCTTCCTCGACCTGGAGACTCTCGGCTTCGTGGGGCGACCCCTCTTCCTGGTGGGACTCCTGCGCGGGACCTCGGGACGGGAGGGAGAGATCATCCAGATCCTCGCCCGCGACTACGCCGAGGAGGAGGAGGCGCTGCGTTTCTTCAGCGAGCGGTTCGCCCCGACGCCGACCTGGGTCACCTTCAACGGCAAGAGCTTCGATGTGCCCTGCATGCACCTACGCTGCGCCTTCTACCGTATGCCGAAGCCGCGTCCGGCCGAGCATGTCGATCTCCTGCACATCGCCCGCCGCCACTTCCGCGGCGTCTTCCCCGACTGCCGGCTGAAGACCCTGGAGATGCGCGTTTGCGGGCGGTCGCGGCGCGACGACATGGACGGCGCCGAGGTGCCGAGCGCGTATCATCGCTACATCCGGGACAACGATCCCGAGTGGATCGAGCCGATCCTGCGCCACAATCGTGACGATCTGGTGACGCTCGCCGAGCTGTTCCTGACCTTGAGGGAGATGGAGGAATCGTGAAGCGCCGACGGACCCGCGAGTCGACCGACCTCTTGGGGCGCATCCTGACCCTGGCCGCCGAGGATGGACAGGCGGTCCATGTGCACGAGATCCCTCCCCGGGAGGCGCGCACCGCCCCCCCGAGACGGCCCCTCTCGGATCCGATGCGCGAGGCTCTTCTCCAGATGGGAATCGCCGATCTCTACACGCACCAGGCGCGCGCGGTCGATCTGGCGCGCGATGGCCGCGACCTCGTGATCGTCACAGGCACGGCGAGCGGGAAAACCCTCTGCTACAACATCCCCGTCCTCGAGACGATCGCGCAGCACAAGGACGCTCGGGCGCTTTATCTCTTCCCGACCAAGGCGCTGGCGCAGGACCAGCTCCGGACGCTGCGCCGCTTCCAGCGCCCCGATCTCGACGCGGGAGTGATCGACGAGGAGGCCGTCGCGGGCGGCCCCTTCGACTTCCACGCCGGCACCTACGACGGCGACACGCCGCAGACCCTGCGGACGAACCTGCGCGAGCACGCCCGCATCCTCCTGACGAATCCCGACATGCTCCACAGCGGGATCCTCCCGAACCACGCGCGCTGGGCCGAGTTCTTTGGCCGGCTCTCCTTCGTCGTGGCCGATGAGATCCATGTCTACCGCGGGATCTTCGGCTCGCACACGGCGAACGTCTTCCGCCGGCTGCTGCGGATCGCCGAGCACTATGGCGCCCGGCCGCAAATCATCTGCGCGTCGGCGACGATCGCCAACCCCGCCGAGCTCGCCCAGCGCCTCACCGGCCGCGTCTTCGACACCGTGGAGGAGGACGGCTCTCCGCGCGGGCGCAAGCACTTCGTCTTCTGGAATCCTCCGAGGATCGATCGCGCGGGGCTGGAGAGGCGATCCTCGAACATCGAGGCGCGCGATCTCTTCGTCTCGATGATCCGCTCGGGTTTCCAGTCGATCGTCTTCGTGCGGGCGCGGCTGCTCACCGAGGTGATCCTGCGCTACTGCCAGGAGGAGCTCGCGAAGGACGGCGGCGGCCTCGCCAAGAAGGTCCGGGCCTACCGCGGGGGGTATCTGCCCGAGGAGCGCCGCGCGATCGAGAAGGCGCTCTTCGATGGGGAGCTGCGCGGGGTGATCTCGACGAACGCCCTGGAGCTTGGAATCGACGTCGGAAGCCTCGATGCGGCCGTGCTGGTCGGCTTCCCCGGCACGATCGCCTCGACCTGGCAGCAGGCGGGACGCGCGGGGCGGCGGGAGGACGAGTCGGTGGCGATCCTGGTCGGGCACAACCTGCCGATCGACCAGTACCTGATGCGCCACCCGAACTACTTCTTCGAACGCACGCCCGAGCACGCGGTCGTCGATCCGGAGAATCCCCACATCCTCCTCTCGCACCTGCGCTGCGCGATCTACGAGCTTCCGCTGAAGCGCCAGGAGGAGCGGGACTGGGGGGAGTACGCTCCCGCCATCCTCGATCTCCTCTCCGAGCACGGCGAGGCGAAGGAGGTCAAGGGGCGCTGGTACTACACGAAGGACGGCTACCCCGCCCACGGCGTCTCGCTGCGCAACACCGCCGAGAACGTCTACACGATCGTCGAGACGGGCCGGGGCGACGGAAATCGCGTGATCGGCACGATCGACGAGCCCTCGGCCTTCCCGCAGGTCCACCCGCAGGCGATCTACATGCACGACGCCGAGACCTTCCTCGTCGACAAGCTCGACACGCAGGAGAAGGTGGCCTACGTCCACCGCGCCGACGTCGACTACTACACGCAGGCGATGTCCGACTCGCACATCGAGGTGGTCCGCACCGAGCTCGAACGGCGGATGCTGGAGAACGAGATCGGCTTCGGGGACCTGAACGTCCACTCGAAGGTCTGCATGTTCAAGAAGATCAAGTTCGGCAGCCGCGACTCGATCGGCTACGGCAACCTGGAGCTTCCGAGCCAGACGCTGGAGACGAACGGGGCGTGGATCGCCCCCTCGCTCGAGGTCCTGACCAAGGTGACCCGCTACGGCCGCGTCCCCGCCGAGGGGCTCTGGGGGATCGCAAACGTGCTGCCCGATGTGGTCTCGCTCTTCGCGATGTGCGATCCGGTCGATCTCGGCACGGCGGTCGACTCCAAGAACGTCGGCGTGCCCGCGGTCTTCCTCTACGACAAGTATCCCGGCGGGCTGGGATTCGCGCAGAAGAGCTACCATATGATCGAGGCGATCCTCGAGGCGGCCTGCGACCTGATCCACGCCTGCCCCTGCGACGACGGCTGCCCCTCCTGCGTGGGGGCGCCGCTGCCCGCGCAGATGCAGCAGGATCCCGACGTGATGGGCAAGGGGAGGATCCCCGACAAGGAGGCCGCCCTCGTCATGCTCCACGCCCTCCTCGGCATGCCCGACTATGTGCCGAAGGGCCCGCCCGACGAGTCGAGGCTCGAGCGGGTGGCGAAGGAGCAGGCGAAGGTCGTGCGCCAGCACGCGATCCACGCGGGGGAGGAGGAAGCGCCCCTGCCGCCGCGGGTCGTCACCCCGCTTCCGGCCGACATCGCCGAGCGACTGCGCCGCAGGCTCGGCCTGCGCAAGAGCTGAATCGACGATTCGAACCGGCCGCGGGAGGACGAGCATGAAGAACGGCAACGTGCACTCGATCCATATCGCGCCGGAAGAAGGGGGAGCGACGCGCTCGGTCGATTCGGTCCGCGCCGTCGCGGGCGCGGGCCTCGAAGGCGACCGCTACTACGACCCCGATGGAAGCGCCTCATCGAAGCGCGATCCCGGCTGGGAAGCGACCCTGATCGAGCTGGAGGCGATCGATGCGGTCCGGCGCGACTACGGCGTTGAGATGGGCGTCGGCGACTCGAGGCGCAACATCGTGACGCAGGGCGTCGCGTTGAATCACTTGGTCGGACGCGAGTTCCGCGTGGGAGAAGTCCGCATGCGCGGCATCCGGCTCTGCGAGCCGTGCGGCTACCTCGCGGGCCTCACGCACGAGAAGGTCCGGAAGGGGCTCGTCCATCGCGGGGGACTGAGGGCGCAGATCCTCGAGGGAGGCCGGATCCGCGTGGGCGATTCCGTCGAGCCGGTCTGAGCGCGCCTCGCGGCGAACGCGCCTAGCCCGCCGCGCCGGCCGCTAGCTGACTTCCTTCGCGATCTCCAGGAACCGCGCGTAGGGGATCGCGGTCCAGGACTCCGCCTTCACGGCTCCCCGCGAGAGGGAGATCAACGAGACGCGCGCCGCCGTCTCGGCATCGGGCGCCTCGAAGATGTCCATGAAGTCGTAGGGGCCCAGAAGCGCGTAGTGGCTGTGCCACTTGACGCCGGGGCACTTCTCGTCCACCGCCGCCTTCCACTGGCGGCCGATCTCCGCGCGATGGTGGATCTCGCGGGTGAGTTCCGGCGAGAGCTTGGTCATGAGAATGAATGTGGGCATGGCTCGATCCTCCGGCTGGTTTCGACGCGGGCAGGGTGGCACACGCGCGGGGGATCGTTCAAGCGGCGGGATCGCACTCCACGCTCGGCTCTCCCATCCCCTCGATCCGGAAGCCGCGGGCCATGCGCGGGGTGTTGAAGGCGAATCCCGGGTTTCCGTCGGGCCCGAGCAGGATCACTCCGCCCACGCCCGCGACGCGCCGCGCGAAGGCGCGGATCGCCCGCCGCGCCGCCCACGCCTCGGGCGTCCGGGAGACTCCGCGGGGGAGCGGACCCCAGGTGACCGGTCCGGGCGGAAGCGGCGATGGGCCGGGGGCCTCAGGATTTCGCCGGGCCGGCCCGATCGTCACCGTGTCGATCTCCTGAACGGCGCGAAAGGCGAGAAGCTCGCGCAGAATCGCCTCGCCCCAGCCGGTCGAGCTCGCCGCGCCCGCGCCGGCCTCCGCCCAGGTTCCCGCCCCGAGGACCGGGGCATCCCCCACGCGGCCCGCGATCGTGTTCGGCGCGCCGCCGGTCGATGTCGCGGCGGCGAGGCGGCCTTGCCCGTCGCAGCAGACCGCGCCGACTGTCCCCGGGGGATCGCGCAGCGATCCGTCGAAAGGCTGGCGCGTCCGATAGCGCTCCACCCCGTCGAGGAAGGCCTTGCGCCGGACCTCGCGCTCCACCAGCAGATCCTCGAAACGGCAAATCTCGAGCCCGGCCTCGCGCGCGAAACGCTCGGCTCCCTCGCCGGCGAGGGCGACGGCCCGGCCGTCCTCGAGGATCCCGCGAGCGAGCCGGATCGGATGGCGCACCTCGGAGACTCCGATGCAGGAGCCGGCGCGCATCGAGTCGCCATCCATGATCGAGGCGTCCATGACGATCCGGCCGTCGCGGTTCAGGACGGATCCGCGGCCCGCATCGAAGGCGGGATCCTCCTCCATCGCGGCGATCGTCTCGGTGACCACCTCCAGCGCGCTCGCCCCCGCGGCAAGCGCGCTCCAGCCCAGGTCGAGCGCGGCGCGGATCCCTCGGATGTGATCCTCGATCTCCTCGTTCGGGATGTCCCAGGCTCCTCCGTGCACGATCAGGCTTCGCAAAGCTCCCTCCCCGCGACAGCGAGGATGGTATACTTCCTGCGGGCGGTGTGTCGCGGCGATTCCGCGAAGGGGGGGGCCAGATGACCTCGGGGATCCACCAGATCATCGACCGGCAGATCCGCCGCTGGGAGCTGGAGGCCAAGAGGCGCCGTGAATCGGCGCAGCTCTACTCCGACAGGCCGAGCCCGATCCGGCCCTGGATCACGATCTCGCGCAGCTTCGGTTCCGGCGGGGGAGAGATCGCGCAGCGGCTCTCGACGCGCCTGGACTTCGAGATCTTCGATCGCGGGATCGTCGATACGATCATCCAAGAAGGGGCGTTTCGCTCGGCGATCCTCGAGTCGCTCGATGAGCGCGATCGATCCTCGCTGGAGCTCTGGTTCGAGGGGCTCCTGCGCGGCAGGCTCGTCGACAAGGAGGACTACCTCCGCTCGCTCGTTCATGTGATCGGCGTGATCGCGCTGCACGGGCGCGCGATCCTGATCGGCAGGGGCTCGAACTTCATCCTCGAGTCGGATCACGGGATCCACGTGCGCATCACGGCGCCCCTCGAGCAGAGGATCGAGACGATCACCGGGCTGAAGGCGATCCCGGTTGATGAGGCGCGGAAGATGGTGCAGCAGATTGATGATGAGCGCGCGGCCTTCATCCGCAGGCACTTCCACCGCGAGATCGAGGATCCGCTCGCCTATGACATGATCTTGAACATGGCCCGCCTCGGAATCGACACCGCAGTCGAGCTGATCGAGCGGGGATTGCGCGAGAAGCTGGCGAGCCGTCCGCATGCCCAGTTCTGAGCCCTGCCCGCAATCTGAATCGAGCCGAGGAGAAACGATGCGCGATTCAACACTTCGCCGCGCCCTTCGCGTGGGGCTTCTCTTGGCCGCTTGCGCGGCGCCCGCGCGGTCGGAGCTTCATCCGGTCGTCATGGACGGGCGCTTCGACGACTGGGAGGCGCTCGCCCCCATCCATGAGGACGCGGGCGGCGACGGAGGCGCCTCCGGGATCGACCTGGGACGGCTCTGGATGGCCGACGACGACTCGCGGCTCTTCATGCGCATCGAGGTGGGGCGCGAGATCCTCCTGAACGACGGCCACGGCCTCGTCCTCTACCTCGACACGGATATGGACGCGCAGACCGGCCTTGCGATCGGAGGGCTCGGCGCCGAGCTCGAGTGGCGCCTCGGCGAGAGACGGGGAACCTTCCGGGTCGGTGAATCGGCGATCCCTGTCTACCACGACAACCTCGGATTCATCGGCATGCCGGCGGTGACCGCCGAGGAGTTCGAGCTCTGCTTCCTTCGCGCCGCGCGGCCCGACGGGACGCATCCCCTCTTCCCCGCGGGCGAGCTGCGCGCGCTCTTCGTCGACACGACGACGGGTGGCGATCGCCTGCCCGATGACGGATCGACTCTCGCCTACGCCTTCGATCAGGGGACTCTCCCCGTCGAGACGAAGATCGATCTGCCCCGGCTGCTCACCGAGGATCTTCGCGTCTCCACCTACAACGTCGAGAACGACTCCCCATGGAATCCCTCCCTGCAGGCCGCCTTCGGCCGGCAGATCGCGGCGGTCGCGCCCGACATCCTCGCCTTCCAGGAGATCTACGACCACACTTCACAGGAGACGGCGGATCTCGTATCCGATTGGCTTCCCCCCGAATCGGGCGAGAGCTGGCACAGCGCGGGGAATCAGGACTGCAAGCTCGTGAGTCGATACCCCGTCGTCGGCTCCTGGCCTCTGGACGGGAATCTCGCGGCGCTCCTCGATGCCGGGGAGGCGATCGGAAGCGATCTACTGCTGATCGTGGCGCACTTGCCTTGCTGCGAGAACAATGCCGGCCGGCAGCGCGAGATCGATCGGATCCTCTCCTTCCTGCGCGACGCGATGCAGCCCGGCGGAGAGATCACGCTTCCTGTCGGAACGCCCTATCTCCTCGCGGGGGACATGAACCTGGTCGGGGATGCGCGGCAGCTCGCCTCGCTGTTGACGGGCGATGTGGCCGATGAGACCACTTTCGGGAGCGACTTCGCTCCCGACTGGGACGGGAGCGATCTCGAGGATGCGATCGGACGGCACACGGCGCGCCGCCTCGCCTACACCTGGCGCAACGACGCGGGCGACTTCTGGCCGGGACGGCTCGACTATATGATCTCGACCGACGCGGTGATCCACTCGGTGAAGGAGTTCATCCTCCACACGCCCGAGATGGATCCCGTCGACCTCGCCGCGCATGGGCTTCTGAGCGGGGACTCCTACGCCTCCGATCACCTTCTCTTCTGCGCCGACTTCCGGCCGGGGGCCCCGTCGGAGTCGACCGGCACGACCCTCGTCGATCGGGTCGGCTTCCAGATCGGGCCGAACCCGGGACACGGAACCATCCGCCTGCGGATCGCCCTGCCCACGGAGGGGAGCGTGCGGATCGACCTCTTCGATCCCGCGGGCAGGCTGCTCGCGCGGCCCGCGGGCCAGGGTTGGATCGACCTCCCGGCGGGCGAGCGGCTCCTGGTCTGGGACGGCCGCGGCCTCACGGGAGAGAGGCTCGGCGCGGGGGTCTATTTCCTGCGTCTCGAGGCCCGCACCGCCGCCGGCGCCGCAACGCGCACCCTCTCCTGGCCCCTGCTGCGCTGAAACGATCCTTCCGGTCTGCTAATATCGCTCGATATCGCGAAAACGGGCCGCACCCGGGAAGGAGCGCTCATGCCGTTGACCGAGCCGTTCGATGTCGTCGTCTTCAGCCCCCACCCCGACGACGCGGAAATGACGATCGCAGGAACGATGATCCGCCTCGTCCGCTCCGGTCGACGCGTGCTGAGCGTGGCGTTGACCGCCGGGGAGAAGGGGACCTTCGGCACTGCGGAGAGCCGTCGCAGGGAGTTCGAGGCGGCCAACTCGGTCATGGGAACCCATGGGGAGATTCTCGATTTCCCCGACACGGAGGTCTTCAATACCCCGGAGGGAAGGCTCAAGATCGCATCGCTCGTCCGGCAGCACCGCCCCCAGATCGTCTTCGCCCCCTACCACACCAACCGTTTCGATCATCACGACGGCTCGGCGAACAACGACCACCCGGCGACCGGCCAGCTCGTCCGAGACGGGCTCAAGCTCGCGCGCTTCCGCAGCGTGATGCCCGAGATCCCCGCCCACGATGTCCAGCGCCTCTTCTACTACATGATCCCGAAGGACATGCTGCCGAACATCGTCGTGGATGTGACCGACGTGATCGAGGATGTTCGCCGGGCGATCCGCTGCTACGAGACCCAGATGAAGATCTGGCGCGCGGAGAACTCGATCCTGGAGCTGCTCGACGGGATCCGGCGCTACCACGGCATCCGGATCGGCAAGCAGTTCGGCGAGGCCATCCACAGCGACGAGTCGCTGGGCTTCGGGCCGGATCACTTCTTCAGCGTCTGAACGGCCGCGCCGGCTCAGCCCTTCCGGAAGAGATCGTCGAGATTCTTGCGCGCCGCGGCCGATCGGTCCTGCTCCGCCTTGCCGCGCGGGGTCTCGGCGAGCTGATGGAACTCGCAGAAGTTCGCCCGCTCGCGATCGACGACCCATTCCGCGTTCGGTTCGCGGCAGTGGTTGCTCACCGCCGGATCGTAGTGCCGGCAATTGCGGCAGGAGTGCAGGTCGCGCCCGCACGCCAGGCACTCGGACTCGCGCGGCACCGGAGCGAACTTGGCGTAGGGCAACTGCGCGGAGCAAGACCAACAGCAGGGCATTGTCACGCTCCCCTTCCCCTGCGCGGCGGCAGGCTGGCGAGGACTTCCGGCAGGATCTCGCGGCTTCGCCGGAGGAGGATCTCGAAGTCGTTGCGGGCGGGCTCCTCGATCACCTCCTCGAGAAGCGCCGAGAGGATCCGGCCGATCGCGGGACCGGGACCGATCCCGAGCTCCCGCATGAGATCCTCGCCGTCGATGGCGAGGTCCCTGACCGAGAGGGCCGCGTCCCGGGCGTGGATCTCTTCGATCCGACGGCGCAGCTCGCCCAGCTCGGGACTATCGGCGCTGCGCCGCAAACCGTTTCCAAGGGTGTCGGCCCGCCGCGCCGCGAAGAGATCGTCCAGGTTCACGATCCCCACGCCACGGACGAATCGGCGCACCGCGGCGTCGCTCCACTCGGCGTCGTAGTGGAACATGTGATGGCGCACCAGGTGGACGACACGTTCCCTCTCCTCCGTGGGATAGCGCAGGCGCCGCATGATCGCATCGGCCTTGCGCGCGCTCCAGTTCTGATGATTGTAGAAGGTGACCCTCCCGTCGATCTCCTCGCGCCGGGTCTCGACCTTGCCGAGGTCGTGGAAGAGGGCGCTCAGGCGCACGATCCGATTCTCCTTCGGCGCGCGATCGACGGCCAGAAGCGTGTGGTAGAAGACGTCGAAGGCGTGGTGGCGATTCTGGCTGACGCCATAGGCCGCGGCGAGCTCCGGCAGGATCGAGTCCAGAAGCCCCGTCTCGTACATCCGGTCGAGCGAGACGGAAGGGCGGTCCTGCTCCAGGATCCGATCGAGCTCCTCGCGGATGCGCTCGGCTGCGATCTTGCGGATCGAGCGCGCGCAGCGGATGACCGCGCGGTAGGTCTCATCCTCGATCGCAAAGCCGATCTGCCCCGCGATCCGGATGCAGCGCAGCAGGCGCAGCGCATCCTCCTCGAATCGCTCCTCCGGGCGACCGACGCAACGGATCAGACGGGCGCGGAGATCGTCGATCCCGCCATGGGGATCGACAAGCCGGCGCGCGCCGAGGTCGAGGGCGATGGCGTTGACCGTGAAGTCGCGGCGGGAGAGATCCTCCTCCAGAGACGATGTGAACTCCACGCGGTCCGGGCGGCGCGCGTCGGCGTAATCGGCCTCGCGCCGGAAGGTCGTGACCTCGTAGGTTCCGTCCGGCTCGATGACGAGGATCGTCCCGAATCGCGCGCCGACCTCGACGGAACGGGGGAAGAGCCCGCGGATTCTCTCCGGCGGAAGATCGGTCGCGAAGTCCCAGTCGTGGACCTCGAGGCCCGAGAGGGAGTCGCGGATCGATCCGCCCACCAGGCACGCGCGTCCGCCCGAATCGAGAATGCGGCGGACGACGCGCTGGGCTCCTGCTGGGAATCGCTCCGCGATCCCATCGGCGGAATCGAAGATCATCGCTTCATTCTAGCCGATTCCGCGCGCAGGAGATCGCCGACCATCCGGTCGGCCCGCCGCGTCGGCTCCGGGAGCCGGAAGCCCCGGCCGCAGCGCAAGACGAGGGCGACGGCCGTCTCGAGGTCGATCTTGTGCCCCACCGAGATCCAGAGAGGGCGCACGCCCTCGCGCGTGCGCACGAACCTGCCCACCGTCTCGCCCTGATCGATGATCCGCGTGGACGCGCCGCGTCGCAGCGACGGTTCGCGCGCCTCGCCGACGAGCCTGCTCTTCGCGACGCCGACGGTCGGCCGATCGAGCAAGAGCCCCAGGTGGCATGCGAGGCCGAAGCGCCGGGGATGCGCGCGACCTTGTCCGTCGCACAGCACCGCGTCGACCGGCCCTCCGAGCCGCTCGAACGCCTCCAGCAGAACGGGCACCTCGCGGAATGAGAGCAGACCCGGCACATAGGGGAATCGCAGGGGCGCTGTCGCCGAAGCCCACTCGAGCGTCTCCATCGAATCGGCGTCGAGGACGACTGCGACCGCCGCGATTTTCTCCCCCCGGACGGAGCAGTCGCAGCCGGCGATCCGCCGGAGCCGCCGCTTTCTGGGGCGGCGCTCGATCACCGAATCGCGAAGGGAGACTTGGACCTCCGCCGCCTCTCGGGGCGTGAGATCCCAGCCATGGAGCCTCAAGGTCCGCACGCCGGGATTCTCCACACCCGGGCCGGACGGGGCAAGCAATCCAACCTCGGCGTGGTATAGTACCGCGTTCCCCCAACCGATAAACAACGGGGTGGACCGGGTGGAAGCCCGGCCCTGCAGGAGGATTGCATGCCGACAGTCCGGAAGTACCGGGTGGTTCCCAACTTGCCCGACCGCTTGCTGCCGCTCGGGATTCTGGCCCGCAATCTCTGGTGGACCTGGACGCCGGATGCCGCGGATCTGTTTCGACGAATGGAGCCCGATGTCTGGGAGAAGAGCCGCCACAATCCGGTCGATCTCTTGGGCAGCCTCTCGCAGGAGCGCCTCGAGGATCTCGCGAACGACGACGTCTTCCTCTCCAACCTGGACCGCATCCTCGGCGAGCTGAACACCTACCTCTCACGCCGGACCTGGTTCGAGCGCGCCCACGGCGAATCGGTGGGGATCCGGATCGCCTACTTCAGCTCCGAGTTCGGGCTGCACGAGTCGCTTCCGATCTACTCGGGCGGGCTCGGCGTGCTCGCGGGCGATCACTTGAAGAGCGCGAGCGACCTGGGAATCCCGCTCGTCGCGGTCGGCTTGCTTTATCGGCGCGGCTACTTCCGCCAGTACCTCAACCGGGACGGATGGCAGCAGGAGATCCACCCCACCTATGATTTCGAGCGCCTGCCGCTCCACTTCGAGACGATCGACGGGCGTCCCCGCCGGATCGCCGTCGAGATCGCCGGGCGCAACGTCGCCGCGCAGATCTGGCGCGCCCAGGTCGGACGCGTGCCGCTTCTCCTGCTCGACACCGATCTGCCCGAGAACTCCCCCGAGGACCGGGGCCTCACCGATGAGCTCTACGGCGGAGACCTCCGCCACCGCATCCGCCAGGAGGTGCTGCTCGGAGTCGGCGGCGTGCGCGCGGTCCAGGCGATGGGATACGAGCCGAGCGTCTACCACATGAACGAGGGACACTCGGCCTTCATGACGATCGAGAGAATCCGGCAAGGGATGGAGCGCGAGGGGCTGAACCTCGAGGAGGCGCTCGAGGCGGTGCGCGCCAACTCCGTCTTCACGACCCACACTCCCGTCCCAGCGGGTCACGACATATTTCCGGTGGAGCTGATGCGCGAGCACTTCGGGCTTCTGTGCGCCCGGCTGGGGATCCAGCTCGACGAGCTCCTGCGACTCGGGCGGGTGGCTCCCGAGGAGACGAGCGAGCCATTCTCGATGACGGTGCTGGCCATCCGCGCTTCCTCACAAGTCAACGGCGTGAGCCGCCTGCACGGCGAGGTCTCGCGCCGGCTCTGGGAGCCGCTCTTCCCGGCGGTCCCCACCGAGGAGGTGCCGATCGCCCACGTGACCAACGGCATCCACGTCCCATCGTGGTACTCCCGCGAGGTCGCGCGTCTCTACTCCCGGTATCTTGGCCCGAGGTGGCAGGAGGATCCCGTCGACACGCAGATCTGGGATCGGGTCGAGCGGATCCCGGACGCCGAGCTCTGGCGCGCCCGCGAACGGCTGCGCGAGTCGCTCGTCTCCTTCGCCCGTCGCAGGCTCCAGGAGCAGCTCCAGCGCCGGGGCATGCCGCACATGCTGATCCGCGACGCCGAGGAGGCTCTTGACCCCGACGCCCTCACGATCGGCTTCGCCCGGCGATTCACGGTCTACAAGCGCGCCGGCCTGATCCTGCGCGACCCGGATCGCTTGGCCCGACTGGTCGGCGATCCGGACATGCCCGTCCAGATCGTCTTCGCCGGCAAGGCCCACCCGGCCGATCACCCGGCCAAGCAGCTCATGCGCGAGATCGTCCATCTTGTCTCCGAGCCGCGATTCCGGCGGCGGATCGTCTTCATCGAGGACTACGACATCGAGGTCGCCCGCCAGCTCGTGCAGGGGGTCGACGTCTGGCTCAACACGCCGCGGCGCCCGCTCGAGGCAAGCGGGACGAGCGGGATGAAGGCCGTCGTCAGCGGAGGCATCCACCTCAGCGTCCTCGACGGCTGGTGGGCCGAGGCCTACACGCCCGAGGCGGGATGGGCGATCGGGCGCGGAGAGGACTACGACGATCCGGAGGTGCAGGATCAGGTGGAGAGCGAAGGGCTCTACGAGCTGCTCGAGCACGAGGTGATTCCGCTCTTCTACCGGCGCGGCTCCGACGGGCTTCCGCGCGAATGGATCGAGAGGGTCAAGGCTTCGATGCGCGCCCACTGCCCCGTGTTCAACACGAATCGCATGGTGGAGGAGTACACCCGCTGCTTCTACCTTCCGGCTCATCTACGGGCCCGCTTCGTCGCCCAGCACGTCCACTCGGGGGCCAAGGAGCTCGCCGCCTGGCGCCGGCGGATGACGGAGGTCTGGCCCTCGGTCTCGATCGTCGAGTTGAGCAGCGAGGACTTCGATCGCCCGGTGGGGGACGATCTCCTCGTGCGGGCCGCTGTCCGGCTCGGCCCGCTCGCGTCGGAGGAAGTGGTCGTCGAGGCGGTCCACGGCAGCGTCGACGGAGGAGGCTCGCTTCGGGACACCCAGTGCGTCGCCCTGAGCCCCGTGGAGCGGCGAGACGGCGTCGTGATCTTCGAGGGACGGGTGCCTTGCCGCACGACGGGCCTGCGCGGCCTCTCGGCCCGGATCCGTCCGGCGCCGCGCCTGAACGTCGAGAATCCCTTCGAGGCGAACCTCTTGACCTGGTTCGACGCTCAAGAGGACTCGCGCTAGTCGCTCGACATCGTTGCAGGCCCCCGCGGGAGTGCCGTATCCTACCGGCATTCGTTCCCGAAAGGAGCCATGGCTGCGCGATGAGCGATCGAACCTACGATCCGCAGGAGGTCGAGGTCCGCTGGCAGGAGTACTGGGAGAAGAATCGGACATTCGTCACCGACCTCGATTCCGCCAAGCGACCCTTCTACAACCTGATGATGTTTCCGTATCCCTCGGCGGAGGGGCTCCACGTCGGCAACGTCTTTGCCTTCACGGGCGCGGACATCCAGGGCCGCTACCACCGGATCAAGGGATTCGATGTCTTCGAGCCGATCGGCTTCGACGCCTTCGGGATCCATAGCGAGAACTACGCCCTCAAGATGGGGATCCATCCAAGCCGGCTTGTGCCGAGCTCGGTGGCGAACTTCCGGCGCCAGATGAAGCGCATGGGGCTCATGACCGACTGGACGCGCGAGGTCCAGACGACCGACCCCGCCTACTACCGCTGGACCCAGTGGATCTTCACCAAGCTCTTCGAGCATGGCCTGGCCTACCGGGCGAAGGCGCCCGTCAACTGGTGCCCTGCCTGCCAGACCGTTCTCGCCAACGAGCAGGTGATCGCGGGCAACTGCGAGCGGCACCCGGACACGGCCGTCGAGCGGCGGGAGATGGAGCAGTGGTTCTTCCGGATCACGAAGTACGCCTCCAAGCTCCTGGAGAATCTCTCGTGGATCGACTGGTCGCTGACGACCAAGCAGGCGCAAGCCCACTGGATCGGCCGCAGCGAAGGCGCCGAGATCGATTTCGCCCTCGAGGGGGCCGATGGCGCGGTTCGTGTCTTCACGACGCGTCCCGACACCTTGTACGGCGCGACCTACATGGTCCTCGCCCCCGAGCACCCGCTGGTCGACCGACTCGTCTCGCGGGAGCTGCGCGCGGAGGTCGACGCCTACAGGACCGCGGCGAAGGCGATGCGGGAGGTGGAACGTCTCGACGCGGGCAAGCAGAAGACCGGCGTCTTCATCGGCGCCCATGCGATCAACCCCGCGACAGGACGGCCGATCCCGATCTGGATCGCCGACTATGTCCTCCTGGGATACGGGACGGGCGCCATCATGGCGGTGCCCGCGCACGATCAGCGAGACTATGAGTTCGCCCAAGCCTTCGGGCTTCCGATCGTGCCCGTGATCTTCCCGATCGGGGAATCACTCCCCGAAGGAGCCGCCTTCGAGGGGGAGGGGCTACTCGGAAACAGCGGGCCGTTCGACGGCGCGCCCTCGCAGGAGGCGCGGGCGAAGATCGTCGCCTACCTCGCGACGAAAGGCTGCGCCGAGGCGAAGGTGAACTACCGGCTGCGCGACTGGTGCATCAGCCGGCAGCGCTACTGGGGGCCGCCGATCCCGGTGATCTACTGCGATCGCTGCGGCGTCCTTGCGGTGCCCGAGCGGGATCTCCCCGTCCTGCTGCCCGAGACCGACGACTTCCGTCCCGACGCGAGCGGCGTGGCGCCCCTGGCGCGCGTCTCCGAGTTCTACCACGTCGCCTGCCCCAAGTGCGGAGCGCCCGCGCGGCGGGAGACCGACGTGTCGGACAACTTCCTCGACTCGGCCTGGTACTTCCTGCGCTACACCTCCACCGATCGAGCCGACGTCGCGTGGGATCGCGCGAGGACCGACCGTTGGCTTCCGGTGAGCCTCTACATCGGGGGAAACGAGCACGCCGTGCTCCACCTGATGTACACGCGCTTCCTCTGCATGGCCTTCCACGAGATGGGGCTCACCGGCTTCGAGGAGCCCTTCCGCCGTTTCCGCGCGCACGGCCTCCTGATCAAGGAGGGGGCCAAGATGTCGAAGAGCAGGGGCAACGTGGTGAATCCCGACGCTTATGTCGCCGAGCATGGCGCGGACACCTTCAGGATGTACCTCATGTTCCTGGGGCCCTACGAGGAAGGGGGCGATTTCCGCGACCAGGGGATCATCGGGATCCGGCGGTTCCTCGACCGGGCCTGGCGGTGGGTGGTCGAGGAGCGCCCGGCGCTTCCGAAGGGAGATCTGCCCAGGAGCGCGCGGATCCGGCTGCACCAGGGGATCGCCAAGGTGTCCGCGGACACCGAATCGCTGCAGTACAACACGGCGATCGCCGCCCTGATGGAGCTCTTAAATGTGCTGCGGGAGCAGTCGGTTGCCGATTCCGAGAGTGGGGAAGCGTTCGTGCGCCTGCTCGCCCCCTATGCCCCTCATTTGGCGGAGGAGCTATGGGCGGCGTTGGGTCGGTCGCCCTCGGTCTTCGACGCGGGCTGGCCGGACTTCGATCCGGCGCTCACGCTCACCGATTCGGTGGAGATCGCCGTCCAGGTGAACGGCAAGCTCCGCGAGACGGTGCGCGTGGAGCGGGGCAGCTCCCAGGAGACAGTGCAGGCCGTCGCGGTCGCGCGGGAGAGAGTCGCCGCGCACATGGCGGACAAGACGCTTCGAAAGGTGTTCTTCGTCCCCGACCGGTTGATCAACCTGGTCGTGGGCTGAGAAGGAGGAGACGGGAATGGATGCTCGTCGCCGGGTCCTGATGATCGCCCTCGCCGCGGCGCTCGTCGTCGCGACGCTCGTCGTGCCGGGAGCCTCGCTCGGGGATGTCTACGTGCGCGTGCAGGGCGGGTGGCTCGATGTCGCCGGTGGGGCGAGTCATGGCGTGGGCTACGCCTACTTGGGCGGCGCGGGGGGAAGCGGCGAGATCGGCATCGATCTCATGAAAGGGATCGTGCTGAGCGGCGAGTTCGGCCCCCGCTACGATCAACCCCCGCGAAACATCCCGCAGAACGCCGACATCGACGGGTCGCACTACTCCACGATCCTCGGGAATCTCCGCTTCCGGTTCGAGCCGATCGAGTCGCTCGAGCCCTACCTTCTCCTGGGAGGCGGCCAGTCGGTCTATCACTTCGACTACGACGATGCCGGGAAGCCCTTCATCATCAATGGGACGGAGCGCCGTTTCACGGAGGAAACGCAGGAGGCCTGGACTCTGGCCATCGGCCTCGGCTTCGACACGCCGATCTCCTCACGGCTGTACTGGGGGGTCCGAACCCGGTACCTGGCGCATCGCTGGCGCAGCGTGACCGACAAGGATCGCTCGATTGCCTACCCCAGCGGCCACGCATGGGCGTTCGACGGGGGACTCTCCCTCCGCTTCTAGCCGGGAGGCGGCCTAGGGGAGCCTCACGACCCGTCCGGTCTCCCACGCGTCTGCCGCCTCGATCCTGTACCAGTAGCTTCCGCTCGGGACCCGGCGCCCCGCGCCGTCGCGTCCGTCCCATTCGAGCGAGTGGGCTCCCCGGGCGATCGCGCCTTGGTGGAGCAATCGGATCGTCCGGCCCGAGGCGTCGATGATCGATACGCGCGACGGGGCGTCACCCGAAGGAGCGAGCCTGTTGGGGATCCGGAAGGAGATCGTCGTCTCGTCGGAGAACGGGGAAGGATGCGCGGTCGAAGCGAGGATCCTGCCGGTGAGGGCGGGGGTCGTCACCGCGGTCGGGCCGAGCCGGACCGGCCGCCACTCGGAGTCGAGCAGCTCGAAGCGATAGTAGTAGGTCGCCCCCTCCTCGACGCCCGAATCGATCCACTCGCAGGCCTCGGTGCAACCGATGTGTCGCCAGCCGAGAAGCTCGTAGGGACCTTCGGGGGCGGGGGAGCGCTCCACGCGGAACTCATAGAATCGCCCGGCCACGGCGAGGCGAATCCCTTCATCGGAGAGGGCGGTCTCGATCTCCTGCGCGGTCCCCGGAAGCGAGGCGAGGCAGAGGATCGCGAGCGCGAGAACGGGCGCGCGATCGAGTCTCATGATATGCATGACTTCTCCTTATCGATCGAGCGGCCGGCCGCCCCGAGGGGGCGGCGAAACGGGTGAATCGTTAGGGCCGGACGGCGCCGGCTTCGCGGATCTGAAGCACCTGCTTGCTCGGTCGATCCTGGACGAAGGCTCCCAGGCGCAGGGGGCGATTCGTCGGGGCGGAGTCGATCGAGAGATCGAAGGCGAAGTCCGCATCGAGGAAAGATCCCGGAGCCGTGACGCCGGCCTCCTTGAGATCGATCGCATCGGAGTAGTCGCGGATCACGCCGTTGTAGAGCCCCACGTCAAACGGATCCTGCTCGGCCTCGAGGCTGTCGGTCGCGTAGTAGGCGATCAGTTCCGGCTGGCTGAAGCCGGAGATGTCCTGGATCGCCACGATGCGGAGGCTTCCGCGAAGGGAGCTTCCCTCCACCCGCGCGTTGGACCAATAGAGGCCGACGCCCGCCTCCGTGCCGTAGATCGATGCGATCCGCTGGCGGTAGGCCTCCTCGATGTCGGGCAGATTGCTGCCGACGATCCGGTCGCCGCCGTTGAAGTAGGCGATCGGCGCCGACTGGGGGTCGTTGCCGTAGTAGTAGCTCACTCGCCGCACGGCGATCTCCTCGGTATGGAAGGGATCGGTGCCGCCCCAGGAGAGGTGCACCTCGAGCGCGGCCATCTTGCCTTCCTCGAAGGCCGGATCCCGCCGTAACGCGTCCAGCGCATGGTCCGCCGGAGGGCAGTTGGGGCAGAACGTCGCGGTGAAGAGCTCCAGCATCACCCCGCGGCTCTGAGGAAGCGGCGTCGAGCTGAAGGCGAAGGCCGCCTCGACAGAACCGTCGGAGGGAACCTCGACCGTGCGGGCCGTCTCGCCCTCGATCTGGAATCCGATGCCCGAGGGCGGCTCGACGCCCACCTCGTGAGATCCCGTCGCGATGCATGGGAACGCGCAAGGAGTCACCTGCCCCGTCGGCGCGCCGTCGACGGAGACCGCGAGCCCGGGAGGGGTCGAGACAACCGTGAGAACGGCGCCGCCGGCCTGAAGCGTGAAATCGTGGTCCTGGGGGCGGCCACCCTCCACCACGATCTCGATCGAGTCCGCAGGCAACACCTGGACGCAGTCCTTGCGCACGACGATCGTGTGGGATCCCTCCTCGAGCGTGGAGCCGATCGCGTCGACGGCAAGCGAATCGATCCAGCGCTCTCCGTCGAGCCAGACCTGCGCGCCGTGCATGAGGCTCGGCGGATCGGCGTGGAATCGAAGCTCCACGAAGGCGCGAGTCGGATCGGCGAGGTCGTCCTTGCAGGAGAAGAGCCCGACGGCGAGCAGGAGCAAGGCGAGCGCGGCGCGATTAGAAGTTCGTGAGCAGCTCAAGGCGCCCTCCTTCGAAAGGATCGACGAGCTTGCAGACTCCGCCCGAGCAGACCTGTCCGCCCCGCATCGTTCCGCCGCCGACGGTGAGCTGACCGATCAGGCCGAGGCGGATATTCCATTCGAGCCAGACCCAGGAAGACTTCTCCTCCTTCGGGTCGTCCGACCACTCGATTGTAGCAGCCCAGCTGTGGTTCGGCGACTTCGAGACGGTGAGCGACGCGATCTGGTCGCGGTACTCGTGTGGGAATTCACGATCGGCGCGGGCCAGATCCTGCTGCTGGATGAGCTGGGTCTCGTAGCCGACCTCGACCGCCCATCCCGGCTCGAAGGAGCGCAGCAGATCCCCGCCCAGGGTGATCCGCTCGTAGAAGAAGCGATCGATCCCCTCCCGGACCTTCTCCTCGGATTCCGCGATCCAGAGGATGCCGTGGGCCGCGCCCATATCGATCTCCGACATGCCCGAAACCTCCCACGCCGGGAGTTCCGAGTGGCGCGCCTCGGACTGGCTGTAGTTGCCCGTGAGCAACATCCCGGTCCGCGGGCTCCAGAGCACCTCGCTCTGGAATCCGCGCTCGTCGTCCAGGCGGATGTTCGGAACGTGCGAGCCCCGGTTGAGCAAGGTGCTCGTGTGCTGCCGGACGGCCGTCGGGGGATTCGCGTAGGCGTGCTGGAAGCGCAAGATGTCCTTGCCTTCGAGCAGGAGGGAGAAGGGGCCCAGATCGCCGCGAATCGCCCCATAGGCGGCGTGGCCGTCATCGGGGGAGCCGCGCCCGGGCCTCTCCGGCGAGTAGCGTCGAATCGCGTACTCGGCGGTGACATCGATACCGGCGGGGAAGAGGGCGTTCGCCTGGAGCCCCGCCATCCCGTCGCGTCCGGGCGCGGCGGTGCCGCCGTCGATCGAATCGATCACCGCGGCATTGGCTCCGAAGAGCCAGCCCCCGGCCGGCTCGACGCGAGCGGAGATCCCCTTCACCATCGTGCGCGCATCACCGTAGCTGTTCGTCCCGCCGATGCCCTCGAGGCTCCAGATGCCGCGGCTTGTCGAGATGTGGAACCCGTCGACCACGTTGTCGAAGTCGACGGCTTGGTCCTCGAAGATCCGGAGGACGAGCCCGGAGCCGAAGGTGGCGTAGCTATCGCCCAGGCGCAGATCGATTCCGCCGTAGCTTCCGGTCACCCATCGCTTGCGGATCCCCTCCTGGCGGGGGCCGAACTGATTGGGATCGAGGCGGAGGTAGTTCGAGGGAGTGTGCGAGAGGAAGACGATCCCCGCGGTGAAGCGGTCGATCTGGAAGTCGAGGTCGAGGCGGTCGTCGAGGACGCTCTCTTTCACGTCCGTGCCGTAGTGGGCCTCGAGCTGATTCGCCCCGCGGACGTCGATCTCGGCCGCGCCGGCGGCGCCTGCAAGCAGAAGAGCGATCGCGGCGGAAATAAGGACCGCTGTCCGTGCGGTCATTCGGTCTTGCCGGGTTCCGTCTCCTCCACCGGCCCCTCCACCATCCCCGCCACCAGTTCCTCGAGCCGCTTCTCATCTCCCCGCATGTAGCCCTGAGCGAAGTGCGCGATGTTCCCATCCTTCGAGATCAGGAAGGACGTGGGGTAGTTGCGCACCTTGTAAGCGTTGCCGACCTCTTTCTTGGGGTCGATGAGGACGATGACCTCGAGCCCCATCTGCTTGACGATGGGCTTCACCTTCTGGATCGTCTTGGGATCGTCCTGGGCGATCGCGATCACCTTGAATCCACGGTCCCGATAGGTCTTGTGGATCCGGTTCAGCTCAGGAAGCTCGATCTGGCAGGGCTTGCACCAGCTCGTCCAGAAATCGAGCAGGACCGGACCCTCCGCCAGCAGCTCGGCCAGGCGAACCGTCTTGCCCTCGAGGTCCTTGGCCGTGAAGTCGGGCGCCTTCATGGCGGGCGCGGCTTCTTCCTTGCCGTCGGCGCCCCAGGCAAGCGGGGAGAGGAGGAGACCCGCGACGAAGGCGCCCGCGAGGGCACGACGCAGGATCACCGGGATCATGGTAAGGTTGCGACTCAAGGCGACACCCCCTGGGGGACCGCCGACTCGCGGGGTCCCGTGTTGGACCAAAGTGGACGCAGTCTTTTCATTCTACGTAGCGAACCCATGGAGTCAACGAGTCAACGGTTGAGCACCGCTCCCGGTTCCCGGTGAGCGCGGGGAGGCGCCGAAGAGGTGGAGATTCATCCACTGCTACCCGACCTGTTCTTCCGCCAGATGGAGGAGGGGGATCTCGACGGCGTCCACCGGTCGATCGACCTGGCCGGGAGCCTGGGAGACGGTTGGCGGCATCTCATGCGGGGGGTGCGCCGATTCGCAGGTTTTGCCGAACTGCGCGCCCAGGATCCCCCCGCCGCGGTGGTCGTCGATGCCGTCCAAGACCTCATCCCCACGATTGAGGATGGGGATCCCTCGCCGCTGATCGAGGCGCTGGCGCGGTACCTGATGGGCCGCCCGCGCTCGGCCCCTCCTTCCGATTGCTTCGAGGAGCCCGGCGGGGAGCCGTCGCCCGACATCGTTCCGATCTCGACGCTCCAGGATGCCCTCGCCGAAGGCGATCTCGGGGCCACCTGCCTCGTGGCGGGACGGCTGGTGCGCGTCATCCGGACGCGGGAGTACTTCTTCGAGATCCTGCTCGAGCTGACCGCCGCGGATCGCAGCGACGGCGGCAACCTCCTCGTCCAGTCGAACGCGACAGTGAAGTCGCTGCACGAGCTGGACTGGGAGGCGGGGAGGGGATTGACGTATCGGCTCCTCGAGGCGGCGAGCGCCGCGCCCATCCTCTCGCTGCCCGGAGGGTACGCGGATCTTCCGCCCCTGCCGTGCCGCGCCGCGCTCCTGGCCACGCTCGAGCTCCCCGAGCCGGAGGCAGCCTGGCTCTATATCTCGCACGCCTTCCAGGCCGATCGCTACGCGCAACTCCGCCGCAAGGGGGTCAGAGCGGGTCTGCGGGGTTGGCTGGCCGAACGGCTCTTCGGCGCCGACCCCGATCTCATGGACCTGCTGGAACAGCAGGCCGAGCCCCGGATTCCCGCGGATCCCGGCGATTCTCCACAGCCGCTTCCGCCCGGGGAAGGCGAGTCGATCGCGGCGGACTTCGTCCGCGGCACCCCGGAGCTGAGCCAGGAGATGGCGCGCCGCATCCAGCTCGCCTCCGACGCCGATCCGCTGTATGGATGGCTCTCCCTCGGGGCGGCGGTCTGGCTCCGCCAGGGAATTCCGGGGCCGATCATCGCGGTCAACGCGGCGCGGTGGGGATCGCACCTGCTGGGGCCGACCCAGCGGGGGCTGCTGACGGCCCGTCTCGTCGAGCGAAGCCGCGCGTGGGAGCGCCCCGTCTTCTGAGGCGAGGCGAGTCGCGTGGCCCCCGACGACGCGAAGGAGCGGATCCGTTCATGGGCGCGTGAGGTCGGCATCTCGCGGATCGGGATCGCGCCCGCCGAGCGGCCTCCCTTCGCCGAGCGGTTCCACGAGTGGATCGCCCGCGGCGATCACGCGTCGATGCGCTACATGGATCGCCCGGACGTAGACCGCGCCGATCCGGCCCGTCTCCTCGATGGGTGCCGCAGCGTCATCTGCGCGGCTCTCGATTACGGGCAGCGAGAAGATCCGGCGGCCGACGACCGCAGCCTCGGGCGTGTCTCGGTCTATGCCTGGGGAGAGGACTATCATGACGTGCTCGCCGGGAAGCTCCGTGAGGTGGCGCGCCGGATGCAGGAGGCATGGCCCGCCTCGCGATCGCGTGTGACGGTCGACACCTCGCCGGTTCTCGAGAAGCCGTTCGCCGCGCGCGCGGGACTCGGCTGGATCGGCAAGCACACGAACCTGATCTCGGCCGAGGTGGGCAGCACCTTCTTCCTCGGCGAGATCTTCACGACCCTCGAGCTCAAGGCCGACACCCCGGAGGTCGATCGATGCGGCTCGTGCGTGCGCTGCATCGAAGTCTGCCCGACGCAGGCGATTCCCGGGCCATACCGGCTCGATGCGCGGCGCTGCATCGCTTACTGGAACATCGAGCACCGCGGGCCGATCCCGGAGGGGATCGCGCGAGCGATGGGAAACTGGATCTTCGGGTGCGATCTCTGCCAAGAGGTCTGCCCGTGGAACCGGGAGGCGCCGATCACGCGCGAGATCCGCTTCGCGCTCCGCCCGGGGACCGTGGGCGTGCCGCTGGCGATCTGGGAGAGGATGGGCGAGGATGAGCTCCGGGGAAGGATGCGGGGAAGCGCCCTCGGTCGCGCACGGGCCGACGGATTGCGGCGCAACGTGCAGATCGCGTCTCGAAACCAGCGGGACGCGCGGAGGGGATCGATGAGTCAATCCAGCGAGCCCGTCGTGCTCTATGCGGCCTCCTGGTCGCCGGAGTGCCGCATCGCGCGACGCTTTCTCGAGCGGCATGGGATCGCGCACGAGCGGATCGAGATCGACCGCGATCCCGCTGCGGCCGAGCAGTTGCAGCGCGCCACCGGGCGGCGCACGGTTCCGGTGCTTCGCATCGGCGAGGAGTGGTTTCAGGCCTGGGATCGGCAGCGCGGCTTCCGCTTCCGCGAAACGGCGCAACGCCTGGGCATCCCGGCCGGCGAAGTTCCGGAGTGGGGGAACGCATGAGCGCGATGCCCCCTCCGCCCGTCCAGGTTTCGATTCCTCGCCGCACGGGACCTCCACTGAACGGCGATCTCCACCGCCCGGCCGCGCCCGATGGTTCCCGGGCAGTGCTCATCATTCATGGATTCAAGGGATTCAAGGACTGGGGATTCTGGCCGCGGACCGCCGAGAGCCTTGCATCCGGCGGGATTCAAGCGCTGCGCTTCAACCTCGGCGGAAGCGGCGTGTCGGGCTCCGGCGATCGCTTCGACGACGCCGAGGGTTTCTCCACGAACACTTACGGCAAGGAGCTCGCCGACATCGCCGCTGCCGTCGACTTCCTCGAAGCCTCGATGCGCGAGCGTCGGACGGATCGCGAGGTTTCGATCGGCCTCCTGGGGCACAGCCGGGGCGGCGGGATGGCGATCCTGCACGCGGCGCGCGACCCCAGGATCCGCGCCCTCGTCACCTGGTCCGCGATCTCCCGGGCCGATCGCTTCACGGCCGAGATGATCGACGCTTGGGAACGTGGGGAGACGGTTCCGGTGGTGAACACGCGCACGGGTCAGGTCCTGCGCCTGGGCCGGCAGAACTACGACGAGACGCGCCTGCATCCGGAGCGCGTCGACATCCTCGCGGCGGCGGGCGCCGTTTCGGTCCCATGGCTCATCGTGCACGGCGAGGAGGATTCGACCGTGCCCATGCTCGAGGCGAGGAATCTCGCCGAGGCGAACCGCCGCGGAACCGCGACGGCGCGGCTACGTTCGATCCCGGGGACCGGGCACACTTTCGACGCGGCGCACCCGTTCGAGGATGAGCCGGCGGCGTTCGCCGAGGCGCTTCGCGAGACTCTCGCCTGGTTCGACTCGCGGCTGCCGGGCGCTTCTTGACAGCTTTGAAGCCTTCGGAATAGCCTCATTCGAAGGAATCGGCGCCGCGCCGCGAAACGGGCGGGAACGGAAGCAGAGGGAGGTGGAGGGACCATGGACGCACAATCAGTCGAGACGGTGTTGAATCGGCGTATCCGGCCCGCGATCCAGATGGACGGCGGCAACATCGAGCTGGTCGAGGTCAAGGAGAACACGGTCTACGTGCGCCTCGTCGGAGCGTGCCACGGATGTCCGAGCTCGATGATGACCCTCAAGTTCGGCGTCGAGCGCCTGCTTCGCGAGGAGTTCCCCGAGTTGACCGAGGTCGTGACCGTTTGAGCTAGATGGAACCGGAGAGCGTCGCGGGAACCGAAGCCTATCTGAATGGCCTGTTCCCTGCTCCAGATCCGGTGCTGCTCGCGATGGGTGAACGGGGTCGCGAGCGGGACTTTCCCATCGTCGGTCCCCTCGTCGGAGGACTCCTGGAGGTGCTCGCCCGCGCCTCGCGCGCGCGAGAGATCCTCGAGCTGGGATCGGGCTTCGGCTACTCGGCCTATTGGTTCGCCCGCGGCATCGAGCCTCCCGGCAGGATCGTCCTCACCGACGGCCGCTCCGAAAACCTCGAAGAAGCCCGCGGATGGCTCGAGCGGGGCGGCTTTCCGCATCGCTTCGAGTACGTCGTCGGGGAAGCGCTCGATCGGCTGCAACACCCCGGCGAGGTCTGGGACATCATCTTCTGCGACATCGACAAGCACGCCTATCCGAAGGTCGTGGAGATCGCGGTCGACCGCCTGCGCCCGGGCGGGCTTTTGATCTTCGACAACGCCCTCTGGTCCGGGCGCGTTCTGCCCGAGTCGGGACCGGGCGATGCCGCGACCGAGGGGATTCGCGAAGCGTCGAGGCGCATCGCCGCCCATCCGCGTCTGCGAGCCACGCTTCTGCCGCTTCGCGACGGAGTTCTCGTCGCCGTGCGAATCTGAGGCACAAGCGCGTCGTGGCGAAGGGGACGATCCTGGTCATCGAGGATGAGGCGGACATCCGGGATCTCATCCGCCACAATCTGGAGCGGGAGAGGTTCCGTGTGCTTTGCGCGGATTCGGGCGAGGAGGGAATCGGCGTCGCGCGCAGGGAGTCGCCCGATCTCGTCCTGCTCGACGTCATGCTCCCCGGGATGGACGGCCTCGAGGTCTGCCGCGCTCTCCGCTCGCGGCCGGAGACGCGGAGCGTGCCGATCGTGATGCTCACCGCGCGCGCGGAAGATTCCGATGTCATCGTCGGCCTCGAGCTCGGCGCCGATGACTACATCACGAAGCCCTTCAGCCCGAGGGTGCTCCTGGCCCGGCTGCGCGCGGTGCTGCGCCGG
Organism: Candidatus Eiseniibacteriota bacterium; assembly: GCA_034679345.1. GTDB lineage: Bacteria > Eisenbacteria > RBG-16-71-46 > CAIMUX01 > VGJL01 > JAXDAY01. The sequence continues at coordinate 36,585 of JAXDAY010000004.1, forward strand.
CGCGAGGCCGAATCGGCCGAGCCGGGGGAATCGCTCGCGCACAAGGAACTCCGCCTCGATCTCACGCGCCATGAAGTGAGGCTCGAGGGGGAGTCGATCGAGCTCACCTTGACCGAGTTCAAGATCCTCGCTTTCCTGGCGCGACACCCCGGGCGGGTCTTCTCGCGCTATCAGATCCTCGATGGAATCCAGAGTCAGGATTCCTTCGTTCTCGATCGGACGATCGATGTCCATATTGCCGCCCTGCGCCGGAAGCTCGGCGCGTTCGGGTCCAACATCCAGACGGTGCGCGGGATCGGCTACCGGTTGAAGGATGCCTAGGACCTCGCGTCGACTCCTCCGCCACCTCATCCAGCCTCCGCTGCTCCTCTCGCTGATCCCGCTCCTGCTGACCCTCGGCGCGCTCGAGGGCCCTGTCCGGCGCCGGGCGGAAGCGATGGAAGCCGACTGGTGCCGCGAGCGGGCCCGCATGACGGCGCAGCTTCTGATCGGAGTCGTTCGCGAGACGCGAGACGGGCCGATCGCCGCCGCGCCGAGCGGCGCGGAGCGGATCCTGACGGAGGATTCCGGCGGCAGAATCATCCACGACACCGCTTCGGGGAGGCTTCAGGAGAGTCATCGATGGTTCGGTCCGGGAAGCGAGGCGGAGATCTCCCTCGAGGAGGTCCGCCGGATCGAGCTTCCCGGCTCGGGGCCCGCTCTCCGCTGCCGGGCGAGCTGGGGAAGCGGGGAGAGGGCTGGAGCGCTCATCTTCCTTCGTCCCCTGCGTCCTCTGGAGACAGGGCTCGCAGCCGCCCGTTACGGAGCGGCGCTTCTCTGGCTTCTCTGGGCGTTCGGCTTCGTCTTTCTCGCGGCGCGCACTCAAAGGCGGATCCTCGCCGAATCGAGCGGGCTGGAGGCGAGGCTCTCCGCGTTCCCATCGAAGGCTGCCGACGCCGGCCCGACGACCCTTCCCCTTCTGGGGCTCGATCGGCCCGTGCGCGAGGCGGGGGATCGGACGGGCGAGGCGATCCGCCATCTGGAAGAGGAGCTGCTCGAGCGCGACGCCGTCTTGCACGGCATGCTCGAGGGAGTCGTCGCGGTCGATCTCGCGGGGCAGGTGATCCTGATCAATCCCTCCGCGGAGCGACTGCTCGGCCTGCCCGCCGGCTCCTCCCAGGGACGGCGGGTCACGGAGCTTGTGCCGAGCAGCGCCTTCCACGATCTGATCGAGCAGGTCCTCCGGGATGCCGAGCCCGGAGCATCGGAGTTCGACCTCGCGGAGGGCCGGCGGAGCATCCGCGTGCTCGGTGACGCTCTGCGGGGTCCCGACGGCGCCATGAGGGGGGCGGTGCTCGTCATGGGGGATGTCACCGACATTCGACGTCTCGAAATGATCCGACGCGATTTCGTGGCCAACGTCTCCCATGAGCTGAAGACCCCGATCACGGCGATTCACGGCTACGTGGAGACGCTCCTGGAGCAGGGGGAGGATGATCCCCTCTTGCGCAGGCGGTTCCTGGGAATCGTGGCGGAAAACGCGGTGCGGATGCACCGCATACTCGAGGATCTCCTCCAGCTCGCGCGCGTCGAGTCGACGGGGGAAGAGGTCGAGAGAACGCCGGTCGACCTGCGGGACCTCGTCGCGCGCGCGATCGAAGGCCTTCGGAGCGAGGCCGACGCGAAGGGGATGCGGTGCGAGTCGGATCTCCCGCAAGAGCTGCCGCGACTGCAGGCGAACGAGGCGCTCCTCGAGCGGGCGCTCGAGAACCTAATCGAGAATGCGATCAAGTACGGCCCGAACGGCTCCGTCGTCTCGGTCCGCGCTCGGGACGAGGGCGAGACGCTCCGCCTCGAGGTGAAGGATTCTGGTCCTGGGATCGCAGCCGCGCATCTTCCGCGGCTCTTCGAGCGCTTCTATCGCGTGGAGAAGGGCAGATCGCGGGAGCTCGGCGGCACGGGGCTCGGACTCGCGATCGTCCGGCACATCGCGCTCGCCCATGGAGGCGAGGCGGGAGTGGAGAGCCGCCTCGGCGAGGGCTCGACCTTCCACATCCGCATCCCATGGACCCGGCCGGGGGGTATCATGGGGCGAGGGTCGGCCAGGCGCTCCTGAGCCCGCGAGCGTGAGTCCTCGGCCGACGGCGGAAGAGCGAACGAGGTTCGATCGAGGTTCGATCGGGAAAGGAAGGACGAGGATGCGACACTTTCGCTGGATCGGCGGCCTGGCACTCGGTCTCGCCGTCGTGGCGCCCGCCCGTGCCGATCTGACGATCGAGACGAAGCACCAGGATCATGTGATCCAGACCCTGGTCTCGGGGCACAAGTTGAGCGTGCAGACGCCGGCGGCGGATGGAAGCATGATCTTTCGCGGCGATCAGAAGCTTCTCTGGATGATCGACGCGGAGCGCAAGACCTACCGCGAGATGACCGAGAAGGACGTCGAGGCGCTGGGATCGAAGCTGCAGGATGCGATGGCGAAGATGAAAGAGGCGCTCGCCAGCGTCCCGCAGGAGCAGCGCGCCGCGGTGGAGAAGATGATGGCCGGGCAGATGCCCGCGACGGAAGCGGCAAAGCGGATCGTCACGCCGCTTGGGCAGAGCCGGAAGATCAACGAGTTCGTGTGCGCCGGCTATCGCGCGCAGATCGAGGGCGAGGGGGAGTTGGAGATCTGGTCGACCGATCCGAAGGCGCTCGAGATTTCGGCGTCGGATCTGGCGGTCTTCAATGACTTCGCCGCGTTCATGAAGGCGTTGAATCCCGGCGGGCTGGAATCGATGGAGGGTCTGCTGAAGGACTTCGAGCATCCCAAGGAGGGCGACGTGCCGGGCCTCCCGATTCTGACCATCATGAAGGACGAAGAGGGAAAGGAGCGGTGGCGCAGCGAGGTCACCCGGATCTCCCATGATGCGATACCGGGATCGATCTTCGAGTTGCCCGCCGGGCTCGAGAAGGAGAAGTTCGAGCTGGGGGGCTGATGCCGCAGAGCGAACCGAGGGCCCGCGCCGGCGACGGAGTGCTCCTGGCGATCGGCGCGGGCTCGTTCATGTCCACCCTGGGCGCGAGCGCGGTCCAGGTGACCCTGCCGATGATCCGCGCCGACCTGGGTGCGCGACTCTCCACCATCGAGTGGGTCATCACGGTCTACCTGCTGGTCGTGAGCTCCCTTCTGCTGACCTTCGGACGCCTCGGGGACCTCAAAGGGCAGAGGCGAACGTACCGCTACGGTCTCGGCATCTTCCTCCTGGGCTCTCTCCTGTGTTCCCTCGCGCCCACATCGGGAGTCCTCATCGCCTGCCGCGCGGTCCAGGCCGTCGGCGCCGCGGTCCTTTTCGCTTCCGCTCCGGCCATCCTGACGCGCGCCTTTCCGCCCGAGCGACGGGGGCGGGTGCTCGGTCTGCAGGGGATGATGACCTATCTCGGCCTCACCCTCGGGCCCGCGCTCGGCGGCTGGCTCTCGCAGAGACTCGGCTGGCGCGCCGTCTTCCTGGTTTACCTGCCGATCGGCCTGATCACCCTCGTTCTCGCCATCCGCTATCTGCCGCTCGATCGGGATGAGCCGGTTCCGGCGCGCTTCGATCCGTGGGGCACCGCGACGTTCGGATTGGGGCTTTCCCTCATCATCCTAGGACTGAACCGGGGAAGCCTTTGGGGCTGGAGCTCGCCGGCGACCCTGGCGGCTCTGAGCGTCGGAGCAGCCCTTCTGGCGCGTTTCTTCCAGATCGAGAAGCGCCTCGAGAGTCCGATGCTGGATCTATCGCTCTTCCGAAGCCGCATCTTCACAGCCGCCGCGGCGAGCGCCTCGGCCAACTATATCGCCGTCTTCGCCGTCACCTTCCTCATGCCGTTCTACCTGATCGAGGTGCGCGGGCTCGCGCCCGGCACGGTCGGGCTCTTCCTGATGGCTCCGCCGGTCATCATGGCCGCGAGCTCACCGATCGCCGGACATCTCTCCGACCGGATCGGATCCCGGATCCCCGCGACGGCGGGGATGCTCGTTCTCGCCGTGGGGCTACTTCTCCTCTCGCAGCTCGGGGCGGACGGGCCGCTTCCCCTCGTTCTCGTTGCGCTCGCCGTGAACGGCCTGGGCAATGGGATCTTCGCGGCCCCCAACTCGAGCTCCCTCTTGGGCGCTGCGCCCCGCGAGCGCCAGGGCACCGCCTCGGGGATCCTGGCCACCTCGCGCAACCTGGGGATGGTCCTCGGCGTGGCGCTCTCGGGCGCGATCACATCCGGGATGATCGCGCGATCGCAGGACCCGACGCGGGGAATGCTGGACGGGATGCGCGTGAGCTATCTCGTCGCGGCGGCGATCGCTCTGCTGGGAGCCTTCATCTCCTCGCGCCGCGGCGACTCGCTGCCGCCCGGGGCCGCCCCGCGCCGCTGAGCCTGCGGCGCGCCGGCTTCTTGCGCTCGGCGCGACTCTGCCTTCCGAGCGCTGCGAAGGCGCAACGCTCGGCAAGGACGCAGGCCTCGCACCGCGGGGAGCGGGCGACGCACACGAGCCGGCCATGCAGGATCATCCGGTGGCTCAGGGCTGTCCAGCCCTTCCTCGGGAAAAGGAGCATCAGCTCGGATTCGATCTTCAGCGGATCCGCCGACGCGGATAGCGCCAGGCGCCGGCTCACTCGCGCGACGTGGGTGTCGACGGCGATTCCCTCCTGCTTGCCGAAGGCGCTTCCGAGGATCACGTTGGCGGTCTTGCGGCCCACTCCCGGCAGCGGGAGGAGCGATTCCATCGTCTCGGGCAGAGATCCGCCGAAGTCGACGACGATGCGCTCGCACGCCCCCAGGATGCTCTTCGCCTTGTTCCGGTAGAAGCCGGTCGAGCGGATCGCCTCCTCGAGGCCATCCCTGCCGAGCTTCAGGAAGTCGCCTGGCGTCGGGCACCGGCGGAAGAGCCCAGGGGTGACCTGGTTGACACGGGCATCGGTGCACTGCGCCGAGAGGACGGTCGCGACGAAGAGCTGGAAGGGATTCTCGAAGTCGAGGGTGCACCGGGCATCGGGGTATGCCCGCGCCAGGCGCCCGCCGATCCAGCGCGCTAGGGCCTTCTTCTCGTGGTCAGCCATGCGCGGATTCCATCGGCATCGAGGCTGTTCAGGATCTCGGCGGGTGTGAGCCCCCCCTTCGCCGCGGTGCCGACCATCAGGCGGGCGTAGGCGAGACTCGAGGCGTCATGCGCGTCGGGGTCGATCGAGACCGCCACTCCCATCGCGCGGGCGACGGGGATGGTTCGCCAGTCCAGATCGAGTCGCATCGGATGCGCGTTGAACTCGACGGCGACGCGCTCCCGAGCGCAGACGGCCAGCAGGCGCTCGATGTCGATCTCGTAGGGCGCCTTGCCCGGGAGCAGGCGCGCCGTGGGATGCCCCCAGTGGGTCGTCGCGGGATGGCTCAGGGCGCGCTCGACTCTCCGGGTCATCGCCTCGCGCCCCATCTCGAATTCGCCATGCACGGAAACGATCACGAAATCGAGCATGCCGAGAAGATCGTCGTCATAGTCCAGCGTTCCATCGGGTCGGATGTCGGATTCGACCCCATGGAGGATCCGAAGGCCCGGATGCCGGGTCCTGGCGGCCTCGACCGCGTCGCGCTGCGCGAGAAGCCTCTCCGGGGTCAGTCCGTTGGCGATCGGAGCACTCTGGGAGTGGTCGCTGATTCCGATCCAGGAGTATCCGAGCCGCTCCGCCTCGCAGGCGATCTCATCGAGGTCGGATCGTCCGTCGGTGTCGGTCGTGTGGATGTGGAAGACTCCACGGATCGATTCGGGGCCGATCAGATGGCAAGTCGCCGTCGCTTCCTCCACGGCCGTCTCGCGCAGGAGCGGATGGATCGGCTCGAGCCCGAGCGCCCGGTAGAGCCCCTTCTCATCCGTGGGGACCGGCCGACCCTCCAGTCGCAGACCCATGGGGTCGAAGCCGTATCCGCGGGCCGCGGCGCGACGGGCGAGCGACTCGCGATGCTCACGACTCGCGCTCTCGTAGAGCCAGCAACCATCGAAGCTCTCGCGACCCCTCCAGAGGATGCGCACAGGGATGCCGGATGCGGATGGACGCACCTCGTCGCGCGGAAGCTCCCCATCGGCGACCTCCGCCAGCAAGGTCACCTCCGAGACGGTCTCGAGCTGGCGGCGCAGCTCGCCGGCGATCTCGATGCGAGGCGAGCGGGTCGAGATCTCGACGAGAGCCGCCTCCGCGGCGGCCCAGGCATCGGGGAGGAGGTAACGCCTTGCCCCCATGCCCATGCGCCCCTACCGGATCATCCCGAGGAGATCCTGGACGAGCTTCGCGATCCCGCGCGAAACATCGGCGATCGTGGGGCCGAGCATATAGGCCGGGGTGGTGACGATCCGGTGTTCGGAATCGACCAAGGTCTCGTCGACCCGCCGCTGCTCATGCGCCGCGCCCATGGCGATGATCTTCGCGGCCGTCTCGGCATCATCGCCGATCGTGACGCGGATCCGTGTCCCGGCCCGCCCGAAGACGCGCGCCAGGATGACCGGGGCGATGCAGATCGCGCCGATCGGCTTCTTGGCCGCGTGCATCTCGAGCAAGAGCCGCTCGACTTCGGGGTGGACCGCGCACTCGGCTCCGGCGATGGCGAAGTCGCTTAGATTCTTCGCGGCGCCGTAGCCGCCGGGAAGCACCAGCGCGTCGATCTCGGCGGCGCGCAGTTCCCGGATATCGCGAATCTTCCCGCGCGCGATCCGGGCCGACTCGACGAGGACGTTGCGCGTCTCGCCCAGCGGAGCGCGCGCGCGATGATCGATGACATCCCTCTGGGGCGCGTCGGGCGCTGCGATGACCGGCTCGGCTCCCGCGCGACTGATCTCGAGCAGAGTGAGGACGGCCTCGTGGATCTCGCTGCCGTCGCTGGCCCCGCAACCGGAGAGGATCACCCCGACCTTGCGCTGAGACATCCCACCCTCCTTCCGTGCCGCCGGAAAGCCCCCGCTTCGACTCGCGCGAACCATAGCGCAGCCCTTCGGCCTCCACAAGCGCCCGGCCCGGGTGTACGATTCCAGCGCCGCGGGGGCGAGCAGCCTGCGCGGGACCCGGCGGCCGGCGGGAGCATCGGAGGCGAGATGGAAGGCGGAGCGTTCGACGAGTTCGCGGAGCTCTATGACATTTGGTTCCTGAAGAACCGCAACGTGCTCGAGTCGGAGATCCTCCTGCTGAAGCGATTCCTCCTGGATCCGGGGCGATGCCTCAGCGTGGGCTGCGGAAGCGGCCTCTTCGAGTGGCTCCTGCGCAAGGATCATGGAATTCTCATCACCCACGGGTTGGAGCCCGCCGAGGGGATGGGAGCGATCGCGGCCCGGCGCGGACTCGAGGTGAAGGCCGGGACCGCCGAGGATCTGCCGTACGGCGAGGGGGAGTTCGACACGGTGCTCCTGAATGGCACGCCGAGCTACCTCAGCGATCTCGCCCGCGCCCTCTCGGAGGCCTTCCGGGTCCTGCGCCCCGGGGGCCGGCTGGTCGTGGCGGATGTCCCGGGCCCAAGCTCCTACGGCCTGCTGTACCGTCTGGCGGCGCGCGTGGGCTCGTGGGACGACCCCGAGATCTCGGCCAGCGCGCCCCGAGATCCGTATCCGGTCGAGTTCGTCCGCGCGGCGCACTGGCGCTCGACCGAAGAGCTCACCGCGGCGCTCCTCGCCGCGGGATTCACCGAGCCGGAATACGCCCAGACGCTGCTCACCCACCCGAAGTACTCGAACGATTCGGTCCAGCAGCCCGTGGATGGTTTCGATCGCGGCGACTATGTCGCCGTCCGCGCGCTGCGCGCGCAGTAGCCGGCCGGGCGAGTCCTTGACACCCTCGCCGCGTCGGTCCTAGCCTGGTTTGAAATGTCGAATCCACACGATTATCCCCTCCTCTCCCGAGTCGACAGCCCGGGAGACCTCAAGCTCCTCTCCGTCGACGAACTGGAGTCGCTGTGCGGGGAGCTGCGGGCCTATGTGTGGGACACGGTCACGCGCGTCGGCGGGCATCTCTCGGCAAGCCTCGGAGTGGTGGAGCTGACCGTCGCCCTGCACTATCTGTTCGATTCGCCGCGTGATCGCATCGTGTGGGACGTCGGGCACCAATCCTATATTCACAAGGTACTCACGGGGAGGCGCGACCTCCTGCCGACCATCCGACAGCTCGGAGGGATCAGCGGTTTCTGCAAGCGCAGCGAGAGCCCGCACGACGCCTTCGGCGCGGGGCACGCCAGCACCGCGATCTCTGCCGCGCTCGGGATCGCGGCGGCGCGCGACCTCGCCGGCGAGGACTACCGAGTCGTCGCCGTGGTCGGGGACGGGGGAATGACCGGCGGCCTGGCGTATGAGGGGCTGAACAACGCCGGGGCGTCGGGACGGCGCCTCGTCGTGATCCTGAACGACAACAAGATGTCGATCTCGCCGAACGTCGGAGCGCTCTCCCGCTACCTGACCGGGATCATCGCGAGCCCCCGCTTCAACAAGGCGAAGGCCGACGTCTGGCGGCTCTCCGAGCACTTTCCCAAGACGACGCTCTTCCGGCAGATGGTCCGCAGGGTCGAGGAGAGCCTGAAGGGGCTGCTCGTTCCTGGGATGCTCTTCGAGGACCTGGGTTTCCGCTACCTCGGCCCCATCGACGGGCACAATCTACGCGCGCTGCTCGTCGTCCTCGACCGCGTGAAGTCGATGGACGGACCGATCCTCCTGCATGTGGCCACCCAGAAGGGCAAGGGGATCGCCCTCGCGGAAGGCGACCCGCTCAAGTACCACGGCGTGAAGGCGCTCGTGCCCAAGAACGGCAAGCTCGAGCCGCCCGCGCCGAAGCCGACCTACACCGACGTCTTCGGCCGTCTGGTCCCGCGACTGGCGACGGAGGACGGGCGCGTCGTCGCGGTGACCGCCGCCATGGCCGAGGGAACCGGGCTGGTGGAGATGGCCCACAGCTTCCCCGACCGCTTCTTCGACGTGGGGATCGCCGAGGCGCACGCCGTCACATTCAGCGCCGGCGCCGCGACGGCCGGGCGACGGCCGATCGCCGCGATCTACTCGACGTTTCTCCAGCGCGCCTATGACCAGATCGTGCACGATGTCGCCCTGCAGCACCTGCCGGTCGTCTTCTGCCTCGATCGTGCGGGGCTCGTCGGGGAGGACGGGCCGACGCACCATGGTTGTTTCGACCTGGCCTACCTCTCATGCGTGCCCGAGCTGATCGTCTGCGCGCCGAAAGACGGTCGCGAGCTGTGCGATCTCATCCATACGGGGCTCGGGCAGGACCGACCCTTCGCCGTCCGATACCCGCGCGACACGATCCCCGACGCGGTCACCCTCGAGCAGATCGACACCATTCCGCTGCGCCGGATCGAGATCGGATCCTGGGAGCGCCTCCGCCCGGGCAGCGGCTTCGTGCTCCTGGCCGTCGGCTCGATGGTCGGCCCCGCCCTCGAGTGCGCCGCGCGTCTCGACGCCCTCGGCGAGCCGGCGGGGGTGGTCAACTGCCGGTTCGTCAAACCGATGGATGAGGGCATGCTCCGTGAGATCCTCGGCTCCGCCACGCGGATCGTCACCCTCGAGGAGGGGGCGCCCGGCGGAGGGTTCGGTTCCCAGATCGCCCGATGGGCCGCCCAGATTGATCCCGGACCCCGGGTGCTCGCCATTGGCCTGCCCGATGCCTTCGTGGAGCACGGCAGGCGATCGGTCCTGCTCGAGCGGGCCGGGCTCTCCGTGGACGCAATCCACGAGAGAATCGTCCATTGGGCGCTCGAGCGTCGAGCCTCCGCGGCTCCGGCCTCCCGGAGAGTCTGACCGAGTTCTCAAGATCCCCGTCGCTCGGGTCGAAACCGAATGAGGGGGATCGATCGCCTTGGACCCACGCCGCGAAGCGCTGCCGCCGGATCCGGCCCGTGTGCTCGTCGTCGACGACACGGCCGATCATCTCGTCCTGATCCGTCGCGTGCTGGAACGGGCGCGGTCGCCCCGGCTCCTCGTCGAGGTGACCGAGGATCCCGAGGATGCGGAGCGGCGGATCGGGGAGACGGCGTTCGACGCGATCCTGCTCGACTACCGCCTGCCCGGAACCACGGGTCTCGATCTCCTGAAGAGAATCAACCGCGATGCGCGACGTCCCGTGATCGTTCTGACCGCCGTGGGCGACGAGCGGGTGGCCGTCGAGTTCTTCCACGCCGGAGCCTACGACTACCTCCCCAAACGAATGGACAAGGGGTTCGACGAAACGCTGCTGCGGGCCGTGCGCGACCTCCTCCTCCGACGTCGTCTCGAGGAGGAGATCGACCGCGAGCGACGCCGCAACTCGGCCCTGATCGAATCGATCCCGACTCTGGTCTGCTGCCTCGATCCGGATCTCACGATCCGGCAAACGAATCGCGCGTTCCGAGTCCTGCTCCGCGAGTGGAGCGACTCGGTCCCGCGCGATGAAGAGTCGGAGATCGTCGGCTGCTCGCTCCTGGACCTCTTGCCCGTGGGTGAACCGTTGAGCGGCGACCTGGAGCGCCTGACGGCGGCGCTGCGCGCGGGGACGCCGCTCGAGGAAGAGCTCGAGCTGTCGATCGGCGGACAGATGCGCGCCTTCTGGGTAGTCGCGGCCCCCCTGAACGGCAAGGGAGTCGTCGAAGGAAGCGTGCTCACCCTGACGGACGTGACCCACGTGCGCTCGACGCAACGGCAGCGGATCCGTCTCGCGCGCGCGGTCGACGCGAGCCTCGACGGCGTGGTCATCACGGACGCCCGCGGTCGGATCGAGTACGCAAATCCGGCGTTCTCGCGGCTCACCGGCTACGAGCCGCAGGAGCTTCGTTTGCGGCGGACCCGCTTCCCTCAGATTTCGCCCGGCGTGTCGGACGTCGGGGCGACCATCCGCGAGAATCTCGCCCGCGGCGAGCAGTGGCAGGGGGAGGTGGTCAATCGCCGCAAGGACGGCTCCCTCTACCACGCCGACATGACGATCTCGCCGATTCGCGACGACGCGGGCAAGCTCTTCGGCTTCGTCTCGGTGGAACGGGACGTGACCGATCGAAAGGTCTTCACCGACGAGCTGATCCGCGCCCGCGAGTCGGCCGAGGAGGCCCTCCGCGCGAAGGACATGTTCCTGGCCACGGTCTCGCACGAGCTGCGCACCCCCCTGACGAGCATCATCGGCTTCGCCGATCTCCTGCTGCTCGATCCCTCCCTCGCCGAGCACGTCCGCGCCTACTCGGAGAGCATCATGCGCGGCGGGAGACACCTCAAACGGCTGATCGAGAACATCCTGGATCTCTCGCGATGCGCCGCCGGACGGTTCTATCTCGACCTGGAACCGCTTCCCCTGCGGGGACTCCTCGAGGAGGCGCGGGAGATGGTCCGCTCGGAGGCGGAGGGCAAGACGCTCGCTCTCCACCTCGAGATCGATCCCGAACTGCCTGAGAAGGTGGTCGTCGATCGCATGAAGCTCGAGCAGGTGCTCCTGAATCTACTGACCAACGCCGTCAAGTTCTCCGAGCGAGGAGCGATCCGTCTCTCGGCGCGTCCGCTCTTCGAGGAAGGCGTGGCGGGAAGGAGCGCTCGGACGATCCTCTTCTCGGTGCGCGACGAGGGCCCGGGGATCCCCGAGGAAAAGAGGGAGCAGATCTTCGAAGACTTCGTCCAGTTGCAGGGCGCCGCGCAGGGAAAGCAGAAGGGAACGGGCCTGGGCCTTGCGATCTCCCGTCGGCTCGTCGAGCTGATGGGGGGCACGATCTGGGTCGAGTCGGAGATCGACCGCGGTTCCTGCTTCACGTTCACGATCCCTCTGACGCCGGCGGATGAGGAACTTGCGCCCAGCCAGCCGGCGAGCGACGCGACCGAAGGCAGCGGCCCCACGCTCCTCGTCCACGAGATCGGGACCGGGGCGATCCCGGGAGAGTCGGAATGGGCCACATGGGGATATCGCACACGACGTACGGGGTCGGTGGAGGAGCTGGAGCAGGCGATTCGATGCGAGCCGCCGTTCGCGGCGATCGTCGCGACGGGAGTGGAGATCTCCGCGGCGTTCGAGCATCTTCGGGCCGTGGACGGGACGATCGGAGGATCGACCGACTGGTTTCTGATCGCCCGCACGCCCGAAGGCGCGCCGATTCCGCTCGGCCGGATCGCGACTCTTCACCCCGACTTCTCCCCGCGAAGCGTTTCCCGATTCCTCCAGGCGTGGAACGCCCTGCCGATCGGCGGCCGCCGCATCCTCCTCGATCCGCAGGATTGCGAGGGGATCGAGTGGGCGCGTAGCCAGCTCGGCGACGCGGCCGCTCAGGTCCTCGATGATCCGCCGGGATGGCGCGTCGCCGAGCGGATCGGCGAGGACGGCGCGGTCCTGATGCTCGACCTCGATCGCGCGGCCAATCGCGCCCTGAGCCTCTGGCGGGAAGCTTCCCTCCAGATTCCGAGGCTCCTGACGGTGCCGCGCTACCGCGATCCATCGGATGAGGACTGGCGCGCCCGAATCGATCTCGCCTGGAGGGAGACCGCTCCCGGCCTCACCGAGCGGCTCGAGCAGCGCTCGCGCTGGATGCTCAACGCCATCCACACCCGCGGCTCTCGCGAGCGGAGCGCATCGGAGCAGCTCTTCGGCGCGGCCTGGTCCGCCGCGCAGACCGACGCGCCGCTCCCACCGCCCGACCGACCGATTCTTGTCGTCGAGGACGACGAGGAGAACCGCCACCTGATCTCCAGGATGCTCGATTCCCTCCACCTCCCACGAAGTACGGCGCGCTGCGGCCAGGAGGCGCTTGCCGTGGCCGCGAGGGAGCGGCCTTGCCTGGTTCTCATGGACATCGAGCTTCCGGGGATGGATGGATTTGCGGCGACCCAGGCGCTTCGCAGGCAGATCTGTAACGACCACCTGCCGATCATCGCGATGACCGGCCTCGTGGGACCCCAGGATCGCAGACGCTGCCACGAGGCGGGTTGCGTCGATCTCCTCGCCAAGCCGATCACCCGGGCCGATCTGACGCGCATCCTTCGCCGATGGCTTCGTCCCGCGCAGGCCTCGGGCGCGCGGGCGCTCCGGCCGAGTCGCGAGCCGGCGGCCCGCTCCAAACTGAATTGACAGCCCCGCGACTCGCTTCCTAAGATACGCTGTTACTAGCGTAAATCTATTTAGTTACGGAGTTCCGCATGCCGCCGCGGCGGGGCGATCGAGCGCCGGAGGCTGCGTGGCGTCTCTCGTCGAATGTGGGAAATCTGGGATTGGAGGATTCGATGTCGTACGAGGCGGTGCGCGGGCGCGTCCTGCTTGCCGGGAATCTGGCCGGAGCCGAGACGGAAGTGGCGATCCTGGGCCTCACGGAAGGGGATCCGCCGAGCGGCCTGTCACTCGAATTGGACCGCGCATCCGGCGGCGTGATCGCGCGCGCGAGCGCCGCCGGGGACTTCAAGGGAGAGCCGAACGAAACGCTCGTGCTCTATCCGGCCGAGGGGAAGGCGCGGCGACTGCTGCTCGTGGGCCTCGGGAAGGCGGCGCAGCTGAACGCCGAGAAGATCCGGGCCGCCGCGGCGACGGCCGCGAGGCGGGCCCGGGACCTGGGCGCCAAGAAAGCGGCGGCGCTCCTGTTCGGCCAGGGGACGCCGGTGAGCGCCCCGGAAGCAGGGCAGGCATTTGCGGAAGGCGCGATCCTCGGCACTTATCAGTACATCGAATACAAGACGAAGGACCGCGACAAGGTGAAGATCCTGGAGCACCTCGAGGTCTATCTTCCGGATGAGAAGATCCTGGCCGAGGCGGCGCCCGCATTCGCCCGTGGAGAGCGGATCGCGGATGCGACCAACTACGCGCGCTCGCTCGCGAGCCATCCCGGAAACCACGCCACCCCCAGCTTCCTCGCGGCCGAGGCGGAGAAGATCGCCCTCGCCCAGAAGCTCGGCTGCACGATTCTCGACGCGGCGAAGATGAAGGAGCTCGGGATGGGGGCGCTGCTCGGAGTGGCCCAGGGATCTCACGAGCCGGCCCGTTTCATCCTCCTCGAGTACGATTGCGGGAGGAAAGACGCGCCGACGGTGGCCCTGGTGGGCAAGGGGCTCACGTTTGACGCGGGAGGAATCTCCATCAAGCCCTCGGCGAAGATGGAGGAGATGAAGTACGACATGTGCGGCGGGGCCGCGGTGCTCGGAGTCATGTCGATCATCCGGGACCTCGAGGTGGGCGTGAACGTCGTTGCCGCCGTTCCCTCGACCGAGAATCTGCCCGGGGGCGGCGCCTATAAACCCGGCGACATCCTGCGCTCATTCTCGGGTAAGACGATCGAGGTCCAGAACTGCGACGCCGAGGGGCGCCTGATCCTCGCCGATGCGCTGAGCTACGTCGCGCAGAAACACAAGCCGGCCGCCATCATCGATCTCGCCACCCTGACCGGGGCGGTCGTGATCGCGCTGGGTCACTATGGCGCCGCCCTCCTGGCGAATGACGACGCCCTCGCGGGCAGGGTCGAGGAGGCGAGCCGTCGTTCGGGGGACCGTCTCTGGCGGCTTCCGATCTGGGAGGAGATGGGGGACCATCTGAAGAGCGATTTCGCGGACGTCAAGAACATCGCCGATGGGAGCGCGGGGGGCGGAACGATCGCGGGCGCGGCGTTCCTCTCGAACTTCGTCGATTCGACCCCGTGGGCGCATATCGACATCGCGGGCACAGCCTGGTGGGAGAAGGACCGCCCGCATCTTCCCAAGGGACCAAGCGGCTTTGGAGTGCGACTCCTTGCCGAGCTGCTCCGGTCCTGGGCTTGAAAGACACGAAGGAGGCCGCGACGATGCCGCACCGCCACCACCGACTCGTGATCCTGGGGACCGGCCCCGCCGGACTCACGGCTGCCCTCTACGCGGCCCGCGCCGACCTGGAGCCGCTGGTCATCGACGGGACGCAGCCGGGAGGGCAGTTGATGATCACGACCGAGGTCGAGAACTATCCCGGGTTCCCGCAAGGGATCACGGGGCCGGAGCTCATGCAGCACTTCCGCGACCAGGCGGAGAAGTTCGGAGCGAAGATCGAATCGGGCACCGTCTCCACGGCCGATCTCGCCGCCAAGCCGATCCGACTCGATCTCGAGGGGACCGGCGTGGCCTGTGACGCTCTCATCATCGCGACCGGCGCCTCCGCGCGATGGCTCGACATCCCATCGGAGCGGGCGCTCATGGGCCACGGCGTGAGCGCCTGCGCCACCTGCGACGGCTTCTTCTTCAAGGGCAAAGAGATCGCGGTCGTGGGAGGAGGGGACACCGCGATGGAGGAGGCGACCTTCCTCACGAAGTTCGCTTCCAAGGTGACGGTCATCCACCGCCGGGACGAGCTCCGCGCGTCGAAGGCGATGCAGGAACGGGCCCGCGCGAACGAGAAGATCGCGTTCAAGTGGAACAGCGTTGTGGTCGAAGTTCTCGATCCCCGCGAGAAGAAAGTGACGGGTCTGCGGCTGAAGGACACCGTCAACGGCGCCGAGGAGGTGATGCCGGTCGAGGGGCTTTTCCTCGCGATCGGCCACGTGCCGAACACCGCTCCCTTCGTGGGACAGATCGAGATGGATCCGAACGGCTACATCGTCACCCAGGGGAAGTCGACCCGCACGAGCCTGCCCGGCGTCTTCGCCTGCGGAGACGTCCAGGACCATGTCTACAGGCAGGCGATCAGCGCCGCCGGGTCGGGGTGCATGGCGGCCCTGGATGCCGAGCGGTTCCTCTCGGGAGTCCACTAGATGCCGCTGGCGGTGGGGGAGAGGGCGCCGGACTTCCGCCTTCGAGCCATCGACAACACCTACTGGATCCTTGGCGCGCCCGACTCCAGGCGAAGCGTGCTGGTCGTCTTCTTCCGCCGCGAGTCGAAGGCGTGCCGCGTGCTCTTGCCCTTCGTCGAGCGCTTGCACCGGAGGCTTCGCAAGCAGGATGCCGAGATCCTCGGGATCTCCCTCGACGGCCATCGGGACGCCCTGGAGTTCGCAGAAGATTATACCCTCACCTTCCCGATGCTCCTCGACCCCCCCGACTTCGAGACGGCGCGGCGCTACCGCGTCGAGCAGGTGCCGTTGATCTACCGGCTCGATGCGGATCTGCGCATCGTCGAGAGCGGCGTCGGCTGGTCGAAGAGCCAGTTCGAGACGCTCGCCGCGCAGTATCTCGAGGCTGTCGGCGCCGGTCCCGCGGGGATCTGGGAGCCGGGCGACATCGTGCCCGAGTTCGTGGACTCCTTCCCCGTCTCCTTCGCCGAGCCGGGCGGCGCCCCACGGGGTAGCTCCTCATGAGCGGCCCGCTCCCGCTCTTCCTGCTGGACATCGTCCTGTTGCCGGGCGGCGAGGCGGGACTCCACGTCTTCGAGCCGCGCTACCGAAAGATGATCGCCCGCTGCTTGGGCGAGCCAGCGAGCTTCGGCCTCGTCCGCGTCCATGACGACGCAATCGCGGGAATCGGATGCGAGGCGGTCATCGCCAAGCTCCTGCGCCGCTACCCCGATGGCCGGATGGATGTGCGCGTGCGCGGCATCGATCGCATCCGCCTGGGGGAGATTTCCACGCATCCCGACGGCTACTTCCAGGCCGAGGTCTCGCGCATCGAGGAGGGGCCGGAGGAGATCGATCACTCCCGGGAGGACCGGCTCGAGGAGCGCTATCGCGTTCTGGCTTCCATCGCCGGCGACATTCCCCCCGAACCGCCGCCGCGT
Organism: Candidatus Eiseniibacteriota bacterium; assembly: GCA_034679345.1. Taxonomy (GTDB): domain Bacteria; phylum Eisenbacteria; class RBG-16-71-46; order CAIMUX01; family VGJL01; genus JAXDAY01. The sequence continues at coordinate 53,207 of JAXDAY010000004.1, forward strand.
GGCCCACGATGGAGCTTCCGGGTCGCCGACCGGTTGCGGCTCTCGAGTGTGGAGAGGCAGGCCTTGCTCGAAACGATGGGCGAGAACGAACGGCTGATTCTCGTCGAGGCCCACCTCGACCTCGCCATCGAGGAGACCAAGCGCAGAGAAGAGGCGAAGGCGACGATCCGCGGCAATGGCCGGATCCGCCACGCTTGAGGGAGTGATGGGATGAGCGAGATCGAGCGCGACCGCCTGGAGGTGGACATCCTGATCGTGGGCGGGGGCCCCGCGGGGCTCGCCTGCGCCCTGCGCCTCGCGCAATTGCGCGCGCAGCCCGGATCCCCGATCGCCGATGCCTCGATCGTGGTGATCGAGAAGGGCGCGCATATCGGCGCGCACGCGATCTCGGGCGCCGTGCTCGATCCGCGCGCGATGATCGAGCTGCTCGGCTCCTTCCCGCCCGAGGGTTGCCCGATCGAGGCGCCGGTCGGGGCGGATCAGGTGCGGTTCCTGACGAAGTCGGGATCGCTGCGCCTCCCGCTGCTCCCGCCGATGCTCCGCAATCACGGCAACCATGTCGTCAGCCTGAACCGGCTGACGATCTGGATGGCGCAGAAGGTCGAGGAGGCCGGGATCGACCTCTTCCCGGGCTTCGGCGGCCGGGAGCTCCTCTTCGAGGAAGATCGGGTCGTCGGCGTGCGGTGCGGGGACAAGGGAGTCGACAAGAACGGCGAGCGCAAGGGGAACTTCGAGCCGGGAGTCGACATCCTCTCGAAGGTCGTGATCTTGGCGGAAGGATCGCGGGGCAGCCTCACGAAGGATCTCGTCCGGCGCCTGCGGCTCGACGAGGGGAGGAACCCGCAGATCTACGCCACGGGCGTCAAGGAGGTCTGGCAGGTTCCGGAGGGCCGCTTCCCGGCGGGGGAGGTGCTCCACACGATGGGCTGGCCCCTCTCCCGTGAGGAGTATGGCGGGGGTTTCGTCTATGGGATGCGCGAGAACATGGTCGCCGCCGGTTTCGTCGTCGCCCTCGACTACCGCAACCCTTGGACCGACGCGCACGGCCTCATGCAGGACTGGAAGCGACACCCGAGCGTCCGCGGCATCCTCGAGGGCGGAAGCCTCCTCACCTACGGAGCGAAGACGATCCCGGAGGGCGGGTATTTCTCGATCCCCAGGACCGCGGTCGACGGCTGCATCATCGTGGGCGACGCAGGAGGCTATCTCAACGCCGCCCGATTGAAGGGAATCCATCTCGGGATGAAGACCGGCATGATCGCCGCCGAGACAGCGGCCGAGTGCGTGACCGCCGGAGACACCTCGCGCGCGGCGCTCGCGGTCTACGAATCCCGCGTCGATGAATCCTGGGTGGGGGAGGAGCTTCGATCGGTTCGAAACTTCCGCCAGGGATTCGCCGGTGGATTGGTCCGCGGCCTGCTCCACACCGGCCTCGTGCTGGCGACGAAGGGGCGGGGGATGGGCGAGCGGCTCGAGGTCAAGCCGGATCACACCCACATGCTCCGGCTCGAGGAGTTGCGTCGCCGGGGGCGGCCGACGACTCCGCCTGCCCGCGAGATCGATGGGGCGCTCACCTTCGACAAGCTGACCGATGTTTACAGCTCCGGGACGAAGCACGAGGAAGACCAGCCGAGCCATCTGCTGATCGCCGACACGGAGATCTGCAATACCCGCTGCAAGGTGGAGTTCGGGAATCCTTGTCAGTACTTCTGCCCCGCGGCGGTCTACGAGATGGTCGCCTCCGAGGACGGTCGCGGGACGCGGCTTCAGGTCAACTTCACCAACTGCGTCCACTGCAAGACCTGCGATATCGCCGATCCCTACGAGATCATCACGTGGGTTCCCCCGGAAGGCGGCGGCGGTCCGAGCTATACTCATCTGTAGGACCGCGAGAGGAGACGACCATGGCCCTGCTGCCGATCCGCCTGTACGGCGATCCGATCCTGAGGAAGAAGAGCGAGCCGGTCGAGCGGATCGACGACGGGCTGCTGAGCTACGCCCTCGACATGCTCGAGACGATGCATGAGGCCGACGGGATCGGGCTGGCGGCCATCCAGGTCGGGCGTCCGATCCGGATGCTCGTGGCGGATGTCGGCGATCGAGCTCCGGCGGGCGCCTCGAGAATCTACTTCAATCCCGAAATCCTCGAATCGGAGGGGGAGTCGGTCTACGACGAGGGCTGCCTCAGCGTGCCCGGGATCAACGCGGAGATCATCCGGCCCGAGAGAATCCGAGTGCGATTCTTCGACGGGAAGCGCAAGGAGCGCGACGAGTGGTTCGACGAGCTGCTCGCCCGTGTGCTCCAGCATGAGATCGACCACCTCGACGGGAGGCTCTTCGTCGATTATCTGAGTCCCGTGCGCCGCGCTCTCATCCTGAAGAAGCTTCAGGCGATCGAGAAGGAGTCGAAGAGGCTGCCCGCTCTCTAGGGCATGGCGCTCCGTTCGCTGTTCAGGGCAGATCCTGTTACTGTTTATTCTAGAAATAGTTGTTGGCTCAGGTCGACACCTGTCGCACCCAAACGCGACGATACCGGCGGATTTATGCCCGCCCGGCCGCCGGAGAATCTACCCTGGAGACGACAATCTTGAGGTTGCAGACCGCAACGAATTGTCTCATATTTGATCTGCCTCGACAGGTCATGCACATGATCTACTGAGGCGAGCGATCGCTGATCTTGTTTCGCATAACTATCCCACAGGGAGGTCCTCATGAGGCTTCTTGTTACTTTCGCTCTGCTCGCGGTGATAGCGGGTGCCGCTTACGCCGAGGACCCGCACATGAGCTTTGGGCCCGCGGGAGACCCATGGCAGGCTCCATTCCGCGAGGACGTTTGTCAGTACGGCTTCCAGGACGACTTGCCGGGCCAGGGCTGGACCCTCGGTCTCGGGCAGCAGCTCGGCATCCATTGCGTCGGTCCGATGACGATCACGCGCGTCGGCTTCTACATCGAGTTCCTGGTCACCGCGGGCGCGGTGGACATCGTGATCCGTGATGGCGGCGTCGAGGTGCAGCGGACGGCGGTCAATCCAGTCGAGGGACAGAACGAGTTCGACATCCCGGATATCGGCGTTGCCGACCCGTGCATCATGCTCTGTCCTCAGGGCAATTTCTGGGCGGTGACCGGTGAGGACATCACCAACGGTCCGTTCGGCAACACCTACTGGTCGGCCAGCTGCGAGTGCACGAACGAGTTCACTGACAACAACCTGACCATCTGGGCGGTCTTCGAGGGAGAGGTTCCCAACGACACCACGACCTGGAGCAAGCTCCGCGCGCTCTACCGTTAGTCGGTAGGGCCTCAAGGTGACACAGGACCGCCCCGGATCGACGGATCCGGGGCGGTCTCATTGCGCCTGTCTCCGAGGAGGCGACGGCGCGGCTGCCTACGCGCTCGCGCCGAGCTCCTTGACGATGGCGCGGGCGATCACCAGGCGCTGGATCTGATTCGTGCCCTCGTAGATCTGCGTGATCTTGGCATCGCGCATGTACTTCTCGATGGGGAAGTCCTTCATGTAGCCGTTTCCGCCGAAGAGCTGGACCGCGTCGGTCGTCACGCGCATCGCCGTATCGGTAGCCATCACCTTGCACATCGCCGAGACTTTGCTGATTCCCGGCGCGTCGGCGTCGGAGGCGCGGGCCGCGGTATAGACGAGCTGGCGCGCCGCCTCGATCTGGGTCGCCATGTCGGCCAGCATCCACTGGACTCCCTGGAATCCGATGATCGCCTGATCGAACTGCCGCCGGCCCGCCGTCGCGTGCACCGCCAGCTCGAGGGCGCCCTGCGCGAGTCCCACCGCCTGCGCGGCGACTCCGGGGCGCGCGCGATCGAGCGTGGCCATGGCGTGGCGGAATCCCTTGTTCTCCTCGCCGCCCAGCAGGTTCGCCGCCGGAACGCGGCAGTTCTCGAAGTCGAGCTCCACGACGGGGACGCATCGGATCCCCATCTTGTCCTCGACCTTGCCGATCGCGAAGCCGGGGGTGGGCTTCTCGACGACGATCGCCGAGATCCCCCGCGGCCCCTTCGACGCGGGATCGGTCCGACAGAAGATCGTGTAGAGGGTGGCCACCCCTCCGTTGGTGTTCCACTTCTTGTGGCCGTTCAGGACATAGTGGCCGCCGTCCCTCACGGCGGAGCACTGCAGGCTCCCCGCGTCGCTGCCGGCATCCTTCTCGCTCAGGCCGAACGCGATCAGAGTCTCGCCCTTCGCGACGCCCGGCAGCCATCGGCGCTTCTGCTCCTTCGTTCCGCCGATGAGGATCGGAAACGAACCCAGCGCATTGACGGCGTAGGCGACTCCGACCCCGCCGCAGGCCCGCGAGAGCTCCTCGACCACGATGCAGAGATTCAGCAGGCCCGCCCCGTGGCCGCCGTACTCCTTCGGAATCCAGATGCCGGTGAGGTCGGCTCTCTTCAAGGCCTCGAGGACCTCCCACGGGTACTCCTGGAGCCGGTCGTACTTCGCCGCGACCGGCCGGACCGCGTTCTCCGCCACCTCGCGCGCCCGGGCGCGGTAGGAGCGATTCTCTTCCGTGAGCAGGTGATCGAGAGGAGTCAACAGCTCGGCCATGCCTACCTCCATGTCGCGTCGCCGCCGAGACGTCCCAAGGCGGGCGGAGTCGCGATGTCGAATCCCGACGGGGTCAGCTTCTCAGAGCCCCAGCGCCGTCCCGCTCCACCGCGGCGGCCGATCGCATCAGGGGGATCACCAGATCGTGCACGAGCCGGGCGGCATCCTCGATCGGCGGCGCGAGGGTCGCTCCCGCGGCAAACGGGTGCCCGCCGCCGCCCAGGTTCTGCGCGATCCCGCGGACCTCGATCCTTCCCTTGGACCGGAGGGAGACCTTGATCTCCATCGACTCCGTCTCCTTCAAAAGAACGGCGACCTCAACTCCGTCGATCTCGATGAGATAGTTCACCGCGTCGCGCAGGTCGTCGAGCCGTGCCTGGTGCTCGAGGATCCGTTCGTGGCGAAGCTCGACCCAGGCGAGCCGTCCCTGCTCTTCGAGGCGCAGCGTGCTCAGGATCTCGCCCACCAGGCGCATCTTGCCCACGGGGTTGCTGCCGAAGATATGCCGGTAGACACGCCCGGCGTCGACTCCGCGGGAGAGCAGGTCGGCGGCGACGAGGTGCGGCGATGGATTGTTGCGGATGAAGCGAAACGAGTGCGTGTCGTAGGCGATCGCCGTGTAGAGGCACTCGCCTACCCGGGCATCGATCGGAAGGTCGAGGTAGCTGCGAATCAAGCGATAGACCATCTCGCCCGTGGACGAGGCGCTCGCGTCGCAGTCGACGTCGGGCCGCAGCGCCCCGGCGACGGGATGATGGTCGAGGAAGAGCGTGGGCGTCCCCGAGGCGCGGATCAGCTCGCCCAACCGGCCAAGCTGCTGCCAGCGGTGCGTGTCGACGACCAGGGCGAGATCCGCCTCGCACTCGTGTCGATCGGCGTTGGGACCGAGGATCCGCAGCCAGCCCTCCGGATCGAGGAACTGGAAGCGATCGGGACACGGATCGGGGAGGATCGGATCGACGGAGATCCCAATTCTCTCCAGGGCGATCGCGAGCGCCATCATCGCGCCGATCCCATCGCCGTCCGGATCCTCATGTGTCGAGATCAGGATCCTCCGCGCAGCCAGGATCCTCTGCGCTATCACTTTCATCCTTCTCCCCCCGACTCGATGCCCCACCGCCGTCCCGGTTTCACTCGGGAACTGGCTAGGGTAGCCCGTCAGCTCGCGGGCGGTCAATGCAGAAGCAGTCGGCTCGGCGGCGCGGACGCCCGCTGACGATCAGGCCGCTAGGACGCCGGCTCCACGAGACGGGCGACCAGTCGCTCGAGGAACTCCCGGTCGACCGAATCGAACGCCGCCGGCAAGTGGCTGTCGAGATCGAGGACCGCGCGCACCGCCCCCAAGGAATCTCGAACGGGGACGACGATCTCACTTCGAGCCAACGAGTCGCATGCGATGTGGCCCGGGAATGCGTGGACATCCGGCACGATCTGGCTCTCGCCGGAGCGCGCGGCTGCTCCGCAGACCCCGCGGTCGTGCGGAATCCGCAGACAGCCGATATCGCCCTGGTAGGGTCCCACAACGAGCATCCCGGGGGAGACGCTCCGGTAGAATCCGACCCACGAGATCCAGGGAAGGCGTCTCTTCAGAACCGCGCAGACAGTGGACATCCGCGCGATCTGATCGGCCTCGCCTTCCAGGACCGACTCGATCTCCTGCAGGCATTCTTCGTAGACCGCCGCTTTGTTCATCGCGCCGCGCCCCTCTCCGCGCCGCGCCCGAGCCAGATCAGGCGCGCCGCGTCCGCTTCACCGCAGCGGATCCAATACAAGCCCGCCGGGGCGATCCGGCCGGTTTCGTCGCGCCCGTCCCAGGTCGACCCGCTCGAGCGGGCGACCCTTCGCCCCGAGGAATCGAAGATCTCCGCCTCGGCGCATGGGCCGCTCCAGCGGGCCTGGCCGCAAGCGGGATTGCCCATCAGCCGGATCGCGTCGCGGGCAGCGGGCGCGCCCACAGCGCCATCGGGCATGCGCAGCCGCCCCCAGCCGAGCACCTCGATCGCCGGTTCCGGCTCCGCGGCGTCGCGCAGAATCCGGATGATCTCCTCGCGCGACCAGACGAGGTCGTATAGGCCGCCCTCGAGCCCCGCGGAGGCGAGGAGCGCGGCTGCGCCCGCGAGCTGGGGCGCGGCTGCGGAGGTTCCGCGGAAGCCCTCCGAGCCATAGGTCCGCGTGCTCACTCCGACCGGCACGCACAGCTCCGGCTTGACCGGGGCGAGTTCCGTCGATCCGCGGCTGGAATAGGGCTCGAGATCGCCCGTCCGCCAGTCGGTCGCGCCCGCCGCGATCACTTCCGGCGAGTCGGCCGGGCTCAAGAGGCTCCGATCGCTTCGCACGTGCTCCTCAAGCGCGGTGCCCGAGCCGATGCGGAAGAGGTGGATCGTAAGCCCTTCGGGCGAACCCCTCCGCTGCCGGATCCGCGCGCGGAAGGGAGCCGAACCGCTCGCCGTCCATTCCAGGTAGCGAAACGCATAGGGATAGCCCTGGAAGTCGGTCTCGCTCGTCGCAACGATGTCTCCCGCGGCGTCGAGCATGTCGATCTGCAGATCAACCGCTTCCGTCGTGGGCCATCGGTCCCACAGCAGCGCGAGGGTGAGAGGGGATCCCAGCGAGAGACCGGGGAAGGAGAAGTCCTCGTCGCCGGAGGCGTCCACTTCCAGGATCTGGTCGCCGTCGACGTCGCGCCCCTCGAACCAGCTGTGGCGCCTTGCCTCGTTGCCGGCGGAGTTGATCCACAGCAGTCCGCGCCGCGCGGCAGCGTCGACGATGTCGTTGATGGGCCCGCGGCCGTCGAGGCTGCCGAAGTACCAACCGATCGAGTGGCTGACGACCGAGACCTTCTGGGAGAGCATCCACTCGACCGCTTGCTGGAGGTCTACAGGGGTCTCGACGTTCGCGAGGTAGAGCCGGGCGCCGGGGGCGATGTCATAGACGAGCTCCGCGCAGGCCGTGCCATGGTCCTCGCCGCCGCCGGTGATGTCCCCCTGTCCCGAGGGGCTGCGAAAGTAGGAGCGCGCCTTGAGGTCCGCCGGCAGCTCTGAGCCGACGAGCCGGTCGTAGCGATCGAAACCGAGATCGATCACTCCTGCCCGCACCCCCTCGCCCGTGTAGCCGAGCTTCCGGAAGTCGGCGACGCCGATCTCCTCGAGACCTTCGCTCGCGACATGCGCGACGCACCGCGGAGGTCGAAAGCAGTAGTAGACCTCCTCCATCTCGGCGATCGTCGCGAGCGCGGAGAAGGAGACGACGATCTGCGCGAAGTCTCCCAGCTCTCCTTCCCAGCTTGCCGAAGGATCCGTCGCGTGGACGGCGAGGCGCAGGCGATCCCATTCGACGCCTGCCTGACGATGGATCCAGACTCGCGCCCGCGACTTCTGGGCCTCGATCGGATCCCACGCCAGCAACGCGTCGGCCGAGCCGCCGGCCTTCTCGATCTCCCCCCGGCTCACTCGCGCCAGGAACGGCTCGAGTCCCCGGCCCGCGCCGGGGACTGGGCTCAGCAGCAGGCATGCCAGGACCAGGAACAAACGCCTCATGGGAACCTCATCGAGATCCGCGCGCTGAGCGAGCCGGCGTCGATCCTCTCGCGTCGCGCCGTGTCGTAGATGGCGTTCGATGCGGCCACCATCCGGCGGGTCGGGACGTGGGAATAGGAGATCTCCAATCGGGGGTGCGGCCCTCCAGCGTGCTCGATCCCCCCGACCAGGATCCAGCCGGGATCCATCGTCCCCTCCGGGACCCGGTCGAGTCGGTCTCCCGAGATCGTGTACTCGAAGCTCTCGCGCGACCAGAGCATCCGCAGCCCCAGACCGAGATAGGGACGGATCGCGCCGCTTCGGCGGACAGGGATGCGCAGGACGGCGCTGAACGGCACGCTGAGGAGCGTCGCTTCCGCATCCGACACGAAGAAGGGAGCCGAGAGATGGGCGCTCGAGCGCCGGTATCCGAGCTCCAGGCCCAAGGCGATCCCGTTCGGACGGAAGACCGTCTCCTGCTCGATGAAGAATGCCGGCCCCGAGCCGTAGATCTCGCGGATCTCGACCGCGGCGGGCCGCTCGTAGCCCGCCCCGCCGCCGAAGCGCAACGTAGGCGCAGCGCCCGCCACCGAGACGGCGAGGCAGAGCAGCGTGGCGACGACTCCCGCGCACATCGACTCGGGGCACCTGCGAGGCATCCGCTTCTCCCTTCGGGCACGACCGTCAAGGATCGGAGACTTTAGCTTCCGCCGCATCAAGAATCTGAAGCCGCCGGCCGGCGTCGCCGCGCGCCTCCGGCGATCATTTGCGTGGATCTCGCTCATCCCCGCGGGGTTCCGCCGCGCGCGCAATCGGAGGCGCGACGGCACGAAGCCTGCTGATTGAAGACGAGCGCCGGCACGTGCGGCGCCTGATGCGCGGGGCGGGCGGTTCAACTGAAGGTCGGCTCCCTCGATCGACTGCCACCTGGATCGAGGTCTCGAAAGACCGGGCAGCCATGGAACCCCAGCCGGTCGAATCGCCCGCCCGTCTCCGTGTCCTCTAGAGTTTCACCGCCGCCATGCTCGCGATCAGAGCATCGCCGAATCCCGAAGTGGAGAGCAGGCTCGCGCCATCCATCAAGCGGTGGAGATCGTAGGTGACCTGCTTGCGCGCCACCGTGAGCGAGAGCGCCTCGCGGATCGCCCGCGCCGCTTCCGGCCATCCGATGAAGTCGAACATCATGGCGCCTGACAGGATGACCGATCCGGGGTTCACTTTGTCCTGTCCCGCGTACTTCGGCGCGGTGCCGTGGGTCGCCTCGAAGACGCCGATCTCGTCTCCAATGTTCGAGCCGGGAGCCATCCCGAGACCGCCGACCTGGGCGGCGCACGCGTCGCTCAGGTAATCGCCGTTCAGGTTGGGCGTGACCAGGATCTCGTACTCGTCCGGGCGCAGGAGGACTTGCTGGAAGATCGAGTCGGCGATGCGGTCGTTCAGGAGGATCTTGCCCTTCGGCAGATCGCCTCCGTCCAGGTCCGCCTCAGTGACGACGCGGTCCGCGAACTCCCGCTTCGCGATCGCGTAGCCCCAATCGCGGAAGGCCCCCTCGGTGAACTTCATGATGTTCCCCTTGTGGACCAAGGTGATTCGCTTGCGGCCGTTCTGGATGGCGTAGCGGATGGCCATGCGTACGAGCCGCTCGGTCGCGAAGATGCTGATCGGCTTGATCCCGATGCCGGAATCGGGGCGGATCTTCTTGCCGAATCGCTCTCCGATGATCCGGATCAGCTCCCGCGCCTCCTCTGTGCCCTGCGCCCATTCGATCCCCGCGTAGACGTCTTCGGTGTTCTCGCGGAAGATGACCACGTCGAGCTTCTCCGGCGCGCGCACGGGGGAGGGGACGCCGCGCACCCAGGAAACCGGCCGGACGCAGGCGTAGAGGTCGAGCTCCTGTCGCAGCCCCACGTTGAGGCTACGGATGCCGCCGCCGATGGGCGTGGTGAGCGGCCCCTTGATCGCCACCCGGAACTCGCGAATCGCCTCGAGGGTATCGGCCGGCAGCCAGGTGTCCGAACCATAGAGGCGAGTCGCCTTCTCGCCGGCGAAGATCTCGAACCAGACGACCCGCCGGTCGCCCCCGTAGGCGCGCTGGACGGCCGCATCGAAGACGCGCTTCGACGCGCGCCAGATGTCAGGCCCGGTCCCATCTCCCTCGATGAAGGGGAGGATCACCGTGTCGGGAACGACCAGCTTGCCGCCTTCGATCCGGATCTTCTGTCCCTCTCTCGGCGGGACCAGACGTTGATAGGCCACTCTCGCACCTCCTTCGGGGCTATCGAAAGGCCTCGATGCCCGTGATGGCCGCACCGATGATGAGGGTATGGATGTCGTAGGTGCCCTCGTAGGTGTCGACCGACTCCAGATTGCACATGTGCCGCCCCGATGCGAACTCGCCGGTGATCCCTCCCGCGCCGAGGATCTGGCGCGCCTCCCGCGCGACCGCGAGGGCCATCCGCACGTTCTCGCGCTTGGCGAGGGAGACCTGCTCGGGGCGGACCCTGCCGGCCTCCTTGAGTCGCCCGAGGCGGTAAGCCAGGAGCTGGCCCTTCGTGATTCCCGCCACCATGTCGGCGAGCTTCATCTGGACGAGCTGGTGCTTCGCGATCGGTCCGTCGAACTGGACGCGACCGAGGGAGTGCCGCAGCGCCTCGTCGAAACAGGCCATGGCGGCCCCGATCGCCCCCCAGCTGATGCCGTAGCGCGCCTGATTCAGGCAGGAGAGCGCCGCCTTGAGGCCGAGGGCGCCGGGCAATCGCGCCGCCTCGGGGATCCGGCACGACTCGAAGACCAGCTCCGAAGTGATCGACGCCCGCAGGCTCCATTTCTCGTGGATCGGATTCGCGCTGAATCCCGGAGTGCCCCGCTCGACCAGGAACCCGGCGATCCCTTCATCGACTCGCGCGAATACGACGGCGATATCCGCGATCCCGCCGTTGGTGATCCACATCTTGGAGCCGTCAAGAACCCAGTCCCCGCCATCGCGACGCGCCCGGGTGCGCATCGACGCCGGATTCGATCCCGCGTCCGCCTCGGTCAGCCCGAAGCAGCCCACCGCGCGACCCGCCCGCAGCTCGGGGAGCCACCGCGCCTTCTGCGCCTCGCTGCCGTAGGTGTGGATCGGCCACATCACGAGCGATCCCTGGACCGAGGCGAAGCTGCGAAACGCCGAATCCCCGCGCTCCAGCTCTTGCTGGATCAGCCCGTAGGCGACCGCGCCGAGATCGCTGCTCCCCTCTCCCGGGATGCCGGGGCCCAGGAGTCCCATCGCGCCCATCTCGGGGATCCGATCGAGCGGGAAGCGGTCCTCGCGGACCCACTCGCGGATGCCGCTCAACACGCGGTCCTCGACCCAGGCGCGAACGGTGTCCCGGATCATCCGCTCATCGGAAGTGAGAAGCTCGTCGAGATCGAAGTAATCGATTCCGCGGAACTCGGGCATTTGAAGCGACCCCCTGAACGCAAGATCGGAAGATATCCGGAGGAGCGGCTCAAGGCTGGGACGCTAGCAAAGGCGGCGGCGGCGGGTCAACGAAGCGGCCGCCGGGCCCGCGCAGTGTCCGCGAACGAAGCGAGAGGCGCGGATTGACAGCCTTCGGTCCGATCGTGTAGCTTTTCCACCGAGTTGTGCCGCGGACCGAGTGGACGGTCCGATCTCAGGTTTCGGCTCGCTGGACCTTCAATCCTTCCACAGTGAGGGGGTGTTGACCCGCTTTGCCAGGGATACGCGTTAAGGAGGGTGAGTCCTTCGAGAGTGCGCTGCGTCGATTCAAGAAGAAGTGCGAAAAGGCAGGCATCCTCGCGGACGTCCGCAAGCATCAGCATTTCGAGAAGCCGAGCGAGAAGAGGAAGCGCAAGGAGAACGCAGCGCGCCGAAAGGCCACTTCCTCCCGTTCTTCCAGAAGCTAGTCCGAGGCACCGAACCTGTGAGGCCGGCCCGGCGACTCCGGGCCGGCCGACTCCGTGAACGAACACATCCTCGATCTGCTCGAGTTTCCCAAGGTCCGCGCCTTGGTCGCCGAGCGAACCGGCTCCGCGCGGGGTCGACGGCTCGCCCTGTCCATCCATCCCGACACCGACCGGGGAAGGATCGCCGCGGCGCTGGAACGGACGCGTCAGGCTGTAGGTCTCATCGTCGCCGGCCGCGATCCGGGTCCGCTCGAGGTCGAGGATCTAGGCGCGATGCTCTCCCGCCTCCGCCCCGAAGGAGACTTCCTGCAGCCCGAAGAGATCCTCTCGTTGCGGGGACTGATGATCGCCAGCACCCGGGTCCGCAGGACGCTCGACCAACCGGAAGTCCGTGACCGCTTCCCCGAGCTCTACGCGCTCGGGCTCCGCTTCGGGGACTTCGACGCGATCGTCCGCCGGTTGGAGGAGGTGTTCGATCCCGCCGGCGACTTTCTCGACACGGCCTCTCCGAACCTGGAGAGGATTCGAAGGCGCCTGCGAAACGCCCGCGCCGAGGCGGGAGAGGCCCTCTCGAGCCTTGCTCGAAGGGAGAGCCGGCATCCGGAGGACACCTTCGTCACTCTGCGGGATGGCCGCTATGTCCTCGCCGTCCGGAGCGAGGATCGCTCCCGGCTTCCGGGGATCGTCCACGGCCATTCGGGCTCGGGTCAGACGGTCTTCCTCGAGCCGATGCAGGCGATCGAGCGCAACAACGCGATCGCGGAGCACGAAGCGGAGGAAAAGGAGGAGAAGATCGCGATCCTGCGGGATCTAAGCGCGAGGCTTCGTGACAAGGCCGAGGCGCTGCGAGAGAGCGATGATGCGGTGGCGGAGCTGGATCTCCTTCGCGCGGGCGCCCGCCTGGGTCTCGATCTGGACGGGAGAATCCCGTCCCTGAACGACGGTGAGCGGATCCGCATCGTCGCCGGCCGGCACCCCCTCCTGGCCGCCGCGGAGCGCGCCGGGGGGCCGCGTGTCGTGCCCCTGATGATCGAGCTCTCCGATCCGAGGAGGACCCTGGTCCTCTCAGGCCCGAACATGGGGGGGAAGACGGTCGCCCTCAAGACCGTGGGGCTTCTCACCCTCATGGCGCAGAGCGGCTTGCCGGTGCCGGCGGCGGACGGGACCGAGCTGCCGGTCCTGGACGGCGTCTTCGCAGATCTGGGCGACGAGCAATCGATCGAGCGGGAGACGAGCACGTTCTCCGGGCATCTTCGCAACATCGCCCTGGCCTGGGAGAATGCGCGACCCGCCTCGCTCGTGCTGCTCGACGAGGTGGGAGGCGGAACCGATCCCGACGAGGGCTCGGCCCTCGGCCGCGCGCTGCTGGAGCTGATGACGGAGCGACGCGCATTCGTTCTGGCGACGACGCACCTCGCGGGGCTGAAGCTCCTCGCCCACGAGGACGATCGGATGCTGAACGCCGCAATGGAGTTCGATCCCGAAACGCAGCAGCCGACCTATCGCCTTCGCATCGGAGAGCCGGGCCGCTCCCGGGCCTTCGAGCTTGCGCGGAAGATGCTTCCCGGAAGCGAGCTCCTGGACCGCGCCGAAGGTTACCGCTCGCGATGGAGCGCCGAGCTCGACGACCTGCTCTCCCATCTCGAGCAGGAGCGCATCCGCCTGGGCGAGGAGATCGCCCGGGCCGACCTCGATCGGCGAAGCCTGCAAGAGGCGCGCGACCGGCGCGACCGCGAGGCGGAGCGATTGCGGGAGCGGCTGCGCAGAATTCGTGAGGCCCGGTGGGAGAAGACGGGCGAAGCGCTGCGCGAGGCCGAAGCGCTCCTCCTCGAGGTCCGCAGGATCCACGCCGAGGCCGTGAAGTCGCGCCGTTCGGGGGGCGCCGCGGGAGCGACTCGGATCGAGGGCGGCGCCGATCTCGCCGAGGCCCTGGGCAGGCTCGGCGAGGCCGCCAGCCGCCTGCGCCGGCCGCGCGAGCCTCGAGGCGGTTTCCTGGAGAAGGGGGATGCCCTTCCCGGCCGCGAGGTCTACAGTGTCGACCTCAAGTCGATTGTGCGAATCGAGTCGGAACCGGATGCGGCCGAAAGGGTTTGGATCGTCCATGGGACCTTCCGGCTGCAGGTTCCGCTCTCGTCCCTGGTCCATCCTCCGGCAGGATCCCCGGCTGCCCCGATCCGGCGCCGGAAGCGCGTGGGACCGTCGCAGGAAGACCTTCCTCCTCTGGAGCGCGAGATCGACGTTCGGGGGCAATCCGCCGAGGAGGGGCTGGCGATGGTCGAGCGGTTCATCGACCGGGCTTCGATCGCCGGCGGGGCGGAGTTGCGCATCATCCACGGCAAGGGGAAGGGGATCTTGAAGCGGGAGATCGAGGAGTTCCTCAAGCGATCGCCGCTCGTCGAGTCGTATCGAATCGGCGAGCCCCGCGAGGGAGGTTGGGGAGCGACGATCGTCCTGGTGCGCTCCGCGCAGGTCGGAGGCTGAGCGATGCCCTCCAGAGGCAGCGACCCGTTCGTCGAGCAGGTGCGCGCCGCCACGGACATCGTCGGCGTGATTCAGGCCTACGTCGAGCTGCGGCGGGCGGGGCGCCGGCTTCGAGGTCTCTGCCCGTTCCATGGGGAGAAGACGCCCTCCTTCTTCGTGCACGAGGAGAACCAGACCTTCTATTGCTTCGGGTGCCAGCAAGGAGGCGACGTCTTCCAGTTCCTGATGCTCCAGGAGAAGCTCTCCTTTCCCGAGGCGCTCAAGATGCTCGCGGAGCGGGCGGGCATTCCGATCCCCAGGGAGCGCGCGCGCGAGCGCACGGATGACCGGCTCGGGGAGGCGATGGAGGTCGCCGCGGAGTTCTTCAAGAGCCGGTTGCGCGCCCCCGAGGGAGAGGCTGCCCGGCGCTACCTGCATGGACGCGGATATGAACCCGCATCGATCGAGCGCTTCGGCCTCGGATGGGCGCCCGCCTCCTGGGATGCGCTGCTCAACCACGCGCGCCGGTTGCTGCCCGAGCGCGTCCTGGTCCAGGCGGGATTGGTCATCGAGGGGGAGCGCGGCCTCTATGACCGCTTCCGCGAACGCGTCATCATCCCGATACGCACGGCGGGGGGACGGACGGTCGCCTTCGGGGGCCGGCTCCTGGGACCCGGAGAACCGAAGTACCTCAACTCGCCCGAGACCCCGCTCTACAAGAAGGGGACCGTGCTCTACGCGCTCGGGGAGGCGCGCGACGGGATCCGCCGGCGCGGGGACGTCCTGGTCGTCGAAGGCTATTTCGACGTGATCGCTCTGCACGCCGCGGGGATCGACTGGGTGGTAGGCACTTGCGGGACGGCGCTCACCCCGGAGCAGGCATCGCTCTTGCGACGCTACAGCGAGCGCTGGACCTTGCTCTTCGACGGCGACGCGGCGGGACGGGCGGCGGTGCACCGGGCGATGGGCGCGGCGGTGCCGGTCCATCCGGGCCTCCGAATCGCGCTCTGCCCCGAGGGTCTCGATCCGGACGACTGGGTGCGCCGGGACGGGTCCCAGGAGCTGAGCGCCGCGCTCGATCGATCGCTCACGCCGCTGCAGTTCATGGAGGCCTGGTCCGTGGACGAGCGCGTCTCCATCGAGCGGCTCCTGCCGCGGGTAGCCGAGCTGCTCCGCAGGATCTCGGATCCATTGATCCGCGAGCGATGGGTACAGGAGGCCGCCGGCCGGTTTCATCTCACCGAGTCGCGCGTGTGGGAGGTCGTCGGGCGTGTCAAGGCTTCCGCGTCGCCGCAGCCGAGCGTGGCTCCGACGCCGCTTCGCTCACGGGAGAAGGAGATCCTTGCCGCGGCGATCGGCCGGCCCGATCTCGCCGAGGAGCTTCGGGAGATCTGCGCGGAGCTACCCGACATCGGCACGCGGTGTGTCGAGATCCTGGCCTGGATCGCCGCGAGGAATGAACTGGGCGTCGCGGGGACCGCCGCGATCCTCTCCCAGGCGAGCGACGATCCCTCCCTGGTGCGGGATCTCTCCTTCCTGCATGAGGAGACGGCGACCGACGACGGCTGGAGCGAGGGCGAGCCCGACCCCGAGGATCTCCTGCGGGGGATGCGGAGGCGGTTGCTCGAGCACCGGAAGCGGGAGGTGACCGACCGGATTCGCCGCGCGGAGGACCGCGGCGAGGACGTCACGCCGCTGCTTCGGATGAAGCAGGATCTTGCGGCGGCGCTGCGTGGGCTGGACATGATGGCTCCGCCCGATGCGGCGAACGAATGATTGCTCCGAAACCGATCTTGGAGCATAATAAAAGATTGAGTCGGAAAGGAGCGACGAACGCATGAAGGAACGCCCACGCGGGGGCGATCTGCAGTCTCTGAAAGGTCTTGCCCTCCGGCAGGGCTTTGTCACCTACGAGGACATCGAGGGCGCGATCGACAGCCAGGGACCGCCGGAGCGGATGATCCAGCAGATGGACGACGCCTTCATTCTGCTCCGCGATCTCCAGGTGCGCGTGTTCGAGACCTCCGAGGATGCGGTCCGCGAGCTCAAGATCCTGCGCGGGACTCCCGATGCCGTGCGCAAGGATCCGCGCCAGCTGGTTCCTGCCCCGCCGGTCCGATACGACGATCCGGTGCGCATGTATCTCCGCGAGATGGGGAGGGTTCCGCTCCTCGACCGCGAGGGCGAGGTGGAGATCGCCAAGAGGATCGAGGCGGCGGAGCATCAGATCGCCGGCACGATGTTCAAGACCCCGCTCGCGGTGCGTGAGCTGGAGGCCGCGTCGGAGAAGCTGCGCGCCGGCAAGGGCCAGCTCGGCGACGTGATCCAGCTCGACATGGGCAACTGGGACGCGGAGGTCTCGCCGAAGAAGGAGTATCGCAGGGCGACGACCGGCGCCGTGCGGATCCTGAAGTCCTACGAGGCTTGGGTCGAGGCGCGCGAGGCGGCCGAGAAGCGCGTGCCCGCCGCGCGAAAGGCTGCGCTGCAGACCGAGCTTCGCCGGCGGGAGACGAAGCTCGTCGAGGACGTCCTGAAGCTGCAGGTCAGCCTGAAGCTGATCGAGAAGCTCTCCGCGCGCCTGAAGCGCGAGCTGGAGCGGTTCCGGGAGATGGAGTCGCGGATCGAGGATATCGCCCGCGAGATCGACATGAGGCGCACCGAGATCCATTCGCGCAAGGAAGCCGCCAAGGCGAAGGCGCCCGCGAAGGGCTCGAAGAGCGCGAAGGCCAAGAAGCCGACAAAGGCCTCGAAGGGACCTTTCGGCGAGGAGGGGATCGCCGCTCTCGAGGCGCAGATCAAGGCCTGGGACCTGGAGCTCAAGTCGGAGAAGCGCAAGGTGCGCCGCGCGGAAAACGACCTGCGGATGGATCGCGCGTATCTCGACGAGGTGGTCCGGCTGATCAGCGATGGCGAGCAACGCCGGGACCAGGCCAAGAAGGAGATGATCGAGGCCAACGTGCGGCTGGTCATCTCGATCGCGAAGCGCTACACGAACCGCGGACTCGAGTTCCTCGACCTGATCCAGGAAGGCAACTCGGGGCTCATGCGCGCAGTCGACAAGTTCGACTACCGCAAGGGGTACAAGTTCTCCACCTACGCGACCTGGTGGATCCGCCAGGCCATCACGCGGGCGATCGCGGATCAAGCTCGCACGATCCGCGTGCCGGTCCACATGATCGAGGCGATCAACAAGGTGGTGCGCACCTCGCGGCGTCTTGTCCAGGACCTGGGGAGGGAACCGGCGCCGGAGGAGATCGCCGACAGGCTCAAGATGCCCGTCGACAAGATCAAGCTCGTCCTGAAGGCCTCGCAGGAGCCGATCTCCCTCGATCGGCCGATCGGGGAGGATGACGACTCCAATCTCGGGGATTTCATCGAGGATACCAGCGTCGTCTCCCCGGCGCACTCGGCCACCTTCGCCATGCTGCGCGAGGAGGTGAACGAGGTCCTGGAGACGCTGACCAAGCGCGAGGCGAGGGTCATCCGGTTGCGGTTCGGATTGACTGAGGACGGTTGTCCGCGGACTCTCGAGGAAGTCGGCGCTCTGTTCAACGTCACGCGGGAGAGGATTCGACAGATCGAAGCGAAGGCGTTGCGCAAGCTCAAGCATCCGACGCGCAAGCGGCGGCTCAAGAGCTTCATGGAGATGACCTAGGAGCTGGTCGGCTTGACGGTTGGGGTGGCCTCTGATAGCTTCCCCATCCCGGGGCCGTGATCGAACGGGGCCCATAGCTCAGGGGTTAGAGCTGCCGGCTCATAACCGGTCGGTCCTTGGTTCGAATCCAAGTGGGCCCAGAGGAGATTCGACGAAAGGTTGCGGTTTCGGGCGGGTAGCTCAGCTGGCAGAGCATCGGCATCACAAGCCGGGGGTCACAGGTTCAAGTCCTGTTCCGCCCACCATAGCTCCTCCGGACCCACGAGCCACGCACGAGGGGCCGGAGGCGAATCGAGACAGGGGGCGGTCCGAATGGGTCGCCCCCTGAGTCAATTATCGGGATGAGGCGCCCGGGCGTCGTGGACCCCGGGACAAGAGGAATGAAGCAGAGATGATCTCGCCGCAGGATATGAAGGCGCTTCTCGATCTCCGGGATCTCGATCGGGAGACCGATCGATTGAGAGAACGGGCGCAGGTGATTCCGAGAGAACTCGATCGGCTCGCGAAGGAGCTCCGCGTCCACCAGGAGATCCTCGACGAGGAGGAGCGCAAGCTCCAGGACCTCCGGCTCGATCGACGCGCCAGCGAGCGGGAGGTCGACTCCTCGAAGAGCCGGCGCCGCGAGATCGAACAGCAGCAGTTCCAGATCCGAAACAATCAGGAGTATCAGGCGAACCTCCGAGAGATCGAGACGATCAAGACGCGGATGAGCCAGGCCGACGAACGGGCCCTTGAGATCCTCATGCAAGAGGAGGAGGTCCAGAAGGAGATCGATCGCCTCCAGCAGATCGTCCAGGAGGAGAGACGCAAGCACGACGAGACGGCGGGCCGGTTGCGGGCGGAGCAGGCCGGGGTCCAGGCGGAGCTCGACAAGCGAGAGTCCGAGCGGGTGGCGGCCGTCGGACGGCTCTCGCCGTCGCTGCGCTCGAAGTACGAGCGGATCCACCGGAGCAAGGGGGATCTGGCGATCGTCGGAGTGGAGGCGGGCGCGTGCGGCGGGTGCGGCTATGCGCTTCCTCCTCAGCGTGTGCAGGAGGTCCGTCGCGGGCGGGACATCGTCCTCTGCGAAGGATGCGGACGGATCCTGGTGGCGACGCCCGACGACTGGTAGGATTGCCGATAGCGCAGGGGAGTCGGTGGGATGGTCGCGGGAATCCGCAAGGATACCCGAGGAAAGTCCGGGCTCCAGAGGGCAGGGTGCTGGGTAACGCCCAGTGGGAGCGATCCCAAGGAAAGTGCCACAGAGAATAGACCGCCCCGCCAATCGACTTCGGATCGGATCGGCCCGGAATGGAGCACGATCCTTCGGGGTCCGGCGGGGTAAGGGTGAAACGGCGAGGTAAGAGCTCACCAGTGGCCGCGGCGACGCGGGCAGCTAGGCAAACCCCACCCGGAGCAAGACCGAATAGAGGAGGAGAGATGGCCCGTCTCGCAATCACTCCCGGGTTAGGTCGCTCGAGTCGGGCGGAGACGCCCGTCCCAGACAAATGACCATCGCGGGTACGCGAAAGCCGCCCGCAACAGAACCCGGCTTACGGCCGGCTCTCCCGCGCGACCCCTCTCCATCGGGGGGCCGGCTGCTGCCGATCGCCGTCTTCCTGGCGGCGCTCCTGATCGGCATTCTCCGGTACGCGGCGCCGGGCGAGGCGCTGTATCCGGTCGAGGGCGACAGCGCGCGATATCACGAGATCGGCCAGGGCTTCTCGCGCCTCCTCGCCGATCCGATCTCGGGGCTCGAGCTATGGCTGAGCCGGTCCGCGGGCGCCAAGGAGCTCTCCGCCTACCACTTCGACTCCTGGGTGCTCCAGCATGCCCCCGCCTATACCTTCCTGCTCGGAGCGGGCTATCTCCTGCCCGGGGAGGACATCGCCTTCGGGCGGCTCTTGACCGTCTTCCTCTGGGTCCTGGGCGCGGTCTTTCTCTTTCTGCTCGCGCGCAATCTTCTGGGCACGGCGCCCGCGCTTGTCGCGGCGCTCCTCTATACCTTCTGGCCGCCTCACTGGGCCTACGCCCCCGCGATCTTGACCGAGATCCCCGTCACGACCGCCGCGATCGTGGCGCTCTGGGCGACGCTCAAGACGGCCGAGGGCGGCCGTCGCGGCTGGTTCTGGGGCGGCGTGGCGTTGGGGTGGTTGATCCTCTCCAAGACGACGCTTCGCTATCTCGCTCTCCCCTGGATCCTCCTCGAGCTGCTCCTCGATCGCCCGGGGGGCCCACACGCGGCGCTGCGGCGCGCCGGGTGGCGGACGCTTGGATGGGGGGCGACGCAGTTGATCTGGCTCCTCTTCCTCTGGGGATTCCATCTTCCCGCGGACCCCCTCAGCCGCACGGGCGACAACTGGCTCTGGATCTACCGCGGCAACTATGTTCCCGATCGCGGGTGGGAGACGATCGGCGTCGGCGACGCGTATACCCCGGAGCTGCTCGAGGGAGCGAACCTTCGGCCGGAGGGGGACGAGGGAGAGCAAAAGGCCGCGATGTATCGCCACGCGTTCATGAAGACTCTTGCCAATGACCCCGGAGGGATGGCGGCGCTCTTCCTCACAAAGGTGGAGGTCTTCTGGCGCTTCCCCGCGTGGAAGAGCGATGTGACGGCCGGTCCGATCACGCTGCCCCCGCCCGCGCGACTGCAGCCGGCCATCGGGATCGCGGCGCTGATCGGCATCGCAGGGATGCTCCGCGGACCGAGGAGGCGGTTTCTGCTCCTCCTCTTTCCGGCCTACCTCACGCTGCTCCATGCGGCGACCCATCTCGTGAGCCGCTACAACGTTCCGGCCATGCCATTCGCCATGCTGCTTGCGAGCGGCGCCCTCTTCGCGGGCGTCTCGCGCGTGCGCGCGCTCCTGGTCCGATCGCGGCGCTCAGCGGCGATCGCCGGTTTGCTGCGCCCCGCGCCCGGTGAGCCGAGAGGGCTCATCGCGGCTCGTTGGGGCGTGGTCGTGCTGCCGCTCGCGCTGCTCGCCGCGGCGACGGCGGCCAACGATCCCGACCCGGATCAGGGGAAGATCCGGCTTCGCCGTCCCGGCGACGGCGTTCGGCTGCGGCTCGAGCTGCCCGCCGACGTATCGCCCGACGCCTTCGTCGCGAGCGAGGTCCTCATCGACATGCTTCCCTCGCAGCGCGGGCGGATCGGCGCCGAGATCCGCGTCAATGGAACCGAGGTCGCTCGATTCGACGATCGTCCGCCGAGCGGGGCCGACGCGTTCCTGCTCGATCGGAGCGTGCATGAGCAAGAGGACCGGTATCGCCGGGTCCTTCGCTCCGTCGAGCGCGTGCGCGAAGGGTGGAGACGATCCCGATCGGACCCGGCGGGGTCGGGCTACGAGGTCTTCCGCCAGTGGTTCCGATTCCCGGTCGAACCGAAGGCGGCTTTCTCCGGGAGGGAGATCGATCTCGAGATTCGTGTGACCTCTTCCGACGGCGGCTGGCTGGACGTCTATCTCGACCGCGACGCCCAGCGGGAACCGTCCATCTCGACCGAGGGGATCGCGGCGCGCACGATCGAGATGCCCGCCTTCTTCTCGAACGCCTATGAGCTGTCGAGCTACCGCTTCGATGCCCTCGCGACCGACCGGGAGCTCGCCGACGCGCGACTCATCCGGCCGGTGCGCGTCTACTCGACGCGGCGGGGCGCGGAGCGGCTTCGTCCGGACCGCGCGGAGGAGATCGCGGGCGAGCCGCGGATCCGGCTGCGCGGCAGGCTCCCGGGCGGGTATGCGATCGTCCGAACATCCGGGGCGATCGAACCGGTCTGGCTCGAGGACCCCGCGCAAGGGCTCCGGCCCGTGAACGCCCGGGAACTCCAGATCCTGCAGGCGGATCGCGACCGGTACTTCGACGGGATGCTGACCTTCTGAGTCTCCGCGGCGCCCATGATCCGTGCTCACTCCCGGGGCGGTCGTCGAATAGAATGGGCTGTCATGGCAAAGCTGCAAATGGATCGCCGGAGGGGATGGATCCTTCGGACCGCGGGGGTCTGCGTGGTCCTCCTCGCCCTCGCCCTGCCCGGATCGGAAGCTCTTGCGCAGTTCCTCACCTTCGGCAAGAACAAGGTCCAGTACAACCGCTTCGACTGGCATGTCCTGCAGAGCCGGCACTTCCTCCTCTACTTCTATCCCGAGGAGGAGGAGCTCGCCCGGATCTCCCTCGAGATGGCCGAGGAGGGGTATGAGCGGCAGCGCCGGCTCTTCGGCATCGAGATCGAGCGGAAGATCCCTCTGATCATCTACAGCAGCCACCAGGATTTCGAGCAGACCAACATCACGCCCTTCATGTTGCCCGAAGGGGTGGCGGGGCTCACCGAGTTCGGACGCGGCCGGGTCCTGATCCCCTTCGGCGGCTCTCTCTTCGACTTCCGAACGACGATCCACCACGAGCTGGTCCATGTCTTTCAGCTCGCCTTCGACGGGCGGCTCTTCGCGAGCCGCTCCCGGATGAATCCTCCTTCGGTGCCGCTCTGGTGGATCGAGGGGCTGGCCGTCTACGGATCCGAGAGGCGGGACACCGAAGCCGACATGGTGCTGCGCGACATGACGCTTACCGGCCGGCTGCCGGCGATCCGGGACTTCTGGCGTTACGACGGCTCCTACACCCTCTACAAGCTGGGGCAATCGGTCCTCGAGTTCGTCGGCGGGACCTACGGACCGGAGCGGATCCGCGCGATCTATGATCGAATGGCGACGGCGTCGAGCTTCGAGGCGGCGCTGGAATCCGCGCTCGGTGTGCCGATGAACGAGCTGAGCGACCGATGGACCCATGAGATGCGCCGCCTATACTACCCGCAAGTCGGCGGCGCGGAGCCGGTGGCGTTCCACAGCCGGCGGCTCACGCGGGGGCCGGTCGACCTGAGCCCCGTTCCGCTACCCGACTCGGCCGGAGGCGCCGCCGGGCGCTTCCTCTTCCTCTCGCCCCGCAGTGGGTACACGAACATCTACGCAGCCGACCTGGAGGACGGGGAGGAGGGCCATCTCGAGACGCTGGTGCGCGGCGAACGGCACGCCCGCCTGGAGTCTCTCCATCCATTCCGCGCCCGAATGGACGCGAACCGTTCGGGCGAGCTGCTCTTTGTCTCCCAGAGCGGCGGCGAGGATGCGATCCACATCTACTCCCTCGAGGAGAAGCGGATCCTCTCGAGCCACTCCTTCCCCGATCTGGTCGGCATCCGGAGCCCCTCCTGGTCCCTCGACGAGGAGCGCTTCGTCTTCTCCGGCCTTTCCCGCGCGGGCGCGTCGGATCTCTACCTCTACGACCGCCGGACGGCGATTCTCGATCGTTTGACCAACGATCGCTACGACGACACCGAGCCGAGCTGGGAACCGGGCGGGGAGAGGATCGTCTTTTCTTCGGACCGCGGACCGGGCGAAGGAAGGGGGCGCAACCTCTTCCTGCTCGACTTGCGGGATCGCTCGATCCGCTACCTCACGCGGGGCATCTGGAGGGATGCGAGCCCCAGCTGGTCCCCCGAAGGGGAGAGGATCGTCTTTTCGTCGGACCGCGACGGGCTGTTCTCGATCTGGAGCATCGACACCCAGGGGCGCGGCGGCAAGGTTCTCGGCGGACTCGAGGCCCTGCTCGACCCACGGGTCACGCCCGACGGACGCCGAGTCCTCTTCTCGTGCTACAAGGACGGAGGGTTGCGCATTCACTTGGCGGCGCTGCCGCGTCTGGAGGGCGATCCGGTCCCCGTGGCGGCGCTTCTGCCCGAGGAGTCGCCGCCATGGCAGTGGCGATCGCCGCTCGGAGATGTCCCTGCGCGGCGGGAGCAATACCGTTCGAAACTCGCGCTCGAGGTGGCGCAGGGCGGAGTCGCCCTCGATCCGAACTTCCGCAACGCGGAAGGGGTCCAGGCGATGCTCGCCGACATGATGGGAAACCACCTGCTCTTCCTGCAGCTGGGCAACGCCACCTTCTCGGGTTCCGACGTGCTGCGTAACTTCTCCTTCGGGGCCAGCTACGTGAACCTCTCGCGCCGGCTGAACTATGGCCTCTCGGTCTTTCATTTCGTGGGCGACTATCTCGACGAGAACGGCTTCCCGTACCACGACCGGAGGGCGGGCGGCTCGGCCATCCTGATCTATCCCTTCTCGAAGTTCGCGCGTCTCGAGATGGTCAATGGCGTGGCCTATGCCGAGACGGAGCGCGAGGCGACCCGGTTCCGCCGCAAGGGCCCGATCGCCACCCACTCGATCGCCTGGATCCACGACACCTCCCTCTGGCTCCCGCCTGGACCCATCGACGGGCAACGCGTGAATCTGACCCTCGGCTCGACGATGGACATCCAGCGAGGGGCGAACGAGAGCGCGATCCTGATGGGCGATTACCGGCGCTACCTCCGCCTCGGGACCTACAGCGCATACGCCGTCCGTCTGCAGGGGCTCCTGAGCGACGGGCCGAACCCGCGCACCTTCTTCATCGGCGGGTCGCTCGGGATGCGGGGATACCCCCGCTCGAGCATTCAGGGGGACCGCAGCCTGATGCTGAACCAGGAGATCCGATTCCCGCTCCTCCACCGATGGCTCTTCCACGCGCCGATCGGAGCCCTGGAGTTCCCTGCCGTGCAGGGCGCCTTCTTCGCCGACGCGGGCTCCGCGTGGCGGGAGGGGAGCTCTCCCGAGTGGCGGGGCAGCTTCGGCGGCGGATTGCGCATGGGATTGGTCGGCGTGCTCGTGCTGCGCCTCGACGCCGCGCGGCGTACCGACTTCGAGGCGATCGGCGATCAAACGCACTGGGACTTCTTCATCGGATGGAACTACTGATGAGGGCGAGCGCCGCCTTCCTGGCAATCCTGATCGCCTCGGCCGCCGCGGCCGCCGTGGTCCCGAGCGCGAACGGCGAGAATCCGCGGGCGGTCTGGCAGAAGAGGGTGGTCCATGCGCCTGCGGCCTCCCCGGTCTTCTCCGGAGATGCAGTCTGGTTCGTGGGGCTCGATCGCCGGATGGTGAGCGTCGATGCCGCGACCGGCGATCGCCGCTGGCGCCGCAATCTCCCGTGGCCTGCGGCGCTTCCTCCCCTCGATGCGGGGGAGATGATCGTCGTCGCGATGGGTGGCCCCGAGCCCGGACTGATCGGATTGGCGAGGGCGAGCGGCCATGAACGCTGGAGGCATCGTCTCGACTCCCCTCCAGTGGCCATCGACCTCCTGGAAGGACGCGTCCTCTGCGCCACGATCTCCGGCCGCGTCGCCTCCCTGGATCCAGGTTCCGGGGAAGTGAGATGGGAGCGGCGCATGGGCGCCGAGCTGATCACCCTGCGGCCGATGGAGGGCTCGGTCGCCGTCGCGGGACGCGTCGATTCGATCTGGCTCCTGGACGCCGAGGACGGCGTTGTCCGCGAGCGATGCGCCGCGCCGGGCCGACGGGCCGTCGCGCCGGTCGCGATCCAGGGTTCGCTTCTCTGCCTCTCCTACGAGGGGGAGCTTCTCGCGATCTCGCTCTTGGACGGCTGCGGCCAAGCCCGTCTCGAGGCCCGAGGGCCGTACCTGGGCGAGATCGGAGCAGGGGATGGCTCGATCGCCCTCGCCGCGACGGGAGGAGAGATCGAGGCCTTCGGGTGGCCCGACCTGCGGAGACTCTGGATCGTGGAGAGCGGAGAGACGATCTCGACCGGAGTGCGGCCCGGCCCGTCGGGATGGATCGTGGCGGCGCAGAGCGGGGCCGTGCGCTGCTACACCGCCGATCGCGGGGCGCCCGCCTGGAGCCTCGAGTTCCGCTACTCGATCTCCGTTCTTCCGGCGGTGGACGGCCGGCGGCTCTGCGTCATCGACGACCGCGGCAGCGCCGTGCTCTACCAGCTCGAGGCGGGCTCGCCGTGAGAGCCTCGATCCTGGTAATCCTGCTCTGTCTGATCTCCGCCGCATGCTCGGCGGAGGAAGGCCGGCTGATCCTGCTGACCGAGCCGGGCGGTCTCGACGCCTGGGCCGGCGATCGCTACCTGGGGCGCACGCCCGTCGATCGGCAACTACCGGCGGGAGAGACGCGCGTCCGCGTCGCCTTCGACGGGGATTCGGTCTACCGGCCGCCCGCGGCGGACACAACGATCGTCATCGAGCCTGGAATCGTTGCGCGGGTCGATCTCAAGATCGGCCGGTTCGTCACGGTGCGCAGCGTGCCGTATGGGCTGACGGTGATGCGCGGCCCCGACCGTCTCGGCGAGACGCCCCTTGATCTGATGCTCCACCCAGGCGACGCCGTTTCGCTGCGTCTCGAGACGCCCGACGGTCCGGTCGGAATCCCCGTCGATTCCCTCCTCCGCGCCGGATGGTGGGAGTGGCGGATGCGAATCGATCCATTCGGCGCGCGCGACTCGCGGGGGACTCCGACCTGGAGGAAAGTGGGCAGGATCGCCATGCCGGGGCTCGCGGCCGCGCTCGCCACGGCTGGGATCCTGACCGAGCATTCGGCCGATGACGCGTACGACCGCTACCGCCGCACGGCGGATCCGGCAGAGATCCGCCGGCATTACGACGCGGCGCGAAGCCGGGATCGGTGGGCCGCGGCGTTCTGGGTAGGCGCGGAGGTGAGCATCGCCGCGGCCATCCTGAGCTGGATCCTTCCCGATCCGGAGACCGCTGGGGAAGGCGGCTCGCGATGAAGCTG
Source organism: Candidatus Eiseniibacteriota bacterium (assembly GCA_034679345.1). Classification (GTDB taxonomy): domain Bacteria; phylum Eisenbacteria; class RBG-16-71-46; order CAIMUX01; family VGJL01; genus JAXDAY01. The sequence goes on from JAXDAY010000004.1 coordinate 79,911, forward strand.
CGGCTTTTGGCGTTGCTCGGCCTCGCGAGCCTCATCTCGCTCGGCTGCGTCGAGCGCGATCGGACCAACCCCTTCGATCCGGAGAATCCGGACACCAAGGGAATCCCCAGGGTCCTGGATGCCCGCGCGGCAAACGGCGAGGTTGATCTCCGCTGGGACCTGCAGGGGATTCGCGATGTCGCCGCCGTCTGGCTCTATCGTCGGGTCGGGGACAATCCCGCGACTCTCCTGACACCGAGGCCGCTTGATCCATCATCCCTCGGCTACCTCGACCGCGCGGTCGCCAACGAAACGACCTATGCCTACCGCGCGGACTTCGAGATCGAGTCCGGGGGGATGAGGCCGAGCGCGGAGGATCTCGCCACGCCCGGGGATGCGATCGTCTGGGTCGCCGACACCGACGGCGGAGGGCTCTCCCGCATGTCCCCGGACGGACGCGATCTGCTCGATCGTGAGGAGGAGGGTCTCTGGTTCCTCGACATCGCGGCCGACTCCAGCGCGGGGAGCTTCTGGTCCGTCGATTACCTCGAGGGAAGCCTCTTCGAGCATGCGCCGGACGGGACGCGACGCAATCGGTTCCGCGTCGTCGGCGCGCGCGCAGTGGAGGTCGATCCCGACGGGCGTTCGATCTGGGTCGCCTCCTTCTCGCGCGGGATCCTCGAGCGGCTCAATCGCGACGGCAGCGTCGCATGGGCCGACTCGACCGCCGAACGGGTGGAGGACATCCTCGCGATCGGCTCGGGGAGGGTTTGGACGGTGAGCTCGGCGGGGGAGGCGCGGCTCTACCAGACGGATCGCTTGCTGGCGAGGATCACCGACTTCGTCCGGCCCGTCGCAATCGCTCTGACCGAGGATGCGAGGATCGTCATTCTCGACGTTGGATCGGGGCGTTTGCGGCGATTCGACTTCGCGGGATTCCAGATGGGACGCACCGATTCCGTGCTCGTGGCGGCGACCGATCTCGCCTCGGACGGCGCCGGCGGCGTGTGGGTCGCCGACGCGGGCCGGGGCGGCATCGTCCGCTTCGACTCGAGGCTCGTGGAGAGCCGCTTCGTCGCGGCGCCCGGGGTGCGCGGCGTCACCTGGGACGGGCGATCGGGCAGACTCTGGCTCGCCGGCGAGATGGGCGTCGAGCAGAGGGATCGCGAGGGCGGATTCATCTCGGGACGATCCCTCGGGCCCCGGCCGTTCCAGGTGGCGCTGCTGCACGACGCGGAGGGAGATTGATCTACTTCGTTCGAGGCTCGTACGTGCCCGAGGAGGAGGCTCGCGTCTCGGTCCTGGACCGGGGATTCCTGTTCGGCGACTCGGTCTACGAGACCTTGCGGGCGCATCGTGGCCGCATCCTCTTCTTCCGCGACCATATGGATCGCCTCCTTCGGTCGGCCTCCTCGCTCGAGATCGATCTCGGCGACGCGGCCGTCCGCTGTCTTTCGATCCTGCGGGAGCTCCTTCGCCGCAACGCATGCGAGGATGCCCGCATGCGGATCATCGTCACCCGGGGAACCGGCCTTGCCCACGAGCAGGCGAGCTTCACGCCCACCTGGGTCGTGACGATCGAACCCTTCGCCGAGCCAAGCGATGAGTTCTACGAGGCCGGGATCGCCGCCATTCTCGTCCACATCGCCCGGCATGCGACGGCGAGCCTCGATCCGGCGATCAAGTCGAGCAACCTCCTGAACAACATCCTCGCCCGGCGCGAGGCGATGAAGGCGGGCGCGGCCGAGGGGATCCTCCTGAGCCCGGCCGGCTATCTCGCCGAAGGCGCCCACAGCAACCTATTCTGGGTGACGCCGGAGGGGAAGCTGCGCACGCCATCGCGGGGAGTCGGCATCCTGGCCGGGATCACGAGACAGAAGCTGATCGAGTGCGCCCCGCGCGCAGGCCGCACGGTGGAGGAGGTGGAGGCTCGCGCCGAGGAGCTCGATCGGGCCGGCGAGATCTTCGTGTCGAGCACCTCCTGGGAGGCCCTCAGCGTGACGCGGTGGAATGGCCGGCGGGTGGGAGATGGAAAGCGGGGTGCGGTGGCTCGGGAGTTGCGGATGCGGCTGCGAGCCCTTTACGACGACCCGGAGGAGACGGCATGAAGGAGTGGATCGATCTGCGAAGCGACACGGTGACCCGGCCGACGCCGGAGATGCGCCGGGCGATCGCCGAAGCCGAAGTCGGCGACGATGTCTTTGGAGACGATCCCACGGTCGCCCTCCTCGAGCGGACCGTCGCCGAGAGGCTGGGCAAGGAGGCGGCCCTCTTCGTCCCGAGCGGGACGATGGCGAATCAGCTCGCCGTCGCCGTATGGACGCGGCCGGGAGACGAGATCCTCCTCGAGGCGGAGAGCCACGTCTTCCTCTATGAGGGAGGAGGGCCCGCCGCGATCTCCGGCGCCAGCGTCCATCCCGTTCCCGGAATTCGCGGGCTCGTCACCGCCGCGGCTCTTCGCGCCGCGCTGCGCCCCTCGAACGTCCACTACCCGCCGAGCGCGCTTCTGGTCCTCGAGAACACGCACAATCGGGCGGGCGGGCGGGTCCTGCCCCTCGCGGGGATGCGCGAGACCGTAGAGGCGGCGCGTGAAGCGGGCATGCGCGTCCATCTCGACGGCGCGCGGATCTGGAACGCCTCGGTCGCGTCGGGGATTCCCGAGAGCGAATACGCCGCGATGTTCGATTCGGTCGGAGTCTGCCTCTCCAAGGGGCTCGGTGCTCCGGTCGGCTCGCTCTTCTGCTCGCGCCGGGAGGTCGTCGAGCGCGCCCGTTTCGTCCGCAAGCGCCTGGGCGGAGGGATGCGGCAGGCCGGGATCCTTGCCGCCGCGGGACTCCACGCCCTGCGCCATCATCGGGATCGTCTGGCGGACGATCACCGTCGCGCGCGCCTCCTTGCGGAGGCCGCCTCCGGGATCGAGGGGCTCGAGATCGACCCCGCCGATGTCGAGACAAACATCCTGCGCATCGGAGTGAGCGCGGGGACGCCGGAGAAGTGGTGCGAGGAGCTCGCGCGCCTCCATGTCCGCGCCGTGCCGTTCGGACCGACCGCCATCCGCGCGGTGCTCCATCTCGATGTCGACGACGAGGATCTCAGTGCAGCAATCGACGCCTTCCGCGAGTGCTCGCGGCGGATGCGAGCAGGATGAAGGCGGCGGCGGCGGTCACGAGGTTCATCAGCAGATGCGGCAGGTTGGCGCTCGACTTCGCCAAGGAGCCGAAGCATCCGCAGTCGATGTCGAGGCCCCGGACCATCGCCGAGACGATTCCCGCCGCGAAGCCCGCGGAGAGAAGCCCCAAGGCGGCAAGGCCGCCGCGATAGGCCACCCCGGTGACGACTGCGATGGCGCCGAGCAGCTCGAAGGGCGGCAGCCAGAGCGCCAGCGGGGGGATGATCTCGAGGGGGAAGATGCGGAAGTTGCGGATCGCGAGGGCGAAGCCCCAGGGGTCGAGGATCTTCGGGACTGCGGCGATCAAGTAGATCGCCGCCAGCGCCAGGCGCAGGAGCCAGGCGATCGGCGTCGGGATTCTCACCACTCCACCTCCGGCCACGCCTCGTCGACCGGCATCGAGAGGACGGAATCGGGACCGGTCCGCACGGGGAGGCCCGCCTCGCGCCATTCCTCGACGCCTCCGATCAGCACGAAGACGGGAGCGTGGTGCCCCTTGCCGATCAGAGCCCCCGCCAGGTCGTCGGCCGCCGAGACCTCCGAACCGCTCGCGTAGATGAGGATCGGCTGGTTCTCGATCCATGGCGAGAGAGATGGGTAGATCTCGCGCCAGCGATCGAACGGCACGCTGAACGCGCCCTGGATCTGTCCTTCCTCGTAGGAGGCCGCGGACCGCGCGTCGATGAAGACGGTTTCTCCCGCCTCGAAGAGCGCGCGGGCGCGGGGCAGGAGGACCGGCCGCGCGCCCGATGAGACCTCGTAGAAGCCCTTCGGCAGACGCAGGGAGAATCGATTCGCTCGAAGCAGGTTCGCCGCGAGCGCCGCCGCTACGGCGAGCAGCGCGAGCAGGACCAGCTCGCCGAGGATCCGGCGCACGCTACCCCCGCACCAATCCTTGCACCATCATCTCGAGGACCGGCTGGTTCGGATCGCTCGTCCTCACACGCACACCGCCGCGAAATGGCCCGGCCGGCGCGTCGATGGCGAGCTGGATGCGGACCGAGTAGTTTGAGGAATCTTTCTTGACGATCTCGCCGCGGAGGAAGGGAAGGGAGGTCTCCACGGCGAGTAGCTCGTATGGCTTGTTGCCCTCGCAGGTGATGAGCGCCTCGGCGACCGAGCTCTGCCCCTTGGGCACCGCGGGAATCACCACGCGCGGCTCGCCTCGGAGGATGAAGTAGCTCTGGATCTGGCCGGTGACGATCACGTGAAAGGTTCGCTTGAGCCTCCCGCCGGTCTCGACATCGATCTGCTTGCGGAAGGGTCCCGCGGGCGCATCGGTTTTGAGGTCCACATGGAGCCAGTAGGCTTCTTCCTTGGGATCGGGGTCTCGTTCGACACGGGTCGTGACGAACTCCCCGCCGTCGCCCACCGAGGCGATCGTGAGGCCGAATCCCTTCTCGGCGGAGAAGCGAATCTTCTCGCCCGCTCCCTGACCCTTCTTGACTGTCGGGAATCGGATCCTCTCGCTGGAGACCTTGACATAAGGGACGACGTCGGCGCGCACGGAGATCCGGACGGTCGGCTCGGCAGGGTCATTCGTCTTGATGGTGACGGACTTCTCCTGCGGCCCCTGGTAGTCCCTCGAGCTGAAGGAGATCTCCATCGAGACCTCTCGCCCGGGGGCGACGACGGAGTCGCCGAGGGCCCCGGCCGTGCACCCACAGTCCGAGTCGACCTTCAAGATCCGAAGCGGACTCGTTCCATCGTTTCGCAGCAAGACCATTTCTCGCACTTGCTGGAACTGGTCGATCCGTCCGAAGTCGATCGAGCGGCTCGAGACGTGCAGGATGGGGGATGCGGCCGCGACGCCCGCAAGCGCGCCAAGGAGCAGACCTGTGAGAAGGATTCGTTCGATCCTCAAATCAAGCCTCCTGACGGACGTGTCCCCGTCCAGGGTAGGCAGGGCGGTCCGAGCCGATCAAGCCCATCGCCAACCCGGCGTGGGGGCGCGGGCGTCACGCCGCCGCCCGCCGGCTACTCCGCGGTTTCCTGAAACCCGTTCCGGCGGCGGAGGTTTCCCGACTCGGACGGCTCGCCGCCGCCGGGAGGCCCGCGCATCCGCTCGGGGCCCCGAGGTCCGCTGATCGTATCCGAGAATTCACGCGAGATGAATCTCGTAATTGGATGCAAACAAGTGGATTGACGTGCGCTCGCCTGAAGCGACGGCCCGTGCGGCCGACCCAGCGAGGCATCCATCGGGGAAGCGATGCGCAAGCGCGCATGGACCTTCCTCTATCATGATCCCAGGCGCGAGGCTGTCCGGATCGGCTGGACCCGGATCGGCTCTTCGCGCGGGAGGTGAGATCGATCGAATGAATGAGAATCTCCGTCCCCGGACCCGCGGCGAGCTGATCGCCGCCGGATATAGACCCCGGAGCGTGAAGCAGGAGCTTCGCGACAACCTGCGCCGACATCTCGCGGAGGGATCGTCGTGGCTCGAGGGAATCGTCGGCTACGAGGAGACCGTCCTTCCGCAGCTGGAGCACGCGATCCTATCGAAGCACGACTTCATCCTCCTGGGACTCCGCGGGCAGGCGAAGACGCGGATCGTCCGCCAGCTCACGCGGCTGCTCGACCCCGTGATCCCCGTCGTGGAAGGCTGTCCGATGCACGACGATCCCGCCGCGCCCGGCTGCGCCTCATGCAGGCGGCGCGCCCAGGAGATGGGCGATCGGCTCCCGGTCGCATGGCTCGCCCGTGAGGATCGCTATCAGGAGAAGCTGGCCACCCCGGACGTCACGATCGCCGATCTCATCGGCGACATCGACCCGATCAAGGCCGCGCGCGACCGCCGCGACTTCTCCGACGAGGAGGTGATCCACTACGGGATCATCCCGAGAACGAACCGGGGCATCTTCGCCCTGAACGAGCTGCCGGATCTCCAGCCGAGGATCCAGGTGGGACTTCTGAACATCATGGAGGAGAGCGACATTCAGATTCGCGGATTCCCCGTCCGGATCCCGCTCGACATTTTGCTGACCTTCACGGCGAATCCGGAGGACTACACGAACCGGGGAAACATCATCACGCCGCTGAAGGACCGGATCGACAGCCAGATCCTCACCCACTACCCGAAGGGGATCGAGGACGCCATCCGCATCACCCGGCAGGAGGCCTGGCTGGAGAGGGGCGAGGAAATCGCGATCCCGCGATTCCTCGAGGAGATCGTCGAGGAGATCGCCTTCGTCGCTCGCGAGTCGGATCACGTCGATCAATCCTCCGGGGTGAGCCAGCGTCTGCCGATCCGGGCGCGCGAGCTGCTCGCCTCCGCGGTCGAGCGCCGTTGCCTCGCGAGCGCCAAGGAGCCGCGCATCCCGCGTCTGGGGGATCTGGCCGCCGTGATCCCCGCCGTGACCGGCCGCATCGAGCTGGTCTACGAGGGGGAGCAGGAGGGGCCGGTCACGGTCGCCCACCGGCTGGTCGGGCGCGCGATCCTCAAGGTCTTCGGCCGCTACTTCCCTCCGATCTACTCGCCGAAGGGTGAGCGACGCAGGCGGCGTCGCGCGGAGGAGGGCGGCGGCGAGCCGGGCGAGAATGAACGGGTCACGCCGCCCGCCTACCGGGAGATCATCGACTTCTTCGCCAGGGGGCGGAGCCTGGAGCTCGCCGACGCCATGCCGTATGACGCCTACCGTCGCGCGTTCGAGGGAGTCCCGGGGCTGATCGGACTCGTGGAGAAGAGCCTGCCCGATCTTTCCCCTGAGGCACGGCCGCTGGCGGCCGAGTGGGTGCTCGAGTCGCTGCATCAGGCGAGCCTCATCGCCCGCAAGACGATCTCGGGCGGGCTTCGCTTCAGCGACATGTTCGCCAACATGCTGAGCGACGAGGGGTGATCCGTGCGCTATCGCTTCGAGGCATTCGACGATTCGCTGCGGCGGCTGATCGAGAGGCTCCGCGACATGCTCTCGATCTTCAATCACCTGCTGCTTCGAAGCGGAGGGGATCCAGAGCGCGCCCTGGAGTGGATGCGGGCGCTGCAGGAGGGGGGCTACCTCCCGGAGGACTGGGACCTCGACGCGTTCGAGAAGAGGCTCGAGGACGAGGAGTACATCCGCAGGGAAGGCGCGCGGCGCGTCCTCGCCGCGAAGGGAGAACGGGCGATCCGGGCCTCCTCGCTCGAGGCGATCTTTGGCGGATTGCGGGCCGAGGGGATGGGGGGTCACCCTTCCCCGCATGAAGGGATCGGCGGACGCGACCCCCTCCCGGAGCGGCGTCCCTACGAGTTCGGCGACGACATCGCCTCGATCGACTTTCCCGACTCGATCAAGAACGCGGTCCGTCGCACCCATGGTGGGGAAACGCTCCCCATCGAGGAGGATCTCTCGGTCGCCGAGACGGAGCACTCCTCGACTTGCGCGACGGTGATCCTGATCGACGTCTCCCACTCGATGATCCTCTATGGGGAAGATCGAATCACGCCGGCGAAGCAGGTCGCGCTCGCCCTCTCCGAGCTGATCCTGACGAAGTACAAGAAGGACGCCCTGGATGTCGTCCTCTTCGGCGACGAGGCGCGGCGCGTGGAGGTCAGAGATCTCCCGCGGATCGAGGCCGGCCCGTTTCATACGAACACGCAGGAGGGGCTGCGTTTCGCGCGACGCGTCCTGGAGCGCCGGCACCAGACGAACCGGCAGATCTTTTTGATCACGGACGGCAAACCAACCGTAATTCGCAAGGGGGACGGCAGCCTCTACCGCAACGTCTTCGGGCTCGATCCGATCATCGTGGGCCGCACCCTCGACGAGGCGGTCGCCTGCCGGCGGCGCAGGATTCCGATCACAACGTTCATGGTGGCCAGCGACCCCTACCTGAGGCAGTTCGTCGAGCAGCTGACCGAGCGCAACCGGGGCAGGGCCTACTTCACTTCTCCCGATCGCCTGGGAAACTACCTCCTGCTCGACTTCATCCGAAACCGCAGGAAACGGGTCCGTTGAACGAGCTGCCCCGCCTGCTGGCACTGGCAGGCCTCGATCTCGTCCTGCTCGCGGGGTGGATCGCGATCCCGCTCGGGCTCTCGGGAAACTTCATCCTCCTCGGCGCGGCGCTCGTCGCCGCCATCGCCACGAAGTTCACCGCCGTGGGGTGGATCGCCCTTGCGATCATGGCGGCCGCCGTCGTGGCGGGGGAAATCGTCGAGGCCTTCCTGGGATCGCTCACCGCACGGCGCTTCGGCGCGAGCAAGCATGGGATGATCGGCGCCTTCGCGGGGGGGCTGGTCGGCGGCATCATGGGCACCCTCGCATTCCCGATCATTGGCTCGCTCCTCGGGTCATTCGCCGGCGCGGCCGCCGGAGCCATCGCGGGCGAGCTCCTTCGAGGCCGGCCCGCGGGGGAGGGGGCGCGCGCGGGCTGGGGCGCGTTCGTCGGCCGCGTCGCCGCGACCGGGATCAAGCTCGCGATCGGAACCGGGATCGTCGTCTACGTCGTGATCCGCACCCATGGAGGGCCTGGCCAATGAGATCTCGAATCAACGGCGTCGAGATTGCCTACGACGACGCCGGCCGGGGGGAAGCGATCCTCTTCTTCCACGCCTTCCCGCTGAATCGCGAGATGTGGGATCCGCAGGTCGCCTTTCTCTCTCCGCGGCACCGGACCGTCCGCTTCGATGTTCCGGGTTTCGGTGAATCGGCTCCACCGCCCGATGCGCTCTCGATCGAGCGGATCGCCGATGACGGCGCCGCCCTCCTCGATCGCCTCGGAATCGGCGCGGCCGTCGTGTGCGGCTGCTCGATGGGCGGCTATGCCGCTCTGGCCTTCGCCTCGCGTCACCCGGATCGCTTGCGCGGGATCGTGCTGGCCGACACCCGCTCGGGCGCCGACTCGCCGGAGGGCAGGCGGGGCCGCCATGAGATGGCCGTTCGCGTGGAGCGGGAGGGGTGGGCCGCGGCGCGCGATTCGATGCTGCCGCGGCTCCTGGCGCCGGCGACCTTGCGCGAGCGGCCCGAGATCGTCGCGACTGTGGAGCGAATGATCGCCCGAGCCTCCGTGGAGGGGATCGTCGCGGCGCTGAGGGCGATGGCCGGCCGCCCCGACCGAAGCGGCGAGCTCTCCTCGATCCGCGTGCCGGCGCTCATCGTGTGCGGCCGGGAGGACGCGCTCACTCCACCCGCGGAGTCGGAGAGGATGCGCGCGGCGATCCCCGGCTCGCGAATCGCCCTCCTCGATGGCGCGGGGCATCTCGCCAACCTGGAGGCGGCCGGGGAGTTCAACGAGACTCTCGGCGCATTCCTCCTCGAGATCGCCTCCGGCGCTTGATCGTGGCGCCGCCTGCCATTTGCGGACTCGAGCGGAGGGGGGCTACCATCTACCGGGGTTCCGTCACCGGGCGAGACCACGATCCCGGCGCGTGCGCGGGGAGCGGCTCAAGATGGGAGGGGAGCGTGCGGTTGCAGCCGGTTCCTTACATGAGCTGGGCGAAGTCCCACATGGAGAGCCCGGGGATCCACAATCTGGGATCCAGCGGAATCCGGGACCTCGTTCCTCCGGCTGATCTGGACTTCCGCGTCCTCGATCTCATCGGCGAGACGACGAACGAGGACGGCCTGCCGGCGCTGCGCGAGGCGATTGCGCGGCGCTACCGTCTGGATGCGGAGCGGATCCTGCTGGGCGAGGGGGCGAGTCTCGCGAACTTCCTCGTCTACGCCGCCTGGATCCGCCCCGGCGACCCGGTCCTGATCGAGGAGCCGCACTACGAGCCGATCCGGTGCGCCCTCGCGGCCCTTGGCGCGCGGATCCGTCCGGTCGCGGTCGACGGCCCAGGCGGATACGAAGCGCTCCTCGATGCGTTGAGGAACGGGCGCGGGACGCGGTGGCGCGCGGCGGTGGTGACGCATCCCCACAATCCGAGCGGAGGGGAGATCGCCCCCGATCTCATGCGCGCCCTGGCCGAAGCGTGCGCGGCCCATGGGGGGATCCTCTTCGTCGACGAGGCCTACCGCGAGATCCTGCTCGAGGAGCCCCCGGGCTGCGCTGCCCACGAGAGCGATTCGATCGTCGTGACATCGAGCCTGACGAAGGTCTTCGGGCTGAGCCACCTGCGGGCCGGCTGGGCGGTCGGACCGCGCGATCTGATCGACTCCGCCCGCCGACTGAACGACAATCTCGGCGTGGTTCATCCCTACATCACCGAGAGTCTCACGGAGCGCCTTCTCTCGGACGAGGCGAAGATGGCCCGCTGGAAGCGTCTGGTGGAGGCGCGGCTCAAGGAGAATCGCGGGCTTCTCGCAACCTTCCTGGATCGCTGGGCGATCTTCGAGGGGGGGCTCGCCGAGCGCGGCATCCTCGCCTTCCCGCGCGTGGCGCCGTTCGGATCGATTCCCGACGCGGAGACGCTCTGCCGACGGGCGCGCGAGGAGGCGAACGTCGTGCTGGTGCCGGGCCGGTTCTTCCAGAGGCCGGATCGTGTGCGCATCGCGGTGGGCGGCCCGCCGGAACAAGTGGCCGCGGCCCTCACGGCGTTCGGGAAGTTCCTGGAGGCCGCCCGGTGAGAGTCGCCGGCGGAATGGCCGGGGTGGCGTATGATCAGCCCGCGCGGCGGCTGGTCGCGGGGGCGATCGCATGAAGACCTCGGGGAGTTGAGATGAAGCCACGGATCATCTGGCTCGTCGGCGCCTGCCTCGCAGTCGGGGCGGCCGTCTGCGGCGAGCCGTCAACGGCCGCTCTCCCGTCCGGTGGAAGGCAGGGGCTCTACTGGGTCTACCTCGCCCGGGAGAGCGCTGCTTCGCCGCTTGCCCTCTCGCGCCGTGCGATCGACCGGCTCGCGAAGTCGGGCCTGAGCCCGGGGGAGGATCCGCGTGATCGCGCCGTGAGCGAGTCGAGCCTCGCGCCGATTCGCGAGCGCGGTCTCGAGGTGAGGCGCATTTCGCGCTGGCTGCGCGCCGCTTCGGTCCGGATGAGCGCCGGGCAGGCTCGCGAACTGGCCCTCGACCCGCGGGTGCGCGCCGTGCGACCCGTCGCGCGCCTGATCCGGGATCGCGCGCAGGCCTCGATCGAGAGCGTCGAGGCCCCGAGCGATCGTCCCGGGGGGCGTCCATCGATGGGAGGAGAAGATCCCGCGTCCTTGCGCGGCGCGGATTACGGGCCTGCGTTCGATCAGCTCGAGATGATCGGGGCGACCGATCTCCACTCGCTCGGCTACAGCGGCGCCGGGGTGATGGTCGCTCTCTTCGATGGCGGATTCTACAAGGAGCATGCGAGCCTGAGCGGCCTCGACCTCCTCGCCGAGCGCGACTTCGTCCACGACGACGACGAGACCCAGTATGATCCGGGCGATCCGGATGACTCGCCCTATTCCAACGATCACGGCACCTACACCTGGTCCGCCCTGGGGGGATACGCCCCGGGCAAGTTGATCGGGGCCGCATATGCGGCGAGCTTCGTCCTCGCCAAGACCGAGGATGTCTCCCGCGAGGTCCACCTCGAGGAGGACAACTACATCGCCGCCCTCGAATGGGCCGACTCGCTCGGGGTCGAGATCATCTCGACCTCGCTTGGCTACCGGCAGTTCGACAACGGCGACTTCTACTCGGACGGGGAGCTCGACGGCGCGACGATCCCGATTTCGATCGCCGCCGACATCGCAGCCGAGCGAGGGATGCTCGTGGTGACCGCGATGGGGAACGAGGGCCCTGGAGAGAGCTCCATCGTGGCTCCCGCGGACGGCAAGCGGGTCTGCGGCGTCGGGGCCGTCGACCGGCTCGGACGCGTGGCGCTCTTCAGCGGCCGCGGCCCGACGGGGGATGGACGGGTGAAGCCCGACCTCTGCGCCATGGGGGTCGGGACCCACTGCGCCCAGGCCGCGAGCCCGAACGTCTACGGCCGCGTCAACGGCACCTCACTCTCGACGCCGCTCATCGCGGGTCTCGCGGCGCAGCTCCTCGAGGCCCGCCCGGACTGGGGCCCCGACAGCCTTCTGCATTCCCTTCGACGGACTGCATCGATGAGCGCGAACCCGACGAACGCCTCGGGCTGGGGGATCGCGAACGGCCTCGCGGCTCTGGGGATCGAGACGGCCCGCCTCGTCGTCGCCGGATTCGCGTGGCAGGATTCCGTCGAAGGCAATGGCGATGGGAATCCGAACTGGGGCGAAGTGGGGCAGTTGAGCCTCTGGATTCGTAACGAGGGGCGGGGAGCCTCGAGCGCGGGAGAGATCACGCCCTCCTCCCACGATCCGCGGCTCGAGCTGCTGGACAGCCTCGCGGTGGCGCTGCCACCCGTTGCCCCGGGCGACTCGACTTTGCTCGCCCTCGGGCGGGCCGGGCTCACGGGCGGGCCGGAGGGTTCGGTCGTCCGGGGATTCGTCACGATCGAGGAAGGCGATCGCAGGATCGATCGGCGCGTGGACTTGATCGTCGTTCCGGCGGAGCTGCTCTCGGCCTTCCAGGCCTCGTCCGGTCCGGCCGGCACGGTGGATCTGTGGTGGAGCCTCCGCACCGAGGCCGTCACCGGCGTCCGGATCCTCCGGGAGGAGGACGGCGGAGAGCCGGGCCTCATCCACCAAGGGACCCTGCTCCCGTCAGTCTCGGCCTGGCGGGATCACCCGGGGCGGGCCGGGGAGTATCGCTACTACCTCGATCTCGAGCTGCTCACTGGCCAGCTTGTCATCCGCGAGGGCCCGCTCGGAGTTCTCGTCGAGGATGCTCAGGTCGCGGCGCTCGCGACTCCGTTTCCGAATCCGATCGGTTCGGCCGAACTGGCGATCCCCTTCGCCTGGCCTCGGGGCGGAACGGCGGAGATCGAGATCTTTGCGGTCACCGGTCGACGAGTCGCGCGGATCCACGGTTCGCCGGAGGCCGGCGGGATCGGGCTCGCGCGGTGGGATCTCCGGGACGACGCGAGAAATCGGGTCGCCGCCGGGCTCTACTTCGTCCGCCTGGAAGGGGGACCCGCCCGCCGGGTGGTCGTCCTTCGCTGATATGGAATGACGCTGAGTCAAGGCATTGATTCAGTGGGGCGATCTCCTTTCTCCCAAGAGAGGGGGTCGCCCTTCCACGTAGGTTTGGGATGAGCAGGAAGGCCGGGCGCCTCGACGACGAGCCACGCTGATATTCGCGGGTTGCGCCAGCGCCCCGGGCGGAGCCGCAGGACTGTGATCCGTCGGGAGAGCGCGCTCAGGATCGCCCGACCGCTGAGTCCTCTCATCAAATGGAGCCTCCGGGAATCCCGGGGCGGTTCACCACCCGAGGTCACACCCCCGCACAGCTACTGCAGCCGGAGCACCCAGATATCGCTCTTGCCGTCTCTCGTTGCGGTGAAGGTGATCGCCGTCCCGTCCGGAGACCAGGAAGGACCCGATTCGCTTCCATTCGGATCGGAGGTGAGTCGCACCGGGCTCTCTCCAGTAGCGGACATGAGCCAGAGATCTACGCTGCCACTCCGATTCGATGAAAAGGCGATGGACTGACCGTCGGGAGACCAGGCGGGGCCGGCATCCACCGCGGGATCTTGCGTCAACTGAACCGGGATCCCCCCTACGATTTCCTTTACCCAGATCTCCCAGTTCCCGCTCTGCTCGCTGCCATAGACAATCTGTGCCCCATCGGGCGACCAATCCATCCGTCCGAAGTTCCAATTCCCTCCCGTCACCAAGACCTCAGGAGATCCGCCTCCGGCTGGAACCGCCCACATGACGCTGTCGAGCGGGTTGGGATAGTCAAACGTCCAACTATAATACGCAATCCTCAATCCGTCGGGAGACCAGACGGGTCCTGACAGCATGATGGTCCGCCCCCCTGCAACAAGTGTACGGACAGCGGCTCCGGGCAAGGCATCCATCACTGCTAGATCCACGACTGTGTGTGGGAAGTCATCTCGCCATGCCCTGAACGCGATCTGGCTGCCATCGGGTGACCACTTAGGCATAATGCCGCCGAGCGGAAGCTCGGTGAGGCGCGTCACTGTCCCGCCCCCCGCGGGAATCGTATAGAGATGGCGGACCCGGGCGTCACTGCTCGGTTCCCAGTCCGCGGAAAATACGATCAGCTGGCCATCGGGAGACCAGTCCGGATACTCCGCACCGTATCGGGTGCTGCTATAAGTCAGCCGCATCAGGGCATTCGCCCCCGGATATGCCGTCGCCACGCGTGACAGATAAGACCAGTTCGACGCATCATCCGCCGACTTCAGGCCGATGTAGTACATCTGCCCGCTCTCGGGCGCCACGATCTCGAATTCTTCCGCCGCCCCCGCGGGCGCAGGCGCAGGAAGTCCCTCGATTCGGATCGCGCCATCCCAGGAATCTTCCGACAGAGGCGCCAGCGCGTAGCGCAGGTCATAGACCGCCGCCTGTCCGAGCGTGTCGTCATCTCCCGGCGCGGTCCACTGGAGAACAATCCGATCCTCCGAGGGGGATGTCGCGGACAGGTCTCTCACCGGGTTCGGCGGGATCACATCCGCCGTGAACACACTTGCATCGTTCGAGATGCCGGACCAGTTCTCCCGATCGTCCCCCGTCTTCAACGCGAAGTGATAGGTCTCGTTCTCGACCAACTCCTCCACCGTGAGTGACTCCAGGCTGCCCGGCTCCCCCGGAGGGGGAATCCCATCGATCCGAGCAGCCTCATCCCAGTTCTCCTCCGTGATCGGATCTCCCGACCGCCGCAAGTCGTATGCCGCCGCCCGTCCCGCGTCTCCGTCGTTGCCAGGAGCCGTCCAGGTGAGTGTGGCGCTGCGCGTCGTGTAGTGCGACACGATGAGATTCCCCACCGCCGCCGGAGGGATCTTGTCCTCGATCTCGCACTCCACGACATTCGAGATGCCTGACCAGTTCGGCACCTCGTCCGCCGCCCGGATCGCGAGGCGCCAAGACCCATCCGGCAGCTCCACGACGAATCGCTCCCGCTCCCCTGCAGGGGCTGGGACGGGCGGATCGGCCACCACTGATGCCGAGTCCCAGGTCTGCTCCGTCAAGGTCGAGGATGAAAAGCGAATGTCGTAGACCGCCGCACGCCCCCAGTCCTCGTCGTCCCCAGGTGCCGTCCATCCAAGGCGGACCTGTCGACCCGGAAGCTTCTCGAGCACGAGATCGTCAATCCGCTCCGGCGGAATCGTCTCGATCCCGAGCTTCGCCTTGTCGTCCCCGCAGGCGGCGATAGCGATCAGCAGCATGCCGATCCACAGGATGGGTCTTCTCATGAGGGGCTCCCATCAATTGAGTGGCGGAGAGCTTCCTCCGCTGGGATCACCAGGCCCCGCTTCGCAGGCTCTCCGAAGTCCCGTGATCAGTACGGGTAGTACTGCATGTACTCGAGGCAGTCCTCCTTGTTGTGCACGATAATCCCGTGGGCGACGTAGACTCCGCTCGAGACCTGGATGTTGTAGACGGTCGCCTCGGCCTCGATCTTCTCGATCGAGAAGACAGGGATCACGGCGCGGTCGGGCCCGGTGAGGAGATCGCCAGCGGAGAGATCCCCGACCGCGACCCACCTACCCCGGCTCAGCACAGGGTGATTCTCTGTCGCACGGATCTTCCCATTGATGACCTAGTAGTGGTCGACTGTGTAGGGGGCGTGGACGCGGACCACTTCGGCAGGCAGCGAAGTGGCCGTGATCTCGTCATACGAGAGAACGCGGTCGCCGGCCTGGATCTTCTCCACCGGCTTCGCCGTGCCGTCCGCCAGGGTGATCGGCGCGCCCTCGAGGAGGCAGTCGCACCCGGGAGTGTTGTCGCAGTGGCAGTAGTCCACTGGGCCGGTCGCCTCCTCGCACGGCGGATCTCCATACCAACGGCAGTACCAGAACCTCACGCCATTGACACACGGTCCCCAAACGATCTCCTTGCTGCAGTTGTCTCCCCCAAGACACCATGCGCTGCTGACCTGTCTGCAATTCGGGGTGGCATCAGTGTCATCTGCCAGCATCCCCGCCAATGCACCGCAGAGCAACGCGCTCCCCGCGACCCACACGAACGCCCGCCACCCTGCCCTGGACCTCGATTGAATCTTTCGCTTCACGGATAGGACCCTCCTCTGTGCGCCGCCATTCGAACGGCGTGGGTCACACCCCAGTCGCCCCCTGACAGGGGATCCGAGCAGGGAGCGACCGGAGTTGATCGATGGGCCTGTCCGCTGTAGCATTGATTCGGGTCTGTTGGGATCAGGCAGAGGCGTGCATTTGACGTGGACACCTCCGCTCTGGTGCTGGACAGGCCCACTTTCATTGCGGAAACACTGCGATCGGGAACGAAGCATTGTCGGGAAGCTGGAGTGAGGCGACTCGATGAACAGCGCCGAGGCAGGCGCGATGTCGCGGCGGCTTGCGGATCACCGCGAATCGATTGGACGGAACAGACGGAGTCTTGAGGTCTTCTCATCGGCCACCTCAGGTCACTTCCGCGGGCCGCCCCAACTGCGCCGCGGGTCGCACCAGAACCGACGGGCAAGAGGATACCCCCCCCAGTGCAACTGTCAATCAGTTTCCTCCAGTCTCTGTGGTGGAATCACCGGTGCGTGCTGTCGCCAGCCCTCGATTCGACCTGGCCCTCGTGACGCTGGACATGGCCCCGCGGAGTGAGTGCAGCCCCCCCGCCTTGACCCTCCCCCGGCCCCTGTGACAAACAGCCCCGTACTTCTCGAACCAGCCCCCATTGGGATTCCACGAACCGATCAAGGAGCCGTGCACGGATGAGCCGAGCCGAAGAGATCCACCGCGATGCGGCCGCGCACTATGCGCAGTGGGACAAGGTCGCCGACATCGTCGACCAGTTCATCGACATGATGTGAACAACCGCCAGCGCGGCCACCCGGGGGGCTCCCGGTCCAAGGTCCACGCGCTGATCGATCCTGCGATCGCCCTCCTCGATCGTGACGATCGAAGTGATCGCTCCCGAGATCCTGGTATTCCACACCGTAGCGCAGCATGTGGCCGGTGGCGACCATCATCGGGGCTGCGGCAGCGCGGGCAAGTGTGTGCTTGACTCGGCGTCGTTCCATATCATCGGAGCAGGACACCCTGAGATGCAGGCATTCATCGGGACTATATCTCTTAAAACGAGTGGGCGGGGGGGATTGAGCAACCGTGTCCTCCAGAAAGGATGCCGCCGATGGTGGATGTATTCAAAGTGGCCGATCTCCTCGTGGCGCGCACGATCGAGACCTATGGAGACGAGGTGGACCTCATCGCCTACTACGGCTCCTACGCCAAGGGCACGCCCAACGCACGTTCGGACTTTGACATCTTCTACACGCCGGCGGAGGGCCGCAATCCGCCCGCCGGGCACACGTTCCTGATCGAGGGGATCCTGTTCGATTTCTGGGCCGTCCCATGGGAGCGGCTGGAGGCATGGGCGAGCGGACGCAATGGCGGCTGGTCGAGATTCGCGGGCATCGTCCACCATGCCAACTTGCTCCATGCCCGCTCGAGTGAATCCGCTTCGCGCTTCGCCGGCTTGAAGCAACGAACTCTGGACTTGCAGAAACCCGAAGCCCGCCCGCAGATGATTCGCCGGGCTTTGGACGAGTTCAAGACCGTCCTGGCACACCTGGGTAACGTGCGCCTGGCGGCCACCGGCGGTGGTGGCGTGAGCGATGCTAGACACGCTGGGTGGAAGCTGATCTTGGCCGTCGGGGAGTGTCTCGCACTCGCAAATCAGACGCTCGTCGACCAAGGGGGGAAAGGCTTCCTCGAGCAGCTGGCTTTGCTCCCGATCAGACCCGCCGAGCTGAACTCGCCGATCATCACAATCAGCACATCCCCCGACCCCGCTCGGATCGCTGCCGCCGCGGAGCGCCTGGTGATGGACACGCGGTCGGTCCTCTGCGCGTTCCAGTCATCATTGCCTCCCGCCGTGCCGTCGGTCGAAGCTCGGTTCCGGGAGTCATACCCTGAGACCAAGGCTGGGCTCGGGAAGATCCTGACGGCGTGCGAGGGAGCCTTGCGGGTTGACGCGAGTCGGGCCGCATGGTTCGCGCAGTTCGACCAGAGCCTCATGCTCTCGGCTCTGCGCAGCGGTGCCGGACACGGTGACTTCAACCTATACAGTGAGTTTGCATCGTTTTATCGGGAGATCGGACTGCCCGATTTGATGCGGTTTGCGGATGGCGACCTGAGCGAGTTGGCGAACCAAGCCGGGGTGTTCGACGCCCGGATCCGGGAGTGGCTGGGCGAGCAGTCGGTGAGCCTTTGCGAGTTCGCCACCCTCGAGGACTTCGATCGCTCCGTGCGGAAGGAGCGGCCGGGTTGATGCGGCACTCGCCTTCCTAGCGCCCCGCGAATGCTCGCTGGATCGCCGCAATGTCCAGCTTTGACATTTGCATCACCGCGCCAAATGCGCGGTCGCGCGCCGCGCTGTCCTTGCTGGTGAGCCACTGGCCGATCATCGACGGCACGACTTGCCAGGAGAGGCCGAAACGGTCCTTCAACCAGCCGCAAGGCCCGTGCTCGCCGCCCTCCCCGAGCGCATCCCGGTAGCGGTCCACCTCATCCTGGTCCTTGCACATGACCATCAACGAGAGCGCCTCGTTGAATGTGGTGTCGTGCGCGACGTGGCTGTCCATGGCGACCATCTCCTGGCCGGCCAGGCGGAATCGCCCGTGCTTCACGGTCCCGGGAGGGCCTTCGTCCCCGCTGTAGCGCTCGACGGTCTCGATGCGACCATCGGGGAAGACGCCCGCATAGAAGCGCATCGCCTCTTCCGCCCTTCCGTGCTGCTTCCCCGCGAACATGAGGCACGGCGCGATGGTCGCCGCCCCGCCGCCCGGCGCGCCCTGCGCGCCGTTGGTCTTGATCGGCTGCCACGAGACGCCGAAACGATCCTTCACCCAGGCGTAACGCTCGCTCCATGGATAGGAATCAATTGGGATCAGCGCCTCGCCCCCCTCGGCCAGGGCGGCGAAGAGATGATCGACCTCCTCGGTCGTTCCGACCTGGATGAAGAAGGAAATGCTCGGATTGAGCACGAACATCGGCCCGCCGTTGAGCGCGGTGAATCGCTGGCCGGCGACCTCGAACTCGGCAGTCAGGAGGCTCCCGCGCGGCTTGCCGCTCGGGTTTTCGGCGGTCTCCGGATAATGGGATGCGGCGTTGGTGCGACCGCCGGGGAGGGTGCGCGCATAGAATGTCGCCGCCTCTTGGGCCTGGTCATCGAACCAGATGCACGGGACGATCTTCGAGTTCGAGAGAGTGGGCATGGTCATTCCTCCAACTCGGCTCCACAGGGGGAGCCAGCGCTGGCACAGTCATTCTCCAACCCAACGCCCCTCGTTCTGATGCGAACTGGCCAAGGTATCAACTCCGGGATCCGGGATCAATGCCGCCGGCAGGGGCACGCGCGGGGAGGTGGCCGCGGCCTCCGTCGGGGTTCCAGATCCCGTCACTTCAGAGCGATCTTGTATCCGATGAGGACGAAGATATCCTCCAACGCCTTGCCGCGCTTTGTCTCGATGGAGAGCGGCTTCAGCTTGCCGGCGGCATTCTGAGCGGCGCGATACCCATCCTTCAGCGATTGGGCGATGGGCAATCGCGCGATGCCCTGGTCGTTCTTGTCGGTGAAGTAGAACGTCGTCCTGAAGAACTGATCCCAGATCGATACCCAGCAGATGGTCTTCTTCTTTCGCGCGAGCTTGCCGAGCCACGACTTGCCATCGTTGTAGAAGCGCCACTCGATGGTGGCATCGGGGAACTCGGTTGCGAGGCGGGCGGTGAAGGCATCCCAGGCGGGCTTGCCTCTCCCCAGGACGCGGGCCAGCACCTCGTCGCTCGGGTATTCGTCCTTGTCGTTCAGCAGTGGCCGTTCCACTGTGTCCCTCCATCTTCCTCTCCATGAGCCCGGATCGCCCGTGATTGGGGACGCCGCTCCCCTAAGGTGTACCATCCTTGTCGGGAGGCCCAGGCATGAAGAAAACGCCCGGCAGAGCCATGCCAAGATCATCGCCGCACCCACCGAAGCCGCCGCACCCGGTGATCATTCTCCTCCTCGCGTGGCTGTTTCTGGCCGATAAGATATTTCAAGCCCCCCCTCAGGCACCAAACCGGCCCCCTCACGATCGCGTGTCACCGGGTATAGAGGGGCTGCGCCTCGAACATCCAGGTGGTTCGCGCCTCGCCACCGGCTAATGAACCGATCCCCGTGCTCTCCTGAAAGCGGAACTTCCCCTCCCTCGACCCCCTCCTCCCTCCCGGAGACTCCGATCGGGCAGACTCCGCCCCTCCGACCCGCGCAAGCACGCACGGATCGCCCGCTCGCGTGGGATCCGCAAACTTCACAATGGAGGAATACATCTTCATCGGGAATAAGTCGGATGATGGGGCGGCTGTATCGGCGACGATCGTTCACAGCATGCATCGCTGTACGCTGTTCCGGAACGAGGTTCGCAGTGGGTTCGGGAGTACTCTGGCAGACAACATGGGTGATTGGGCAGGTGCCGTGTCCCACCGCATCATCGCGGGGACGATCAACGGCTATGGCGTGGAACGTGACTTCAACGTCAAGTCGCTGGAGTGTTGCGATGTATGGGGCAATGAGCTCGGGGACTACAGGGGCTGGTGGTGTGACAATCTGCCGATTCATGGGAGCTTCTCCGAGGGCCCGCTCTTCTGCGATCCGGACAATGGTGATGTAGGCTTGCTGGAGGGTTCCCTGTGCTTGGCGGGTGAGCATGGCGGAATGGAGTGCGGCGTGACTGGCGCCCGCGGCCTCAGATGCGTCGATATCGCCACGGAAGCGCTGAGCTGGGGCAAGATGCGCTGGCTGTTCCGGTAGAGCTGGTTGCAGCCGGGAGGACCGTGGCGGTAAGACGAGGGGGGAGGCGAGAATCAACGAGCTGTAGAGGAGCGGCCGAAGCTTACGCAGTTAGCGGCCTTCCGACCGACCCCCACGAGGGGCAGCCAGGAGGCCCTTCTTGAATTCGCTCGGGCAGAGCTGGTCAATCTCAGCATCTACAACGCCGCCGGGCGGCGTATGGCCTCCGTGCACAGAGGTCCGCTTCCCTCCGGCCAGCACAGGTTGGAGTGGGGTGGGCGGGCTGGAGCAAGACGGGTCGCGAGCGGGATCTACTGGTACCGACGCACTTGGCCGACGGGTTCAGAAAGCCGACGGATGGTGTTGATCCGGTAGCATCCGGTCAAACGGCCGGCCCGGGCGTTCCCGGACCGGCCGCTTGGATACGGGCGCAGCGAGTCCGCCTACTTGAGGAGGATCACGCGCTTCGAGAGCGATCCGGTCGCATGCTCCAGTCGAACGAAGTATGCGCCGCTCGCCACCGGCCGTCCGTCCTCGTCGGTGCCGTCCCAGACGACCGATTCCTCCGTCGCGGCCGCCGATCGACCCCGCTGCAGGGTCCTGACCAGGGCGCCGCCTGGGTTGTAGATCGCAAGTCGGACGTTGCCGGGCCCCCCGGGTCGATAGCGCACGAGGACGGCCGGGTTGAAGGGGTTGGGAGAGACCCGAAGTGAGGGGCCGGCGCCCAGCGCCAGATCGGGCGCTCCCGCGGGATCGCGCAGAAGGACCTCCGCCTCGTTCGAGGGCTCGCTCTCGCCATTCGCGTAGCGGGTCGTCGCCGAGTAGCGGTAGGTGCCGTAAGCCAGCCCGATGTCATCAAAGGCGTGGGGAAGGGAGTCGGGGATCTCGGCAATCGGCTCGGCGGGCAGCGAATCGCCGATGGCTTGCCGGTAGATCCGATACGCGAGCGGGGGATTCTCCGGGTGGATGGAGTCGGGAGGATCCCATGCGAGTCTCACGGTGTCCGTGTGCGCCTCGGCCGTCAGGTTTCGCGGCGGAAACTTGGGCGGCGAGAAGACCGTCACCTCAACCTCGTTGGAGGGGTCGCTCTCACCATTCTCGTAGAGCGCGGTCGCCGAATAGAGATAGTCGCCGTTCGCCATTCCGATGTCTTCGTAGGCGCGCGGCAGCGAGTCGGGAATCTCGGCGATCGCCGCCGCGGGCAGCGAGTCCCCCATACTCTGGCGATAGATTCGGTAGGCGAGCGGGGGATTCAACGCGTGGATCGGATCGGGCCGGTCCCACCCAAGGCTCACCGTGTCGTACACCGCCGAGGCGACCAGGTCGAGCGGCGGGTTCTTCGGCAAGGAGATCGTCGCCTCGACTTCGCTCGTTGGAGGGCTCTCGCCGTTTCCATAGAGCGCGGTCAGCGAGTATCGGTACACGCCGTTCGACAGGCCGATGTCCTCGTAGGCATGCGGCAGCGAGTCGGGGATCTCGGCGATCGGTTCCGCAAGCAAGGTGTCGCCGACGATATCCCGATACAGCCGATAAGCGAGCGGCGGATTGGGCGGTTGGGTCGAATCGGGAGGGTCCCAGGCGAGACTCACCGTGTCGGAGTGGGCCGCTGCGGTCAGATTGAGCGGCGGATTCTTCGTCAAGGCGGTGACCATGACCTCGACTTCGTCCGACGGTCCGCTCTCGCCGTTTTCGTAGAGCGCGGTCGCCGTGTACCGGTAGCCCCCGTACGGCAGGCCGAGATCGTCGTAGGCGCGCGGCAGCGAGTCGGGGATCTCCGCGATCGGCCCCGCGGGCAAGGTGTCGCCGACGGCTTGCCGATAGAGGCGGTAGGCGAGCGGGGGATTCTCTTCGTGGATCGAGTCGGGCCGCTCCCATCCGAGGCTCACCGTGTCGGTGTGCGCCACGGCCGTCAGATCGCGCGGCGGAGGCTTCGGGAAGGGTATCGTCACTTCCACGGCGTTCGAGGAATCGCTCTCGCCGTTCTCGTAGAGCGCTGTGGCGAGATACCGGTATCCCCCATAATCGAGTCCGGCGTCGTCGTAGACGTGCGGGAGCGAGTCGGGGATCTCGGCGACCGGCGCTGCGGGGAGCGTGTCGCCCAACGTCTCGCGATAGATGCGATAGGCGAGGGGCGGGTTCGAAGGATGGATTGGATCGGGGCGTTCCCAGGCGAGGCTCACCGTATCGGCATGAGCCACGGCCGTCAGCGCGCGCGGCGGATACTTCGGCAATGAGATCGTCACCTCGACCTCGTTCGACGGGCCGCTCTCGCCTTGCTGGAATCGCGATGTGACCACATAGCGGTACGCGCCATTGGACAGACCCGTATCCCGATAATCGGGAGTCGGGTCGAGAGGGCCGACCTCCGCGATCGGCTCTAGCGGGAAGGAGTCGTCCTCGGCCGCCCGGTAGATCCTGTAGGCCACGAGTGGATTGCCTGGATTGATCGCGACGGGGGGCTGCCAGCTGAGAGAGACCGAATCCGTGGCGACCGCGGCCGACAGATTCCTGGGCGGGTACATCGGGATCGAGTTGCGGACGTACTCGACCGCCGCGCCGATGTCGATGATCCCCCAGCCATAGTCGTTGTCCTCACCCGTGACTCCGCGATCGAATGCCGTGGCCATGAGCGCGGTCTTCACCTCGTCGACCGAGATGTCCGGATTCACCTGGCGCAGAATCGCCACCGCCCCGGAGACGTGAGGACTCGCCATGGAGGTCCCGCTCTTGTTGCCGTATCCGTTGTTGGGCAGAGTCGAGTAGATCACCGTGCCCGGCGCCGTCACCTCCGGCTTGATCGAGGTGTAGTCGCAGGGGGAAGGGCCGCGTCCGCTGGAGTATGCGATCGGGTACTCCGGCTGATGGGGATCGACGTTGCCGACGCCGAAGTTGACCGTGGGGTTCAGCGCGCGGCTCTCAGGGCTGTTGACGCTTGCGTAGCCAGGGCCGCTGTTATCGACCGAGATGACGTTGACGATCCCTGCGGCCTCAACCAGGTCGATCGCGTTCCAGAAGGTCTGATCGCAGTTGGCGGAGGTTCCCCAGGAGTTGTTGATGACATCGGGAACATCGTCGATCGTCGTCGGGTCGCCGTCTGGATCGATCGCCCATTCGTAGCACTCGATCACCTTCTGGACGTTCCACTGGATCAGGATCCCCGCGGATATCCAGAGCGCGCCGGGGGCGACTCCAATCGGATTTCCCACCGGAGGATCGGCGGTCAGGATCCCGAGGACGTGAGTGCCGTGGGTCCCGGAGTCGAACGGGAACTGGGAGTTCGTGTACGGATCCTTCCAGGCTTCCCACCACTCGACGCCGGGCTGCGCGCCACGCCAGCGCGATGCGAAGGCAGGATGATTCCCGTCGGCCCCGGAGTCGAAGGTCGCCACGAGGGTCCCGGTCCCGTCGTACCCGAGATCCCATGCCGGTTGCACGTTGACGCAAATCAGGTTGTCGGGCAGGACCCGCAGCCCCTCTACCTCGCCCTCTCCATCTCCCTCAGTGCGAACCGGCGGCTCCTCCCAACCCTCGCGAAGGGTGACTTCCGAATTGGCGTAGACCACGCCGACATCGGGGCGCGCGACGAGCCGGTCGAAGACCGATGGGACGGCTTCGACGGCGATCATGTTCGTCACCCAGAAGGTCTGGAAGTCGCGAACGAGACCCTGGCGCTTCCATGCCTCCAGCTCCCGGACGATCGGCCTCTGGGAGTTTTTCGAGAGGTTCTGCGCCCGGCGGACGATGAACTCATGGCGGCGCCAGCGGGAGTGGAGGCCAAGGTTTCGCATCTCCCGCTCGACGAGCGGCAGATCGACTTGCTCTTGGATCATGACGAGCCCCGATACGAACTCCTCCGCGGATGCGGCGGAAGCCCGATTGGCGAACTCCTGGTCGAAGGAGCCGGCCCGCGCGGGAGCGAGCGCGACCGCCACTCCGAGAACCGCGAAGACTGCTGCGAAGGCTGCTACGACAAGGCTGCCCCTCTGGAACATTCAGGCCCTCCTGCGAGAATCTCGCTGGACGAAAGGGTCTGCGTACGGTCGAATGATCGGGGTCCGTCGGTCGGACCCGTATGGGGATGCAATCACCCTCTATTATATCAGCCGCCAAACCGGGACGACAACACGGGATGCGGATTGTGAAGGAACTCGCATGCTCCGGATCGAGAAGTTTCAGAAGTCTTTCGCGGGTCAGCTGCTCTTCGACAGCGTCGATTGGTTTCTGGGTGACAGCGACCGCGTCGGTCTGATCGGACGCAACGGAACGGGGAAATCGACCCTCCTGAGGATGGTCGCCGGGGAGGAGTCCCCCGACGAGGGGTTCATCGCCGCGCCCCGCGATCAGCGTGTGGGGTATCTCCCTCAGTTCGGGTTCCGGACGGGGCCGGGCAGCGTGCTCGAAGAAGCGCGTCGCGCCTTCGCCGAGGTCCTCGACTGGAAGTGGCGCATGGAGGAGATCGAGTCCCGGCTCTCCCACGGCGCGGAGGAGGCGGAGTCGCTCCTCGCCGAACACGAGCGGCTCGACCATCTCTTCCGCCAGCATGGAGGCTACGAGATCGAGCGGCAGGTCCATCAGGTCCTGACCGGGCTCGGGTTCCGCGAGGCGGATTTCGATCGTCCGGTGCGGACCCTCTCCGGCGGATGGCAGATGCGCGTGGCTCTCGCCAGGCTTCTTCTGCAGCGCCCAGAGGTGCTGCTGCTCGACGAGCCGACGAATCACCTCGACATCGAGGCGCGCGTCTGGTTGGAGGGTTTTCTCGGCGAGTATCCGGGGGGATTCGTCATCGTCTCCCACGATCGCCACTTCCTCGATCGGACGGTCACGCGTGTCACCGAGATCATGGGACGCAAGCTCATCGACTACGAGGGGAACTACTCGCGCTTCCTGCAGCTGCGGGAGGCGCGCTACGAGCTCGCCCTCAAGGCCTTTCGCCACCAGCAGGAGGAGATCGAGCGGATCCAGCGGTTCATCGACAGGAACCGCGTGCGCAAGGATCGCGCCGCGCAGGTGCAGAGCCGCATCAAGATGCTCGAGAAGATGGATCGACTGCCGCCGCCGGACGCCTCGCTTCGCCCGATCCACTTCCGCTTCCCCGCCCCGACGCGATCAGGACGGATCGTGGTTCACCTGGAGGACGTCGCCAAGGCGTACGGCGTCCAGCAGGTCTTCGAGTCCCTCGACTTCGATCTCGAGAGGGGAGAGAAGGTGGCGCTGGTCGGTCCGAACGGGGCGGGGAAGTCGACCCTCATGCGGATCCTCGCCGGGACGGAGCCGCTCGATCGGGGACGGCGAACGACCGGCACGAACGTCTCCCTCGAGTTCTTCGCGCAGGACCAGGCGGATCAGCTTCCCGGGGATCGATCGATCCTCGAGGAGACGGTGGATCGCTGTCCCTTCTCCCTCGTCCCCCAGGCGAGGAATCTCCTGGGGGCGTTCCTCTTCCGGGGCGAGGAGGTCGAGAAGCGCATCAAAGTGCTCTCCGGAGGAGAGCGGAACCGCCTGGCGCTCATGTACATGCTCCTGACGCCGGCGAATCTCCTCTTGCTCGACGAGCCGACGAACCACCTCGACATCGAGGCGCAAGAGGTCCTGCTGACCGCTCTGCGGGAGTTCACGGGAACCGTCGCCTTCGTGAGCCATGACCACCACTTCCTCGCCCATCTCGCGACCCGCGTGATCGAGGTCGGGGGCGGCGGCATCCGGAGCTTCCCAGGCGATTACGAGTCCTACCTCTGGAAGAAGCGCCAGGAGGAGGATTCCTCCGCGGGGCGCGACGGGACCGCCGGCAACGGCAAGCCCGGATCCCGCGCGCCGGCCGGGGAGGCCGCTGCGCGAGCGGATGGAGCGAAGGAGCGCGGGCGTGACGAGCGGCGTCGCCAGCGACGGATCGGGCAGATCGAGGAGCGGATCGCCGCTCTCGAGGAGCGCCGGGGAAGGCTCGAGTCGCTCATGGCGACCGAAGGCTTCTACAAGGACTCCGAGAAGTCGCGGTTCTACCTGGACGAGCACCGCGAGGCGGGCGAGGAGCTCAATCGTCTCTACGAGGAGTGGCACGCGATCGAGGGGGAGCCGGGAGAGGAGTGAGATCGAGGATCGCCGAGACGACCTCGTCCGTATGGCTGAGGTCCTCGAAGAGCCGATCGGGATGGCAGGCGCGCAGCTGCTCCGATGTGAAGAGGCCCGTGGCGACGGCGATGGCCGTGGCCGCGCCCTTGCGCGCGCATCCGATGTCGAGAGGCGTGTCGCCGACCACGACACCCGGCGCCGCCTCCGCCGCCGGCCCGTAGAGCGCCGAGGCCCTGCGGCGCGCGATTCCGAGCAGCAGATCCCGATCTTCCGCGTCGTCCCCATACGCGCCAAAGCCGAAGAGCCCGTCGATTCCGTGGCAGCGCAGTTTCATCCGCGCGCCCGGCTCGATGTTGCCCGTCAGAAGCCCCAGACGAATCGTCTCCTCCGCCTGGAGACGATCCAGAAGCGTCGCGACTCCCGGGCAGAGCGGGCCGAGGGCGCCCGAGGCGATCTCGTCACCGAGATGGCGCTGGTAGGCGCGAAAGATCTCTCCGCGAAGCTGGTCCGTGAGATCCCCGGGGCCGTGGCGGTCGAGCAGGTCGCGCGCGATCGCGAGGTCCGTGCGCCCGGCGAATTCGATGCCGGCGTCGTCGACGGATCGGCCCAGCACCTCGCCGGCCGCGCGCAGAAACGCGCGGCGACCGGCGCCGCGCGGGTGCAGAAGGGTCCCGTCAATGTCGAAGAGGACGAGCCGGATCACTCCTCCGCTCGTCCAGGCTCAGAAGGAGTTTCCACCGGCTCGATCGGATCCTCGGCCGCTCCGGTCGCTTCAGTCGCTCCGCTCTCTTCGGTCGCTCCGGTCTCTTCGGTTTCTTCCGGCTCTGCCGGTTCCGGGTGGTACTCGGGCACCGGCAGGCCAGCGAGGCGGAGCATCTCGTGGTAGTCGTCCTGGTCCTCGATGGAACGCAGGACCGCGGTGTACCCCGTGGGATGGTCGGCGAGATCGTCGGCGTGGCGGAGGATGAGATCCCACAGCTCGCCTTTCACCGGCAGGCTCAGGATCTCCTCGGCCATCGACGCGTGGAGGATCGCGGGAAGCCCCAGGCTTCCCTGGTAGACGGGAACGAGGATCTTCTTCCCCGACTCCACGTAGGCGGCGGCCAGCTCGCGGATCAGCTCCGCGGGCAGGATCGGCTGGTCTCCGAGACCGAGACAGAAGGCCTCCGCGCCCGCCGGCAACTCGCGCACGCCGGTGCGCAGGAAACTGCCCATTCCTTCGTCGAAGAGGGGGTTCTTCACGATTCGGACCTTCGGCGGCAGGGGCCCCAGGGTCGACTCGATGAGGTCGGCTTTGTAGCCGAGGACCAGGATCACATCGGAGACGCCCGCATCGAGGTAGGCCTGAACCGTCCGGCCCAGGACGGTCGTCTCCCCGAAGGGGAGGATCTGCTTCGGCACACGGAGGTGACGAACTTCGCGCCCCCCGACGAGGATCGCCGGGATCGGTTTCATCGTGGCGTTGGACATCGGTTTGGACTCCTCGCTCGAGTGGGGTTCGATCATTCTCGACACAGTCTGACAGTCTATGGCGCGGGCGGCTGAAGGGGCAACCGGTTTTCCGGTCGCCGGCCGACCCTTACAGGAACGTCCGGAACCGCTGGTAGTTGGGGAAGTGGGCCTCAAAGAGATCGTCCATTTCGGTGATCGCCCGGCGCAGCATCTCCTTCTTCTTCGCGTGAGTCGAGAAGGCGCTCTTGAAGCCATTGATCAGGATCTTGCGCAGGTCGTAGACCGAGAGGTCGAAGGCGCGGCAAGCGAGCCAGAGCTCGTCGGAGACGCTGGTCGAGGAGACCAGCCGGTTGTCGGTGTTGATCGTCACGCGCAGCTCCCGATCGAAGTAGGCGCGGAACGGGTGGTCCGAGAGCGAGGAGATCGAGCCCGTGTGGAGGTTGCTCGAGAGGCACATCTCGAGGGCGATCCTGTGGTCGTTCACGTACTCGAGAAGGTCCGGGTCCTCCCAGAGACGCGTGCCGTGACCGATCCGGTGGGCTCCGCAGTAGTGGATCGCCTGGTGGATCGACTCGGCCCCGAACCCCTCGCCCGCGTGCACGGTGACGTTGATGTTGTTGTTTAGGATCTTGTAGAACGCCTCGATGTGCCGCTTCGCTGGGTAGTCCTTTTCCTCGCCGGCGAGGTCGAATCCGACGACGCCGCGGTTCTTGTAGCTCACGGCAAGCTCGGCAAGCTCGAGGCTCTTCATGGGCTCGATCGTGCGGATCCCGCAGAGGATCACCCCGCCCGCGATCCCGAAGTCTCTCTGCGCCTTGGCGACTCCTTCCAGCACGGCATCGATGATCTCGGGCATGCCGGTTCCGTTTCGCGTGTGCAGGAGGGGGGAGTAGCGGATCTCGATGTAGCGGACATTCTCCGCGGCGGCGTCCTCGCACAGCTCGTAGGCGCAGCGGCGAAGGGAGGATTCGTCCTGGAGCACGGCCAGCGTGGAATCGAAGACCCGGATATAGGCGGCGAGATCGGCTCCGGCGGGTGGGCGCAGTCGCTCGCGCAGCTCCTCCCGGCTCGAAACGCCGAGATCGACTCCGCCCTCCTGAGCCAGCTCCCAGAGCGTCTCGAGACGGAGGGAGCCGTCGAGGTGGCAGTGCAGGTCGGTCTTCGGCAGGGAACGGATCAGTTCGGGGGAGAGATCCATCGCGCCTCCAGTCGGTTCATCAACTTCCGTGCGGCCCGCTGCGCCTCATCATAGACTCGATCCGCGGGCAAATCGCGGACCGCTCCGCGTTCCGCCACGAGCCTGCCCTCGATCCAGACCTGCTCCACATGCTCCCGGCCCGCTCCGAAGAGCACTCGCGTGGGAAGGTCTCCACCCTCCGACCATAGGCCGGCGCCCAAGCGGGGATCCAGGACGACCAGGTCGGCCGCCTTGCCTGCCTCGATCGACCCGATCCGATTCTCGAGGCCGAGCAGATCGGCTCCGGCCGAAGTGGCCAGGCGCAACAACGCGAGGGGATCGACCGATTCGGGCCCGTGCAGCTGGGCGAATCCCGCCGCGGCGCGGCGAAGCTCCTCCCAGATGTCGAGACGGTTGTTGCAGGCGGCGCCGTCGCATCCGATGCCGACTCGCACCCCCTCCTCGAGGAGACGACGGATATCGGCCGTGCCGGATCCGAGCTTCGCGTTGCTCCCGGGACAGTGGACGATCGCGCATCGAGAGGAACGCAGGACGCGCCGGTCCTCCTCGGATATCCAGACCCCATGAGCCGCGCGCACCCGATCCATCGTCACGCCGATCGCTTCGAGGTGGGCCAGCGGAGTGCTCCCGGTCTTGTCGAGGGTCATGGCGATCTCGCCTCGAGTCTCGCAGGCATGGGTGTGAATGAGCAGATTCTCCCGCGCGGCGAGCTCGGTGAGCTCCCGCCAAGCGCGGTCGCTGACCGTCGGAATGAAGCGGGGGGCGAGGCAGATGCCGGTCTGCAGGCCCCGCTCGCGCCGGCGGCGCAGAAGGAGCGCGGTCTCCTCGAGCGCCTCGCCGGCATCTCGCCACAGAGGCTCCGGCGTCCCGGCCCCCTCGTCCATGATCGCCGTGCCGGTGATGGCTCGGATGGCGGTCTCGTCGCACGCCTCGAGGATCGCCTCGATGTGACGGGTCGTTCCCATGTCGAGGATCATGGTCGTTCCCCCCGCGACGAGCTCCAGGATGCCCAGCCGGGCGGAGGCGCGCAGGGTCTCCGCGTCGTGCGCCGCCTCCAGGGGCCAGATCCTCTCGGCGAGCCATCGCTCCAGCGGGAGCCTTTCGGCCATCCCGCGGAAGAGGGTCTGGCAGAGGTGGGTATGGGTCTGGATCAGTCCGGGCAGAACGATCCGGCCCGACAGGTCGATTGACTCCTCCCGAGTGGCGGGCGAGGCTCCCCGCGGCAGAAGAGCGTCGATCTTCCCGTCGGGCGCGATGCGGATGTCCGCCGCGACCACACGGCCGGCAGGATCGCAGGTGAGGCATGTCGCGCCGCGAAGGATCATCGGATTCCTGGGGGTTGCGCGCCCGCGTCGTTACCTTGACACTTCTCGACGCGGCCGGTTAGAAGTGGATGGACGCGTCGTTCGCCGGTCCGGAACGCGGATCGGTCCCGCCGCCGGTCGGGAACGCGGATCGGTCCCGCAGGTTACCGCAGGGGGATGGACGGGTCAACGACCCGGGGAGGGTGCGACGGAGATCCTCATCACACGCGCGGAGATCGAGACGCGGGTTCGAGAGCTCGGGCGGATCCTCTCGGCGGAGTACGAGGGGCGCCGCCCGGTCTTCGTGGGCCTTCTGAAAGGGTCGCTCCTCTTCCTGGCCGACCTCGTGCGCGCGGCGAGCGTCGGTCCGGAGATCGACTTCATGTCGATCTCATCCTACGGAGACCGGACGAGCTCCTCGGGCTCGGTGCGCCTCCTGCGGGATCTCGACCGGGACATCTTCGATCGCGACGTCGTGGTGGTCGAGGACATCATCGACAGCGGGCTCTCGCTCTCCTATATCCGCGACAACCTCCTCGCCCGCAGGCCGCGGAGCCTCTCGATCGTGACGCTCCTCGACAAGCCGGACCGCAGGCGGGCGCCGGTCGCCGTCGATCACGTCGGCTTCACGATTCCGGACCGCTTCGTCGTCGGCTACGGGCTGGACTACCGCCAGAGGTACCGCGGATTGCCGCACATCGCAGTGCTCGATGCCGAGGAGATCGGCGCGGCCGGGGAGGGCGCTTGAGCCGCACCGGGATCTATGTGGGGGTCTCTGGGAACATCGGGACGGGAAAGACGATCCTGACCAAGGTCCTGAGCGAGCGCCTCGGCTGGGAGGCCTTCTTCGAGCCGGTCCTGGCCAATCCCTACCTCGATGACTTCTACGCCGACATGACGCGCTACTCCTTCCACCTGCAGATCTACTTCCTCTCGCAACGATTCCAGGCGATGCAGCGCTGCCTCCTCTCCGGACGATCATTTCTCCAGGACCGCACCCTCTACGAGGACGGCGAGGTCTTCGCGCCGACGCTGCGTGACCTGGGGATGCTCACGGGGCGAGACTACGAGAACTACCGCGCCCTCTACGAGACGCTTCTCTCGACGGTGCGGGCCCCGGATCGGATCCTGCATCTCACCGCCCCGATCGAGATTCTCTTGGAGCGAATCCGGCGGCGCGACCGGGCTTACGAGCGTCACGTCGACGCGGAGTACCTGCGCATGCTCGAGCGGCGATACGATGAGTGGTGCGGCCGGATCGGACGCACCGTTCCCATCCGCAGGCTCGACACGAGCCGTCTCGATCTCGAAGGGCGGGATCGCTCCCTCGGGGACCTGGTCTCCGAGCTGGCCTCCTGGGCGGAGGTGCGACGATGAGCGCGGAATCGAAGGCCAAGAGGACCCTCATCGGGATCGCTGGAGGAACCGCCTCGGGCAAGACGCTCGTCGCCCATCGGATCTTCGAGGCGCTCGGCGGGCGGCGCGTGGTGATGGTCAAGCAGGATCACTACTACAAGGACCTGGCGCACCTCTCCTGGGAGGAGCGGATCCGCACGAACTTCGACCATCCCGACGCCTTCGACGCGGATCTCCTGCGAAGCCACGTCCGGATCCTGCTGCAAGGTGGGATGATCCAGGAGCCCGACTACGACTTCACGCACCATGTCCGGCTTCCGCGGACCCGCACGATCGGGGGAGATCCGGTGATCGTGCTGGAGGGGATCATGGTCCTCGGAGACGACGAGCTGCGTCCGATGATGGACTACAAGATCTTCGTCGACACCGACCCGGACATCCGCCTTCTGCGCCGCATCCGAAGAGACGTCTCCGAGCGCGGACGCACGCTCGAGTCGGTCCTCGAGCAGTACGAGAACTTCGTGCGGCCGATGCATCTGCAGTTCGTCGAGCCCACCAAGCGCTACGCCGACATCATCATTCCCGAGGGGGGGTACAACCGGGTGGCGATCGAGCTCTTGCGGGCGAAGATCGCCTCGGTCCTGCAGGAGAACTGGCCCCTGGATGAGGAGGGGCTGTGAGTCACGATCTCCCGCAGGGGACCGGCTGGATCGAGGTGATCTGCGGGCCGATGTTCAGCGGCAAGACCGAGGAGCTGATCCGCCGGCTCAGGCGCGCCCAGATCGCGCGGCAGCGCGTGGCGATCGTCAAGCCGGCGACCGACGACCGCTACGCGACCGACCACCTCGTCTCGCACAGCCAGCAGATGATCCCCTCCCGCGTCTGCCGCACCCCCGAGGAGGTCCTCGAGGTGGGCCGGGACGCCCAGGTGATCGGCATCGACGAGGTCCAGTTCTTCGATCCTTCGATCGCGGCAGTCTGCGAACGGCTCGCGAACGAGGGGAAGCGGGTGATCGTGGCCGGTCTCGACCAGGACTACACCGGGCGTCCGTTCGAGCCGATGCCCCAGCTTCTCGCCATGGCCGAGTACATCACGAAGACGCTTGCGATCTGCGTGCGATGCGGCAACCCCGCGAACAGGACGCAGCGGGTCGGCCGCGCCACCGGGCGGATCGCGGTCGGATCGACCGATCTCTACGAGGCGCGCTGCCGTCGCTGCTTCGAGCCGCCCAAGGAGGGAGCCGATGATGTCTAGAAGCCTCGCGGCGGTTTTCGCGCTGGCCGTGCTCGCCGGATGCGGCGGGGGCGGCGGCACAAAGGGGGGCGATCAGCTCATGGTCGGGCTGGTCTTCGACGTCGGGGGAATCGGAGACAAGAGCTTCAACGATTCCGCGTACAAGGGGCTCTTGCGCGCGCGCGACGAGCTGGGAGTCCAGGTCGACTACCTCGAACCCGCCGAAGGGACCGATCGCGAGGCGGCGCTGAGGCAGATGGCGGCCGGACCCTACGAGCTGATCTTCGGCGTGGGGATGCTCTTCAGCGACGATCTGACGGCCGTCGCCGGGGAGTACCCGGAGAAGAAGTTCGTCTGCATCGACTACACCGTCCAGGAAGGGACGCAGGTGCCCCCGAATATCCTCGGACTGAAGTACCGCGAGGAGGAGGGCTGTTTTCTGGTCGGAGCGATCGCGGGACTCGTGACGCAGACCGGCTGCGTGGGGTTCGTCGGAGGGATGGACACGCCGCTCATCCACCGGTTCGAGGCGGGCTACCGCGCCGGCTTCCATGCCGTGCGGCCGGAGGGGAAGCTGCTCGTCGGATACGCGGGCGTGACGGCCAACGCCTACAAGAGCCCGGCGAAGGGCAAGGAGCTCGCCCTCGCGCAGTACGACGGCGGAGCCGACATCATCTTTCACGCCTCCGGCTCGACCGGGCTCGGAGTCTTCGAGGCGGCGCGGGAGCGGGACAAGCTTGCCATCGGCGTGGACGCCGATCAGCAGGCGGAAGCGCCCGGCCACATCCTCACGAGCATGGTCAAGCGGATCGACAACTCCGTCTTCGAGGCGATTCGCGCGGCGAAGGAGGGGCGCTTCGAGGGAGGGATCCGCGAGCAGGGCCTCGCCGATGGCGGGGTCGACTATGTCGCCGACGAGAACAACGCCAAGTGGATCACCGACGAGGTCCGGGAGCGGGTCGAGGGCTTCCGCGCGGAGATCCTCGCCGGCAGGATCGTCGTTCCGAAGCAATAGTGTCCTCCCCCGCCGTCTCGTTTCAGGGGATCGACAAGCGCTTCGGCTCTCTGCTGGCCAACGACTCGATCTCCTTCGACATCGAGCGAGGCACGATCCATGTCCTCCTCGGGGAGAACGGCGCGGGCAAGACGACCCTGCTCTCGATTCTGGCCGGCTTCCTCCGCCCCGACGCGGGCGAGATCCGCGTGGATGGCGTTCGGCTCGATCCCGGCTCGCCCAGGGCCGCGCTCCGGCGCGGGATCGGCATCTGCGCGCAGCACTTCATGCTCGCCGGCGCCCTGACGGGCGCTGAAAACGTCCTGCTCGGACGCCCCGGTTGCGCCGGCCTCCGTTCGATCCCGCGGGAGAGGATCGATCGACTTGCCGCGATCGCCGATGCGAACGGCCTCGCGGTCCCGCTTGATCGCAGGGTCGATACGCTCACGATCGCCGAGCAGGAAAGGCTCGAGATCCTCAAGCTGCTCGAGAGGGACTGCGAGATCTTGATCCTCGACGAGCCCACATCCGTGCTGGCGCCGCCGGAGGTGGCTCCTCTCTTCGCGACGCTGCGTCGCCTGGCCGACGCGGGGCGGACGATTCTCCTGGTGACCCACCGTCTCGCCGAGGTGGAGGCGATCGCCGATCGCGTGACGGTCCTCAGACGCGGCCGCGCGATCGGAACGATGGCGCGCGCCGATCTCGACTCGACGACTCTCATCCGGTGGATCGTCGGGGAGGAGCCGCCACCCCGGCGGGCCAGGCGGGAGCGGCCCGCTGGAGAGACGCTGCTTCGGCTGCGCGGCGTCGCCTGCGGGAGCGGCCCGAGCGCGCCGACGGGGATCGATCTGGAGCTTCGCGCCGGCGAGATCCTCGGGATCGGTGGCGTGCTCGGAAACGGCCAGACCGAGATCGTCGATCTGCTGACCGGCCAGACTGCGATTCGAGAGGGCGAAGTCACGGTCCTCCGCCGGGCGTTCCGCGCCCCGGAAGCGATCGGCCTCGCAGCCGAGGCGGCCTGGATTCCGGAGGACAGGAGAATGCAGGGCCTCGCCCTCGAGATGACCTGCGAGGAGAACTTGAGGATCGGGATGCCAAGGGGAATGGCCGCAAGGGGTTCGAGCGCGCTCGATCTGCTGCGCCGCTTCGACGTCCGTCCCGCGGATCCGACCTTGCTCGCCCAGAATCTCTCCGGGGGCAACCAGCAGCGGCTCCTCCTCGCCCGGGAGATGTCGCGGGGATCCCGCCTGATCCTGGCCGTGCATCCCACGCGCGGGCTCGATCCCGTCTCGAGCGCGTTCGTGCAGGACCAGCTCCTCGCCGCGCGCGAAGGCGGGTCGGGCATACTGCTCGTCAGCGGCGACCTGGCCGAGGTTCAGGCGATCTCGGATCGGATCGTCATCATGTACCGGGGCAGGATCCTTTACAGCGCGGCGGCGCCTGCGATCGACGTGACCGCGATGAACCGGGCCCTGGTGGGCGTGGGATGATTCGCAGACGGGACTTCGCCGCTCCCCTGATCGCGGTGCTTGCCGGGCTCGCAGCGGGCGCGCTGATCGCGCTTCTGTTGGGCGCCTCTCCCGTTCGTTTCCTTTCCCTCCTGGTGGGCGAGACGCTCACGACAGGCTACGGCCTCGGGCAAGTGCTCTTCCGCTCCACCGCACTGATCTTCGTGGGCCTCGCCGTCGCGCTTCCCTTCCGTGCGGGTCTCTTCAACATCGGAGGGGAGGGACAGATGGCGGTCGGCGGCTTCGCGATGACCTGGATCGGGATCGTTCTCGCGGGCCTGCCGGGTCCCTGGCTCTGGATCCTGTGTATCGCCGGCGCCGCCCTCGCGGGGGGCATCTGGGCCGGGATCGCGGGACTACTCAAGGCGCGCACCGGCGCCCATGAGGTGATCACGACGATCCTCTTGAACTTCGTAGCCGCCGCGCTTCTGAACTACGCCATGAGCGCCCACTTCGCCCTTCCCGAGACGGTGCGCACCGCCGCGGTCGGGGAGGGAGCCTGGATGGCTCGAGCCTCGCTGGCCATCGGCTGGATGCACGGCTCGGGCGTGAGCACCGCGTTCCCATTCGCACTGGCCGTCGCCGTCGCGTGCGACCTGCTGCTCTTCCGCACGGCGGCCGGATTCTCCTGGAGGATCCTGGCCGGAGGGATTCGGCGGGCCCGCTATGCGCGGCTGAGCCCGATCCGGTGGACCGTCGCGTCAATGGCCATGGGAGGGGCGCTCGCGGGCGTTGGAAGTTGCTCCTATATACTCGGATACAAGCGTTACTTCGAGGAAGGCTTCACAGGAGGCGTCGGCTATCTGGGGATCGCCGTCGCGTTGCTCGCCCGGAATCGGCCCGCCGCGGTCCCGGCGGCCGCCTTCCTCTTCGGAATGCTCTCGCAAGGCGGACTCGCCGTGAACCAGATCGTGCCGAGGGAGTTCGTCGATCTGCTCATGGCGGTGATTCTCATCGTCTTCATCCTCCTGGACGCCCGAGCGCGGGAGGGGGGGATTCGATGGATTTCCTCCTGAGCACCCTGGCCCAGGTCGTGCGGATCGTCGTGCCGTACGGCCTGGTCTCCGTGGGCGGATGTCTCTCGGAGCGCTCGGGAGTCGTGAACATCGGTCTCGAGGGGATTCTCCTGAACGGGGCCTTCGGGGCGGCGGTAGGGACCATCGAGACCGGCTCGCCCGTCTGGGGCACCCTCTGCGGCGCCCTCGCGGGAGCGTTGACGGCGCTCCTGCACGCCTTCGTGACCGTCAGGGCGCGCGCCGATCAGATCGTCTCGGGGCTGGCGATCAACATGGCCTCGCTCGCGGGCACGCGCGCTCTCCTGAAGATCCTCTACGACAGCGCGAGCAACTCCCCGCGCATCCTCCACGTTCCGGCCGATCCGCTTCCGGGATTCGCGATCCTGGGCCCGCTCGGCGATGCGATTGGACAGCCCCTCTTCCTGCTTGCCGCCGCGGCGGTCGTCCTCGCGGACCGGTTGCTCCTCCGCTCGGGCGTGGGGCTCCTCGTTCGCGCCGCGGGGGAGCGGCCCGCCGCCGTGGAGGCCAGCGGGTTCGACGTGGCGCGCGTGCGGACGGCGAGCGTCATCGCGGGGGGAATGATCGCGGGCCTCGGCGGAAGCTGGCTCGCCTTCCAGCAGAACTCCTTCACCGACGGGATGTCGGGCGGCCGCGGCTACATCGCGCTCGCGGCCATGATCGCGGGGCGCTGGCGGCCGGGCGGAGCGATCGTCTCGTGTCTGCTCTTCGCCGCGGCCGAGACGCTTCAGATCCGCCTCTCCGGGCGCGGGGTCCCCACGCAGTTCCTGCAGATGCTCCCCTATCTGATCGCCCTCGTCGTGCTCGCCGGGTGGGTCGGGCGCGCCGTCGCGCCGGCCGCGCTTGGCAAACCGTACCGCCGAGGAGGCAGCGAATGACGGATCCTGCGCGGCGCGCCGCCGATTTCCTCCGAAGGAGGCTCGAGATCCCGGAGGCGCGCCTCGTCGTCGTGCTGGGCTCCGGCCTCGGAACGATCGCCGAGTCGCTGGGCGATGCGCGCGCCGTCGAATCGGATGCGATCCCCGGCTTCGCTCGAGCGGGCGTGGAAGGGCATGCCGGCGAGGTCCGCTGGGGATACTGGGGGCGATGTCCCACGCTCGTCTTCCGCGGTCGTGTGCACCTCTACGAGGGCCACTCCGTCGAGGCGGTCACCCTGGCCGTTCGTGCGGCGGCCGCTCTGGGCGCGCGCGAGCTGGTGCTCACCAACGCCGCGGGCTCGTGCGACCGCTCGATTCCTCCCGGCAGCCTCATGCGGGCCGTCGATCTGCTCGATCTCTTCTTCCGGCGCCTTCGCTCCGCGGCCCCGCCGGAACGCGTCGCGGCGGCCCCGCTTCTCGATCGCGGCCTTGGCGATCGACTCGACCGGGCGGCCGTTCTCGAAGGGATCCATCTGCGCGCGGGAGTGCTCTGCGGGAGCCTGGGACCTTCCTACGAGACGGCCTCCGAAGTGCGGCTCTGGCGGAGGATCGGCGCGCAAGCCGCATGCATGTCGACGGTGCCGGAGGCGATTGCAGCGCGCGCCGCAGGTCTTCGCGTGGCGGTCGTCTCCATGATCTCGAACTACGGCACAGGGATCGCGCCGGGGCCCCTCGACCACCGCGATGTGATGGAGCAGGCGGCCCGCGCGGGAGCCGATCTGGGACGACTGCTGCGGCGATTCGCGGAATCCTCCGAGTGATCGGTCTGCCGATGGCGCGCGGCTCAAGTCTATGCCCGGGCGGTCGACTCCATGGAGGAGGATTCGCAGGTCTCTCGCGCCTTCGGGCGCTTCACTTCGCGGCCTTGCGGATCGCGTCCAGGGTCTCTTGGATCGCATGGCCGTCCCGGAAGTCCGCGGCCCCCTCGAGGCGCGATGCGCCAGCGCCGATCGCCGCGGCGAGGCGCCGCGCCATGCGCAGAAACGAGCGGGCCCAGTCGGTGTCCGGAATCCCGAGCTCACGTGATGAAGGCAGGTCGTCTTCGACCCGCTCCTCGACCCAATCGCCCTTGCCGGTCGAGATCCGCAGGGCTCCCTGCTCATCGAGGATCGCCGTCGCCATGCTTCCAACGACCTCGATCCGATGAATGCGCTCGGTCTCGATCAAGGAAACCTGGATCGATGAAATCGCGCCACCGGCGTGCCGCAGCCAGGCCTCGAAGAAGTCGTCGGCCGTGACCGGACGGAGATCCCCCGTCGCCGGATCCCGGCGCGCGCTCACGAAGGTGCGCAACCGGCCCGCGGCATCGGTGACCTCGCCGGCCAGGAGCCGCAGGAAGTCGACCGCGTGCGAGCCGATCGCCCCGAGCGCCCCTCCGCCGCAGGCGGCATCGCTCCACCAGCTCCACGCGAGCCCGGGATCGCGGCGGCTGCTCGAGCGCAGCCGGTAATCAAGCCGGCGAATCTCGCCGAGAGCGCCGCCCGAGACGAGCGAAGCCAGCCTCAAGCGTCGCGGATCGAACCGCAGCTCGTGGTCGATGAGGGCGATCCGTTCGGGATGCCGCGCGGAAGCCTCCAGCATCTCGAAACTCTC
Source organism: Candidatus Eiseniibacteriota bacterium (assembly GCA_034679345.1). Classification (GTDB taxonomy): domain Bacteria; phylum Eisenbacteria; class RBG-16-71-46; order CAIMUX01; family VGJL01; genus JAXDAY01. The sequence continues at coordinate 119,389 of JAXDAY010000004.1, forward strand.
GGAGGCGTTCAGCGCCGTCGGTTTCTCGCAGACGACGTGCGCGCCCGCCTCGAGGGCGTCGATGGCCATCGCCGCATGGCGGTGGGGCGGTGAGACGACGAAGACCAGATCGGGCCGCACCCGCTGGAGGATCTCGCGGTGATCCGCCGCCGCGTGCGGGATCCCGAACTCCCTCGCGGTCTGGCTGACTCGCTCGATTGTGGGGCTTGCGATCCCCTCGACTCGGATTGCATCCACATGCCGCAGGCAGGGGAGGATCACGCTGCGCGCGAAGCCATTGCCGAAGACGGCGCAGCGGATTCCCCGTCGATCGCTCATCGTCGCTCCCGTCAACCCCGTCGGGGGGCGCGCGGCCGGCGGGCGTCGGCCCTCGGCTCGATGACGAGAGCGCCGTCGCGCACGTCGACTCGAATCGATCGCATCGAAGGGTGCTCGAGCAGGTAGAGGGCAAGGGGATTCAGCAGCTGCTTCTCGAGGGTGTCGTTGATCGTCCCGGCGCCGCTTCGGATGCACTCGTCATCGGAGATGAACGTCTCGTAGACCGACTCGGTCACCGTGACCCCGCGCCGCTTCTGCTCCAGTCGACGGAGCACCGTCTCCACCTTGTACCGCGCGATCTTCCGCACGTCGTCCGGAGAGAGCGGGGGGACGACGATCACCGCCTGGAACGCTTCCAGGAACTCCTCGCCGAGGCGGCGGGCGAGCTTCTCGCGGATCCGTTCGTCCGAGCTCTTCGCGGCGCGGGTGAAGCCGATCTCCGAGGCCGGGCCGTTCTCCTCCTCGGGCACCCGGCTGGTGGCGAAGATGACCGAGTGCTGGAAGGAGACCCTGCCACGTGCGTCCTCGATCCAACCCTGGTCGATGATCTGCTGCACCAAGCGGTGAGCCGCGGGGTGGGCGTGCTCGATGCCCCGCAGGAGCAGGACGGAATGGGGCCGGCGGCGGACCGGAACCGAGAGGATCCCCTCGAAGAGCATCGGCTGGGGTCCGGGGATCAGGGTGTCGGTGAGGCGATTGACGTCTTCCTCGCTGGCGATCGCCCGCATGTCGATGACCACGACAAGGGCTTCGTCCCCGTAGAGGATCTCCGCGAGAGCGTATGCGAACTCGTTCTTGCCGACCCCGGGGGGACCGACGAGAAGAAACGAGCCGTTCGGCCTCTCGGGCCGGAAATCGAGATGGGCCATCCGCACGCGGATCGCCTGGGCGATCTGCCCGACCGCTTCGTTCTTGCCGTGGATCCTCTCGCGAAGACGTTCCTCGAGATGCAGGAGCGCCTCCGGATCAGGTTGCGGAGTCGTGGATCCCCCCCTGCGGGCGGCCGAGGGGCGCGCCGGGCGACTCTCGGGCTTGCCAACCTTCTTCTTGCCTGCCTTCTTCTTGCCTGCCTGCTTCCTCGCTCCCTGCTTCTTGACGATCTTCTTCTTCGCCAACTGAGATGGCCCCCCTTCTGTTGGTCCCCGGGTCGCGACCAGAGGGAGAGTAACAGAGAGATGCAGATCGGCCAATCGGCGGAGACCTGCGGGGGACCGCGTTCCCTGGTATGCTCCGCGCCAGGATCGAGACGGGAGGGAGCCTATGCCGCAGAGATTGAAGCGGATCGGCGTCCTGACGGGCGGGGGCGACTGCCCCGGGCTGAACGGCGTCATCCGCGCGGTCGTCAAGACCGCGGCGTTCGAGCACGGAATCGAGACGATCGGAATCGAGAACGGTTACGCGGGGTTGATCCACGATCGGATGCGGGCGCTCACGACGGGGGATGTCGGCGGGATATTGGCGCGCGGGGGGACGATCCTCGGCGCGAGCAATCGCGACGATCCCTTCCATGTTCCCGTGATCGAGAACGGCGAGATGGCGAAGAAGGACCTCTCCGAGCAATCGCTGCGGAACGCGGAGCGCCGCGGGATCGAGTTGCTCGTGGTCATCGGCGGCGACGGAAGCCTCGCGATCGCCCACCAGCTCTCGGGCCGGGGGATTCCGATCATCGGCGTGCCGAAGACGATCGACAACGACCTCCCCGCGACGGACATGACCTTCGGGTTCGACTCGGCCCTGTCGGTCGCCACCGAGGCCCTCGACCGGCTCCACACGACGGCGATGAGCCATCAGCGGGTGATGGTCCTCGAGGTGATGGGTCGAAACGCCGGCTGGATTGCGCTCCACGCCGGAATGGCGGGAGGCGGAGACGCGATCCTGATCCCGGAGATCCCCTTCGACATCGAAATCGTCGCCCAGATGGTGCGGGAGCGGATCTACCACGGCCGCCCCTTCGCGCTCATCGTCGTCGCCGAAGGGGCTGCTCCCATCGGGGGCGGGCCGGTCGTCCGGGAGTGGGTTCCCGAGTCGACGGATCCGATCCGCCTCGGGGGGATTGGCGCGCTCGTCGCCGGGGAGCTCTCCCGCCGGCTCGATCTCGAGTGCAGGGCGACCGTGCTGGGCCATCTCCAGCGTGGAGGGACACCGACCCCGTACGACCGCGTCCTCGCGACGCGCTTCGGCGAGGCGGCGGTCCGCGCTGCGGTCGCTGGCGAGAGGGACGTGATGGTGCGACTGCGTGGGCGCGCGATCGAGACGGTGCCGATCGCGGAAGTGGTCGGCCCTGTCCGGAAGGTGGATCCTGACGGCGATCTCGTCCGCGCCGCGCGCTGCGTGGGCACCTCGTTCGGTGATCGGCCGTTAGGGCCGCGTTGACACTTCCAGCCCCCGATCCTACCGTCGGGACAGGGAGGGGCACGCCTCCAGGGAGGCTGTCGATGCCGGATCTCGCCAGCCGATCGCAGTCGGCTCGAGCGCGCCGCGCCGCCCGGTTCGCGCGCCGGCTGCTCTGCGCGATCGCCCTGCTCGCTCTCGCGGGGATCGCATCCGGAGCGGATGAGCGCGATCCTCCCCCCGCCCGGAGAATCGAGCGCCCGCGTTTCAGCATCGACGCGGGCGAGATCTGGAGCGCCGATTCGCTCCGCGTCGCCGTCCAGGTGGTGATTCCCCACTCGGAGCTCCTCTTCCGGCCGCAAGGCGATGGATATGTCGCGAAGTTCGACCTGATCGTGGTCCTTCTGCGGGACGATCGCCAGGTCGCAGGCGATCTGTGGGAGGAGGAGGTCCGCGTCACGAGCCGCGAGGACGCGCGAAGCGGCGAGCTGAGCTTCGAGAAGACATTGATCCTACCGGCCCCGTCGGGCCGGCTGAAGGCCGCGGTCACGGTGAGCGAGCGGGCCTCCGGCAACGAGGGACGGCTCGAGCAGGAAGTGGCCGTGACGGAGCACCGGCGCGACCGGTTCTGGATCGGCAAGATCTGGTTCGGCCGCTGCGAAGCCGACTCGTCGGGCGCGATCGATCCTCTGCCGGAGAGGCCGCTCGTTTCGCGTCGCTTCGGGGCGTCGCAAGGCTCCGTGTGCGCCTGGTCGCGGGTCCTCGGGCCGGTCGACGGCGAGGGCCGGACGGCCGAAATCGTCTGGCGCATCCTGGACAGCCGGAGGCAGGTCGCCCATGAAGACCGCATGTCGGTTGTGATCCGCGAGGAGGCCATCCCGATCCTGATCCGCATCCCGATCGAGAAGCTCTGGCTTGGGGGATACGAGCTCTGGATCGGCGCCGGCTACGAGGCGCCGAGCGCGACGCGCACAGCTTCCTTCGATATGGACGAATCGACCGTCTCGCTCGATCACAATCCAGCGGAGAGCATCTCGCTGATCCGCTATATCGCGACTTCTGCGGAGATCGAGGAGATCGAAAACGCCCATCCGGAGGAGCGGCAGAAGGCCTGGGAAGCGTTCTGGAGTCGCCGCGACCCGACGCCGGGAACGGAGGTCAACGAGTTCAAGGCCGAGTTCTTCGATCGCGTCCGCTACGCGAACGAGCACTTCTCGACTCTGGGTCCCGGGTGGAGATCGGACCGCGGGATGGTCTACATCCAGTATGGCCCGCCCGACCAGGTCGAGTCGTATCCGCACAACGTCGACGGGCCCCCCTACGAGATCTGGAGCTACTATGATCTGCGTCGGAGATTCCTCTTCGTCGACTACGACGGCTTCGGCCGCTACGAACTCTACACTCCCGGCCGCCGTTGATCCGCCGCCGCATCCCGGAACGCTCGGGAGGCTTCCCGCCCTTGACACCCCGAGAATCCGGCCTACACTAGAGATTGTGATTTAGCTCACAAACCCGCCGGAGGCCGCCCGGGGGTGGGGTGGAGGTGGAATCATGGGGTCCTCGGCGCCGCTTCGCGCCCAGGTGGCGGAAGCCACCGGCCAGAATCCGTTTGCCTGCTACCAGTGCGGAAACTGCACCGCCGGTTGTCCGATGGCGGAGCATGGGGATCTCCTGCCGCACCAGGTCTTTCGCGAGCTGCAGATGGGCAGTGACGCCCCCATCCGCGCGATGCAGCCTTGGCTCTGCGTTGGCTGCCAGACCTGCGCCGTGCGCTGCCCGCAGCAGCTCGATCTCTCCGCCGTGATGGACTGGCTTCGGGCCGAGGCGGTCCGGCGCGGAGTCGTTCCCGCGCGCGCGCGGCGGATCGCGCACTTCAATCGGATCTTTCTGCGGCGAGTCCTGGCCGCCGGTCGGCTGAACGAGATGGAGCTCGGAATCCTCTTCAATCTTGCGACCCTCTCGCCCACTCAGAATGCCCAGTCGCTGCCCGGGCTGATCCGGCGGGGGAAGATCAAGCTGGGTGGAAAGGCGACGCGCGGGCCCGGCGTGGCGATGGCGAAGGGAGGGAAGGAGTCGTGAGGCGCTACTCGTATTTTCCCGGCTGCTCCCTTCACTCCACGGCGCGCGAGTTCGACGAGTCGCTGCGCGCCGTTGCCGGCGTTCTCGGCCTCGAGCTGCGCGAGGTGCCGGAATGGGCTTGCTGCGGCGCGACGCCGGCGCATGCCCTCGATCCGGAGGCCGCGGCCGTTCTCGGCCTCTGGAACCTCGATCACGCCGCCCGGTCCGGCTCGGAGCCGGTTCTCACGGGATGCGCATCCTGCTTCTCGCGCCTGCGCGCGGTTCGCGAAGAGATCGACGCGCATCCGGAGCGACTGAAGGGAGCGCGCGAGCGCCTCGATTTGAAGCAGGATCCGCGCGTCGAGGTCCTGCACATCGCCCAGCTGCTCGCGGATGAGGAGATCGGCGCGATGCTGAGCGCGGGGATCCAGCGCTCGCTGGCCGGTCTGAAGGTCGCCTGCTATTACGGATGTCTCCTCACGCGCCCTCGCGGGGAGGGAGCGGTGGACGATACCGAGAATCCCCAGATCCTCGAGGGGATCGTGCGCCGGATCGGCGCCGAGCCGATCGATTGGCCGCTGCGCCTCGATTGCTGTGGCGCCTCGATGGCGCTGCCCCGGCCGGACCTCGTCCGGGAGCTCTCGGGAAGGCTGCTCGTGATGGCGCACGAGAGGGGGGCGCAGGTGATGATGGTCGCCTGCCCGCTCTGCCACTCGAACCTCGACTTCAAGCAGAACCAGATCCTCAAGGAGCGCGGGCACTCCTTCCGGATCCCCATCCTCTACCTGACGCAGCTTGTCGGACTCGCGCTGGGGCTCCCGGAGCGGACGCTCGGACTGCATCGGCACTTCATCCCGGTTCCTCCCATCGAGGAGTTGATCGCGAGAGGGGAGGCGAGCCGTGTCTAGGATCGGGGTCTTCGTCTGCCACTGCGGCGAGAATATCGGCCGCACCGTCGATTGCGTCCGCGTCGCCGAGGGCGTGAAGCATCACCCGGGTGTGGTCCTCGCCACCGACTACAAGTACATGTGCTCCGACCCCGGGCAGAACATGATCCGCCAGGCGATCCGCGAGAACCGGCTCGACGGCGTGGTCGTCGCGGCCTGCAGTCCGGCGATGCACGAGCCGACCTTCCGGCGGGCGACCGCCGCCGAGGGTTTGAATCCCTTCCGTTGCGAAATGGTGAACGTCCGCGAACACTGCTCGTGGGTTCACGAGGATCGCGAGGCGGCGACCGAGAAGGCGATCGACCTGATCCGGATGATGATCGAGAAGGTCAAGCGCAACTGCGATCTCTTCCCGATCAAGGTGCCGATGACCCGGCGGGCCCTCGTGGTCGGCGGCGGAATCGCGGGGATCCAGGCCGCCCTCGATCTGGCCAACAGCGGGGTTCCGGTCGTCATGGTCGAGCGCGAGCCCTCGATCGGCGGCCACATGAGCCAGCTCTCCGAGACATTCCCGACCCTCGATTGCTCGCAGTGCATCCTGACGCCGCGCATGGTGGAGGTCGCCCAGCACCCGCTGATCACGTTGCACACCTACTCGGAGGTGGAGGAGGTGCGCGGCTACATCGGCAACTTCAAGGTCGCCATCCGCAAGAAGGCGCGCTCCGTCGACATCACCAAGTGCACCGGTTGCGGGGTTTGCATGCAGAAGTGCCCCGTGAAGAAGCTCCCTTCGACCTTCGACGCGGGACTCGGCATGCGCCCGGCGATCTATATCCCCTTCCCCCAGGCGGTGCCGAACAAGCCGGTCATCGACCGCGAGAACTGCACTTACTTCAAGACGGGGAAGTGCGGGGTCTGCAAGAAGCTGTGCGGACCAGGCGCCATCGACTACGAGCAGCAGGACGAGATCGTGACCGAGGAGGTCGGCGCGATCGTCCTCGCGACGGGCTACCAGCTCTACCGGATCGGGGATCCCGAGCCGGGCCTGCGAGGCTACCCCGAGTATGGCGGAGGAGAGATCAAGGACGTGATCGACGGCCTGCAGTTCGAGCGGCTCGCCTCGGCGTCGGGGCCGACGGGCGGCGAGATCCGGCGGCCATCCGACGGGAAGATCCCGCAGAGGGTCGTCTTTCTACAGTGCATCGGCAGCCGCGACTCCTCGAAGGGGATCGAGTACTGCTCGAAGATCTGCTGCATGTACACGGCGAAGCATGCGCTGCTCTACAAGCACAAGGTTCACGAGGGGGAGGCGATCGTCTTCTACATGGACGTGCGGGCGCCCGGCAAGGGCTATGACGAGTTCGTGCGACGCGCCGTCGAGGAGGATGAGGTTCTCTACCTGCGCGGGCGCGTCTCCCGCCTCTACGAGGACAAGGGTCAGATCGTGGTCTCCGGGGTCGACACGCTGGCGGGCCGGCCGGTCGAGATCCGCGCCGACCTGGTCGTCCTGGCTACGGCCATCCGGCCGCAGCCCGACGCGCGCCAGCTCGCCCAGAAAGTCGGCGTCGGCTACGACGCCCACGCGTTCTACTCGGAGGCCCATCCGAAGCTGCGCCCCGTGGAGGCGGCGGCGGCCGGGATCTTCTTGGCCGGCGCGTGCCAGGGGCCGAAGGACATCCCCGAGGCGGTGGCGCAGGCGAGCGCGGCCGCCGCGAAGTGCATGGTCCTCTTCTCGAAGGAGATCCTGGAGCGAGAGCCGGTCGTCGCCGTGGTCAACGAGTCGACCTGCGCCGGTTGCTTCGCATGCAAGGAGGTCTGCGCCTACGGCGCGATCGAGCCGTTCGACATCCTCGATCGCAAGGGGAATCTCCTTCGCCGGGTCGCCCGCGTGAACGCGGGCGTCTGCAACGGCTGTGGGACCTGCCAGGCGACCTGCCCGTCGAAGTCGATCGAGCTCTCAGGATTCACCGACGAGCAGGTCTTCGCCCAGATCGCGGCGCTCAGGCCATAGGGGGACAGAGAGATGAGCCATGAGGAAGCCAAGCGCGAGGAGACCTGGCAGCCGAGAATCGCGGCGTTCGTCTGCCGCTGGTGCACCTATGCCGGCGCCGATCTGGCGGGCACGAGCCGTCTGAAGTACCCGCCCCAGATCCGCATCATCAAGCTGCCGTGCACGGGACGGATCGATCCGCTCTTCCTGCTGCGCGGATTCCAGATGGGCGCCGACGGCGTGCTCGTCTCCGGCTGCCATCCGGGCGACTGCCACTATATCGCCGGCAACTACTATGCCCGCCGCCGCTGGGTCCTCTTCCGCGAGCTGCTCGATTTCGTTGGAATGGACATGCGGCGCGTTCACTTCTCATGGGTCTCCGCCGCGGAGGGGGCGAAGTTCGTGGACGTCGTGAAGAACGTGACCGAGGCGATCCGCGAGGCGGGGCCGTTCCCCGGCTTCGCGCCGCGCGAAGGCGCCACGATCGATCTGCGGGGGATCGGCGGGCGAGCGCGCCCCGTCGAGGCGTCACCGCGGACCGACTCGCTCGAAGCTGCGCGCAAGGATCTCGCCGCGGGCGAGGTCGTGGCGGTCCTGGGACATCGGGTACGCACGCGCACGGGCGCCCCGCGGGCGAGCTGGGCAAGCACCGTGCAGGATCTCGATGGCCTGGCCTACGCAGACGGCGCCGGGCCCTCCCTCGTCACCTACCTCGCGCGACGATTGAGCGAAGACCCGCAGGGGAACTACGGAATCCTCGCGGGGCCCCGGGAGATCGAGGCGATCGAGATGCTGAAGAGCGAGAATCGGTTCGATCCCGCCCGGATCCGGGTCTACGAGCAGCAGGCGGCCGCGATCGCATCGGAGCAAGGCGAGGCGTGGGATCTCTATGCGGTTCCCTCTCTCGATCGCCCCGCCGCGGAGCGATGGGACTTCTGGACCGCCCAGTTCGCGAGATGCCTGCGCTGCAACGCTTGCCGGGAGGCGTGCCCGATGTGCGGCTGCAACCGTTGCGTGGCCGAGAAGTCCCGTCCGCGCTGGATCGACTCGAGCCCGACGCCCGCCGGGAACTGGATCTGGAACGTCACGCGCGCCTTCCACCACGCGGGACACTGCGTGGAGTGCGACGGATGCACCCAGGCCTGTCCGGCGGGGATTCCCCTCGGGGCGCTCAACCACCACCTGAATCGCGCGGCGGAGAAGGCGTTCGGGAAGAGGGAACCGGGGAGCCGCTCCCCTCTGTGCGCCTATTCCCTCGAGGACGCCTCGGTCGCGTCCTTCATCCTGTAGGGAGGAGCCGATGTCGGCCCATTGGACCCTGGACGACCTGAAGGAGTGGGTGAAGCGTCTTCTCGCGGAACGCCGCGTCTTCGCCCCGGTGGAGGGACCGGACGGACCCGAGTGGCGCGAGGTCAGCACGGTCGATGCGATCGCTTGGAACTACGGGCGCACCGCGATCTCGCCGCGCGCGGCGATGATTCCTCGAGCGGAGCCGATCTTCCACTATGATCTCGCGAGCGATCCGCCCCAGATCGAGGAGCCGGCGCTCGACGAGCGGCCTGCCGCGATCGTGGCGCTTCGCTCCTGCGACGCGGCCGGATTCCGCGCGCTGGATGCCGTGATGCGCTGGGACTATGAGGACGAGAGCTATGAGGCCCGCCGCCGCAACACCCTTCTGGTCGCCTTGGCTTGTCCCGCTCCGCCGGAGCCTGCCTCCTGCTTCTGCGAGTCCGTGGGGGTCGATCCGCTCTGGGCGGAGGGAGCCGACGTGCAGATCGAGCCCGTCCAAACCCAGGAGGGAACGCTCTACCGCGTCTACGCGCCGACCGAGGCGGGACGCGTTTCGCTGGCGGGAAGCCCGAAGGAGCTGAGCGAGGGGCGCCCCGAGCCGCGCTCGATCGGGACGGTCCGGGTCGACGTTGACCGGGTGCGCGCGTGGATGAAGGACCACTTCGAGGATCCGAGCTGGCAGAAGGTCTCGGAGTCCTGTATCGGTTGCGGGACCTGCGCGTTCGTCTGCCCCTCCTGCCACTGCTTCGATATCCTCGACGAGGGGGACTGGCGCCGCGGAGAGAGAGTCCGATTCTGGGACTCGTGCGCTTTCGACCACTTCACGGCCCACGCGACGGGGCACAACCCGCGGCCGCGCCAGTGGAACCGCTATCGGCAACGCGTCTATCACAAGTTCGTCTTCTACCCCGACAAGTTCGGCAAGCTCCTCTGCACGGGTTGTGGCCGATGCGTCGACGCCTGTCCCGGAGGGGTGGACTTGATCGAGATCCTGCAGGGGCTCGGAGAGGAAGAGCAGGTGAAGCCATGAGACTCTACACGCCTCATCTGATGCGTATCGAGGAGGTTCGTGACGAGACGCCCGACGTGAAGAGCTTCAAGCTTCGCTTCGTCGACCCGGCGCAGCAAGAGAGATTCACGTTCCTCGCGGGGCAGTTCGGCCTCTACTCGGTCTTCGGCGAGGGGGAGTCGACGTTCTGCATCGCCTCGCCCCCCACCTGGCGCGACCACATCGAGTGCACCTTCCGTGCCGTGGGCAAGGTGACGGATGCACTGAGCAAGAAGGAGGCGGGGGACGTCATCGGCTTCCGAGGCCCTTATGGAAACGCCTTCCCCCTGGATTCGTTCGAGGGGAAGGACCTGCTCTTCGTCGTCGGAGGAATCGCCTTGCCTCCGCTCCGCTGCCTCATCTGGAACATCCTGGATCTGAGAGAACGCTTCGGAGCCGTCCGAATCGTCTATGGCGCGCGAAGCGTCGCGGACCTGGTCTACAAGGACGAGCTTCGGCAGTGGGAGGAGCGCCCGGACGTCGATCTCGTGGTGACCGTCGATCCGGGGGGCGAGACGTCCGATTGGAAGGGAAAGATCGGATTCGTCCCCACCGTTCTGGACCAGGTCGCTCCGTCCTCGAAGAATTCGCTCGCATTTGTCTGCGGTCCCCCGATCATGATCAAGTACTCCATGCCGATCCTCGAGAAGCTCGGCTTCGATGGTTCGCACATCTACACGACGCTCGAGAATCGGATGAAGTGCGGCATCGGAAAGTGCGGTCGGTGCAACATCGGCGGGACCTACGTCTGCAAAGAAGGACCCGTCTTCACCGCGGAGCAGATGGAAGCCCTGCCGGTCGGCAGCGACTATTGAGGGAAACGGTTCCGCAGGATCCCGCTCTACCGGTGGGGGATCACGCCATATCCGGAGGTTCCCGATGTACTCGGCACGAATCGAGCGGGCGATCCGGCTCTCCGTGCAGGCGCACGCCGGTCAGGTGCGGAAAGCCGACCCACATATCCCTTACGCGACCCATCCGTTCCATGTCGCGCTGATCGTCCGCCAGGCGGGGGGAGACGAGGACTGCGTCATCGCTGCCCTGCTCCACGACGTGCTCGAGGACACCGACGTCACTCCCGAGGACCTGGACGAAGCCTTCGGTGGGCGGGTGACGGCCCTCGTGCGAGAAGTCTCCGAGGACAAGACTCTCCCCTGGGACGAGCGGAAGGCCCGCATGGTCGAGCAGCTTCGCGGCGCCTCGCCGGAGGGCGCGCTCATCGCCGCGGCGGACAAGTTGCACAACCTCGAGACGCTGGCCGAGGCCCACGCGCGCAAGGGCGCCGCGATCTGGGGAGCGTTCCGGAGAGGTCCCGATGCGACGATCCGCTTCTACATCGAAGCCTTCGGGGCCCTGCGGGAGAGGATCCCGATCGAGCTCGCGACAGCCTTCGACCGAGCGCTGGAGTCAGCCAAGCACATCCTCGAGGAGGGCACAGGCCGCCCGTAGCCCCGGGAAGATCTCCCCATCGTCGAAGAGAGACGACCCGCGTTCGGCCGAGAGCCGGGCGCGGGTCGTGTCGCGAGGCGGCGGCCGCGGCGTCCGCCTGGGGCGCTAAGGCGTCAAGGTGCGGACCGTCCGGAATCCGACGGCCCAGTCGGCGGTCGAGGGATCGGCGATCGAGCGGTTGTAGGTCGTCACCGCGGCGAAACCCTTGTTCCAGCCCCCGCCCCGGATGACCCGGTGCGTCCCGAAGATCGGCGGATTGTGCGGGGACGCGTAAGGCCCGTACCAGTCGGCCGTCCACTCCCACACGTTGCCCGCCAGGTCCATGATCCCGAAGGGGCTCGAGCCATCGAGCGTCTCGTACCCCCCGCTCGTCGTGCCGTCGAAGAATCCTACGGGGCAGGTCGTGACCCGGCCCACGCCCTCGTAGGGATCGCCGCTGCCGAGGTAGTTCGCGCGCCTCGGATCGAGGGTCTGGCCCCATGGGTAGTCTCTGCCGAGGCCCACGAGAACTTCGGTCTCCTGACCGTCGACGACGACGGTCAGCAGCGTGTCGCCGTACTCATTGCCGTTGCCGCGTGCCGCCATCTCCCACTCCGCCTCGGTGGGAAGGCGCCTGCCGTGAAACGCGGCATACACCGATGCGCCCGACCAAGTGACCTGAGTGATCGGGAAGACCTCCTTGCCGGAGACCACGGTGAAGAGCGAGTCGGTGCGATCGAAGGTGATCTGGGAGTTCTCGTCCCCTTCGACGAGCTCCGCATAGAGGATCGTTCCGCCCGGGTCGAACACTTGGCCTCCGCTGGTGCGGATCTGAGCCGGCTTCTGCCGGATCGCGAAGTTCAGGAAGTCCGCGAAGAGCTGGTTGGTCACCTCGTAGCGATCCATCTCGAAGCTCTCGACCCAGGTCGGGTTGCCCGGGTGATGATGCGCCCCCTCGGGGTCGCGATCGCCCATGAACAGCCAGCCTGCCGGGACCTCGACGCGCTCCACCCGGGTGTTGAACGACCAGACAGGGCTCAGGGCCATCGCGCCCTTGGAGTCGCGGACACGAACTTGCCAGAAGTAGGTGGAGTTCAGATCGACCATCCCCGGGACGGCGACCTCCATCGCCGTCGTCTCCTGGGCGATTCGCCGCAGCTCGTTTCGCACACTCCCGAAGAACACGTCGAACAGGACGATCTCGCCCGCGTCGGCGTCGGTCGCCGTCCACCGCAGCGTCACGTTTCCCTGCTCGATCCCATCGGCGCGGTTCGGCGGCTCCGGATTCGCCGGAGTGGTCGGAGTCGTATTCGGCACTGCGAGCGCCCAAACCGGGTCGGTCGGATCTGAGAAGTTGGCGCGAACGTAGGACCGCACGCGGTAGTAGTAGGTTTGCCCCTGCTCGACCCCCGGATCCGTATAGGTCGTGGCGTCCCTGGGGACCGTATCCCGCACGGCGAACGAGGAGGCGCCTCCGACCGAACGCTCGATGCGGAAGCCGGTCTCGTCGAGCGTCGTGTCGCGCCAGCGGATCGTCACGGCGTTGGGCGCCGTGGCGGTGACGAGCAGGTCGGCGGGCCGGCGCGGCGCCGTCCCCGACGGTCCGGATGGGCCGTTGTTGCCATCGTCCCCGCATGACAGGGAGAAGATCACGAATGCCAAAAGCAGCCCGAAGTGGGGCTTCCTACTCATCTCCCAACCTCCTCAACCCCGAACGGTCCGTCAGCGCGTGGGGATCCCACGATCCCGCCCGCGCGTCCATTCCTGCGCGCACCCGCTCTCGCGGAGTCGCAGCGTCCTCTCGGCCGGCCCGAGCATCTGGACCGATCGGCTCATCGACCGATCCCACCCGATCCGCGGGACGCAAGGGCTCCACAGTCCGAGGGCCCTGTCCCTTGCGCTCTCGCGAAGGATCGCCATCTCGGAGACGAGGTCCGATCGCGGCGTGATCCACCAGACGAGGGCCGTCTCATCCGTTCCAAGTTCATAATCGAACGTCAGTCGGTAACTTCCATCGTCGCCCGACAGGCTCCGCGCCGTTTCGCGCCCGCCGACGAATAGGCGGATGTCGACGCCGGCCACCGCGCTGTCAGACGCGTCGATCACCCTTCCTTCGAGGTAGCCGGTCATCGGCTGGGTCGAAACACCGCCCAGGCACGGCCGGCAGTAGGCGGCGGTCCCCAGGGCGAGTCCCGCCCACGCGATCCAATGCAATCGGCTGGTCCGCACCCGACCTCCTGCCCCACGTCCACCGACGATTCGATTCCACGGGCAGACTAGCGCGGGGCGCAAAGCAGGTCAAGCGGGCCGCGAGGATGTATCCGCCCGATTTCCTTGCGCTTGGGCCGTGCCTCTGCTAGCGTGACCCAGCTTGAAGGCCCGGGGGCGGGGCGGGAGGTTTGACGCATGGTGTTCGGGCGTCTGTTGGGCTTGATGTCGAACGACATCGCCATCGATCTGGGCACGGCGAACACCCTCATCTATGTCAAAGGGCGCGGGATCGTCCTCAACGAACCATCGGTGGTGGCGGTCGACAAGGCGACGAAGAAAGTTCTCGCCGTGGGCGTCGAGGCCAAAGCGATGCTGGGACGGACCCCGACGGGAATCGACGCCGTCCGCCCGATGAAGGATGGAGTGATCGCCGACTTCGAGAAGACGGAGGATCTCCTCCGCAAGCTCATCCTGAAAGTTCAGAGCCGGCACTTCCTGGTCAAGCCGCGCGTCATCGTTTGCGTTCCATCGGGGATCACCGAGGTGGAGAAGCGCGCGGTGCGCGATTCCGTGGAGCATGCCGGCGCTCGCGAGACATTCCTCGTGGCGGAGCCGATCGCGGCCGCGATCGGCGTAGGGCTCCCTGTCGAGCGTCCCACGGGGAACATGGTGATCGACATCGGAGGAGGCACGACGGAGATCGCCGTCATCTCATTGAACGGGATCGTCAACGACACCTCGATCCGCGTCGGCGGCGACAAGATGGACGAAGGGATCGTCCTCTACGTCAAGAAGTTCTTCAATCTCCTCATCGGCGACCAAGCGGCGGAGCAGATCAAGATCCAGATCGGAAGCGCCTTCCGGCTCGAGGAGGAGCTCGAGATGGAGATCAAGGGGCGCGACTTGATCGGCGGCATCCCGAAAACGATCAAGGTAACCTCGGGACAGATCCGCGAGGCCCTTCAGGAGCCGATCGTCGCGATCGTCGCCGCGATGAAGCAATCGCTCGAGGAGACGCCTCCCGAGCTGGCGAGCGATATCGTGGATCGCGGGATCGTCATGACCGGAGGCGGCTCCCTGCTGCGGGGGATGGATCATCTCCTCCGGGAGGAGACGCACCTGCCGATCCGAGTCGCCGACGGGGCTCTCTCGGCGGTCGTGCTGGGCGCGGGAAAGATCCTCGACGATCTCGCCCAGTACGAGAAGGTCTTGATGCGGAGTAGTTGATTTCCATGCCTGCTCGCGGCTCCACGCTCGCCGGACGCAGGGTGTTCTGGATTTGGCTGACTTGTGCCGCCTTCTCGGGCCTCCTGATCGCGACGCCACCCTCTCTCCGGGAGCAGATCTCTTCCGCGCTCGAATGGAGCGTCTACTTGCCGGTGCGCGCCGTCCTCGGATGGGGCGGGCGCAGTCTCGCCGTCTATCAAGAGAATCGCCGTCTCGCGAGGGAGGCGGCGCAGCGCGGCCTCGAGGCGGCGAGCCTGCGCGACGCGGGGCGCGAAAACCGGGCGCTCCGCCGCCTCCTGGGGATGCAGGCGCGCTCGACGCTGCGGCTTCACGCCGGACGCGTGGTCGGCCGTTCTCTCGACTGGGCCGGAGAGGCGCTCTGGGTGGAGGTCGCGCAACCCGGAGTCGCGGGAGGGGCCGTCGTCTCGGCCGAGGGTTTGGTGGGTCGCGTCAGCCGCGTGCGCGAAGGGCGGCTGCAAGTGCAAACGTTGCGCCATCCCGAGACCGTGGTGAGCGTCCTCGACGGCCGAAGCCTCGAGCAGGCGATCGCCCGGTACGATCCCGCCCACCCCGAGCGTCTCGTCACCGAAGAAGTGCCGTTGCCGGCCGACTTCCGAATCGGCGACGCGATCCAGACCTCGGGGCTGGGGGAGGTGTTCCCGGCGGGCATCCTCGTGGGCTTCGTGGTCTCGATCGAGACCGACGCGAGGTCGCAGATGAAGCGGATCCTGATCCGGCCCTCCTCCCGGCGCGGACGGATCCAGGAGGTCTTCGTGCTCGAGGAGCGGCCGCCCGTCGGCGATGCCTCGGATCTCTTCCAGGTCCCCGCGAGGGTCCCCGAGCGGTCGATCGGGCTGCCCGGCGACGGGGAGATCGTCCCATGACGGCCCGGTTCGCGCTGCGTCTCGCCCTCGCCGTCTATGCCGCACTCGCGTTTCGCCTCACGATCGGCGCCGGCATCGCCATTGCGGGGGTCCAGCCCGATCTGATGGCTGCGATCGTCTTCTACCTCACTCTTGCCAAAGGCGCCCCCTTCGGCATCGTCATCGGTTTCTTCCTGGGGCTTCTCGTCGACGTGGATCGCCCGGAGCTGCTCGGGGTCACATCGCTCTCCTGGGCGACGCTCGCCTACCTGACGACCCGGCTGAAGGAGGCGGTGGAGGCTTCCGACCCGGTCGTGGCCGCGGCGCTCCTCTTTCTCGTGGTCCTCGCCGCCGAGACGATCCGTTCGGTGGTGGTGGGGGGATTCGATCCGCTCGGCGTCGGTCTGATCTGGATTCGCTGGGCCTTGCCGACGGCCGCCTACACCGCTGTGACTGTCCCGATCCTCCTCTGGCTCCTCAACGACCTGATCGGACTGCCGAGGTGGTTCCGTGGCTCGACGTAGGTTCCTGCTCGAGGAGTTGCAGGGACGCTATCGAGTTCTCATGATCGCGACGCTCCTGCTCTTCGGAGTGATCGCGGGGCAGCTCGTCTACCTCCAGCTGATTCGCGGGGAGTACTTCCGGCAGCGGGCCGAGGACAACCGGATCCGGCCCGAGATCCTCCGCGCGCATCGAGGGCGACTCCTCGACCGAAACGGCCGGGTCATCGCGGACAACGCTCCGACCTACCACCTGAACTTCGATCCGCGCGACCGCGCGTTTCGCCGCAACCCGGGTCTTCGCATCCAGATCGTCAGAGAGCTGGCCAGGATCCTCGACCGCGAAGAGGAGGAGCTCTTGACCGAGGTGGAGCGCGCGCGCCGCGCGGGGTTGCCGCCGATGACGCTGGCGCGAAACCTCGACTTCGCGAAGCGCTCCGCGATCCTCGAGCGCCCCGATGCGCTGCCGGGAGTCGAGGTGCGGCCCCAGCCGGCCCGGCGCTATCCGCATGGCAGTATCGCGAGCCACCTGATCGGCCACCTCGGGGAGGTGTCCGAGGAGGAGCTCGGGGAGGCAGCCGAGAAGGCGCCCTACCGTCCCGGCGACCTGGTCGGCCGCGCAGGGGTGGAGCGGGCTTACGAGCAGGCGCTTCGGGGGGCCGCGGGGATGGAGTACGTCGAGGTCGACGCGCACGGCCGCAGGACGGATCTCTTCGCGGAGCTTCCGGCGCTGCCGTCCGTCCCGGGGAAGGACGTGATCCTGAACCTCGATCTCGACGTCCAGCTCGCGGCCGAGGCGGCGCTGGATTCGGTGCCCGGCATGCTCGCGCACGAGTTCGGGGAAGACGCCCCTCCGCGCCCCGGCGCCGTGGTCGCGCTGGAGGTCAAGACAGGAGGGGTTCTGGCGATGGCGAGCCGCCCGAGCTTCGATCCGAATCTCTTCGTGGCCGGTCTCTCCAAGGAGGACTGGAGAATCCTCTCCGGAGCCGGGCACCCGTTGCTGAACCGCGCAATCCAGTCGTCCTACCCTCCCGGTTCGACCTTCAAGATCGCGACCGCCCTTGCGGGCCTCCACGAAGGCGAGATCACTCCCTACTCGCTGATGGGTTCCTCATGCACGGGGGGGCTCTTCTTCGGCAATCGCACGTTCCGCTGTCACAAGAGGGGCGGGCACGGCAGCCTCGCGTTGATCGATGCGATGGCGCGCTCTTGCGACGTCTATTTCTACCAGGTCGGCATCCGTCTCGGCGTGGATCGGCTGACCCGCTACGCCACCGCATGCAGCATCGGTGTGCCGACGCGCATCGATCTTCCCCAGGAACGCAGACCCCTCGTGCCGACGCTCGACTGGTATCGATCGCAGCGCGGCGGACCGCCCGGGGGCGGCGCGGCGCTCAATCTCTCGATCGGACAGGGGGAGCTCCTGCTGACTCCTCTGGCGCTGGCGCGATTCACGGCGGCGGTGCTGAACGGGGGCAAGATTCTGCGCCCGATGGTCGTGCGGCAGGTCGTGCTTTCATCGGGGGAGGGGAGCGTCGGCTCCCTCGCGCCGCCACAGCCGATCGGCCGGATCCCCGCAACCGATGAGGAGCTCACGATCGTGCGCCGGTCCTTGGAGTCGGTGGTGATGGACCCTGGCGGGACGGGGAGCCGCTCGCGCGTCCCGCCGTTTCGAGTCGGGGGAAAGACCGGAACGGCGCAGAACCCGCACGGAGAGGACCATGCGTGGTTCGTGGGATACGCCCCGGCGGAGGACCCGGAGATCGTGGTCGTCGTGATGCTCGAGGAGGCCGGGCACGGAGGCGCGGTCGCGGCGCCAGTCGCTCAGCGCGTCCTCGATCGATTCCTGAATCCCGCCGGGGCCCCGGCGGCGGAGCTTCAACCATGAGCATGTTGCGCTCGTTCGTCGCCAACTATCGAACGCGCGTCGATCCCTATCTGCTCGCCGCCGGCGGCGCGCTGGTCCTGCTGGGCACTCTGGCGATCTACTCGGCGACCGAGTTTCCCGATAGCGCGCGGGCCGGCTTCTTCGCGCGACATCTCTTCGCTCTGCCCCTCGGAATCGCGGCGATGCTCGTCGTGATGGCGCTGCCGCTGCGCGCGCTGGAGGATCTCTCCTGGATCCTCTACGGGGGCGCCGTCGTCCTCTTGATCGCGGTCCTTCTCATCGGGATGGAGGTCTACGGGGCTCGACGTTGGCTCGGCTACGGCCCGGCCCGCATCCAACCTTCGGAGATCGCCAAGCTGATCGTCGTCTTGACCCTGGCGCGCTACCTCGTGGGCGCGAGACGCGATCTGAGCCGCGTATCGACCTTGGCTACCGCATTCGGCATCGCCCTGCTGCCGATGCTACTCGTGCTGAAGGAGCCCGATCTCGGCACCTCGGGGGCCTTCGCCTTCGCCTCCCTCGGGATGATCTTCTGGGCCGGGCTGCCGTGGCTGCATCTCTTCCTGCTGCTCAGCGGCGGATTGAGCCTGCTGCTCTGTCGATTGCCGGTTCTCTTCGCCGTCTACCTGATCGGCTCGACTGTCACGCTCTGGAAGGTCCGCGTCTCGTGGCTTCTGATCGCCGGATTCATGGCCGTGCAGCTCCTCGTCTTCTTCGGGGCGCCTGCGATCTACGACCGCCTCGAGCCGTACCAGCAGATGCGTCTCAAGACGTTCCAGAATCCGGAGCTCGATCCCGCCGGCGGCGGCTACCAGATTCTCCAATCGAAGATCGCCATCGGTAGCGGCAAGTTCTGGGGCAAAGGTCCGCTCCAGGGGACGCAGAAGGCCCTTGCCTTCCTTCCGCAGCAACACACCGACTTCATCTTCAGCGCCGTGGGGGAGGAGGTCGGTTTCATCGGGTGCCTGGCCACGGTGATCCTCTTCGTCCTGCTCATCAGCCGCGGGTTTCACCTCGCGCTGCATTGCCGGAGCGCCTTCACGGGCCTCGTCGCCGTGGGGGTCTCCTGTCTCTTCCTCTACCATGCCGGCGTCAACATCGCCATGACGGTCGGCTTGCTCCCCGTGACCGGCTTGCCCTTGCCCTTCGTGAGCTATGGAGGGTCGTTTCTCGTCTCGAGCTTCGCGATGCTGGGGCTTCTCTTCAACATCTCGGCCCATCGCTTCGATTACTGAAACGCAATGGAAGAGGCCGTCCCCGGGATGGGGACGGCCTCTCCGGCGCGCGTCGGGCAGGGCGAGGCTTGCTAGACAGTACGGAACGACCGGCTCGCGATTCGTAGGGTCGTGCCGTCCTTCTTGGGGGCGGTCGACCGGATGGCGGACAAGCCACCATCACTCGATCGCGGGTTAGCGCCTCGCTGCCGGCGGTCCAATTGGGCGTGGTCAGGAGCGGGTCGACCAGGATCGGGTAGACCGCATCCGCGTCGTCGATGCGGAGCGTGATCGCCCCATCGGCCAGATCGATCGCCGAGGGGAGAGCGGCGCACCGTCGCCGGACGGGGGCGCCGCGATCAAGCATCCCTGCTCGATACCCTTAGGGCCCTTCCGGCACCACTCGGCTGAGGGGTCGCAGCCAGCGGGAAGCCCTGGCAGACCTCGCCCCGGAAGCCCTCGACAATTCGGGCACGGAGTCGTAAAATCACCATCGCTGAATAGACGTCTCTCCTTGGACGCACGTGCAAGGCTGCCATGAAGGTGAATGGGGAGTCTAAGTCAGGCGACCTCCAGGCCCACGGTCATACCAAGCCCACGTTTCCGACTGCAGGCCCTGATCGGACATCCACGTCGGGCTCGTCAAACGCGACCGATCGTTGCGGTGCGCTGGTCGCCGGCACAATGGAAGGAGACTGAGCAATGCTACACCCGCTTTCCATCGATGCCTTCATGGGCGATGCTCGACCGGACAGGAGGAGAGCCCGGTCGGCCGGCGCGGCTCTTGGCCTCCTGGTCCTGCTGCTCGGCGGCCCCGCAGCGCCCGCGGTCGCGGTCGACCAGGACCTTCCCGGTAGCCTCCGCCAGGCGCAGCGGCTGGGCCTGAACCCGACCGAACCTGCCTGGCTCTCGGGCATCCGGCAGGCGGGCGTTGGACGCCTGGAACTCGCGCCGCCGTCCGTCCCGCCGGATCCCGCCATCGACATCGATCTGGCGCGCGCCCGCCGGATCGCGGAGGCGCGCGCGCACTGGGAGTGGGGCGAGAACGCGCGCGTCGCGTCGATTCTGCCCGTCTTGGGCGTGGACGGTCGCGTGACCGCTTACGACGCCGACGTGACGCTGGACGGCTCGCGCTTCGAGTCGTACAACGCCGTCGTCTCTGACTGGCAGTCGTTCCTGAGGGCCAGAGAGACTGATCCGACGCCGCCGGAGAGCGTCGCCGTCCACTACGCCACCGTCGTCGTCTCGGCGACCTATGACCGGCCTCCGATCCTGACGACACGCCTTGGTCCCTCGAGCTTTTTCGCCTCCGGATGGCTCGCGGCCGGGATCGCCGCGCGCCTGCTCGGCACGCCGGCGCCCACGCTCCAGGGGCTCGTCTTCCTGTGCGCCGACTACCGGATCTACCAATTCACGGACGGGTCAAGAACGGTGTTCGTGCAGGGCGAGTTGCCGTGGGCCTGGGGCGAGGCAGAGTCCTGCCTGCCGATGTGGCGCGCGGCGCTGGAAAAGTCTCTCCGGGACGGCCGGGGGCGAATCGCCGCCCGCGGCGGGCGGGTCGAGGCCCTCGTGGACAGCGTCCGCAGTCACTATCGCTCCTGCGCGGATCGTTGGGTAGACGGAGGCTATCCCGCTCGCAGCGAAGTCTGGATCATGGGCTATTCGACGTGCTTCATCGAGCAGCAGCCGGCCGTTGACATCGCCGAAGCGTGTCTATCCATGAGGATGAACTACTACGACGAACGCCTCTACTACGGCAAGCTCACCGGTCAGTACATGAGCTACTACAACGCGTTCTGGGAGCAGTCGTTTTGTCACACCCCTGATCTGGATCGGGCCTGGGAGGGCCACATCGACGGCTCGGACCATCCCGAGATGTTCTACCAGGCGATGGTGGACGTCTCCGTCGAGAAGGGCTACTGGTTCAGGGATGGCATCGACGGCCTGGGCGACATCCTTGACTGGAGGGTGGATGACGGGATGGCGGAGATCGACAGCAGCCACCCCTTCGTCTGGTCCTTCAACAGTGTCCTGATCTACTTCCCGTACACAGTCGTAGGATACGACACGGCCCCCGAGCCGGACGAGTGGCTGGCCCACTCACCCGTATGGCGCTGGACCCTGTGGCACGGCCTCCAGCGCATGGCCGTCAGCGGGTGGTACAACGAGTGGGTCTACTACTCGGGGCCTCACCCGTACGAGGGTGACTACGGCAACATCTCCCTCAGCGCCCCTGACGGGAACCCGAACTGGGACGCGTGCGAGCCGGGATCTGCCGTCCCCGCGGGTGACTACTACACGATCCGATGGGACCAGTGGGGCAGTCCAGGCGCCTACGTCGACATCGACTACTCGCCCGACGGCGGATGGCAGTGGATCGAGCTCGCCTACCATCATCCCGATACCGGCTGGTTCAGCTGGTGGCCCACCTGCGACTTCACGGACGAGGGCCGGATTCGAGTCAAGCAGTACAGCCCCGCGGGCGAGCTGATCAGCGCCGACGGCAGCTACGGCAACTTCAGCGTCATCGATCCCCCCTTGCCGGCGCCGCAGCTCTTGAGCCCCGTCAACTACGCGACCTGCGTCTCCCCGCTCAGCGTGCTCGTCACCTGGAGCTCCATCTCCCACGCCACCGCCTACAACGTCCGACTGGGGAACTCCTGCGGCGGTGGCGACATCCATCAGGTGACGTCGAACAGCTACGAGTACACGAGCCTCCTCCCGGAGACCTACTACTACTGGCAGGTGCAGGCGGTCAATCGGTGCGGTCACGAGATGCCATGGTCCTCATGTTTCTACTTCACGACGGGCCCGACGACGCTGCCGCCTCCATCCCTCGTCAGCCCCGCCGATGGCGCGACCTGTCAAGGCACCAGCGGCACGCTGCAGTGGTCTCCGGTGAGCGACGCGACCGGGTACACGGTGCTGCTCTACTACAGCTGCGACAGCGGCACCGGGATGCACGACGTCACGGGTACGAGCTATGACTACCAGGATCTCGTGCCGGGGACGACGTACTACTGGAAGGTGCGAACCAAGGACGCCTGCGGGAACCCGGGCACCTGGTCGGCCTGCCGGCACTTCACGGTGGCGCCTGAGCCGCTGGTCGCCCCGACGCTGCTGAGCCCGCCGAACGGGTCCACCACCGCCCACACGTCAGGGACCCTGGACTGGACGGACGTGAGTGGGGCCGCCGGTTACCGCGTTCGCATCGGCACGTCCTGCGGCATGGGAGACGTCTACACGATCGACGGGCCCACGTCGCAGTACGCCTACTCCGGCCTCGCCAACCACACGACCTACTACTGGCAGGTGGCGACCAAGAGCCCCTGCGGCCAGTACGGCACGTACTCCGACTGCTTCCACTTCACGACGCGGGACCCGGCCACCTTCGTCGTGCAGCCCGACGGCGGCGGGACCTATCCGACCATCCAGGCGGCAATCAACGCGTCGGTGAACGGCGACATCATCGAGCTGACCGACGGCACGTTCACCGGTGCCGGGAACCGGGATCTCACCTACGGCGGCCGGGCGATCACGATCCGGTCGCAGAGCGGCAATCCCCAGACCTGTGTCATCAACTGCATGGGTGCCCCGGGCGACATGCATCGGGGGTTCGCGTTCAGCAACGGCGAGACCGCGCTGGCCATTCTGGACGGGGTCCGGATCACGAACGGATATGCACCCAATGGAGGGGCGCTGTACTTCACGGGCACCACGCGCGCGACAATCATCAACTGCTACATCGATGTCAACTATGCCACGACGGGCGGGGGCGCCGTCTACTGCGTGTCGGGAGCGATGCCGGTCTTCGACGCCTGCGAGTTCTACGGGAACGTCTCCAATGGTGACGGCGGTGCATTCTACTGCGCGGGCGCGTCACCGACGCTCGCCGGGTGCCGCGTCTGGATCAACCATGCGACGTACAATGGGGGCGGGTTGTTCGCCACATCCGGGACGCCTCCCCTGAGCCACACGATCTTCCAAGGCAACTCGGCGGGGACCTCCGGCGGTGCGCTGTGGCTCCAGACCAACTCGTCCCCCAGTCCAGCGTATTGTCAGTTCGTCCTCAACACGGCCGAAGTCAGCGGCGGCGCGGTGTACTGCTACAATGCGGCCAATCCGTACTTCACGCGGTGCACCTTCTCCGAGAATGGTGCCCCGACCGGCGGCGGGTTGGTGGTCGCAGTGAACGCGAACGTCTCGCTCGACCACTCGATCATCTCGTTCGCACGGCAAGGCGGATCGGTCTACTGCGACGGCACGGGTGACGCCACGCTCTCCTGCTGTGACGTGTATGGGAACACGGGCGGGGACTGGATCGGCTGCATCGCCGGTCAGAACGGGAGCAACCACAACTTCAGCGCGGATCCGCTCTACTGCAATCCCGCGCTGGCGAACTGGGCCTTGCACCTCGATTCCCCCTGCGCCGCCGCGAACAACGTGGACTGCGGCCAGGTTGGCGCCCGGGACATCGGCTGCGGGCCCTCGCAGCCGGCCCAAGTGACGGTCAACGCCGACGGCAGCGGGGCGTACCCGACAATCCAGGCGGCGCTGAGCGACATCCCGAGCGGGAGCACGATCCTCCTGACGGATGGGACCTATCGCGGGGACGGCAACCGCGACCTCCGGTGGAACGGGAAGTCGATCACGCTGCGCTCCCAGAGCGACAACCCGTCCGCGTGTGTCATCGACTGCCAGGGCAGCGACGCCGATCCCCACCGGGCTTTCCAGCTCGACTTCGGCGAGGGCGTCGGCTGCCGGATCGAGGGCCTCACGGTCCGAGACGGCTACCGGACGGACAACGGCGGCGGGCTCCTGACACAGAATACGAGCCCCGTGCTGCGCAACTGCATCTTCGAGAACTGCTATGCCGGAGCTTACGGTGGCGCAGTCTATGGCTTCTACCACTCCGACGCGATCTTCGAGGACTGCGTGTTCCGGAACAACGCTTCCGGGAGCTATGGCGGTGCGGTCGATTTCTGGAACGAGTGCGAGCCCGAGTTCGCCGGCTGCGTGTTCGAAGGCAACAGCAGCGCTACCGGAGGCGCGGCAGACATCTACAATCTCTCCCTTCCGACGTTCTCCGGCTGCACCTTCGTTGAGAACGGCGCGACGCTGGGGGGGGCAGTCTACTGCGACACGGGCTGCCAGCCGTACTTTGCCGGGTGCACATTCTATGGAAACGAGGCCCCGCGGCGGACGCCGCCGCCGCTCGCGCCGGCGGGGGTGACCCACGCGGGGCGGAGAACGCCAGGCGGGCGCAACGGCACGGGGGGCACGATCTTCTCGACCTGGTCCTCGGTCGTGCAGCTCCGCAACTCGATCATCGCCTTCGGCACGGCCGGTGAGGCGGTGGCGTGCGCTTCCGGAGCCAGCGTCACGGTCACCTGCTCGGACATCTTCGGGAACGCCGGGGGTGACTGGGTGGACTGCATCGCGAGTCAAGCCGGCCAGAATGGAAACCTGTGCCTGGATCCGCAGTTCTGCGACGCCGCGGAGGGCCACTTGACACTCCGGGCCGATTCACCTTGCGCCGAGGGCAACCAGCCGACGTGCGGGGCGATCGGCGCGCAGCCGGTCGCCTGCGGGTACCATCACGTCGTCGAGGCCGACGGCTCCGGAGCCTTTCCGACGATCCAGGCGGCGGTGGACGCGGTGCCCGAAGACGACGTGGTCGATCTCGCGGACGGCGTCTACACCGGTACGGGCAACCGCGACGTCGACTTTCGCGGCAAGCGCATCACGGTCCGATCGGAGAGCGGGGACCCCGCCGGTGTGACGATCGACTGCCAGGGTTCCCCGAGCGAGCGCCATCGTGGTTTCTTCTTTCACACCGCGGAGCCGGCGGGGACCGTCCTCGAAGGCGTCACCGTGATGAACGGCGACCACGAATACGGAGCCGGCGTGGACATCCGGGCCGCGGGCACGGCACCCACGATCCGGAACTGCCGATTCCACAGCGGCACGGCGACCTACGGCGGGGGGATCTGCATCTCCGAGGGCGGATCGGCCACGCTGGAAGACTGCAGCGTCTACGACAATGCGGCGACCTACGTCGGCGGCATCTTGCTGCTCGACGCGGATGCGACCATCGCCCGCTGCACGATCGCGGACAATCAGGCGGCGTCCCTCGCGCCGGGGATCTTCAGGGGCAACAACGCCGACTTGACGCTGTCCGCCTCGATCGTCGCGATCAACCAGGGCGGGCCGGGGGTGGTCTGCAACGGCAGCGGGAGCATCACCGTGACCTGCACGGACGTCTGGGGAAACTCCGGCGGGGACTGGGTTGGCTGCATCGAGTCGCAGGCCGGACAGAACGGAAACCTCTGTCTGGATCCCATCTTCTGCGACGCCGCCGGCCACGACTTCACGCTCAGCAGCGACTCGCCGTGCGCCGATGGCTACAATCCGTCCTGCGGCCGACTGGGCGGCGAGCCGGTCACGTGCGTGCCGTCGGACGTCGATGGCGGGATGACCCTTCCCACGCGTCTGTCCTTGGGACCGTCGCTGCCGAATCCCTTTGGATGCGGAACGGTGATCGAGTACGGTCTGCCGCCCGGCGTCGGGCAGGCGGCGGTCCGGCTCGCGATCTACAACGTGAGCGGGCGCCAAGTGAGGACGCTGGTCGAGGACAATCAAGCCCCGGGCATCTACCGTGTTGCCTGGGACGGCACGGATGACCAGCAGCGGCGGCTGGGCAGCGGTGTTTACTTCGCGCGACTCCAGGCTGGGCCGCAGGTGAAGAGGTACGCGCTGGTCCTGACGCGGTAAGGCGCGGCGGATGGGCAAGGAAGGCCGGCACGATCTGGAGAAAGCGCGGGTTCGTTATGCGATCGAGGCCCTGCGGTCTCGAACTCGCGAACCTAGAGAGCGCGCTCTCCCGACGGATCACAGTCATGCGGCTCAGCCCGGGACGCCGGCCGCACCCGCGAATATCAGCGTGGCTCGTCGTCGAAGCGCCCGGCCTTCCTGCTCATCCCAAACCAACGTGGAAGGGCGACCCCCTCTCTTGAGAGAAAGGAGATCGCCCCACTGAATCAATGCTTTGACTCAGCGTCGTTCCATATCAGCGGAGCCGCAGGAGCGGACGGGTGGATGTCTCTCCCCGCGAGCGGAGACGGACGAAGTAGGCTCCGCTCGGCGCGATCGAACCGTCCCGCATCCGACCGTCCCAGACGATCTCGCGGACCGCGCCTCCTTCAACGGGGGGGAACCGCCACTCGCTCACGAGCCGCCCGGAGACGTCGACGATCCGGACCTCGGCGGGCGATCCCGCCGGCTGATGGAAAGCGATCGTCGAGGCGGCGCCGCTGGGATTGGGCCGGGGCGGCGCCATCATGATCGACAGCGGAGCGAGCGAGCCATCGACGCCGGCGGTGAGGGAACCCTCCACCGAGACATCGTCGATGAACCAACCCAGCGCGGTCACGTATCCGTCGCTCCCGAAGCGGAGGCGGATCTGGACCGAAGCGCCGGCGAGACCGGTCAGGTCGACGCGCACCTCGCTCCAATCGTAGGTCCCGCTGAAGCAGGGCGTTCCACCGATGAATGGCGAATCGGGGTTGCTGATGATCGTGTAGGGATAGCCGCCGTCGGGGGAGATCTGAGTCCATGGACCGCCGTCGACCGAGGCCTCGATGATGCCGCCATCCCATGCGGTGAAGTTCGCGTCGTCCTCCGCGTCGATCCAGTGCCAGAAGCGCAGGGCATGGATCGAGCCGAGAGGGAGCGGACGGATATAGAGGGCCGCATCGAGGTAGTCGGCGTAGTTGCCGGGCCCGGTGCTGCCGCACTTCCATGCGTAGGTCCCGCCCGGCGTGTGGTTCTCCTGGCTCGAGACGTGCCACTGGTCTCCGTAGCCTGAAGAGACGTTCGCGTGGTCCCAGAGATAGAAGCCGAGGGAGTCGTTCACCCCGACGATCAGTGCGTGCTGCGTGATCCCGCCCTGGTGATCGTCGATCGTCACCTCGAAGGGCAGTCCGTCGCTCGCGGATCCCCCGTCCAGCTCGAGGCGGAAGGGCGGCGCGCCCGTCGCCTCGGTCTCGGCGGCCACGGCGCCGAAGGAGGTCGCGCCATTGTGAATTGTCACGCCGGGCTCGAGACTGGCGATGCTCCCTGTGACGTTCGCCGCGGCGACGCCGCGATTGAAGATGGTCACGGGCATGTCCCAGGTCTCGCCTGCATCGATGTTGCCGTCGTCGTTGCCTGAGATCTCATCGATCGCGTAGCCCTCGAACCGGATGAGGGGGGTCGATTCGACCTCCAGATCGGCGGTCATGACGTTCGCGGAGTTGGAGATGTTGCGCACGGCGACCTGAGTCGGGAAGCCGGCGTAGTCGCGGGTATTGGGATTGCTCACGTCGGTGAAGTTGCGGTTCACGGTCGATCCGGGCCATGGATCGCCCGCGTCGGAGCCGCCTCCTTGCGCCAGCTCGTTCAATCCGTCGGCCTGCTCGACGGCGACCAGCGGATGGTTCTCGTTCGTGTTGCCCGAGACAGTCTCGTCGATGTGGCAGATGATCAGTCCCTCGCCGGGCAGCGAGATGTCCGAACCCACGCGCCGGCGATTCTCGATGGTGAAGTACTCCCGTTCGGGATAGCCGCCCGTCCAGAGCCGGTAGGCGATCTGGGTGTCCTCGACGCGCGTCAGCGCTGCCGCCGGCGCGTTCGTGAGCGGCACGATCGGATCAAGGAAGCCAAGGCGCGCCTTGCACCAGGAGAGGAAGTGGACCGGCGTGGCGCCTCCGCCCCCCCAGGACCCGAAGGACATCATGCACCAGTCGCCCACGCCAGAAGAGGAGTAGTCGCTGTCGTAGAGATCCGGCAGGCCGAGGACGTGACCGAACTCGTGGCCGAAGACGCCGCGCTTGCCGTCCTCGGGCTCCATGGAATAGGCCCATGCGTAGACGCCGTCGACGCTCACGGGGCTGGACGTCATCCAGGCATGGGAGTGGATGTCGTCGCTCGAACCGGTCGTCTCCCGGCCAGGACCCGCGTGGACCACGAAGAGGGCGTCGACGTAGCCGTCGTCGTCCCCGGAGTCGGGCAACCCGTCGGGTCCGTCGTTGTCGTAGAGCGAGAAGTCGATCGATGGGTTGGCGGCGACGACGGCATCCTCCGCGAGCTTCTGGGCGTTGTGCGGATACGCCCCGAATCCCGCCTGACCGTCGACGTAGTAAGCGTAGGTCTGAGGCATGCGCAGCCAGACGGTGACGGCGCCGGTCACGTCGAAAGTCCCGTAGGAGTTCTCGATGTACCAGTCCCGCATGCTCCCGGTCGGGTAGGTGCCGACGGAGAAGAGCATCTCACTGTAGTGACTCTGCGGGTAGTTGACCGCATCCGCGGGGTTGTCCGTGAAGTCGACGAGGATCACGATCGCGTTTCGATCCGCGATCGCCCGCTCCCCGCTTTCGCGGGGGAGCCATCCCGCTGCGAGCGCCGGGGGTCGGTTCAGTCCGCGCGAGCCGGCCTCCGACTCGGCCGCTACGATCGCGGGGAGGCGTCCCTCCGCGCGGACGCGCTCGAGGATGTCGGGACGAAAGCTCACCGCCCCGGCGAGAGAAGCACATGTGAGCAAACACGCGGCCATGATCGCGCAGGCGCGGGCGGATCGACCGTAAACCAAAGAGTGGGACATCCGGTGGACCTCCTGATCCGGCATGCTGCAGCTGAAGGGCGGCCTCGGCGAACTATCAATTATAGTGCATCCTGAGGCTCCCATCCAGGGCGAAGCCAATCTTCTGCGCGCCCACTCCCCGCAGCCATCCGGCAGGAATGCCTTGCCCCCACCCGTTCCCTCATCCACGATCCTCCCGTTGCGGGAAGGAGCGACGCGCCGTGATTCCCACTCTCTTCGAAATCGGGCCGTTTCGCGTGCACGCCTATGGCATCGCGCTCGCGATCTCGTTTCTCGTCGGTTCGCTCTGGGCCCGGCGCGCGGCGACCCGCCGCGGGATCGATCCCGACGCAATCCTCTCGCTCGTCGCATGGATTCTGATTTCGGCGATCGTGGGCGCGCGCCTGCATTTCGTACTCTCCCATCCCGACTCGTACAAGGATCCTCTCGAGTTCCTCAGGATCTGGGAAGGCGGGCTCACGCTCTACGGAGGCTTGATCGCGGCAATCGCGGTCTCCTTCCTCTATCTCCGGCGGCAGCGGATGCGCTTCTTCCCGGTCGCCGATGCGATCGCCCCGGCCCTTGCCTTGGGCGAGGCGATCACGCGGATCGGCTGCTTCCTGAACGGCTGCTGCTTTGGGGCGCCTTACGGCGGTCCCCTCTGCGTCCACTATCCATCCGACTCCTACGCGGTCCAGGCGGGGATTCTCGATGGGGTCTTCCCATCGCAACTGCTCCTGAGCGCGTGCATGCTGGCCGTCTTCCTCCTGCTCTGGAGGCTAGACCGGAGAACGCTGCCGGCGGGCCGCCTCTTCGCCGTCTATCTCATCGCCCAGGGGGTCGTCCGCTACGGCGTCGACTTCACGCGATTCTACGAACCGGTCGATCAGGTGCACTTCGCCGGGTCTCTGATCCGCGCGAAGAGCCAGATCGTGGCGCTCGCGCTCGCCGCCGTCGGGGTCCTCATGCTCACCATATGGGCGCCGTCGAAGCGGGAGGGGGGGACACCATGAGAATCGACGGACTCACGCGCATCCTGGGGCTGGTCGGAGAGGGGATTTCCCATAGCCTCTCGCCGCGGATTCAGAACCACGCGCTCGAGCAGCTCGGAGAGAACCTCGTCTATCTCCCCTTCGATCTGCCGGCGGACGCGCTGCCCGAGCTGATCCGCGCGCTTCCCCTGATCGGTTGCGTCGGATTCAACGTCACCTCGCCGCACAAGTCGGCGGTCGGCCGTCTCGTGCGGGCGGGGGACGAGGAGGCCTCGCTCACCGGCGTGGTCAACACCGTCGTCTACCAGGCGGGTGAGGCGATCGGCAATGCGACGGATGGGCGGGGCTTCCGCGCCTGGATCGAGTCCGAGGGGCTCATCCCCGGATCCGGCGGCGTGGTGTTGCTGGGATTCGGTTCGACCGCCCGCTCCCTCGCCCACCAGCTCGCGACCGTCTACCCTTTGACGATCGTGAGCCGGCGTCCGGAGGCGGTGGAGAGGGAGCTGCAGGGATGGTACGCGAAGGGATGGGCCGGCCTTCCCGCGCGCGCCATCGGATGGGACCAACCGCCGCCCCCTCGTCCCGTGCTCGTCGTCTCGACGCTTCCGCCCGACGCCGGCCGGACGGGCGAGATGGCCGGCTGGCTCGCCGCGCTCGATCCAACCGGGATCCTCGTCGATCTGAACTACGGAGCCGGGCGCACGCCCTTGGTCTTCCAGGCGCGAGATCGAGGGCTGGCCGCTCATGACGGCTTGGGGCTGCTCGTCCATCAGGCCGCTCTGTCGCTCTCGATCTGGCTGGGCCGCCCGGTGCCCGCATCGCTTCTGCGCGCCGGCCTTGCCTGAGGCACGTCTCCGGCTACCCGCCGGGGCGTGCGCGCGTTCTGTCACTCCATCGGGCGGGGGCTCCTGAGCCTGCTCGTTCCGGCGGCGTGCCCCGCCTGCGGGGTGGGAATCCACGATTGGGGAGGGGTCTGCTCCGAGTGCGCGCGCTCGCTCGCGCGCGCATGGCGTCGCGCCGACGAGATCGAGCTGCCCGAGCGCGTGTGCGCGGGCCTCTCCTATGAGGGAGCCTGCCGCGGGCTCATCCACCGGATGAAGTACGAGGGAGACCCCACCGCGACGAGTCTGCTCGCCGAACTGATCCTCTTACGCCTGCGAGAGCGGGATCTGGATCTCCGCGGAGCCGCCATCGTTCCGGTCCCGCTGCACCCGATCCGCCGCCGGGAGCGCGGTTTCAACCAGAGCGAGAGGCTCGCGCGGCGGATCGCGGCCCGATCGCCCCTCGTTCTCTGCCCGGATCTCCTGGAGCGGATCCGGTACGGGAGATCCCAGACCGCCCTCGACCCAGGCGGGCGTCGGATCTCCGTCGCGGGGGCGTTTCGGACCCGACGTCCGCCGCCCGATCGACGGCTGATCCTCCTCGACGATGTCTGGACGACCGGCGCGACCGCCCGATCCTGCCTCGATGCCCTGCGCACAGGAGGCGCCGTGGGGGAGATCTGGGTCGCGGTCGGCGCGGCCGCGCCGGCCCCGGACCCT
The DNA here is from genome assembly GCA_034679345.1 of Candidatus Eiseniibacteriota bacterium. Classification (GTDB taxonomy): domain Bacteria; phylum Eisenbacteria; class RBG-16-71-46; order CAIMUX01; family VGJL01; genus JAXDAY01. Next base: position 150,794 of record JAXDAY010000004.1, read on the forward strand.
TCCGATTGAGCCCACCCAGAGGGCGTGTTAGGGTTCCCGAGGAGCGGTGGAACCCCGGGGGCGGGGCTTCGGGACGAAGGGGAATGTTCAAAGAGATCGTCATCAACGCGGATCCGAACGAAACACGCATCGCGGTGCTCGAAGACGCAGAGCTGGTGGAGTTTCTCACCGAGCGTCCTCAAGAACGACGCCTCGTCGGCGATATCTACAAGGGGCGCGTCACGGCGGTCCTACCGGGGATCCAGGCCGCCTTCGTCGAGGTCGGCCTGTCGAAGAGCGCCTTTCTCCATATGTCCGACATGATGGAGTCGATGGCGGACGTGGACCTCTTCGAGCCGGGGGAGTCGCAACCCCATCCGACGAAGCCCCGCGACGACCTCAAGATCGAGGATCTCCTGCAGAAGGGCCAGGAGGTCAATGTCCAGGTCATCAAGGAGGCGATCGGCACCAAGGGACCGAAGGTGAGCGCGCGGATCAGCCTTCCCGGGCGCTACCTGGTGCTGATGCCGGGACTGGACAAAGTAGGAGTCTCCCGCAAGATCGCCGATCGGGATGAGCGCCAGCGGCTACGCCGGATCCTCGCCGAGCTGCGGCCGAAGGGGTGCGGGATCATCTGCCGCACCGTCGGAGAAGGGAAGGGGGAGAAGGAGTTCCAGCAGGACGTGAAGTACCTCTCCGACCTCTGGAGCCAGATCGAGGAGGCGGCGACGACCAGCACCGCGCCGGCTCTCCTCCACCGGGAGATGGAGCTCACGACCGGGCTGATCCGCGATCTCTTCAGCGAGGGGATCGACCGCCTCGTGATCGATTCGGAGGATGCCTACAAACAGATCCTCGCCTACCTGCGGGCATTCTCCCCGGACCTGAAGGGCCGGGTGAAGCTCTACAAAGGGGAAGGACCCATCTTCGACGAGCACGGGATCGAGGCGGAAATCGCCAAGACCCTGGAGCGCAAGGTCTGGCTGAAGAAGGGCGGCTACATCGTCGTCGATCACACCGAGGCGCTTGTCGCCATCGACGTGAACACGGGGCGCTTCACCGGCAAGAAGTCTCCCGAGGATACGATCCTGAAGACCAACCTCGAGGCGGCCAAGGAGATCGCCCGCCAGCTTCGTCTGAGGGACATGGGGGGAATCGTCGTCGTCGACTTCATCGACATGGAGCAGGAATCCTCGAAGAAGCAGGTTCTCGACACTCTTCGGCAAGCCCTTCGCAGCGATCGAGCCCGGACGAAGGTCTATCCCGTGAGCGAACTGGGCCTGGTCGAGATGACGCGCCAGCGTGAGCGTCCCAGCCTGCTGCACTACTACAGCGAGGATTGCCCCTGTTGCGGAGGGATCGGGAAGACCCCCTCGATGCAGACCCTGGCTATGAAGTTCGAACGCTACCTCCGGCGCATCGGGGCCCGCTCCAAGGAGAAGCACGTCCAGATCCGGGTCCACCCCGACCTGGCGACCTACCTCTATGACGAGCGCGCCGAGGGGATCGAAGCGCTCGAGAAGCGCTTCGGCCTGACGGTCGACATCCGCGACGACCCCCGGCTCCGGACCGAGGACATTCGCATCCTCTTCCCCAGGATCCGCAAGGACGTAACGGACGAATTCCAGGGTTGACGATCCGGAGGCCTTTCGGTAACCTCCAAACTTTGCCCAGGGTGGGTTTCAACGGAGGGTTCCGTGCACGCGATCGTCGAGTTCCAGGGATGCCAGTACCGCGTCCAGCCGGGCGACAAGATCCAGGTTCCGCTCCTGGATGCCAAGCCCGGCGAGCAGATTACCCTCGATCGGGTCCTTCTCCTCAGCGAGGAGAGCGGGGTCCGGGTCGGTCAGCCGATCGTGACCGGCGCGAAGATCGAGGCGACGGTCCTCCGGCACTTCCGGGGGCCCAAGATCATCGTCGGAAAGTTCAAGAAGCGTAAGGACTACCGCAGGCGCAACGGCTACCGGGACGACCGCACCGAGGTCGAGATCCGGCAGATCCTGTCCTAACGGAGGAGCGATATGGCGCACAAGAAGGGACTCGGATCGAGCCGCAACGGCCGGGAATCGAATGCGCAGCGCTTGGGCGTCAAGGCCTATGGGGGAGAGCGCGTCAATCCCGGGTCGATCATCGTCCGGCAGCGCGGCACCCGCTACGTGCCGGGCGCCAACGTGGGCCGCGGCAAGGATGACACGCTGTTCTCCCTCGTCGCCGGCCGCGTCCGCTTCACCAAGCACCGCAATGGTCGTCCCCTCGTGAGCGTTGAGCCCGAGGGCGCGCCCGTCGCGTCGACTGAGTAGCCCGCATCCCTGAAGTCCCGGGCGTCAACGCCCCGGATCCACCCAAACCGCAAGAGGAGGCCTCGCGCATGCGCAAGGTCACGGTCGTGGGAGCCGGCAACGTCGGTTCCCAAGCGGCGTTTTGCCTGAGCGAGATGGAGATGGCCGACGTCGTGCTGGTCGACATCGTCGAAGGGCTGCCGCAAGGCAAGGCCCTCGACATGTTCGAGGGCACGCCGGTGCGCGCCGTCGACTGCAAGATCGTCGGCACCAACGATTGGTCGGCCATGGCAGGATCGTCGGCCGTCGTCGTGACGGCCGGGCTCGCCCGCAAGCCGGGGATGTCGCGAAGCGACCTGCTCGCGAAAAACGCGGAGATCATCAGCGGGATCGCCGAGCAGATCCGGCGCCACGCGCCTGAGGCCTTCGTCGTCGTCGTCACCAACCCGTTGGACGCGATGACTTACCTCATGTTCCGGAGAACCGGTTTCCCGGCGAACCGCGTGGTGGGGATGGCGGGAGTCCTCGATTCGACGCGCTTCCGATCCTTCATCGCGATGGAGCTCGGAGTCTCGGTCCTCGACGTCCAGGCGATGGTCCTAGGCGGTCACGGCGACTCGATGGTGCCGCTCACGCGATACGCCAACGTCGCCGGAGTGCCCGTCACGCAGCTGATCGCGAAGGACCGCTTGGAGGCGATCGTTCAAAGGACGCGCGACGGCGGCGCCGAGATCGTCGCCCTCCTCAAGACCGGCTCGGCCTACTACGCGCCGGGCGCGTCGGCCGCTCAGATGGTCGAGGCGATCCTCAAGGATCGCCGGCGCATCCTGCCTGCGAGCGCGTATCTCGACGGCGCCTACGGAATGAGAGGCATCTACCTCGGCGTGCCGGTCCGGCTCGGAGCGGGGGGCGTCGAGGAAGTCATCGAGCTCGAGCTGAATCCCGAGGAGCGGGAGGCGCTTCGCGTCTCCGGCGACGGGGTCTCATCACTGATCCGCGAGTTGAACCTCGCCTGAGCGCGCGCTCCCCGCACAGCGTTGACACGACCGACCCGGCTGCCTATCGTGCGGCCGGGTTCGGCTTATTCGCGCACGGATCGCGCGCGGAGCGGTGGAAAGCGGCATCGACGGCGTGGAGGTCGCATGGGAGAAGCCCTGAGGCCGGTCGTGGGGGTGATCCCGGCCCGATACGGCTCCACGCGCCTCTCCGGCAAGGTGCTCGCCGATCTTGGAGGCCGCACCCTGATCCGGCGGGTCTACGATCGCGCGGTCCTTGCCCGTGGTCTCGATTCAGTCCTCGTCGCGACCGACGACGAGCGCGTGCTACGCGAAGCACTCGCCTTTGGCGCCCGCGTCGCGCTGACCTCGCGCGATCACCGCAGCGGCACCGATCGCATCGCCGAGGCGGTCGGCTCCTCGGCTCCGGAGGCCGGATCGATCATCAACATCCAGGGGGACGAGCCTTTCCTCGACCCCGCGACGATCGACGCGATCGTTGACGCGATGCCCCGCGATCCGGATGCGATCTGGACCGCCGTCGCGCCGCTGGCCGATCCCGCGCTCCTCGAGCGTCCCGAGGTCGTGAAGGCGGCCATGGCCGCGGACGGGCGGATTCTCTACTTCTCGCGCGCCGCGATCCCGCACGTTCGTGCGGACCGGAGCGCCACCGGGCTCCACTGGCACCACATCGGAGTTTACGGATATTCCCGTCCGATGCTGGACCGGTTCGTCGAAATGGAGGAATCTCCCCTCGAACGCGCCGAGGGACTCGAGCAGCTCCGCGCGCTGGAGGCGGGGATCGCGATTCGGGCGGTGAAGGTCGCGACCGCCGCAGGGGGGATCGACACGCAGGAGGACCTGGATCGGGCCCGCCTTCGTTTTACGGATGAGGCACCGAGGGGAGGAAGGGAATGATCGAGACGGCGCCGCGCTTCATATTCATCACCGGGGGGGTCGTCTCGTCGCTGGGCAAGGGGATCGCCGCCGCCTCGACCGGGCTGCTCCTCAAGGAGCACGGTTTTCGGATCACCCTTCAGAAGTTCGATCCGTACCTGAACGTCGATCCCGGGACGATGAGCCCCTACCAGCACGGCGAGGTCTTCGTGACCGACGACGGGGCGGAGACCGACCTCGACCTGGGCCACTACGAGCGTTTCACCGATCAGTCCCTGGGAAGAGACAACTCCATCACCGCCGGGCAGATCTACGATCGGATCATCGCTCGGGAGCGCCGAGGCGACTTCCTCGGCAAGACGGTGCAGGTCATCCCGCACGTGACCGACGCCATCAAGAGCGCGATGACGGAGCACGCCCTCCGTGTCGGAGCCGACGTGGCGATCGCCGAGATCGGCGGGACGGTGGGCGACATCGAGTCGCTTCCCTTCCTCGAGACGATCCGTCAGCTACGGCTCGATCTCGGACGGGATCGAACGCTGTTCGTCCACCTGACCCTCGTCCCCTACATCAGAGCGGCGCGCGAGCTGAAGACCAAGCCGACCCAGCACTCGGTCAAGGAGCTCCGCGAGATTGGCATCCAGCCCGACATCCTGCTCTGCCGCACGGAAGTCCCGCTCGGCATCGACTTGCGGGAGAAGATCGCCCTCTTCTGCAGCGTTCCTCCCGAGGCGGTCATCGAAGCGGCCGATGTGCCCTCGATCTATGAGGTGCCTCTGATGCTCCACCGCGGAGGCCTCGACCGGTTGATCATCCAGCGCCTGGGCCTGACTCCGCCGCATCCCCTCGACCTCGGACCGTGGGAGGAGCTCGTCCGGGTGATCCATGAGGCTCCGCGCACCGTGCCGATCGCCGTGTGCGGCAAGTACACCCACCTGCAGGACGCGTACAAGAGCATCGTCGAGGCGATGACCCATGCGGGGATCGCGAACAATGTCCGGGTAGAGATCCGCTGGGTCGAGTCGGAAGAGGTCGAGAAGGAGGGGCCCGAGCGCCTCTTCGACGGAGCGCAGGGGATTCTCGTGCCCGGAGGCTTTGGCGGCCGCGGGATCGAAGGGATGATCCAGGCGATTCGCCACGCCCGCGAGAGGAAGATCCCCTTCTTCGGTATCTGCCTCGGCATGCAGTGCGCCACGATCGAGTTCGCCCGCGACCGCGCCGGGCTCAGCGAGGCGAACTCCACGGAGTTCGCGCCGGCCACCCCTGACCCCGTCATCCACCTCCTGCCGGGACAGACCGAAGACGGCCCGCGCGGCGGAACGATGCGGCTGGGCCTCTACCCCTGCGTCCTCGAAGAGAAGAGCCGGGCGCGCGCGGCTTACAGCGCTCCCGAGATCCGAGAGCGGCACCGCCACCGGCTGGAGTTCAACAACGACTACCGCGACCGGCTCCGGCAAGCCGGCCTGCGCCTCTCCGGCATCTGCCCCGAGAACGATCTCGTGGAGATCATCGAGCTTGCCGACCACCCATGGTTCGTCGGAGTCCAGTTTCACCCGGAGCTGCGCAGCCGGCCACGCCGGGCGCACCCGCTCTTCCGGGCTTTCATCGCGGCGGCCGCCGGCAACGGAGATCGGGGGTGACGGCCAGGGCGCGTTTCCTGGGTCGACCGTGCGATCCGGAGCGGCTCTTCGTGATCGCCGGCCCGTGCGTCATCGAGAGCGAGGCGATGATCCTCGAGGTTGCCGGGCGCCTGCGGGAGATCGCGCGCCGTCTGGACGTCGATCTCGTCTTCAAGAGCTCCTACCGGAAAGAGAACCGCACATCGGTCGATTCCTTCACCGGTCCTCCGGTGGAGGAGGGATTGCGGATTCTGGCCCGCGTCGCGAGCGATATCGGTCTGCCCGTGCTCACTGACGTCCACTGCCGGTTGGAGGTGGGACCGGCCGCCGCGGTGGCGAGCGTTCTGCAAGTGCCCGCGTTCCTGTGCAGGCAGACGCGGCTGCTGCAGGAAGCGGCGCGGACAGGGCGCGTGGTCAATGTGAAGAAGGGCCAGTTCCTCGCGCCTTCCGACGGGGAGCGAATCCTGGAAAAGCTGCGTGCCGAGAGTCCCGAGGGGGAGTTCTGGCTCACCGAACGCGGCACGACCTTCGGCTATCGGGATCTCGTGGTCGACATGCGCGGAATCGCGATCATGCGGGGGCTCGAGGCGACGGTCGTCTTCGATGTCACGCACTCGCTCCAGCACCCCGGCGCGGGGGGAGATCGGCGCTTCGCGCGGACCCTCGCCCGCGCGGCGATCGCCGCCGGGGCCGACGGGCTCTTCCTCGAGACCCATCCCGATCCCGACGCGGCGCTGAGCGACGCCACCACACAGCTTCCCCTCGACGGCGTCGAGGACTTCCTCGCGGAGATGGTCGAATGGAAACGCCTTCAAGGACGCCAGGTCCGCAGCGGCCGGATTCCGGTGTGATCGCTCGCAGGGCCCTCGCGGTCCTCGAGTCGCAGCTTCGGGGGATCGACGGGTTGCGCGCGCTCTGCTCCCGGCCGGAGCTCGCGACCGCGGTCGCGTGGCTCACCGATTGCCGCGGACGCGTGCTCGTGAGCGGCGTGGGCAAGAGCGGCATCGTCGCTTCGAAGATCGCCGCCTCGATGAGATCCACGGGCACCCCCTCGATCTATCTGCACCCGGTCGATGCCATGCACGGGGATGTCGGCCTGATCGGCCCCGAGGATCTCGGGCTCTTCCTCAGCAAGAGCGGGGAGAGCCGGGAGCTTCTCGAGCTCGTCCCGGCATTGCAGAGACTCGGCGTGCCGATCGTCTCGATCGTGACCCGATCCGATTCCAGTCTCGCGTCGCATTCCGATCTGGTCCTCGACGTGGGGCGCGTGGAGGAAGCCGGACCGATCCCCGAGATTCCGACCACGAGCACGACGGTCTTCCAAGCGCTTGGCGACATCCTCACCTTGCTGGTCGTCTGGGAGCGAGGGCTCACCCCGGAGCAGTTCTCGTTCCTGCATCCCGGGGGAGTTCTCGGCCGACTGACCGCGCGCCGCGTCGCAGACGCGATGCATGCGGGGGACTCCGTCCCGAAAGTCTCCTGCGAGGCCTCGCTCCAGGATGCCCTGGTCGAGATGATCGACAAGCGGCTCGGGATGACGACGGTCGTCGACCCGGATGGGCGTCTCGTCGGGATCCTGACCGACGGGGACATCCGCAGGATCCTCCATCGCCACGGCTCGATCGAAGGACTCAAGGTTGCAGATGTCATGACCGGCAGTCCGAAAACGATTCATGGGGACCAGTTCTTGGCGGGCGCGGTCCACCAGATGGAGACGAATCCCGGCGGCCCCATCACATCCCTGGTCGTCGTGGACGCGGAGGGAAGGCTCGAGGGTGTCATTCATCTTCACGATTGCCTCCGGCTCGGTGCGCATTCGCCCGAGGAGATGGCATAGTTCGTGCTTGCGCCAGAGGAAAGGCGCGCCTAGAGTGGGCCTCAAAGGTACGCGCGGCCTATGCGATCCGGCGGCCGGAAGGGCTCGCAATACCATGCAAACAAAGAAGATCTGCGGTCGATTCGGAATCGCGAACCCGTTTGCGCGCTTCCTGTGGCTCGGGGCTGCCATCCTGCTGCCGGGGTGTAGTCCTGGGGATGAAGCGCGACCCGCGCGCGAGCCGGAGCCTGGGGAGAGCGGCCAGGTGGTGAGCGATCTGCGACTTCGGGAGACGAGCGAGCGCGGCCTCGAGTGGGTGCTTGACGCCCGGCGCGCCCGAAGCCTGACGGGGGCCTCCGCGGCCCGTCTCGAAAGCTTGCGCGTGGCCTTCTATCAGGGGGGACCGGAGATCCGCTCGACGCTGGTCGCGGACAGCGGACGGGTCGACTCCAAGCGAGGGCTCCTCGTGGCGCAGGGAAACGTCGTCGTCGTGACGCCGGAGGGCAACCGCCTGGAGACCGAGGAGCTGACCTGGGATCGAATGAACGCCCGGGTCTCTTCGGAGCAGTTCGTGCGGTTGAGCCGCGGGGAGGACGTCCTGACGGGCATCGGCTTCACGAGCGATCCGAATCTGGAGAGCTATCGAATCCTGCGCGAGGTTCGAGCCTCGGTGCGGGAGCAGGAGCCGGTCGAGGATGATGATCGTGACGCAAGCGATCGACTCTGAGGGCAAGTTGGCCGCCTCTGCCGATCCGGCCAATGGCCGGCTCCTCGCGGAGGGGCTGGTCCGTTCTTACGGGAAGATCGAGGTCGTCCGCGGCGTGACGATCGAGGTCTCGCGAGGCGAGGTCGTCGGGCTCCTGGGACCCAACGGCGCGGGAAAGACGACAACCTTCTATATGATCGTGGGGCTCTTGCCCCACCATGGCGGGCGGATTCTCCTGGGAGATATGGACATCTCCGGAATGCCGATGTACCGCCGCGCACGCCTGGGGATCGGGTATCTCTCGCAGGAGCCGAGCGTTTTCCGCCGTCTGTCTGTGTGGGACAACGTGATGGCGATCCTCGAGACGCTTCCGATGAGCCCATCCCAGCGCCGCTCGCGCTGCGAGGAGCTGCTGAGCGACCTCGACATCATCCATCTCAAGGATCGCAAGGGATTCCAGCTCTCCGGCGGCGAACGGCGCAGGTGCGAGATCACGCGCGCGCTCACCACCGATCCGGCATTCCTCCTGCTCGATGAGCCTTTCGTGGGAATCGATCCGATCGCGGTCCAGGAGTTGCAGGGCATCATCCGTGGGTTGCGGAACCGCGGCCTGGGCATCCTCATCACCGACCATACAGTTCGGGAGACGCTTCACGCGACGGACAGGGCATACTTGATGTACGAAGGACGCATTCTTCGATCCGGCACCGCGCAGGATCTCGCGGATGATCCGGAGGCGCGTCGCATCTACCTGGGAGACAACTTCCGGCTCTAGCGGCCGGAGTGGAGAAGGCGACGATGGAAATGAAGCCCGGCCTGCGCATGGAGATGCGCCACCAGCTGGTGATCACCCAGAAGGTGCAGCTCATGCTGAAGTTCCTCCAGATCCCGACCCTCGAGCTTCAGCAGGTGCTGCATCAGGAAATCCTCACGAACCCGGTCCTGGAGCTCGAGGAAGAGGATCCAATTGTCGACGAGCAGCCGCGCGAGCAGACCGAGGGCACCCCGGCGGCGAGCGACGAGGAACAGACCGCCGCCGAATCCAAGTCGGAGGCGGAGCCGGCCGAGGCGGACTGGTCGGAGTTCATGCATGAGGAGTACGACGCCTCCTTCACCCGTGGAGAAACCGAGGAGACCGAGTTCCTCGAGAAAGTCCCCGTGGCCGGGACCACCCTGCAGGAATCGCTCCGGGAGCAGCTCCGGCTGATGGTGCACGGGGAGCGGGAGGAGGAACTGGTCGAGTATCTGATCGGGATGATCGACGATCGGGGCTATCTGGTGGCGACCGAGGAGGAGACCGCGCGCGAGACGGGCGCCTCGCCCGAGGAGATCCGCGCGATGGTGGCCAAGCTGCAGAGCTGCGATCCCCCCGGGATCGGAGCGCACGATCTTCGCGAGTGCCTCCTGCTGCAACTGAAGGCCAAGGGGCTTCAGGGCAGCCTCGCATGGCGAATCGTCGAGGAGCAATGGGACAGCCTGGTCAAGCGGCGCCACGCCGAGATGGCACGCGATCTCAAGGTCGGACTCGACAAGGTCCAGGAAGCGACCGACACGATCGCGACCCTCCTGCCGCACCCAGGTCGGCTTGTGTCGACCGACGACATCCGATACATCTACCCCGACTTGATCGTCGAGAAGATGGGCGATGTCTACGAAGTCTATCTGAACGATCGTTCGATCCCGCGGCTGCGGATCAGTCCTGCCTACGAGACGGTGCTCGCGGGCGGGGCGGACGGCGACCCAAAGATCCGGGAGTACGTGGAAGGGAAGCTCTCCTCGGCGCGCTGGTTGATCCAGGCGATCGAGAAGCGGCGCCGGACCATGGTGCGCGTCATGGAGGCGATCGTCGACGAGCAGCACGACTTCTTCGAGCGTGGAATCTCGTTTCTGAAGCCATTGACCCTGCAGGACATCGGATCCCGGGTGGGGATTCACGAGTCGACCGTCGCCCGGGTGACGAAGGGCAAGTACGTCCAAACCCCTCGCGGGGTCTTTCCGATGAAATTCTTCTTCTCCAGCCGCCTGCATACGCAGTGGGGCGAGGACGCAAGCGCCAAGGCCGTGAAAGAGCGAATCCGGGAGTTGATCGACTCGGAACCGAAGGACGATCCTCTCTCGGACGACAAGATCGCGAAACTCCTCCAGACGGAGGGGATCCACATCGCCCGTAGGACGGTGGCGAAGTACAGGGAGCAGATGAAGATCGACAAGGCCCAGTTCCGGAAGCGGCTACTCCGCAGGGAAGAGAACGAGGACTGAGAACAGTATCCGAGCGCGAATCACTACCCAACCATCAGAGGAGGTTGGCCGATGGACATCATTACTACCGCACGCAGGTTCGAGATCACCCCGGCGGTGCGCGAGCACGCCGGCAAGCGTCTTCAGAAGCTCGACCGCTACTTCGACAATATCCAGGAAATCCACCTGGTCTTGGACCAGGAGAAGCACCGTCAGATCGCCGAGGTGACGATCCTCGTCAACGGAACCGAACTGATGAGCCGTGAGGAGACCCACGACATGCTCGCCTCGATCGACCGGGTCGTCGATCGGATCGAGCGGCAGGTCAAGAAATACAGCGCGCGCCTGAAGGATCGAAAGACCCACAGACCGGTCAAGAGCCCTGTCCCCGTCGCGGAGTCCGAGGTGGTCGATGCCGAGACCTCGGAAGAGGAATGGAATCCCGTCGTCGTGCGGGGCGGCGAGTGGCACCCGGAACCGGTCAGCGTTGAAGACGCCATCCGGCTGATGCGAGAGACGGACCGCGACTTCCTGATGTTCAAGAACTCGCGTTCCGGGAAGATCTGCGTCGTGCACGTGCGCGATGACGGCAACTTCGGCTTGGTCGAATCGGACTAGGTTCCGTCATGGCCGGGATGTCGGTGCAGGAGTTCTTCGATCGGGCCGGCGCCGCGCTCGAGCTGCGACTCCTCTCCCGGAGTCCGGAGAGCCGGCAGCCGATCACGGTCAGCGACATCAATCGGCCGGGGCTCGCTCTGACGGGCTTCGTGGAGAACTTCCTCTGGGAGCGAATTCTCATCCTGGGCGCGACCGAGATCGCCTACCTGCGCAATCTCTCCGACGAAGTCCGCCGCAAGGCGCTCGAGAATGTTCTGCAGTTCCAGATCCCCTGCATCATCGTCTCGAAGGGTCTTGCGCCCCCTCCGCCCCTGCAGGAGATCGCCGACGAGCGGATGGTCCCGGTCTTCGGGACCGCGATGGACACCACCCCGCTCATCCATGAGCTCACTTCGCTCCTGGACGAGTCCTTCGCGCCCTCCACGGCCGTCCACGGCTCGCTGGTCGACGTGTACGGAGTCGGTCTGCTGATCACAGGGCGCAGCGGAATCGGCAAGAGCGAGTGCGCCCTCGATCTCGTGGAGCGCGGCGCGCGTCTCGTCGCCGACGACGTCGTCACGATCCGGCGACGGCACAACGTGCTGATCGGGTCCGGGAACGAAATGGTCCGTCATTGCATGGAGATTCGCGGGATCGGCATCGTCGACGTGCAGGCGATCTTTGGCATTCGTTCCATCCGGGCCCGCAAGAGGATCGAGGTCGAGGTGAATCTCCAGGAGTGGGACGCGGCGAAAGACTACGAGCGCCTCGGCCTCGATGAGCGCCACACGACGATCCTCGATGTCCGGATTCCGCTGATCACCGTGCCGATCTTTCCCGGGAAGAACATCACGGTGATCGCCGAAACGATCGCGCTGAGCTATCTCGTGAAGGCTTACGGCTACGACCCGGCGAAGCATTTCAACGAGAATCTCCTGCAGCTGATGCGGCGCAAGCGAAACCTTTCGGTTCTCGCCCGGGACGATCTGGAATGACCGCCGCGGCCCCGGAGGTTTTCGCCGTCGTGGTCACCCACGGATCGCTTGGCCAGGAACTCGTCCGCACCGCGGAGACGATCCTGGGCCCGCAGGATCGCGTCGAGGTGATCAGCAACACCGATGCGACTCCCGAGCGGATCGCCGATGGGCTCCTCGCCCGCCTGGCGAGCGAGCCGGATGTCTCGGTCTACCTCTTCGTCGACTTGCTCGGAGGAAGCTGCGGCATCCTCTGCCGCGAGGTTCGCCGCCGCCGGCCCGACGCCGTGGTATTCTCCGGCGTCAACCTGCCGATGCTCGTCGAGTTCTTTCACTGGAGGGGACGCGTCGCCGAGACGGAGCTGCGGCAGCGGCTCATCGGGAAGGGCCGCGACGGGATCCAGTGCATCGGGTAGGCGCGGTCGTCTGGGTCAGGGTCGACGATCGGCTCCTCCACGGGCAGGTCGCCCTGGGTTGGCGTCGCGCGCTCGAGCCCGACTGGTTCTGGATCGCCGATGACGATGTGGCGGCGGACCCCTTCACCGCATCTCTCTACGAGGCAGCCCTGCCGGAGGGCGCGCGTCTGCGGGTATTCGCGCTTGCCGCCTTCCGTGACGCGGTCGCCGGCGATCTCCCGGAGGGGCGGGTCGTCGCGCTGATCCGCGGCCTGGGCGAGCTGCGCCGCGTCTGCGAGATGGGGTATCGCCCGAGCGAGGTGAACCTCGGGGGCATCCACGCGAAGCCCGGATCCCGACGGATTCTCGACTATCTCTTCCTCACGCCCGAAGAGATCGCGCACGCCCGCGCAATCATGGGAATGGGGGTCGCCCTGATCGTCCAGGACCTTCCCTCCTCCCCACGCCTCGCTATGGAGACTCTCATCGCGACTGGAGGTTCTGCCGGATGAGTCGGCTCGAGCTGGCCATTGTGATCCACAACCACCAACCTGTGGGCAACTTCGACTCGATCGACGAGGACGCGTACGCGCGCGCCTACCTTCCGTTCCTCGAGTTCCTCGAGAGGCGCCCCGATGTCCGCATCGGACTGCACAACTCCGGTTGTCTCTGGGAGTGGCTGGACGCCCGGCACCCCGAGTACGGCGAGAAGCTCGCGGCCCTGGTGAGGCGCAAGCAGGTCGAGCTCCTGGGAGGGGGGTACTTCGAGCCGATCCTCCCGCTCTGGCCGCAACGCGACCGCCGCGGGCAGATTCGCAAGATGCAGGACGATCTCGAGGAGAGATTCGGCGTCCGGCCGCGCGGCATCTGGCTCGCCGAGCGCGTATGGGAGCCGCAGCTCGCCTCCGACCTCGCCGCGGAGGGGATCGAGTACCTCTGCCTCGACGACACCCAGTTCCTGCAAGTCGGTCTGAAAGACGAGGAACTGACCGGCCACTTCCGCACCGAGGACGGCGGCGCCTCCGTGAGCCTCTTCCCGATCCAGATGCAGCTCCGCTACGAGATCCCCTTCGCTCCGCCGGAGACGGTGATTGAGACCCTGCGCCGGTCTGCCTCCGACGCCGGCGGGGCCCTGCGCCTCTTCGGCGACGACGGAGAGAAGTTCGGCACCTGGCCGGGGACCCATCGGCTCTGCTACGAGGAGCAATGGCTCGATCGGTTCTTCGACGCGGTAGCCCGCCAGACGGACTGGCTCTCGATCGTCCTGCCCTCGGAGCATCTCGACGGCCACCCCCCCATCGGACGGATCTACCTGCCTGCGGGATCCTACCGGGAGATGACCGAGTGGGCTCTGCCCCCCCAGGCGCGCGCCCTGTACGAGTCGACTCACCGGTTCCTCATCGACCGGGGGCAGGCCGAGGCCGAGCGGATCCTCCTGAAGGGGGGATTCTTCCGGAACTTCCTCGCGCGCTACGAGGAGTCGAACCGGATGCACAAGCGTGTCCTCTACGCCCTGGATCGGCTCGACGACTCGGGACTCGAAGGCGCGCGGGCCGATGCGATCCGAGTCCGGCTATGGCGCGCGCAGTGCAATTGCGCTTACTGGCACGGAGTCTTCGGCGGCCTCTACCTCCCGCACCTCCGCGAGGGAATCTACCGCGAGATCCTCGAAGCGGAGCGCGACATGGATGAAGCGCTTCACGACGGCGATCGATGGAGCCGTACCGATCGGCTCGACTTCGATGGCGACGGGCACGAGGAGATCGTCCTGGCCACGCCCGAGATCCAGCTGATCCTCTCTCCGCGGCGGGGTGGAGGCTTGATCGCGCTCGATGACCGCTCGTGCGCCCGAAACCTCGCCAACACGCTCACTCGGCGTCCGGAGGCCTACCACAGCCGGCTCGACGAGGAGGCTGCCGGCGACGATGCGCGCGTCCGCACGATCCATGACTCCATCACCGCCAAGGAGGAAGGCCTCGAGCGGCTCCTGGTCTATGACGCATGGGAGAGGCTCTCGCTCACCGACCGGATCTTCCTCGATCCGGCGGGGCCGGAGGATCTCCTCGACGACGGCCGGAGCGAGGCGGGGGGCTTCGCGGGACGCCCCTATGCGCCCGGGAAGGTCCGGCGGCGGCGGGGGATCGAGATCGAGCTCTCGCGCGAGGGCGCGATCGGGGGAGAAGAGGCCCGTTGCCTTCGAATCGAGAAGTCGATTCGAATCCCCGAAGGTCAGGCCGCAGTCGAGGTGGGCGTCCGCTTCCGATCCCGCTCGGCCGCGACGCTGGAGTTCGAGTACGGGATGGAGTGGCTCCTGAACATGCTGGCGGGTCGGGCGCACGACCGCTTCGTTCGAGTCGACGGCAAGATCCCCGAGGATCCGGCGCTCGCTGGGGCGGCCCGCCACGAGGGTTCGACCCGGATCGCGCTCGTCGACGAGTGGCTGCGGGAGAGGGTCGACCTCCACGCCAAGGACGCGCGGGCGATCGTGCGGGCGCCACTGGAGACCGTCTCCCTCTCCGAATCGGGCGCGGAGCGGGTCTTCCAGGGAACGATCCTCATGCCTGTCTGGCTCATCCGTCTCTCCGCCGGCGAGGAGATGGAGATCCGCATGCGCCTCGAGCTGCGGCACGGGCCATCGATCGGAGACTGGACCGCGCCATGACGCCCGGGCCGGGCGGTTGGTTGCTCCTCCTGTTCTGGTCGGGTCTCTGTTCCGCCGATCAGCGCGCCTTGGGTGGACGCCAGCTCCATCAGCCGATCGTCGCCGCGACCGTGGCCGGGCTCATCCTGGGTGATCCCGCCCGGGGTTTTCTCGTGGGACTCTGGCTGCAGCTTGTCTGGGCGACGCCGATGCCGGTGGGAGGAGTCATCCTGCCCGACACCGGCGCGGCGGCCTGCGCGGGGGCGATCACGGCGGTGTTCCTTCCCGGCGGCGTCGGCCTGCTCGCCGCCATCGCCGTGGCGCTCGTCTGGGCGGCCGCCTCCGTGCCGTGGGAGAGGTCATTGCGCGAACGAAACGCCGCTCGCGAGGAAGCCGACCTGGCCCGGATCGGGCGCGTCGGGAGCCGCGCGATCCTCCATGGCGCGGCCGGGCCCTTCGGCCGCGGCCTCCTGGCGGCGGCAGCAACCGGCGCCTTCGCGGGTTTCGGGTCGGCTCTGATTCCCGAGGAGAGGCTCGCCTGGGGCGGGGCCGCGATCGAGGGAAGCCTGATGGGGGGCGCGGCCGTCTTCGGCGCTGCGGCGCTGCTGGCTCGAGCCCGCGCCGGGACTCCGGCCTCATCGTTCGCCTCCTGGGGGGGGGCGGGCATCGCCTGCGGACTCCTCGGTCGCATTCTCCTGGAGTGGTGGCGATGAGCCGGCGGATGCGGCTGCTGCTCCGCGGGCTTCTCCTCGAGGCGAGCTTCAATCCGCGTGGGATGCAGCGAGGTGGCGTCGAGTGGGTCATCGGCCCAGGCTCGAAGGTTGATCGAGCCTCTCCGTTCAACGCGAATCCGGTCTTGGCCGGCTATGCGATCGGATGGATCGCTTCATCCAAGGAGGGGGCATCGGCAAGCCACCTGGGCGCCCTCGCCTCCGCGCTTGGAGGAATCGGGGACCGGCTCGTCTGGGGGGGCTTGCGCCTGATCGCGTCCGCGATCGCAGTGGCCCTCTCGTTCCTGGGCCCCTTTCCGGCCGCCCTGGCGTACCTGCTGGTGTACAATCCGCCAGAACTCGCGCTCAGGTGGCGGAGCGCGAGCGTCGGCCTCGAGGGAATCGAGGCGATCCGCGCCGACCTCTCGCTCGAGGGATTGCCGCGCCTCGTGCCGCTTGCCGGACGCCTGGGGGCCATGGCCGCCGGAGTCGCAGCGGGCAGCCTCTTCGCGGGCGGCTGGCTTCGGGGGGCGGGCGCGGGACTCTGGGTCGCGGCCGCGACGGCGATCGTCCTCTTCGCCGCAATGCGCCGGAGAGAACCGGCGATGGGATGGGCGGCTGGGATCGCTCTGCTGCTGGGGCTCGCATGGATGGCGTTGAGATGGATCGCCGGGTAACGGTGAGGGGCGGACGATTCGCCTGAAGGAGGGGATTGCCCTGGTGGTGGAACAACAGGTCGTCGTCCGCAACCATCCCGGAATCCACGCTCGACCCGCGGCCCTGTTCGTCAAGAAGGCCGCCGAGTTCCATTCCGAGATCTTTGTTTCCCTGGGCGATCTGAGGGTCAACGGCAAGAGCATCATGGGTGTGATGATGCTCGCCGCGGAAGAGGGGGCCCATCTGACGATCCACGCCGATGGACCCGACGCCAGCGCCGCGGTCTCGGCCCTGGTCCGCCTTATCGACAGCAAGTTCGGAGAGGAGGGGTGATGGAGGGACGCTCTCGAGCCTCGGTCTCGAGGGAGACCCTGCGGCTTCGCGGCGTCGCCGCCTCGCCCGGCCTCGTGGAGGGCCCCATCCACGTCGTGCTCCCCGACGAGGCGCCGCAGGAGGAGCAGAAGGTTTCGGCGCGCGCCGTCCGTGGAGAGCTCCAGCGCTTCCGCGTCGCGGTGCGGCGTGCTCGCGACGAGATCGCCGCGCTTCGCGAATGCCTGCTCGTCGATCCCGAGGATCCGGGCACGGCGATCCTCGAGGCCCATCGAATGATCCTGGAGGATCAGGATCTCCTGCGCGAGGTCGCCGCCGTCGTCACCGGTGAGCTTCTCTCGGTCGAGTCCGCGACCCGGAGGATCTTCCGCGCCTACGCGCAGCAGTTCGAGGCATCCGAGACCGAGCTGCTCCGGGCCCGCGCGGTCGATCTGCGGG
Source organism: Candidatus Eiseniibacteriota bacterium (assembly GCA_034679345.1). Classification (GTDB taxonomy): domain Bacteria; phylum Eisenbacteria; class RBG-16-71-46; order CAIMUX01; family VGJL01; genus JAXDAY01. The sequence goes on from JAXDAY010000004.1 coordinate 168,065, forward strand.
ATGTGAAGCGCAGGATCCTGCGCCACCTCGGCGCCGATCCGTCGGAGCCCCACCGTCTCCCCGCTCACCCGGTCATCCTCCTCGCCCGCGACCTCAGCCCCAGCGAGACCGCCTCGATGGACCGCTCGAAGGTCCTCGCGTTCGTCACCGAGCACGGCGGGCCGACCTCTCACGTGGCGATCCTCGCGCGAAGCCGCGGAATCCCAGCCGTAGTGGGTATGGGAAACCTGGCCGGGGCGATCGAGGAGGGGGATCGAGCCCTCGTCGACGGCACCGTCGGCGAGGTCGTGGTCCGTCCACGCGCCTCCGAGGTGCGCGCCTTCCACCTCCGGCAGGTGGCGCGCGAACGGCTGACGCGCGCCGCGGACGCGGTCGTCGGCAAGCCTGCGGTCACGATCGACGGGCGCGAGGTCGTCCTTCTGGCGAACATCGAGACCCCCGAAGATGCCGGCATGGCGGCCGACGCGGGGGCCGAGGGCGTCGGGCTCTACCGCACCGAGTTCTTCTTCATGAGAGAGCCGCGCCTGCCCGACGAGGAGGCCCAGGCCCGCGTCTATCGGCAGGCCGTCCGCAGAATGCGTGGCAGGCCGGTCACGATTCGCACGATGGACATCGGCGGCGACAAGCTCGCCTCCTACCTGGGCACCACGCGGGAGGACAATCCCTTCCTCGGCATGCGTGGGATCCGCTTCTCGCTCGCTCATCCCGACGTTTTTCGCCAGCAGATCCGCGCGATCCTGCGCGCCTCGGCGGCGGGGAGCGTGCGCATCATGCTTCCGATGATCAGCTGCGTCGATGAGCTGCGCGCCGCCCGCAGGATCATCAGCGAGTGCGAAGCGGAGCTGCGGGAAGATGGAGTCGCGGTCGCCGAATCGGTCCCGCTCGGGGTGATGATCGAGATCCCGGGAGCCGTGGCGATCGCCGATCTGCTGGCGCGAGAGGCCGACTTCTTCTCGATCGGCTCGAACGACCTGATCCAGTACGCCCTCGCCGTCGACCGCGGCAACGAGAAGATCGCCCATCTCTACGATCCGTTCCATCCCTCCATACTGCGTTTGCTGCGGCAGACGGTGCTTGCCGCGCGGGAGGCGGGAATCCCGGTCTCATCCTGCGGCGAGATGTCCGGACAGCCCCTGGGCGCTCTCGTGTTGATCGGCCTGGGTTGCAGCCACCTGAGCGTCTCGCCGTTCCAGCTTCCGCTGGTCAAGAGCCTCGTGCGCGCCGTGCGGATGGCGGGAATGGAGTCGCTCGTGCTCTCGGCTCTCTCCCTGCCGACCGGCGCGGAGGTCCGCGCCCTTCTCGAGTCGGGCACGCGCGCCGCGGGTCTCGACCTCGGGCTGTTCCAGTGAGCGCGACGGATCCGATGCGCGGCTGGGTCGACGCCTTCGCGGCGATGCTGCGGGAGGCGGCGCGCGCCCCTTCGCCGGAAGGATGGCGGATCGAGGCCGGCCGCAGCGTGCTTGCGGCAGGGATGGGCGGATCCGGGATGGCCGGGCTGCTCGCCTCGATCCACGCCCAGTCCAAGAGCCAGAAGGTCTCGGCATGGCGCGACCCGCAACTCCCCGCATGGGTCGGATCCAAGGAGGCGCTTCTGCTCATCAGCTACTCGGGGGAGACCTGGGAGGCGGAGGCCCTGCTCGAGCAGGCGATCGCGCGTTCCGTGCCGGTCCGCGTCATCGCCTCTGGAGGGAGGCTGGCCGAGCGGGCGATTTCGGAGCGCATCCCGCTCTTCCGCGTGCCGGAGGGCCTGGCGCCGCGCGCGTCGCTGCCCTGGCTGCTCGTCGGCGCGCTTCGCGCGCTCCCGGAATGGGATGCCGCGGAGGCGGAGCGGGCGGCGGCGGCCGTCGAACGGGACGCCGGGAACCCCGCCGCGGGTCGCGATGCGGCCCGAATCGCCCGGGATCTCGAGGGCCGCATTCCGTGGATTCTGCCCGTAGGAAGCGCGATGGAGGCCGTGGCCCTCCGCTGGAGAAGCCAGATCCTCGAGAACGCGGAGATGCCGTGTCTCGTCTCGCCCATACCGGAGATGGCCCACAACGAGGTCATGACATGGCCGAGCTTCCGGCGGTTGGGACTGCGCCCTGCGTTTCTCGTGATCGCGGAGGGTGGTCCGCGCGATCCGCGCATCGCGATTCTGCTCGAGGCGCTTCAGGCCGAGGCCCGGGAGGCGCAGCACTTCTTTGAACTGATTCCGCCGCCGGAAGGCTCCGGTCTCTGCGCGATGCTCGCTCAAGTCCAGCTCGGCGACCGGATCAGCGTGGAGCTCGCCGCGCGCCTCGGTGTCGCCGCTACTCCCGTCGAGACGATCCGGCGACTCCGCGCCCGGTGCAGAAAGGAGACCGACCAATGAACCGTCCCATTGCGATCGTGCCTGCGGCCGGAGTGGGCACGCGTCTGCGTCCCCACACCCACACGATTCCCAAGGCCCTGGTCAATGTCGCCGGGCGGCCAATTCTAGCCCATATCCTTGACGGGTTGATCGCCGAGGGGGTCGAGCGGATCGTGGTGATCGTGGGCTACATGGGCGATCGCATCCGCGAGTACGTCTCTCGCCGATACGGAGAGGCGGTGGAGTTCGTGGAGCAGGAGGAGAGGTTGGGGCTGGGGCACGCCGTGCACCTCGCGGAGGCGGCGATCCAGGAGGGGCCGATCGTCATCGTCCTGGGCGACACGATCGTCCACACCGACTTCTCGGTCTTCCTCCATGGCCCCGAAGTCGTCCTCGGGGTGAAGGAAGTGGAGGACCCTCGAAGGTTCGGGATCGTCGAGCTCGACGGCGGCCGCGTCGTCGGCCTCGTGGAGAAGCCCGACGTTCCGCCGACGAACCTGGCTCTCGTGGGGCTCTACTACCTGCCCGAGTCGCGGCGGCTCTTCAACGCCTTGAGCGAGTCGATCGCCGCCGGGCGCACGACCCGAGGGGAGTACCAGCTGACCGACGCGCTCGAGAAGCTCCTGAAGGAAGGGGTGCCGATGCGCACGCACGCTGTGGAAGGATGGTTCGATTGCGGGAAGACCGAGACGCTGCTGGCGACGAATCGCTACCTGCTCGACCTGCTCCCCAGCTCTCCCGCGTTGCCCGGCGTGGTTGTCATCCATCCGGTCTCGATCGATCCGAGCGCGGAGGTCCGTCGCTCGATCCTAGGCCCCTTCGTCTCCGTCGCCGCGGGAGCGAGGATCCACGGGGCGGTTCTGCGCAACTCGATCGTCAATGAGAACGCCGAGGTTTCCGACATGCTCCTGGACGGCTCGGTCGTCGGCGAGAACGCGGTCGTGCGGGGATCCTTCCAGGTTCTCAATGTCGGCGATTCCTCGGAGGTGATCCTGGCCGGGGGAACTCCCCCGCCTGACCCTTGCCTCTGACGCCGGGCCCCGCTAGTCTCGTTATTTTGGGCGCTCAGGGCTTTCCCCACAAACGAACAAGGAGCACGACGGATGGCGCAGCGGCAGTTGTTCACTTCGGAATCGGTCTCGGCAGGCCACCCGGACAAGGTGGCCGATCAGATATCGGACGCGATCCTCGACTCGCTCCTAGTCCAGGATGCGGAATCGCGCGTCGCCTGCGAATGCCTGGTGACGACCGGGCTCGCCTTCGTCTCCGGCGAGATCACCACCAAAGGGTACGTGGAGATCCCCAAAGTGGTCCGCGAGACGATCCGCGAGATCGGCTATAGCGACCCCTCCTACGGTTTCGATTGGGAGACATGCGCGGTCTTGACCTCGATCGACGAGCAGTCCCCCGACATCGCCATGGGCGTGAATCGGGACGCCGCCCATCGGCTGGAGCAGGGAGCCGGGGACCAGGGGATCATGTTCGGATATGCGTCGAACGAGACGAAGGAGCTGATGCCGCTGCCGATCCTCCTGGCCCATCGCCTCTGCGCCCGGCTCGGGGCGTGCCGCGCGGACGGAAGCCTCCCCTTCCTGGGACCCGATGGGAAGTGCCAGGTCACGGTGGAGTACGAGCGCGATCGACCGGTGCGCCTGCATACGATCGTCCTCTCCGCCCAGCATCGCGACGGAATCCCGATCGGCGAGGTGCGCGAGAGACTGAAGGAGACCGTGATCCTCCCGTTGCTGCCCGCCGACATGGGCGACCCGAAGGATCTGATCTTCCACATCAATCCCACGGGCCGCTTCGTCTACGGGGGACCGATGGCCGATACCGGGCTCACCGGGCGCAAGATCATCGTCGACACCTATGGAGGCATGGCGCCGCACGGCGGGGGCGCCTTCTCGGGCAAGGACCCGTCCAAAGTCGATCGATCGGCGACGTACGCCGCCCGATGGATCGCGAAGAACGTCGTCGCGGCCGGGCTGAGCGACCGCTGCCTCGTGCAGATCGCCTACTCCATCGGAATCGCCGAACCGGTCTCGATCTTCCTGAACACGTATGGGACCCATAAAGCGGATCCGGCCGAGATCGAGAAGGGGATTCGCGCCGTCTTCGACCTGCGCCCGCGCGCGATCATCGAAACCCTGCAGCTCCTGCGCCCCATCTACCGGCGCACCGCCGCCTATGGGCATTTCGGCCGGGAGGATGAAGGTTTCCCCTGGGAGGAGACGAATCGAGTCGAGGAACTCCGGCGGGCGGTCGCCGTCTGAACGGGAAGGATGGAAGGATGCCGAACTTCGATGTGAAGGACAAAGGGCTCGCCGCGCATGGGAAGGATCGGATTCTCTGGGCCGATCGACAGATGCCGGTGCTTACGACCATTCGTGAGAGGTTCGCGAGCGAGCGTCCCCTCGCGGGCCATACCTTGGCGGCGTGTCTGCACGTGACGACCGAGACGGCGAACCTCTGCCGCACGCTCAAGGATGGAGGAGCGCGAGTGCTCCTGTGCGCATCCAACCCGCTCTCGACCCAGGACGATGTCGCGGCCTCGCTGGCGGTCGACTTCGGCATCGAGGTCTACGCGATCAAGGGGGAGGATCACGCAACCTACTACAAGCACATCCACGCCGTCCTCGATGCGGAACCCGACATGACGATGGACGATGGCGCCGACCTCGTCTCCACGCTGCACACCGAGCGCAACGATCGCATCGGGCGCGTCATCGGCGGCACGGAGGAGACGACGACCGGAGTGATCCGCCTTCGCAGCATGGAGCGAGACGGCGTGCTTCGCTATCCGATCATCGCCGTCAACGACGCCTACACGAAGCATCTCTTCGATAATCGATACGGAACCGGCCAGAGCACGCTCGACGGGATCCTACGGTGCACCAACATGTTGCTGGCGGGAGCCACCGTCGTCATCGCGGGCTACGGGCAGTGCGGCCGGGGAGTGGCCATGAGGGCGAAGGGGATGGGGGCAAACGTCCTCGTCACCGAAGTCAAGCCCCTCCGGGCGCTCGAGGCCGCGATGGACGGCTTCCGCGTGGTCCCGATGGAGGCGGCCGTGGGGATCGCCGATCTGTTCGTGACGGTGACCGGCGACATCCATGTCCTGCGCAGGGAACACTTCGAGAAGATGAAGGATGGGGCGGTGCTTGCGAACTCCGGGCACTTCAACGTGGAGATCGACATCCCGGCTCTCGAGTCGCTGGCGGCCTCGCGCCGGATCGTGCGCCCATTTGTCGAGGAGTTCTCCCTGCCCGGAGGCCAGAGGATCTATCTGCTCGGAGACGGACGCCTCATCAACCTGGCGGCGGCCGAAGGCCACCCTGCGAGCGTGATGGACATGAGCTTCGCGAACCAGGCGCTCTGCAGCGAGTACATGGCCCGAAGCGCCGGAAAGCTCGAGAAGCGCGTCCACAGCGTCCCGGAGGCGATCGACACCGACGTCGCCCGCCTGAAGCTCGCATCCCTCGGCATCGCCATCGACCGACTCACCGCGGAGCAGGAAGCCTACCTGAGCTCCTGGAGCCAGGGAACCTAGGGGGGAGTGGACGGGCGCCATGGCTGCCCAGAGGACCGAGCCGCGGCCCGCCCCTCTCCAGGGGGCGCTCCTCTTCCTGATCGCGCTCATGCTCGGCGTCGCTTTCTGGACCCATCGGGCCCCCCAGCCCGCGTGCGGTCCGTGGGTCGACCAGGTAGCCGATTGGATGATGTCCGCGCTGGGCCCGATCGGCTCCTGGTTCGCATGGGCGATCTGGCCCCCCGTGGCTGTCCTCTGGGCCCTTGGGCGCCGGATGCGCACTTGGGCTAAGGCGGCGATTGGCCTGGCCCCGCTCGTGGTCGTCCTCAGCGCAGCCGTCTCGCCGGTGCCCCCCTTGAGCGGCGCACTGGGACGAAGCCTCCTGGGACTCCTCGGCGAAGGCCTGGGGCCGTGGGGGAAGTGGATCGTGCTGGCGGCATTGGGCCTGACCGCCGGCTGGCTGGCGTGGAGGTCCGTCCTGTCGGCGGACGCGCGCGAGACGGTCTCGGAGTGGAGCGAGACAAAGGTGCAGGAGCTGCGGGAACGCAGGGCCCGCCTCACCGAGGTGGCGTCGACGGAGAAGCCGGCGCGGGCGCGCGCCGCGAGGCGTCGCGTCGCCGCCGAGACGGCACCCGAGGAAGACGAGGCGGAGGCTGAGGATGAGGAGGAGCCTCGCGTCCAGATCGCCCCGCGTTCGGCCGCCCATCCGGAGCCGCGCATCCGCACTCGCGCCATGTCTCCCGCGGTGGCGCCCGCTCCGATCCGCGCCGGCGAGGGGGGGTCGTGGAGCCTGCCGGACATCTCGCTGCTCTCCGATCTCGATGGCACACGGGCCGCGATCGAACGCGAGGAGATTCTGGAGACCTCGAGGCTCCTGGTGAAGACCCTGAAGGACTTCGACGTCCAGGGCCGCGTGGGGGAGGTGCACCCGGGGCCGGTGGTGACGCGCTACGAGTTCGAGCCCGCCCCCGGCGTTCGGGTCAACCAGATCGTCAGCCGCGTCGACGACTTGGCGCTCGCTCTGCGCGCCTCACGGATTCGTCTCGTCGCGCCGATTCCGGGGAAGGCCGCGGTGGGCATCGAAGTGCCGAACCGCAAGCCCGCCATGATCTCGTTGAAGGAGATCCTCGACTCGGAGGAGTTCCGCCGAAGCGAGGGAGCGCTCGTGATGGCGCTGGGCCGCGAGATCTCCGGCCAACCGGTCTTCACGCGCCTCGACACGATGCCGCATCTCCTGGTGGCCGGCACTACCGGCTCGGGCAAGAGCGTCTGCCTGAACGCGCTGCTGCTTTCGCTGCTCTTCCGCCACACCCCGGATGAGCTGCGCCTCCTCCTGATCGACCCCAAGCGGCTCGAGCTGACTCCGTACGACGGGATCCCATCGCTGCTCTGTCCGGTGATCACCGAGCCTCCGCGCGCCACGCGGATGCTCGAGTGGCTCTGCGAGGAGATGGATCGCCGCTACCGGATACTGCAGCAGTTCGGCGCGAAGAACATCGCGGGCTTCCGCCAGCGGGCGAAGGCGCGGGGAGCGATCTCCGATGGGGAGGCTCCGATGGAAAACCTTCCCTACATCGTCGTCGTGGTCGACGAGCTCGCCGACCTCATGCTCACCCAGGGGATCGAGATCGAAAGCCCCATCAGCCGCCTCGCCCACATGGCGCGCGCGGTGGGGATTCACATGATCCTGGCCACCCAGCGGCCCTCGGTCGACGTGTTGACGGGTGTGATCAAGGCGAACTTCCCCGCGCGGATCGCCTTCCTGGTCGCCTCGCGGATCGATTCGAGAACGATCCTCGACGCCGGCGGCGCCGAGTTCCTCCTCGGTCGCGGCGACATGCTCTTCGCCGCCCCGGGCAAGTCGGAGGCGATCAGGGTGCATGGCGCGTTCGTGACCGAGACCGACACCGATCGGGTCGCGACCTTCCTGCGGGAGCAACCCCCCGCTCCCGTCCTCGCCTCGGTGGATGATGCCGGCGGTTCCGCCGGCGGGCCGACCTGCGAGGACGACCTCTTCCTCTCCGCGATGCGCCTCGTCGTGCTGGAGCGGCAGGCCTCGGTCTCCTTCCTGCAGCGGCGTCTGAAGGTCGGCTATTCCCGCGCAGCCCGCCTCATGGACCTTTTGGAGGCCGCCGGTGTGGTCAGTCCATACGACGGCAGCAAGGCGCGTAACGTGCAGGTGGACGAGAAGTTCCTGGAGGACTGGGAGAATGATCACCCCGAGGGACCGTCGAATGGCCGCCGCTCTTAGGGGGATGCTTCCTCTGATGGCCTTCCTCCTGCTGGCGGCCGGAGGGGCTCTCGCGGATGCGGGTGGCCCGCTTCTGGAAAAGATCCAGAAGGACTGGACCTCGCGTACGAGCTTGCAGATCCGCTTCCGCCAGTGGCAGACCTTCGCCGGGTTCGACGATCCGCTCGAGAGCCAGGGGACCATGCGGATCCTGCGCCCATCCTACTTCGAGATCGCCTTCGATCCACCCCACACACAGCTTCAGGTCTGCGATGGGTCGACCGTTTGGACCTATACGGAGTCGACGAAGCAGGTGATCAAAGTCCCGCTGGAGCCCGAGGCGACTCGCGGAGTCGACCTGCTCGACTGGGCCTTGTCGGGCGCCGAACCGCTGGATGCGGCTGCGGACACGGCCTTCGGCGCCTCCTGTCTTCGCCTCCGCCTGAAGCCGGGTCCTCAGCTGCCCCTTGCGGGACTGACGCTCTGGGCGCGCGAGGACGGCCGCCTGATCGGCTACGAGGCGATCGACACCGAGGGCAACCGGACCCGGATGCACTTGCTCGAGATCAAGGCGGCGCGGGGCCTCGCTGCCACGGACTTCATCTTCACCCCGCCGCCGGGGACCGAAGTGATCGAGATGGATTCGGCGCGATGAGCCGGCCGGCGCCGCGCGCGGCCATCGTCACCCTGGGTTGCGCGAAGAACCAAGCCGACACCGACCTCTTGGCCGGTCAGCTCCTGCGCGAGGGGGTCGAGATCGTAGGAGAGAGCGCGACCGCCGATGCGATCCTCATCAACACCTGCGCGTTCCTGACGGCCTCGCAAGAGGAGTCGATCGAGGCGATCCTGGAGCTGGCGCAAGGAAAGCGGGAGAAGCCGGGGCAGAAGCTGATCGTCCTGGGATGCCTCTCGCAGCGTCATGGCGAGTCCCTTCTCGAGGAGATTCCGGAGATCGACTGGATCGTCGGACCCGGCGAGGTCCACGACATCGCGGGCCGGGTGCGCACGATGGTGCTTGGGAACGGCGAGGGCCGGCGCGGCGCGAACTTGGGCGGGCTCGACCGTGTCGAGGAGAGGTGGGATATCCGGGTAGTCGCCAACCATCCCCACTCCGCCTACGTCAAGATCTCCGAGGGATGCGATCGGACCTGTTCTTTCTGCGTCATTCCCTCGTTGCGGGGCCGCAACCGGAGCCGCTCGCGCGAGTCGATCCTCCGGGAAGCGCGCACCCTCGTGGCGTCCGGGGTTCGCGAGCTGAATCTCGTGGCCCAGGAATCGACGGCCTACGGTGCGGACCTCCATGGGCGCCCCGCGCTCGCGGATCTTCTGCGCGAGTTGGATTCGGTCCCCGGCATCGGCTGGATCCGCCTCCACTATGCCTACCCGGCCACCTGGCGCAGCGACCTATTTGCCTGTTTCCGGGAGTGCGAGCATCTGGTTCCATATATCGACATGCCGATCCAGCATATCTCCGATCGTATCCTGCGGGACATGCGCCGGCCCGGAGCCGCGCGCACCCGTCGCCTCCTCGAACGGATCCGACGCGAGATCCCGAGCGTCTCGGTCCGGACGACGCTGATCGCCGGCTATCCGGGGGAGACTTCGGAGCAGTTCGAGGAGCTCCTGGCGTTCGTCCGCGAGTACGGATTCGACCATCTCGGCGTCTTCGCGTACAGCCGGGAGGATGGCACGCGCGCGGCGACGCGCGCGGATCAGATCCCGGTCCTGGAGCGGCGGAATCGACGTTCCCGGCTCCTGGCCGCCCAGCGGGAGATCTCCCGCCGGCGGGGGCAGGAGATGATCGGGCGGCGCCTGCGGCTGTTGATCGACGCGCCGCACCCCCGGGGAGGATGGATTGCGCGTCACGCCGGGCAGGCGCCCGAAGTCGATGGAATCACCGTCGTGCGGGGCCGCATGCTTCCGGCGCTCGCCCCCGGTCAGTTCGTGGAGTCGATCGTCACCTCGGCCGCCGCCTACGACCTCGTGGCCCGACCGGTGACCGGCACGGAGGAGTCTCGATGACTCGATTGAATCCCGCCCGCCTCGTTGCCGGGCTCGTGCTCCTGCTCGCAGTGGGGCCCGCTCGCGCCGGAAACGGGGATCGAGGGTTCATGACGAACATTGCCCTGCTCGATCACCTGACCCGTCAGGCCGTGGAGTCGCTCCTCGACTCCCTTGCCTTCGATCCAGGAGAGTCGATCTCGATCGTCCAGAGCGGGGGAAGCGAAGGCGATGCCTTCGTCACGGAGGCGATCGCCCGTTCCCTCGCGCGCAGGGGCTTCACGGTTCACCTGACGGAGATGCCTCCGGCCCCGGCTCCGGCGGAGTCGCCGCGCGGATCGTCTTCTCCGGAAGGGACTGAAGAGGAAGGGCAGCCGGAGAAGGAGCCGCAACTGCCCGACTTCGAGATCCTCCTCTCCGACTCGGCGAAGGCCTACCAGGACTCGGTCGCCCAAGGGCTCATCGACACGACCGCCATCGGCTTCGACGATCTCCTGGATCGCGGGGACGAAGACCAATCGACGCAGGTGCCGGGAGCGGGCACCGAGTCGTCGGCGGGGTCGACGGAGGAGCCCGCCGAGCTGGAGTCGTCCGACGAACCCGAAGGGGAGGAGTCCGACACGACCGGGATTGGAGCGGAGGCTCCGGCGGGTGTGGCGGTCCCCGCGACTCCGGCGCGACCGGTGCCCGTCCGGAAGATCTATCCCGATGGCGCGGTGCTCGAGTTCCGTCTCCTCGAGTTCGGCGTCACCTATCCATCGGTCAAGCGCAAGCTGCTCTTCTTCGGGAAGGGGTCGGTGAACCGGCTGGCCGGTGTCTATATCCACGCCAGCAGCATCGAGGGCCCGGAGGGCAAGATCCTCGGTGTGGCGAGCGGGCAGGCCCACTGGCAGGACCGACTCGACGGCAGCTCCCGCGCCCTCGCCGAAGGCGCCGCCTATCCCTTCGCGAAACCGACGATCCCCGCCTCGAACCTGGGCAGGGTCGTGGAACCGATCGCCGTCGTGGCGATCATCTCGAGTCTCGTATACCTCTTCTATCAGAACCAGAACTGATGATGCGCGCGCGTTGGCTCTCGGCCGCCGGTTTCGTCGTCTGGGCGCTCATCGGCGGATGTGGGGGATCGCACCCCGATCCGGCCGCGCTCCCGGGGGTCGAGCCGGAGCTGATGGAGGCCAGGAGGGCGTTCGAGGACCGAAGCTATCTGCGCGCCTCGGAGCTCCTATCGGCCTTCGTCTCTGCCCACCCCGGATCCAGCCGACTGGACGAGGTCCTGCTGCTGCTCGGCAAGGCACGCCAGGGCATACGGGAGAACCTGCTCGCGGTCGAGGATTTCGAGCGGTTGATTCGCGACTTTCCCCAGAGCCCCTACCGGGAGGAGGCCGAGTTCGAGCGCGCGGAATGCCACCTCGCCGAGGCACTGGGCGCCGCCTACGACGCGGAGAACACCGAGATCGCGCTGAGTCTCTATCGAAGTTATCGCCTCCGGTATCCTCAGGGACGATTCCTGGAGAGAGCGATTCGCGGCGAGACCGAGGCGCTCGAGCGGCTGGCGGCGAAGGCCTACCTGAACGCCCGGACCTATCGCAGGTTGAACCGGCCCCTTGCCGAAAAGATCTATCTCGAGAAGGCGTTGGAGACGAAACCCGACTTCCGCTCGGCGGGCGCCGCGCTCGCCGAGCTCGCCCGGCTCCACGAGCGGCTCGGGGAGAAGGCCGAGGCCCGGACCGTCTGGCAGCGGCTGATCGACTTCGCGAGCCCCGAGCGGATGGCTTCCGATCCGCGCCTGCGCGGCCTGCGCGAGGAAGCGGAATCGGCGATCCGGGCGCTGCCACCGCCGGATCCGGAGGAGACCGCGCGTTGACCCGGATCGGCTTCCTCGGCGGGAGCTTCGATCCGATCCACCTCGGACATCTCTGGATCGCGGTCTTCGCGAGAGAGCAGCTCGCCCTCGACCGCGTGTTGATCGCGCCCGCAGCCGTTCCCCCTCACAAGGTGGGTGGGCCGGTCGCACCGATCGAGCTGCGCATGCGCATGACCGAGCGCGCCATCGCAGGCCACGCGGGACTCGAGGCGAGCGATCTGGACGCCGATCCGGACCGCCCCTCCTTCACGATCGACTCGCTGCGCCGGTTGCGCGCCGGTCTTCGAGACGGCGACGAGATCTGGCTCCTGCTCGGCGCCGATACCCTGGCCGATCTGCCGAACTGGAAAGAGCCCGAGGCGATCCTCGAGATCGCCTCCCTCGGCGTCTATGGGAGATCCGACCTGCGTCCTCCGATCCCCAGCGGAGCGCGCGTGCGCTGGATCGAAGGACCCGAGTGCGGCCTCTCCTCCACGCTCATCCGCGGGCGATTGCGGCGTGGACTGCCGGTCGCCGACCTCGTGCCGGAGTCGATCGTCTCCCTCCTGGAGGAGTCGCCGCAGTATCGAACGGGGCGGCGCGATGCCTGATCGCATCTTCCTGGTCGACGGGACCGCGCTCGTCTACCGCTCGCACTTCGCCTTCATGCGGGCTCCCCTGGCGACATCCTCGGGACAGAACGTGAGCGCGGTCTTCGGCATTGCGCAGACGCTTCTCACGATCCTCCGCGAGGAGAAGGCCCGTTTCGCCGCCGTGGCCTTCGACACGGCCGCGCCGACCTTCCGGCACGAACGCTACGAGGCCTACAAGGCGCAGCGGCCTCCCATGCCCGAGGAGCTGGTCTCCCAGCTTCCGCTCGTCGACGAGCTGATCGACGCCCTGGGGATCTCCATACTTCGGCAGGATGGGGTGGAGGCCGACGATCTGATCGCGAGCCTCGCCGTCGAAGCGACCGCCTCGGGGTACGAGGCGGTCATCGTCTCGGCGGACAAGGACTTCAATCAGCTGATCCGCCCGGGGATTGTCCAGTACGTGCCCGCGCGCGGAAGGGAGAGCGCCGCGTGGCTGGGGCCGCCCCAGGTGGAGGAGCGATGGGGCGTGAGCGCCGAGCAGGTCCTCGACGTCCTGGCCCTCGCCGGAGACGCGGTGGACAACGTCCCCGGCGTGCGGGGAGTCGGGGAGAAGACGGCGATCGCTCTGATCCGGCGTTTCGGGAGCCTGGAGACCCTTTACGGGAGCCTCGATTCCGTGGAGCGCCGCTCGATCCGCGAGAAGCTCGCGGCCCAACGCCAGGAGGCGTTCCTGAGCCGCGATCTCGTGCGCTTGCGATGCGATCTCATGCCCGGAGTTTCGATCGACTCGTTCCGCGTCCCCGAGATCGGTTCCCGCCCTGCGCTCTACGACCTCCTGAACCGCCTCGAGTTCCGGCGCTTGATCGACGGCCTTCACCTTCGTCCGGCCTCGAGCGGATGGGAGGCCGACTATCGCCTCGCCGACGACGAGGAGTCGCTTCGCGCCGCGCTCTCCACGCGACCAAAGGGGGCGTCAGCGATCAGCATCGACACGGAGACCGACTCGCTCGATGCCCGCACGGCGCGCGCCGTGGGCATCTCCTTCTCCTGGGAGAAGGGGCGCGCCTACTACATTCCAGTCGGGCACCGGGAAGGCAAGAACTGCGATATCTCCCTCGTGACATCGCTCCTGCAACCGGTTCTCGCCGACCCGGAGATCGAGAAGGTCGGCCAGAACATGAAGTTCGATCTCCATGTCCTCTCTGGGATCGGCATCGCGGTCGCGCCGCCGCTCTTCGATACCCTCTTGGCTTCCTACCTCCTCGATCCCGACCGCCGCCACGACCTCGACTCCCTCACTTTGGAGCTCTTGGGTCATCGCAAGATCCCGACGAAGGATCTGATCGGCAGCGGCACGCGTCAGACGACGATGGATCTCCTCGCGCCCGAGGCTGTCCGCGACTACGCCGCCGAGGATGCCGACGCGGCTCTGAGGCTCCGCGGAATCCTCGCGGCCTCGCTCCGCGAGAGGGGCCAGGAGGAGCTTCTGCGGTCGGTCGAGGCCCCGTTGATCCCCGTTCTGGTCTCCATGGAGCGGACCGGGGTGCATGTCGACTCGAATCGGCTGCGCTCCCTCGGCTCCGAAATGGAGGAGGACCAGCGGCGCCAGCTGGAGGAGATCGCCCGCCTGGCCGGCGTCGAGTTCAATGTCAACTCGCCGCAGCAGCTCGGACAAGTCCTCTTCGAGCGATTGAAGCTGCCGAGGGGCAAGAAGACCAAGACCGGCTACTCTACCGACTCCGAGGTGCTCGAGGATCTGGCCGCGGATCATCCGATCGCCCGCGCCGTTCTCGCGTACCGTCAGACGGCGAAGCTGCGTTCCACCTACGTCGACGCCCTGCCCAAGCTCGTCGATCCCCGAACCGGCCGGATCCACGCCCAGTTCAATCAGGCCGTCGCGGCGACAGGCCGGCTCTCCTCGAGCGATCCGAATCTCCAGAACATCCCGGTCCGGACCGCGCAGGGCAGACGGATCCGGGCCGCGTTCGTCCCTCAGCGGCCGGGGGACGTCCTGCTCTCGGCCGACTACTCGCAAATCGAGTTGCGCATCCTCGCCCACCTATCCCGAGATCCGGGCCTCGTGGAAGCCTTCATGAGCGGGCAGGACATCCATGTCGCGACTGCGGCGCGGATCTTCGATCTGCCGCCCGAGCGCGTCGACTCCACGATCCGGGCGCGGGCCAAGACGGTGAACTTCGGCGTTCTCTACGGCATGGGACCGGTTCGCCTCTCGCGCGAGATGGGCATCCCCCTCAAGGAGGCGCGGATGTTCATCGACCAGTATTTCGCGAAGATGCCTGGCGTCCGCAGCTACCTCGAGGAGGGGCTCGAAGCGGCGCGCCGCGACGGCTTCGTCTCGACGATCCTCGGGCGGCGCCGCTACCTGCCCGCGCTGCGCTCCGAAGACGCGCGGGTGCGCGCCCAGGCGGAGCGGATCGCGGCGAACACGCCGATCCAAGGCTCCGCCGCGGATCTGATCAAAGCGGCGATGATCCGCGTCGATCGCCTCCTCGCGGAGCGGCGGCTTGCGACCCGTCTGATCCTGCAAGTCCATGACGAGCTTCTCTTCGAGGGTCCAAGAGAGGAGTTGGAGAGCGTCGTCGCCCTCGTGCGTCGGGCGATGGAGACGGCCGTCGAGATCGCCGTCCCGCTGCGGGTCGACGTGGGAAGCGGCGCGAGCTGGGACGAGGCGCACGCCTGATCGGAGGGAAGCGGTGCGCGTCGTCGGCGTGACCGGAAGGCTCGGGAGTGGGAAGAGCAGCCTCTGTGGGCTCATCGAGAGGCGGGGCCGCGTGGCCGTGATCGACGCCGACAAGATCGGCCACGAGATCCTCGAGGAGCGAAGCCCGATCCGCGAGCGGCTCGTTTCCCGTTTCGGTGATCGGATCCTTGACCCCCGCGGAGAGATCGATCGGAGGAGCCTCGCCTCGATCGTCTTCGAGGAGCAAGGGGCGCTGGACGATCTCAACGGGATCGTCCATCCCGTCCTCGTCCAGCGGATCTTGGAGCGGCTCCGCGCCTTGCGGGAGTCCGGAGGGATTGATATCGTTCTGATCGACGCTGCGCTTCTGCTCGAATGGGCCGATCGGCTCGCGCTCGATCGCGTCATCTGGGTTCGGACGAGCAAGGAGACCGCGATCCGCAGGATGGCAGAGCGCGGCATGGACGAGGATGAGGTTCAAAGGCGCCTCGAGCGGCAACGGAGCGAGGCGGAGTTCCGCGCCCGGGCTGATCGGATCGTCGAGAACGATGGATCGCGAAGCGATCTCGATCACGAGGCCGAGCGTCTCTGGGCCTGGCTCCGAGCCCAACCGGCATGAGGAGGGTTGAATACGATGAGCGTCGACGCGCGACAGATCCTGCAGGAGAGCCGAGTCAAGCTGGACCAGCTGCGGAGTTTTCTTTGATCTGGATGGATTGCGCGTCGCTATCTCCCGACTCGAAGAGGAGATGAGCCAGGCCGGCTTCTGGGACCGTCCCCAGGAAGCCCGCGACCGAATCCAGAAGCTCAAGAGCTCCAGGCACCAGAACGGACGATGGGAGAGCCTGCGTCGCGCCGCCGACGATCTCGAGGCGATGGTCGATTTGGCCGAGGAGCTGGACGACGGCGAAGCGGTTGCCGAGAGGGATCGAATGGCCCGGCGGCTCGAGAAGGATCTCGCCGCCTTCGAGCTGACCGCGTTCCTCGGCGGCGAGCTCGACTCTCACGATGCCGTCATCGCGATCCACCCGGGCGCCGGCGGAACCGAGAGCCAGGACTGGGCCGAGATGCTCATGCGGATGTACCTGCGCTGGGCCGAGGACAATGGCTTCAAGACCTCCATGCTCGACTATCAGGAAGGGGAGGAAGCCGGCATCAAGGATGCCACGATCGAGGTGACCGGCGAGTACGCTTATGGATACCTGCAATGCGAAAGTGGTGTGCACCGCCTCGTGCGCATCTCCCCCTACGACGCCTCCAAGCGCCGCCACACCTCCTTCGCTTCGGTCTTCATCCTTCCCCAGGTCGACGAGCTGACCGATGTGGAGATCCGCGACGAGGATCTCCGCGTGGACACCTTCCGCGCGAGCGGGGCCGGTGGCCAGCACGTGAACAAGACCGACTCCGCGGTACGGATCACCCACATCCCGACCGGGATCGTCGTGCAGTCTCAAGCCGAGCGCTCGCAGCACCGCAATCGGGACTTCGCCATGCGGATCCTGAAGGCCCGCCTCTTCCACCATTACCGGGAGGAGGAGCGGCGGAAGCTGGACCATCTGGAGGAGGGGAAGCGGGACATCGCCTTCGGAAGCCAGATCCGTTCCTATGTCTTCCACCCGTACTCCCTTGTCAAGGACCACCGGACCGACCATGAGACCTCGGATGCGCAGGGGGTGATGGACGGAGACCTCAATCCGTTCATCGACGCCTGGCTTCGAACCCGTTCCCGCCCGACCGCAAGGGGTCGGCAATAACGCAGTGGAAAGCCAGTCCTTCCGAGGTCGCGACTCTGCGGTGGGCTGGGATGACAATGAGTTGACACCCCCCGGGGGCTTGGCTAGCCTGCTCCTGTGCGTCCATGCAGGGCGCATCGTCAGAGTCTGCTCGGGGTTGGAAGATGGACCCGCCGGAGAGCGGGCCGGATGGGGAAGGGGATGAGCAGATCGTCAGCACTCCAAGTTGTCCGCGTCTTGTCGATCGGTGGGGGGGTCTTCCTGGGGCTGAGCGGCCTGTTCGGCTGCCAGGAGACGGATGACGTTCTAGACCCAGGGACCACGGACGAGTCCACGGTCCTCCATGTGGTCTATCGCTCGAACGAAGAGGCGGAGCGGAACCCCATCGAGCTGGACGGCCAGGCGATCCAGGAGGAGTGGGGCAGCGGGGGAGGGGGGCAATCCTACCTCAATGTTCGTGTCTCCTCCGAGCACGGGGCGGGGCCGGCTGGGCCACAGGCGTATGTCGCGATCAAGGCGATCTACACCGACACCGACATCTTCTTTCTCATCCGATGGACAGACGACTCTCCCGACGAGTTCAAGGACGCCATGTTCTACCTCGGAACGTCCGTCGACAGCCTGGATGAGGTGTGCCCTCCCACACTCGCCGACGAGCGCAGCTGGGTGCGCAACCCCGGCGGAGCCTATGACGAGGATCGGATCTCGATCGCGTTCGAGGTCGAGCCGGCCGGCGGAAAGCTCGGCCCGTACTCGACATTCGGGTGTCTGACCGCTTGCCACGGCCTGGAGACACCACGCTTCGGTCGACTGGGCTACGGCAGGCTCGACATCTGGCAGTGGCTGGCGGCCCGCACGAATCCAGTCCGGGATCTCTATGATCGGCGCGAGAGCGCCGGGGACCCGATTCATGGGATTCCGGGATATCTCGACGACCTCTTCACGGACGCATTCGGCGGATTGCAGGCCGATCCTGGCTCGCCCGCCTTCCGCCCGAATTTCGAGGAAGGAAGCGACATTCCCCTGTATGTCTATAGGGAGAGGGACGATCCGTTCGTCCGACCGCAGGATCCGGCGAACTGCTTCAGCGAGTTCGGTGAGAATCCCTGCCGCAAGAACAACGGGGTGAGCCCCGCCTATATCTGGCGCGAGGAGATCGGGCTCACGTTCAATCGGTTCGGAGCGTGCGACACCCTGAACCAGGCGCCGCTTCCGGTCGGCACCGAGCCACGGAACTTCCTCGAACAGGACCAGGTCAACGGATGGCTCCTCACCTATCCCCGTGGTGACCGGGCCGACGTCCACGGCAAGGCCCTGTTCGAGTCGGGGCGCTGGACCCTCGAGATCGGCCGCCGGCTGAACACAGGCAATCCGCAATACGACGTGATCTTCAAACCCGAGGAAGGCGGATCGTACGTCTTCACCATCGCCGTCATGGACAACTCAGGCACGGTCCACCTCGGCTCGGAGCCCCAACGGCTCGTCTTCGATCCGAAGGGAGGGAGGTCGTGATGCCGCGCGGTGCCTTTCTCCTCGCTGTCGTGATGGCGGCTGCCTCGATCCTGGCGCCGGCTCCCGCCGCCGCCCAAGCGATCGATTGGCTCGCTTCCCAATCGGGCATCGATCTCCCCGCGGACCCCGGCTCGAGCCGGCTGGACGGAATGGGCGGCCTTCGGATCGTCGTGCCGGACGAGGCGCGCGAGCTGAACCTCCACGACTACGGCCGCATCGCGAGCGGGCTGCTCTGGGACGGGGACTATAGGCGGTGGGACTTCTGGGCCTCGGATCTGTCGCAAGTCAACGATCGGACCGACGATTCGGGCCTGCGGACGCGCAACCGCGACGACCTGCTGGAGATCGGCGGGCGTATGTCGTGGCGACCCAACGATCAACGCGTCCTAGGCGGTGAGTACGTCTTCGATCAGCTGGAGCAATCGATCGAGCGTGGAGATCGGACGAAGTCGCGGGGTCCTCGGTGGGGGATCTTCGGTGCGCAGCGGGTCGGCAAGCTCGCCATCGGCGGATCCGTGCGTCTGACCTCGGATAACGAGGATCTCTCATCCGACGACGTCTTCTCGATCCGCCATCGCAGCGACGGCGCTCGGTTCGTCGGCTCGCTCGCCTACCGGGCAAGCTCCTTCGAGCTGGGACTCCAGGCCGAATCTCAGACGAACACGATCACCGGGATCAGTCGCGAGGAGGCGCGCTTCCATGAGGACGAGTACACCTGGAAGCGGCCGGTCCAGGTCTACAGCGGCGCGTTTGTGTGGCACGCCACGGAGAGGCTCGCCGGTGCGTTACGGGCGCGTGGCTTCACCCTCGACGGAAGCCAGAAAGTCGCCGTCAGCTGGAGCGATCGGATGCCCGGCAACCCCGGGGGAGGTCCCGAGCCGGGGCAGGGTGAAGCGTTGCAGCTCCTGACGGGGACCTTCTCGGAGGAGGCCGACGGCGTCGAGATGGGGACCCGATGGGAACTCCTCCTGCTCGACTGGATGCGCGTGGCCGTCGAGGCCGAGCAGGGCGAGAAAAGCGATGAGGTCGTCGAAGGGGACAACTTCAAGGGGAGCCGTCGCGCGCTCTCGACGGAGGATTCCTGGACCCGCGCCGGAGGCGGCGCCGGCGCCGAGTGGATGGACGGCCGGATGCGCTTCGGCGTGGAAGGCTGGATGCTGCGGAACGAGCACAAGCAAACCTCCGTGATCGGGGCGGAATCCGAGACGACCTCCCGGATCCTCGAGATGCGAACGGGACTCGAGTTCTTCATCGAGCAAAACCTCGCGATTCGTGCGGGATACAACCGCAGCGCCGAAGATTCGGATCTGGACGCGCCGAGAACTCTAGGAATCGGCGACGGCGTAACCTTCGGGCTGGGCTACTACCCCCGCGGGGGGATCTACGCGATCGACGCCGCAGTGCAGCACAGGATGGTCGAGCCCGACTACGAGGGGGATCCGGCCTCCGAAGGGTCAAGCACGGTCGTGACCCTGGCGGCCCGGCTTCTCCTATAGTCGGGACCGCCGTGGGGAAAGGCTCCAACGGGTTGACATCTATGATGATTGACGGTTGCCACCGCGCGCGTCTAATCTCTGGCCAGGGGTTGGCGGTCCGTCCTCCGGGTGGGGGATCCCCCCAGACGCGGGGGACCACGGAGAAAGGAGCGCTGAGGCCATGAAGTCGTCCGGGTTCAGGGCCGGGATGGCTTTCCTCTTTTTGGGATTTCTCCTGGCTCTTCCGTGCCTCGCGACCGCACAGGGCGGGGGAACGGGATCGATCACCGGAAAGGTGACCGACGATGCCGGGAAACCGCTCCCGTACGCCAACGTGCTGATCCTCGGCACCGCTTGGGGAGCGATGTCCAACGAGGCGGGCGTCTATACGATCAAGAACGTCCCCGTTGGCACTTACACCCTGCGGGTGATGTTGATCGGCTACGAGGACCAGCGGGTCGCCGATGTCCGCGTCGATCGCGGTGAATCCGCTTCGGCCGATTTCAAGCTCAAGCAGAAGGTCGTCGGGATCATGGACCTGGTCGACGTGACCGCGGCCCGTGAGCGGATCAAGCTCAAGGAGTCCTCGACCGGTCACCAGCTCCGCGCCTCCGACGTCGAGAATCTCCCCGTCGACGAGGTCTCCGAGCTGATCGGCCTCAAGGCCGGAGTCGTCGCGCAGGGCGGAGAGCTCCACTTCCGCGGCGGGCGTGGGGGTGAAGTTCAGTATCAGGTCGACGGCGTGCCGGTGCGCGACCCCCTCGTGGGCGGAGGGGTAAGCCTTGCCGCCCTGGCGATCGAGAGCGCCGACGTCATCATGGGCGGTCTCGACGCCCAGTACGGCAACGCCCAGTCCGGCGTCATCAACTACAAGACGAAGGAGGGTGGTCAGAGTTTCGAAGGCGAAATCTACTATCTCACCGATCGCTACGGCCAACCCGACAACACCTTCGACAACATGGACCGCGTCTTCGTCGGCTTGGGCGGCCCCTCACCGATCAAGGATCTGACCTACTACATCTCCACCGAGGGCACCTGGCAGGACAACTACCCGAAGACCACGGAGCGGCGGAGCCGCCACACCCTGCTCAACTTCATTTCATTGGGCGATCGGAAGAACAACAATGTTCGCGTCCAGGGCAAGCTCGCCTATCGGATCGGACCCTCCTACAAGCTCACGGCCGAGGTGCTGCGGAACGATTCGAAGTATGATAACTACATCCATGCATGGAGTCGCGAAGGGTACGTCCAAACCTTCGTCGACACGACCCAGACCGGCGACATCGTTCTCAGGCATGGACGCTGGTCGCCGACGCAGGTCGATTCGACCTACTCCTACTACAACGCCGCTGAGCACACGCCCAACATCGAGAACGGATTCGACCAAGTGAAGCTGGTCTGGACCCACACGATTGACGCCAACACCTTTTACTCGGTGAGATTCTCGCGCAGCCACTTCGTGCTCGACCAGCGGGTGAAGGGGAAGCAACCGTGGGAGTACGACGGGGAGAGCGCGCGGGACTTCTATTACAACTACTACGACGGTGAGGCGAGCGACTTCTTCGTCATTTGGGGCGACTATCCCGCATACTCGCACCGCGACACCAACGTCTTGACGGGCAAGGCCGATCTCACCAAGAAGCACAAGCGGCACACTTTCCAGACCGGGATGGAGGCGACCTACAACGACATGCGGTACTTGCAGGTCGATCGTCCGTACCAGTCGAACACGGAGGGCGAGATCGGAGCTACGCGCACCCGGTATCACTACTATAATCCCGAGGGCGCGCTCTACGTGCAGGACCGTTGGGAACACGAGGGTATGGTGCTGAATATCGGACTGCGCTACGACGTGTTCAGCGTCGGAGACCAGATCCCGATCAGCGAGGTGCGAGAGAGGGTCAAGCAGCAGTACAGCCCGCGCGTCGGGATCGCCTACCCGATCTCGGACCGGGACGTGTTCAGCTTCCACTACGGACGCTTCTACCAGATTCCGGCCCGCCAGTACATCTTCGACGACCGGAACGTCTTCGACGGCCGCGTCCGGGGCAATCCGAACCTGACCAATGAGACGACGGTTTCCTACCAGGCGGCGATCCAGCACCTGTTCAGCGAGCTGGTCTCGGGTCAGTTCAGCGTCTACTACCGGGACGTGTTCGGATTGCTGACGACGGACGAGTATCCGGTGCTCGGCTCGGTGGGCAACATCCCACAGTGGGTGAACAAGGACTACGCTTCGGCAAGGGGTTTTGAGGCGACGCTACGCCGGTCCTTCGGCAACAACTTCCAGACCGAGATCAACTACGCCTTCGGCGTCGCCACCGGCGTGGGGAGCGATCCGAACGCGCGGAACTCGCAGAACTTCGCCTATCTCCCGATCTCGGAGCAGGCGCTCGACTGGGACGTGCGGCACACGATCTCCACCCAGCTCTACATCGCAAGGCCGGGCCAGTGGGGGGCGGGCTTTGTATGGCAGTTCTCGACCGGATTCCCGTACACGCCGATCGAGAGGACGACGCGAGAGATCGAGCCGGAGATGATCAACTCGCGGCGCTTGCCGAGTCAGACATCCCTCGACGTGCAGGCGGAGAAGTACTACACGGTCTGGGGTCAACGATTCAAGGTGTTCCTGCAGAGTCGCAACGTGCTCGACTCGAAGAACATCACCAGTCTGCAACCGGGGAACGGATTCGCGGGGACGGGGCTTCGGGGCAACGATTATCTGATCTACTACACGGAGACCGGGCGCGCCGGCGGGGCATACCTCGGGGACGACGTGAACAACGACGGAATAGAGGATTTCGTGCCGCTGAACGATCCCCGCGTCTATGGGGATCCGCGTTCGATCCGGGTCGGCGTCTCGTTCAGTTTCTAGGCCGGGGTTGGAAGGGAGCATGGGAGCGATGCAAAGCGCACGGGGGAAGGCGATCCGTCTCGCGGCCGTCGCGGCGATCGTGGCCTCGGCGACGGCGGCGCGAGGGGCCGAACCGCCGGGGCAGAAGTGGGGGCTGCCGGAGTCGGAGCAGATCTACCACATCTACGAAACCAACAAGGTCTACCACAGCGTCGGCCTGCTCCAGTTGATGATCACCAATGTGGGCGTCATCGGGAATCCCAACTTCGTCGACTCCTACGGAGCGGGATGGCGCGGCGGCGACTACCTCTACGCCGCCAGCCTCTGGATCGGGGCAATCGCGAGCGACAACTTGCCCTACGTTTCAACGGGAGCCTACGACTTCGAGCTGCGACCCTCCCTGGATCCGGTCGACACGATCTACCCCGCATATGAAGGCATCGCGAACGGCAACCGGCCGGGATTCTCCACCATGCCGGACGATGACAACGACGGCCTCGTCGACGAGGACCTCCACAATGGCAGGGACGACGACGGCGATGGGTTGATCGACGAGGATTACGCCGCCATCTCCCAGGAGATGTATTCGTGCGAGTACTGGGACTACACGGAGGAGGCGATCAACGCGTACCCCGAGCACCGGCCGTTGAACCTCCGGATCCAGCAGAACAGCTACGCCTGGTCGACGGAGGGATCGAACGAGTTCGTCGGCTTCGACTTCAGGATCATCAACGAAGGCTTCGAGGTGCTGCGGCAGATCTACATCGGTTTCTTCGTCGACTCGGACGCCGGACCGAAGGACACCCCGGGCTACTACGCCGATGACCGGGGCAACTTCTATTCCCGTGACACGACCGTCGTCGACGTGACGAACCTGTATAGCTGCGAAGAGCGTGATCTGTCCACGAAGAGCTGCAGTTCGCAGGAACTCAATCTGAACATCTGCTACATGCACGATGTCCCCGATGACGGCGCTTCCGCCAACGGGGGAGACGTCAGCGGATATTTCGGAGGGATGTTCCTCGGACACACGATCGACCCCCTCGGCGTGATGGCCCCCACGAAGGTCGAGGTTCACACGGCGCAGTTCTTCAGCGGTTCCGGCGCGTACCCGGCCGGAGATCCTCGAAACGACTTCGAACGGTACGACCTCCTCTCGAGCGGCAGCCAGATCCGGCGCCCAACCGGCCAGCCGAACGACTACCGGTACCTCTTCAGCGCGGGACCGTTCACCGAGCTGGCCCCGGGCGACCACTTGACCCTGCAAACCGCATTCGTGATCGGCGAAGGTCAACGCAACATGCTCATCAACGCCGTCAACGCGCAGCGAATCTACAATGGGTCCTGGCGCGACGTGGACGGCGATAAGCTGACGGGAAAGGATGGGAAGGAGACATGCCTCTTCATCCTCCCGGAGCAGCCGCCCACCACCTGGAGGGACCACTGCGACAGCCTCGGGACCCCGGAGCAGCGCGTAATCAAGAACACGACCTGCCGTCCGGAGGATTATGTCGACGACGATTGCGACTGCTGCACGCCGCTCTTCCGGAACAACAACGAAGCCCTGACGGAGGGGTACGAGACCCTCGTTCACTGGGTCGGGACGGTGGCCCCGCCTCCTCCCGGGACGAACATCGATCCCCAGAGCGATGTCTCCCTCTCCGTGGTGGCGCCCGAGGGGGACCGGCGGGTGATCCTGCAGTGGGACAATCTCTCTGAGCTCTCCGCGGATCCGATTCAGAGAAGGATCCTATTCACTGGATATCGCGTCTGGAGGGTCGAGGGGTGGACCCGTCCCGTCGGATCGACGGGTCCGGCTCCTGAAGACTGGCAGCTCGTGGCGGATCTGAGCCTGCGGCCCCCCGATTCGCTTCTCACTGATAGCGAGTTCTATCTGCCCAAATACCGCCGCTACCCGCCGGTCGGACCCGACTCCACGGAGGAGATCCTCACCGGCTCTGAGGTTCCTGGCGAGGAAGTGCGCTGGTTCTACCCGGCGGGCCACTATCAGTACGTGGACACGCTCGGGCTCAAGAACGGAATGCTCTATTTCTACGATGTCACCGCCTACAGCGCATGGGACGACAGCCTGAGCCGCCACTTCGAGCTCGCGGGCAGGCCCTCGGCATCGGAATCGGATGCGGTCGTGCCTCGGTGGGTCGCCTCCCACGGGGACGACGACGTCATCGTGGTGCCGAATCCCTATGTCCGCGGCGGTCAACCCGGGGGCTGGGATCTGACGCCATCCGACGCGGATCCGACGGGCACGAAGATCGCCTTCGCGAAACTGCCTGAAGCCGACTGCACGGTCAAGATCTACACCTTGGCCGGCGATCTGGTGCAGACGCTGAGCAATGACGGACGGCGGGGGAATGGGACCGTCTTCTGGAACCTGATTTCCCGTAACGGCCAGGACATCGTCAGCGGAGTCTACCTGTACTCGGTGGAGTGCAAGGACTGCGCGGCCGGCGTCAAAGGCTGCGGCGATCTCAAGATCGGCCGTTTCACGGTCATCCGGTAGGGGGAGTGCACGATGAGCGGGATGAGGAAATCGATGATCTTTCCGGTGAGGAGACTCGCCGCGTTGCTGGTCGTAGCACTGGCTCTGCCTTCTCTTGCCGGCGCGGCGCAGGAGTTCGAGAAGGTCGGGACGATCGGCGGGCAGTTCTTGAAGATCGGCATCGGGGCGCGGGCGACCGCCATGGGGTGCGCCTTCGTGTCCGTGGCCGACGACGCCAGCGCCGTCTACTGGAATCCGGCGGGCATCGCGCGGATCCAGAAGAACGTCGCAAGCGTGAACCATACCGCCTGGCTTGCCGACATCTCCTTCACGCAGGCGGCCTACCTATTCCACATCGGCTTCTTGCCGGGCACTTTCGCTGGGCACGCCCGGAGCCTCTACATGGATTCCCAGCCCATCCGGACCGTCTTCCGGCCGGATGGGGAGGGGCGGAGCTTCGACGCGGGGGATGTGGCCTTCGGCGTGACCTACGCCCGGTCTCTCACCGACAAGTTCTCCGCGGGCGTCACGGCGAACTATGTCCAGTCGACTCTCGCCACCTACTCGTCCTCGGCGACAACCTTCGACTTCGGAACTCTTTACGACACCGGCTACCGGTCGCTCCGGATCGGGATGGCGATCCAGAACCTGGGCAGTGACATGAAGTTCATCGAGGACACTGTGAAGCTCCCCACGGTGTTCCGGGTCGGCATGTCAATGAACTTCTACGAGGATGCGACGCATCGCATCCTCTCGTCCGCCGAGTTCAGCCATCCGCCTGACAACAACGAGCGGGCCAACTGGGGACTCGAGTACGGCTTCAAGGAGTTCTTCTTCGTGCGGGGCGGCTATCTGTTCAAGTACGACCTGGAACGCTTCTCGGCCGGCTTGGGATTCAAGATCCCCTCGAGCCTCAACTCCGAGGCGACGTTCGACTACTCCTACACCGACATGGATGCGCTGAGCGGGATTCACCGAGTCTCGGTCGACTTCCGGTTCTAGGCCCAATCTCCTCTGTCGGGGCCCTCGTTGCGACGCGAGGGCCCCGGAGGCCCTCATGAGCGCCATCTGGCCGGCAATCCTACTGGCCGGGATCCTACCGTTCGGAGGCGATCGGGAGGCGCAACCGTTTCCCGTCGAGGCCGAAGGCGAGATCCGCTTCGATCTCGATGCCGCGCGCTTCTCCTCACCGGAGGAAGCGCGAATCGAGATCTACCTTGCCATCCCACAGGCCGCCCTGGCGCCGAGCCCGGATTCCAGCGGCTGGGCGGAGACGCGCATCGAGGTCCGCTTCGAGGACGTGGATGGTGATGAAGTCGCGCGCGCAGGCGACCGCTTCTGGATTCCCCTCTCCGAGGAGCTGAGCGGGGACGCCACGCTCGCGCGCAAGCACCTGGTTACCCTCAGGCCGACGGCGCCCGAGCAGACGCGGCAAGTGAGGGTGCGCGTGGAGGACCCCTCAGGCGTCAAGCGGGGCGTGCTCGACCGCATCCGCGGGAAGAAGGCCTCCGGAGAAGCCCGTGGCCGGTTCGACTCGCCGTACTCGGACTGCGGGACCTCCGATCTTCTCTTCGCGTGGGACGTGGTGGGAGGGCCGGCGGAGGCTCCCATGCGCCCACGCATCCGGGCCAATCCGCGACGCTACTACGGCCTCTTCCATTCGAGCCTGCTCCTCTACCTCGAGCGATACGGCGCCTCCGGGCCGCTCTCGTACCGGCTGATCGACAGCGACGGGGATGCGGTCTACTTCGGGGCGGTAGACAGCGCCCGGGCCGTCTCGGGCGAGACCTACGGGTACGTCTGGGGCCACGATCTCTCGAGCTTGCCGGCCGGAGCGTACCGGGCAGAGGTGCGGCCCGTCGGTGTCGACAGCTGCGTCGCCTCGGGCGAGTTCCAGGTCCTCTGGGACGAAGCGTCGTGGAACCAGGACCGGCAGGCGCTGCTGGACGAGGCGTTCGTGCTCCTCTCGCCGACGGAGTACGAGCGGCTTGAGGAGATGTCCCGCGGAGAGGTGGAGGTCTATATGCGGGATCTCTGGGCCTCCCACGATCCCGACCCTGCGACGGGGCGCAACGAGCTGCAGGACACCTACCGGACGCGGGTTGAACATTGCGACCGTTTTTACGGGACGTCGTTCCGGCGCGGCTCAATGACCGATCGGGGAAGGGTCTACGTCCGCTATGGACCTCCGGATGAGATCACCAAGGAGCTGAATCCGCAGGATCAGGATGTTCTCGCCCGCGTTCTGCCGGGTGAAGTAGCCACGGACCGGGTCGACATCATCCGCAAGCCCCGGCCGACGGACATCCGGGATGACCGGGCCTATGAGATCTGGCGCTACACCATCCGCGGCGCGCCCCTTTTCCCCGAGCAAGAGAATCCGGTTCAACGCACGGGGCTCAAGTTCATCTTCGTGGATGAGCTCGGTTACGGCGATATGAGACTCGTTTATACGAACCTCGCGGGCGCTTTCTAGGATTCCATGCACGAGCGGAGGTGGAGATGACGAAGATGACTCTTCGGGACGTCGAAGTTGCGGGCAAGAAGGTCTTCACGAGAGTCGATTTCAACGTGCCGATCCAAGACGGACGAGTGGGGGACGACACCAGGATCCGGGCCAGTCTCCCGACAATCCGATTCCTCTCCGAGAAGGGGGCGCGCGTGATCCTTGCCTCGCATCTCGGCCGGCCGAAGAAGGGGCCGGATCCATCCCTCTCGCTCCGGCCCGTCGCGACGCGGCTGGGCGAGCTCCTTGGCAGGGCGGTCGCGTTCGTCTCCGAGTGCGTCGGTCCCGAGGCGGAGCAGGCGGCCGCGAGACTCGATCCGGGCGAAATCCTGCTCCTCGAGAATCTTCGCTTCCACAAGGAGGAGGAAGGGAACGACCCCGTTTTCGCCGACTCGCTCGCTCGGCTCGGCGAGGTCTATGTGAATGATGCCTTCGGCAGCGCTCACCGGGCCCATGCGTCGACGGAAGGGATCACGCGTCATCTCTCTCCCTGCGTCGCGGGGCTTCTCATGGAAATGGAGCTCGCCTACCTCGGCGGCGCGCTCGAAGAGCCGAGGCGTCCCTTCGTGGCCGTGCTCGGCGGGGCGAAGATCTCAGGGAAGATCGACGTCATCGAGCAGCTGCTGCCCAAAGTCGACACTCTCTTGATCGGTGGCGCGATGACCTTCACCTTCCTGCGGGCGAAAGGACTGGGGACTGGTCGATCCCTCGTCGAGGAGGACCGCGTGGCCATGGCCGAGCGAATCCTCGACCGGGCGCGGGCGGCCGGGACCGATTTGCGCTTGCCGGTCGACGCGCGGATCGCCGCCTCCCCGAGCGGGGAGGACCCGGGTCGCATCGTCTCGGTCGGGGAGATCCCCGACGATTCGATGGGCGTGGACATCGGCCCGGCGACGGTGGCGGACTTCGCCACGGCCATCCGCGGAGCCGGCACGGTTCTCTGGAACGGCCCCATGGGGATCTGCGAGGTGCCCGCCTACGCGGAAGGGACCCTCGGCGTGGCCCATGCTCTCGCCGATGCGACGAAACGAGGGGCGACGACGATCGTCGGTGGGGGCGACTCCGCGGCCGCGGTCGCGGATGCCGGGCTGGCAGGGTCGGTCAGCCACGTGTCGACCGGGGGAGGTGCCTCACTCGAGTACCTGGAGGGGAAGGTCCTTCCAGGAGTCGCGGCGCTCACCGATCGTCGCGAGGGTGGAAGCTGATGCGCGCGATCGTCGCGGGCAACTGGAAAATGAACGGCACCCTCGCGGAGACGCGGTCGCTTCTGGCGGCGCTGGCACCCGAGATCGAAACGGCGGAGGCCAACGGCGTCGATGTCGTCGTCATTCCGCCGTTCACCGCGCTGGAGACGGCGTCGGCGACCCTGCGCTCTGCGGGCAGCCGGATCCATCTCGGGGCGCAGGATCTGCACTGGGAGCCGAAGGGCGCCTTCACGGGCGAGATTTCAGTCGGGATGCTCCGGGAACTCGGCTGCTCGTTCGTCCTCGTGGGCCACTCGGAGAGAAGGGCGCATTTCGGCGAGGGGGGGGCCGTTCTGCTGGCCAAGCTCGAGGCCGCGATCCGCGGCGGACTGACGCCGATCCTGTGCGTCGGCGAGAAGCTCGAGGAGCGCGAAGCCGGACGCACCGAAGGCGTTCTGGACGACCAGCTGGACGAGACTCTCTTCGCCCTGGCTCCGCGGGACATCGCCGGCGTCGTCGTCGCCTACGAGCCGGTCTGGGCGATCGGCACCGGACGGACGGCGACCCCGCAGCAGGCGGAGGAGGCTCATCGCCACATCCGCCATCGCATCGCGGGTCGGTTCGGTGAGGAGGAGGGTGCGAGGTCGCGGATCCTGTATGGAGGGAGCGTCACATCGGCGAACGCGGCCGAGCTCCTCAGGCGCCCAGGGGTGGACGGGGCGCTCGTCGGGGGAGCGAGCCTCAAGGCGGCGGAGTTCGCTGGAATCGTGCGTCTCGCGACTCAGGGAGGCACTTGACGACCCGGCGGGATTGCTTCTAATCTCTCCTTTTGCCTGTGGCTGAAAGGTGGCAGGGGAATGCTCTATTCCATCTTCATGATCCTTCACGTCCTGATCGCGCTCCTGCTGATGGCGGTTGTGCTGCTCCAGCCGGGTCGCGGCGGAGCCATGTCCGCCAGCTTCGGCGGCGGCGGCAACCAAACCCTCTTCGGCGGTCGCGGCGCGACGACGTTTCTCGCGAAGGCGACCTGGGTCTTGGGAGCATGCTTCATGGTCACGAGCCTGATCCTCGCCCTGACGATCGGCCGCCGGGATGCCGCGATGCAGCAGCAGCGGAGCCTCCTCAGGGAGAATCCGATCGAGACGCCCGTCAGCGCCCCTCCCGCGACCGGGACGCCCGTCGAGCCGGGCACGCCGGCTCCGGAAGGATCGGGCGACTAGAAGCGCTCGCGACGCCCTTGGGTCTTCAGCGGAGGTGGTGGAACTGGTAGACACGTACGTTTGAGGGGCGTATGGGGCAACCCGTGCGGGTTCAAGTCCCGCCCTCCGCAAGTATCTGGCCCTCCGGCGATGCCGGGGGGCTAGATATTTGCCCCTCGGGAAGGACCTCGGGGATCAAGATTCGGCCACTTCGGCCGATCAATTTCAGGAGCGTGGATACAGGGAGGACGAACGTGCCCAAAGCCACCATTCTGATCGTCGACGACAATCGGGAGATCCTCGAGATCCTCTCGGAACTGCTCGCCTCGGAAGGCTACCACGTGATCTGCTGCACGACGGGGCTCTCGGCGCTCGTGCAGATCGGTTTCACGAGGCCCGATGTCGTCATCCTCGACATCAAGCTCGGCGACATCTCAGGCTTTGACATCCACCGGGTTCTGCGCAATGACCCCGACCTCTCGAACACTCCGATCCTCTTCGTGTCGGGAGTTCTCCTCGACGTCGATCTCCTGCGCACGCAGACGGGCGATCCCGAAGCGAAGCTCCTGCTCAAGCCGATCCCCGGGGAGGACCTGGTCGAGGCAATCGAGATGGCCCGGCTCCGCCGCGCCGCCTAGCCCGCCTCGGGATCCTCCCGCAGGTTGTGGAGCGAAGATTGGTGTTGTGAGCCACCGCGGTCCTTCCCGTCGCACGCCGCCTGGTGCCACCTCTCGAAACGCTCCGACGGGCCCCCTGCATCGGTAACCATCGGGATTACTGGCCTGGACGTCCTCTTCCCACCGTCGGACGGTCGACGCCGCGTCGCCTCCGGGACGCCGACCCCTGGCTGATCGGCCTCCGGCTCCGGATCTTCTTCGAGCTCGGCTCCCCCCACCGCGCTGCCGGCGTAGCCGACCCATAGGCATTTCCGGCCACAATCGCGTGGGATGACCTCCAATCGTCGCGCCACAACCTTCTGGATGAAGGAGTGGAAGCAATCTACCCTGGATCCTCACGCCGCGCGGTCCGGAGCGCGATCAGCCGGCCGAATCCGACGGCATGGAGGGGCGGATGCGGAGTCAAGATGGGCGGCTGCCGGCCGATCGGCTCGCGGATATCGCGCTCCTGGCAGTCGCCGCGATCTGGGGCGCCACATTCCCTTTGGTGCAGGCCGCGGTGCACCACACACCTCCACTCCCGTTCTTGATCCTGCGCTTCCTCATCGCGGCCGCCGCACTCGTTCCCGCGGTGATCCTCCGCGGCGGTCTGACGGAGGCCTTGCACCCGCGCGGTGCGGCGCCGGGTCTCTGCCTCGCAGCCGGCTACTGGCTCCAGACCGAGGGGCTTCGAATCGTCGCGCCTTCGGTCTCGGCGTTTCTGACCGGCACGAGCGTTGTCCTGGTGCCGGTTCTTGCCTGGATGGGGGGGCAGGAGAAGGCGCGGGCCCGGGTCTGGATCGCGGCGGTCCTGGCTCTCGGCGGAATCCTGGCGATGCAGGGCCGACTGCCGGGCCGGTGGTCCGCGGGGGAAACTCTGACGGCGCTCTGCGCGGTCGCCTTCGCGCTGCAGATCCTCCTGATTGGACGATTGACGCGAGGCCGATGCGATCCGATCAAGCTGGGCAGCGGCCAGATCTTCTACGCCGCGGCCTTCCTGATCGCCGCAGGCGCCGCGCGCGGGACGGCGCTTGATCTCCCAGCGATTCCGCCGATCTCCTGGTTTGCGCTGTTCTTCACGGGACTCCTGGCGACGGCGGGCGCGTTCATCCTGCAGACCTGGGCCCAGAGGCGTTTGCCCTCCTCCCACGCCGCGGTCCTCTTCGCCAGCGAGCCGCTCTTCGCGGCGATCGTCTCAGTGGGGTTCTGCGGGGAGCGGCTCGTGATGAGGGGAGTGGTCGGGGCGGGGATGATCCTCATCGCCGTCCTCCTGACGACGATCTCCCAGCCCCCCGGCGCGGACGCCGGAACGCGTTGAGGAGGGGGTCACCCTCTGATAAATTCCTTTCGCTGGGAAGGCGGTGCGATGCATACGGCCCTGTTCGTTTCTCCACGAATCCTCGCGTACAGCTACGGCGCGAACCATCCGTTCCAGATTGAGCGGGTTTCGGATGTGCTGCTGTTGCTGAACGCCCTGGAATTGCTCCCGCGCGACGGCTCTCCCAGAGACTACCTCCCAGCTAGCCGCTCCGACCTGGAACGGTTTCACGAGGCGTCCTATCTCGACTGCCTCGAGGCAAGCGACGCTTCAGATCGGGGACGCGCATTGGCCTGCGGGCTCGGCACCTCGGACAATCCCGTCTTCCCGGGACTCTGGGAGGCATGCCTCCTGGTCGCTGGAGGCAGTCTCGCCTCGGCCAACTGGCTGCTGGAGGGCGTGGCGCGGGGAGAGCGGCGGCGTGCCTTCCACCCGACGGGGGGGCTCCACCATGCGCACGCTGCTTCCGCGAGCGGCTTCTGCTACGTGAACGACGGCGTTCTGGCGATCCGACGCTTCACCGACGCGGGTTACCGGGTTCTCTATGTCGACGTCGACGCCCACCATGGTGATGGAGTGCAGGAGGCGTTCTACTCCGAGCCGACGGTGCTCACCATCTCCGTCCACCAGGACGGCCGGACCCTTTACCCGGGAACGGGCTTCCCGGCGGAGAGCGGCCGTGGCGAAGGCGCTGGCTACTCCGTCAACTTTCCGCTCCTGCCCGGGGCGAGCGACGAGGATTACGACTTCTTCATCGAAAAGGTCTTCGACCCGCTGGCGCGCGCGTTCGACCCGGACATCATCGTGACCGAGATCGGGGTGGATTGCCTGAGGGACGACCCGCTGACCCTGCTCGACTGGACCCTTACCGGGCTGGATCGCTTCCTCGATCGCGTCGCTCGGATGGATCGGCCATGGCTCGCCTTGGGCGGGGGCGGCTACCGACGATGGAACGTGATCCGGGGCTGGGGCCTCGTCTGGGCGCGCCTCATCGGGGAGACGCTTCCCGAACGGCGACCACTTCGGAGCGGGGAGCGAACCCTGCCCGAGATCTGGCCGATCCGCCTCTGGGACGAGCCGCCTCCAAGGAACATCTGCGACGGTCCGATGCGCCGGGAGCAGCGCGAACAGATCCTCTCCGTCTTGCTTGAGAGAGTCTTTCCGAGGATCGTGGCGAGTTGAACGGACGCGTTGCCTCGCCGCCGGGAGTGCGCGGACTGACGATTCGCCGCAGGCTGCTGCTCTCCCTGCTCGCTCTCACTTTCGCCTTGATCCTCGTTCCCGCGCTCCTGCTGGAGTCCGCCGCGCGCCAGAGCCTGGAGGCGGAGATGGCCTCGCGGCTCGAATCGGTCGCGGGCGCCGCCTCGCTCCTCATCGATCCCTCTCTCATCCCGGGCATCCTGACCCTGGACGCTGAGGGAGGCGGACGCACGCGGGCGCGTCTCGGAGAGCGGCTTTCGGGACTTCGCGCCGCGACCGACGTGCGCCGGATCTTCATCGTCGACGGCCTCGGCCGAAACCAGCTCGACACCGACTCGAGGGCAGTGCCAGGCGCCCTCATGGTTCAGGCGCGGGCGCATCGTGCGTTGCTCGACCGGGCCGCCGCGGGGGCGCCGGTGAGCTCGCCGCTCTTCAAGGATCCTTCGGGCCAGATGCGCAAGACCGCCTACGCCGCGCTGCGCTTCCGTGGGGAGACCGTGGGCTTCGTCGGCATCGAGGCCGACGCTCGCTTCCTCTCGGAAGTCGGCCGCATCCGCCGCAGGATCATCTGGATCGCCCTCGTTGGCTTCGTCGCGGCATCCGCGCTCAGCGTCGGGCTCTCGCGGGGTTTGACCCGACCCCTCGGCGAGCTGGTGCGGGCGGCTCGCTTCCTCGGCGGCGGCGATCTCGATCGTCCGATTCCCCCGGGCCGCGCGGACGAGGTGGGCTTTCTCGCGCGGACGCTCGAGGATTCGCGCGTGAGGCTCGCCGAGCGCGATCGGACGTTGCGCGGACTGGTCGCAGGGATCGCCCACGAGATCAGGAATCCCCTGGGGGGGATCCAGATCTACGCCGAGCTGCTCGAGAACGACGCGACGCTCTCGGACGGCCAGAAGGCCCGGGTGAAGAAGATCCTGAGAGAGATCCATCGACTGGGAGAGATCGTGGAGGAGTTTCTCGCGTACGCGCGCCCCCAGGCGCCGGAGCGCGCGCCCTTCGACTTGCGGGAGATCATGCTCGAGACGGTCGATCTTCTTCAGGGGCTGCTCTCGACCCGGCAGGTCGGGGTCGTGATGGTTCCTCCCGAGCCGCCCGTTCTGGTGCGGGCCGATCCGAGGCAGATCCGGCAGGTGGTCCTGAACCTCCTGCGGAACGCCGCGGAGGCGTCGCCGCCGGATGGGACGATCCGCTTGGTCTGGGAGGCGCAGGGCCCGACGGTTCTGTTGAGCATCGAGGACGACGGTCCGGGCGTTCCGCCGGATCGTAGGGATCGCGTCTTCGAGCCGTTCTTCACCACCAAGCCGGACGGCGCGGGGCTGGGGCTCGCGATCGTCCGTCACCTCGTGGAGCAAAACGGCGGCCGGGTTCATCTGGATGCGGGGGCCCGGGGTGGGTGTAGGTTCACGGTGCGCCTCGAAGGGGTGGGGGAGGGACCGGCTGTTGGCTAGGAAGGTGCTCGTCGTCGAGGATCAAGAAGTCCTGCGGGAGGGAATCGTCGAGGCCCTGCGAGAGGCGGGGTTCGATGCCTCGGGGGCGCGCGGGATGGAAGAGGCCCTCGAGACCTTCCGCGCGAACCCCGCCGACGCGGTCGTCACGGATCTTCGAATGGAGGAGCCCGATTCCGGGCTCAAGCTCCTCGAGAGGGTCAAGGGGCTTCAGCCGCTCACCGAGGTGCTTCTCGTCACCGCCTTCGCGACCGTGGAACACGCGGTGGCGGCGATGAAGGCCGGAGCCGCCGACTTTCTTGTCAAGCCGGTCAACCTCGGCCACCTCGTGGAAAAGGTCCGGGCGGTCGTTCGAATCAGAATCGACCGTGAGGCCCTGGAGAGGGAACGGGAGCGCTCGACCTACCTCGAGCAGGAGATCAACGAGCGCTTCGGGGACGGGGAGATCGTGGGCCGCAGCCCCGTGATGCGGAGCCTCTACGCCACGATCCTCAAGGTCGCGGAAACGCCGAGCTCGGTGCTGATCACCGGCGAGAGCGGCACCGGCAAAGAGCTCGCGGCGCGCGCGATCCACCGCCTCTCCGCGCGTCGGGGCGGGCCCTTCATCCGCGTCAATTGCGGAGCCTTGGCCGAAGGGGTGCTGGAGAGCGAGCTCTTCGGCCACGAGCGAGGGGCCTTCACCGGAGCGGTTCGGC
This sequence comes from Candidatus Eiseniibacteriota bacterium, assembly GCA_034679345.1. Lineage (GTDB taxonomy): Bacteria > Eisenbacteria > RBG-16-71-46 > CAIMUX01 > VGJL01 > JAXDAY01. Next base: position 203,568 of record JAXDAY010000004.1, read on the forward strand.
AGAGGCGCGGCCGATTCGAGCTCGCCGACGGCGGATCGCTCTTCCTCGACGAGATCGGCGATGTCACACCGGCGATCCAGGTGAAGCTCCTGCGAGTCCTGCAGGAGAAGAGCTTCGAGCGCGTGGGGGGGGAGCGGACCCTGGAGGTCGACGTCCGCGTGATCGCCGCGACCAACAGGGATCTGCGGCAAGCGGTCCAGGACGGACGCTTCCGGGAAGACCTCTTCTGGCGGCTTCATGTGATCCCGATCGAGATCCCTCCGCTGCGGGATCGACGCGAGGACATCCCCGCGCTGTGCGACCACTTCCTCGAGAGATTTTCGCGACAATTCGGTCGAAGCCGTCCCGTCCTGGACGACGGGGCACTGAAATTGCTTCAGCAATACGATTGGCCCGGAAATGTCCGGGAGCTGGAGAACGTCCTCGAGCGGGCCACCGTGCTCTGCGAGGGGGGCAGAATCCGACTTCAGGACCTCCCATTCGGGGGCGAGGCGGGGGCCCGGACCAACTGGATTCCCCCGGGTGTGATGCCCCTGCGGGAGACGGTGGACCGTCTCGAGATCGAGTTGATTCGCAGGGCCTTGCAGGATTCGGGCGGGGTGAAGCAGGAGGCCGCGCGGTTGCTGGGTTTGAAGCCGAGCGTCCTCTACTACAAGCTGGAGAAGTATGGGATCGAGAGCGGGCCGGAAAGACCCGGCGACTGAGCCGGGGGCGCGGTGTCCGAGCCGAGCGGGCCTGGGTTTCCTGACGATCGCCGTCGGATTCCTGACGGTCCCGGCGCATTCCGCCCCTGTCGAGGACGAGCTCGCCCGGCTGGACCGGCTCGAGGCGCAGCGCGCCGTCGTGATCGCGCAGGCGGATTCCATCGGCCGGCTGCTTGCCGTGGGCGAGGGGATTCGCGACCCGCGCGCATCCGACTGGCTCAAATCGGCCGAGGGGCTTGCCGACCGATCCCTGGAGATGGAACTGGAAATCTTGCTCGCGCGCGAACGCTGCCGTAGCCTCGCGTTACAGGAACTCGGCGCGATCGATCGGAATGACAGCTCGGCAGTCGCCCGGGTCGCCGAGCTCGGACGACTTCTGGATGATCGGCTTGCGCGCGGCTTCGGGGGTATCTGGGTCGTGGTCGAGCCGGACAGCGCTGACGGGGTCGAGACCCTTCTCGACAAGCAGGCCTACCTTGAGGACCTCCGGGACCGCCTGGGGGACGTGCGGGAGCGGGTCGACAGACGCAGAACTCAAGTCCGGCGCGAGCGGGCTCTCCTACGCGCAAACGAGGGTCTTGCGGACGAGTCCCGGTTCCTCGACGAGGGCGGTCGCGTGGGATCGGATGAGACGGTGCTGCTCCACGGTTGGCCGGGGACGCCTCCCGGCGAGGGAGCGGCCCGTCTACCAGGCACTACGGGAGGGATCGATGCGGTGGAGTTCCCCGATCGTTCCGGAGACGGCGAGTCCGGTTCCGGCGACGTGGATGCTGCGCTCGAGAAGATCCGCTCCCGAGTCGATCGGGATCTAGAGCGGGTCGATGCCTCGCTCGAGACGATCGGAGATCTGTTGCGCCGCTCCGGCGCGACGGGTTCGTGATCTCCGTCGCCTTTTGCTGCCGGTCCTCATCCTCGTACTCCCGCTGAGCTTCCTGGCCCTGCTGCCATGTGAGTCGATCGCCGCCCCTACCCTCACTGGCTCCCTCGCATGGGGCTGGGACGACAACGTCCGGGAGGCGATGGATCCCCGCGCAAAACTCGAAGACCACTTCCTGAGGTTCATGCTCGACGGCTCCCCGGGGGCGGGGCGCTGGGGGGCCTCTCGGGGCGCCTTGCGCGTTCGGGGACTCGCGGAGCGCTACGACCGCTACGCGACCGAATCGAGGCTGCAAGGGGAGGTGACGGGCGAGGCGTTGCGGAGTCTCGGCGGCGGCGCAACGATCTGGATCAACGGTTGGGTGGAGGGGCGGGTCTACCCGGATAGCACGTCACGCAACTTCCGAAGATCCTCTCTGTCGATCGGCGCAAGCGCGCCGTTCCACCGTGGGCGCGTGGGCATCGGTCTCAGCGATCGAACCATCGACTATCGCCGCAACCCGGGCATCGATCGACGGGGCGACGCTTTCTTTGTCGACTATCGGCGGGCGATCACCGCGAGGCTGGAGACCCACTTCATGATGGAGTTCGAATGGGCCCGCTGGGACCGCCGCGCGATCAAGCAGGTCGCGCCGGATCTCTTCGCGCCGGGAGGAAGGCAGGAAGATCGGGGCCGCGAAGCGCGCCTCACGCTCCGGTATCTCAGGGGGTGGCTCCTCGAGACGACCTTCGGGTGGGAGTCCGTGCGGTCGAACTCATTCGGATACTCCGTGGGGCGCCGTCGCATCGAGGCGGCCGTCAGCGCATGGTTGCCCGGAAGCGTGCTAGCCCAGCTACGGGGACGCTTGGAGGAGGCGGACTACCACGACCGCGAGCTGGATCGCGTCTTCGTGATCCGCACCGGCGAGGACGTCGAGGCAGGCGAGGACAGCAACAGCCTTACGCTCCGGCTCCGACGGCAGCTCATCCCGCGCGTGCTCCTGGAGGGACGAGCTTCGCTCTTTCGCAACGAATCGCTGCTGGTGGGTTCCCGGTACGACAAGCGAACTGCAAGTCTGGGGCTGGTTTGGGCGCCGGTGGGGCAGTCGGATTTCTGAGGCTTTCGTTCCCATTCCCTCGGGATTCTGAGGGACCCCGGCCAGGCCGCGAGATCGGGCGCAGCGATCGGATCGTCTAACATCCGACTAGAAAATGGTTTAGAAGGCTTCCGGGCTGGTGGAGTCGCTGGCATGAAACCGGCACTTAGAGGGCTTCGATGAAAAACGCGCGCCTCGACGTTCGACTGGCCACTGCCTCCGTCCTCCTGGGGTTCGGGTTCGTCCTGGGCCTCGGCCTTGTGGCCGGCTGCGCGAACGAGGGAGTGATCGCTCCCGAATCGACGTGGGATGAGATTCGGTATCACTGGAGCGATCAGCAGAATGGATCGACTCACGGGGACCTCACGGTTCAGTCCTCCGGACAGATTGGATGGGACTTGCAGGGTGCGGGGGCGCCGACTCGGGGCCTCCTGGCGGGCGAGAACCTGGAGACGCTCACTCGCCTTATCGACGCCCTCCCCCCTGCGGGCTATGACGGCCTGGAGAGCTGCGATCGACGCTTCTTTGTCGCGATGCGCACGACTGACGGCATCGTCCATTACCGGGCGGGGGACTGCGATCCCTTCATCCCGGAATCAGTCATGGACTTGATTCATCAGCTCGACGTTTGGGTCGCCGACGCCGCGGGCCGCGTCGATCCGATCCCGTTCCGGATCCTCGCGCAGGGGAGATCCGGCGGTTTGGAATCGGAAGCCCGCATGGTGGCCCGCTCCAGGGATGAACTGATCGCCCTGGTCTCGAATGTCCGAGACGAGGGAGTCGGTGTTCTTCCCTCGGTCGACTTCCGGCGGGAGATCGTCTTGGCGATCTTCCCCGGGACTCATCCAGGTGAAGGGCACGCAGTCGAGTTGCTGGGCGCCCGCATGACGGCAGGGGGGCAGGTCCTTCTGTCCGAACGCTGGACGATCGTCGACCCAGCTTGTTCCGGCGGTACGAGCAGCGCCCCGTACCAGTTCGTAGCCATCGAGCTCGACGGCTACGCGAATCTGCTCAGCGAAGTCGAGATCGTCTCGATCCGGCCCTGCGACCCGTCCGGCGGGTCAGGGACGGCTCGATGACTCGCGTGTTCGAGATGCCGGCCGAAAAGCTCGCGCCGGCGCCTGGTTTGGCTGGAAGGCGAGGGATGACGGAGTCAGGGGGACCAGAGGGTCGCCAGGGCCACATTCCACTCCACTCGGAGGCTTGCACAACCTAAGGAGAGGGGTTCCTTCCGGCCTAACCTTTCGATGCGGGGTCCGTGGTCTCGGACCCCGCATCGTCGTTCCCGGGGGCGAAGTCCAAGGAGAGCCGTCGTCCTGCGCGCTTGGCGGAGGAGCGGAGCGTCTCGATGATCGAGACCGAGTGGGTCGCGCGCCAGTAGAGCTTCCCGCAGCTCGGACAGGCCTCAAAGCGCGTCTGCGTCCTGACCACGAACTCAGGCACCCGGGCGATGGCTGATGCCCGGTCCGCTTCTCTCAAGGGCTCGTTGCAGTCGGGGCAGCGAGTGAACGGCCGGGCGGTCTCGAAGATCGGGTGCGTGCGGGCCACCTCGACCAGCTGATCGCCGGCGCGCTCTGAGCCCAGGGACATCCCCCCGGCGGGCGGCCACTGGAGGCCAAGCCGGGCGATCCCCTTGGAGCGGGTCAGGAGGACGCGATCCTCGAGCCGGGCGCGGGCGAGCGCCGCCCCAAGGTCGTCGCCGGCCCGCCACGCCGCGTCATGGCCCAGAAGCCGGAGCCAGCGCGCCAAGCGTCCTAGGGAGCTGTCGAGAGAGAATCTAGGAGGGGGGGCCATATTCGATCCGGACGATACCACGCTGGACCGCCCGCCGGAACTGCTTCGTAGATTGACAGCAACAGCACTTCCTCCTTACTTTGCCGCAGAGGGGGTCCCCGGGGAGAAAGATCATGGACGGCGAGACTCTATGCGCGGGAATCGACCCAACCCAGTTCAAGGGACATCGGGTCGATCTCGAGGTCTTCTCGGGTCCGCTCGACATGCTCCTGTTCTTGATCCAGAAAGACCGGATCGAGATATGGGAGATCTCGATCTCCCGGATCACCGAGCAGTATCTCGCTCACCTGCGGGGCCTCGAGGCGCTGAACCTGGAAATCGCCGGCGAGTTCCTCGTCATGGCCTCCACCCTGATGCGGATCAAGAGCCAGATGCTGCTCCCCCAGCCGACGCTCCCAGCCGAGGATGCGACCGGCATGCCGCTTACGCGCGAGGGCCTGATCGAGCGCCTCCTCGAGTACCGTCGCTACCGGGAGGCCGCCCTCTCTCTGCGCTTGCTGGAGGAGCAGCAGCGCAGGACCGCTCCGCGCGGCTGGACCCCCTCGCTCTCGCGGGACCACCTCTATCCTTTGCGCCAGGCCCGCGTCGTCGACCTGGCGGCCTACCTTCGCGATGTGCAGCAGCGCGCGCAGACTCCTCCCCTCCACGAGGTGCAGCTCGAGGAGATCAAGCTGGAAGAGCAGATGGACTACATCATGGCGCAGGTCGAATCCAGGCGAGCGGCCGTCCGCTTCCCCGAGCTCTTGCGGCGGCCCTGGCTGCGCCTTGAGCGAATCGTCACCTTTCTCGCGATGCTGGAGCTGCTTCGCCAGGCGCGGATCGATGTGCTCCAGAACGAACCGCTCGGTGAGATCCTGATCGTCAAGTGCGAATCGGCCCGTGAGCTCACGGAGGACCCGGGCCAGGAGGCTGAGCCACCCGATGCTTCACAGAATTCTTGAAGCGATCCTCTTCGCGGCCGACGGCCCCTTGAGCGTCGAGCAAATCTCGCTCGCCATCCCCGAGATCGCCGCCGAGAAGCTCGAGGGTACGCTGATCGAGATGCGCGCGCGCTACGAGAGCGAGGAAAGAGGATGGCGTCTCGAGTCCCTAGCGGGAGGCTGGCAGCTGCGCTCGCATCCCGACCTCTTCCCCTATGTCGAGCGATTTCTCGAGGGGAGGCGGCGCTCGCGGCTCTCGCGCGCCGCGCTCGAAAGCCTTGCGGTAGTCGCCTACCGCCAACCGATCACTCGGGGCGAGCTCGAGGATCTGCGCGGCGTCGATTGCGGCGGCGTGCTCCAGACCCTGCTCGAGCGCGATCTCGTCGCCATCCGGGGGCGTTCGAAGGCGATCGGCAGGCCTCTGATCTACGTGACGACCGAAAGGTTCCTGGAGCACTTCGGCTTGAGCTCGCTTGCGGATCTCCCGCGTCTCGAAGAGGTGGAGAACCTCTGGGCCGCCGATGATATTCGCGAGCAGATCGAAGCGGAGATCACGCGCCGGCTCGCCGCGGCCGACGCGGGTGATGCCGGCGGGGGCAACGGTTCGCGAGGCGGAAACGGGGATCCCCCCCGGGCGCCGGTCTCGAACGCGGAAGGATCCGACGCCCCGGAGGTCTCCGTCGTGCCCAGCAACGAGTCGCGCACCGACGCGGAGGGTTGAGTGCGGATCAATCGATTCCTCGCGATGTCGGGGTTGGGCGCCCGCCGCGCGTGCGAGGAGTTGGTGCGGGAGGGCCGCATCGAGGTCAACGGGGTCACGGTCGATACGCTCGCCTTCGAGGTCGACCCCGACCGGGATCGCGTCACCTGCGACGGTGAACGTCTGCGGCCGCCCCGCGTCCTGCTGTACGCCATGATGCACAAGCCGTCCGGGGTGATCGTCTCCGCCGATGACGAGCGCGGTCGCCTCACGGTCTACGATCTCCTGCCTGAGCGACTCCGCGGGAAAGTCAAGGCGGTCGGGCGTCTCGATCAAGGAAGCGAGGGGCTTCTCATCTTCACGAACGATGGGCTTCTCGCGCATGCGCTGCTTCATCCTCGCAGGGGCGTTCCCCGCACCTACCTCGCATGGGTGAGCCCTCCGCCGTCGGGAGAGTCGCTGGCGCGCCTGCGATCCGGCGTCCCCCTCGGCCGGGGCGAGCGAAGCGGCGCGGCCGACGTGCGCGTCCTGGGCGCGCGGGGCGGGACCGCAAGAATCCGCCTCATTCTCCGCGAAGGAAAGAATCGCGAGATCCGCCGGATGTTCCGCGCCGTCGGGTCGCGGGTTCTCGCGCTCCGCCGCGTCGGCTTTGGGGACCTCTACCTCGAGGACCTTCCCGCGGGCAAGGTTCGCCCGCTCAACCCGGGGGAGGTCGCGGGCCTGCGCGAGACTTCGGGACTCGCCGCGGGGGGTTGAGCCGTGGGGATCGACGAGCTGCGCCGCGAGATCGATCGTGTCGATCGCGAGATCCTGAGGCTCCTGGCCGATCGGATCGATGTGGCCCGGCGCATCGGAGAGGCGAAGCGCGCCGCCGGGGTGGAGCCGTACGATCCGCTCCGCGAGCAGCGCGTTCTCGACGAGCTGGTTCGCGATGGCTCGGCGCGCTTTCCGGCCGAGGGGCTGCGCGCGATCTACCGGGAGATCATATCGGCGAGCCGCACGCTCGAATCGGAGCGATCGATCCTCTACCTGGGCGCCGCGGGCGGGCTGTCGCATCACGCCGCCCGCGAACGGCTCGGGGACTCCGCGCCCCTGATCGCCTGCGGTAGCGCCGAACGGATCTTCGAACGCCTCGACTCGGGGGATGTCGACGTCGCGGTCCTGACGCTCGAACCCGGCTCGATGGAGGCCCATCTCGATCGCTTCGATCTCTTCCTGCATACCGAATCGCGGATCTTCGGGGAGTTCTACGTCGAGCCGCGCCCGGCGCTCTACGGCCCGCGAGACTTTCGCCCGGAGACGGTCTACGCGCATCCAGCCGTCCTGGCTGCATGCTCGCAATGGGTGGAGCGCTCCTCGCCTCGCACGCGCTTCATCGCAGTGGGGACGGGGGAAGAGGCAGGCGAGCGCGCCGCGCGCGAGGGCGCGGGTGCGCTGGGATATCGCGTGCTCGAGGGCCTCTACGGGCTCGCCCCCATCGAGGAGGAGATCGGCGACGATCCCCGGTTGACGCGCCGATTCCTCCTGGTCGGTCGCCGCGATGGCGCTCGCTCCGGCCGGGACAAGACATCGTTGATCGCGGTGATTCCCAATCGTCCCGGAGCGCTTCATCGGATCGCGGGGATCCTGGCAGCGCACGAGGTGAATCTCTGCTGGATCGAGCCGAAGGCGACGCGGCTGGGCGCGTGGGACCACATCTTCTTCCTCGACCTGGAGGGGCATCAGGAGGATAGGGCGATCCGCTCCACCCTCGAGGATCTTCGCGGAGCGGCGGAGCTGGTTCGTCTCCTCGGCTCCTATCCAAGCGAACGCCCGGCGAGCCGGAAGATCGGATGAGCGGCGGACCGCGGAGGCTCGTCTCGCGCCCGTGCGGTCCGCTCGTCGGCGAGGTCCGGGCGGTTTCCGACAAGTCGCTCTCGCATCGCGCGCTTATCTTCGCATCTCTCTCGCGCGGCCGCTCCCGGATCCGGGAGGCAAACCGGGGCGAGGACTGCCGCTCCACGGCCGGCGCGCTCGCCGCGCTCGGCGCGGGTGTCGAACCGACAGAAGACGGCTGGGAGATCGAAGGGACACGCGGGCGCTTCCGCGACCCCGAGGAGATCCTCGATCTCGGGAACTCCGGCACCGGCATCCGGCTGCTTGCCGGCTGCATCGCGGGGCGGAGGACCTGCGCCGTGCTGACCGGAGACTGCTCGCTCCGACGCCGGCCCATGCGACGCGTCGCCGAGCCGCTGGAGCGAATGGGCGCATCGATCCACCTGCGCGACGGGGAGTACCCTCCGATGGCGATTCGGGGAGCGATTCCGCGCCCGCTCCGCTACGAGGCTCCGATCGCCAGCGCCCAGGTGAAGAGCGCCATTCTGCTGGCTGCGACGGGCCTCGAAGGCGGGATCGTGGAAGTCCGCGAGCCTGCTTGTAGCCGCGATCACACGGAGCGCTTCATGGAGTGGCTCGGCCTGCCGATCGTCCGGGAGGCTGCGAGCTGCCTCGTGCGCGCCCCGATTCCCGGCATCGATCGTTTCGAGATCTCGATTCCGGCCGATCCTTCATCGGCGGCGTTCTATATCGTCGCCGCCACCCTCGTCCCCGGCTCCGATCTCCTGCTCGGTTCCGTTCTCCTCAATCCGACGCGCTCCGGATTCCTGGACGCGCTCGCGGCGATGGGCGCGAGCATCGAGGTGGAAGAGGAGGACGGCTCGGGCCCGGAGCGCATCGCGCGCATTCGAGCGCGGTACGCGCCGCTGCGGGGGACTGAGATCTCCGGGGAGCTTCTCCTGCGCTCCATCGACGAGATTCCGATCCTCACTGTGGCGGCCGTCGCCGCGCAGGGAGTCACCGAGATCCGCGACGCCCGCGAGCTGCGCGTGAAGGAGTCGGATCGACTCGCCTCGAGCGCCGCGATGGCCCGGGCCCTCGGGGCGGAGGTCGCGCTCGCCGATGATCGCCTGACGATCCACGGCCGGGGAGCCATCGAGGCCGGCGCGATCGAAGTGCGCGGGGATCACCGGATCGCGATGAGCGGCATCGTCGCCGGTTGCGCCGCACGGGGCGAGGTCGCCATCGACGACGCCTCCCCGATTCCCACCTCGGATCCCGGTTTCGTCGCCGGGATCGTGCGGCTCGGGGCGAATCTCGAATGAAGCGGCGCCCGATCCTCGCCATCGATGGCCCGGCGGGGACCGGCAAGACGACGAGCGCGCGCCTCGTCGCTCGGCGCTTGGGCTTCGCCTACATCGACTCGGGCGCGCTCTATCGGGCGATCGCGCTCGCCGCCTACCGGGCGGGGATCGAATCCGCCGAGGACGACTCGATCATTCCCTTGCTCGCGCGGCTCCCAGTCAGGGCGGCCCTCACGCATCGCGCCTTCCGCGTGACGATCGGCGCGGAGGACGTGACGGATCGGCTGAGGGAGCCGGAGGTGAGCCAGCTCGCCTCGAAGCTCGCCGTGCGCCCCGATGTGCGCGATCGCGTCGTCGAGTGGCTGCGGGAGCTCGCGTCGATGGGGCCGGCGGTCATCGAGGGACGCGACATCGGGACCGCCGTCTTTCCGAAGGCGGAGCTGAAGATCTTTCTCACCGCTTCCGTCGCGGTGCGGGCGAGGCGTCGCGCCCTCGAGCTCGCGGAGCGCGGGATCGAGATCTCGGAGGAACAGGTCGCCCGCGAGCTGGTCGAGCGCGACGAGCGCGACTCGCGGCGGGCGATCGCCCCGCTGCAGCGCGCGCCGGACGCGTTCGAGGTCGACACCTCCGCAATCGATGTCGAGGGGCAGGTCGCGCGCATCCTGGAGGCGTGGGGCGCCCGCATCCGGCCGAAGCGCAGGCCGTTCTACCGCCTGGAGCAGTGGCTGGTCCGGACTTCGGTTCGTCTCATCCATGGGCTTGAGGTCAGAGGCAGCGAGAGCGTGCCGCGGGCCGGCGGGGTGATCCTCGTGGCGAACCACAAGTCGTATCTCGATCCTCCGCTCGTCGGTTCGCTTCTGCCCCGGGAGACCGCCTATCTCGCCAAGAGGGAGCTCTTCTCCAATCCGGTGGCGAGGCTGTGGCTCAAGAACAGCAATGCCATTCCCATCGATCGAGCGGGATTCGATCGCGAGGCAATCGATCGTTCCATGAACGTCTTGCGGGAGGGATGCGCGCTCCTCGTCTTTCCGGAGGGGACGCGGATCCGTCGCCCCGGCTTCGGAGAGCCCAAAGAGGGGATCGCCATGCTCGCCGCCCGCGCCGAAGTGCCGATCGTCCCGGTCCACATCCGAGGAAGCTGGCCCGAGGAAAGGCGGCGACTCCGAAGGCCGAAGGTCCGAATCCGTTTCGGCCGGCCATTTCTGCTGGAGAAGGTCCCCGCAGGTCGCGCCGGACGGTCTCGATTCCCGGGGATCGCCCGCGAGATCATGGATCGGATCGCTCAGGTGGAGCGGGAATCGCCGCTTGAGTCGGAGACGCGAACTCCGTAGACTCTCGATCTTGTAACGGGACTTCGTCCCGTTATGCGGCCTCACGGCCGGATTCTATTCCCAAGGAGGTCATTCGTTCATGTACCACGATCCGGAAGCTCCCGGAGCGGCAGAGGAGCGTCCGCGCTCGATGCCTCGTCGCCCCATCGAGGTCAAGCTGATGCACCAAGATGACGACGACGAGCATGGCGTTCCGAGTGATGAGATCAAGTCTCTCGTCGATCTGTACGAGGACTCCCTGCGCAATGTCGAGGAGGGGGAGATCCTCAAGGGTCGAATCCTTCGAGTCGACGAGAAGGAAGTGATGGTTGACATCGGGTTCAAGTCGGAGGGGGTGATCCCCATCGACGAGTTCGGCGATGTGGACCAGATCCGCGTCGGCGAAGAGGTCGACGTCTTCCTGGAGAAGATGGAGGACCAGGACGGCCTGGTGGTCCTCTCCAAGCAGCGCGCCGACTTCGTGAAGGTCTGGGACCGAGTGAAGGAGGCGGCGGAGAAGGGCGAGGTCGTCGAGGGGCGCCTCGTGCGCAAGATCAAGGGCGGGGCTGTCGTCGATCTCTTCGGAGTCGAGGCGTTCCTGCCGGGTAGCCAGATCGCGCTGCGTCCGCCGCAGTCGATCGAGTCGCTGATGAACCAGACCCTTCAGTTCAAGATCATCAAGCTGAACAAGCGGCGCCGGAACATCGTCGTCTCGCGCCGGCTCGTCCTCGAGCAGGAGCGGGAGACGGCGAAAACCGAGATCATCAAGGAGCTCGAGGCGGGACAGATTCGCGAAGGGTATGTCAAGAACATCACCGACTTCGGGGCCTTCGTCGACTTGGGCGGCATCGACGGGCTGCTCCATATCACAGACATGTCTTGGGGCCGGGTGAAGCATCCCAGCGAGGTCGTTTCGGTCGGCGACAAGATCCAGGTGAAGATTCTCTCGTTCGAGCCGGAGCGCGAGCGGATCAGCTTGGGGCTGAAGCAGCTCACCGAGTACCCGTGGGATCGCGTCGAGCTGAAGTACCCCATCGGCACCAAGGTCTCGGGGAAGGTCGTCTCGATCACCGAGTACGGCGCCTTCGTCGAGCTCGAGAAGGGCGTCGAAGGGCTCATCCACGTCTCGGAGATGTCCTGGACCAAGCATGTCCGCCATCCCAACAAGATCCTGACCGAGGGTCAGGAAGTGGATTGCATGGTCCTCAAGGTCGATCGCGAGCACGAAAAGATCTCCCTGGGCCTGAAGCAGGTCGAGCCCGATCCGTGGCTCACGCTGGACGAGCGCTACCCTCCGGGGATGGTCCTCTCGGGTAGGGTGCGGAACCTCACGAACTTCGGGGCCTTCGTCGAACTCGAGGACGGGATCGACGGGCTCGTCCATATCTCCGACATGTCCTGGACGCGGCGCGTCGGCCATCCGAGCGAAGTGCTCAAGAAGGGCGAGAAGGTCGACGTGAAGGTTCTGAACATCGACAAGGAGAACCGGAGGATCTCTCTCGGACTGAAGCAGGTGACTGACGATCCGTGGCCCGAGATCATGGATCGCTATCCCATCGGGATGACGGTGCACGGCCGGGTCCTGCGGGTGATCGACGGGGGCGCGATCGTGCTCGTCGACCGCGAGATCGAGGGATTCGTGCCTGCGAGTCAACTCGGCCTGGAGAGCTTCCGCCATCCCGGCGAACACTTCCAGACCGACGACGAGCTGGACATGAACGTCACTCGCATCGACCTCGCGAATCACCGGATGGTCCTCTCGGTTCGCGGCTGGCTCGGTGAGCAGGATGCGGAAACGCAGACCGCATTCCTCGAGAAGTACAGCCAGAAGAGAGCGACCGTCACGGAGTCCGAGGAAACTCCTGGGGACACCTCCCTCGAGACCGTCGAGGAAGAGTAGACCGGGTCCACGGCTGCGAGGGGACGGCTCTCCAAGGGAGGCGCCGTCCCCTCGGGCTTTCCGCCTTGCGGGCGCGCGGGAAGCGACCCTAGTATGATACGGCTGTCGCGAAGGGAGGCCTGGAGTGTCGTTCCTGAAGCTCGTGATCGGGATCGCCTTCATGAGCGCGGTCCTGTTTTTCGCGGTTCTGAACCTCGAAGAAACGACCGATATCAGACTCTGGCCAGACGCGGAGCATCACTATCGCGACGTCCCGGTCGTCGTTGCGCTGCTGAGCGCGTATCTCCTCGGGATCATCAGCTACTTTTTGATCAGCCTCGTCCGCGACGTGCGCCTGCGCTCGCAGCTCGGGAGGCTGCGCAAGGAGAACCGCTCGCTCATCGATGAAGTGCATCAGCTGCGCGGATCCGCTCTGAACGACCTGCCCATGGAAGAGGCGCAGGGGGCAGCAGTCCCCGAAGGAAGGAAGAGGTGAACCTAGGGCAGTTCCTCCTGCTCGTCGTGATCCTGGGAGGGATTCTCGCCTTTGTCGGCGTTCCCTGGTGGATGGCGCGCCGCAGGGAGCCGGAGGCATGGAATCCATCGCAGAGCTATCTCGCGGCGATCGACGCGCTGATGCGCGGGGATCGAGGCGGGGCGGTGATCGCGCTGCGCGACCTCGCTCGCAACGATGCTGATAACCTCAATGCCTATCTCCGGCTGGGCGATCTCCTTCGGAGGATGGGGCACACGGAGCGGGCCTACCGGATCCACGCCGATCTCCAGGTGCGGCGCATCGACGATCCCGGCGACCGGCGCCACCTCGACGAGAGCCTCCTCGAGGACCTCGAGCTGCTCGGACGCTACGACGAGGCCCATTCCACGGCGGAGTCGCTGCTCGCGATCGACCGCCGCAATCCTACCGCCTTGCGCGTCCTCGTCCGTTACCACGAGAAGCGGGGCGATTGGGAAAAGGCTCTCGAGCTGCTGGATGAGTGGGACCGCGGCCACCCGGGCAGCGCACGACCGACGCCGGCGCAGATGCGCATCCACATGGCCCGGCTCCACCTCGAGGCGGGACGGATGCGCGAGGCAGGCAAGCTCCTCGATGAGGCGCAGAAGCTGTCACCCGACGGCGTGATCGCTCACGTCTTCCGGGGCGACCTGCTCGCGTCCGAAGGAAGGATCGAGAGCGCGATCGAGGAATGGATGCGCTACGTGCGCGATCACGGCTATCGCTCGGATCAAGTCTTCGCGCGCCTGGAAAAGGCCTACTTCGAGATGGGTCGTTTCGGCGATCTCGTTCAGGTCTATGAAGGGCTCGCGGGGGGCCGGGGCGGCAATCTCCATGCGGCAGTCGCCCTCGCCGAAATGCACAGGCGAAGGGGGAGGACGGAGGACGCGATCCGCCAGCTCGAGTCGGTGGTCGAGCAGGAACCGGAGAATCGCGGCGCCCGGCGACAGCTCGTGGGGGGGCTGTTGCAGCTGGGCCGCACGGAGCAGGCCCTTCGGGAGCTCGATATCCTCCTGTCCCAATCGTCCCTGAGAGACCCGGGCGGATCCTGCACGCACTGTGGGGCCTCGACATCCGACCTGTGGGTCCGCTGCGATCGCTGCGACGGCTGGCAAGAGCCGGCCCGGGGACTGCCGCCTCCGCGGCCACGGGCGATCGCAGTCCCCCCGCCCGATTGAGCCGATGATGCGCCTGGTCCTCCTCGCGGCAGCGCTTCTGGTCGGCTTGACGCCGATGCGGTCGGAGGCTCAGAGAGAGCGCCCCGGGATCTTGCGAGGGATTCTGGACGAGTTTGCCCCCGGTAGCGCCGAAGAGCTGGACGCACAGGCGCGCGGCACGCAGGATGGCGATGAGGCGCGCCGGCTCTACTCCACGCTGCAGGCGCGCCACGCGGATCGCCCCGAGGGAGTCAGGGCCGCCCTCTGGATGGGGTTCTGGTCTTACAGCGGCGGGGATTTCGAAGCGGCGCTGGAGATGTTCGAGCGGGCCAGGCGTCATGCCCGCGATCCCGAGATGAAGGCGCGCGCCGAGTTCTGGTGCGAGCAGGTTCGCCACATGCTCGGCGGAGAACCGCTCACTGAGTCCCAGGCGACGGGCGGCGAGGGTTTCTACGCCGTGCTCCGGCGCCTGGTGCACGCCGATCGCTCCATCCGAGCGGGAAGGCGAAGCGATGCGGAGGCGACCCTGCTGGCTCTGGAGGGCGACTCTCGCAGGACGGGTCTGCTTTCACTGGTCGCGGTTCGCTGGAATGATGCCCTCGCATTGGCGGGCGGGAGGGTGGCCCGGGATCCGATTCTTCCGCTGCTCGCTTCTCTGGACGGGCTCCCCGAGCAGGTCTATCTCGCTCCGGCCGCGGCAATGGCATCCGAGCAGGGCCAGCCCGCCATTGAGCCCGAGGGGGGCGACCGGGTCTGGACGCTCGAGTTCGGGGTCTACCTTCGAGACGAAGACGCCCAGCTCGAGGCCGATCGATTGGGCAGGGCCGGCTATGAGGCGCGTGTCGACTCGGTCATCGAGGACGGTCGCAGACGTCTCCACCTGCGTCTCGGCGCGTTCCCATCCCGCGCCGAGGCCGAGAGCCTCGCCGCGAGGATCCCGCCGGAGTTGGCCGCACCTCCCTGGATCGTGCAGGTGCGATGAGACGAAGCAGTTCCAAGACCCCGATGATGGAGCAGTATCTCGGGGTCAAGTCGCAGTACCCCGACACCCTGCTCCTCTACCGGATGGGCGATTTCTACGAGACCTTCTACGAGGACGCAGTGACCCTCTCGCGGGTGCTGGGGGTCGCCCTCACGAGTCGCAACGCGGGCGACCCGGACCCGATCCCGCTGGCGGGGATCCCCTGGCACAGCGCCGAGCCGCAGATCGTCAAGCTTCTGAAGGCCGGGCTGCGCGTGGCGATCTGCGAGCAGGTCGAGAGCGCGACGGAGGCGAAGGGGCTCATCGAGCGGCGTGTGGTGGAGGTGCTGAGTCCCGGCACGACCTTGAGCGACTCGCTCCTCGAGAGCGGGAGGAACAACTACCTCGCGGCGCTGTGCGCGGGGAGCGACCGGATCGGACTTGCCGCGGCCGACATCTCGACCGGCTCCTTCCTGGCGGGCGATCTGACCGTCGAGGAGGTGGAGGAGGAGCTCAGCCGCCTCTGCCCGACGGAGATCCTGATTCCCGAGGGGTGGAGCGACGCGCGGCTCGACCGCTTCATGGAGCAATCCGTGGCGGGCGCGTTTCGGAGCCGCTGGGACGCCTGGCGCTTCTCGCCCGGCCGCGGGGAAGGGATCCTGAAGGAGCACCTGGGCGTCGCCAGCTTGGAAGGCTTCGGCTTCCGCGAAGCCGGCCCCGGGATCGGAGCCGCCGCGGCCCTACTCGAGTACGCCCGCGAGCAGAAGCAGTCGCGTCTGAGCCACCTGAACGGCTTGCGACGCATCGAGCCGATGGACGGCCTCATCCTGGACGAGGCTTCGCTGCGCGGCTTGGAGATTCTCGAGCCTCTCCTCGGCGCGAGGGATGCGACGCTCTTCTCTGTCCTCGACTCGACCCGCACCTCGGCGGGACGACGCCGATTGCGCCAGGCCCTCCAGCGTCCCTTCAACGATCCCGGGCCGGCGAACCGACGCCTTGACCGTGTGGAGGCGTGGGTGCTGGACGCCGCATCGCGGGCGCGGACCGCCCAGCTCCTGAGGTCGGTCACCGACCTCGAGAGAATCCTCGCCCGCGCCCACTGCGCCCGCGTGACCCCCCGCGATCTGGGGGGGCTGCGGCAGACTCTTCTCGCGCTTCCCGCGATCCGCAGCCTGCTCGAATCGATCGACGCATGGGAGAAGAAGGAGGCCGAGCTCGACGCAGGCGATCTGGCAGCGATCCTCGACGCCGCGCTGGTCGATTCTCCCCCGGCAAATCTCGCCGAGGGGGGAGTCTTCCGCGATGGTTACGACAAGTCGCTGGATGAGGCGCGCGAAGCGTCGAGCGGGGGGAAGCGCTGGATGGCCGAGCTGGAGGCGCGCGAGCGCGAGGCGACCGGGATCGCCAACCTCAAGGTCGCTTACAATCGGGTCTTCGGCTACTTCATCGAGGTCAGCCGATCTCAGCTCGCCCGGGTGCCGGAGCGGTACACGCGCAAGCAGACCCTCTCGACGGGGGAACGGTTCGTCACGCCGGAGATCAAGGACCATGAGGAGAGGATCCTGGGCGCCGAGGAGGCGGAGAAGAAGCGCGAGGCGGAGCTCTTCCGCGCGCTCTGCGAACGCGTGACCGCGGCGACAGCGCGTCTGCAGCGGATCGCCGATCTCCTCGCCGAGATCGACCTCGTCGTTTCTCTGGCAGAGACCGCCTCGGCAAGCGGCTACGCCCGCCCGCGGCTCGATCGCTCGCGAGCGATTCAGATCGAGGAGGGGCGCCATCCGGTCGTGGAGCGCGCGGTCGGAGTGGGGTCGTTCGTCCCCAACGACCTCGACCTCGACGGCGAAGAGCGCCAGATCGTGATCCTCACCGGCCCCAACATGGCCGGGAAGTCGACGTACCTGCGCCAGATCGGCCTGATCTGCCTCATGGCCCAAGCCGGCTCCTTCGTGCCTGCGAAGTCGGCGCGCATCGGGATGGCCGATCGGATCTTCACGCGCGTGGGCGCGCACGACGTGCTCTCCCGCGGGCAATCGACCTTCCTGGTCGAGATGATCGAGACGAGCAACATCCTGCGACACGCCACTTCGGCCAGTCTCGTGCTGATGGATGAGGTCGGCCGCGGCACATCGACCTATGACGGCCTTTCCATCGCCTGGGCAGTCGCGGAGGCGTTGCGGGAGGCGCCGGAGCGGAGGCCGAGGACGATCTTCGCGACCCACTACCATGAGATGACGCGCCTCGCCGAGTCGGTCGAGGGATATCTGAACTTGAACGTCCTCGTTCGCGAGTGGGGCGACTCGGTGATCTTCCTGCGGCGGGTCGCCGAGGGCGCCGCGGACCGCAGCTACGGGATCGAGGTGGCCCGGCTCGCGGGCGTCCCGGACGGCGTCGTCCGCCGGGCGAGCGAGATTCTGCGGGACCTGGAACGGCGCGGCGCGCACGTGATCGAATCGCGCGCAGCCTCGGCGCAGCGCCTTGATGCGGACCAGCTCTCCCTCTTCGGGTCGCAGGAGCTCGAGTGGCTGCGTGAGGAGCTGGCCGCGATCGAGCCCGATCGGCTCACTCCGATCGATGCCCTGCAGCGCATTCATGCGTGGGTCCGGCGCATTGACTCCATGCGGGACCAGGGGGTAGATTAGACGCAGGTGATCGCCGTGAGACCGATCCTGCCGATCCTCGGACTCCTCATCGCATTCGCCGGTTGCACCAGCCTCCGGCAGGTACCCCGAAGCGAGCTCAAAGCCGACTCCACCCTCGAGAAGGTCCGCGTGGCGACCTTTGACGGCTACGAATACCGTTTCGACCGTGTGGAAGTCGACGCGGATACCCTGAACGGCTACTTCACGGTCACCGTCGAACGCTCGCAGGGGCCTGAGGTCTGGTACGAGGACGAGGCGCGGGTGCACCGGATCCCCACCGCGCAGGTGGCCCGCATCGAGCTGGTCCGCAAGGACCCGGTGAAGACCGCCTTCTATGGCGCGAGTCTCGCGGCCGCGGGCTATCTGCTCTTCACGCTCGTCGAGGAGCCCTCGCCGGAACCCCGGATCAGCGGTGGCGGGGGCAAGGGCGGCGGGGTGATCCCCTGATCCAAGCGCCCGAGGGATCCGCGCCGACCGAACGCCTGGATCGCCTCTCCCTCTTCTATCCGATGCACAACGAGGAAGGCAACGTCGAGGAGGCGGCGCGCCGCGCCCTCGAGATCCTGCCCCGTTTCGCCTCGCAATTCGAGGTGATCCTGATCGATGACGGATCGAGCGATCGCACCGGAGAGATCGCGGATCGCATCGCCGCGGGCGATCCTCGGGTCCGCGTCGTTCACCACCCGGCCAACCGAGGCTACGGCGCCGCCCTGAAAAGCGGGATCGCGGCGAGCCGGAACGAGTGGATCTTCTACACGGATGGCGACAACCAGTTCGACCTGGCCGAGATCGCGCTTCTGCTGCCCCACTGCGGATCCAATGAGATCGTCACCGGTTACCGCATCGGCCGCTGCGATCCCTTCCATCGACGGGCGAATGCCTGGATCTTCAACCGTGCGATGCGCCTGCTCTTCGGGCTGCGGTTGCGGGATGCCGACTGCGCCTTCAAGCTCTATCGCGCGTCGATCTTCGATGGGATGGCTCTGATGTCCGAGGGGGCGATGATCGACGTGGAGATCCTCGTGCGCGCCCGCCGGATTGGCGCGCGGATCGCCGAGGTCGGGGTCCGCCACTATCCGCGCACCTCGGGCCGGCAGTCCGGCGCCAGTCCGCGCGTCGTGTTTCGGGCCCTGCGGGAGTTGCTCCGGCTCAGGCGCGTCCTGCGGTGAGAACGCCGACCGCAGGCCCCGTGGCGTGCTACGATCAGCTACCATGAGCGAGGGAGATCACGGCCGCGTCGAAAGCGATTGGTACGAGGAGAGCTTCGACGAGTTCTATCCCCTGCTCTACGGGCACCGCGACCTGAACGAAGCGCGCCGTCTGCTCGATGCTCTGGATCAGACCCTGCCCCCCGGCGCCGGCCTCCTGCTCGACCTCGGATGCGGCCCTGGCAGGCACCTGCGCGCCCTGGCCGAGTCGCGATACGCGCCGATCGGTCTTGATCTCTCCAGACCGTTGCTCCAGAGGGCTCGGCGCGCGAGTCCCGGGGTTCCCTTGGTTCGCGGGGATATGAGGAGGCTTCCCTTCCGGCGTCGTTCGTTCGTCCGCGTCCTGATGCTCTTCACGACCTTCGGCTACTTCCGCACCCGCGAGGAGGACGCCTCCGTCCTTCAGGGAATCGCAGAGATCCTCGCCGACGGGGGAACGCTCGTTCTCGATTTCGTCAACGCCCCTCGGCTGCGGCGGCGGCTGGTGCCGCGCTCCGGACGGCTGGTCAATGGAATCGTCGTCGTGGAGCGACGCTGGTTCGAGCCCGGAGGGGACTTCCTGTTCAAGGAAACGCGCGTCGGCCCGCTGCCGGACGGACGAACGCGCACGTATCGCGAGCGGGTTCGTCTCTACGAGCCCGCGGAGCTCGAGCGGATGCTCCAGGCGGCGGGCTTCGAGCTTCAGGTCCGCTTCGGGGATTACGACGGCCGGCCCTACAAGCGTCGCGAGTCGGAGAGGTGGATCGCCCTCGCAGCGCGATCCGGGAGGGAAGAGGATTGAAGCTTCTAGGACTCCAACCGACGGCGGGCCTTCCGTTGCCCGAGCCGCCCGCGGCCCGGGACGCGCGCCCGGGGCTCTTGCTCGAGGATCCGGAAGGGTATGCGCGCCTGGTGCGGCACCTCTGCGGAGGCGAGCGGCGCCTCGAGGCGTGGGTCGAGCCGCTCGCGTCGGGACGCGCTCGGGTCATCTTGACCGGCCAGCAGCCTGCCCTCCTTGGCGGACCGCTCTACACGCTCTACAAGACCGCGACGGCGATCGCCGCGGCGCGCCGGATGCGCCGCCAGGGGCTCGGCGCGGTGGCGGCCTTCTACTGCGTCGGCGACGACACCGACTACGACGAGGTCGCCTCGATCGCTTGGCCCGTCCCCGGACGGGCTCCTGCGAGGGTCAAGGACGAGCCGGGACATTCAGGAGAGCGCATCGGGTCGCTCTCGGCGCAGAGGATGCGGCCGGCGCTCGAGCGGCTGCGCGGCGATTGGCCGGCGGCGGAAGCGCTCCTCGGCCGCCTCGAAGGAATGCTGGCCGATCCCGCGGTCCGCGACTGGTCGGACTTCCTCCGAAGCCTGCTCGCCTCGCTCTTTCCCGACGAGCCCCTGGTCTTCATCGATGGGAACGATCCTTTCGTGATCGAGGCGGTGCAGCCCTGGCTGCGCCGGATCGTATCGATGCGGGAAGAGATCTCCGCGCGCCTCGACTCCGAGGCCGAGCGTCTCCGCGCGAACGGGATCGAACCCTCGCTCTCCGCCGCTGAAGGGCGACGGGCGCTCTTCCTCCTGGAGGGGGA
Organism: Candidatus Eiseniibacteriota bacterium; assembly: GCA_034679345.1. Lineage (GTDB taxonomy): Bacteria > Eisenbacteria > RBG-16-71-46 > CAIMUX01 > VGJL01 > JAXDAY01. Next base: position 223,990 of record JAXDAY010000004.1, read on the forward strand.
ATCGAGGCGCGCCCTCGAGCCGGAGGAAGCTCCGCCCGAGGGATCCCTGCTTCTCCCCAACGTCGTCGTGCGACCGGCGATGCAGGAGTTCCTCCTGCCCGTGGAGCGGGTCGTCTGCGGGGAGGGGGAGATCCGGTACCGCTCGCAGCTCGGCCCCATCCACGAGATGCTCGGCGCGCCGGCGGCTCCGCTCATGCGTCGCTTCGCGGCCACGCTCTTCCCCCGTCCCTGGGGGGTCGAGGCGGGAATGGCGGAGGCGCAGTCGGCCGTTGCGGACCCAGACGCCTTTCTCGAGACATGGGCGCGACGGCGGCGCGATCGCGCGGTGCAGGATCGGATCGACGAGTCGATGGGCGAACTTCGTACAGGGCTCGAGAGGCTGCGATCGGCGCTCTCCGGGCTCGACCGCGGCCTCGATGAGATCGCGGCCTCGGCCGCCGGCAAGATCGACTTCCAGCTGAAGCGGATCGAGGAGGCGATGATCTCCAAATCGCGCAGTCTGCTCTACCGGAGCTTCCCCGACCTGGCCCAGTTGCGGGAGTTGCTCCTTCCCCGCGGTCGTCCCCAGGAGCGTGTCTTCTCGCTGTTGACCCCGGCGCTCTGGGAGAGAGACACGGGGATGCGAAGTCTCGAATCGGTGGTCGATCTCTGGCTCGAGCGGGGAAGCGTGGAGCACGCGCTGATCGCCATGGGTAGCGAGGAGGAGCAATGAGTCGTCGCATCAAGGTCGGCATGGTCTGCTATCCGAGCCATGGAGGCAGCGGCATCGTCGCGACGGAGCTCGGCCTCGCCCTCGCCGCGAAAGGATGCGAGGTGCACTTCATCAGCTATGCCCCGCCCGTCCGTCTGAAGGGATACGCGGAGAACGTGCAGTTCCACCAAGTCTTCACCGACAACTACCCGGTGTTTCATCACCCCCCCTACACGCTCAGCCTGGCGTCGAAGATCGTCGAGGTCGCCGAGCTCCACGATCTCGACCTCGTCCACGCGCACTACGCCGTGCCGCATGCGACCTGCGCTCTGTTGGCGCGGCAGATGCTCGAAGACCGCAGCCTCAAGACGGTGACGACGCTCCACGGCACCGACATCACCCTGGTGGGGGTCCAGCCCTCGTTTCACACGGTCGTGCGTTTCTCGATCCAGCAGAGCGATGGCGTCACCGTCGTTTCCCGATGGTTGCTCGAGCGGACAATCGAGGCCTTCGGCCTCGGCCGAGACATCGAGGTGATCCCGAACTTCGTCGACACGCAGCGCTTCGCGCCACGACGGCGCGCCTTCGACGGACCCTTCATCACGCCGGAGCGGAAAGTGATCATGCACGCGAGCAACTTCCGCAAGGTGAAGAACATCCCCGGGGTGATCGGGGTCTTCCGCAACATATGCGAAGCGGTTCCCTCGAATCTCGTGCTGGTCGGCGAAGGTCCAGAGATCGCGCATGCGCGGGAGCTGGTTCGACTCCACGGCCTCGATCGGGACGTCTATTTCCTCGGCATCCAGGACGCGATCGAGGAGCTCTTCCCCTGCGTGGATCTGCTCCTGCTTCCCAGCGAGCACGAGAGCTTCGGCCTCGTCGCGCTCGAAGCGATGTCCTGCGGCGTGCCGGTGATCGCCACCGACCGCGGAGGGACGCGCGAGGTCGTCGAGTCCGGCGTGACGGGCTTCCTGTCCGATCCTTCCGACCATCAGGGGATGGCCCGCTGGGCGATCGATCTGCTCCGCGACCCGGGACGGTGGACCGAGGTTTCCCGGGCTGCGCGCGCCCGCGCAGTGCAGGGCTTCGACGAGAGCCGGATCGTCGATCGCTATCTCGCATACTACGAGTCGATCCTCGGCTGAGCCCCGCGCACAGAACCACAGACCCCGCCTGGAGGTCCGGGCCTCGCGGGGTCGGGACGCGAGCGACCCGTTCGAGGCGGGGAGGTCAGTCGGGAAGCCAGATCACGGCCGCCATGCGGCCTGACCGGGGGCCGTCGCGGCGATAGGAGAATAGGATCGCCGGATTGCAGGAGGTGCAGAGCCGCGATCTTTCGAGCGAGCCGGATACGACGCCCGCGGCAAGCAGATCCATCTCGATGGCCCCGCCGAGATCGAGGTGCGCCACGCCGTGGCGGCGCGTGATCCACTCGGAAGCGAAGCGAGCGGCGACGTCATCGCCGACCGGATAGCAGCAGGATCCGATGCCGGGCCCGATCCATGCTCGCATGCCGGAGGTCGGCGTGCCGGATCGCAGCGCGAGCAAGCGCGCGAGGACGCCGACCGCCCCGGCTGCCGTCCCCCTCCAGCCGCAGTGCAGAAGGCCGATCCAGTTACCCGCCTCGACGAAAACCGCATAGCAGTCGGCCACCGTGAGCCAGAGGGGAAGGCCCCGAACCGACGTGGCAAGACCGTCGACGCCGCGGTACACGCCCGGCCGCTCCACGACGGCGCACCGGTCTCCATGGGCGAGGTAGGCCCGGGCCGGCTCTCCGGGCAGCCCGATCGCGCGGGCGAGTCGCGACTCGTTCTCGTCGACTCGGTCCAGGAAGTCACCCGCGCTACGTCCCAGGTTCAGCGTATCGTACGGGGGAGGGCTGACGCCGCCACGTCGCAAGCTCAATGCGGAAAATGATTTATGGAAAAAACCAGGTGGGGGAGTCAACCACTCGATCTCGGCGACTTTCCGGACGACGATTCCCATGCGGCGGGAGCCTAGGATGGGACCGCGACCGCAGTCAATCACGCGAGATTCCGGATTCAGCCGACCCGGCAAACGTCCGAAATATAAGCAGAAGCACCATGGAAGGGACCGAAGCCACGGCTGCCCGGTTCTCGCCTCTGAAGAGGATGCTCGGAGGCTATCAGGGGAATCGGATCCTCACCCTCTACGTCGCCGCGGTCGTCGGAGGGGGACTGGCTCTTCTCGTTTTCGCGGGCCGCTCGTCTCCTCCGGTATCCCTTGCTTTCTTCCTCTGGTTTCTCTTCAGCGTCGGAGCCGAGCTCCTCTGGCTGGAAACGCCCACCGGGGAGGGGACCGACTCGATGGCCTCCACGTTCAACGTGGCGGTCCTCTATCTCTTCGGAAACGGCCTGTCCCTCTGGATCATCGGACTATCGGTGCTCGTCGCCACGCGGTTGATCCAGAAGCGGGACTGGTTTCGCACGATCTTCGGGCTCGGCCAGATCGTGATCACCGCCTTCATTGTCGGCACCGGCTTCGAGCTGATCTCCGGCACGCAGCCGGGACTCGAGCAGTTCCGCTCGATGCGGGGAGTCGCCGGATTCGTCTTCGGCTGTATCGCCTACTTCTTCGTGAACACGTGTCTCGTCGCGGGCGCCGTCTCGATCCAGCGCGGCAGCCGCTTCTGGTCGACCTGGCGCACGAACTACGCCTACAAGAACGCGATTCTTTCGAGCGGCGCACTGTTCGCGCTGAGCCCTCTCTTGATCCTCTCGTACATGGCGATCGGTTACGCCGGAGTCATCCTCTTCTTCCTGCCGCTCGTGATCGTGAAGAACCAGAATCGCGAGTACATCGAGCTGCAGCGCACGACGCAGGCCCTCATCAGCTCCGAGCGGATGGCCGCCAAAGGGGAGATGGCCGCATCCGTCGCGCACGAGATGCGCAACTACCTCGCGATCCTCTCCGGCCGCACGGAGCTGATGCGCCGCAAGATCGACCGCATGGGACTGGAGGAGTTCAAGCGCGACGCGCAGACGATGTGGGAGCAGATCGAGCGCCTCTCGAAGCTCTCGAAGGGGCTGCTCGATTTCTCCCACCGCGAGCTTCGAGTGACCCATTTCGACCTGAATGCGCTGTGCCGGGAGATGGTCGAGTTCCTGCAACCGCAAAACGCGTTCGACTCGGTGACGATCGAGTTCGCCGGAAACGACTCGCTGGGACCCGTGGAAGGCGACGCCGGGCAGATCCACCAGGTGGTCCTGAACCTCTGCCGCAACGCCGCCGACGCGCTCAAGGACGCGGGAGTCGTGGAGGGCCGGCTGCGGATCGAGACCTCGACGGAGGGGACCGGCTACGTCCGGGTCACGGTGGAGGACAACGGCCCCGGGGTTCCGCCGGGCATCCGCCAGCGGATCTTCGAGCCTGGATACACGACAAAGGAGTACGGCCACGGGTTCGGCCTGGCCACGACTTATCGGATTCTGGAGAACCACAAGGGGAGGATCTGGGTGGAGGATCGCCCGGGCGGGGGGGCGAGGTTCGTCTTCGCATGGCCCAGGGGGAAGTCCCCCGCGGCCGAGTCGAAGGCCGCCTAACCCGATCGGGCGCCGATTCTTGGTTGACAGGCTCGCGATGAGCCAGTTAGCCTGCGCGAGTCCCCTTCGCGGGATTAGGCCTTCGCAGCAGAACGGCGGAGAGGGGGAGGGCAAGCGTTTGAAGATACCACGCCTGCGGCGTTCGGTCGGTTGGATCCTGGCGGGATGCGCCGGATTGCTTCTGCTCTGGGCCCTCAGAATCCACGGACCCCTGCCAAGCTCAGACCCCATAGCCCAGGCCGATTCCCTCCCCGGAGCGCTCGCGTCCTACACGGTCACCGACACGGTCCATCGCGGGGATACCCTTGCCGGGTTGCTGCTGCGAAACAGAATGGCCCTCACCGAGATCGAGCGGGTGCTGCGCGAGATCCGGACTCATCAGTATTTCTCCCCGCGTTCGATTCTGCCGGGCCAGGTCATCGAGTTCACGCGCGATGACGCCGGTGAGCTGCGGAACCTCCGGATCCGCTGCTCCCCGGAGGAGATCTTCGTCTTCGAGATGAGCCCGGACAGCCTGAGCTCCTTCGCGCAAGCCGTGGAGTGCGATGTCCACGTCCGGAAGCTCGGCGGCTTGGTCCAGACGACGCTCGAGGAGGCCGTGATATCGGCTGGAGGGGAAAGGCGGCTCGCCTACAAGCTGGCCGATGTCCTCTCTTGCGAGATCGACTTCTTCACCGAGGTGCACAAGGGAGATCGATTCGGTTTCATCGTCGAGGAGCGATTCGTCGAAGGCGCGTTCACAGGGTACGGGGACATCCTCTACGGCTGGTACGATGGCAAGGAGGCCGACGCCGCGGTCGCGTTCTTCCGGGGCGCGGATCCCAAGGGCGGTTACTATGACCTGGACGGCCGAAGCCTCAAGCGCGCCTTCCTGAAGAGCCCGCTCAACTATCGTCGGATCAGCTCGAGCTTCTCCAAGGCCCGGTTCCACCCGATTCTCAAGAGGTATCGCCCGCACCACGGCGTGGACTACGCCGCGGCCACCGGGACTCCGGTCGTCGCCCTCGGCGACGGAACGGTGGAGTACGCCGGCTGGAAGGGTGGATACGGCAAGTTCGTCAAGATCCGCCACGATCGGACCTACCAGACCTGCTATGGGCACCTGAGCCGGTTCGCCTCCGGGATCCGAGCCGGATCGAAGGTCAAGCAGGGCGAGAAGATCGGCTATGTCGGCAAGACCGGGCTCGCGACGGGCCCTCACCTCCACTTCGAGGTGATCGAGGGCGGTCGATCGATCAATCCCCTGGCCATGAAGACGGTCCCCTCGGAACCGATCCCCGCCTCGAAGCTTTCGGAGTACCGGGAACTGGTCGGCAGCCTCCGGTGGGCGGAGTCGCAGATGGTCGCAGGTTCGCTACTCCTGGAGGAGGAATGGCGCGGACTGCTCGCGCAGAACCTGGCTGCGGCAACCAGCGAGTCTCCCGCCGCTCGTTGACACCTCTTCGAATCGAATGTTAGCGTTGCCGGATGGCGCATAGAAGGCGCGCCATTCCGGGTGGCGGCCGACGGTCCAAGCATCGACGGGAAAGGGGAGAGGCGTGTCGAGCTCCAATCTGGAGACCTATCTGAGGTCTTTCCAGGCTGATACCAAGCTTCACTCCTTTCAGGAGCCGATTCGGGACGACCTCGAGCGGATGCACGTCCGTTTGCGGGGATTCTTCGATTCCCGCATCCCGCTCATCGAGGAGGTCGGCGAGCATCTCCTGGCGATGTCTGGGAAGCGCTTCCGGCCGGCTCTCACGCTCCTGATCGCGCGGCTCGACGGCGAGCCGCAGCGCGATCCGACCCTCGCTGCCGCGGCGATCGAGCTGATCCACACGGCCACCCTGGTGCACGACGACACGATCGACAAGAGCGCGCTGCGCCGCGGACTGCCCACGATCAACGCCCTCTATAACGACCTCGTGGCGACGATCCTGGGCGACTACATCTACACCAAGGTGCTCGTCGATCTGCAGGCGCTGGGGGAGGATGCCATCGTCCGCATCTTGACGCGGGTGACCTACGAAATGTCGGTCGGCGAGATGTTGCAGATCCAGCAGAAGCGGAACGTCGATCTCGCCGAGGAGGACTACCTGGAGCTCGTGGATGCGAAGACCGCCTCTCTGATGGTGGCCTCCTGCGAGGTCGGAGCGCAAACCGCGGGTTTCGACACGGAGCGCGTCGAGACCCTCCGGGCGTTCGGGCTCGAGCTCGGCCGAGCCTACCAGATCACCGATGACGTCTTCGACTACATCGGCGACGCGGCGCAGCTCGGGAAGTTCGGCCATTCCGATCTGGCGGAGGGGAAGGTGACCCTGCCTCTGGTTCGCGCGATCCGGCGCGCCACGCAGGCGGAGAAGGCGCGGGTCACCGAGATCCTCGCCGCCCCCTCGATCACGCAGGAGGACTGGGTCTTCGTCCTGGAGCTGTTGCACTCTCGCGGCGCGCTGGAGGAGTGTCGCCAGACCGCCCTCGCCGCGGCCCAACGGGCGATCGAGCGTCTCGAACCGCTCCGGCCCTCGGCCTACCTGGCCGGACTCCGCCAGGCGGTCGACTACGCGGTGACGCGGATCCATTGAGCGCGCGCGTCGCTTCCCGGCCCAAGAGCCCGAAGACCCTGGCGCGAAAGATCTCGCGCCTGGCTCTGGAGAAGAAGGCCGAGGACATCGTCATCCTGGATCTGACCGGGCTCTCCGCGGCCTGCGATTGCTTCGTGATCTGTTCCGGCGCTTCGGAGCCTCAGGTCGGCGCGATTGCCGAGCAGATCGTCGGCAAGCTCAAGGAGCAGGGGATCGCCCCGTGGCACGTGGAGGGGCGGGCCGTCCGGCGATGGATCCTGATCGACTATGTGGACGTCGTCGTCCATGTCTTCCATCATGAGACCCGCGAGTACTACACGCTGGAGCGGCTTTGGGCCGATGCCAAAGTCACGAAGGTTCGGGAACCTGCGAGAACTCGGAGGCGGGAGGCGTGAAGGGGATCCTGGTTGTCGGTTCGATCGCGCTCGACACGATCCACACGCCGTCCGGGAGCCGGGTGGACGCCCTGGGAGGCTCGGCGAGCTACTTCTCCCTCGCGGCGGGTCTCTACGGACCGGTTCGCGTGGTCGCCGTCGTGGGGGAGGATTTCAGCGCCGAACACCGCGAGATGCTCGCCAAGCGGGGCGCCGATCTCGAGGGGCTCACGATCTCCCAAGGAAGAACCTTCCGCTGGGAAGGGATCTACGGCGCCGACATGAACGATCGTCGGACCATCCGCACGGAGCTGAACGTCTTCGACTCGTTCCATCCCGTCCTACCTGAGCGGTACCGGGAGTCGGGCGTCGTTTTTCTCGCGAACATCGACCCGCTCTTGCAGGAGGAAGTGCTCGATCAGCTGGCTCATCCCTGGTTGGTCGCCCTCGACACGATGAACTACTGGATCGAGCATCGACGGCCCGAACTGCTGAGGGTCTTGCGTCGGGCCAACGTCTTGCTGTTGAACGACGCCGAGGCCCGCGAGCTCACCGGATCGGAGAACATCCTGAAAGCCGCCGAGGGGATCCGGATGATGGGGCCCTCCGTGGTCGTCGTGAAGCGCGGGGAGTACGGCGCCCTTGCCCGGACGGAGCGGGGTTGGTACTGGGTGCCCGCGTTCCCTGTGGAGGCGGTCAAGGACCCCACCGGGGCGGGAGATACCTTCGCCGGAGGGATGCTGGGACGGATGAGCCGCGCGGAGGCCCTGGACGAGCGAAGCGTTCGCTGGGGGATGACCCACGGAACCGCCGTCGCATCCTTTGCTGTCGAGGAGTTCGGCGTCGACGGGATCATGTCGGCGGAGCTCGGATCGGTGCGAGACCGGATCCGCATGCTGAGCGAGATGACCCGCATTGACGGAGAGGCTTGAGATGGAGATCACGGGGCATGGGCGCTCCAGCCGGACCGACGGCGCCGTCAAGATCGTCGCCGTCAATCTTCGCCGGGAGGGCGAGAAGATCTCGGCCAGCGCTCACCTGGAGCGAAACGATCGTTCGGGGCAGGGGACGGCGAGCGCGCTTGCCACGAGGGGAAACCACCTACGCGTCGCTGCGGAGGCTACCCTCCAGGCGGCGGCGGAGCTGGATGTCGAGGTCGGCCGCATGCACCTCGGCGCCGTGAAGAGCGCGGTCCTCGACGGGATCCGCGTTGTGCTGGTGCGCCTGACGCACCTCGACCGCGGTGTCGAGCGCGATCTGATCGGCTGCGCTTCCATGAAGACGGGAGCCTGGGACGCCGCGGCCGCCGCGGTCCTCGACGCGGTCGGGAGGTTGCCGGCCCGCGCGCAACCTCACGGTGCGATGCCCCCGGAGGAGGAGGTCGAGTACGAGATCGGGGAGGACGAGGCATGAGCGAGCCGAGGCCGGTCGCCCCGCGCTATGAGCAGGCGGGCGTCTCCCTCAAGAGCGGGCGCGAATCGGTCCGCCGCATCAAGGAGCGGGTCCGGTCGACCTTCGGCCCTCGAGTCGAGAGCCAGATCGGCTCCTTCGCCGGCTTCTTCTCCTATCCCACGCCCGGCTCCGAGCGCCTGCTCGTCAGCAGCATGGACGGCGTCGGGACAAAGCTCCGCCTGGCGGCTCAGGCGGGTCGATGGGAAGGGGTCGGCTACGACCTCGTTTCCCATTGCGTCAACGACATCCTCGTGCACGGCGCGCGACCAATCTTCTTCCTCGACTACATCGGGGCCGGAAAGCTCGACCCGGATGTCGTGGAGACGGTGATCGCCGGGCTCGTGGAGGCGTGCAACGAGGCGGGGTGCGCGCTGATCGGCGGCGAGACGGCGGAGATGCCCGGCATGTACTCTCCGGGCGAGCTGGACCTGGTCGGCTGCATCGTCGGGGAGGTCGAGCGCGCTAGACTCGTGAACGGCCGAGCCGCGAGTGCCGGGGATCGCTTGATCGGGCTCGCCTCCCAGGGACTCCACACGAATGGCTACTCCCTCGCCCGGCGGGTCGTCCTGGAAGAGGGAAGCCTCTCGCCGGGCGATCCGATCCCAGGGCTGGGGAAGAGCGTCGCCGACGCTCTCCTGAGCCGGCACCATATGTACCTGCCGGCCGTGGGCCCGCTCATCGAGAGGCTGCCGGTGCACGGCATGGCCCACATCACCGGCGGCGGGATTCCGGAGAATCTCCCCAGGGCGCTGCGTGACGGGATCCGTGCCCGGGTTCGCAGGTCGGCCTGGACGATCCCCCCTCTTTTCCTGGCGATCGAGAGAATGGGCGGAATCGGTCGCGAGGAGATGTTCGAAGTCTTCAACATGGGGATCGGTTTCATCCTGGTCGTCCCGGCGGGCAGCGAGGAAGAGTGGCTGGCTGCGCTGAGGGAGACCGGGGAGCCTGCCGTCCCGCTGGGGGGGGTCGAGGAAGGGGAACGCGGCGTCGTCTGGGATGACTGACGCCCCTCCCGTCTCCGATTCGACTCGATGAAGATCATTCTCAGAGACGGAATCGACTCGGCTGCGATCCATCATATCGAGCAGTGGCTCGTCACGCACGGCTGCGTCGTTCACCGTCTCGAGCAGGATGGACGCCAGACCCTCTGTTCGATCGCAGAAGGGCTCGAGATCGATCTGGATCAAGTCCGCGCACTGCCCGGCGTCGACGCCGTCGCGCGAATCCCCCACTCATTCAAGCTCGCCAGCCGGGCCTTCCGTCCCGCGGACACGGTGATCGACGTCGGCGGGATCGCCATCGGAGGGCCCGAGATCGTCATGATGGCTGGGCCGTGCGCCGTCGAAGGCGAGGAGCAGGTGCGCACCGTGGCGCGCGCGGTGCGAGCCGCGGGGGCGCGCGTGCTGCGGGGCGGGGCCTTCAAACCGCGGACTTCTCCGTACGCGTTTCAGGGACTCGGCGTCACGGGTCTCAGGATCCTGCGCGCGGCGGCTGATGAGAGCGGGATGGCCGTCGTGAGCGAGATCATGGACGTGAGCCAGCTCGAGGTGATGCTCGACTATGTCGACATCCTGCAGGTCGGCGCCCGCAACGTCCAGAACTTCACGCTCCTGCAGGCTCTCGGCCAGGTCGATCGGCCCGTCCTCCTCAAACGCGGCATGTCCTCGACGATGGATGAGTGGCTGATGGCGGCGGAGTACATCATGTCGGGCGGGAATCGGAAGGTGATCGTCTGCGAGCGGGGGATTCGGGCCTTTGGCGGATCGTACACGCGCAACACCCTCGATCTCTCCGCCATCCCGGTCGTGAAGCAGCTCTCCCACCTGCCGATCGTGATCGATCCGAGCCATGCCGTGGGAGTCCGCGACAAGGTGCTTCCGCTCGCACGCGCCGCCGTGGCGGCGGGCTGCGACGGGCTGCTCATCGAGGTCCATCCGAGACCCGAGGAGGCACTCTGCGACGGCCCGCAGAGCCTTCGAATCGACGATTTCGCCGCGCTGGCCGAGCAGGTCCGGCGGATCGCGGAGGCGATCGGACGTCCAATCGCGCCGCCGGGACCCGCGCCGGGACCCCGGGGGCCCCGGGGTTGACAGGGGGAAGGGACCATGGATAGACTCGGATGACTTGAGTGGGTGTGGGCGACTAGCTCAGGTGGTTAGAGTGCTTGCTTGACATGCAAGAGGTCAGTGGTTCAAGTCCACTGTCGCCCACCATTTGGGCGCGGACGGCGAGTGCCGTTCGCCGGTGTCCGGTCAGCGACGCAAGAAGAAGCCTGCTTCTCACCCGCCGGCTCCGTAGCCAGGCCGGGTTCGGTCGCGAGGGGACTGCGTGTCCCCGTCCGTCCGAGTCAGGGAGGCGGCTTCGGCCGCCTCCCCTCTTTTTTGGCGGCGTCGTAGACCGGAAGGCGTCAGAAGGCGGGGGTAACTGAAGATCACAAAACCAGTGGAAGTTCGAGTCAACGAGCGGATCCGGGTCCCCATGGTGAGGGTGATTTCCTCCGAGGGGAACCAGTTGGGCGTGATGGCGATCTCCGAAGCGTTGAAGCTGGCGCAGCTTCAGGGCTCGGACCTCGTCGAAGTCGCGCCCACCGCCCGGCCGCCGGTCTGCAGGATCATGGACTTCGGCAAGTTCAAATACGAGCAGTCCAAGCACGACCGGCAGGCGAAGAAGAAACAGCATGTCTACACCGTCAAGGAGGTGAAGCTCCGTCCCAAGATCGAGGAGCACGACTTCACCTTCAAGATCAGAAACGCGCGGAAGTTCCTTCTGGGACGCGACAAGGTCAAGTTCACCTGTCTGTTCCGAGGGAGAGAGCTGTCGCACCAAGAGCTGGGCCACGCCCTCCTCGACCGGATCGTCGAGGAGATCTCGGATATCGGTTTCGTCGAGTCGAGACCGGTCCTCGAAGGCAGGGCCCTCGTCATGATCGTCGCGCCCCGGAAGGATCTGAAGCCGAGGCCCGATGAGGAGGATGACAAGAGTCCGGCGGGCGCCGCGTCCGAGGGACCTCCTCCAAAGGAGTGAAGATGCCGAAGTTGAAGACCCGTAAGTCCGCCGCCAAGCGGTTCCGCATGACGGCGGGAGGCGAAGTGCGCCGCAACAAGTCCAACAAGGGACACTTGCTCACCGGAAAGACCCGCAAGCGGAAGCGGAAGCTGCGGCAGTCGACCTTGGTCGCGGGCGCGGACAAGGCCAGGATCCGCCGGCAGATCCTGGGCAGCTGAAGGCCTTTAGGAAGGAGACTTGAGAAATGCCAAGAGCTAAAGGCGTCGTTCCGGGACACGCTCGGCGCAAGAAGACCCTGAAGGCCGCCCGAGGGGCCTTCGGCGGGAGAAGCCGGCTTCACCAGATCGCCAAGGAGAACGTCCTTCGCGGTCTCCAGTTCGCCTATCGGGACCGGCGGGTGCGCAAGCGGCTGATGCGCCGCCTGTGGATCCAGCGGATCAATGCGGCGGTGCGGATGCACGGCCTCTCCTACAACCAGTTCATCGCGGGGCTGAAGCGCAGCGATGTGATCATCGATCGAAAGCAGCTCTCGGAGCTTGCGATCCACGACGCGGAGGGATTCCGCCGCATCGTTGAGCAGATCCGTCCCCAAGTCCCGGCGCAGGGGCCGGAGGCGTAGGAGTCCTCGATGCTGGGCGAGCTGGACAAGCTCGAGGAGATGTTCCACGAGGCGGCCGAGATGATCCGCCTCCTCCGGGAAGAGAATCAGACCCTTGCCCGGCGCATCGCCGATTGCGAGCGAGATCTCAAGCGCTTTGAGGCGCAACGAACCGAGCTGGCCGAAAGAGTTGCCCGGCTCGTCGACAAAGTTGACGCTCTGAGAGTGGAACTCTAGACTTCGGCCGGCTGCGGGATCCGCCCTCGGCGCGATCGCACCGGAAGCGGGAGGAACGGATGGCAGATGGCCGAGGGGAGTTCACGGCGACGGTCCAGTTGCTCGGCGAGTCCTTCCGGATCCGCGGAGCCGATCAGTCGGAGGTGGATGCCCTCGCCCGGTTCGTCGAGGAGAAGGTGCAGGAAGTGCGGGCGAGAAACTCGGCCGTTCCGATTCGGAATCTGTTGGTCCTGACTAGTCTGAACATCGCTGAGGAGCTGTTCAGGGAGCGCAGGGAACACGAAGAATTGATGCGCTCCGTGGAGGAGCGGGCGCGCAAACTCCGCGAGAGCCTAGAGACGCAGATGCGGAAGCTTTGAAGGAAAGAGGAGGAGCAGAGCGCTTTTCGTCTTCGTTTCCCGGGCGTTGAAGGATCCGTTGGATCCCTGCCCTGCTCGTGATGTCGTCGGACTCCTTGAGCCAACAGTAAGTCAAAGGGAGCCGTGAGAGGATCGGGAATGGGACCCTGCAGAAGGGCGCAGGAACGATGCCGAGACGGCGCCCACCTGGCGATGCCAGGTTCAAGGGTTCACGGCACACGGTGGGCGTGGGGATCCAGCTTTTTCGCCGCCACCGGCCTCCGGAGGGAGGGAGCGAGTCGTGAGTGGATCGATAGAGATCGCATTGGGGCTTCTCGCTGTGGTGGTGGGGTTCGTCGTGGGGCTTCTGCTCCAGCGCTCGACGATTGCCCGCCGCGACCGGGAGACAGCGCGCGAGCGTGAGGCGCTCCTCGACGAGGCCCGCAGGGAGGCTGACCTCGTCCGCAAGCAGGCCGCCCTCGAGTCGCGCGAGGAATGGATGCGCGAGAAAGAGCGCTTCGAGGCGGAGACTCGCAACGCCCGGATCGATCTCGAGGCCCGGATGCGCTCTCTCGAGGAGCGAGAATCGGGCTTCCGGCGAGACTCGGAGCGCTTGTTGGCGGAGAAGACCGCGCTTGACTCGGATCGCCGTGGCCTTGCCGAGCATCGGATTCGAATCGAGGGGCGGGAATCGGAGCTGAAACGAGTCCTCGCCGAGCAGGTTGCCCGGCTCGAGAAGATCTCGGGGCTCACATCCTCCGAAGCCCGTCGGGAGCTCTGGAAGAACATCGAGGACGAGCTGCGCACGGAGACGACTCGGCTCGCCTCCCGGATGCGCGAAGGAGCGGCGCGCGACGCCGATCGCGATGCCCGGCGCCTCATCCTGATCGCTGCCCAACGCCTTGCCGCCGAGCAGTCGATCGATTCGACCGTCACCGTCGTTGCGCTCCCCAACGATGAGATGAAGGGGCGGATCATCGGCAGGGAGGGGCGAAACATCCGCTCCTTCGAGATGGCCACCGGAATCGATGTGATCATCGACGACACACCGGAGGCGGTCCTCCTGTCGGGGTTCGACCCCGTTCGCAGGGAGATCGCGCGGATCAGTCTAGAGCGTTTGGTGGCCGACGGAAGGATCCACCCGGGGCGGATCGAGGAGGTCGTGCAGAAGGCCACGGAGGAGATCGAGCAGGAGGTCCGGGAACTCGGCGAGAAGACGGCCGCGGACCTCGGCGTCCACGGCCTGGCTCCGGAGCTCCATGCGACCCTGGGGCGTCTGCGCTTCCGGACCAGCTCGGGGCAGAACGTTCTCAAGCACTCCGGCGAGGTCGCGCGTCTTGCCGCCATGATCGCCTCCGAACTGGGGCTCGATGCCGAGGTCGCCAAGCGGGCGGGACTGCTCCACGATATCGGCAAGGCGACCCATCACGAGGTGGAGGGACCCCACGCGATCGCCGGCATGGAGCTTCTCCGGCGCTTCGGCGAGCCGCCGATCGTCTGCGAAGCTGTCGGCGCGCATCACGGAGAGCTCGAGACCGACAGCGTCTATCCGATCCTGGTCTCCTGCGCCGATGCCATCTCGAGCGCAAGACCCGGGGCCCGGCGGGAGGGGATCGAGACCTACATCAAGCGGCTGCAGAGGCTCGAGGAGCTTGCCGACTCCTTTCCCGGGGTCGAGCGCACCTTCGCGATCCAGGCCGGGAGGGAGATCCGCATCCTCGTCCAGCCCAAAGTCGTCGGTGACGACGAAGCCGCCGGTCTCGCCACCGAGATCGCGCGCCGGATCGAGCGGGACCTTCAGTATCCGGGCCAGATCCGGGTCGTGGTGATCCGCGAGATGCGCGTCGTCGACTACGCGCGCTGATGCCGGCGATGAACCTCCTGTTCATTGGAGACGTCTTCGGCCGGCCGGGCCGCCGCGCCGTCGCCTCGATCCTCCCCGCGCTGCGCAAGGAGCTTGCCCTCGACCTCGTCATCGCCAACGCGGAGAACGCCGCTTCGGGGGCGGGGATCACCGAGGACTCCGCCCAGGAGCTCTTCGACGCGGGCACGGACCTGCTGACCGGCGGCAACCACTCCTGGGACCGGCGCGAGGGGCATGCGCTGATGGACCGGGACCTCCGCGTCCTGCGCCCGTCGAACTACCCCGACGAGGTGCCGGGGCGGGGGGTTGGCGTCTACAACTTCGCCGGAGAGCCGGTGGCCGTCGTCAACCTCCTCGGGCGCGTCTATATGCCGAATGTCGACTGCCCCTTTCGGAGCGTCGACCGGATCCTCGAGAGCCTGCAGAGCGTCACCCGGATCGTGATCGTCGATTTCCACGCGGAAGCGACCTCGGAGAAGCTCGGGATGGCCTGGTATCTTGACGGGCGCGTGAGTCTCCTTGTCGGAACTCATACGCACGTGCAAACCGCCGATGAGCGGATTCTGCCGCGCGGGACGGCTGCGATCACCGACGTGGGGATGACCGGCCCGCACGATTCGATCATCGGCGTCCGCAAGGAGCTCGCTCTTGCGAGACTGCGCAATCAGATCCCTGTGAAGTTTCAGCCGGCGGAAGGCGGGATCCGTCTCCATGCGGTCTTCGTGCGAGTCGATCCGGCGACTGGACGGGCGCTCGAGATCCGCAGGCTCGCGCGGGAGCCCGAGGGGGGGGAATGAGCGCCCGGGCCCTGGACGGGGTCAAGGCCTCCGCCGAGATCCGCCGCGAGCTGGCTCACCGGGTGGAAAGGCTGGGCGCGCAGGGGCTGGTGCCGCGGCTGTCGATCATCCGGGTCGGCGAGGACCCCGCCTCGCGCGTCTACGTGCGCAACAAGGCGAAGGCCTCCGCCGAGGTCGGAATCGAATCGGAGCTGCTCGTTCTGGCCGAGGGGACCCCGGAAGAGGCGATTGCCGATGCGATCGACGCGCGGATGCGCGATCCCGGCGTGCACGGGATCCTGCTCCAGTCCCCGGTGCCCGGAGTGGCCGACGCGCGGAGTCTGACCGAGCGGATCGGTCCGGAGAAGGACGTCGACGGCTTCCATCCCGTCAATCTGGGGAGGCTATGCCTCGGCCTTCCGTGTTTCGTCGCCTGCACGCCGCTGGGAATCTGGGAGCTCCTGCGCCGGCATGGCATCGAGCTGCGGGGGCGCCATGTCGCGGTGCTCGGCCGCAGCGCCACCGTCGGCAGACCGCTCGCGAATCTCCTCTCCCTCAAGTCGCCGGGCTGCGATGCGACGGTGAGCATCCTGCACACCGCAAGCAAGGAGCCGTGGAAGATCACCCGCGAGGCGGATGTGGTGATCGCCGCGGCGGGAGCGCCGCAGCTGGTGACTGCCGACTGGATCCGGGAGGGCGCGGTCGTCGTCGACGTCGGGATTCATCGGACCGAGGCGGGAGGGCTGGTCGGAGACGTGCTCGCAGGCCCGGTGGCGGAAAAGGCCGCTTGGCTGAGCCCGGTGCCGGGGGGCGTCGGGCCGATGACGGTCGCATGTCTCCTGGCCAACACCGTGAAGGCGGCAGAGGCCTCCCGGGGGAGCGGGCGATGAGGCCCGAGGCGATCCGGGTCTCCGATCTGCTGCTTCTCGCAAAGAAGGCGATCGAGGCGGGGACGGGCCCGGTCTGGGTCGTGGGCGAGATCTCGAGTTTCAAACGCCACCTCCCGTCGGGCCATCTCTACTTCGATCTGAAAGACGGCAACGCGCGGATCTCCTGTGTCTCGTGGAAGGAGACGGCGCGGCGGATGCGCTTCGATCCGCAGGACGGTCTCCTGGTGCGCGCTCACGGAACGCTCGGCATCTACGAGGTGCAGGGGCGGCTTCAGTTCTACGTCGATGGGATGGAGCCTGCCGGGATCGGCGAGCTGCAGGCCGCCTTCGAGGCCCTGAAGCGGCGCCTGGCCGACGAGGGGCTCTTCGACGAGGCGCGCAAGGTCCCGCTCCCCAGATACCCGCACCGGATCGGGCTGGCGACTTCGCCCGCCGGAGCCGCGATCCGCGACGTCCTGCGCGTTCTCAAAGAGAGATGGCCGCTCGCCGAGGTCATCTTCCATCCGTGCGCCGTGCAGGGCGCCGAGGCGGCTGACGAGATCGTCCGGTCGCTCGAGCGCCTCGATGCGGAGCCGGGAATCGATCTCGTGCTGCTCGTGCGAGGGGGCGGCAGCATCGAGGATCTCTGGTCGTTCAACGAGGAGGCCGTCGTGCGCGCGATTGCCGCGATGGATCGACCCGTCGTGACCGGAATCGGCCACGAGATCGACTTCACCCTGGCCGATTTCGCCGCCGATCTTCGCGCCGCGACGCCTTCCCAGGCGGCGGAGCTCGCCGTTCCATCGAGCCGCGATCTCCGGGAGTGGATCCACGGCCGCGGGGCGCGGCTCCGGCAACGCGCGCGCGCGCGGCTGAGCGAGGCGCGGCTTCATCTCTCGCGGCTCGAGGGAAGCCACGGGATGCGTCGCACCGCGGAGGTCTTCCGTCGGCGGCGCCAGCGGATCGACGAGCTTCACATCCGCATCGCCAATGCGGTCTCGGGGAAGATGGAGGCGCGCCGGCGCCTTGTGGCGGGTCTCGATCTCCGCTTCCGCGCCCGCGACCCCCGCCGCCTGCTGGCGCGGACCAGGGAGCGACTCGGGGAGATCCGGCGTCGCGGGGCGCGCGCGATCACGCTCGCGCTGCGGACTCGTCGCGAGCGGCTCGCCGCGCGCGGGGCGCACCTCGAGGCGGTCGGCCCGCAATCGGTGCTCTCGCGCGGATACGCCATCTGTCTGCGGGAGCGCGACGGCCGCGCGGTGCGGCGGTTCGACGAGGTCCAGGCGGGAGACGCGGTGCGTGTCCTGCTCTCGGTGGGCGCGCTCGGCTGCCGCGTGGAAGAACGCAGGGAGGAACGTGGATGACGTCCAGGAAACCGACCTCGCCCGAAGAGCCCCTTCGCTTCGAGGATGCGCTGGCGCGGCTCGAGTCGATCGTCGAGGAGCTGGAGGGCAAGGAACTCACGCTCGAGGAGACTCTCGCGCGATACGAGGAGGGGACCCGCCTGGTCCGAGAGTGCAGCCGCAAGCTGGAAGAGGCGGAGCAGAGGATCCGCACGCTCTCCGCCGAGGGGGGCGGGAAGGCTCCGGCTCCGGGGGAGGCGAGTGAGGCCGATGGCGACGAAGAAGGCGCCGAGGACGAGGAAGCAGAGGCCGGGGATTCCGGGCTCCCCTTCTGAGGCGCGTCCGGACGCCGTCAAGCCCGAGCCGGACATCTACGGGCGCTGGCTCGCCCTGGAATCGCGCCGGATCGAGGCGGCGATCCGAGCCGCGCTGCCCCGTGCCGGGACTGCCCCGCCCTCCCTGCGCGAGGCGATGAGCTACGCCCTCTTCCCCGGCGGCAAGAGGATCCGTCCCGCCTTGGTCCTCCTCGGGCACCGCAGCGCTGGCGGCCGTCACGGAGAGGTCTATGCCGTCGCCGCGTGCATGGAGCTCGCTCACACCTTCAGCTTGATCCACGACGATCTCCCCTGCATGGACGACGATGACTTCCGGCGCGGGCGCCCGACGGTGCACAAGGTCTTCGGCGAGGCGATCGCCGTGCTCGCGGGCGACGCTCTGCTGAATCGCGCCTATGAGATCCTCTCAGGGATCGACTGCGAGCCCGGCCGGCGCGCCGCAATCCTCTCCACGCTCGCGACGGCGATGGGCGGGGCGGGGGTGATCGGGGGGCAGGTGGAGGACATCGAGGCCGAAGGCCGTCAGATCGACGAGCGGGCGCTGGCGAGGATCCACCGTCGAAAGACCTCGAGCCTGATCGTCG
Source organism: Candidatus Eiseniibacteriota bacterium (assembly GCA_034679345.1). Taxonomy (GTDB): domain Bacteria; phylum Eisenbacteria; class RBG-16-71-46; order CAIMUX01; family VGJL01; genus JAXDAY01. The sequence continues at coordinate 242,581 of JAXDAY010000004.1, forward strand.
CCTGCCTCCACGCAGGAGCGCTCCTCGCTGGGGCGAGGGACGATGCGCTTCGAGAGATCGTGCGCTTCGGAGACTCCCTCGGTCTGCTCTTCCAGGTGACCGACGACTTGCTCAACGTGGAGGGGACGCGGGAGCAGCTCGGCCGCCCCGCCGGCGGAGACGAGCGGATGGCCAAGGCCACCTACCCGCGGATCGTGGGGATGGGCAGATCGCGCGATCGGGCCCGACGTCTCGCCGCGCGCGCGCGTGGCCTCGCGCCCGGGTCGTCTCCGTCGGGGGCGATCCTCCGTGATCTGGTCGACCGGGTCGCGGGGCGCGTCGACCTGCGCAAGGGATAGGAGAAACGATGGACAAGTATCGCCGGGTCGCCATCGACCCGAATCTCGCCAAGCCTGGGTGCGACGAGGCGCTGCGCCGCCTCTGCGCCTGGCTCATCGGCAGAGGGCTCGTCGTCGTCGTTCCCCCGCACGTGCGTCCCACGCCCGAAGGGGCCCGCGTGGCCGAGCGGGCGGATCTGGCGCGCGAAGCCGACATCGTCGTCGTCCTCGGCGGCGACGGCACTCTCCTCTCCTCCGCGCGGAAGGTCTATCCGAGGAAGGTGCCGGTCCTCGGAGTGAACTTCGGCGGACTGGGATTCCTCGCCGACGTGCAGGTCGAGGACATGGTGCCGGCGCTCGAGCGCGTGCTCGCCGGACGCACCCAGAGCGAGTCGCGCATCCTGCTAAGGGCCAGTATCCTGGATTCCTCGGGCAAGACGCGCGACCGGGTCCACGCGATGAACGATGTGGTGATCCATGAGGTCGGCCACCGCCTGCTGACCTTGATGCCGATGATCGGCTCGAGCTCAATGGGCGAAGTGAAGGCCGACGGGCTCATCGTGGCGACCCCGACCGGATCGACCGCCTATTCCCTCTCCGCGGGAGGCCCGATCGTGACCCCCACGCTGCGGGCGTTGATCGCCACGCCGATCTGTCCTCATATCCTCTCGATGCGGCCCATCGTCTTTCCGATCACCGAGACTCTGACCGTCGGTTTCGCCCCGCCGGAGGCGCACGTGCGGTTGGTGGCCGACGGGCAGGAGTCGATCGAGCTGCGGCCGGGCGAGACAGTGCAGATCCGCCGCGCCCCTGGGGCGATCCAGTTCCTGCTCGTCTCCAACCGAACCTTCTACGACGTGCTGCGCAACAAGCTCAAGTGGGGTGGATGAGGTGTTGCGGCGCTTGCGGCTCAAGCAGTTCGTGATCCTGGAGGAAGCCGCCGTCGAGTTCGGCGCCGGGCTCAATGCGGTCACGGGAGAGACCGGAACGGGCAAGTCGATCCTGATCGACGCGATCGGATTCCTGGCCGGCGGCCGGGGAGAGGTCTCCTGGGTGCGCGAAGGAGCCGATCTGCTTGCGGTCGAGGGGGACTTCGATCTCGCGCGCATTCCCTCCGCCCGGGCCGCCCTGGCCTCGATCGGGCTAGAGGACCAGCCGGCCGTGGAGGTGCGGATCCGCCGGGAGCTCTCCTCCTCCGGGCGCAGCCGCGCCTGGGTCGCGGAACGCCCCGTCAAGATCTCCGAGCTGCGGACAGTGGCGGGATCACTCGTCTCGATCCATGGCCAGGGCGAGCATCGACGGCTCCTCGAGCCGGCCGCGCAGCTCGAGATCCTTGATCGCCACGCCGGACTTCTCGAGTTGCGCGAGGCGTATCGCAGGGCCCGCGAGAGCTGGATGGGCAAGCTGGCGGAGGGCGGGTCGATCCGCTCCCGGCTGGCCTCGCTCGCCGAAAAGGAGGAGTGGCACCGCGCCCAGCTCGAGGAGATCACAGAGGCCGCGGTCGAGCCCGGCGAGGAGGCGCGACTGCGCGAGGAGAAGGATCGCAGGGACCTGCGGCTCAGAAGCCTCGAGACGCGCGTCGAGCTGGATCGGATCCTCTTCGAGGACGAGGGCTCCGCGTGGGATCGGCTCGAGACGGCCCTGGCCCGCGTGGAGAGGTTGGAGGGGCCGGAATGGGAGGAGGTCCGATCCAGCCTCCGCGCGGCCCGCGAGGCTCTTCGAGGTTCGCGGAGATCGCTCTCGATCGGCAACGAGCTCGAGGAGGACAATCCACGGGCCGTCGAGGAACGGCTCGGGCAGCTCTCCAGGCTCAAGAAGAAGTACGGCGGTTCGGAGGAGGCGATTCTCGAACGAGGCGAACGGCTCGCCTCCCTGCTGGACGAGACGGCCCGGCTGCGCGAGCGCGCGGAGACGATCGAGCGGGAGATCGATCACGCCCGGGATGCCTGCGCCGCGGTCGCCGCCCGCCTGGGCCGGGCGCGCCGGCGAAGCGCCCCCGGCCTCGCGGCGGCCGTGACCCGGGAGATCCGCGAGCTGGGGATGGCCGGGGCCGAGCTCACGATCCGCCTCGAGACCGAGGAGGCCGACGCCGGAGAGGTTGGCCTGCCTGCCGAAGGGTCGGCCGTGCGGAGCTTCCCCGATGGATGCGATCGCGCCCTCTTCCTGCTCTGTCCCAACCCGGGGGAGGGCACGGGAGCCCTCGGCGCCATCGCCTCGGGCGGGGAGCTTTCCCGCGCCCTGCTGGCAATCCTCACCGTGCTGGGCCATGAGGATGAGCCGCACACCGCGATCTTTGACGAGGTGGACGCCGGTATCGGCGGGGCGACGGCGGCCGCGGTGGCGCGGCGGCTGGCCCGCCTGGCGGCCTCCCGCCAGGTCCTTCTCGTGACGCACCTGCCGATCGTCGCCAGCAGGGCCACGACCCACCTGCGCGTCGAGAAGCGAACGCTCCGGGGTCGGACCCGGGCCTCGATTCTAGTCCTCGATCGGGAGGAGCGGATCGGGGAGTTGGCGCGTATGCTGGCAGGGGAGGTCGACTCCCGAATCGCACGCAGGCACGCCGAGGCCCTGATCGAAGGGGCCTCTTCGTCGAAGGAGGACGGATGACTCTTCCGCCCTATGAGGAGTATCTCAGACACGCGCGGGACCACCGGACCGTCCCGGTCTACCGCGAGGTCTTCGCCGACCTGGCGACGCCGGTTTCGGTCTTCCGAAGCATCGACCCCAGTCGGGACGCCGCGCTGCTCGAGAGCGTTGAAGGCGGGGAGACCTGGGGGCGCTTCTCCGCGATCGGTCTCGACAGGGGGGCAATCTACGAGTCGAGGCCGGACGGCGCGACCATCGCGGACTCCGGGGGGACCCGCCGCGTGCGCGAGGAGAGGCCCCTCGCCGGGCTCGATGGCCTCCTCGAGTCGCACCGGACCGCCACCGTCGGCCAGCTGCCGCGCCTCGCTGGAGCGGCGATCGGATTCGCCTCCTACGATCTCGTGCGCCGCTTCGAGGTCTTGCCGGCGGGGACGCGCGATGACCTGGGCGTCCCCGACGCGCTCTTCGCCCTGTTCGAATCGGCGATCCTCTTCGACCACGCTGGCCACACGGCGACCCTGGTCGCGCACACCCAGCCGGGAGAGGACCCTGCCGCGGCCTATGCTGCGGGAACCGCGCGACTCGACGGCCTCGAAGATCTGCTGGGCCGTCCCTCCGCGAGGTTGTCTCCCCGCGCGGCCGACGCAGGCCGGGTCGTGTTCCAGAGCCGGACGGGAAGACAGCAGTTCCTCGAGGCCGTGCGGCGCGCGAAGCAGTACATCCGCGCCGGGGACGTCGTGCAGGTCGTGCTGAGCCACCGGCTCGAGGCCGACCTTCCGGCCGACCCCTTCGACGTCTATCGCGCGCTGCGGGTGATCAACCCGTCGCCCTACATGTTCTTCCTCCGCCTCGCGGGCTGGACGATCGCCGGCTCCTCCCCGGAAGTGCTCGTCCGGCGCGAGCAGGATCTCGTGCAGACCCGCCCGATCGCCGGGACCCGGCCAAGAGGGCGAGACGAGCTTTCCGACCGGCTGCTCGAGGAGGAGCTTCTCGCCAACGAGAAGGAGCGCGCCGAGCACGTGATGCTCGTCGATCTCGGACGAAACGACCTCGGGCGCATCTGCCGCTTCGGGACGGTGGAGACCAACGAGCTCATGAGGGTGGAGCGCTACAGCCACGTCATGCACATCGTCTCGAATGTGCGCGGCAGTCTGCGGGACGGGCTGTCGAACTCCGAGGTCCTGCGCGCCTGCTTCCCCGCTGGGACGGTCTCCGGCGCGCCGAAGATCCGGGCGATGGAGATCATCGACGAGCTCGAGCCCCTGCGCCGCGGGCTCTACGCAGGCGCGGTGGGCTACATGGACTTCCACGGCAACATGGACACGGCGATCGCCATCCGCACGATTCTCTTCCGTGAGGGACGCGCCTATCTCGGCGTGGGGGCCGGGATCGTCGCCGATTCGGATCCCGAATCGGAATGGGAGGAGACGCTTCGAAAGGCGGGCGCCCTGGTGCGGGCCTGCGAGGCGGCCGCGAGCGGGCTCGCGGTGCGGCCGAGCGCCGGGGGGGAGCTTCCGGGTCTGGCCGCGGATCCACACGGAGCGCAGACATGATCCTGGTCATCGACAACTACGACTCCTTCACCTACAACCTCGTGCAGCTGATCGGGGAGCTGGGCGGCGATCCGCTTGTCCATCGAAACGACGCGATCACTCCGGAAGAGGCGATGAGGCTCGACCCGAAGGGGATCGTCATCTCGCCTGGACCGAGGAGCCCCGACGAGACCGAGGCGGCGAATGAGATGATCCGCTTCTTCGCCGGGCGTCGCCCGCTCCTGGGTGTCTGCCTCGGCCACCAGTGCCTCGGTCACGTCTACGGCGGCAAGGTCGTCCAGGCGGGACGCCTGATGCACGGCAAGACCTCGATGATCATCCACAACGGTCGTGGCATCTTCTCGGGGCTGCCGAACCCGTTCCCCGCCACGCGCTATCACTCGCTTCTCGTCGAGCGCGACTCTCTGCCCTCCTGCTTCGAGGCGGTCGCCCACACGGCCGAAGGGGAACTCATGGGAATGCGCCACCGCGAGCACGAGACCTGGGGGGTGCAGTTCCACCCCGAGTCGATCCTGACTCCAGACGGGCGCCGCTTGATCTCCAACTTCCTCTTTCTCTGCCAATAGATGGACGCGTCGATGAACCAGCCCAATCCGATTCCGGGGGCGATCGCGCGCATCGTCGAGGGGCAGAGCCTCACAGCGGAAGAGGCGCGCGCCTGCGTGGGGGCCATCATGTCGGGGAACGCCACCGACGCCCAGATCGGCGCATTTCTAGCCGCTCTGCGGATGAAAGGGGAGACCGACGAGGAGATCGCGGGCGCGGCGCGCGCGATGCGCGAGGCGGCCACTCCCGTGCGCCCGGCGCGGCGGCCGCTGGTCGACACCTGCGGCACGGGGGGCGACTGGCGGATGACGCGGAACATCTCGACGGCGGCGGCGCTGGTGCTGGCCGGCGGGGGAGCGGCGGTCGCGAAGCACGGCAACCGCGCCATCACGAGCCGGAGCGGCAGCGCCGATGTCCTCGAAGCCCTCGGGGTCCGAATCGACCTGCCGGCGGAGTCCTCGGCGCGCTTGATCGACGATGTGGGAATCGCCTTTCTCTTTGCCCCGGTTCTGCACCCCGCGATGCGTCACGCGATCCAGCCGCGCCGCGAGATCGGCATCCGTACGCTCTTCAACATCCTGGGGCCAATCACGAATCCGGCGGGCGCCGAGCGCCAAGTCGTGGGAGTCTTCGCGCCGCACCTGGTGCCCCTCATCGCTTCGGTCCTGCGACAGCTGGGAGCGGAGCACGCCATCGTGGTCCATGGGGGAGGCGGCGAGGACGAGCTGAGCTTGACGCCGGGCAACTTGGCGATGGAGAGCCGATCCTCTCATCAGGAGCTGCGCGCCCTCTCGATCGACGCCGGCGAGCTTGGGCTGCGTGTGGCCGACGTTACGGCGATCACGGGAGGGGATGCGGCGCAGAACGCCTCCTGGATCGTCGCCTTGCTCGATGGCAAGATCGACGACGCCTCGCGCGACACGGTCGTCCTGAACGCCGCGGCCGCGTTCTACGCCGCCGGGCTCGCCCGGGATCCCGCCGAGGGGTGCGCCCGCGCGCGGGAGAGCATCGACTCGGGAGCCGCGGCGCGCGTCCTCGGTCGCCTTCGCGAGGCGAGCCAAAAGCTATGACGCGCCTCGAGGAGATCTGCGCGCGGCGGAAGGAGTCGATCCGCCGCCTGGTCGCGGAACAGCCGCTGTCCGTTCTGCAGGAATCGGAGCTCTGGCGGGAGACCCGCCGTCCCTTCGCCCGGGCGCTGCGGCGGGAGACGGGACCGATTCGGGTCCTGGCGGAGTTCAAGCGCGCCTCGCCTTCGGCAGGGCCGATTCGCCCGGGCGCCGATCCCTCGATCCTGGCGCGGGAGTACGCCGATGCGGGGGCTTCGGCGATCTCGGTCGTGACCGAGCCCGAGTTCTTCGATGGCGATCCCGGGCTGCTCGCCCGCTGCCGGAAATCGGCGCCGCTTCCACTCCTCATGAAGGACTTCGTCGTCCACGAGTGGATGATTCCATGGGCCCGCGCTCTGGGCGCCGACGCGGTTCTGCTGATCGTCGCAGCCCTGGAGCGCAGCCAGATCGAGGAGTACGCCGCGGCCGCGCGCGAGTATGGGCTTGCGATCCTCTGCGAGGCGCATGACGAGAGCGAGGCGGAACGAGCCGTTTCGCTGGGGGCGGACTGCATCGGAGTCAACCACCGCGACCTGCGCACGATGGAGATCGATCTGGATCTCTCGGACCGCCTCCTTCCCAGGATCCCGGATCGCTTCGTGCGCATCGCCGAGAGCGGGATTCGCGCGCGCCGCGAAGTCGAGCGCCTCCAGCTCTCCGGCTTCGACGCCATACTCGTCGGCGAGAGCCTGATGCGAGCACCCCGACCGGGAGAAGCCCTTCGAGCGCTGCTCGGAACGAAGGCGGAGGACGAGGGATGATCCATGTCAAGATCTGCGGGATCGTCCGCGAATCGGATGCCGTTGCCGCCGCGGAGGCGGGAGCCGATATGATCGGCTTCGTCTTCGCCGAGAGCCCTCGCATGATCGCGCCGGCCGCCGTTTCCCCAATTGCGCGCCGGCTCGAGCGGGACTTCGGTCGTGTCGCGCGGGTCGGCGTCTTTGTCGACCCCGCGCCGGAGTCGATCGATCGCGCCCTCGATGCGGGGCGACTGACCCATCTACAGATCTACGGCCGGCGGCCCGAGCAACTCCCCGAGGGGCCTGAGTGGATCGCGGCTCTTCCACTCGCCAAAGCGCAAGACGCCGCGCTCCCCGAGGGGCCGACGCCATGGGGCGTGCTCGTCGAAGCCTGGGTGAGCGGAGCATCGGGAGGCACCGGCGCGACCTTCCCGTGGGACTGGGCGCGACCGCTGCTCGCCCGGACGCGGCTTCTGGTCGCAGGCGGACTCGACGCGGAGCGGGTCTCCGATCTTCTGCGTATGATCATCCCCTATGGGGTCGACGCTTCCTCCAGGCTGGAGACTCGCCCCGGGGAGAAGGATCCTCGGAAGATGAAGGCGTTCGTCGAATCGGTGCGGACCGCGGAACGAGACTGGAGAGCAGCCAGATGAGCCGGAGCGCGATGCCCGATCCGACGGGGCACTTCGGCGTCTATGGGGGACGCTTCATTCCCGAGACGCTGGTGGCCGCCCTCGACGAGCTCGAGAGATCCTATATCGCGGCGCGCAAGGATCCCTCCTTCGACGGGGAGCTGGGAAGCCTGCTTCGCGCCTACGTGGGAAGGCCCACGCCCCTCTATCAGGCGCGCAGGCTCGGAGAGCGCTTGGGTGGGGCGACGATCTACCTCAAGCGCGAGGACCTCGCGCACACCGGGGCGCACAAGATCAATAACGCCCTCGGCCAGGCCCTTCTGGCGCTCAGAATGGGGAAGAAGAGGATCATCGCCGAGACCGGGGCCGGGCAGCATGGAGTCGCGACCGCGACCGCCTGCGCCCTGCTCGGGCTCGATTGCACCGTCTACATGGGCACCGAGGACATGGCGCGCCAGCAGCTCAATGTCTTCCGGATGCGCACCCTCGGAGCGACCGTCGCCGGCGTCGACTCGGGTAGCCGGACCCTGAAGGACGCCATCAACGAGGCGCTGCGCGACTGGGTGACGACGGTGGAAACGACGCACTATATCCTGGGCTCAGTTCTGGGCCCTCATCCATTCCCGATGATCGTCCGCGATTTCCAGAGCGTGATTGGCCGCGAAGCCCGCGAACAGATCCTTCGCGCGGAGGATCGACTGCCGAGCCTCCTGGTCGCCTGCGTCGGAGGAGGATCGAACGCCATCGGGCTCTTCCATCCCTTCCTGGAGGACGCGGGCGTCCGAATGGTCGGCGTCGAGGCGGGCGGGACGGGGATCGCCTCGGGACGGCACGCCGCCCGCTTCCAGGAACGTCGCGAGGGGATCCTGCACGGCACGCGCACCTATGTCTTGCAGGATGCCGATGGGCAGATCCGAGAGACTCACTCCGTCTCCGCGGGACTCGACTATCCCGCCGTCGGACCCGAGCATGCGCACCTGTTCGACACGGGAAGGGCGAGCTACGAGTATGCGACGGACGAGGAGGCGCTCGAGGCGTTCGGCATGCTCGCGCGGCTGGAGGGCATCCTGCCGGCCCTGGAGCCCGCGCACGCGGTGGCCTACCTCTGCCGGATCGCGGCTTGCCTGACGCGCGAGGATCTGGTAGTAGTCAACCTCTCGGGAAGAGGGGACAAGGATGTGGAAACAGTCCAGAAGGTCCTCTCCTCTCCTGCGCGCCCGTAGCTCAGCTGGATAGAGCGTTTGCCTCCGGAGCAAAAGGTCACAGGTTCGAATCCTGTCGGGCGTAAGGCTTTTCCGGGACGGGACTGCGGGAGAAGCGCGGTCCCGTTCTTTCGGAATCCCCGCGGAGGGAAGGCCCCGAACGGCCCTGGCGCGGGGAGGCCGATCGTGCAGAAGTCCTGGAGAGCGATGCGCGATGCAATTGCATGACCCTCAGCGATCCACCCCCGAGCGGGGCTCCAGGGAGCTCTGGGCGAGCCGCCTCCTGCTGCTCGTCGCGCAGGTCGCGGTGGTCGTCGCGCTCGCCTACTTCGTCGTCATGGCATGGGGGATGCGGGGACGTATCTCGATACCCGCGTGGGTGATCCAGGCCGCGACGCTGTTCGCCGCCGGCTTCGGGATCTACCTGCTTGTGCGCTCGATTCGCCTCGCGCGCGTCCTCTTCCGCCGCGGCCGCGCCCGTTAGGGCGCCGACAGTAACCGAGCGGCACGCGTCTTGCCCCACCCCGGTCGGGAGAGTCGGCGATGGAGCATCCGGTCGGCGGCAACGAGGGAATTCTGTTCCGGGAGATCCTCGAGGTCATGGACCTCGGCGGGGAGCCCGACGCTTCCGCGCGCGGAAAGTTCCTATCGGAGGTCTGCAAGCGACTCGAGGCGGATGTCCTCTACACGGTCGTTCCTTCGGAGGGCGGCTGGAGCAAGGTTGGCGTGGGGCCGGACGGAGACCTCGGCGGGATGACCTTCGCCAGGCTCACCGGGATCGCGCGGCAGGTCATCTCGAAGCGCTCCCGTTACCTCGAGGCTCATATCGTTCAGCGCGGGGCGTTCCACCGCCATCAGGATGGGTGGCCCGGATTCGAGACGGGCTCCTACATCGCCGTCCCGATGCATCGCAGGGGGCAGATCCATGGCGTCCTCGTGCTCCTGCGGATGCCCGGGAAGCCCGGCTTCGGCGTCGAGGATCTCTCCCGAGCCGAGATCCTGGCCGACGCCCTCGCGATCCGCACGGTCAATGAGGCGCGCGTCGCCGAGCTGCAGCGGCTCGCCCGCACCGACGGTCTCACCCTGCTCTCCAACTACAGGCATCTCCGGGAGGTGATCGCGCGCGAGCTGCTCTCGGCCCAGCGGCTCGTCGAACCGGTGTCGATCGTGATGGTCGACGTCGACAATCTGAAGGCCGTGAACAACCGCCACGGCCACCTCGCCGGCAGCGAGATCCTCCGCCGCCTCGCCCGCGTCCTGGAGAAGACGATTCGAGGCAGCGACTTCCTCGCGAAGTACGGCGGAGACGAGTTCGTCGTCCTGCTGCCGATGACGACTCGCGACGGCGCGATGCGGGTCGCCGAACGGATCCGGGAGGCAGTCGCCCGAGACGTGGTGGGCCCGACCCCCGAGGAGCGGATCTCCTGCAGCTGCGGGGTGGCGAGCTTTCCGGACGACGGGGTCGACTACGTCAGCCTGATCACCGCGGCCGACCGCGCCCTCTACCGCGCCAAGGAGGGTGGCCGCAACCTCGTCGCGGCTCCTCCCGAGATCGATCGCCGTCGCGCCGCCTGAGCCGTCCGAGCCGCCCGAACCGCTCGAGCCGCCTCCTCCTCTCCGTTCCGTCCCGTTCGCGCATCGTGTGCTACGATTCGAGCAATGGGCAACCGCAGCCGGGGTCGCCCGAGGATGGAATGAATCGGATCGCGCTACTCGCCATCGGCATCGCCGCGCTGCTGCCTGCGGCCGCGCGCGGACAGGGATTCGGTCAGAACAAGGTCCAGTGGAAGGACCTGCGATGGGTGACGATCACCACCGAGCACTTCGAGGTCTACTACTACGAGGGGACTGACGAGGCCGCCCTGGACGCGGCGCGGATGGCGGAACGCGCCTACACGCGCCTGAGCACGATTCTCAATCATCAGGTGGGCCGCAGGATTCCTTTGGTCCTCTACGCCTCGCACGGCGACTTTCAAACCACCAACATCATCCCAAACATCATCGGCGAGGGGACCGGTGGATTCACGGAGCACGCGAAACGCCGCGTCGTCATCCCCTTCACCGGCGGATACGGAGACCTCGACCATGTGCTGACCCACGAGCTGGTGCACGCCTTCCAGGTCGACATCCTTTACGGGCGGGGGGGAGGGGGGATCGCGGGGCCCCTCGGGGGAGGCTACACGCCGCCTCTCTGGTTCATGGAGGGAATGTCGGAGTACCTCTCCGTCACCGAGGTCGACAATCTGACCGACATGTGGCTCCGGGATGCCGCCCTGCAAGGCTATCTCACGCCGCTGGGCATCCTCGACTATGTGCAGGACATCCGTGTCTACCGGTTCGGTCAGGCGATCTTCGCCTACATCGGGCGCACCTTCGGCGACGACCGCATCGGCGAGCTGATGAAGCGTGTCGCGCGGGTCCGCTCGGTGGAGCGCGCCGTCCAGGACGTCCTCGGGATGACGCTGGAGAAGCTGAGCGACGACTGGACCGAGGACGTGCGGCGCAACTACCTCCCGCAGATTCGGGATCACTCGAAGGCGGAAGAGGTGGCGAGACGGCTGACCGACTCGAGGGAGGAGCTCTCGAGTTTCCACCTCGCTCCCGCGCTCTCGCCCGACGGCGGCAAGATGGTCTTCATCGCCGACCGATCCCTCTACAACGATCTTTACCTCGCGAGCGCCCTCGATGGTCGGGTCGAGGAACGGCTGGTGAAGGGGGATCGGACGGAGCAATTCGAGACGCTCCGCTTTCTGAACGCCTCGTTCGATTTCGATCCGAAAGGGGAGAGGATCGTCTTCGCCGCGCGCGCGGGTCGCGAGGATGCGATCTACATCCAGCGCACTCGGGACCGCGAGATCCTCTCGCGCTTCTCCGTGCCGGTCGACGGCATCGCGAATCCTGCTTTCTCCCCGGACGGGGAGTGGATCGTCTTCGTCGGCCTGGATGGCGGGCGCAGCGATCTCTGGCGGATCCGGACCGACGGGAAGGATCTCGAGCGACTGACTGACGATCGCTTCCTCGCGCTCTCGCCGCGCTATTCGCCGGACGGAGGGCGGATCGCATTCGTGACCGATGAGGCGCCGGAGACCGACTTCGAGAACTTGGCGTTCGCCGACCCGAAGATCGCGATCCTCGATGTCGAGACGCGCGCGCGGACGGTTCTGCCGGATATGCCGGGGACGAACACGGCGCCCCACTTCTTCCCCGACGGCAAGCATCTGCTCTATGTCTCCGATCGGACCGGGATCGCCAATCTCTATATTCGGGATCTCGAGCGGAACCAGGACGCGAGGATCACCGATCTTCTGACCGGGGCGACCGGCGTCGTTCCCTTGGCGCCGGCCGTCTCCCTCTCCCGCGACGGCCGCCGCGCGGTCTTCTCCTCCTTCCGGGCGGGTTCGTGGGATCTCTTCGCCCTCAAGGATCCGCTCTCGCTGGCCGACTGGAGCGTTTCGCCCATCGATGCCGCGGCCGAGCCGGACTCAGTCGATGCCGAAGCCGGCGGGGAGGTGGCGCACTCGGCGACTGCGGCTGGGATCGATGGAATCGAAGGCCTCGCGCAGAGGCCGGCGCTCCCGCCGCTGGCCCCTCTGGCCACGCTCGACTCGCTCCTGGCCGGCGGCGATTCGATCTTCGACGCTCTCGAGCCCCCGGCCGCGGTCCTATCCGCGCGCGAGCGCAGGGAGGCTCCGCCTGCGCCGCCGGGCGAGGAGAAGCTCGAGGTGAAGGAGGTCTTCCGCAAGCACTCCGACTTGCCCGATACGACCGGATTTCGATTCGATCGCTATCGCGTCAAGCTCTCGGCGGATTATGCGACGGCCAACGGCTTCTTCGCCTCGAATGTCGGCGCCGCGGCGCAGACGGTGATCCTCTTCTCGGACATCCTCGGCAACCACAATCTGCTGATCGGAGCCAGCGTCTATGGATCGATCTCCGATTCCGACCTGATCGCGCAGTACACGAATCAGGCGAACCGCATCAACTACGGCATCGCCCTCTACCAGTATCGCGACGACTTCTACCTCTCGACCGCGCGCGACGACGAGGAGTACGTCAGTCAGATCTATCGAGGCGCGCAGGTGGGGCTCTACTGGCCCCTGAGCCGTTTCCGCCGACTCGAGCTCTCTCTCGAGGGCCTCGGGGTGGACGAAGAGGTCTATCGCCAGGCCTATACTGGCTTCGGGTACTACGACTACGAGCGCACGGAGCGCAACCGCCTCTATTTCATGCGCCCGGGCTTCGCGATCGTCACCGACAACACGCTCTGGGGATCGACGGGTCCCATCAGCGGGGGCCGCAGCCGCGTCTATGTCGATGCGAGCTTCGGAGACATCCAGTCCTCGCGTTGGGTTCTCGACCATCGGCGCTACCTGAACATGCGACAGCGATACGCGATGGCCATGCGCGCCGTGGGGGCGAGCAGCCACGGCCGCGATCCGCAGCTCTTCCGCATCGGGGGACCCTACACGCTGCGCGGGCTCGACTATGGCGCCCTCGAGGGGACGAACGCCGGTTTCCTCAATCTCGAGTTCCGCTTCCCGCTGATCGAGGCGCTCGAGCTCGGCTGGCCGCTCCCGCTGGGTCTCCGTGGGGTGCGCGGCGCGATCTTCTTCGACACCGGCGCCGCATGGAGCGAGAACGATCGATTCCGGGCGACCTCGCATCAGGGCGGCTGGCACCTGGCCGATCTGAAGGCCGCTTACGGGATCGGCGCGTCCATCAATGTGGGTTTCACCGCGCTGCGCTGGGATCTGGCGAGGCGCACCGACTTGCAGCGCAATCTGGGCGCCTGGCAGGGGAGCATCAGCTTCGGCGGAGACTTCTAGGCGGTGATCCGATCCCGCCCCCGATCCTCTGACCTCGCGGCGGGCGCGGCTCTCTTGGCCCTGCTTCTGCTTCGCCTGCCCGCCGCGCCCTCGCTCGAGGCGTCGCGGCCCTGGTTCGAGCGATCGCTTGCCATCCAGGGACTCCAGTCGGTCGAAGGGAGCGCGCTGGAGGCGCGCCACTACCTCGTCTCCATCCCGCTTGCCGCCGCGCAGAACTGCGCCTTCGCTGTCTCGCGTCTGGCCGGGGATCGGACTCCTCGGGGGGCATGGATTCGCGGCCACGAGCGCTTCGCCAACGCGGCGCTTTGGGCCTACTGGATCCTCGCCGCCGCGGCGGCCGCATGGGCGGCGGCTGTCTCATCGCCGGCGCGACTGCGCGCCTGGGCCCTCTTCGGGGCGGGATGCGTGCCGATCGCGATTGCGGCGACATCGAGGCTCGACGCGTGGCTGCCGGCGTCCGCGCTCTTCCTGATCTCGCTGCGAGCGCGCCGAACGGCCCTCGCTGCTTGCGGCCTGGGCGCCGCATTCTCGTTTCACCCCTTCGCGCTGATCGCGGGTGTGGCGTCCGCGGCGGGGCGCGCGCGAGATCGAATCGCGCTGGTCGCGGCGCTTCCCATCTATCTGGCCCTCGACCCCTCGCGGATCATCGATCCCGTGGCGCTTCCGGGCAAGCTGGTCTCGGATCTCGCGCGGCATGGTTGGCCCGGGATGGGGGCGGCCCCCCCTGGATCCACGCTCGTCGCGCTCTGGGGACCGGGCCCGATCTCCGCCGCCGCTCTGCTTCTCTCCACGCTCGCGTTTCGAAAGGCCGCGCTCGCGCGCGTGCTCTTGATCTCGGCAACTTTGCTCTGGATCGTGCCGGGGTTCCTGGGCGCCCGCCGGCCCGATGCGACCGGTTTCGCCTCCGCCGGCGTGTTCGCCGCGGCGGCCTGGGGGATCGAATGCGCGGCGGAGCGCGCTCGGGGGTGGCGCCGTCGAACCGTATGGATCGCGGCGTTCGCGGTCCTGCTCTGGATTGCGGCGGGGGCCGCGCAGTTCACCCTCGCGCGGGGAGAGAGGCAGTCCAGCGCCCGCCGCGTCACGGAGCAGCTGGGCTCGGTATGCGATCGAAGCGCGCGCGTCGCGGCCGATCCGCTCCTTCCCTCGTTGCCCGATACGATTCCCTCCTTTGCGCTTCCCTCGAACGCCGAGCGCCCGGCGATGTGGGACTTCGCCTATTGGCCCGGCTGGTACGGCGCCTTCACGCATTGGGCCCTCTCGACGAGGACGCGCGAGGCGATCGAGGCGGCGCCTGAATCGCGGCCTTTCGGGCGGGAGCTTCTGAGCGCGCTCAGGCATCATGCCGATCGACTTGAACTCGAAGGCGATCCCACGGGACAGCCGGCGGTGGAGGTCTATCATCTCCGGCCCGAGCGTCCCTGGACCGGGCAAGATCCGGAAACGGCCTGGGGCGGGGCCGTCGTCGAGAAGCCGGCCGCCGAGTTCCTGAACGAGCTCGGCGCATTCTTGATCGAGACGGGGAAGATCGCTGAGGCGGTCCCGATCCTCCGGACGGCGCTGCGATGGAATGAGGAGGATCCCCGGATCTGGAACAACCTGGGCACGGCGTTTCTTGGGATGGGCGAGCCGCGGGAGGGCGGTGAGGTGTTCGGCGAAGGGCTCAAGCGCGCGCCCGAGTCGATCGAGCTGCGCTACGGGCTCGCGCGCGCCTACCTCGATGCGGGCGTCCCCGGTCGGGCCGAGACGGAACTCGCGGCCGTCATCGCGCGACGCCCCGGCTTCGCCGCCGCGCACTACGACCTCGCCCGCGCCGCGGCGCAGATGAACCACTGGCCGATCGTCGTCGGATCGCTCGAGGCCTACCTCGCCCTGGAGGCGAATCCGCCGAATCGCGCGCAGGTCGAGGAAGCGCTGCGAGCGGCCCGTCAGCGGGCGGAGGCCGGGCCGTGAGCCGCGCGGCGGGGGCGGGATCCAGCGCAATGAGCTCGGTGAGGCCGATCCTGGTCCAGCTTCCCAACTGGATCGGGGACGCCGTCATCTCCGTCCCGGCGATCCGCTCCTTGCAGGCCGCGCGCGCGGGCGTCGCCCTGATCCTCTGCGGAAACGAGCGCAGCGTGCCGCTCTTCGGCCGGTTTCCCGCCCAGGCTCTGCTTCGCCTCGATCGCAAGGACATCGGCGCCGTAGCCCGACTCGCGCGCAGGCTGCGCCGGCACGAGATCGCCGAGGCGCTCGTCCTGGGCCCTTCCTTCCGTGCGGTTTTGCCGGGATTTCTCGGTGGAGCGCGTCGTCTCGCTGGATTCTCGGGCGAAGGTCGCAGCCTTCTTCTGACCGATCCGGTCGCGCGGCCGTCGCGACGCCGCCACCTGGCGCTCGACTATCTCGAGGCCGCGGCGCGACTGGGCGCGGACCCGCACGCCCCGCTCGACCCTCGCCTGCCGGTCGGCGAAGACGAGCTCGCTTCGGCGCGGGCCTCGCTCGAGTCGCGCGGCATCGCTTGGACCACAGCGATCGCCCTGGCGCCGGGAGCATCCTTCGGCGAGACCAAGCGCTGGCCTGCGAGACACTGGATCGCGCTCGGCCGCGCCCTCGTCGCGTCCGGCAGGCCCGTCATCCTGCTGGGGGGGGCATCCGAGAAGGAGCTGTGCGCGGAGATCGCCCATGCGATCGGCCAGGGCGCCGACTCCATGGCGGGAGAGACCGGCCTGCGCGCCGCGCTCTCGATCCTCGCCTCGGTCGCGCTTGCGGTGAGCAACGATTCGGGGCTCATGCACCTTGCGACAGCGGCGGGATGCCCTGTCGTCGGGATCTTCGGCTCGACGGATCCCGTCTGGACCGGCCCGTTGGGGGGGCGGTCCCGCGTCCTTCACCTGGGTCTTCCCTGTTCTCCCTGCTACTCTCCGCGCTGTCCGACGCAGATCGAGTGCTTGCGCGATATCAGTCCTCAATCGGTTCTGGAGGAGATCGGGCGGATCCTCGACGAGAAAGGTGAATCGGGCGGATGAGCGGACGCCCGGGAGTCTTCATCGATCGGGACGGGACCCTCATCGAGCTGGCGCCGTACCTCCACGACCCGGCGGAAGTGCGCCTTCTCCCGGGCGTCGCCGAATCTCTCCGACTGCTGGCGGTGGCTGGGTTTGGCCGCGTCATGGTGACGAATCAGTCCGGAGTCGCCCGCGGGCTCTACGGCATCGAAGCCGTCGAGGCGGTTCACGAGCGGATGTTGGGGCTGCTGGAGTCGGAGGGAGCCGGTCTCGAGGGGATCGAGATCTGCCCGCACCACCCGGACTTCACGGGGCGCTGCGCCTGCCGCAAGCCGGAGCCCGGAATGATCCTCCGCGCGACGGAGAGTCTCGGGATCGATCTGCGCGCCTCGTGGGTGATCGGCGATCGCTTCGAGGATCTCCTGGCGGGTCACAGGGTCGGATGCCGGGGGATTCTCGTCCTCACGGGATACGGCAAGGATCAGGCGCGGATCGCGCGGCCGGAGGATTGGCGCGCAGCCGAGTTCGTCGCGTGGGATTTCTCCGCGGCGGTCGCCTATCTCATCGATCGAAGCGATCGGGCTGCGGCTGAGCGGACGGCCTCGTGAGACGATAGGCGTCTCCCTCGCGCCGGTACTGCCAGCGTCGCGTGGCATCCTTCTGGACTGGAATCCCCACGCGGGGGAGATCTCCGATCGAGCTGGGATATGAGCCGACGCGATGGCGGTAGACCTCGATCATCGCTCTCAGGTCGCACTCCTCCCAGCGCGCTCCCGCCTCGGTCCAGGGAGAGCGGCCGCTTGAGGTGCGGCCGTCGACCCAGGCCGAGGAAGCCCCGATGGCGAGGAGCAGGACCAGGAGGGGTGCCGCGAGCATCGGACGCAGAATCCTGCGGGTGGCGGGGATCTCCACGGGCGCCGGATGCGTGGGATCGAGGATCTGGATCCACCCATCGTCGACTCCCTTCAGGAGGGTTTCATAGACCTCATGCTCCCCGAGTCGGGTGGCTACGACGATCTCCTCGATCCGCCTTCGGCCATCGATCTGTCGGCTGACCGCGCGGCGCAGAGGATCGGTCGAGACGACCGACGCCTCGCCGCCGGTCAGACACGGCACCGAGCGCGGCGGCAGCCGTCTCTGCTTCATGTCGGCGAGCTCGTCGAGTCTCCGCATCGCGTCGATCAGGATCGACTCGACCGGCAGGCCGGGCGCGATCGCCTCGGTGACCGGCGCCAGAGGCAGGAGGATGAAGTTGCCCCTGTCCCACAGCAGGGCGCGATCGAGAACGCCCTCGAGGGAGCGGACGTAGATCTTCTCGCAAAGCTCGTGGTCGAGCTGCGGCTCCTCGAGGGCGGCGAGCCATATCTCCCGGCGTCCACGGCGCGCCTCGTCGGTGAGGCGGATCGCCTCGGCGGGCGAGAGATGGCCCAAGCCGACGAGGGCGTCGATGAACGGTTCGGTCTCGGCCGCCGCCGCGTGATGGCAGGCGATCAAGAGCCCCTCTCGGAAATGGAACTCGACCTCCTGTTCGGGACTCTCGACCCGAAGGGTGGCCGACTTGCGCTGCGCCCCGATCAACTGGAGGATCTCGAGGACCCCCATCTCCTTCAGATTGCCCTGGACCGACATCGTTGCTCCGATCAGGCCGCGGCCCGGTAGGCGTCGCGCTCGAAGAATGTCCGAAGGTCCCGGCGATGCGCCTCACGGCGCGACAGCTCGACCGAGAGCGTCCACGAGACGATCAGAACGATCGCTCCACCCACTCGCAGGACCCCCTCGACCCCGGAAGTCGTCGGGCACGGGAAGAAGGGCCAGACCGCGCGGCTAAACAGCAGGAAGCCGCAGGTGAAGAGGACGAGAAGAAGCGATCCCGCGACAGGGCTGCCGCGGGCGATGAGCCCCGCGCCCGGAAGGAGATTGAAGACCCATGCCTTGGTGCGTTCCGCCGAGGAGGAGTCCTGGCCCGTCCAGCGTCGCAGGAGGATGCGCCCCTGGTCGGTCGGAGCGACCCGGCCGAGGCTCGCGGCGCATCGCCTGCAGTAGGCTCGTCCCGCGGTGCGCGCGACGCAGCGCCGGCAGACCGGCGCCCCGCAGTGGTGGCAGAGGTGCACGCGCAGCCGGCGGCGCAGGACCGCGCCGGCCAGCGCGCCCGCCAGGAGCGCGCCGATCAGTCCGAGGGGCAGGGTCCTGAACTTGCCGCCGGGGAAGAGCAATGCGGACCACGCCGGCAGCGGCGCGGAGGATGCCGGCGCGGCCGAGCGCTGGATCGACCAGAGTCCGGTGGTCGGGATGAGTCCGTCCATGACATCGTGGGTCGCATGGGGGTCGCCCGGGCGCCCGGCGGAGCGCACCCGATCGAGGTCGAGTCGCGCCGCCTCTTCCAGCCGCGCGTCCGCCTCGTTGAAGCGGTGCAGCCGGCTCAACGCGACCGCGAGATTGTAGCGGGCCTCGAGCCCCACCGACTCGCGATCGAGAAGCGCCTCGTAGCGCCTTGCGGCCGCGGTCGCGTCTCCACGCCAGAAATCGACGTTGGCAAGATTCACTCCGGCCTGCGCCCCCGCGGGTCCGAGCCAGCTTTCGGCGCGCTCGAAGGCGATCGCGGCCTCGCCGAGCCTGCCCTCTCGCCGCAGGATCATTCCCTCGGCGAAGGCGAGGGCGGCGTCCTGACCCGGGGAGGCCTCGGCGACCAGGTGGTGGAGCTCCGGCGTGGGCATCTCCCTCTGCGCGCGATCGAGAAGCCAACTCGGCTCGCGCAGGTCGATGGGTGCGCTCCATGGGGTAAGCCAGCTCCAGAGCAGGGGAGAGACGAGAACGCAGACGACGCCGGTAAGCGCGACGGCCTTCTCCTTCCGTTTCATCTCCCGGACCGCCAGGCCGACGTAGAAGGCCGCGCACGAGACGAGTCCCCACGGGATCAGCAGCGGAACCGCAAGGACGCCCGCGGCGACGAGCGACGGGCGCGGGCCGCGTCGCTGCGCGATCCCTTCCTCGATGATGTGATGCGCCCGAGGCAAGCACCGGGCCGCCATGAAGGCCCAGGCGACGGCGGCGGCGATCAGAAGCGCGATCCATAGGGCGGGGAGGAATGCGGCCAGCATCCGCCGCTGGAACAGGTAGTTGCGCGCGAGGATCGCGGAGGCTCCCGCGATGCCGTCCGCCGCCAATCCGGGATCGCCTGGGATTCCGAGACGCACCATGCTCGTGTGGGCGTCCAGGAGCTCGGGATCGAGACGGGCGGCGAGCCGCACCTGCTCCCTCGCTCGGGCACGATCCCCCGAAGCTTCCAGATCCCGAGAGAGCAGCAGATGGTGCCAGGCGGCCGCGGGGGCGGAGCCCGCGCCGCACCGGGCGCGCTCCTCCATGACCCGGTCAGGGGTGGGCGGATCGGCCCACACGGCCCCCGCAAGCAACAGGAGCGGCAGGAGGCCGGGGATCAGGAGATGATTACGGCGCAATCGCTTCCCTCACGACTCTGGGGCGGCCTTCCCCGGGGCGATTCCCCGGTGACGCGCACACTCCCCTGTGGAGTCTATCGGTCCAAGCGGCCGCGACTTGAGGAAGAAGCCTGCCACTGGCCGCCCGAGCGGGGGCAATCGCGTTGACCCTAGGGGGAGGGGGTCTTAGGCTCCTCAGAGCGATCGGCGCATATCGCGTGTGGAGGTGTGCGAATGGGTCGGAATCGGAAGTGCCGCGGGGGCGGGCGACTCGGACCGGCCGGTTGGGCGATCCTGGCCGCGGCTCTGCTCCTCGCCATTCTGCCCGCGAGCCTTCCCCGGACCGATGAGGCATGCGCGCAGGAATCTCCCCGGGGCCCCGTCGTGGCGGAACACGCTCCCATCCTGGGATTTGCCGACTGGTTCCAGCGGGGCGGCGTGTTCATGTGGCCGCTCCTCGTCTGCTCGGTGGCCGGTCTCGCCATCATCATCGAGCGCCTGATCGCCGTCCAGCGCGCGACAACGCGAAACCGCTCCACCATTCGCCGGATCCTGCGCCGGCTCGACCGGGATGGCATCGATGGCGCGATTGAGGAGTGCTCGAAGGACCCCGAACCGGTCTCGCGGGTCCTCGCGGCGGGTCTCGATCGCGCCTCCGGCGGCGTAGGCCGTATCGAGCGATCCCTGGAGACCGCGGGCTCCGTCGAGGTGGCCGGGCTCCAGCGGGGTCTCCTCTGGCTCGCGACGATCGCCAACGTGGCGCCGCTCCTTGGCTTCCTCGGCACCGTTTCGGGAATGATCCACGCGTTCGCGACGATCGCCGGCGCGGATCAGATCACGGTGCGACTGGTCGCCTCCGGAATCGAGGAAGCGCTGATCACCACCGAGGCCGGACTCGTCATCGCGATCCCGGTCCAGGCGATGCACAACTACTTCGTCTCGCGCATCGATCGATTCATCACCGAGCTGGAGGAAGGATCGATGGATCTCGTGACGACCCTCGAGGGGATCGCGGGATTCGGGGATCCGGCGCGCCCGGGTCCGCTGGAGCTGCCTTGATCCGGATCCGCGGGAGACGCGACATCGCTGGGGACACGCCGGTCGTCTCGATGTCGGATATCGCATTTCTCCTGCTCGTCTTCTTCATATCGACCACGGTCTTCGATCTGGAGCGCGTCATCCCGATGGTCCTTCCTGCGCAATCGAGCCAGCCGATCGCCATCGAGCGACGCGAGGTGATTCTGATCGAGGGCGAGCGCGGCGGACGGGTTCTCGTGGAAGGAGTCCCCGCGGAGATCCGGGAGATCGAGGGAATCGTGCGCGCCCGGCTGGCGGAGCGTCCCGAGACCGTCGTCTCCATCCGGACCGAACCCGAGGCGGTCTACGGGCTTCTGATCGACATTGTCGATGAGGTGCGCAAGGCCCGCGCGACGAAGATCTCCCTTGAACGCGTCGGAGCGACCGGATGAACCGGCTGCGCTGGAGGCGCCCGGCGCGGATTCGCGCGGCGATCCCGACGGCATCAATGGCCGACATCGCCTTCCTGATGCTGATCTTCTTCCTGACCAGCACGATCTTCCGCCTCGAGACGGGTCTCGAGATCGATCTGCCGCCGGCGGAGACCGGGCTCCGGCTTCCGCGCGAGGGGACGGTGTCGGTTTGGATGGACCGCGAGGGGCGGGTAGCGATCGACGATGCCCTCGTGCCCCTGGAGAGTGTAGCTTCAATCCTCGAGGGGAAGTCTCGAAGCGCCGGGGGCGTGGTCGTCAGTCTGAAGATCGACCGGGAGACCCAGTTGCGCACGGTGCAGGGGCTCTTCGATCAGCTCCGGGCCGCGCGAATCCGGAACATCGCCTTGGGGAGCCGGGCCGAGGGCGCCGGAAGCTAGAGCGGCGAACGGCAGTTCGAAGGAAACCCCGCGGTTGCCGCCTGCGTAGGACTGCGGATGGGGCGGCACACGAAGGAGGAGTCGCGATGCGTTTTCGATTCGACCGGTTGAGGAGAGCGAAGTGGCTGCTGGTCGCGGCGGCCTGGGCGCTGACGCCCGCGGGCGCCGCGCATGCCGAGCAGCTGACGCTCCGGCAATGCGAGGATCTGGCTGTGAAGAACAACCCTGGCCTGGCGCAAGCGCGCGCCCAGCTGAGAGGCGCGGCGGCTTCGAGGCTCGCAGGCATGAGCGCGTTCTTGCCCGATCTCTCCTACAATCTCTCCCGGTCGCAGAGCACGAGCTCCTACGGAGTCGCCGTGATCGATCCGCGCACGGGCCTCCCGGTGACGGGACGCGTCGACGACAATTACTCCCACTCGGTCGGCCTCTCCCAGCCGATCGTGAACCTCCCGGGCCTCTATGGCTATCGCGCCGCGGGCGCCGACCTCGCGAGCGCCAGGGAGTCGCTCCGCGGAAGCGAAGCGGATCTCCTCTTGGCCGTGCGCGAGCGGTACTTCGTGCTGCTGCGCGCGATCTTGCTCGAGGAGGTCGCGGGCGAAGCCCTCAGCGTGAGCGAGGACCAGCTCCGCAGGTCCGAGGCGCTCTTCGAGGTCGGCTCGGTGGCGCGAAGCGACGTTCTGCAGGCGAGGGTCAATCGCGCGAACGCCGAGCGGGAGGAGATCGCCGCGCGCAACACGGTCGACCATGAGCGCGCCCGGCTCGCCGTCCTGCTCGGGATGCGCGTGGAGGATTCCCTGGAGATCAGCCGCGACATGGACGAGCCGCCGCCTGCCGGCGATGACGAGAGCGTCCTGATCGCCGAGGCTCTCGAGTCCAGGCCCGAGGTGCGCCGCGCAGCCCAGGATCTGCAGGGCGCCCGGCTTCGCTATCGCTCCGCCGTCTGGGGCCAGTTTCCGAGCGTCTTCGCTGATCTCTCCTACTCGAAGACGGTGACGCAGCGGGGGGGGATCTTCGACGACCTCGGGGACTTGATGGACACCGGGGCGATCAAGGACGACGCCGGGTGGCGCTGGTCGGTCGGTCTGCGCTGGAACATCTTCGACGGCTTCTCGACGATCGGCGGGATCAGGAGGAGCAAGGCGAACGTCTACAGCCTCGCCGAAGCGCGGCGGCAGGAGGAGCTCGATGCCGCCCTCGCGGTCCGCGAGGCGCGCATCGCGATCAAGAACGCCACCGAGGAGATCCGCGCGGCAGAGGAGGCGGTGGCCTTCGCCGAGGAGAGCTTCAAGCTCCAGGAAGCCCTCTACCGGAATGGGGGCGGCACCATCCTCGAGCTGAACAACGCCCAGGTCGAGCGGACCCGGGCCAAGACGTCCCACGTCAACGCCCGGATCGCCCACCAGATCGCCCGCGCGCTGCTCGATCGGGCCCTGGGTCGGTAGACTCATGTCCGCATGGAGGGCGCGGGGCGTCGTGACGCCCGGCGCGCCGGGAGGCCAGTGATGCGCAAGGGGACGCGGCAGGCGCTCTTCATCATTCTGGGCGTTGTCGTCGTGGGGGCCCTGATCGCTGCGAACCTGAAGCCGAAGAAGTCGCAGAAGGGAGCGGAGGTCAAGACCGAGGAGATCGGGACGCGGCGGATCGAAGCCTGGGTGCGCGCTCCCGGGAAGATCCAGCCGGTGACGCAGGTGCAGGTCTCGAGCAACGTGATCGGACGCGTGGCGGAGCTGGCCGTGCAGGAAGGCCAGAGGGTGGCAAAGGGCGATCTCCTCCTGCGCCTCGACGACGAGCGCTACCGCTCGCTGGTCCAGCAAGTGCGCGCCCAGATCGAATCGGGCCAGGCGAACGTGGGCCTCGCCGAGGCCGAGCTGCGCGAGGTGAGGCAGAACTTCGATCGCAGCGAGGCGATGTATGAGCAGGGACTGGTCTCCGAGGCCGACCGAACTGCGATGCGCACGCGGGCCGAAGTTGCCGAGGCCCGCCTCGACGCAGCGAAAGAGGAGATCCGCCGGGCTCAGGCGGCCCTGGTCGAGGCCGAGAAGAACCTCCGGGAGACGGTATTCGTGGCCGCGCTCGACGGCACGATCACGCAGCTCAACGTGGAAGTCGGCGAGAATGTCCTCACAGGGACGATGAACAATCCCGGCACGGTGATCCTCACGCTGGCCGATCTCTCCGCGATGGAGGTGCTCGCGGACGTGGACGAGACCGACGTGGTTCAGGTGGCTCCCGGGCAGAGCTGCCGGGTGCTCGTCGACGCCCTTCCCGACACCTCGGTCGCCGGCACAGTCACACGCGTCGGCTCCTCCGGGCGGGGCACGACGGGCGCGGCGCAGGAAGCGACCAACTTCGAGGTCGCCGTGCTCCTGCAGGATCCGCCCCCGTCGTTGCGGCCTGGGATGAACGCGGATGTGGAGATCCTGACCGGTCAGAGCGACTCAAGCCTCGTCGTGCCATTGCAGGCGCTCACGGCGCGGCCCCAGTCGGTGGTCGATCGCTGGAAGAAAAAGCGGGCCGGGGACGGCCCCGCGGGGGAGGTGAGCGACACAACCGGGCCGGAATCGCGAAACCTGGTCGAAGGGATCTTCCTCTTCGACGACGGAAAGGCTCGCTTCGTGCCGGTCACGATGCTTCTGCGCGGCGAGACCCATGTCGAGGTGCGGGGGCAAATCAATGTAGGCGATCCTCTGATCGTCGGACCCTACAAGACGCTGCGCAAGCTGGCCGACCAGGATCCGGTGCGGCTCGAGAAGAAGAAGAAGAAGGAACGCAAAGAAGAGTCCGCCGACGCGTCGGCAGGGGATTGAGCCATGGTCGATGATGGCGTCCTGATCGAGTTGCGAGGCATCTGGCGGATCTATCGAGTCGGTCAGGAGGAAGTCCACGCTCTTGCGGGGGTGGATCTCGAGATCCGAAAAAACGAGTTCGTGGCGATCATGGGCCCATCGGGCAGCGGCAAGTCGACCCTGATGAACCTGATCGGCTGTCTCGACACGCCCACATCGGGCAGCTATCACCTGAACGGCCGGCCGGTGGAGGGACTGGCGGACGACGAGCTGGCCCGCATCCGCAATCTCGAGATCGGCTTCGTCTTCCAGACCTTCAATCTTCTGCCCCGCGCGGATGTCCTGCACAACGTCGATCTGCCTCTGGTCTATGCGGGAGTGCCCCGGGCGGAGCGCAAGATAAGGGCCATGCGCGCGCTGGAGCAAGTGGGGCTCACCGAGCAGTGGCGGCGCCGGCCGAACGAGCTCTCCGGCGGGCAGCGGCAGAGAGTCGCGATCGCCCGCGCCCTGGTGACCGACCCGAGCTTGATCCTCGCGGACGAGCCGACGGGAAACCTCGATTCGAAGACAGGCGAGGAGATCCTTGGCGTCTTCGATCGCATCCATCGCGACGGTAACAGCGTCATCCTGGTCACCCATGACGAGGGGATCGCGCGCCATGCCCATCGCGTCATCCGGATCCTCGACGGAAAGATCGCCTCGGACGCCCCTGTGCCACGTTCGGGCGGACGGGACGGATGAGCATTCTCGAGGCGCTGCGGCTCGCCCTGGACGTTCTCTGGGCGAACCGTTTGCGATCGTTTCTCACGATTCTCGGCAATGTGGTCGCTGTCGGATCGGTCGTTGCCGTCGTGGCGATCATCGATGGGTTGAACCGTTACGTCTCGGAGCAGATCCTCTCGACGGGGAGCCACACCTTCACCATTACGAAGTTCGGGTTCGACACCGACTACGACTCGTATCTGAAGATGCTGCGCCGCAGGGACCTCACCCTCGACGACGCGGCCGCCCTCTCCAGGCAGATGCGAAACGCCCTTGCGGTCGTGCCGATCGTCTCCCGGCGGGAGACCCTGAAGCGGGGACGCGAGGAGGCGAGCGGAGCCGTGGTGGTCGGAGTGGGCGAAGGGGTCGAGGAGCTGCGCACCCTCGACATCGTGGCCGGCCGGCATCTGACGCGCGAGGATTTGCAGGGACGCGCGGCGGTCGCGGTGATCGGCGAGCAAGTCCGGGAGAAGCTCTTCGATCCGGTCGATCCGATCGGTCAGGAGCTGCGAGTCGGGCGGCACCGTCTGCTCGTCGTCGGGCTCTTGAAACCCCGCGGCTCGGTGTTGGGGCAGTCGCAGGACAATGTCGTTCTCGTGCCGGTGACGACCTATGCCAAGTACTACGGGATGAGGGACAACCTCGAGATCAACATCCGCGCGACGAGCGCGGAGACGATGGCCGAGGCGCAGGAGGAGGCGGAGCTGCTGATGAAGCTCCGGCGCGGCCTCAACCCGTGGGATGAGCCCGATTTCAACGTTTTCACCTCCGAGATGCTCTACACCCTCTACCAGAACCTGACGAAGGGGATCTTCGGGCTCACCGTGGGGATCGTGGCGATCTCGCTTCTGGTCGGCGGGATCGTGATCATGAACATCATGTTCGTCTCCGTCACGGAACGCACCCGCGAGATCGGCATCCGTCGCGCCGTCGGCGCTCGCCGCGGGCACGTGCTGACCCAGTTCCTCTCCGAGGCGGTTCTTCTCTCGCTCCTGGGAGGACTGATCGGCGTCATCCTGGGCTCGGCGACAGCGATCGTGCTGCACGCGGCCACGCCTCTTCCGGCCACGATCCGGCCTTGGTCGATCGTGATCGGGCTCTTGCTGGCGTCCTCCGTGGGGCTCTTCTTCGGGATCTACCCCGCAATGCGGGCGAGCCGGCTCGTTCCGGTCGAGGCTCTTCGCTATGAGACCTGATCGGAGGCGTCGGAGCATCGCCTGGGAGAACGTCCGGATGGCTCTCACGACCATCTGGTCGCAGAAGCTTCGTTCGGGGCTCACGCTGCTCGGGATCATCATCGGCGTCGCCACCGTGATCGCCATGGTGAGCATGATCCAGGGCTTGAACGACTCGGTGACCCGTCAGATCGGTTCGCTCGGGACGGGGGTGCTCTTCATCTCCAAGTACGAGGCGGGGATCCACGTGGGCGGGATGGAGGAGCGCAAGCCGCGCAAGGACCTCACCCTCGAGGATGCGGAAGCGATCCGCCGCTCCTGCCCCGCCGTGGCGGCGGTCTCGCCGGAGATCGGCGCGATGTGGAAGGTCTCCTACGCGGGGGTCGAGACGAAGACGATCAGCGTCAGCGGCGGGACTCCGGACTTTTTCCCGGCTGGGAACTGGGGAATCGCAAGGGGGCGCGCGTTGACGGATGACGATGTCCGCCACGCGGCGGCTGTCTGCGTGATCGGGACGGGCGTGGCCGATCTCCTCTTCCCGACCGGCGGGGATCTGGGGAGCCGGGTTCGGGTGGGGACCGGGGAATACCTCGTCGTCGGGGTGCTCAGCTCCAAGGGGAAATTCTTCGGGCAGGATCAGGACCAGCAGGTGGTTCTTCCGATCAGCCGGGTCGCACGCTCGCTGGGGTACGGCAACTCGGTCGACTACATCCTCGCGCAGCCGCAGAGCCCGCGGCTCGCCGAGGTGGCGAAGGAGCAAATCGAGGAGCTGCTGCGCCGCCGCCGGGGAGTGCGGGCCGATCAGCCGAACGATTTCGGCATCACCTCTCCCGAGAACCTCATGCAGATCTACAAGCAGGTCACACAAGGCTTTTACCTCGTGATGGTTCTCATCTCCTCGATTGGTCTCATGGTGGGCGGAATCGGCGTGATGAACATGATGCTCGTCTCGGTGCGCGAGCGGACGCGGGAGATCGGTTTGCGCATGGCCGTGGGTTGCAGGCGCCGCGACGTCCTCGGGCAGTTTCTCATGGAGGCCTCCGTGCTGACCGCGGGCGGAGGGGTGGTGGGGATCATCGTTGGGCAGGGTCTCGCGTTCATCCTCTCGAAGGTCTTCCCTGTGCCGGCCGCCGTGAGCGTGCCCTGGATCCTCATCGCGGTCGCCGGTTCCGCCTCCATCGGCCTCTTCTTCGGGATGTTCCCTGCGTGGCGGGCCTCCCGCCTCGATCCGGTCGAGGCCCTGCGGTACGAGTGATCCGCGGTGCAGTATGATCCCCTCATGAAGAGCATCGAGATCCGAGGAGCCCGCGAGCACAACCTCAAGAACCTCACCCTGTCCATCCCCAGGGACAAGCTCACCGTGGTGACCGGCGTGAGCGGTTCGGGCAAGTCAAGCCTCGCCTTCGACACTCTCTACGCGGAGGGCCAGCGGCGCTACGTCGAGTCGCTCTCGGCTTACGCGCGGCAGTTCCTCGGCCAGATGGAGAAACCCGACGTCGATCAGATCGAGGGGCTTTCGCCCGCCATCTCGATCGAACAGCGCACGGCGGGACACAACCCGCGCTCCACCGTCGCGACGACGACGGAGATCTACGACTACCTGCGCGTGCTCTTCGCGCGGATCGGAGTCCAGCACTGCCACCGCTGCGGTCGGGCGATCGCGCGGCAGTCGATCGATGAGATCCTCGACCGCGTGCTCGCCGCCCACGCAGGCAAGAAGGCGCAGGTGCTGGCGCCTCTGGTCCGCGGACGGAAGGGGGAGTACCGCAAGGAGCTTGACCTCCTCCGCCGGCAGGGATTCCTGCGCGTTCGAATCGATGGGGAGATCACGAGCCTCGAGGAGGAGATCGCCTTGGCCAAGAGCCGGCGGCACACGATCGAGGTGGTCGTCGACCGTCTCTCGATCGAGGCTGCCCGCCGCAGGAGAATCGCCGACTCGATCGAGACCGCGCTGTCCGTGGGCAGCGGGACGGCGATCATCGTCCCCGAGGCGGGGGAGGAGCAGGTCTTCAGCGAGGAATCAGCCTGTCCCAAGTGCGGGATCAGCTTCGAGACGCTTCACCCCCGCAACTTCTCCTTCAACAGCCCCTATGGGGCGTGCCCCAAGTGCCAGGGGCTCGGCAGCCTCATGGAGGTCGACCCGGAACTTCTGATCAGCGACCCGGATCTCTCCGTGGCGGAGGGGGCGCTTCCCGTTTTCCGGCAGCCGGAGGGCGGCTGGCACGGCTCGATCCTGAAGTCCCTTGCCCGCCAGTACGGTTTCAGTCTCGAGACCCCATGGAGGAAGTTGCCCAAGAAGGCCCGCGATCTGCTCCTCTACGGCACCGGCAAGGAGGAGGTCCAGGTCAGCCACAAGAGCGAGCGAGGCGAGTTCCGCTGGAAGAGCTCCTTCGAGGGGATCATCGGGAACCTGACCCGCCGCTACAGGGAGTCGCAATCCGAGGATATCCGAGCGTGGATCGAGACCTTCATGAGTCCGCATCCCTGCCCCGGTTGCGGGGGGGCGCGCCTGCGGCCCGAGAGCCTCGCGGTGCGCATCGGTTCGAGGTCGATCGCAGACTGGACGGCTCACTCCGTCGGGGGAGCCCTGGGGGCTCTGGGGGAACTCGCGCCGGGAAAGCGGGACATGGAGATCGCGGGGCCCGTCCTGAAAGAGATCCGCGACCGCCTTCAGTTCCTCATGGACGTGGGGCTCGGCTACATCACCCTCGACCGCGCCTCGGGGACGCTTTCCGGCGGAGAGGCGCAGCGGATCCGCCTCGCCACGCAGATCGGCAGCCAGCTGGTCGGGGTCCTCTATATCCTCGATGAGCCCTCGATCGGCCTCCACCACCGGGACAACGAGCGGCTCCTCGCGACCCTCAAGCGCCTGCGCGATCTGGGGAACACCGTCATCGTCGTCGAGCACGACGCCGATACGATGCGCGCGGCCGACCATCTGGTTGACCTCGGGCCGGGGGCCGGCAAGCATGGCGGCGAGCTGGTCGCGGCCGGAACTCCCGATGAAGTGATGCGCCATCCCACGTCCCTCACCGGACACTATCTCTCGGGAAGGCGCGCGATCCCGATGCCGGCCCGCCGGCGCGCGCCGAGCGGACGATTCGTCGAGGTTCTCGGCGCCACGCACAACAACCTGAAGTCGATCGACGCGCGCTTTCCCCTCGGCCAGTTCGTCTGCGTGACGGGGGTCTCTGGATCCGGCAAGAGTTCCCTCGTCAACGACATCCTCTACCGGGCGCTGGCGCGAACGCTCCACCACACCGGTCCCATCGCGGGGGCCCACCGCGCGATCCGCGGGCTCGATGCGGTCGATAAGGTCGTCAACATCGACCAGACCCCGATCGGACGCACGCCGCGGTCGAACGCGGCGACCTACACAGGCGCATTCACCGAGATCCGCGACCTCTTCGCCCGACTCCCGGAGTCGAAGGTGCGCGGATACCGCCCGGGCCGTTTCTCCTTCAATGTGAAGGGGGGACGTTGCGAGTCGTGCGGCGGCGACGGGGTCGTGAAGATCGAGATGCACTTCCTTCCCGACGTATACGTGCGCTGCGAAGTCTGCGCGGGCAAGCGCTACAACCGCGAGACGCTCGAGGTGACCTACAAGGGGAAGAGCATCGCGGAAATCCTGGAAATGACCGTGGAGGATGCCGGCGCCTTCTTTGAGAGCGTGCCCGTCCTGCGGCGGCGGCTCACGGCCCTGCGCGACGTGGGCTTGGGCTACCTCCACCTCGGCCAGCCCGCGACGACCCTCTCCGGCGGCGAGGCGCAGAGGGTGAAGCTCGCCACCGAGCTTTCGAAGATCGCCACCGGCAAGACCGTCTACATCCTCGATGAGCCGACCACGGGGCTTCACTTCGAGGATATCCGGATCCTTCTCGAGGTTCTCGGCAAGCTGGTCGATCAGGGCAACACCGTCGTCGTGATCGAGCACCAGCTCGATGTGATCCGTTCCGCAGATCATCTGATCGACCTGGGACCCGAGGGAGGCGACGAGGGCGGCTGGATCGTCGCGACGGGAACGCCGGAGGAGGTCGCGCGGAACCGGAAGTCGCATACGGGCGCGGCGCTCCGCGGAACTCCCGGATTCGGGATTGCGCAAGCCCGCTCGCTGTCCGCCCGCGCGGCCAGGGGCGCCCGCGGCTGAGCGGAGTTGTCTCCCGCTCCAACGCGGGTGTATCCTTGTGCCGCAAACGTTCGCAAGGAGGCACCCGAAATGCGCGCTCCAGCGTGGGCCCTGCTCATCACCCTCTTCATGAGTGGAGTCGCTCTCGCCGACATGCCCGATCCGATCTGCGTCTCCACGAGTCTCGACACGACCCAGCGACTGCTCATGATCCCGGATCTCGACGGCGGCTCTCCCCACGCGGCAGGGTCCTTCACCGTGACGATCAAGAACAACGATTGCGTGCCGATTCCCGACGCGATCGTTGTCGTCAGCCTGAGCGGACTCGGCGAGGAGCGAACGAGGCTCTGCGGCTCGTCGGTCGTGACGGCCACCACGGACGCCAACGGGGTCGCGGAGTTCAACATTGCCGGCGGCGGCTGCTACAAGGGGCAGGGCGCCGTGGTGATCCGCGCCAACGGCGTGGAGGTCCGAAACTTCCAGAGCCTCGTGAGTCCCGATTATGCGGGCCACGACAATGAGGGAATCGCCGGACGCTCCTCGCTCTCCGTCACGGTGCTCGACTTTGCCACCTTTGGCATGGCGTGGAATGGGGGAATGGGAGGCGCCTCGTGCCATGACTACAACAACGACGGCGCGATGGACGCCGGGGACTTCTCCGTCTTCGGACAGGTCTGGATGGGGGGCCGTCGTTTCTGCAGCCCCTGACGGGACACGCTGAACGGCCAGCCGCATCGCCGTGGGCATCCGCGCCGCAGCGGCCTCCGCGCGCCCGGCCTCACTTGACACCCCCCTGCCCCGCGCCTAGAGTGAACGCGTTGTGCCGAAAACGATTACCGCCAGGGGAGGTGGATGATGGGAGAGGGGCTGCGCAGGACTCCGTTGTGGCCTCAGCACTCGCGGGATGGGGCGAAGCTCGTGGGCTTCGCGGGCTGGGAGATGCCCATCCAGTATCCGGCAGGACAGCTCAAGGAGCATGAGATCGTCCGGACGTCGTGCGGGATCTTCGACGTTTCCCACATGGGCCGCTATTTCATTGGAGGAACCGGCTCGATCGACTTCCTCC
Source organism: Candidatus Eiseniibacteriota bacterium (assembly GCA_034679345.1). Classification (GTDB taxonomy): domain Bacteria; phylum Eisenbacteria; class RBG-16-71-46; order CAIMUX01; family VGJL01; genus JAXDAY01. The sequence continues at coordinate 274,307 of JAXDAY010000004.1, forward strand.
AGTCGCTTCTGACCAATGACATCGTCAAGGCCGCGCCGGGCCAGCTGATCTACTCGCCCGTCTGCAATCCGGCCGGGGGCGTGATCGACGATGTGACCGTCTACCGCTTCGCGAGCTCATGCCTCATGGTCGTCAACGCATCGAACCGGCGTCCGATGTGGGAGTGGCTCGAGTCGCGCAAGCCGAGCGGCGTCGTCCTGGAGGACCGAAGCGACGCCTGGGGGCAGATCGCCGTGCAGGGGCCGAAGGCGCAGGAGATGCTCGCCCCCCTGGTCGGCGGGGATCTCGAGGCGATCGGCTACTACCGGCACGCCCCCTTCACGCTCCAGGGAAAGCCGGATGTGTTGATCTCCCGAAATGGCTACACGGGCGAGGACGGCTTCGAGATCTACCTGCCGGCCACGGATACGGCCCCGCTCTGGGATGCTCTGATCCAGCGCGGTGCCGCAGCGATTGGGCTCGGCGCGCGCGACACGCTCCGGATGGAGATGTGCTACGCCCTCTACGGCAACGAGCTCGACACGGCCACGACCCCGCTGGAGGCGGGGCTTGGCTGGACGGTGAAGCTCAAGAAAGGCGAGTTCATCGGCAGGGACGTCTTGCTCCGGCAGAAGGAGCAGGGAGTGGAGAAGATCCTCGTCGGGTTCGAGGTCGCCGGCCCGCGTCCCGGGCGGCATGGTCAGGCGATCCTGCACGAAGGCCGCCCCGTGGGAGTCGTCACGAGCGGCGGTCCGTGTCCCAGTCTGGGCAATCGCGGGATGGGGCTCGGTTATGTCCCGCCCGCGCTCGCCGCCAAAGGCACCCGGATCGGAATCGATGTACGAGGCACGCTCGTCGATGCAGTGGTTTGCGAGCGTCCCTTCTACAAGAACGCGTCGCACCGCTAGGGGGGAGGAGGGGAAATGATCCCGAAGGATTGCCGTTACACGAAGGAACACGAGTGGGTGAAGCAGGACGGCGCCGGCTTCGTCAAGATCGGCATCACGGAGTTCGCGGCGAGCTCGCTGGGCGAGATCACCTTCGTCGAACTGCCCGCTGTGGGAAGGGGCCTCGAGCAGATGCAGGCTTTTGGGGTCGTCGAGGCGGTGAAGGCGGCCAGCGACATCAACAGCCCGATCACGGGAGAAGTGGTGGAAGTGAATCCGGCGGTCCAGGCCGATCCGGAAGTCATCAACCGCTCCCCTCACGATGAAGGCTGGATGATCCGCGCCACGCTGAAGGATCCCGCGGAGCTGGATGGCCTTCTCACCCCGGAGGCGTACGGAGAGCTGGTCAAGTCGCTGGAAGGAGGCCACTGAGATGCCGTACACCGGCCACAGCCCCGATGAGGAGAAGGATCTCCTCGCCGCCATCGGGGTCGGGCGGTTCGACGACCTGATTCAGGCGCTTCCGCAATCATTGCGGCTGACGCGTCCCGTGGGGATTCCGCCGGGGATGAGCGAGCTGGAGCTGCGCCGTCTCTTCGACGAGGCGGAGCGCGGGAACTACGACCCGCGTCGCACGCCCTCCTTCATCGGAGCGGGGCTCTACGATCACGACATCCCCGCGGTCGTGCGCCACATGACCCTGCGAAGCGAGTTCTACACCGCCTATACGCCCTACCAGGCGGAGGTGGCGCAGGGCACGCTCATGACGATCTTCGAGTTCCAGACGATGGTCTGCGAGCTGACCGGCATGGACGTGGCGAACGCCTCGATGTACGACGCCGGCTCGGCGGCCGCGGAGGCGGCTCTCCTCGCCGCGACCGCCACCTCGCGGACCAAGATCCTGGTCGCGCGAAGCTTCCACCCCCATCATCGTGCGATCATGGAGACCTACGGCCATTCGCCCGGGCTCGAGTTCGTCGATCTGGGAGGCGAGAACCCGCTCACGGCCGCGGAGGTCACCGCGGCGTGCGATTCCAGGACCGCGGCGCTCGTCGTCCAGCAACCGAACTTCCTGGGCGGCATCGAGAATCTGGCCGAGTTGGCCGAAGCGGCCCACGCCGCAGGGGCCCTGTTCGTCGTCTCGGCCGATCCGGTATCTCTCGGAATCCTCGAGCCTCCGGGCCGGTTGGGCGCCGACATCGTCGTGGGCGAGGGACAGAATCTCGGCAATCCGCCCTCCTACGGTGGTCCCGCCTGCGGGCTGTTCGCATGCAAGAAGGATCTGGTGCGCCGTCTCCCCGGAAGGCTGGTCGCCGAGACGGTCGACGTGGAGGGACGCCGCGGCTTCGTTCTGACCTTGCAGACCCGCGAGCAGCACATCCGTCGCGAGAAGGCGACCTCGAACATCTGCACGAACAACAACCTCGTCGCCCTGGGGTTCACCATCACCTTGGCTCTCCTCGGCCCTGCGGGACTGGCGGAGATGTCCAAGCTCTGCCTCCAGAAGGCCCGCTACGCGGAGTCGCGTCTGGTGAAGATCCCTGGCGTGAAGCGGGATCCCCTCGGCCCCTTCTTCTGCGAGTTCGCCATTCGGCTCCCCAAACCCGCCTCCCAGGTGATCGATCGCGTCTACCGCGACTCGGGAATCCTTGCCGGCTTCGATCTCGGGCGGGTGAATCCCGCCTGGGGAGACCGACTCCTCGTGGCGGTGACGGAGAAGCGAACGCGCGAGGAGATCGACTCGCTCGCCGCGTCGATGGGGAGGGTTCTCGCATGAAAGCCAAGCGCAATCTGAGGCTCATCTACGATCGGAACGTGCCCGGCCATCGCGCCCATCGGATGCCGCCGAGCGACGTGCCGGAGCTTGCCGCCCACGACGCGCTCCCGTCCTACGCGATCCGCACCGCGCCGCCGCGGTTGCCTGAGGTCCGCGAGCCGGAGGCCGTGCGCCATTACATCCGGCTCTCCGCCCTCAACCATCATGTGGACAAGGCGATCTACCCGCTGGGCTCGTGCACGATGAAGTACAACCCGAAGATCAACGAGGATCTCGCGGGGCTTCCGGGACTCGCGGGGCTCCATCCGATGGCTCCGCAGGATCTCGTGCAGGGTCTTCTGGGCATGCTCCACCGGTTCGGCCGGGAACTGGCCGAGGTGGTGGGGATGGATGAGGTGAGCCTCCATCCGGCCGCCGGCGCGCAGGGGGAGCTTCTCGGTATTCGCCTCGTGCGCCAATACCACGACGCGAAGGGAAATCGGAAGAAGACGATCATCATTCCCGATTCGGCCCACGGCACAAACCCGGCAACGGCGCGCATGGTCGGCTTCGAGGTCAAGGAGCTCAAGTCGAAGAGCGACGGCAAGCTGGACGTCGAGGCGCTGCGCAGGATGGTCGACGCCGAGACGGCGGCCATCATGGTGACCAATCCGAACACCCTCGGCCACTTCGAGACGGAGATCGAAGAGGTGGCGCGCATCATCCACGATGTCGATGCGCTCCTCTATCTGGACGGCGCGAACCTCAATGCGATGCTGGGGCTGACGCGCCCGGGGGATATGGGAGCCGACATCGTCCACATCAACCTCCACAAGACCTTCTCGACCCCGCACGGCGGCGGCGGCCCGGGGGCCGGGCCGATCGCCGTGAGGTCCAAGCTGGCGCCGTATCTGCCCGTTCCGGTGATCGTCGAGAAAGACGGCCGCTTTGCCCTCGAGGAAGACCGTCCCGGGTCGGTGGGGCGGCTGCACCCTTATGTCGGAAACGTCGGAATCATCCTGAGGGCGTTCGCCTATCTTCGGGCGCTCGGCTGCGACGGCCTGGCGCGAGTCTCGCGCGCCGCCATCGTCAACGCGAACTACCTCATGCGCCAGGTCGAGCAGGACTATCCCGTCGCCTACCCGGGTCCCTGCATGCACGAGTTCGTCGTCTCCTGCACATGGATGAAGAAGCACGGCGTGAAGAACGGCGATGTCGCCAAGCGGATGCTCGACTACGGGGTTCATGCCCCGACGGTGAGTTTCCCGCTGATCGTGCATGACTGCCTCATGATCGAGCCGACGGAGAGCGAGAGCCGCGCGAGTCTCGACTCCCTCGGGGAGATCCTGCGGGAAATCGCCCGAGAGGTGCGCGAGGAGCCCGACACGGTCATCGGCGCGCCTCACGACACCCCCGTCCGGCGCCTCGACGAGGGAGCGGCCGCGCGCAATCTCGTCCTCCGCTGGAGGCCGACCGAGGGGACCGAACGCGGGTGAGCGAGGAGCGGCTCGAGTGGACCGTCCATCCGTTCCGCGAGCGGCCGCGCCTGGGGATCGCCGTGCTGGTGGTCATCGTCGCGGCGAGCATCGCGATCTACTTCTGGACGGGGCTCTGGTTCTGGGCGGTCTTTTCCGCTCTCGTTCTCTTGCTGTCGCTTGAGCCCTTCTACTTCCCGGCGAGCTACGTCCTCGAGCCCGAGAGGATCACGGTGATCCGGCGCTTTTCGCGCAGCGAGCGGGAGTGGAAGGCGTTTCGACGTTGCGTGGTGGAGCCGGCGGGAGTCGTTTTGAGCCCCTTCCGGAAGGCTTCCTGGCTGGAGGAATACCGGGCGATCCGGGTACGCTTGCCCAGGGAGAATCGTGAGGCGGTACTGGAGTACCTTCGGGCCCGCCTCGGGCCGGATACGGAGTGGATTACGCTATCGAATCGAAACAAGAACGCGACGGCGGCCTGACTCCGTCCCCGGGCGGGGAGGGGATCGACTCGGACGAGGCGCTCTTGCGGGCGGTCGCAGATCGGATCGTGAGGATGGGACTTGCCGTTCCGGCGGTCTTCTTCCTCGAGTCGACGAAGCCGCTCTCGTTCGTGGGAAGTCAGGCGCTCGTCTTCCTCGAGCCTTTCGTGAAGGCGTTCCTGAATCTGAGGAGCTACGACCGGTTCACGGCCCTCCTTGAGGATCGTGCAAACGTGGAGCGGTTGATCCGCAAGGTCGAGGAAGTGGAGGACGAGCGGGCTCGCGCCGAACGCGAGGCAAAGAAGGCACGGAAGGAAGCGAAAGGGGAACCGAGGAGTCGATGGTTTCGCAAGCGAAAGAGCTGAACTGGATTCTGGCGACCGACTGCGGGTCGACCACGACCAAGGCGATCTTGATCGCCAAGAAGGGCGATCTCTACCGTCTGATCGTTCGTGGCGAGGCGCCCACGACCGTGGAGGCTCCCTTCGAGGATGTGACCCGCGGCGTGCTGAACGCCATCATGGAGGCCGAGGAGCTGGCGGGCCGGCGGCTGCTCGATGGAGAGCGCATCATCACGCCCGCGACCGAGAAGGAAGGGGTCGATCTCTATGTGTCGACCTCGAGCGCGGGCGGCGGGCTCCAGATGATGGTGACCGGAGTCGTCCGCTCGATGACCGGAGAGTCGGCGGAGCGGGCCGCGCTGGGCGCCGGAGCCATCGTGATGGACATCATCGCCTCCAACGATGGCCGGCTTCCGCACCAGAAGATCCGGCGGATCCGGGATCTGCGTCCCGACATGATCCTCCTCTCGGGAGGAATCGACGGTGGGGCCGTCACCCATGTCGTGGAGCTCGCCGAGATCATCGCCGCCGCCGACCCGAAGGCGCGGCTCGGGGCAGGATATGAGCTGCCGATCATCTACGCGGGCAACAAGGACGCGCGAACGGAGGTCGAGGCACGGCTGGGGGACAAGGCGGCCCTCGTGATCACCGACAACATCCGACCCGTCATGGAGCGGGAGAATCTGATGCCCGCGCGCCACGAGATCCACAATCAGTTCATGGAGCATGTGATGAAGCATGCCCCGGGCTATCAGAAGCTGATGGACTGGACCGATCCCAACCCGATCAAGCCGACCCCGGCAGCCGTCGGCGACATGGTCCAGGAAGCAGCTCGGCGCGACAAGATCCAGGTGATCGGAGTCGACATCGGGGGCGCCACGACCGACGTCTTCAGCTATTTCCAGGACGTCTTCGTGCGCACGGTGAGCGCGAACCTGGGGATGAGCTACTCGATCTCCAACGTCCTCGCCGAGGCGAAGCTCGAGAACATCCTGCGCTGGATCCCGTTCGACATCGATGAGGGGGACCTGCGCAATCGGATCAAGAACAAGATGATCCGCCCCACCACGATCCCACAGGCCCTCGAGGAGTTGCTGATCGAGCAGGCAATCTCCCGCGAGGCCCTGCGCCTCGCCTTCGAGCAGCACAAGAATCTCGCCGTGGGGCTGAAGGGAGTCCAGAAGGAGCGGACGATCTCGGACACCTTCGACCAGACGGGGAGCGGGGAGAGCCTGATCAGCCTGGGCGCGCTCGATCTCCTCGTCGGCTCCGGCGGCGTGCTCTCGCACGCGCCGCGCCGCGTGCAGTCGGCCCTGATGATGCTCGACGCCTTCCTCCCGGAGGGGATCACGGAACTCGCGGTCGACTCGATCTTCATGATGCCCCAGCTGGGCGTCCTCGCGGACGCCCCGGAGCAGGATCCCCGAGGAGAGCTGCGCCGCAAGGCGGCGATCGACGTCTTCTACAACGACTGCCTGGTCCGGCTTGGCACCGCGGTGGCGCCGGTCGGCGCCGGCAAGGAGGGCGCACGCTGCCTGAAGGCGACGCTCGTTCTTCCAGGGGGGAGGAGCGAGACGCACGAGGTTCCCTATGGGGCGGTGAAGCGAATCGACCTGGCGGCGGGAGAAGTGGCAGAATCGATCCTCGAGCCGGCGGGAGGGGTCGACGTCGGCGCCGGCAAAGGAAAGAGCCTCAAGACGAACCTCAAAGGCGGAGTCGTCGGGGTCATTCTCGACTGCAGGGGACGCCAGCCGTTCGGACTGCCCAAGGAGTCCCAGGAGCGGATCCGCAAGCTCGTGGAATGGTGCGAGTCGTTGGATGTCTATCCGCCTGAGTTCAGCAGGACGGTCGCCGGTCCCTCTGGGATAGGGCGCTAGGGAAAGGGGGGCTTCGGTGGCCCACGCATATACGCCCGGTCTCCGGGTCACGGAGCGGGCGAAGATCGCCAAGGTCCGTCGCCTGCCGCTCAAGGGGCAGGTAGTCGTCAAGCTGGGCGATGTCGTCACGGCGGAGACCGTCGTCGCCCGCACCGAGCTGCCCGGAAACGTGCAACCGGTCAAGGCTGCTAGCATCCTTGGGGTCCACCAGCAAGACCTTCGGGAGCTGATGCTGAAGAAGGAGGGCGATCGGGTCGAGAAAGACGAGATCTTCGCGACGAACAAGTCCTTCTTCGGCCTGTTCAAGTCGCACTGCCATTCGCCCGTGCAAGGAACGATCGAGAGCATCTCCGACGTGACGGGCCAGGTGATCATCCGCGAGCCGCCGATCCCCGTGGAAGTGGACGCCTACATCGACGGGACGATCACCGAGGTGGTGCCCGATGAAGGGGTCGTCGTGGAGTGCGAAGGGGCGTTCCTCCAAGGGATCTTCGGGGTCGGCGGGGAGACGGTGGGGCTTCTCCAGGTCGCGACGAAGGGCCCTGACGAGGAGCTGACCGAGGGCCACATCCGCCCGGAGCACCGGGGCAAGGTGATCGTGGGGGGCTCGCTCGTGCGGATTCCCGCCCTGCGCAAGGCGGTGGAGGCGGGGGTCAAGGCGATCGTGGTGGGAGGCCTCGACGATCAGGATCTCCGGGCCCTGCTCGGCTACGACCTCGGCGTGGCCATCACAGGGACCGAGACGATCGGCTGCACCGTCGTCATCACCGAGGGATTCGGGGCGATGACGATGGCGCGGCGCACCTTTGATCTGCTTCGCTCGCAGGAGGGGCAGAAGGTGTCCGTCAACGGGGCGACGCAGATTCGGGCCGGCGTGATGCGGCCCGAGATCGTCATCCCTCTCGCGGGAAGTAAGAGCCTGCGGCCGGCGGAGTCGCTCAGCGAGGGGCTCACGGTCGGCAGCCAGATCCGGGTGATCCGGATGCCCCACTTCGGGCGTCTCGGTGTCGTGCGTGATCTGCCGCCGGAGCTTCAGAAGCTCGAGACGGAGGCCCTGGTTCGCGTCCTTCGGGTCCGCTTCGAGTCGGGCGAGGAGGCCGTGCTTCCGCGGGCCAACGTGGAGATGATCGAGTCCTGACGGTTTCAATCCGGGCGGAGTTGACGGTTCGCCGAGCGGATGGTATTCTGATTCACTGGAGTGTTCGGAAGTGATCGAACAATGGGCGTCAGTCGGTATCGCGGGGAGCGCGGCGTCATAGCCGCGTCCCCGCGCGCACTTTTTTTGTCGTACGGGGGGCATCATGCCAGTTGGAAGAATCAAGTGGTTCAGCGACGCGAAGGGGTACGGCTTCATCCAGCAGGATGACGGTTCCCCCGATATCTTCGTTCACTTCAGCTCCATCGAGGGGCAAGGCTTCAAGAGCCTCCAGGAGGGGCAGCTCGTAGAGTTCGACGTCGAGTCCAGTCCCAAGGGGATGAAGGCCGTCAGCGTCCGCAAGAAGGAGACCTGATGGTTGTGGCGCGGAGATTGGAGGTGGCGGGAGACCCATAGTCTCCTCATCTCCATCCGGAGCCTCAGACCCGGGCCGTCGCCATCATCCGTTGACCCGGCATCGCATCGGCCGCATCTCCTCCTTTCCCGTCTCCTAGAACGCGTACTTGAGATGGTGCGTCGTCTGTCGTTCGCCCAAGGCTAAGGTCCGTATCTGCCGCCAGTAATACGACCACCACGGCCCGGGCAGGAGATGGCTGCGCGGAAACCTTCGCCGCTCGAGCAGCTCGGGCCACCCCAGCGGCCGATCCAGCAGACCCGCGCGCATGGCCGCCGTCGGACCGGGCTTCTTCTCCCGCTGGCTCTTGATGAAGTTGCGCCAGATCGCGAAGATCGCCACCCGCTCGAGCGCTGCCTGCCGGCGCTTGGCGAATGCGATGGTCTCCCTGCGGTGGCCCGCCTGGCCGTGGCGCAGCAGCAAGTCGGTCAGATTCGCCGGGAACAGGGGGTTGGCCGTCGAACGACGGACGGTGGATGAGGT
>JAXDAY010000005.1:0-42702 GCA_034679345.1 Candidatus Eiseniibacteriota bacterium
CGCATCGAGCCGTCCAAGATGTAACCCAGGGGTAGATCGTCGAGTCATCTAAAAGGTAACCCTCCTTCCGGAGGGTGGGAGATGACAAGCATGGGACGGCGCGAGTACTTGCGAGCGATTCATGGACGGTACCGGCGGGCCTCCACGAAGGCGAAGGGCCCGATCCTGGATGAGTTCTGCCGGGTGTGCGGTTACAGCCGGAAGTACGCGATCCGGCTGCTTGCCAAGCCGTGTCCACCGGCCCGTCCCGGGCCTCGCAGACCCCGCACTCCCCATTACGGACCGGATGTGATCCGAGCGTTGATGCTCGTCTGGAAGGCAGCCGGATACCCTTGGTCGATTCGCCTGAAAGCGATGCTCCCGATGTGGTTGCCTTGGCTGCGAAAGCGTATCCCGTTGAGCCGGACCACCGAGCGCCAGCTCATGCGCATCAGCCCTCGTCAGATCGATCGACGTCTGCAGTCGAAGAAGTCGGAACTCCGGCACCGGATGTACGGCCGGACCAAGCCGGGCACCCTCCTGAAGCACCAAGTCCCCATCAGGACCGATCGGTGGGACGTTTCGGTCCCTGGGTTCACGGAGATCGACCTGGTGTCCCATTCCAGCGAGGCTGCGGAGGGACAGGCGGTCTTCTCCTTGAATGTCACGGACATCCATACGACGTGGACCGTCACTCGAGCGGTCCTCAGCAAGGGCCAAGATGGCATCGTCTTCGCCCTCGAGGAGATGCGGATGAGCCTGCCGTTCAAGCTGCGGGGGATCGACTCCGATAACGGCAGCGAGTTCCTCAATGCTCACCTGGTCCACTACACCAAGAGGCACGGGATCCAATTCACCAGGGGTCGGCCATACAAGAAGGACGACAACGCCCACATCGAGCAAAAGAACTGGACCCATGTCCGCAAGATCTTCGGCTGGGACTGCTACGAGGGATCCTCGGCGGTCAGACTCATGAATGACCTCTACAAGAACGAGCTCAGCATCATGATGAATCTCTTCCAGCCGTCGGTGAAACTGGTTCGTCGGGAACGAGTGGGCTCCCGAGTCCGGCGGATCTACGACAAGCCGGCGACCCCATTGGATCGCCTCCGGCGCTGCCCGGCCGCCTCCAAGCCGATCCTCGAGCATCTCCTGCTGGTCCGAGCGACCACGGACCCGTTCGAGCTGGCCAAGGCGATCGAGAGCAAACTCGACCGAATCAGCACCCTGGCAAGTCGAGGAGGGGTCGGTCGGGTTACATCTCAAACGGCTTGATGATACCCACGCGGGTTACCTTCTTAGATGGCTTGACAGGCCGCGTCCGCGGGTGGAGAGCGCCCCCCCGCGGCAAGCCCATCGCAAGGGGCCCGGATCCTGACGAGTGGCCGGCTAGAGGAGCGTCCCGTCCTCCCGCATGAGCGCCTCCCGCCGGACGGCGCAGCGCGCCTGGCTCTCGAGCTCGATGCCGAAGATGCCCGAGAGCACGCGCATCGGATTCGTGGCGTGCCCCGCTGGATCGAGGATGCGAAGCGTCATCCGAAGCCGCGCCGCTCCGGCATCCCACTCCAGATCGAGGACTCCCCGTTTCAGATCGATCGTTCGCTCGTCGGTCGTCCGCCCCTTTTCCGGGAAACGATCGTAGATCCCTTCCCAGTCCTTCGGCATCTCCGCATCGGGGATCCGCTCCTGGTGCTTGCGCACGATCCATTCCGCGGCATCGCGGAAGCGGGCGAGATCCGTGACGATCCGCCCCAGCCGCCCGTCTCCGTTGCGCCCTTGCTCGAGCCTCGAGAGATCCGCCTCGTATCGCCCGAGCGCAGCGTCGGCGGAGAGGCTCCTGCGCCGCATCCCGGCCACCTCGGGCAACGGCCTGCCCTCCAGGACCCGGAATCCGACGGGCAGCCTCTGATTGAGCCTCCCGGCGAAGTCGCGCTGCCACGGCGTTTCCAGCTCCACATCGAACAGTTCCGTCTCCGAGGCGATCCCCACCGACAAGGGCGGACCGAAGTGGAACTTCGGGTGCGGCGAGTGCCCCAGGCTGTGCGCCACCGGAATCTCCGCCATGCGGAAGGCCCGCTGCAGGATGGTCGCCGTCTCCAGATGGCTCAGGAACCGCCCCGGGCCCTCCTTCGCGAAGCGGACGCGCACCGGCCAGAGGACCCCGTTGCTCGATCGCCTCGCCGCGCCCGCCGCGGCGCGCTCGAAGAGCGACCCCCGCGCCCCCTCGTCGAGTGGCGCGGTGAGCCGCGTGTCGGTGGGCATCCCGGGGATCCCGCATGCCACGCAATCGCCGTGCCGGCAATCGGGGGTCTCGCCGAGCGTCTCCGTCTTCGCGCGCTCGCGCACCAGGAACTTCTTCAGGACGCCGATGTCGATGTGATCCCACGGCAGCGTCTCGGCCTGATCGTACCCGCGCGTGAACATCCCGGCCGAGAGCCCCGTCTCCTCCAGCGCCCGCAGCCATCGCGCGTGCGAGAAGTGCTCGGTCCATCCGTCGTAGCGCCCACCCAGCTCCCAGGCTCTGTGAATCGTCCGCGCCAGACGGCGATCCCCGCGCGAGAGGACCGCCTCGATGTGGCTCGTCTCGATCTCGTGCCACTTCAGGCGCGCCCAGCGGCTCGGGATCCTGCGCCGCAGGCGATCGATCTTCTCCCGAAGCGAATCGAGATCCTCGAACGGGTCCCACTGAAACGGCGTGTGGCTCTTCGGCACGAAGGCCCCCACGCTCACCGTCACCTTGCATGCGGGACCATGCTCGCGACCGATCTCGCGGATCCGCTCGCTGAACGCCACGATTCCATCGACGTCCTCGGTCGTCTCGGTGGGAAGCCCCACCATCATGTAGAGCTTGATGAGCCTCCATCCGCTTCCGTATGCGATCCGCGCCGCCTTGAAGAACTCCTCGTCCGGGATGAGCTTGTTGATCGCCCGGCGCAGCCGCTCGCTGCCCGCCTCCGGAGCGAAGGTGAAACCCGTGCGCTTGACCTCCCGGACCTTCTCGGCGATTCCCACGCCGAAGGAGTCGGCCCGCAGGGAGGGCAGGGCGATCGAGATCTTCTCGCCGGCGAAGCGGCGATTCAGCGCCTCTGCGAGGGTCTCGAGCTGCGTGTAGTCGGCCGTCGAGAGAGAGACCAGGGAGACTCCATCCCAGCCGCTCGAGGCGAGCCCCTTCTCGGCGATGTCCAGGATCTTCCCCGGGCTTCGTTCGCGCAGGGGCCGGTAGTAGTAGCCCGCCTGGCAGAAACGGCAGCCCTGCGTGCAGCCGCGCAGGACCTCGATACTGAGCCGGTCCTGGACGACCTCCTGCAGCGGCACGAGGGGATTCCGCGGAAAGGGCGCGTCCTCGAGGTCGGTGAGGAAGGTCCGCTTCACTCTCCTCGGCGCCTCGGCGCACGTCGGGACGGTCTCGATCAACCGCCCCCGCTCGTCGTACCGCGCCTCGTAGAGCCCGGGCACGTAGACCCCCGGAATGCCGGCGAACGCCTTGAGCCGTTCGAGGCGCGCGCGCCCCTTCGTCTCGATCGCCGTCTCCGTGATCCGGTGGATCGCCTCCTCGCCGTCGCCGATCAGGAACAGGTCGAAGAACTCCGCCAGCGGCTCCGGATTCGTGACGCACGGGCCCCCGCCGATCACGATCGGATCCTCGTCGCTCCGCTCGGCCGCCCACAGGGGGATCCCGGACAGATCGAGGCAGGTGAGGATGTTCGTCGCGGTGAGCTCGTACTGCAGCGAGAAGCCGACCAGGTCGAACTCCCGCGCCGGGCGGCGGCTCTCGAGGCTGAAGAATGGGATCGCGTGGCGGCGCATCCGCGCTTCCATGTCGATCCACGGGCAGTAGGCCCTCTCGGCCAACGTGTCGGGGCGGCGGTTCAAGATGTCGTAGAGGATCTTCAGACCCCAGTGGCTCATCCCGATCTCGTAGACTTCAGGCAGGATCAGGAGCCACTGGCAGCGGACCGAGGACGGGTCTTTGCGGACGGTGTGGAACTCGTTTCCCAGGTAGCGGGAGGGCTTCGCGACGAGGGGGAGAACATCCTCGATCGCCTCGTGCAGGTTCATGGAGTACCTCGAAGGTGGATCTATATGGAACGCGCCGGGTTTGGGACGGCCATTCCCGGCGGCGCGTCTGATTCGAGGCCGATCCTAGCAGAGGATAGAGCCGGAACCAACCGGACCGGCGGGAGCGCGGCGCTTGATTCCTTCCGCCCTGCAGTGTGAAATCGAGCGAGCTGGGAGGGGCCCGCACGGCGCCGCCCGCACGAGGAGGGCCCTTGGAGTTCATCGAGCAGTATTTCCCATGGCTTCCGTCCGTCGGGGAAATCATCCGCTGGGGCGGCGTCTTCGCGATCACCTTCATCATCTTCGCGGAAACGGGCCTGCTCGTCGGATTCTTCCTGCCGGGCGACTCGCTCCTCGTGACGGCCGGGGTGATCGCCGCCAACGGCGACCTGAGCCTGACCGCGCTTCTCACCCTCGTCCCTCTCGCCGCGGTCATCGGGGACGCCGTGGGCTACCAGATCGGCAAGCGCGCCGGGGCCGCCCTCTACTCGCGCCCCGATTCCCGCTTCTTCAAGCGGAGCCATCTCATGAAGGCCCACGCCTTCTACGAGAAGCACGGAGGCAAGACGATCGTCATCGCCCGCTTCGTGCCCATCATCCGCACCTTCGCGCCGACGGTCGCCGGCGCGGCCGGCATGTCGTATCGACGCTTCGCCACCTACAACATCGTCGGCGGCATCGGTTGGGTCATCTCGATGGTGCTTCTCGGTTTCGGCCTGGGACGCTCGGTGCCGGATCTCGAGAAGCACATCCACATCGTGATCGCCGTGGTGATCTTCCTCTCCCTGCTGCCGGCGGTCTTCGAGGCCGTCCGCCATCGCAGGAACGCGGGGGTCCCGCGGCCCGATCAGAACCTCTGATCCGGGGCGGTTTTTGCGGCGAACCCGGACGGGCTCGCCTGCGTCAAGGGAGTGGAGCTTCCTGAAGGCCGTTCGAGAACGGAGCTGGAGCGCATGGAGATACCCGAACTGCTCGATGGCTGCCGGCGCGGCGATGAGCTGGCGTGGGAGGCTCTTGTACGTCGTTTCCAGTCAAGGGTCTACGGTGTCGCGATCTATTACCTCGGCAATGCCGAGGAGGCCCGCGACCTCGCCCAGGAGGTCTTCGTGCGTCTCTACCGCCGGCTCGACGCGTGCACGAACGACGAGACCTTCGTGTCCTGGCTCATCCAGATCACCCGCAATGCCGCGATCGATCGCCTGCGAAGGATCAAGGCGCGTCCCCAGGGGATCGGCACTCCGGTCGAGGAGATGTGGGATATCCCCTCGCCCGAGCCGGGCCCCGAGGAGCATCTCCTCGCCTCCCGCCGGCGCGACTTAGTCCACCGGGCTCTCGCGAAGCTCTCACGAATCAACCGCGAGATGATCCTCTTGAAGGAGATCCAGGGGCTGAGCCTCGAGTCGATCGCGAAACTCCTCGGGCTTCCGATCGGCACGGTCAAGTCGCGCTCGAACCGCGCGAGGATCGAGCTCGCCCGCGAGATCGTCAGTCTCTCGGCCGAATCGGGGATCGATCCCGCGGGGGGGGACCTGACATGAACTGCTCCGAGTTCGAGTCGCGGGTCCACCTCTGGATCGCATCGGATGGAAGTCCCGCCCCCGACACCGCGGCCGCGGAGCACCTCGCGACTTGCCCGCGGTGCGCGCGCCTCTTCGCGCTCGCCACCGGCGGAGCGGAGATCGATCTGACCCGATCGATCCTGGAAAAGACATCCGGCAATGCCTGCGGCAGCGTGCTGGATCGCGTCTGCGCGCAACTCGACGGCGACTCGGACGAATCGCAGAAGACGCTGGTCGACGGCCATCTCGCGCATTGCCCGGACTGCTCCGAGCTCGCCCGCACGCTTAGCTGGATGAAGCAAGCCCTCCCCGCGCTCGCCGAGGTCGAGCCCGATGTCGCCTTCGTCTCCGATGTGCTCGAGGAGACCACCCGGGCCGACCGCAGGGCCCGCCGCGCGGTCGCGCAGGAGACGCCGCTCGCCTCGGCGTTGCGGCGCCTCATCCACCGGCCACGCATCGCCCTCGAGCTGGCCTACGTCGGCGCTGCGGTCTTCTACCTCGTCGCGGGTCCCCAGGCGGTCTCGATCCTCCGCGAGAGCTCGGGCCCCCGGAGCGCGCTCTCGAATCCGGCCGAGGCGGTGACGGAGATCATGAGTCGCGGACCGGCGCTCCCCGATCCGATCCGGGACGCTTCGGCGGAGATCTGGAACGCCACGGGCGGCCTCGCCCTCGCAGCGGGCCGGGACTTGGTCGCAGGCGCGGCCCGCGGGGGCTCGCGCGTGCACGCGACCCTCCAGATCGCCGGGCAATTCCTGGAAGCCGCGGGACGCGGATTGCTGCGGGCCGACACGGTTTCGATCTGGAGGGCGGCGGAAGCCGCGCGAGAGCGGCTGCGCGATTGCTGGGAGGCGAGACCGGCGCAAACGAAGGGCGAACCTTCCGGCGCCGCCGCGCGTACCCCCGAGCAGAGCGAACGATCGACGAACCCGGAAACGCGGGGGACCGAGTCCCAAGAGCCTGAATGGAGGAGCCGATGAGCACGAACGATCCGCAGATTCCGAGCCCGACTCACCCGAGTCGCGCCATCATCCGAAGGAAAGCGCCCGCCCTGGCCGGCATCCTCTCCGGGATCATGCCCGGTCTGGGCCAGGTCTACGTCGGGGCCTACCGGAAGGGGTTCATCCACCTCTTCGTGGTGGCCGCCACGATCGCCGTCCTCTCCTCAGGAGGGGCGCAGGGAGGCCTCGAGCCGCTCTTCGGGATGTTCATCGCCTTCTACTGGCTCTACAACATCATCGACGCCGTGCGCATGTCGAACTTCTACAACGAGGCGATGGCCGGCGTGGCGCCCGAGGATCTACGCAAGGAGCTGATCGGCGTGGGGGGAACGGGCTCGATCTGGGGTGGCGTGTTGCTGATCGCCTTCGGCCTGCTCTTCTTCCTCCACAAGCAGTTCGACTTGCCGCTCGAATGGCTGAAGGACTGGTGGCCGCTCGTGCCGGTCGGCTTCGGAGTTCATCTTCTCATCCAGGGGTTCAAGGATCGCGCCGCGAAGGATTGAGCGAGACCCGCTCGCCCCGGAAAACCCTGAACCGGTCGTGCGCACGCCGAGCGCACGGCCGGTTCACGCTACGCGCCATCCTTGAAGAGCGGGTCGGCGCCCCTGTACTGCGCGCCTTCGTGATCGAGCAGCCATTTCTTCCGTTCGAGTCCCCCGCCGTAGCCGTGAAGCGTGCGGTCCGATGCGAGGACGCGGTGGCACGGAATGACCACCGGAATCGGATTGCGCGCGTTCGCCATGCCGACGGCGCGCACCGCCTGCGGCCGCCCGATCTTTCGAGCCAGATCGCCATAGGAGATCGTCGATCCGGCGCGTACGAGACGCAGACTTTTCCAGACCGACCGCTGGAACTCCGTCCCGCCCGCCTCGACGGGGATCGCGTCGAGCGCGTCGATCTCCCCGTCGAAGTAGGCGCGCATCCGATCGGTGATCCCGGGGATCCGCGCGCGCCGTTCGAGCTCGACGCCGTCGAGCTGCTTGGCAAGGCGTTCCGGGCCGTCCCCGTGGCGCTCGAACTCCACGGCGCGCAGGACTCCCTCGTAGACCAGCAGAGTGAGCGCGCCGATCGGCGTTTCCATCTCAGACAGCAGGAATCGCATCGCCTCTCTCCTTCCCGGCGCTCCAGAGGTGGAGCGTCGCATACGACCGCCAGGGACGCCACGCCTCGGACCGCGCCGAGATCGCCGCATCGCCGGCGCGGCCTTGCTTGCAGCCCAGCGCACGACGCAATCCCGCGTCGCCCGGCGGGAGCACGTCGGGCTCGGCGAACGCGCGCATCGCGATGTAGGCGGCCGTCCACGCTCCGATCCCCGGGATCGATCGAAGACGGCGGATCGTCTCCTCCTCGTCGGCGGCCTCGTCGAACAGCGATCCATCGGCCGCCTCCAGCGCGAGCAGACGCAGCGTGCGGATCCGCGCCTGCGTGAGGCCCAAACCCGCGAGGTCGGCGCCGGCCATCGCGCGGGGCGCGGGGAAGAGGTGCGTCAGTGTCCCATCCCCCGCATTCGCAATCGGCGTGCCACAACGCCGCACGAGCCTGCCGGCGAGCGTCGAGGCGCCCTTCACCGTGATCTGCTGGCCGAGGACCGCGCGCACGGCGAGCTCGAACCGGTCCCACGCCCCGGGCACGCGCAGCCCGGGCCGCGCGCGCCCGAGCGGGGCGAGCTCGGGGGCGCGCCGAAGGCAAGTCGCGATCGACGCCGGATCGGCGGCGAGATCGAAGAGGCGCCGGACGCGCTCGACGGCGCCGATGAGATCGCGCGATGCCGGAAGATCCGTCTCCAGGATCAGGTGCCTCCCCCTCGAGGGATGCCGCACGCGGATCCGGCCCGCGATGCCCTTCCAGGAGACGGTCCGCGAGTATACCCCGCGCTCGACCGACTCCACTCCCGGGATCGCGCGCGCGCCGAGGAACCGCGCCATCGCATCCCAGTCGTACGGAGGACGGTAGGGGAGTCGAAGCGCGATCGCCGCTTCGCCGCGGCCTGCCGCCTCCCGCGCGCGGGTTCGCCGCAGATCCCGGGGCGCGCCCCCGAACGTCGCCCGCACGGCATGCTGGAACCTCCGGATGCTCGAGAACCCCGAGGCGAACGCGATCTCGGTCATCGTGAGATCCGTCTCGTCGATCAGTCTCCGCGCGAAATGGACGCGACGCACCTGGGCCACGGCGATTGGCGGCGCCCCGAGGCGCTCCTCGAAGAGGCGGCGCAAGTGGCGGGATCCGACGCCGAGCCGCTCGGCGAGCCGGTCGACGTCCCCGTCGTCGAGCGCGCCGGCATCGATCAGCCTCAAGGCGCGCGAGACGGTCGCGGAAGTCCCCGACCATGCGGGCGTGCCGGGCGCCGTCTCGGGACGGCAGCGCAGGCATGGGCGAAACCCCGCCTCCTCGGCCGCGGCCGCGGTCGGATAGAAACGGACGTTGCGGCGCATCGGCGTGCGCGCGGGACAGATCGGGCGGCAGTAGATCCCGGTCGTGACGACCGCGGTGAAGAAGCGTCCGTCGAACCGGGCGTCCCGGCTCTGCACGGCGCGATAGAAGCGATCTCCGTCCTGGTCCATGGGGGCAGTATGCCCAAGCTCCCGCCCGAAGACACGCCGTTTTCGGACATGAGTGAGGCAGTCCGGAAGGGTTCAGGCGGTGGTTCCGATCCCCAGCGCGCCGGCGAACGCGGCGTACGCCGCGACGGGATCAGGGGCGTCCCACACCGCGCCGATCACGGCGATCCCCGAGGCTCCCGCCTCGATGCAGGCCGCCACGCGCTCCAGCGTGATCCCGCCGATCGCGATCACCGGGAATGATCCGGCCGCCGCGGTCACCGCCCGCAACGCCTCGAGCCCCTGGGGCGGGCCATACGCGGACTTCGATGGCGTCTCGAAGATCGGCCCGAACGT
The DNA here is from genome assembly GCA_034679345.1 of Candidatus Eiseniibacteriota bacterium. GTDB lineage: Bacteria > Eisenbacteria > RBG-16-71-46 > CAIMUX01 > VGJL01 > JAXDAY01. The sequence continues at coordinate 9,490 of JAXDAY010000005.1, forward strand.
GACGAAGTCGGCTCCTCCGTCCTGCGCCCGCAAGACCGCATCGACGGAATGCGTCGAGCGCGCGATCCATTTGCCTTCCGGAAGGAGCTGCCGCGCCGCTCGGATCGGCAGCCCTTGCTCGGGAAGATGCACGCCGAAGTCCAGGGCCGCCGCGAGATCGACGCGATCGTTGACGAGAAGACGCGTCGTCGCGTCGGAGCCCTTGAGGAAGCTCGACGCGCGGCAGAGCATGTCGTAGCTCTCCAGGGCGGAGAGATCCTTCTCGCGCCACTGGAACGCGGGAAGCCCCATGCGGACCATCCGCATCACCGGGGCGAACGGATCGGCGCCCATCCTTCGCCGGTCCGAGATCAAGTAGAAGCGGGGGAATCCCACGCTACGCCCCCGCGCTCACGACGCCCGTGATGGGGCTCGATGCGGTCGCGTACAGCTTCATCGGAATCCGCCCCGCCTCGTACGCGAGCCGTCCCGCCTCGACCGCCTGGCGCATCGCCGATGCCATCTTGACCGGATCGGCCGCCCCCGCGATCGCCGTGTTCAGCAGGACCGCATCGCAGCCGAGCTCCATCGCGATCGCCACATCCGAGGCCGTCCCGACGCCGGCGTCGACCAGGACCGGCACGCGGACCGTCTCGAGGATGATCCGGATGTTGAATGGATTGCGGATCCCGAGCCCCGAGCCGATCGGCGCTCCCAGCGGCATCACCGCCGCGCAGCCGATGTCTTCGAGCTTCTTGCAGACGATCGGATCGTCGATCGAGTAGGGCAGAACCGTGAAGCCCTCCTTGACGAGCACCTTCGCCGCCTCGATCAACCCCTCGTTGTCCGGAAACAGCGTCTTCGGATCTCCGATCACCTCGAGCTTCACGAGATCGGTCGCCAGCGCCTCGCGTGCGAGCTGGGCGGTCAGGATCGCGTCCTTCGCGTTGTAGCAGCCCGCCGTGTTCGGCAGGAGCGTGAAGCGCTTCGCGTCGATGTGATCGAGCATCGACTCTCCCGTGCCACGGGCATCGAGGTTCACGCGACGGATCGCCACGGTGACGATCTCGGCGCCGGAAGCCTCGTGCGCGCGCTTCATCTCCTGGAAGTCCTTGAATTTCCCCGTTCCGACGAGCAGGCGGCTCTTGAACTCCCGCCCCCCGAAGCGAAGCGGCTGGATCGGCCGGCCTGCCGGAATCGATGCGCTCATCGTCTCCTCTCCTCCCTCATCCGCCCTGGACGGCGGAGATGATCTCGAGTCGATCCCCCTCGGCGATCCGCGTCTCGGCCCAGAGGGTCCTCGGGACGACCTCGCCGTTGCGCGCGACCGCGGTCCCGGGTCGATCCGCGGCGATTCCCAGCTGGACGAGAAGCTCGCTCACAGTCTCGATCCGGGGAATCTCTCGTTCACTCCCGTTGATCGTCAGTTTCACGGCGCGATCTCCTGCAGGAGTCGCTCCGCGACCCAGGGCGCGAGCAGGATCCCATGCCGGTAGAGCCCGACGGCGTGGTAGAGCCCGCTGCGATCGGGATCGGGCGCGACCAGCGGGCCGCCCTCGCGGAAGGGGCGCAGCCCCGCCCAGCAGCCCGCGATCGTCCAGTTGGCGAGCCCGGGGGCGATCGCCGTCGCCGCCTCGATCAAGCCGCGCACGCCCGCGACCGTCACGGCGGGGTGAAACCCCGCATCCTCGCTCGTCGAGCCCAGGACGATCGAGCCGTCCCCGCGAGGGACGATGTAGCACCGGCCCGCCTGGATGATCCTTCGGATGCGCATCGCCTCGCGGGAGGGCATGAGCGAGAGGATCTGCCCGCGGATCGGGCGCACTTCCTCTCCCGCCAGAAACGCGCTCGCCCACGCTCCCGCGGCATCGACGACCGCCCCGGCCGGCTGCGCCCCCGAAGCGCTCCGCACCCCGATCGCGCGGCCCTCTCGCACGAGGATCTCGGACACCGGCTCCTCGCGCATCTCGATCCCCCTCAGCCTGCAGATCCGCGTGAGCGCTTCCATCAACCCGCGCGGCTCGACCATCGCCTCCTCAGGCAACAGCACCGCCTCGTCGTGGATCCCCGGGCCCAGGATCGGCGCCTCCACGCGCGCCTGCTTCCGGTCCAGAAGCGCCGCGCCCGGGGCGCGCCCGAGGATGGGACGCAGACGATCCGCCGCGGTCGGCTCGCCGGGCAGGGACACCGCGATCGAGCCGCAACGCGCGAAGTCGACGCGCCGGTCGCTCTCCTCCTCGATATCCTTGATCCATGCGGGGTAGATCTCGTGGGCGCGCTCGCGCGAGGCGAGGGCTTCCGCGGGCGCCTCCGCCTCGGCCCACGGGGAGAGCATCCCCGCCGCGGCCCAGCTCGCCCCGCGCCCCGTCGCCATCTCGTAGACGCGGACCGAGGCGCCGTCTCGAGCGAGGGCGCGGGCGCATGCGAGGCCGGCGATGCCGCCGCCGACGATGACGACGTCGGGAGTGCCCGTGCGATCCGACTTCATTGCGATCCTCTCTCGAAGTGCAGGAGCGTCCCGAGGTGGGCTCGTCGGCTGCTCTCTCCGGCGGGCGGGTCGTTTCCCTACGCTGGCATCACCCAGATCAGGTTCCTGGGGTCTCTTCTCAGTCCACCTCGGGACACCCCCAACGACCGACGGGCCCAGGATACGACGCCGACTCGCCGCCGGTCAACTCGCCCCTCCGCGTTCGAGAATCCGCCATCCGCGCTCCCGCGCGATTCTCCTCAGGCCGCGGTCGGGATCGACCGCGCAGGGCTCGCCGACCCACGCGAGCAGCGCGGCGTCGCTCGCGTGATCTCCGTACGCGGAGCAGCGGACGGGATCCCAGCCGCGGCGCGCGCACAGCCCGGCGGCGATCCCGCGCTTCGCCTCGCCGTACGGATGGACCCCCGCCCTGCGACCCGTGAGACGGCCGCGCGGGTCGATCTCGAGCGGGGTGCCCACGGCCAGCTCGGCGGAGAAGGCGGTCGCAAAGGGGCCGAGCAACAGATCGGGCATGCCCGTGAGGAGCACGATCGCTCGCCCGCGCCGGCGCTCCTCCTCCACCCACTGATGCGAGAGCGCATCGATCCGCGGCGCCGCCTCGCGGGCGAAGACGTCCTCCGCCCACGCCTGCACTTCCTCCGGTCTCGCCCCGGCGAGATAACCCTTGTTCGCCTTGCGCGCCACGGTCAGCCCGCGCGGGAGCAGGCGCAGTCCCTCGACGAAGAATGGTAGCCATCCAAACGAGCCCGGCAGCCTTCCGAGAAGAAGGGCTCGCGCCAGAAGCGTCTCCATGGAAGTCCCCGGCAAGAGGGTCTTGTCCACATCGAAGAACGCCGCGCCCGATTCGATCGCCATCGTGGCAAGACTCTACAAAGCCCCGCTCCCGCATGCTATACTGCTTGCGCGCCGATCCGCGGATGGACCCTCTGGAAGGAGGCTCGGGACATGAAACGGCGATGCTCGATGATATTCTTGGCTTGCTTTGGCATTGCCCTGCTCTCCGTCTCGCCTGTGGCCGGGCAGGGCTGCTTCTATGCCGAGTTCGACGAGGATGGGGATCCCTGGACCCTCCGGACCGAGCTGCCCCTGGAGATTCCCGAGGCGACGCTGGATCTGATCCTCGAAGTTCCAGAGAGTGCGCCGCTCGACCAGTACTTCATGGTCGAGGTCATGGGAGGCTGCTGCGACGACATCTTCAACGACGCGCACTATGGTGCCTGGGTCGAGCCGGAGACCGTCACGTTCGACCCGGCTGTCGTCGACTGGTACTCCGTGAGCTTGCCCACATGCACGTTCTGCTGCGCCTGGATCATCGATTTCCATATTCGAGCCGACGCGACGCTCGTGCCCGGTCAGCGCTACTTTCTCGCCGAGGCGACGGCCACGGTCATCTGCGAGGAGGGCGAGAATCCCTGCTTCCCGCCGCACGACATCGCCCTGACCTACCACCAGACGCAGGGCGGCCACTGCCCGGACGGCGAGTCCTCCCTGCTCATGGCCTGTCCGCCCACCGCGGCGCAACCAACGACATGGGGAGCGGTGCGGGGGCTCTACCGGTAGATGGGAGCGGTCGCCGGTCGGCGGCCGCTCACTCGTCGAAGCTGAAGGTCGACTCGGAGTAGAAGCGGATCCGGCTCTCCTCGATCCGCGCGAGGATCATCTCCACCAGACGGCGGTTCATCTCCTCGAGCGGAAGACGCCGCGACAGGAGCCACAGCGGCAGGTTGACCCGCAACGCGCGTTTGGGGATCAGGTGGCGCGTGATCCCCGCGGGCAGCTTCTGTCTCGATCGAGCGACGCGACCGATCTCCTCCTTCGTGAACTGCGGGAAGATCACGAGCCCGCTGAACGATCCGTAGTTCGCTTCGAGCCAATCGAACTCGTCGTAGCTGATCCGGTCGAGGAATCCCCGCTCCTTGTAGAGGGAGCACATCTCCCGGAGAACTGCGGCTGCGAGCTCGAGCCAGCGCCTGTCGCTGCGGTCGATTCCGCTCTTGGGCAGCAGAAGCAGGCTCGATCGATCCGGCAAGATGATCTGCGCGATCTGGCCCCGTCGGGAGTGGAAGGGGCTCGCGCCCGCCGGAGCCTTGTGGCGGGCGAGCTCGATGCCCGGAATCCTCGCCACGATCGCGAGGAACCGATCCGGATCCCCGAGGTTCAGGAGGTGATGCCAACGCTGCAGCTCCACGAGGCGGTCATCGTACCGAACGATCTGCACCAGCGCGCAGCGCAAGCCCAGCTCCTTCAAGGCCATGGTCCTGTGGGCGCCGTCGAGGAGGAGGAGTCTCTTTCCGCGGGGCATGCGGCCGACGATCGGGGGGTGGCGGAGGCTGCCATCGGCCTCGAGACGCGCGGCGACGCGCCGCAGGCGCGCCGGTTCGATCTCTTCATGGAAGAGGATCGATTCGATCCCGACGATCGCCAGATGGGGAAGCTCCCCCTGATGGATCAGCTTCTCGTAACGCTCGAGCATCCCTGCTCCCTTCAGGCCCAGGCGGCAGATGCTCCCGGAGCCTCCTCGAACCATCTTCGGCAAGTTCCACGCACAACTTGCCGATCGATCCGGGAGATGGCAAGCTCTGAAGCCGGAAACCGACCCCGGAGGCACGAATGATCCCTCGTGGAAGCTCGATTCCTTGGGTCGCCGCGGCCTTGCTCGCCGCGGCCTGCGCCGTCCATCCTGCGGAGGCCCTGAGGCCGATCCAGTTCGCCGGCTCCCGACAGGCCGGACCGAACGACCGCCCACCGCTGGTTCCGCTGCCTCTGAAGGGCCCCCTCTCCATAACCGCGGCCGACTCGATCCTCATCCTGCTGCAGGAGAAGCACCCGCGCGTGAAGATCCTCTACGACCTCTTCGACGTCGACCTCGACGCCGACGGCGCGCCGGAGCGGATCGCCCAGGTCGCTGTCATCACCGTGCTCGGCTACTACGGGGAGTGCTGGTGGGGGGTCTACAAGAGCGGCATCCGGGACCAGATCCTCTACTGGTCCTATCCGGAAGAGCGCACCCGTTTGACCACGTGGCCGCGGCCCCGGGGACTGCGCGACCAGGCCGACAGCCTCCACTTCATCTCCAACGTGCCCGAGTTCTACCCCGCGGTCGACATCCTGGAGTACGGCGATCTGACGGGGGACGGCCGATCCGAGATCGCCGTCTGGCTCGCGGGGCGCGTGGCGAATGGCCCTACCGTGCGCGGATTCCTCTCTCCCGTGATCCTCTCCCCGACGCAGTCCAATCTCGAGGAGGTCTTCCGCTCGATCCTGCTCTTCACCCAGAGGACCGGCCTCAAGAAGGGCGATCCCGGACGCGCGCCCTGCAAGGTGAACGGTTATCGCCTCTACTCGAGGGTGCGCTCCTCCGGCGCCGCGCGCGACCTCGTGATGGAGCCGTGGATTCCCTGGCCGCCCGATTCGCTCTGCATGGGCGCATGGCTCGATGCTCGCGGGCTTCCGCATGATCCGGATCTGTGGATGCCGGTGGGCGGCATCCCGGCCGACGCGCCGATCCCGGGGGACTGGATCATCTCCCGGTGGGACGGGACGCGCTATGGCGGCTTCCGCTTCGTCCGCGACGTGAAGCTCGACTGACCCTAGCGCCCCCGCTGGGGCATGGCGGGGTCGGGAGGTCTCCTCCGAACGCGGGGAAGCCAATAGGCCGCGTCCGGAGGAGACCTCCCGGCCCCGACTTGCGCGACGAGCGGGAGATCAGAAGCCGGCGACGTCGCGGATCGCATCGACGATCTGCGCCGTGTCGGGCAAGACCGCCGCCTCGAGCGATGTCGCGAATGGGCAGAACGAATCCTTCGCCGCCACGCGCCGGACCGGCGCATCGAGGTTTCGGAAGCACGCCTCGGCGATGAACGCGGCGATCTCGGCGCCGAAGCCGCCCAGAAGCGTCGCCTCGTGCGCCACCACCGCGCGCCCCGTCTTCATGACGCTCGCCGCGATCGTCTCCCTGTCGTAGGGCAGGATCGAGCGCAGGTCGATCACCTCGACTTCGACGCCCGACTTCGCCAGCTCCGATGCCGCCTGCATGCTGCGATAAACCGTGCTGCCCCAGGCGATCACCGTCACACTCGAGCCCACGCGCGCGATCCGCGCCTTCCCGAAGGGGATCAGATATTCCGGCCCCGGCTCTGGCGATTTCGTGTAGACCTGCCGGTAGAGCCCCTTGTGCTCGAGGTAGAGAACGGGGTCGTCCGCCTGGCAGGCGGTCTTGATGAGCCCCTTCGCGTCGGCCGCGTTCGAGGGGAAGAGGATCCGAAGCCCCGGCGTGTGCGCGTAGAGCGCCTCGATATTCTGGCTGTGGAAGGGACCGCCTCGAATGTAGCCGCCCACGGCGATGCGCACGACCATGGGACAGGTCCACTCGCCCTGGCTGCGCCAGCGCAGCGTGGGGATCTCGTTTCGAAGCTGCATGTACGCGGGGTAGGAGTAGTCGCCGAACTGGATCTCGACGACCGGCTTCCACCCGCCGATCGCCATCCCCTGCGCCACCCCGACGATGCTCGCCTCGGCGAGCGGGGAGTTCTCGACGCGTCCCGGAAAGGACGTCCCCAGTCCGCGCGTCACACCGAAGACGCCTCCCTTCGGGTCGGCCACATCCTCGCCCCAGACGACGATCCTCGGGTTGCGCTCCATCTCCTCGCGCAGCCCGTGGTTGATCGCGTCGATCATCGTGACCGGATTCTCCGAGATCGCGTTCTCCGGCGGCTCGATCGCCACCGGCACGATGTCGCTCACGATGTGGGCCATCACCGTCGCAGGATCGGGTCCTGGATGCGCATCGGCCTCTTCCGCCGCCGCGTCGACCTCCGCCTTGATCCGCTCCCGCCACTCGTGCACCAGTTCGCTCGTCAGGATCCCGCGCTTCACGAGCGCCGCCTCGGTGTGGGCGAGGGGATCCCGGCGCTCCGCCTCCTCGAGCTCCTCGTCGGTCCGGTACTTCTTGTGGTCGTCCGAAGAGGAGTGGGAGTCCAGGCGCACGACGTGCGCCTCGACGAAGAGAGGCCCGCCGCCCCGGCGCATCGCGTCGACGAGGGGCCGCAACGTGGAGTACATGTGCGTGAATCGCGTCCCGTTCACATCGACCGAGCGGATGTTGAACGCGCGGCTGATCTCATGGATGTGGACCCCGATCTGGGTCTCCTGCGGCACGCTGATGGCGAAGCCGTTGTTCTGCACGACGAAGAGGACCGGCAGCTGCTCGCGGCTCGCCCAGTTCAACGCCTCGAAGAACTCGCCCTCGCTCGTCGCGCCTTCGCCCGAGGAGACATACACGATCTCATCGCGCCCGTCGGCCTTGATCGCGCGGGCCATCCCGACGGCCGCGAGATACTGCGTGCCGGTGCAGGCGGTGGGCGAAACCACGCGCAAGCGGCGCGAGGAGAAGTGCTCGCTCATGTTCCGGCCGTTGCCGCATGGGTCTCCCTCGCGTGAGAGCATGTGGAGGAAGAGATCCTTGAGCGGCATTCCCAGGCCGATCATGAGCGCCTTCTCGCGGTAGTAGGGGAAGAACCAGTCCTTGCCGGGCGTCAGCGCCATCGTCACGGCGATCTGCGCCTTCTCGTGCCCGCGAGAAGATGCGTGGAAGGAGCATTTGTTCGCCCGAACGAAGATCTTCATCCGCTCTTCGACGTAGTAGACGCGGAGCATCTTCTCGTAGAGCGAGAGCAGCAACTCGGAGCCGATCTCCACACCGTTGATGACCGATGTGTGAGTCGAGGCGTATTTCGACATGGTTCCTCTGACCCTTTCCCATGGAATCCAGATTGAAGGGCGGCCTTCTGCGGCCCGCGGATGCACGCCATTGCAGCTAGCCACATCGAAGGATACGGCGCGGCGCGATCCCTCTGCAGCATGAAAGAGGCCCTTGGGCAACGCATTGGAACGTGGTGGGTTGGCAGACTTGATTCGGTCTCGCAACCGGCCTATGTTGGGGGCGTGGACATCCGCCTCCCAATGCTGCCGTGCCCGCTTCGACCGCCGCGCCATCCCTGAACTATGGAGGAATGCCGATGAACCCCGCCGTGATCCGTCTCCTGCAGTCCATTCGAGGTTTTCCGGCCGTGTCGATCCTCCTGCCGACCCATCGAGTCTCCCCTGACAACCGCCAGGATCCGATCCGCTTGAAAAACCTGATCTCCGAAGCCGCGGATCGGCTTCTCGCGGAGGCTTCCCGACCCCTCGCCCATGCGGTCGTCGGGCGCTTGGAGGGGCTCGCTTCCGAGATCGACTTCCGGTACACGTGGAACGGCCTCGCCCTCTTCGCGAATCCCGACTTCGGCGCGCGCTACGATCTTCCCTTTTCTCCCGAGGGGCGGGTCGCGGTGGGCGACACCTTCGCGATCCGCGACCTCGTGTTCGCCTTCAATCGCACTCCGCGCTATCGCGCGCTCGTCCTGAGCGAGAAGCCGACGAGCCTCTACAAGGGCTCCGCCGAGGGACTGATCGAGGTGCTCTCTCACGGCTTCCCGATGTCCCACGAGGGCCCCGGCGGGAGCGCGCCGCTCCCCGGCGGTCCGGGGATCAACAAGGCGGCTTACGCCGACGAGATGCACCGGCGCTTCTTCCGCCAGGTCGACGCGGCGCTGAGCCAGATCCAGTCCGAGGACCCCCTGCCGATCGTCGCGATCGGAATCGACCGCTACCAGGCCTTCTTCCAGGAAGTGACAAAGAACGACTACTGGATCGTCGGTCGCGTCTACGGAAGCCACGACCGCAAGCCTTCGCACGAGATCGCGCGGCTCGCCTGGCCTCTCGTCGAGAAGCACATGCGCGGCGAACGGCGGAAGATCCTCGCGGGGCTGGAGGAGGCGGTCGGCAAGCGCCAACAGGTTTCGGGCCTGGTGGAGGTCTGGCGCGCGGGGCAGGAAGGGCGCGGCGAGCTCCTGATCGTCGAGGAGGGCTACCGCCAGCCGGCCCGCGCCGATGCGACGGGCCTCTCCCTGACCCTGCAGGACGATCCGACGGGAGTCGACGTGATCGACGATGCAGTCGATGAGCTCATCCAGTCGGTGCTCGCCAAGAGCGGGAAGGTCGTCTTCGTGGAGGATGGAGCCCTCCGCGCGCACCAGAGGATCGCGCTGGTCCTGCGCTATTGAGCCTCCTGCGCCAGCAGGCGCCGCGACCAGACGGCGTAGAGGACTGAGATCGCGAGCAGACTCGCGCCGACCACCTGGTGAGTCGTCGTCACGAGGATCGCCCAGACGGGCGGATCCGCGGAGCCGGTGGCCACTGCCTTGCCCACCGCCGCGCCGATCCCCAGCAGGATCTGGAAGGAGACGAAGTGGGTCAGCGCGCGCCCAAGCCGCTGCATCAGCGCGATCTCCCGATAGGTCGCCCATGCGCGAATTCCGGCCGCCAGGGACACCATGAGGACCAGGACCCCCATCGTGATGTGGACGAGAAGACCATGGGCCAGGTGTCGCTGGATGGCGCCCAGGACGAGCTGCACGAGAACGACCGCGACGAGGAATCCGGCCAGCGTCCGATCCGTCGAGGCCGTGCGGTAGGCGCGCGGCGGGTCCGGCTGCTTCCATCGACTCGAAACGAAGGCGGCGATCGCCACGATCATTCCGAAGAACACCTGCGCCAGCACGCCGTGGATGACGGCGAGCGCGATGCTGGGGGAGGTCTCCGCCGGAGACTGGCTGGTCGTGAACTTGCCGGTGACCCGCAGCCCGCCCAGGAGACCCTGCACGACCACGACGGCCAGGGCGATCCATGCGAGGCGGCGGACGCTCCTGCGTCGCTCGACCCGCTGCAAGTGGATCGCCAGGACCAGCGTCGTGAGGCCGACGAGCGAGCCGAAGAGACGATGGGCGTGCTCGTAGTAGATCCCGCCGGTCATCCGCGAGAGGGGGTAGAGAAACATGTTGTAGCCGAAGGAGTTTGGCCAGTCGACGACGGCGAGGCCCGCCCGGTGGCTCGTCACGAGCCCTCCCACGATCACAAGGAGGAAGGTCGCCGCAACGGCCACTCCCGCGAAGGCGGCCGTCCAGTCGATCGCGCGCGGACGCGATCCGCCCCGCGCGCCGATCATCGCTCCGACCCCGCCGAGGAGGGCCGCCGCGAGGAGGGAGCCGGGAATCCACACGAGCGCGCTCGGCACAACGCTGTTGGGATCCGCTCCGCCCACCAGGCTGCCGAGGATCAGGAGGTTCAAGGCCCCGGAGAGCAGGCCGACCTCGACGCCCGAGCGGATCCCCCGTCCCGACCATCTCCCCGCGAGGAATCCGCCCGCGAGCAGGCAAACCAGGAGGAGAAGAAGCAGGATTCCACTGGGCACCACAGCCGGCGGGATCCGGCTTGCGTATCCCACGGCCCACATCGCCACGCTCGTCCCGAAGCCGATCGCAAGCAGATAGGTCCGACTGCCCTTGTCCTGAACGGCTGCCGACTCCATAGCGGCCCTCCGACTCTTGGTTCCCCAGTCCCCTGACGCGCTTGTTCCGAAGGCTCAGGATCGACTATCCTTCGAAGTTCATGCAAGTGATGCAAAGAGATACGCCCGGGACCGATGTCGCCTGCGACCACCCGGGGAGAATCCGGCTGGGTCGGCTGGGGCTCTATCTGGAGCTCGTCAAGGCGCGGCTCACGCTGCTCGTCGTGGCCACCACGGCCGTGGGATTCTATGCGGCCGGCGGCGCGCGGCTCGGGCTTTCGGTTCTCCTGCCGACGATCGCGGGGACGGCCCTGACCGCGGGCGGGTCGATGGCGCTCAACCAGATCTGGGAATGGCGGCGCGACGCCCGCATGGAGCGAACGCGGGAGCGACCGATCCCCACGCGTCAGATCCCGCGAACGAAGGCCCTGATCGCTGCCGTCGGCATGGTCCTGCTCGGCCTCGGCATCCTCGACTTCGCGGTCCATCGCCTGACCGCGATCCTGGCGCTCGTCGTCGTGGTTCTGTACGTCCTGGCGTACACACCGATGAAGGCCCGCACCCCATTCTGCACGCTCGTCGGCGCCGTCTGCGGAGCGATCCCGCCGATGATGGGCTGGTCGGCGGTCACGGGAGGGCTCGAGTATGGCGCGTGGATCCTCGGCGCCACCCTCTTTGTCTGGCAGATCCCGCACTTTCTCGCCCTCGCCTGGCTGTATCGAGAAGACTACGTCCGCGGTGGATTCCGGATGCTCCCCGTTCTCGATCCAAGCGGAAGTCTCACGAGCCAGGTGGTGCTGATCTACACGATCGCCCTCTTGCCGATCGGGCTGGCCGCGGTGCACGCGGGAATCGGGGGCTGGGTCTTCCTCGTCGGCTCCACGCTGCTGGGCCTCGGGTTCCTGGCCCAAGCCCTGCGGCTTCGTCTGCGGCGGAGCGGTGCGGAGGCGCGCATCCTCTTCATCGCCAGCCTCGTCTACCTCACTCTGCTGCTGGCGCTCATGGTGAGCGATCCCGGTCCAATTCCCGGCCTTTCGATCCGATAAAGCCTGACAAAACAGCGGTTTGCGGCGGCAGTCGCATCAGGTTTCTTGCGATTCGGCGCAATCTTGTAGAAGATAGGGACGGGAAATGCGACGCGCTCGGGCGCGACGCCCGCTGCGCTCGGTCTCGTGATGAGTCCTGGAGCTTGGACCGGGGGGGAGGAGTAGGCGATGAACGCTCAGCAACCGATGCTTCGAGACGTCAAGCACATCGACTGGGAGCCGCTCATGGCAGAGCGGACCAAGCGGATGAAGAGCTCCGTGATTCGCGAGCTCCTGAAGCTCACAGTGAAGCCGGACATCATCTCCTTCGCCGGCGGACTTCCGGCTCCGGAGTTCTTCCCGGTGCGGGAATTCGACGAGGCCTGCCAGCACATCCTGTCCACCTGCGGACCGCAGTCGCTCCAGTACAGCACGACCGAGGGGCACGCTCCCCTGCGCGAGTGGCTGGCCGAGTCGATGCGCAAGTACGGCATCGACGTCGAGCCGGACAATATCCTCATGACGAACGGATCGCAGCAGGCCCTCGATCTGATCGGCAAGATCTTCGTCGATCCCGGCGACTGCATTCTGACCAGCGCGCCGACCTACCTCGGCGCCCTTCAGGCCTGGAACGCTTACGAGGCGAGCTACCAGACGATCGAGCTGGACGATGAGGGGATGCCCGTCGAGGGGATACCCGAGATCGTGAAGAAGCACCATCCACGCCTCGTTTATGTCCTGCCGAACTTCCACAACCCCGGCGGGGTGACCACGCCCCTGGCGCGGCGCGAGAGGCTGGTCGAGATGGCCCGCAAGCACGACCTGATCCTCATCGAGGACGACCCCTACGGCGAGCTCCGCTACGATGGGGAAGACGTCACGCCGATCTTCCGCCTGGCGCCGGAGCGGACGATCTATCTCTCCACTTTCTCGAAGACGCTCGCGCCCGGAATCCGGCTCGCGTGGATCGTCGCGCCGAAAGCTGTGATCGCGAAGCTCGTCCAGGCGAAGCAGGGAGCCGATCTCCAGACGGGGACCTTCGTGCAGCTCATCACCCATGACATCTGCCAGCGGGGGATCCTGAAGTCCCACGTCAAGAAGCTGCGCGTCGTCTACAAGGAGCGCCGCGACGCGATGCTCGCCGCCCTCGACAAGCACTGGCCCTCGAGCTGCGCGTGGACGCGGCCGCAGGGAGGGCTCTTCCTCTGGGCGAGCGTGCCCAAGAGTGTCGACACTGCCGAACTCCTCGTAAAGGCAACGGAGAAGAAGGTCGCTTTCGTTCCCGGATTCGCCTTCTACCCCGACGAGAAACAGGGCCGGAACACCATGCGCCTGAACTTCTCCAATGCGACGCTCGAGCAGATCCAGGAGGGGATCCGACGGCTGGGAACCGTCCTGAACGAGACGCTGTAGAAAGGGCGCCTGGCCGAGAGTGGATGGAGCGTGGAACGTCTGACGAAGGACTACAAGGCCCTCTACCGGAAGCTCGAGGCGACGCTCGACCGGATCGACCGAACGGAAGACCCGTCGGCGATGCTCACGGGGATCGTCGAGAGCCTGATCGCCGGCTTCCGCGAGGATCTGGGATTCGAGGGGGGACGGCTCTACCGCAGACGCGGCGATGACTTCGTGCTGGTCTCCGGCCATGGGACCTCGCGCGACGTGCCCGCCGGACTCGTCGTCCCCCGGGGGTATCCGCCCCACGAGCGCACCCTTTCCGAGGGGCTGGTCATCATGCGCCTGGGCGAGTCGGGCGTCGACGGTGAGTTCGAGCGCCGCATCGGAGTCCGATCCACCTTCGCGGCGATCGCCCTGGGCGAGGGAAGCACTCATGTGGTCGCGTTTTCGGTCGACGGCGAGGTGCGTGAGGAGCAGATCCTCTACTCGCTGACCGCGGTGCGCCACGCCGTGAACCTTCGCCTGCGCCAGCAGCAGTTCCGAAGCACGCTCGAGGAGGCGCGGACGATCCAGGAGAGCCTTCTGCCGGCGGCCGCCCCGCGTTTCGATGGCTTCGACATCGTGGGGAAATCCCGTCCGACGGAGATCGTCGGCGGAGATCTCTTCGACTACCTGCCGCTCGGCCGCAGCCTGCTCGGCGTCGCCATCGCGGATGCCTCGGGCCACGGGCTGCCGGCCGCGCTCCTCGCGCGCGATGTGATCACGGGCCTACGCGTCGGCATGGACGAGGATCTGAAGGTCATCCGCGTCGTGGAGCGGCTGAATCGCGTGATCCACCGCGCCGCCCTCTCGAGCCGGTTCATCTCGCTCTTCTACGCTGAGATCGATTCCAGCGGGACGCTCACATACTGCAACGCCGGCCACAATCCGGCGCTATTGCTCCACTCCAGGGGATGCAGGCTACTGCTGCGCGGCGGTCTCGTGCTGGGACCGAATCCTGCGGCGACCTACGCCAAGGGGCATGCGCGTCTGCGCTCCGGCGATCGCGTCGTGCTCTACACCGACGGTCTCGTCGAGGCGGTCGATCGGGCCGGCCGCCGCTTTGGGCTCTCTCGAATGAAGCGCGTTCTGCGGGAGCGCGACGGCGAGGACGCGCGAGGCGTCGTGGACGCGATCTTCGACGCGGTGGATTCCTTCCGCGATGGGGCCCCTCAGCAGGACGACATGACCCTGGTCGTCGTGCGGAAGCTCTGAGATGCCGGCGCCGGGGGAGCGAGAGAAAGGCCCCCGTCGCGGCAGCCCCCTCGACTTCCGCTCCGGCGGATGGGTGATCCTGCTCGCCATCCTGATCTCCACGATCCTCGTCGGCTCCCGCGTCGCCCTGGTCTTGCGGTCCCGTGGCGAGCGCGCGATCGGCGACGGAAAGGATCCGGTCAGCTACGGCTTCGATCTTTCCCACTGCCTCGTCGAGCGCAATCAGATTGTCGGAGGCGGGATCTCGAAGGATGGGCTGGCGGCGCTCGATCGGCCGCGGCTCCTCACCGCCGCGCAGGTCGATTCGGTCAACGAGGCGCGCCGCGGCAACATCCTCGTCTCGGACGATCGCGTGATCGGCGTGACGATCGGCGGACGCTCGAGAGCTTATCCCGTGCGAATCCTCAACTGGCACGAAGTCGTGAATGACACGCTCGCCGGGCGTCCGATCGCGGTCACCTACCATCCGCTCTGCGATGCCGTCGTCGTCTTCGACCGCGAGATCGGCGGGGAGATCCGGGAGTTCCGCGTGAGCGGGCTTCTCTACAACTCGAACGCTCTCTACTACGACCGCCAGGCGGATCGGCGGATGGAGAGCCTCTGGAGCCAGGTTGGAATGTGCGCGGTCGCCGGTCCGGCCGCGGAGTCGCGATGGCGCTTCGAGCCGATGCCCGCGGCCGTCATGCCGTGGGGCGAGTGGCGCAGGCGGCATCCCGAGACCGCGGTCATCGCTCCGCTTGAGGAGATGGCCGACGCCTACAAGCGGAACCCCTACGGAGTCTACTTCGGATCCGATCTCCTGCGATTTCCCGTGCGGCCCCTGCCCCCGCCGTCGATTGAGCTTCCGCTGAA
Source organism: Candidatus Eiseniibacteriota bacterium (assembly GCA_034679345.1). Taxonomy (GTDB): domain Bacteria; phylum Eisenbacteria; class RBG-16-71-46; order CAIMUX01; family VGJL01; genus JAXDAY01. The sequence goes on from JAXDAY010000005.1 coordinate 24,872, forward strand.
GGAGCCGATGATCGTCGTCGGCAGCCACAGGGATCGGCGGGCCTATCCGTTCTCGATCATCGCCCGGCGGGCGGGCGATGGTGGGGCCTGGGAGACGACCAACGCCGGGCGCGCCATCGTCTTCCGGCTTCGCCGCGAACCGCTGTCGGTCGATGTGGAAGCGCTCGACGGCGGTCCCGCGCCGCCGGTCGTCTACGCCCTCTGGTTCTCCTGGTACGCGATCCATCCGGATCCTCGGATTGTCGAAGGGACCCCGCTCTGAGAAGAAAGAGCCCGGCCCCGCGCGATGGGGCCGGGCTCAATCGGGGGTGGCGAAGTGTCGAGCTACCGGTAGAGGCTCCTCACCCTGCCCCAGGTCGCGGCCTCCGAGGCGATGGGGCCCTCCTGGCAGAGCCAGTCGATGACGTTGATCAGGTACTGATCCGCGCCCGGATCGATCGAGTTGGGACTGCAGTTGGCGAGATCCATGAAGACCCGGCCGTCGCCGTATGTCCCAGCAGCCGAATGGACATGGCTGCTGCACGATCCGACCCCGACGGCGGTGATCATGTACCCGGCGCCGAGCGCGGAGTCGAAGACGCTGTCACCGCGGACCGGGAGATCCACGTCGTTCAGCCCCGCCATCGTGGGGTGGCCAGGCTGGACGATCGTGTTCTGATCCGGCGGGTCGCACCAGAAGATGTCGGCGACGGTGAACTCGAACCCGGGGGGCGCGTAGTCGATCACGCCGGCCGCGTTCGGTTGGTGGATATAGAGCCCGCCGCCATTGGATGTCAACGACGGGATTCGGTCGAGCGTAACTCCAAGCGTCCGAATGGAATGATGCTTCGGGTCCGAACCGCGCCGGGAGGCGGATCAACCCGCGATCGTGAGAACCGAGAAGATGACGAGCCAGGCGACGGTCAAGAAGTGCCAGTAAAGCGTCAGGTGCTCCACCCCGGCGTGACTGGCAGCGCTATAGCGGTTCCGACGCGCCCGGACCGTCACGATTCCGAGGGGGATCAATCCGCCGATCACGTGCGCCGCGTGCAGGCCGGTGACCATGTAATAGGTGAACGCGTAGAGATTCGGCGCGGATCGCATCCCGGCCGCGACGGGACCGAACCAGTTCACGCTCTGATTCACGAGAAAGGCGATCCCCAGAAGCATCGTGAGGCTCATCGCCGTGTTCAGCCGCCCGCGGGAATCCCTCCGGATGCCGGCGAGACCCCACTGGATCGTGCCGCTGCTCGCGAGAATGAGAAGCGAGCTGAGCCAGATGCCCGAGGGAAGGCCGGGGATCCCCGGGGGGGGCCAGCTGTCGGCGCGCGCGCGAATCATGAGATACCCGACAAGGCTCGCGCCGAAGAGCATCGAAAGGGATGCGATCAGAAGCCGCATGCCCAGCTTCCCCATCCCGGCGGGTCCGGCCGTTCCCGGCTCGCGCATCGTTACTCCGGCATCCCGGGCGCGTAGCCGGGGATGATCTCAGGGTTATAGGCCTCGGTGTCGGTGAGCGCGATCCCGACGAAGAGCGCCACGAAGAGGAGCGCTGTGATCAGAACGATCCCGTTGATCGGCCGGTCGTAGCGCAGGTGCATGAAGTAGAGCGCGACGAGGGAGGCTTTGACGGTCGCGATCGCCATGGCGAGCCAGAGGTTTCCCGATCCCAGATCGAACCAGGTCGCGCCGACGGTGACGACGGTCAGGACCACGAGCGCGGCCCAGACCGCGACCAGCGCCTTGACGGGCATGACATGGACGCCCGCGGGCAGCCCGGCCGGGTGGGATTCTCGATCTTGATGCTTCGACATCGCGTGATCTCCTCGCTCAGTGAATCAGGTAGAGCAGGGGGAAGAGGTAGATCCAGATCAGGTCGACGAGGTGCCAGTAGAGCCCCGCATTGTCGACCGGGAGGAAGAACCTCGGCCCGAATCTCCCCCGGATCGCGCCGACCAGCATGATCCCGATGACGACCATGCCCGCGATCACGTGCAATCCGTGCAGCCCCGTCATGACGAAGTAGACGCTGAAGAAGATCTGGACGTTCTTCGGCACGACCGTCCCAAAGCCGTGCGTATCGATCTTCTCCGAGGGCACCGCCAACCCGCGCGGTTCCTCCGCGGCGGACGGGAGAAGCGACCTCTCCGACCCGGGGGCGGCGACCCCCGGGCTCGCCGGCGCGATGTCCGGCGCGGGCGCCGCCGGCTGCGGGCTCGCCTCTCCGGCGGGGGATTGCGCGCCTTGCGCGCCGTGCGCGTCGTGCGTCTGGCTCTGGTAGTACTTGCCCCACAGGAGCCCGTGCTTCCACTTGTGCTCGTACTCGACCGCCTTCACCCCCAGGAAGATGAAGCCGCAGGCAAGGGTGATCGAAAGAAGCGTGATGAGCTTGCGTCTCTCGCCGAGCTGCGCCGCGCGCACGGCCCAGGCCATCGTGAGGCTCGAGAAGATCAAGACCAGCGTGTTCAGCCCGCCGAGCTGCTTGTCCAGGAACTGATGGGCGTAGATGAAGATCTCGGGGTGGTTCGAGCGATAAACAGCATACGCGCAGAAGAGACCCCCGAAGAGGAGCACCTCGGTGGCCAGGAAGAGCCACATGCCGAGCTTCCCCGACTCGAACTGCTGCTCGTGGGTCTCGAAGTGGTGGGCAAGGTACGGATCGTGTCCGTGATTCCCGGCCCGGTTCTCTTGGGTCGTCACAGGTCAGGATTCCTCTCTATGCATTCGCCTTCTCGACGTAACCGCCGACGGCGGGATCGTAGACCAGCCTCGACATGTCATAGGGATCGCTCGGAGTGTCGGGCGTCTGGGCGAAGTTGTCGTGCGGCGGCGGCGAGGCGCACTTCCACTCGAGCGTGTTCCCGCCCCAAGGGTTCGCCGGGGCGGGGCGGCCGTTGACGAGCGACTGGACCAGGTAGATCGCGACGACCACGAAGCCGACGGCGAGGATGTAGGAGCCGATCGTCGAGGCCTCGTGGTACCCCTGATACTTCTCGAGATAGTTGTAGTACCGGCGGGGCATTCCCTTGCTGCCCATGATGAACTGGGTGAAGAATGTGATGTTGAATCCGATGAAGATCAGAAGCGCCCCCACGCGGCCCCACTTCTCGCTGTACATGCGGCCGGTCATCTTGGGCCACCAGTAATGCAGCCCGGCGAGGAAGGCGATCAGGGTTCCCCCGAACATCACGTAGTGGAAGTGGGCGACGATGAAGTAGGTGTCGTGCAGGTGCACATCTGTCGCGAGCGAGCCCAGGAAGAGGCCCGTCAGCCCTCCGATCCCGAACAGAAAGAGGAACGACAGGGCGTAGAGCATCGGGGTCTCGAATGTGATCGACCCCTTGTACATCGTCGAGAGCCAGTTGAAGACCTTGATCGCGGAGGGGATCGCCACGAGGAAGGTGAGGAAGCTGAAGATCGCGTTCGCCACGCCCGACTGGCCGCTCGTGAACATGTGGTGGCCCCACACGAGGAAGGAGATCGTGGCGATCGCGATGGAGCTGTAGGCGATGAACTTGTAGCCGAAGATGTGCCGGTGGCTGAACACCGCGAACACCTCGCTCATGATCCCCATGGCCGGCAGGATCATGATGTAGACCGCCGGGTGGGAGTAGAACCAGAAGAAGTGCTGGTAGAGCACCGGGTCGCCGCCCAGGGCCGGATTGAAGATCCCCACGCCGAGGGCCCTCTCGGCGATCAGCAGAAGCAGCGTGATTCCGAGCACCGGGGTCGCCAGCACCTGGATGATCGCCGTCGCGTAGGAAGCCCACAGGAAGAGCGGCATGTCGAACCAGCCCATCCACCTGGGCCGCAGCTTGTGGATCGTCACGATGAAGTTGATGCCGGTGAAGATCGAGCTGAAGCCCAGGATGAACGCCCCCGTCGTGAGCGAGATGACGCTGGTGCTCGTGATCGTGCTGTAGGGCGTGTAGAACGTCCAGCCGGTGTCGACTCCGCCGGTCACGATGGAGAGCAGAGAGAAGAGCGCCCCGACGACGTAGAGATACCAGCTCGCGAGGTTCAGGCGGGGGAAGGCCACGTCCTTCGCGCCCAGCATGATCGGCAGGATGAAGTTTCCGAGCGCCGCCGGGATCCCGGGGATGATGAAGAGGAAGATCATCACCGCCCCATGGAGCGTGAACATCTTGTTGTAGGTGTCCGCCCCCATGATCGTCGCCTTCGGAGTCAGAAGCTCCGTGCGGATCAGCATGGCGAAGACGCCGCCCAGGAAGAAGGCGGTCAGAATCGAGATCAGGTACAAGATCCCGATCCTCTTGTGATCGAGGGTGAGCAGCCAGGATCGGATTCCGTGGCTGTGGGAGAGATAGTTCTCGCTCATCAGTGTGCGCCTCCCTCGCCGCTCAGGGTCTTGAGATACTCGATGATCGCGGTGATCTCCTTGTCCTTGAGCCGTCCCTGGTAGGTCGGCATGACCGGCTCGAACCCGGCGACGATCTGGGATTGCGGCTCCAGGATCGAGGCGCGGATATAGTTCTCGTCCGCCAGGACGGATGATCCGTCCTTCATGACCACGGTCGTGCCGAAGACGCCGTTCATCGCCGGGCCGATCCCGCCCTTGCCCTCGACTGAGTGGCACTGGAGGCAGCCTCGCGCCTTGAAGAGCTGGGCGCCGGCCTCGGCCGGCGGGAGCTTGTCGAGGGCTCCCGAGACGCCGTCCAGCCACACCTCGAAATCGCCCGCCGGATGGACGATCACCTTGGCGAGCATATCGGAGTGGCCCGTTCCGCAGTACTCGGCGCAGTAGATATCGTGCTCGCCAGGCTGGGGCGCGCGGAACCAAGTCTTGTTGTAGCGCCCCGGAACGATGTCGCGCTTGATCCGGAAATCGGGAACATAGAAGCTGTGGATCACGTCTTCGGCCGTCATCACAAGCTGCACCGGCCGGTCGACGGGCACGTGGAGGTTGTCGTCCACATGGCCGTTCGGGTAGGTGAAGAGCCACTTCCATCGCTGCGCCGTCACCTGGACCTCATAGGCGTTCGCCGGCGGGGTGTTGAGATCAAGGAACCCCCGGAACCCGAGGAAGAAGATCACGAAGACGATTCCCAGCGGGATGATCGTCCATGTGATCTCCAGGGCCGTGTTGTGGGTCGGTCCCCCGCCGGGGCCCTCGCTCGCCTTCCTCCTGCGATAGCGGACGGCGAAGAAGATCATCAAGACGACGATCAGGGCGAAGAAGAACGCCGCGATCCAGAAGATGAAATAGAAGAGCCGGTCGACGCCCTCTGCCGAGGTCGAAGCCTGGGGTGGCATCCAGAACGAACCGCCCGCCTGGGCGAGCCCTTTCGACAGCAGTTGATCGAGCACGCGAACCAATCCCCTCTCAGTTTGCGGAGGCCGAAAGGTGCGCCGCGCGCTTCCTGCGACCTCCGCGGATCCAAAGTGCCGAAAGCCAGCCGCCGAGCGCGACGACCGTGAGCAAGCCGCCCAGCCGCATCAGGCGCCGTGCCGCGAGGGTGTAGGTTCCGGCCTCGGCGTCGTAGTGGTAGCAGTAGAAGATCGCCTGTTCGATCGTCGAGCCGATCTCGCCCTTCGAGGCCTCCATCAGGGCGAAGCGGACCGGCTTCGGCTCGAACTGGACCCCGTAGAGATAGCGCGAGAGCCTCCCCTCGGGCGTCAGGACGAAGAGAGCCGCCGCATGCGCGAACTGCTGCTGCTCCTCGTCCCAGCGGTATCCGAACCCCACCGCCTGCGTGATGGCCTTGATGCTCGCTTCGCTTCCCGTGAGGAAGTGCCAGCCGGCCGCCGCCCCGGGACGGCCGTACTCGGAGATGTAGTTCTGCTTCTTGAGCGCGGCCAGGGTGCTCGTCTCGGTGGGGTCGAAGCTCAGCGTGAGGATCTCGAACTCCTCGCCTGGGGTCCAGGGGATCTCCCGCAACGCATCGGTGAGGCCGTTCAGCACGAGGGTGCAGAGCATCGGGCAGGAGAAGTAGACGAGCGAGAGGATCACGGGACGCTCGCCGTCGAAGTAATCGCCGAGCCGGACCGCGCGGCCCGCGTCGTCCACGAACTCGAGTTCGAGCGGGATGACCGTGTTCAGATGTTCGGTGATCCCCACACCCTCGAGCTCCTGAGGGAGCGGCTCGGTCCGCTCCGCGGAAGCGGCGCCGCCGATTCCGCAGGCCAGCGCCAGGAGCAGCAGGATGACTGCGCGGCGGCTCATCGCGATGCCCCGATCTCTCGCGTCGTCAGCTCCATCGCGCGTTCGATCGGAATCGCGACGATGCCCTGCTTCTCGTCGATCCAGCGGTAGGAGTGGATCTGCTCGAGCTGCGTCGCGCGCAGGAGCGAGAGCTCCTCCGGCGCCGGGGCGATGGTCTTGCGGAAATCCTCCTTGCGCTGCTCGTGGTAGTAGAGCGCCTGGACTCCCACGATGATGACGAAGACGAGGATCGCCCCGAAGATGCCATAGGCGAGGGTGGGAGCGGGGTTCGGATCATCGCCGCGCGCGCGGCGCCGGTTGTCGGCCATCGATCTATTCCTCCATCCTCCCGGATCAGGCGTTCTCGAACGCCAGCGATTCGGGCAGGCGTGGGTCGCGCTCCGGCACGAGGGAGCGATTGCGCAGGCGGAATGCCAGGGCGGCTACATAGAGACCGCCGACTCCGATCATGCAGGTCAAATCCACCAGGTGCGGCGCCGCCGACTTCGGCGATGCCTGCGGCATGACAAGCCAGTAGAGGTCGACCGCGTGCATCAGAAGCACCCACACGGCGGGCAGGAAGAGAAACCGCCGGGTCCGCTTGACGAATCTCGGCAAGAGAACGGCGAAGGGGATGATGAAGTGGCCGACGAGGAGCATCCATGCCACCGACTCCCAGCCGTTCGTCTGGCGCTTCAGGAGCCAACCCGTCTCCTCGGGCAGGTTGGCGTACCAGATCAGCATGTACTGCGAGAAGGCGATGTAGGCCCAGAAGACCGTAAAGGCGAAGATGAGCTTCCCCAGATCGTGGTAGTGCTCCGGGGTGATCGCCTTGCGGAGCCTTCCCGTCTGCTGGAGCAAGACCACGAGGACCGTCAGGCAGGCGAAGAACCCGACCACGGCGCCCGAGAAGTAGTAGACGCCGAAGATCGTGCTGAACCAGTGCGGATCGAGCGACATCAGGAGATCGAAGGCCGCCACGCAGGCCGTCAGTCCATAGAGGACCATCGCGGGACCCGAGAAGCGCTCCATGCTCTTCGTGAGCTTCGGATCGCCGCTCGAGTCCTGCGCGATCGAGCGACGCACGAAGAAGTTCGCGAGCAGGATCCAGACGCCGAAGTAGACCGCGGCGCGGATCACGAAGAAGGGGACGTTGAGGTAGGGGCGCTTCGCCTGCAGAAGCGGATCGTGCGCGACGGCCGCGGCGTCGGTCCAGTGGTAGAGGTGGTTCATCCCGATCAGCACGGGGATCATGAGCGCCGCCAGCGGAAGGAGATTCGCGGCCAGCCCCTCGGCAAGCCGGCGCACGACGACTCCCCAGCCGGCCCGCACCAGGTGATGGAGGATCACGAAGAAGAGCGCGCCGAGCGAGAGGCTCAGGAAATAGGTGAAGGCGAGCAGGTAGGCGTGGAAGAAGCGGGATAGCGCCTCATCCCCTCGTAGACCGAGGAGAACGCTCGCGACGAGAAACAGGATTCCGATCGCTCCCGCCGTTCTCACCGTCTTCGACCCGAGCCCTTCCAGGGTCCGGTGCTCGGTGAAGATATCGATCGCGTGGTGACGCATCCTTGGCTCCGCTCCTCAGCGCAGGGTCGGCCGGATATCGGCCGGCACATCCTCGATCCGGGCGTTCTGGCTCTTCTGGAGCGCCCGGACGTAGGCGACGATCGCCCAGCGATCCGCGACGGGAATCTGCGCGCCGTAGGCCGGCATGTTCCGGATCCCGTTCGCGATCGTATTGTAGAGATGCCCAACCGGCCGCTCGCGGACCGCCACGTCATGGAGATTCGTCGGCGGCGTCCAGGTCCCCTCTTGCAGCCGCTCGGCGCGCGCCGCGACGATGCCGTCGCCCATCCCCGCGAGACCATGGCAAGGAGCGCAGAAGATCTCGTAGCGCTGCTGCCCACGCCGCATCGTCGACTCGGTGACGGGTCCGGGGAACTCGACCGCCCATGCGCCGTTCACGAGGCCGCGGTTCAGGTGGGAATCCTCCTCGAGCTGGCCCTGCGCCACCGTCCCGGGAACGGGCCTTCGGTCGGCGCGCGAGTCGGCGAACATCGGATTCACCGACTGCGGCCGGAACTTCTCCTGCCGGTCCATGTCGGGGATGATCATCATCCTGGGAGTCCTTTGCGGAGTCGTGCGCGCGCGCGCGATCAAGGCGAAGGGAATCCAGGAGACCGCCACGAGGAGGAGCGCCACATGGATCAGCCAGCGCGGCATCGCCTACTCCTCCACCCGCTCGACGGAGAGGCCCCCGATCTCCCTCAGGAAATCGGCGGTCCGCGCCTCGTCGAACTTCGGATCGCTCGCCTCGATGGCGATGAAGAATCGGTCGGTCGTCACCTGACGGAATCGCTCGCTCTTGAAGATCGGGTGGTGCAGCATCGGCAGGTTGTTCATCGCGAGCATTCCCACGAAAGCGGCGATCGCGCTGAAGAGAATCGTCAGCTCGAAGACGACCGGGATGTTCCCCGGTATCCCCATGAATGGCTTGCCGCTCACGAGGATCGGGTAGTTGTGGGCGTTCATCCACCACTGGAGCAGGAACCCGGTGGCCATCCCCGTGAGACCCGCGCCGAGGACCAGGAGCGGCAGCCGCGTCTGCTTGATCCCCATCGCATCGTTCATCCCATGGACGGGGAAGGGAGTGAAGGCGTCCCAGTGGCGGAAACCCGCGTCGCGAACCCGCTCGCACGCCCGCAAGGTCTCGTTGACCGACTCGAACTCCGCCAGAAGGGCGTAGAGCCCGCGCGATTCCACGGCCGCGGCCGCTCTTTCCTTCGCGCCCATCACTTCGTCTCCCGCTCGATGACCTTGGCGTCGTGGAGCTGCGGGATGTCCCCACGGTAGTCGCCCGGCCCCTTCTGCTGCCAAGGCTCAGGCCCTTCCTGACGCATCACCGTCTTCACCTCCGCCATGGCGACCATCGGCAGGAAGCGAACGAAGAGGAGAAAGAGCGTGAAGAAGAGCCCGAAGCTCCCGGCGAAGGTCAGCAGATCGACCGCCGTCGGCTTGAAGTAACCCCAGGCGGAGGGAAGGTAGTCGCGCGAGAGCGAGGTCACGATGATCACATAGCGCTCGAACCACATGCCGACGTTGACCAGGATCGAGATGATCATGAGGATCGGAATGCTCGTGCGCGCCCGCTTCAACCAGAAGAGCTGCGGCACCAGGACGTTGCAGGAGACCATGATCCAGTAGGCCCAGGCGTAGGGGCCCATCGCGCGGTTGAGGAAGGTGAACATCTCGTAAGGATTGCCGCTGTACCAGGCGATGAAGAACTCCGTCGCGTAGGCCAGGCCCACCATCGAGCCGGTGGCGAGGATGATCTTCGCCATGTTCTCGAGGTGGCGCATCGTGATGATCTCCTTCAGGCCGAAGAACTGGCGCGAGGGGATCATCAGGGTCATGACCATCGCGAAGCCCGAGAAGATGGCGCCGGCGACGAAGTAGGGCGGGAAGATCGTCGTATGCCAGCCCGGGACCTGGGAGACGGCGAAGTCGAAGCTCACCACCGAGTGGACGGAGAGGACGAGCGGCGTCGCCAGCGCCGCCAGGAGCAGATAGGCCACCTCGTAGCGGTGCCACTGCCGGTTCGAGCCGCGCCAGCCCAGCGCCAGGATTCCGTAGATCACCTGGCGGATCCTGCCCGTCGCCCGATCGCGCAGGGTGGCCAGGTCGGGGATCATCCCCATGAACCAGAACATGGTGGAGACGAGCATGTAGGTCGAGACCGCAAAGACGTCCCAGAGAAGCGGCGAGCGGAAGTTCGGCCAGATCAGGTTCTGGTTCGGCAACGGGAAGAGAAACCACGCGAACCAGACGCGTCCCACGTGGATCGCGGGGAAGATTCCGGCGCAGATGACCGCGAAAATCGTCATCGCCTCGGCGAACCGGTTGATGCTCGTCCGCCACTTCTGCCGGAAGAGGAAGAGGATCGCCGAGATCAAGGTGCCGGCGTGCCCGATGCCCACCCAGAAGACGAAGTTCGTGATGTCGAAGGCCCAGCCGACCGGCACCTGGAGCCCCCAGACGCCGACTCCGCGGAAGAAGAGGTAGGCGATCATCGCGAAGAGGACCATCGTGAGCGAGAGGGAGACGGCGAATGCGATGTACCAGGCCCGCGGGGGCTTCGGCTTCTCGACGATCCCGCAAACCTTCTCCGTGACGGTGGCGAAGGTGTTGCCGCCCAGGATCAGAGGCGCGCGGTAGCCTGGATCCTCCGCGTCGAAGGGCCGCTCGATCGGCTTCGTGCTCATCCGTGGTGTTCCTCGAGGCCGTCCGCCGGGATGGGGGAGCCGGCGCCCGGAATCGGGTTTCGCACCTTCGCCAGGTACTGGGTGCGCGGCCGCGTGTTGATCTCCTCGAGCAGACCGTATGCGCGGGCATGGCCGTGCAGCTTCGACACCCGGCTCTCGGGATCGCTCAGATCGCCGAAGACGATCGCCTGTGTCGGGCAGGTCTGGGCGCAGGCCGGCGTGATCTCGCCGTCGCGGATCCGCCGCCCCTCGTTCTTGGAGACGATCTTCACCGCCTCGATCCGCTGGACGCAGTAGGTGCACTTCTCCATCACCCCGCGCCCGCGGACGGTCACCTCGGGGTTCATCCCCATCTTCTCGGTCTCGCTCGTCTCCTTGTGGAAGTTGAACCAGTTGAACCGGCGGACCTTGTAGGGGCAGTTGTTCGAGCAGTAGCGCGTGCCGACGCAGCGGTTGTAGGCCATCGCGTTGAGCCCCTCGCGCGTGTGGACCGTCGCGCTCACCGGACAGACCTGCTCGCAGGGGGCGTTCTCGCACTGCACGCAGGCGACCGGCTGGTGGGCGATCTGCGGCGCCTCTTCGCCCCCGCGGAAGTAGCGATCGATCCGCAGCCAGTGCATCTCGCGGCCCCGGCGGATCTGATCCCGGCCGACCACCGGAACGTTGTTCTCGGCGACGCACGCCACGACGCAGGCGCCGCAGCCGGTGCAGCTGTTGAGATCGATCGCCATGCCCCACTGCGGGCCTTCCGAGTAGTCGTGCGGCGGGTAGAGCTGGTGCGAGCCCGGGTCGTGGATCCGGTGCTTCGCGAACTCCGGATGGGCCTTGTACTCGGCGAGGTCGGCCTCGCGGAACAGCTCGCCCAGGCGCCGCTCCATTCCGCGAAGGCCAATGGCGTCGATCGTGTGATGGTTCTGGGTGCAAGCGAACGCGTGCTTGCCGCCGATCTTTCGGATCGACAGGCCCGATGCGAAATGAAGCGCCTCGCTGCCGCGCAGGCGGTAGAAGTCGAATCCGGCGTCGTTTCCGACCCTGCCGGCCGCCGTGCGGCCGTATCCGAGGTTCAGCGTGACGGAACCGGCCGCGTGACCGGGCAGGACATAGACCGCCGCGTCGACCTCCCGTCCGTTGTAGCTCAGGCGCACCCGGTCGTCCGCCTGAAGCCCGAGCTCGCGCGCCGTCGACGGGGCGAGGATCGCCGCGTTGTCCCAGGTGATCTTCGTCAGGGGATCGGGCATTTCCTGCAGCCAGCCGTTGTTCGCGAAACGGCCGTCGTGGACCTTGGCGTCGCGGCGGAAGACCAGCTCGAGGCCGCCGGGATCGCCGGCTGGAGGGCCGAGCGAAGCGAAGCGGGCGAGGATCTCCGCCGGCCGCATGGCCGCCATCTCGAGCGGGAAGGCGGTGCCGGACATGACGCCCTCGTGGAGGATCCGTCTCCAGGCCGCCTCGCTGTCATCGCCGTCGATGCCGTGGGTCCTGCGGACGATCGCGTGGCCGTCCAGCGGTCGGGAGTCGACGAGGATCGAGAGGATCTCGATCGGGCTGCGGCCGCCGTAGAGCGGCTCGATGAGCGGCTGGGCCACGCCGATGGTCCCATCGGATGCCCGAGTGTCGCCCCACGCCTCGAGGTCATGGGCGCGCGGCAGGTGCCAGGTTGTGAGCTTCGAGGTCTCGTTCTCATGGAGTGACAGGTGGATCGATACCGGCACCTTCGGGAGCAGTCCGGCGAAGTCGAGGTCGGCCGGGGCGTCGTAGGCCGGATTGCCCCCCAGGATGACCAGAGTCTCGATCGCGCCTGCGTCGATGGCCGCCGCGAGCGAGAGGATCGCGTCGCGATGCGTCGGCCGCTCGGGGTCGGGCGCGAGCGCGAGCTCCACCGTGTGGCCGAAGTTCCCGAGAGCCTCGTTCAGGCGGTGGACGAGGGCGTGCACCTCAGGGGGTTGGCCGGGGCCCGCGAGGATGAGGGAGCGGCCGCGGTGAGCGAGGAGCTCCTCGACGATCGCCGCGACGAAGCGACGCGGCTCGGGACCGGCCGCGAGCGCGAGCGACGAAGCCTCAGCGCCCAGGATCCCCAGCGCGATCTGGGCGGCGACGGCCGGGATCTCGCGGGAGAGAATCGCGTGCCGGTTGTCCGCCATCGAGCCGGTAATGCTGAATCCGCTCTCGATCACATGGAGGCGGCTCATCGAGCCCTGATCGGCGGAGCGGCGCCCCTCGGCGAAGTCCCGGGCATGAGGGATCGCCGACGGGTCCGCGCCCAGCGGATCGGCGTCGAGACAGACGATGATCGCCGCTTCCTTTAGGTGGTATAGGGGCCGCATGGGCTTTCCAAAGGCGATCGACGCCCCAATCCGCTCATTGTCCTGGGTGAGCGGCTCGTACTCGAACCAGCGGGCCTCGGGAGCGCTCTCCGCGAGCCTGCGGCGCAAGTCGGCGACGCTCGGGGAAGAAGTCGCTTCCGTCAGGATCGCGAGGCCCGCCCCGCGGCGGGTCCGAGCCGTGGCGAGGCGGCCGGATACGAATCGCTCGAAGTCCTCCCAGGACTGAGCGCGGCGCGTCCCCGCCTCACGCGAGATGGGGTAACGGCTGCGATCGGGGTCGTAGAGATCGAGGATGCTCGCCTGGTCAATCGCGTCCGCGGCTCCAAGACTGCCCGGATGCTTGGGATTCCCCTCGACCTTGATCGGCCGGCCGTCATAGCTCACGACCAGCAGGCCGCGTCCCACGCCGCTGCGGTCGATCGAGGTCGCGTACCGAAGCGGCACCCCGGGCGTGTAGCCGGCCGGGCGCGAGAAGGAGACGATCTCCTCCTTCGGCCACCGGCAGCCCGCAAGACCGGCAAGCGCCAGCGAGGCCCCCATCACCTTGAGGAATCCGCGGCGCGTGGCCGGGGGCAGCGACTCCCAGACCTCTCCGGGGAACTCGCGCTCCACCATCTCCCGGAACTCCGGGGAGTCGGCCCGCTCCTCGAGGCTGCGCCAGTAGGTCGGGGGCGAGGCGGGTGTCGGGTCTACCGGTGGCATGTCACGCAGTCCGTCGAAGGGTTGATGTTCCGTTCCTCCCGAAGGCGCTTGCCGAGCAGCGCCGGGTCCTCGCTCGGCGACCAGTCCATCTTCGTCACGAACTCGACCGGCCGCAGATGGGGCTCCGGATTCCGGTGGCAACCGAGGCACCAACCCATCGTGAGGGGCTGGTCCTGCTGCACCTCCTCCATCCGGTCGACTCGACCGTGGCAGGAGACGCATCCGATGCCGCGGCTCACGTGGGCGCTGTGATTGAAGTAGACGTAATCGGGCAGATCATGCACGCGAATCCATGGGATCGGCAGTCCCGTCGTGAAGCTCTCGCGCACGGCGATCAGCTTTTCGCTCTGAGCGCGGACCTTCTGGTGGCAGTTCATGCAGGTCTGGGTCGGGGGGATTGCTGCGAAGCTGGCCGTCTCCACCGTGGTGTGGCAGTACCGGCAGTCGATGCCGAGCTGACCCGCGTGGAGGGCGTGGCTGTAGGGGACGGGTTGCCTCGGCATATACCCCACCGCGGTGGTCTGGGCGTGCGTTCCATAGGCGATTAGCAGCACGACGTAGAGGGGCCCACCCAGGAGGGCGGCCCCGACAGCAATCCGCAAGGGATTGGACCACTTGGGAAAGATGAATCGGCTCATATGCAATCTAGTTCACAAACAGGCGAGGCTATCCCGGGGGGAACGGGGAAGTCAAGGAAGAGTCAGTTCGCTTCACCGATGGGGCAGGGGGAAGCGGTAAAGATTGCGCTAAAACCTTCGCTTTTTGCCCAACCTGCGGCAAATCGGAAAGATCTTTCCGGCGCGATCATGTTGTCCTGTATAGAGAAAGAATCCATGCATAGTTAGCACATCTGATGCGGCACTACGTTGTTTATGGATAATCCTGATTGAAACAATCCGCCGCGGTCGGTAGGATTTCGAGCGCAGGATGTGGTTACGCGCTGGGGCCCTCGAACGTGCCGGTTAGTCTGGCGATCTTGGTTCACGAGGGCAGCCTCTAGATGTCCGAAGCGGAGCGTTCCGGAGCGTTCGAGGCTCCCGCCGCCATATCCAGCGAGACTCCTCGGGAGTCCCTGGGTTCTCGGCCTTGATCGACAAGCCGTCCATGAGCCGATGGAGAGAGCGTTGCGCATCTGACTGTGAGCGAACCGCCTCCGCGACCGGACGAGCCTGGCGTGACGGGACCTGATCGGAAGGCTTGTACTTTCACAATGCGATCTTCTCTTGCTGGATTTTCGATGGGAGCCGCGCGCTCACGAGGCGTCATGCGCTGCGTCCGAGATCGATACCTGCCCGGCGAGGGCCAACGGGATTCATCCGCCAAGGCGATAGACATGTCCAGGCGTTCTCTTTGTGCAACTTGTCTCGGGGGGAGGAGTCGAACGGTCCGATTCCTCCGGATCGACCCATGAACCGGCCGGAGGAGGAAGGAGCGGACCCCAGGAGGATTGAGATTCACTCAATGAGATTCATTTGGTGACCGTGAACCTGCAAAGTCGGGTCTCCGCGACCCGACGCCGGAGGAGAGAGACCATGAGATGGACTTCCAGGATCCTGTTTCTGATCGCGTGTTGCGCGATCTCGTTTGCGACAGCAGATGCGAGCCACATCGCATCCCCCTTCACCGAGGACGGCTCATTCGCGCCGCAAGTGAGGCCCATGTCGGGCGCTGATTCAGGCAGGCTTCGAGAGGGAACGGAAGCGGCCGTCTTCGCCGGAGCGGACTACCTCGTTGCCATGCAGGCTGATGTCACCGACGACAATGCGGGCAACGGCATCGACGGCGCGGAGTCGCCGGAAGATCCCGACGACGCGGGTTGGGACTGGGAACTCCAGTCGCCGCCCGACCCCTTCCATCACTCGACGGCGGCCAGCCCCAAAAACCTTTATGGAGTTACGACGCTGGGGCTCTACTACGCCTATCTTCTCGATCCCAGGCCGGCCTACTTCACGGCGATGAAGGATGCCGCGGACAAGACGGTGTCCGAGCCCCTGATCAGAACCGCCTCGGATCTGATCTATCTAATGTTGCTGGACGATCTCCCCGAGGTCCCCGGGACGACGTACCAGGACGCGGCCCGCGCGAAGTACGACGCGCGCATGTTGGACTACGGCGGCGCTGCCGGGTGGGCCGCATACGTTCGGGATGCGCGAGGCGCGAGCTATCCGAACGGCATCATCGCCTGGGACGTCGGCCCCTATGTTCGAGCGGCCTCCATGCTTGACGCGCGCTATCCGGGATACGGATACGCCGCCGACGCCCTCGCGATGGCCGAAGTGCTCTGGCAGGACTCCTTCAATGACACGCCCGGGTACTTCGATGTCATCGATGATGCCGGCTACGATCCCCTCTACGGCAATGTGAACTACTGGTGGTACAACCTTGGCATCACAGGCCTCATCGACGCCTTCTCTTACTCCGGATCGCACACGGAGGAGATTCCTTGGCTCATCTCTCGCATCACCGACAGCCAGCATCCGAGCGGCGCGATTGGCTTCAGCTATGGCGTCCACGAAGGCGATGAGGACTGGCAGTCGACCGGCTATGCCGCGATGTGCCTCGGCGCCTACGACGGAGCCGCTTACCGCGAGGAAGTCGGCGCGATGGCCGACTATATGGCGGCGACGCAGGATCCGGCGAGCGGAGGGTGGCTCTACTCCGACGGGACCCACTTGCCGGAGGTGGCGGGCGAGTGCGTGAGCGGCTCTTACTTCGGCACCAGCACGATTAGCATGGTCGCGCCGACGACGTGCGTTGCCGTGGCCACTCCCTGCGTGACCGTGCCCTTCGACATCGTTCGCGGCGACGAGGCGCAGATGCGGGCCTTCAGCGTCCGCTTCACGCTGAGCCCGCAGCTCCAGCTCTGCGATGGGCTTGCCAGCATCACTCAGGGAACCTATCTCACGGGTCTGACGAGCTTCCAGAAGGTGGACAACGGCGGCGGCTCCTACACGGTGGACTGCGCCATTCTGGGAGTGCCCTGTGGCGTGACCACGCCGACCGGGAATCTCTTCAACATCCAGGTCGAAGCGGCCAGCGAGGGCACCGGAACGATCGGAATCGACTATGTGCTCCTGCGCGACTGCGACAACGCCCCGATCAGCGCCGCCGGCACCGGTCCGATCTCGATCACGGTCGATATGACGCCACCCACGCCGGTCACCGACGCGGCGGCGGTTCAGCAGAAGACCGGGAACGGCGCCGATGGGACCACCGGGATCGTCCTCACATTCACGGCTTCGGGCGATGCGACCGAGGTCTACCGCGCTCCCTACGGGCTCGCCGATGGCACGAGCGCCTATCCGGAATACGACGACATGGCCGGAGCCGGAATCCCCGCGATTCCGAGCTATCCCCCCGGCGCTCCCTGGGAGCTCACGAGCGTCGTCACCAGCGGCGAGACGGACGAGCCGCTGGAGAGAGGACTCTGGTACTACGTTGTCTACTCGCTGGATCTCTGCGGGAACGTCTCGACCTCCAACCTGACGGCTGGGACGCTCAACTACCATCTCGGGGATGTCGCCCCGATCGGGACACCGGACAACGCGGTCGAGACGCTCGACATCTCGGCTCTCGGCGGCTCCTATGGGATGACGGTCCCCTACGGCGATCCGGACAACATCCTGGACGTTGGACCCACGACGACGCACACCCCGGATGGAATGCCTCTGACCGATAGCCAGGTCGAGTTCGAGGATCTGGTCATCTTCGCGATGAACTACGGCCAGGTCGGATTCACGGGGGATCTGCCCCAGCTCGTCTCCCTCGGGGGGGAAGGCATCGGTCGCATCGGTCTGGCGCTCGGTCCGGTCTCCGGACGCGTTCGCGCGGGCCAGATCCTCACGGCGTCGATCTTCCTGCGCGGGGCGGTCGAGGACATCCAGGCCGTGAGAACGCTGCTCTCCTACGATCCGGCGGTCCTCTCCTACGAAGGTTCGTCGGTGGCCGATCCGATCTCGCAGGCGACCCACTTCTTCAAGGGCCTCCCGGCGCAGGGCGCGATCGACCTCGGCATGGCGCTTCTGGGCAACGGCTCGGCGATCGAAGGTGAAGGTGCCGTCTTCATGGCGCGCTTCAGGGCGCTTACGAACGGCGATCCGGCACTCGCGCTCTCCGGGACGAAGATCCGCGACACCGAGAACCGGGAGGCCTCGGGCCAGGGGACGATCCTTCCGATCGCCCCGGCTCTGCGGCAGGCGCCGACCGACTACCGGTTGGGAGATGCGCGGCCCAATCCGTTCAACCCGCGGACGACGATCTTCTTCGATCTGCCCGAAGCGGGAGCGGTGAGAGTGCAGGTCTTCGACGTGTCGGGCCGTGTGGTTCGCACGCTGATCGACGCGACCCGTACCGCGGGCGCTCATAGCGTTGAGTGGGACGGCACCGACGACATGGGCCATCCGC
>JAXDAY010000006.1:0-42960 GCA_034679345.1 Candidatus Eiseniibacteriota bacterium
GAATGAGACCCAAGCGGACCGGCAAACGAACGACCGGCGCGGCCGCATCGCCCGGCCCGCTCTCACACGCGCTTCCACCCATCCCAGACCGCCAGCCCCCGCCCAAACGTCGCGCCCGCGACGTCGATTCCTCGACGCCCGTCGAAACGACGCCACCCACCCACCCACCCCCCCGCCCACTCACCCGCCGCCCCCAACGCCCGCAAAAAGGGAGGCCCGGCAGACTCTTGGTCCTCCAGGACCACGTCTTGCCGGGCCATCATGCCGGTCCCTCGGAGCACCTCAGGACCGGCGGGCACGATACGCTGCTCGAGCTAACGCATCGAGCTAAGCTCTCACTTCATCAAGACGAGCTTCTCGCTCCGCACTCCCTCCGCGGTGCTCAGACGAACGAAGTAGACGCCGCTCTCCGCCGACTCGCCGCCCTCGGTCGTCCCGGTCCAGGTGAGGCTATGACGCCCCGCCGGCATCCGACCGTCGTAGAGCTCCGCCACTCTCCGCCCGCCCAGATCGAAGATGTCCAGGCGAACCGCTCCGCTCGCGCCAGCCGACGAGAGCTCGAACGAGATCTCCGTCCGCGGATTGAACGGATTGGGCCGCACGCTCTCGATCCGCGTCGCGTAGACGACGCTCCCCTCGGGCGCGTCCGCGGGCGCTTCCGGCGTGAGCCACTCGACGATCCGCCCCAGCAGCACCCGCTGGTTGTTCGGATCGGGGTCGTCCACATCGACCGCGTTGAAGCAGGCCGGCATGAAGACCGTCTTGCCCGAGCGCTGCGCGTTGTGAACGAGCGCGTTGCTCGTCCCATCGCCGATCAGCCCCGTCACCGCCGTGTTCGGCACCACATGGTCCCCTCTGTTGAGCGAGGGGAACTGGAAGGAGAGCGGCAGCGCGAGGCCGTCGCCGATCGGGTCTCCCGGGACCCCGGCGAGCGTCAGGTACGCCGTGTCCAGCGTCCAGGAGTCGATCCCGAGATACTGCTGCGTGAAGGTATTCGGCACATTGTTGAGCGAGTTCAGAAACGCCTGGCTCGTGAAGAAGAGGCTCCCGCCGGCGTCCACGAACTGCATCATCACGGCCTGCTCTACCGCATCAGGCAGGCTGCTCGTGCGCAGCCCGTTCTCCCAGATCATGATGTCATATCCGGACACGTTGCCCCACGATGGAGCCGCGCCCTCATGGCCATAGTTGATATCCCACCGTTCGTAGAGGTAGCCGAGCGCATCCAGCGCCTGGGTGAAGATCAGATAGTGCTCGGTGTTGCTGTTGTCGTTGACCAGGTAGATCGACGGGCTGCCGTTGAAGACCTTGAGCCCGTTGACCTGGATCCGCCCGCTGTCGTTGGAGGTGATCTTGAAGCTTCCGCTCCTCACCTCCACGGCGGAGTTCGTGTGGACCCGCACCTGGAAGTTGCAGATCTGATCCGGGGCGAGAACGATCTGGGTCGGCGTCGTGTGCGGATTCGGATCGCCGCAGACGAGGAAGTCCGTCGCCCAGTCGCCGAAGGTCGCATCCGGCTCGAGGGTGAAGGTCTGGTCCGTCGCCTGGAGGTTCCATAGCTGCCCCTCGAAGATCGCGACCCCGTTGGCGTCCGGCACCGAGCGAACCTTCTGGAGGTAGTAGCTCGAGTAGTCCGGCGCCGCGCCGAAGCCGATCTTCTGCGCCTGGATCATTTCCTTCGTCGTGACCGACTGGAGATACGCCACGCCCACGAGATTCGCGGGCACCCAGGAGCCGATCGGCACATTGGCCTGGACCGTCGCTTCGTCTCCAACGTTCGAGAGGACGATGTTCTGGTCGTAGATCTTTCGGGTCACGCGATCCCAGTGATCCACGCCGCCGTAGCCGCAGCACCACGTGATGTCGTCCTCGTAGAGGAGCAACGTGGCGCGGAGGTCGCTGAGCTGGACGGGATCGACGAGCTTGAAGGTCGCCGAAATGGAGGCGACTCCGGCATCGATCGTCATGCTGGAGCTGATGACGACCGGGCTCACGCCATCGGTCGCCGTGAGCCGCTGATTGATCGCGTTACGATACGTGACCGTTTGCGTGGGACAGAGGGCGGCGCCGACGAACTCCATGATGCCGTCGATGTAGACGGTGGGATAGCCGGTGACGCCGTAGTAGTTCTCGCGGGCCACGGTCTCGGCCGTCTGGAAGACGTCTCCTCCGCAGTGATTCTCCCAGTGGATGAGCCGATCGCCGAACTCGTTCTCCATGTTCTCGCACGCGCACCGCGCGCGGGGGCAGTACGTTCACCAGGTCGCCCCGAACTCCTCGATGACGAGCACCCTGGGGACGCTCGCCATTACCGCGGGCGCGAGGGTGGCGAGTACCAGAAGGATCGCCCACAGAGCCGCAAATCTCCTCCGCATGACACCTCCGATGCATCTCATGGGTTGAGCGATGGTCTCTTCGGCCGGCGCATCCGACCAGAGCGGGAAAGCACACCAACAATTTTAACTCACTAGATGAATCCACCCAATGGCAAAAAGCATATCCGCGCAAGAAAAGACCCGGGGGGATGTCGTCCGCTGGGACACTCCCCCCGGGCTGGACCCGGCCCAGGCAAGCGCGCGAGGCCGGTAACCCGTATCCGGGTGTCGCTACTTCAGAAGGACGAGCTTCTCGCTCCTCGAGCCCTCCGATGTGATCAGATTCACGAAGTAAACCCCGCTCTGAACCGGCCGCCCCTCATCGGTCACGCCCGCCCAGGTCCGCGCGTGGCGCCCCGCGGGCAGCGCGCCCTCGAAGAGGCTCGCCACCTTGCGTCCGCCGAGATCGATGATCTCGAGCCGGATCGGAGCGCCCGCGCTGGTCGAGGAGAGATAGAAGCGGATCTCGGTCCGCGGGTTGAACGGGTTCGGCTGAACCGCGTCGATCCGCGTCGCCATCAAGAAGTTCACATCCCCCGCGTCCATCGCCGGCGGCGGCTCCAGCCAGTCCATGATCCGCCCGAGCAGCACCTTCGTGTTGTTCGGATCGGGATCGGTGTCGCTGAGCGCGGTGAAGCAGGTCGGCATGAAGACGCACCGGAAGCCGCGCGTATCGTGGTGGATCAGGGCGCCGGACTGATCGCTGCCGCGCATCCCGACCACCGCGGTGGCTCCAGGAATCGCGTCGTCCGACGTGTTCCACGATGCGAACTGGTAGTTGAGCGGCATCGTCGTGAGTCCGTCGCCGATCACATCCCCGGCGACGCCGACGATGCTCGGGTACTTCGTATCCAAAGTCCAGCCGCTCAGGCCCAGGTAGTCCGTCGTGAAGGTGTTTCCGCCGCCGGTCAGGGTGTTCAGGAACCGCTGGCTCGTCAGGAAGAGCGATCCGCCGGCATCCATGTAATCCATCAACCGGTCCATGTCGTCGGAATCCGGAGCCGTGGCGCTGTAGTTCCCCTGGCCCGTGTGCCAGATCACGATGTCGTAACCCGAATAGTTGTTGGGAAACGGCGTCTGCTGGTCATAGTCGTGGTAGCAGTCCCACATCTCGAAGAGGTAGCCGTGCTCCGTCAGGGCGTTGACGATCTTCGTCTCATCGGTCCGGTTATAGTCGTCGTCGACGAAGAAGACCGAGTAGCTGCCGTTGTAGACGCGCAGGTTGCTCGTCTGCGTGCGCCCCGAGAAGGCGGATGTCGTCAGGAAGCTGCCCGAACGCACCTCCTTCACGTCATCGGTGGCCACCTGGACCATGATGTCGCAGCTCTCGCCCGGGTCGAGGATGACGTCGACCGGGGTCGTGTGAGGATTCGCATCCCCGCAGACGTAGAATCGCGTCGCCCAGAACGGGAAGGACTCGCCGATCTCGAGCGTGATCGTGTCGGTCGCATCGCCGATATTGGTGACCGTGCCGTTGAAGATCGCCACACCATTGCCGGACGGCACCGAGCGGACCAGACCCTCGAAGGCGAACTCGAAGTCCTCGAGCAGCGGCAGGAGGGCGCCCTGGATGATCGGCTTGGTGCCGCTCGTCTGCTGGAGATAGGCCACGCACACGAGGTTGGCGGCATTCCAGTTCGGGTTGAGCGGAATCGTCGTGGCCACGTTGACCACATCGCCCACGTTCGTGAGGGTGATGTTCTGATCGTGGATCTTGCGGGTCACATGCTCCCAGTACTGGCCGCCGGAGTAGCAGTGGTCCTCGTAGAGCAGAAGCGTGGCGCGCAGGCTGGTGAGCGTCGCGGGATCGACGAGGCGGAAGTTCGCCTGCATCGTGATCTCGCTCTCGGTGGGAAGCCAGGTGCCGATGATCTCGACCGGGGAGAGGCCGCTCGTCTCGGCGATTCGCTGGTTGATCAGAGTGCGGTAGGCGGCGGCGGCTTGGGCGCAGCTTCCGGCTCCGATGGAAAACCGGCTGCCATCGATCCGCACATGCGGGATCCCGCTGCCTGCATACCACGCCCACCGAGCCGCGGTCTCGGCCGTCTGATACGCGTCGTCGCCGACATGGTTCTCCCAGTGGACCAACTGATCGTAACCGAACTCGTTCTGGACCGTTTCAAGCCCGCACCGGGCGTAAGGGCAGTAGCTTCACCAGGTCGCCCCGAAGTCCTCCGCCACGATGATCTTGGGCACGCTGCCGTTTGCGGCCGGGATGAAGAGCATGGCCAGCAGGAGAAGAACTCCCGCAAGGGCGAACGACTTCCTCAACATGAATCCCTCCCAGGATGTTAGTGAATGTGCACTCATTCACAATTGAAACCGAGCCGACTATGACCCGGTCTGAAGTGAAACTTGCTCTAGTTTAGCACATCTTAAGTCGAAACGGCCAGCCGGCTCGTCGGCTTCGCCGCCGATATCCATTGAGTTTGAGGGCGGTTGCCGGGGCTGCTAGGCTGGAACCGGCCCGGAAGGAACCGATGACGGACACGCGCGCGGAAAATCAGATCCCCTCAAGCCGGGGTGCGGCAGGCCCGGATCCCAGGATCGTGCTCGCCGTCCTGCTCGCCGCGGCAATCCTCCCGTTTCTCAACGGTTTAGGCGGTGATTTCGTCTTCGACGACGAGTGGCTGGTCGCCGAGCACCCAGCGGTGCAGGGCTCCTTCGACCTCGCCAAGGTTCTCACGGCCCAGTACTGGGGGAACGTCCAGGGGGCGCTCCTCTGGCGCCCAGTCACCACCCTCTCGTTCGCGGTCGACCGGGCGATCAGCGGAAGCCCCGTCTGGTTCCATCTGGTGAACATCCTCCTGCACGCCGCCGTCACGTGGCTCTGGTTCGCGCTCATCCGCCGCCTCACCGGCCGCAACGGCCTCGCGTTCATCGCCGCCATGCTCTTCGCGGTTCACCCGATCCACACCGAGGCGGTCACATGGATCGCCGGGCGCGCGGAGCTGCTGGCCGCCCTCTTCGCCCTGGCGTCGATCCACTGCGCGATCGATCCCCGGCCCGCGCGCCGCTGGATCGCCCTCCCGCTCGTCCTGCTCGCCGTCGGGTCGAAGGAGAGCGCCGCGGCGGTACCCCCCATCCTCCTGTTCCTCGCATGGGCGTTTCGCCGCGAGGAGCGCGCGCCCGGATACGCGATCGGCCTCGCCGCTTTCGCGCCCGCGCTGCTGTACTTCGCGCTGCGCCGCTTCGTCCTTGGAACCTGGGGCGGACCCGAGCCCGATCCGATGGACAATCCGATGGTGGGGCTCGGCCTCGCGAGCCGCCTGCCCACCGTGCTCGACGCCGCGGGACGATACATCGCCATCCTGATCTGGCCCGCGCGCCTCTCCGTCGACTACTCGACCCCCGTCCTGGATGTCGTCCGCGGGCTCACCGCGTACCTGGCGCTGGGCTTGGCGGGACTGGGCCTCTTGATCTACCTCGCCATCCGCCGGCCGGCCCGTCCCGAGGGCTGGGGCAGCGCCTTCGCGCTCCTGAGCTTCGGCCTCACGTCGAACCTGCTGGTCGTGATCGGAACGATCTTCGCCGAGCGGCTGCTCTATCTCCCATCGGCGGGACTGCTCCTCGTCGCGACCGCCGGCGGCATCGCCCTACGTCGCTGGGTGCCGCAGCGCGCCCTCCAGGCGCTGCTCGCCCTGCTCCTGCTCGCGTGCGCCGCCCGCACGATCGCGCGCAACCCCGACTACCGCGATGCCCTGAGCCTGTACCGCGCGGGTGTGAAGGCCGCGCCCGAGAGCCCCAAGATGCGCTACAACCTCGCCCTCGAGCTGAATCGGAAGGGGCTGCACGATGAAGCGCTCTCCGAGGCCCGCGAGGCGATCCGCCTGAACCCATCGAGCCGGGAGTCGCGCGAGATCGTCGCCACCTCCCTCGACACCCTCGGCCGCGCCGACGAGGCGATTCGCTTCCTCACGGAAGCCTCGATGACCGATCCCGGCGACCGCGCGGCGCGCCGGCGCCTGATCATGCTGCTCGAGCGCGAGGGCCGCCTCGAGGAGGCGTTCTCCACCGCGGCGCTGGGCATGCGGCTCGATCCGGAGGAGCCCGAGTGGATCGGCCGCGCCGCCAGGATCAGTCAGCTCACCGGGGACTTCGCGCGCGCGGTCCCGCTCTGGCGCGAAGCGGTCGCGCGAAGCCGCGACACGGTCGATGCGCCGCTCTACCTCGCCTACTGCCTCATGCGCACGGGCGACATGGCCGGCGCGCGCGACGCCTACATCGAGACCCTGCGACGCCAGAGCGATCTCGCCGCCGCGGCGAACGGCCTCGCATGGACGATCCTCGAGACCGGCGGAGCGCCCGATGAGGCGATCCGCCATGCCGAGGCGGCCTCGGCGAAGGAGCCCGAGAATCCGTCGTACCTCGACACACTCGCACGCGCCTACCTCGTCGCGGGACGTTGCGGGGACGCGCGCCGCGCCATCGGCCGCGCGATCGAGCTCGCCCCGGCGAACGGCTCCTACCGCGCCCGGCTCGTCGAGATCGAGGCGCGCTGCCGCTGACCCATCACGAACCGCACGAGCTTGAGGACCTCGAACCAGAGCACGCTCGCAAGACCCGCCCCCACGCAGATCGCCACATCGCTCGCGTGCAGCTTCGAGAATCGGAAGAGCTCGCGCAGGGCCGGCACCCTCAGGCTCAGCGCGAGAAAGACGATCGCTCCCGCGACGACCAGCCAGAGGGCGAGATTGCGCTCCCGCAGTGCGCCCAGCGCGCTGCGGGTCCAGGAGCGGTTGATGAGGATGAGCGCCAGATTGGCGACGATGAGGGTCGTGAAGGTGAGCGCCCGCGCCTCGAGCTCGCCCATCTCCCGCCCCAGGCTAACCGCATAGATCCCGAGGGCGAAGAAGAGCACGCCCAGCCCCTGAAGCAGACTCACGAACAGGACGCCGCGGCTGAAGAGGGCTCTCTCGGGATCGCGCGGCGGGCGCAGCATGAGATCCTTCTCTCCCCTCTCCGCCTCGAAGACGATGGAGCAGGCCGGGTCGATGATGAGCTCGAGAAAAACGATGTGAACCGGCAAGAGGACCAGCGGCCAGCCTAGCAGGACCGGCAGGAGCGACATCCCCGCGATCGGCACGTGGATCGCAACGATATAGGCCATCGCCTTCTGGAGGTTGTCAAAGATCCGCCGGCCCATGCGCACCGCCGCCACGATCGACGAGAAGTCGTCCTGGACCAGGACCAGGCCCGCCGCCTCGCGGGCCACATCGGTCCCGCGCGAACCCATGGCGATCCCGATGTGGGCCGCCTTCAGCGCCGGCGCGTCGTTCACGCCATCGCCGGTCATGGCGACGATCTCGCCGTTGGCCTTGAGCGCCTGCACGAGCTTCAGCTTCTGCTCGGGCACCACGCGCGCGAAGACGTTGCAGGCGCCCACCCGCTCCCGCAGCGTCTCCTCATCGATCGAGTCGAGCTCGGCTCCGGTGATCGCATCCTCCGGCGCGCGCAGCCCGATCGCGCGCGCGATGTGGCGCGCCGTGCCGGGGTAGTCGCCCGTGATCATCACGACCCGGATGCCGGCCGCGTAGCACTCGGCAATCGCAGCCGGCACCGACTCGCGCACGGGATCGGCCAGGCCGATCAGGCCCAGGAGCTCGAAGTTGAAGTCATGCTGCTCTCCCGGGAGATCGGGCGCGGAGAATCGCGCCCGCGCGACCCCCAGCACTCGCAGCCCGTCGTCGGCCAGCGCCGCGACGCGCTCGCGCAGTCTCCCCATCGCGGCAGCGTCGAGGTGACAGAGATCGGCGATCGCCTCGGGCGCCCCCTTCGCCGCGATCTCGTAGGCCGCCCCGTCGGGCGCGCGCCAGACGTGGGAGAGGGCGAGCAGCTCGGGTTTCAAGGGGTACTCGTGAACCAGGCTCCAGTCGTCGTGGAGGTGCTCGGTTCTCGCGAGGGAGCGCAGCCCGAGATCCCTGAGCGCCTTCTCCATCGGGTCGAAGGGATCCTTCTTGCTCGCGAGGATTCCGAACTCCACCACCTCATGGACCGCTTCGGGCAGCTCGGACCTCGAGCCGGCGCGCACATCGACCGTCGTCTCGCCCGCGAAGAGCTTCGCCACCGACATCCGGTTCTGCGTCAGCGTGCCGGTCTTGTCGACGCAGAGAACCGTTGCCGAGCCGAGCGTTTCGACCGCAGGGATCCGCCGCGTGAGGACCTGCTGCCGCGCGATCCGCCACGCCCCCAGGGCGAGGAAGATCGTGAGAACGACCGGGAACTCCTCGGGCAGGACCGCCATCGCGAGCGTGAGCCCCGCAAGGATCCCCTGCAGCCAGTCCCCGCGCGAGAGGCCATAGACCACCACCACGACCGCGCACATGGAGAGACCGATCGTGGCGAGCGCGCGCACGAGATGCGCCGTCTGCTTCTGCAGGACCGTCCCCTCGGGCTCGAGGGAATCGAGGGCGCGGCCGATCCTCCCCATCTCGGTCGCCTCGCCGGTCGCCGCGACGACCGCCACGCCCTGGCCGGAGACGACGAGGGTGCCCGAGAAGAGGAAGGGCGTGTCCTCGCCGCCCGGGCGCTCCATCGCCATCGCCGGATCCCCGGGGCGCTTGCGCACCGGGACCGATTCGCCGGTCAAGAGCGACTCGTCAACCGCGGGGCCGATCCCCCAGATCATGATCGAGTCGGCCGGCACGCGATCGCCCTCGGCAAGGATGATCGTGTCGCCCCGCACGACCTCGCGGCCCGGGATCCGGCGTCGTCGCCCGTCGCGGATCACCAGGGCGCGGGGGCTGGACAGGTCGCGCAGCGCTTCGAGCGCGCGCTCGGTCTTGCGCTCCTGGTAGATCGTGATCCCCATCACGACGAAGACGAACCCAAGGAGCATCATCGCTTCCTGCAGATCGCCCAGGATCAGGTAGATCGTGCCGCAGCCGACCAGGAGGAGAAACATCGGTTCGCGGATCACGCCCAAGGCGATCGCCAGGATGTTCCGGCGCCGTGAGGAGGGCAGCTCGTTCGGGCCGTCCGTGTCGAGGCGCTGCGCGGCTTCGGTCTCCGCGAGCCCTTGGATCGAACGGACGTCGAACTCGGTCATTTCCCTCGTCCCTCCCCCGACCCCATTCGCAGGTCCGAGCCATCGTACGCCGCCTGCCCCCGTCGTTCATCTGCTTGGAATCCCCCTCCGGCCGATCTAGGATCGTTCTGGAAGACCTGCCGGGAACGGGTTTCCGCGACCCGTCGATCAGGGGGCACCATGCGCCGAGCCTCGTTTCTACCCGCCGCCCTCTTTGCGCTGATGGCGATGATCCCCGCCGTGACCGCATCCGCTGAGGAGGAGATCTCGCTCGATCAGGTCCGCGAGATGATTGCCCGCCAAGGTCTGCCCTGGACCGCCGGGGAGACGAGCGTCTCCGATATGGACTGGAGCGAATTCCAGGAGATGCTCACCTTCCGCGTCCCGCCGGAGTACGACCAGATCCCGAAGGTGGATCTCTCGCGGGCGGCCGGCCGCAAGCTCGCCCTCCCCACGCGCTGGGACTGGCGCGAGCACGACGCTGCGACTCCCGTGAAGGACCAAGGGAGGTGCGGAAGCTGCTGGGCGTTCGCCACGATCGGCGCCGTGGAAGCGTGCGCCCGGATCCACGATCGGGTGATCTACGACCTGAGCGAGCAGCAGCTTCTCTCCTGCAATCTCGCCGGATACGGGTGCGACGGCGGCTTCTGGGACGGGTGCCTGGAGGTCTTCCAGCGCCAGGGATCGGTGAGCGAGGAGTGCATGCCCTACCTCGCAAACGACCAGGTCGAATGCGCCGCGGAGCATTGCCAACCGGTCGCGCGAGTGAGCGATCTCATCTACATCGAGCCTAATGTCGCCTCGATCCAGGCCGCCGTGTATGAATACGGCCCGATCGTCTGCGCCATGGCGGTGACCGATGACTTCAAGTACTACCAGGGAGGCTGCTACACCAATGACAACTCCAATGAAGTCAACCATGCCGTCGTGATCGTCGGCTGGGACGACGAGCTGTGCGGGGGCGCCTGGATCTGCAAGAACAGCTGGAGCGAGGGCTGGGGCGCCTCTGGCTACTTCAACATCCGATACGGGACGTCGAGGATCGGCGACACGCCCGCCGTCTGGGTCCACGAGCCGGGGCGGGTCATCCACTTCGTGCACGAGCCGCTCGAGACCACCCTCGATGACAGCCGCGCCTTCGACGTGACGACGCGGATCTACACCAACGGCTCGATCCCGCTCGTGAGCGACTCTCTCGAGCTCCGCTACCGCGTCGACCGGGGCGACTGGAATGAGGTGCCGCTCGAGCCCGCCGTGGAACCCGGCTACTGGACAGCGCGGATTCCGCGGCAGGCGAAGCCCGCATCGATCGAGTACTACTTCCGCGCCGCCGACAGCCTCGGCAGCGTCGGGACCTCGCCCGGCGAGGCTCCCGAAAGCCTCTACTGCTTCGACCTGGCCAGGGACTGGGCGAGTTTCGAGGGGAACGAGATTGCCGCGTGGCGTGTCGGCGACCCCGGGGACAGCGCCTCGTCGGGGATCTGGGAATGCGTGGAGCCGATCGGGACCGAGGCCCAGCCCGGGGAGGACCACTCGCTGACCGGATCCCGGTGCTGGGTGACCGGACAGCACGAGGAGGGGCAGCCGGATACTGGATGGAATGACGTCGACGGCGGCCGCACCACCCTCTACAGCCCGATTTACGACCTCTCCTGGAGCGCGCGAGCGGAGGTCAAGTACGCCCGGTGGTTCTCGAACGACAAGGGGGCCCTCGGTGAGGAGGATCCCTGGGTCGTCCAGGCGAGGAGCGATGATGGCCCCTGGGTCGACATCGAGAACACACGGAAGTCGAGCAACGCCTGGGTGGTCGTCGAGGCCGATCTGATCGAGGTGCTCGGTCCCGAGCTGGGAGAAGTCCAGGTGCGGTTCATCGCCGCCGACCTGGGCGGTGGATCCTGCGTGGAGGCCGCGATCGACGATTTCGCCGTGCTCGCCGAATCGGAGGAGGACTGCGCCGTCCGCTCCCTCTGCGGCGAGCCGATCCACGTCTCGACGCCGTCACCGAATCCTGTGAAGGATGGGGCGGCCCTCATGGTCGTCATGGGCGAGGAGCGAGCCGGCCGCATCGCGGTCTATGGGCCGGACGGTCGACTCGTGAAAGTCATCCAGCCCGAGGTCCTCCGCCGCGGGGAGAACGCCATCTTCTGGGACGGAAAGAACGAAGCTGGGCGGAGAGTGCCATCGGGCATCTATTACATGAGAGTCGAGGCCGGGCACCCGACCGTCACTTCCAAGATCACCGTGATCCGGTGAAGCCCCGCTTTAGGCGGTTATGTGTGCTTGTCGGCGCGATCGGGCATTCGTAGCGCTCATGTCAGCCACATCGATACGGATCCAAGCCCGTCTATGAGCCACTTGCGAGCTTCGGACGGGGTTGGCTTGCGTCCCCGTCGAACTCCGCGCACGGTGGGGGCTGGTCGCGACCGACGACCCCGATTCGGATGTCGGCGCGGGCGTACGACTCCGGACGGACGGGGATTCCCGCCAGGCCACGCATGAGTGCGAGCTGCCCCAGGTGCGTCAAGGCATCCGCGATCGGCCCTTGGAAGATCACTTCCGGGCTGCGGCTCTCGGGGAGATTCTCGGTGAGCGCCTGGTCGAGGGCGGCCATCCGATCGAAGAAACGGTCGGCTGCTTCGGCCCACGTAGCGGCGTGCTCGGGCTGCCAGCGGGACTCGCCCCGGGCCATGCTCTCGGCCCAATCGATCAAGTCGCTCATGTGGCAAAGGATCTGGATGGGCGCCCGGCTCGAGTGCGAGAGGCGCATGTGGGGAAATCCGCCGGGGGTCTCCCGGAGGACCTTTTCGGCGCGGTAGGCGAGAGTGGCCACCGTGTGCCGGAGGAACTGCCGCGCGTCGGTGGTGCCATGGGTCGGCTGGTCTTTATTCATCGGTCTTCGCTCCTACCTTCCAGGATTCGTGGACAAGGATCTGATGGGCCACCTCTGCGGCCACCCGAGATGATAGAGCACGCAGGCCCCTGAGGTCAGGAGTCCCCCTGTCGCTGATTCGTCGGGACAATGATATTAAATGACTTGACACTGTATATCGCTAAGTCTTATCCTTGCCGGCGTCAAGTCGGGGTTGAGCCGGAACGGCCTGAGCCCCCCTTTCAGGCCCCCCCTGGAGGTAGTCGTTCGATGAATCGTTCTCGGTCCGGGAACATCGCCTCCTTCATCGAGGTCACTCTCTGCGCGGTCACATTTGCCATCGTCGTCTCGGCGCTTTCGCCGTCCGTGTCGTCCGCCCGCCTGCACCCACCCGTCCAGTACTTCACCGATGGCGGGGGGGATGAATTTCCTGAGGGCATTGCTCTGCCAGTAGATGGCGATTTGTCAGGCCGCGGGATCGGTACCGATCAGGCGAGCAGATCCGGTGAATCGAGTGGCGGAGTAGCAGCCATTGAGGTCTCGCCTACTCCCACGGCCGGGGAGGAAACGATTAAAGCGGGTTTGGGCTCTTGGCTATTGATTCAACTGTGGGTTCTTCAACTCTAGATAGGGGCACTGGGGAATGATGTCCTCGGACCGTCTTACGACATGAGCGACTTGAGAGGGCCAGAGTCGGCTCAGCCGCAGACAGGAAGGGAGGCATCCTCCCAGGCACGCCTCGCGCAGATCTACCTGGACTCCGGTGCGTTAGGCGATGCCGAGAAGGCTGCTCGTCTTGCCCTCGAGAGGGACCCCGGAGACTCGTACGCAGCAGTGCTGTTGTCTGAATCATTGATTCTCCTTGGTAGGAGCGATGAAGCTAAGTGGTATCGCGGGCAGGTCATTCCATCATCGGATCCTCGGCTTGCCGCGCAGATCCGGCTCTTGGATGCCCGGATCATGCTTAGTGAGGGGATGTTCGCTCACTGCATCGAGACCTTCGGGGCATTGGTCGAGAGTGAGGCAGGTTGCGTCGCCGATGTGCGTCTCACAACTGCGCTCGCGACCTGCTACGTCCGGTTGCGTGACATGAATCGAGCGCGAGCGGCATTCGAATGGACGATCGCGCAGGCAGAACGCTTCGGCTGGAGTGAAGGCGTAGCCGACGGCCTGATGAGCATAGCTTTGATCGATCGCATTGAAGGCCAATGGACTCGGGCGGACGGGCTTCTGCTCAGGGCCCGCGAGATCTTCATCAGGCTCGGCCTGTCCCGCAAGTACATCATGGCCACGCTCAACCTCGGTCTCCAACGCCTCTGGCGGGGTCACCTGACTTTCGCCGAGGAGGCTCTCAGAGAGGCCTCGCGTCTTGCGGTCGAGATCGGCGACATCCAGCTGGAAACCTCCGCCCGAGCGGATCGGGGACTTGCGCTCACCAGATTGGGTCGGACCGAGGAGGCGCGCGCTGAAATGGCCAAGGCGCTTCGCCTCGCGCGCCGCCAGGCATCTCCTCGCCGCCTTGCGATCGCCCTTGAGTACACCGGGGAGCTCCATCTCGCTCTCGGCGCATTCGATCGTGCCGGCGCGGCGCTGTCTCGGGCGCTTGCGATCGCGAATCGGATCGCCCCGGACGGCGACATCGTGCCCGAAGTCCTCAGAAGACAGGCCGAGGTCGGGCTCGCGCTCGGGGATCTGGATAGAGCCGCGTCGTTGGCGGGCGAGTCGCAAGAGAAGGCGGAGCGGCTGGGTGACCGCTACGAACTCGCAACAGCCCTGCGCGTCCAAGCGCAGATCCGGCAGACCCGCGGAGATGCCGAGGGCTCGCGCGACCTCCTGGTGACGGCATTGGCGATCCTCGACGAGCTGGGTGAGACATACGAGAGGGACCGCATCGCCCGGCTGCTCGAGGATCCCGAGATGGCCGGCTCGGATCCGATCGCCGATGAGCCGCCCACCGTGACGTCTTCCGAAATGGCCGTGCCCTTCATCGCGCATGGCGCAAGCCGGAAGGCGATGGTCGGCCTTCTTCGCAAACACGGGATGATCGGCACAAGCAAGGCCATGTCGGACTTGATGCGGGAGATCACCCAGATCGCCTCTCTGGACATGCCCGTGCTGATCGAGGGCGAGACTGGGACCGGCAAGGAGTTGGTCGCGCGCGCGATCCACGAGATCGGGGCATGGTCCCGCGGTCCGTTGGTCGCATTCAACTGCGCGACCTGTCCCTCGGAACTCCTGGATGCGGAGCTCTTTGGGCACACTCGCGGAGCCTATACGGGGGCTCTGGCGCGACGCGACGGCCTCGTCCGAACGGCGGAGAACGGCACGCTGTTCCTGGATGAGTTCGGCGAGTTGAAGGCGGAGTCCCAGGCGCGATTGCTCAGGTTCTTGGACTCCGGAGAGATCAGACCCCTGGGGAGCGACGAGGCGTATCGCGTGCGGGTCCGAGTCATCGCAGCGACCCACGTCAACCTCGAGGAGATGATCCAGAGCCGGCGCTTCCGGCGTGATCTCTACTTCCGACTCGCCGGGCTGCGGCTTGAGCTGCCCCCGCTTCGCGAGCGCAGGGGCGACATCCGACAGCTCATCCTCCACTTCGTCGATGAAGCGTGCAAGGCGATGCGACCGCAGTTCGCGGGGCTCAGCGATAGCGTCATCCGTGCGATGGAAGTGGCGCCCTGGCCCGGCAACATCCGCCAGCTCAAGTCCGAGATCCATCGAATTGTCGCAACCGCGCCTCCGGGTCGGATCGTGGATCAGTGGGCCCCAGAGGGCGGCGGCCTCGCTCAAATGCCGCTGAGCAGGGACGAGGCAGCCAAGATCCTAGCCGACCCCGATCGCGTGAGGGCGATCCTCCGCGACCACGATGGGCACGTGTTTCAGGTCGCCCACGCGCTCGGCGTCTCGAAGGGACACCTCTACCGCGTCATGAAGCGCCATCGCATCTCCCCGCCGGTTCGCGGCGGCCACGACTAGATCCCCTACGACGGAGCGGGGGTGGAGGCGTCGAGCGTACGTCGCCCAGGTGTCGCGCTCTCGACGCCGGCTTGAATCCCAAACTACCCTCGACGGCCCAATCCATTATTGAACAACGCGATAGGAGGCCGCTCCCCCTGCGCCGTACCCATCCGGCACATGGCCCGTGAGTTGCTTCATCCCCCATCCGAGCCTCCCAAGCTGCACACGCTCAAGATCCAAATCAAAGAAGGAGGCAGATTCATGCTCTCGAAGTGCGGAACTCTCATTGCCATCGCGGCACTCACGGTTCTGATCGGAATCACCGCCCCCATCCTGACCTCGGCGCCCCTGGCGGTCGATCTCCCCAGTCACTGCAACGACCTACTCGACGGCGACTGCGATCAACCCCTCCGGTGCCTCGCTCTGTGCTTCATGGAGCTCGCCGGGCTCTACGACTTCTGCGAGCGCTTCCCGAACGACCCCCGGTGCATGTAGTTATGCGATGGATCGGGGCAGTCACTGGGATCGCCGTGGCGACGACCGCCGCCGCGGCGAAGCCTCCCGAGATCATCAAGCAGTTGGATGATGTGACGGTGCGCATCGTCCTGCTCGAGGCCGATCTGGGCCGGATGGTCCGTGAGGTCGACATGGTGCGCAAACACCCCGAGTTGTGCCCCATCTGCGTCCTGATGTCCGACACCGAGGATTCGCTGGTCTGGTTGCCCGTCGGCATTGCCTGGGAACGGGACGGGCCGCTTCTCATCGACCCGGTCATCGTCCTGAAGACCGAGGCGCGTGAGGTGCGCTCCACCCAAGCGTGGGTGAGCCGGCTCACGGCGCCGCCGGTGGAGGGATACCGGACTCCAGTCAAGATCCCGCCTGGGTGGAAGTGCGATTCGTCCCATGCCGACTGGAAGGGGGTGACGGTCTTCGTGGCTTTCCCCCGGGCGTATCACCCGCCGGGTGCCGGCTGGCCGCTGGTCCTGCATCTGGAGGACGTCGTCGATGCCGAGGTCCGGGTGAACTAGTCGCACCGGAATCGACCGGACGGCTAGGGTCCGGCCCCTCCCCGAACTGGGCGCCGGCTGGCTGGATGCCCGCGCCTTCGCACTCAGGCGCACACGCGTGATGCGACGCGCGGTGGGGAGGCGCGGGTGATCTCCATCACCGAAAGCCCGGCGCCTCCCGCCGCGCAGAGCCGCCGTCGGGAGAAGGAAGCCAGGCGGATGAATCGACCTGACGTTCTGGCCCCCTGGACTCCCAGGTGTCGACTCGAACTATTCGTCAATTTCATTCGTTGATTTGCACCCGCTAGTCTTTCATACTCTTTCGTCCCGGTTGCGGGCCGCGTCCATCGGCCGCGACGTCCGCTTTCCCGCACCGATCCATCGTCCAACATCCCAATCGCAGTCCACTTGCATCCTGATTCAGGAGGAAATAGAGCCATGAGTCTCCAGAGAATCCGATCCCAATGGTTCATGCCCGTGGCCATTGCGGGGATCGTCGCCGTCACATGGTCGTCATCGCTCGCGACCACGCAGGACGAACCGAACCAGGGAGCGCCGACGACTCCATCGAATGGCGCCGCGAACGAGATCCAGGCTCCAGTCGCGCCGCCGTCGACCGAGCACGCGCTCACGCCTGCGGAGATGTTCTATCTCCATCGCGACCCGGTCGCGCCGGAGGACAAGGGCTCCGTCTACACCGACCTGGGAGCAACGCTCCCCGCAGCAGGTCCCACCGAGTACGAGGCGATGAAGCTCGCGATGGCGCGCGAGGCGATCGAGCGCTCCCGCAGCCTCGGACTGCTCGACTCCATGCAGCGGCTCGACCCGCCAGGGGTCACGAGCGTTGAAGAGCTCCAGCGCCTGAAGCTCGAGAGGCTCCTCACGATCCCCTCGGCGCCGCTTCCACCCGATCCCGCCGCCGGGGTCGGCGACGTCGCCCCACCGGTGCAGGAGATCGGCCCCGGAACGCTCAGCCCCGCCGAGATCGAGAAGCTCGAGCAGGCCGGCTCGGCGCCCGCGGCCCCGGCGCCGGTCGAGGAGGAGTAGTCCGATGAGTCGATCCATCGCTCTGCTCGCTCTCGCCGCGATGCTCGCGCTCAGCGCATCATTCGCGCTCGCTCAGGCGCCTCCACCTCCGAGCACTCGCTCTTTCTCCGATGCCGACTACGTGAAGGCCCAGGCCGAAGCCGCCGCAGCGCCTTCCGAGCCTGCCTCGAGCTTCGAGCTCCCCGCAGGCGGAGACGAGAGCGCCGTCCTCTCGAACGGGGATGAGGACACCGCGCACTACGGTCGCGGCCGGACCCTCGTCATCCACATCTTCATCAACCACACGGGCGGAACATGGACCGCGGAGGAGATGAATGGCGCCGGCGCCCGCGCCCGCGTGGCGAAGGACCATTTCATCAACAACGCCCCCTGGAACGCGAATGTCTCCTTCGATTACGACGGCTCCAACGCCTACTGGTATTACAATCCCACCGTCAACTACAACATCCCCGACAGCGGGATGAACAACACGGTCGTCCAGGACGCGCTCGCCAATATCGGCATCGGCGACGGCGACGGCGACGGGACCCGCGTCGACGATCTCACTTTCTTCCTGCAGAACTGGGGTGGCGGATGGGACAACGTCCTCGCCTGCTTCGAGCCGGACCAGACGGGTCGGGCCTGGGCTTCCTACAGCTACGCCATGACGTACCTCTACACGAACTCGAGCGGGAACGTCTTCGCCCACGAGTGGGGGCACCTCTTCGGGGCGTGCGACGAGTACGTGGAGGGGGGGCAGTGCAATGGCGGGATCAACTGCGGCGCCTGCCAGAGCACCTATCTCGATGCGGTCGTCAACAACGGGAATTGCCAGCTCGCCTCGTGCCCGTCCGATGTCGCGTGCCTGATGATCGACAACACCTTCAACGGCATCTGCGACTACACGCGCCGCCACTGGGGTTGGCGTGACGGGGACGGCAACGGCCAGCTCGACACGCTCAAGCGCCGGCTCTCTGGCAACACCTTTGTCAATATCTGGGAGCTGTTCCACAACGGGTGGTTCTACTGGAACTACACCGGCGAGGGCATGGTCGCCCCCCAGTACTGGCACAACTGGGCCGTGACCGCTCTGCGCAGCCCCTCCGGCGCCGACTACGACCTCAGGGTCTATGGGGACAACAACCACCACTTCCAGTACGCTTCCTCCGCGTACGGCGGCACGACGGTCGACTTCGTCGTCGGCGACTATAACCACAGCCCGATCGGCAACGAGCACATCGAGGTGTACCGCTACAGCGGCAACGACGAGTGGTACAACCTGACATACGAGAGCGGCGGCGAGATGCTCTTCGCCGACGGGATCGCGCGGTACGGCAGCTGGAATGACTACAGCATCGCGCAGGTCTGGGATGTCCCGCTCTTCGGCGGGGAGACGCTGAGCTTCTACCTCACCCCATCCGCGGGGCTCGACATGGGAATGGCCCTATACAAGTCCAACGGCGAGCCTTACTGGACGGGTCGTTCCGGCGCGGTGGCCGTCGCCGACGCCTATGGCCCCGGGGGACTCGAGGCGTTCAGCTTCACCGTCCCAGTCGACGACGTCTACGGCCTGGTCCTCTGGTCCAACGCAGGCGTGGCCGGAACCTTCTCGATCCAGATCGGCCCCTCCCCGGTCCTGCTCGCGGAGGAATCGCCTTTCTCCTCCGCCCTCGACCTGCGCCTCTACGACTATGATCCGAACTCGATCTACTGGGCCTTCGTCGGCACGCGGCCCGATGCGGGGACTGACGTGAAGATCGGGCTCTACGACGATGCCCAGTATCAGACTCTCTTCAATGAAGTCGATTCGTTCGGCGCCGGGTGGATGGAGTTCTTCGCGGCGGACTACAACGACGGCTATAGCCGCGACCATCTTCGGGTGCAGCGCCTCTACGGAGGAACCCACACCTCCGAGTGGGAGCAGGACCCCGAGGTCCTATCCGGGGCGACCAGCGGCCTCTCGTGGGGCTCGACGCACCTGGGGAAAGTCTGGGACTCGTATCTCGTCGCGGGGCAACCGTACTTCTTCCGCGAGTACCACCCCATCGGATCGGGATTCGACTCCGGCGCCTACCTCTTCAGCTCCGCCGACGGTTATCGGTTCAAGAGCCGCGCGCAGTGGGAAAGCGGCTCCGACTGGCGCCCCGCATCCGACGGCGGCGAGTGGTTCAGCTACACGCCGTGGATCAACGACTGGTACGGCTACTACTTGATCGCGAACAACCAGTACAACGAGAACTACAGCATCTGGATGGGACCGCAGGAGGCGATGCCCGAGGACTTCGTGGAGACTCGATCGGAGGAGATCCTCTGGGGATCCGCGGATGTCTCCTCCGTCTACTGGACCGTCTTTGCCGCGCGACCTGCTCCCGGCGAGGCCGCCAGCGTCTGGCTCTATGGCGATCCCGGCTACACCATCACGACCCTGGCGGCGAGCGATCAGACGGCCAATCCCGTGGTCTATGTCGTCGGCGACTACAACCACAATTCGGTCGGGACGGTCTATCCCCGCTTCCGCAGGTCTTCGGGGTACCAGAACATCGACTGCGAGTGGGAGGGTGGCTCCGAACAGCTCGTCTTCATTCCTGGAACGATCCAGACCCTCGACCTCGCCTGGGGTAGCGACGTCGCCGAGATTTGGGACATCTACCTTTCCGCGGGACAGCAGGTGCGCTTCGACGTGGAGGATCTCTCCGGAGCGATGGACTTCGGCCTCGCCTTCTTCGCGTCGAACGGAGGCGCCTACTACGCGAATCGCGACTACGCGGTGGCGGAGTCCGACGCGAACGGCGCGGGCGGAAGCGAATCGGTCACGATCACCGCGGGGGCCAATGACTGGTACGGCGTCCTCGTCTACAACAAGAACGATGCGAGCGGCGACTATCGCATCCACGTCATCGATCCGGCAAGCGCCTCGGCCGAGGAGACGGCAAGCGCGCAATTCGGTTTGCAGCCGATCGGCGCGAATCCCTTCACGGATCAGGCGGGACTTGCCTTCGAGCTTCCCTCTGCCGCGACGACGCGCCTCGCCGTCTACGACGTCCATGGAAGGGAGATCCGCTCCCTCGTGGACAGCCAGGCCAGCGCGGGCCATCACACGGTCACCTGGGATGGACGCGACGCCTCCGGCGCGATCGTTCCGTCGGGGATCTACTTCGCGAGACTGGAGTCGGGCGGCCGCCAGATGAAGGTCAAGCTCGTGCGATCTCGTTAGCGTCGCGACGCGCGGCACCTGGTCGGGTTCGCCGCGCTCCGATTGACATGAGGAGGCCCCCGTCCCCGGGGGCCTCCTCAGAGGTTCGAGGTTTCGCCTTCTCTCTCTACTCCGGCATTTCGATCGCGACGAACACCCCAGTCTTCTCTTCCTGGCTGTGCATGAACTGAACGCCGATTCTGCCCTTCTTCGCGCTGATCATGCTTGCATTCGGGCCCAGAAGGGCCGTTTGTGGCTCCCAGCCCTGCTCTTCCAACTCCGAGCGTAGTCTCTCCGTGGCATACTCGGGGACGTTTCGATACCAGATGTTGAACTTTCGAGTCCCCGTCTGGGTGGCGCTCGTCACGCGCTCGATCTCCCCGAATTCGAAGCGCGGAACGCCTTCGAACATCGCCGATGGCCACTCTGCCGCCAGCTCCGCTTCCGGGCTCGTCTCGTCGGCCTGGATCGACACATCCTCGCCGTCGATGGCGACATCGCCCTCCTCGCCCGTGGCGCTCTCGAGCAACTCTTTCAAGGCCCTTTCACCGGCGTTCTCGTCCGCCTTCTTCTTCCCGCAGCTCAGGGGGGCGGCGCAGGCCGCTGTGAGCGTCAGGCAGAGGACGAACCGAATCCATCGTCCTTGGATCATTCGCGCATCCTCCCATCCTGGACCGGGGAACCGGAGCATGCCGAGCCCGGCGCGCGTTCTAGTCTTCTTCCTCTGTCGGCATCAGGTCCTCGCGCTTCACTTGCACCGGTATCTTCGACCAGACGAGGAAGTCGTCCAGCCGTTCATGCGGAACGCGCAGGAACCGGCCGAGGTCGAGCTTTTCGAGCAAGCGAGTG
Source organism: Candidatus Eiseniibacteriota bacterium (assembly GCA_034679345.1). Classification (GTDB taxonomy): domain Bacteria; phylum Eisenbacteria; class RBG-16-71-46; order CAIMUX01; family VGJL01; genus JAXDAY01. Next base: position 21,305 of record JAXDAY010000006.1, read on the forward strand.
CTGTACGCGGCAAGAGCGAGATTCACGAATCGCTCGGGGAGATCGGTGGGACGTTGCTCGTCGACCTTTCGACGGCGGAGCTTCGACGATGCCGGCGGCTCCTCTGACCGGGGCAGATCGAGGTCCGCGAGCCGGCGCCAGAGGACGGCCGGCGCGACGCCGAAGACCTCGGCAGCGTGCGAGATCGTTCCCGCCTCCGGATTCGGCAGGTTCAGGTCCGGCGAGGATTTCCGGACCAGTCCCTCGGGAAGTAGGAGCGCCCGTGCGAATCGATCGGCGCGGCGTTCGCTCGCCGAGTGATTCTCGTTCTCGAGATCGTGACGGCGCCAGCGACAGAAGCGGCTCTCGTATGGGTTCACGTCCATGACGAGATGGCCGTACTCATGGGCAAGCACGAACTCGGCATCGGGAGAGCCACCGCAACACCCGACAAGAATCGAGGGGCCCGACTCGCCGAGGTAGTGAAATCCCCCCGTGAGAACCTCCGGGGACTCCGGCCCACGGCTGCGCCTGAAGACCTTGATGCCGCGCATGTCAAGGGCGTCCAGCAGATCCTCCGCGGGCTCCAGCCCCAGCTCCAGGAGCTCCCGCTCCCGCGCGGCAATTGCCTCGGCTTGGGACTCGATCGAATCGAGATCCTGATTGAGGTGTTCGAGGTGAACGGGAAGTTCAAACCGGACCTCCCCCTGGATCAGCCGCTCGAGGAAAGCGAACTGCCGGGTCAGCCGGACAAACTCCAAGACTTCGGTCCGCTCGATTCCGTTGAGGCCGGGGTCGGCACGGAATGCCTCGACTTCGTGGAGCGTGTCTTCGAGATTCGACTCTGCGAAGGGGTAATCCGCCCGTTTCTTCACGCTGGTCGACATCGGTATCTCCTCGCCCCCATCGTAGTCCTTCCGCTGTGATGGTGATAGTCTCCGCGCAATGAAGCGACTGCTCGTGGTTTCCTTCGCGCTGCCCCCGACCCTGGGATCCAATCCCTCCCGGGCGTGGCATCTCGCCCGGCACTTACCGGCTTTCGGGTGGGAGGCGATCGTCGTCACCCCGCGTCATCCCAGACGACGCATGACGGTGGAAAACGCGCGAGAGCATCGGGACCACTCGATTCCGCTGAGACGGGTCCTCGATCCTTCCGGCGCCTCATTCTGGCTGCAGGAAACAGGATATCGGGATCTCGCCGCGGATTGGCGCAGGAATGCTCCCATCCCGAACGCCGATCAGGATCTTCCGGGGCTGTACGGTCGGCAAGACCCGACGCCCGAGGAGGCGGGGCTCGCGCCGCCCCCGCGCCCGACCTCTGCGTGGCGCTCGGCCGTGGCCGCTTTGCGTTACGTCCCCGACGCGAGGGCGGGATGGATCGGGCCCGCGACCGCCGCAGCGCGCGCAGTGGCGGAAACCCTGCGGCCGGACGCGATCTACTCGGTCTCCCCGCCGCTCAGCGCGCACTGCGTCGCGTCCCGGATCGCGGCGGACCTGCGAGTCCCATGGCTTGCCGACCTGAGATTCCCCTGGGCGGATTCAGCCCACGGACTCGCGGGACGTCTACGGGGCGCGGGAATCCTGCGGCGGGCGATCCGCGCGGGCCCCGGCGCTCCCGTCGACCTGCGTCCCAGCTTCGATGAGCTCGACTGGAAGCCGAGTGGTTCGCGGACGGCCAAAGCGCGCACCGATCCGCTCGTCCTGCTCCATGCGGGCCCGACGGCGGTTGCTGGTCGCGATCCGATTCCTGTCCTCGACGCGGTGCGCGCCTTGATCGATCGCGGCGCCATCCGCGCCGACGCCATCCGCCTCCGCTTCATCGGCGCGAACGATCCTCGGCTCGCCGCAGCGATCGTCGCCAGGCGCCTCGGCAGTGTGGCGACGCTCGAGCCGGCCGTTCCTTGGGAAGTCTCCATCCAGTCGCAGGCGGAGGCGGCCGCCCTCTTGCTGATTCTGGGCCCGGGCGACGCGGGCAGGATCCCCGATCGATTGCTGGAGGCCTTCGCCGTGAGGCGGCCGCTGATCGAGACGGGGCCAGGAGATCCGGTATGCGAAGGGCTCATCCGATCCTCGCGGATTCGAGGCTCGTGCGGGGATGATGCAGTCCTTGCGAATCGGATCGCGCGTCTCATCGAAGCCGATGCCGGAGTCCTCGCAGCTCCCGTCGATCTCGATGAAGACGCGATCGCCCCATACCGGGCCCTCAGCATCGCCGAGCGCGTGGTCGCGGCCTTCTAGCCCTGCCTCCGACTCACGACCTGGACCATCTGCCGCACGCGGTTCGCATCGACCGGCTCGTCGATGCGGCCGTTTCGCTTGAGCCAGGTGCCGACGATGAAGCCGTCGCAGTGGGGAGCGAGAACGCGTGCCGACTCGAGATCGACTCCGCTCGCGGCGAGAACCGGCGTCCCGGCAACCGCACGCCGCACGGCGATCAGCTCCTCGCGATCCACCGCTGCGCCCGTCTCGGGGCCAGTCACGAGAAGAACGTCGGCGAGGCCACGCGCCACCGTCTCGCGCGCCTCCTCCTCGATCGGGCGGGACGCGAGCGGCACGGCATGCTTCACCCGTACATCAGCGAAGATGGCCGTCGCGCGTCCGAGGGAAGCGCGCAAGCGAAGCGATTCGTGGGCCCGCCCCACGAGCACGCCTTGGTCGGAAACGACGGCGCCGGTGTGGACGTTGACGCGCACGAAGGGGAGCCCGATGACCGCGGCGATCGAAAGCGCCGCCGACGCGTCATTCCTGAGGACGTTGATCCCGATGGGGAATGGATCGGGAGCGTGCGCCTTCAGCAGGGCCGCCGCGGTGGTCATCGCGGCGACGGTCACGGGCGCAACGGCGCCCGGATGGAATGGAGCATCGCCGAAGTTCTCGAGAATCGCTCCTTGGGCTCCGCCCTGGACGAGAGCGTCGAGATCGCGCACGGCCGCATCCAGCACCGAGTCCAGATCGTTCGCGAAGCGGGGACTGCCGGGGAGGGGCCCCAGGTGAATCATCCCAAAAAACCAGGGCGGGCGATTGCCGCTCATGAAGTCGAGACTCATCGCCCGCCCATCCCCTGTTCCTGGGAGTGAACCCCGGGACGGCCTAGTAAGGGAAGGTGTAACCGACCGCCAACTTGAAGTCGGGCGTGTCCTCGATGCCGATGTTCGCTTCGAAGAAGATCGGAGCCTCATTCAGGACGAGGCCCGTGATCGCGTGGAAGCCCAGCTCGGTGTCGGTGTCGTCGATGCCGGGGAGATCGACTTCGAGATCATACTTGAACCACTGGAAGGCCAAGAGCCCGCCGGCGTAGAGCGAGCCGACGCCCTCGACCGGGAACCAGTAGCTCAGGTCGGGGCTGATCGAAAGGAGCGTCGCATCGTCCCCAAAGCCAATCGTCACATTGGGAATGAAGTGCAGGTTTTCGACGAGCTCGCCCAGATCGGCGTGCGCGCCGAAGAACGGTTGGTCCGGATCGACCTGATACCCCGCACGGACGCCCCACCCGCGGAAACCGACCCCCTCCTCGGCCTGCGCGATCATGGGAAGCGCCACGATCCCGAGTGCCACGATCATCAGAGTTGCCGTTGTTCCACGCATTGCATCGTCCTTTCTCTGCCGGACACGGTCCCAGGCCTGCGCCCCTGCCAAGCATCTTGTGGGCAGACGCGGAGGCTGTCAAGGCGATTGGAGTTGCAGGATCGCCCCCCGGGATGAGGCGCCGGGGGGCGATCGTGAAGTCGGGCGCTACCATCGAACCGAAGGAACGTGAAGCTCCTCGAATCCGACAGAGGTGCCCCTAGCCGTTCACTTGGATCTTGCGGGGTAGAACCGCCGCTGACTTCGGCAGGCGGATTCGCAGCACCCCGTCGGCCATCTGGCCTTCGATCCGGTCGCGATCGATCGCGGGACCAAGCTGGAATGTGCGCGCAAAGGTCCCGCGCCGGCGCTCGCGAACCAGGATCTGATGCCCATTGTCAGATGTCGCGGCGGTTTCTCTTTCCGCGGAGATGCGAAGCTCGTCATTCTCGATCTGAAGGCCGACCTTCTCGACGGCCACGCCTGGCAGCTCCATCGTGATCTCGAAGCGATCTCCATACTCGGCGATGTCCGTCCTCGGACGCAGCACCCGCTCGCAGCAGTTCTGCAACGCGACGTTCTCCTGTTGGGTTTCGGTCATCTGCACTTTTCTATCCTCCAGAACGAGGCAGGGCCGTCGCCGACCCCGCCCTCGTCTCGATCGTTTCGGGCCTCACGACTGGATCTTGATCTGCTTCGGTTTCGCGCTCTCGGTCTTGGGGATCACGATGTCGAGAACCCCGTCCTTGTAGTTCGCCTCGATCTTCTCGGAGTCGACGTGATCCGGAAGCGTGAGGCTGCGCTGGAAGGTTCCGTAGAGCCGCTCGGCGCGATAGTAGTCGTCCTGCTTCGTCTCGCTCTCGCGCTTCTTCTCGCCGCGGACGGTCAGCGTGTCGCCATCGAGCGTGATCTGAATCTCGTCCTTCCTCATTCCGGGCATGTCGATTCGGACACGGAAGCGCTCGCCCTCCTGGATCACATCAACCGGGGGGACCCAGTTGGTGTCCGTCAGGGAGTCCCCGGCGGCATTGCCGAAGGCCCAGTTGAAGAGCTGGTTCATCTCGTCGCGAACGGAATCGAGATTGTTGAGAGGCTCCCAGGTCCGGAGAGAGTGTCTCGGCTGCCAGCGAACCAGTGTCATCGTTTATTCCTCCTTCCGAGTGGCCGGCATGGAATGCGGGCCATGGCTTTCGATTCGTTTGACGCCGAAGATCTATACCAAGGAACGTGCCAGACGGACGCGGCGGTTCGTATCCGATGATTCGGCTTGGGATTGAGGCGGGAATGAGAAGAGCGCCGCGAGCCGAAGCTCGGGGCGGATGTGGAAGACCGCCGCTAACTTGTTTCAGAATAGAACGATACGCGTTTCGAGTTGGAACAAGTTACGAGCCGGACCAGCTTGCGCGGACTTGCCTCGCCGCGGCGACCATGTTCCGCAGGGAGGGCAGCGCCTCCTCGTCGCGGCGCGTCTTCAGGCCGCAGTCGGGGTTCACCCAGAGCAGGTCGCGCGGGAGGATGCGTCCCGAGCGATGGATCAAGTCGACCATCTCCGCGACGGGAGGGACCCGTTCACTATGCACATCGTAGATGCCGGGCCCGATCCCTCGGGGATACTGGAAACGATCGAATGCGTGGAGCAGCTCACCGGCGCTCCGTGAGTTCTCGATCGAGATCACGTCCGCGTCCATCGCTGCGATCGAGTCGATGATCTCGTTGAAATCGCTGTAGCACATGTGTGAGTGGATCTGGGTGGACGGCCGCACTCCCGAGGAGGCCAGTCGGAAGGCCCGCACCGCCCAGCGAAGATAGGGCGATCTGCCGGAGGCGCGCAGGGGCAGGCCCTCCCGGAAGGCTGGCTCATCGATCTGGATGATGCGGATGCCCGCCGCCTCGAGGTCGACCGTCTCGTCCCGCAGTGCGAGAGCGATCTGCGTGGCGATCTCCTCGCGCGTCAGGCCGGTATGCGGGAACGACCAGTTCAGGATGGTCACGGGACCGGTGAGCATGCCTTTCACGGGCTTCTTCGTGAGCGACTGCGCGAGAGCGCTCTCCCTCACGGTCATCGCCTTTGGGCGGGAGACATCCCCATAGATGAGCGGCGGGCGGACGTAGCGCGTGCCATAGGACTGCACCCAGCCGTTCGAGGTGGCGAGCATCCCGTGCATCTGCTCGGCGAAGTACTCGACCATATCGGAGCGTTCGAACTCCCCGTGGACGAGGACGTCGAGGCCGATCTGCTCCTGGACGCGGATCACCTCGCCGATGCTCGCATCGATGAAGTTCTGATACTCATTGCGGCGGATCTTGCCGCTGCGATAGCGATTGCGAATCGAACGCAGCTCCACCGTCTGGGGAAAGCTGCCGATCGTCGTCGTCGGCAGCAATGGCAGCCCGAGCTCCACTCTCTGGACCGCGCGCCGCTCCTCGAATGGCGCGCGCGTGTAGTCCGATTCGTCGAGCTTTGACTGGCGCTGGCGGACGGCGGAGTCCTGGAACCGCTCGGAACGCTGGCGGGCGTCGAGAATCTTGCGGTTGATCGCGAGCTCCGCCTCGATTGCCGCGCGACCACCCGCGAGGCCGCGCTTCAGGATGGAGAGCTCGAGAAGCCGCTCTTCGGCGAAGCAGATCCAATCGCGCACCTCGGGATCGAGGTTCATCTCGGCGGCCACGGTGTAGGGCAGGTGAAGCAGGCTGCAGCTAGGGCCAATCCAGAGTCGCTCCCCGAGACGTCCCTGGACCATCGAGAGGCGCTCGAGGAGATCGGCGAGATCGGAGCGCCAGACATTGCGCCCGTCGACGACGCCGGCGACGACAATCCAGTCGGAGGGCAGCCCGCCGTCGGGGACGAGGAGCTCCCACTGCCTGGGGCCGCGGATGAGATCGAGGCCGATGCCGCCGACGGGCAGCGAAAGGGCGAACTCGCGGTTGGTCCCGAGATCCTCGAAGTAGGTCTGGAGGAGGATCCGCAAGTTGCCGGCGCCGGAGCCCATGGTGTCGTAGGCGCGACGCAGCGCATCGGCGGGGGGCGGATCGTCGAGCACGAGGGCGGGTTCATCGAGGGCGACCCACTCGACCCCTTCGCCAGCCAGACGCGCGATCAGCTCCCCGTAGATCGGCGCGATCCTCTCGAGCGCATCCTCGAGGGCGAGGCCGGGAGCGAGCTTGGCGAGCTTCAAGAAGGTGTAGGGTCCCGGCACGACGGGCTTGGGCCGAAGCTTCAGGGATCGGGCCTCACGGACCTGCGCGAGGAGATTCTCGGCATGGAGCTCGAAGCGGCCGTCGATCTCGGGAACGATGTAGTGGTAGTTCGTGTCGAACCACTTCGTCATCTCGAGCGCCGCGAGGTCCTTGGTCCCCCGGGCCATGGCGAAGTAGACGGCCAGCGAATCGGGCCGTCCCAGCGCGCGGTAGCGGTCAGGGACGCAGCCGAAGAGGACCGACGCGTCGAGCATCGTGTCGTAGAAGCTGAAGTCGCCCACGGCGACGAGGTCAATACCCAGCTCGACCTGGCGTCTCCAGTGGCGCTCGCGGAGGTCGCGCGCGATCGAGAGCAGCTCCCCCTCGAGGGACGGATCCTTCCAGTATCGCTCGGTCGCTCGCTTCAACTCGCGGTCCTGTCCGATCCTGGGGTAGCCAGGCAGGGTCAGCGTCGGCATGCTCCCTCCTCCGGGGCGGCTGAGGCATAGCTCACGGGGTAACGGAGGACTCTACAGATGCAGGGCGGTGGTCACAAGCCCCCCCCTTGTGGGCTCTTTGAGGTCCTTCTAGACTCGGGCACGGAGGTCCGGATGTCTCTCAACTACAGCCTCGGCGAGGAGATCGACGATGCCGTCCTCGCGTTGATCCGACGGGTCGGCCACACGGATAGCCATTCGTTGATCCGAGAGATCGCGACGACCGCGTTGAAGCTTGTCGAGGACGGAGCGACCCGCGGCGATCTCAAGATCCTGAACAGCTCGATGAAGGAGCTGCGGTATGCCTTCCGGCTCTTCGCGCCGTTTCGCTCGTACCGGAAGGTGAGCATCTTTGGATCGGCGCGGATCAAGCCGGATGCTCCGGAGTACCGCCAGGCCCAGGAGCTGGCAGCCGAGGTCGTGCGCGCGGGGATGCTCGTCATCACGGGAGCGGGACCGGGAATCATGGAGGCCGGCAATCGGGGCGCCGGCGAGGGAGGAAGCTTCGGCCTCGCGATCCGCCTTGCGATGGAGCCGGAGTCGAATCGCTACATCCGAAGGCCGGATCGGCTGATCAACTTCAAGTACTTCTTCACTCGCAAGCTCGTCTTCATCAAGGAGTCGGATGCGGTCGTCCTCTTCCCCGGCGGCTTCGGGACGATGGACGAGTGCTTTGAGCTGTTGACGCTGCTCCAGACCGGCAGGTGCGATCCCCGGCCGGTCGTCCTGATGGACCCCTCGGGTCACACCTACTGGAGCGATTGGCTCGACGTGCTGCGACGCCAGCTCTCCGATCGGGGACTGATCGAGCCGCGGGACCTGAAGCTCCTCACCCACGCTAGCTCAGTCGAGGACGCCATCCGGGAGATCCAGCGCTTCTACTCGAACTACCACTCCTCACGATATGTGGGCGACCAACTGCTCATCCGACTGGAGCGCGAGCCTAGCCCCGGCGAGATGCAGGCGTGGGCGCACGAGTTCTCCGACATGCTGGATGACGGGACCATCACGCGCATGGATCTCCCCGAGGAGGATCAGGAGGATCCAATCTACAGTCTGCTCTTCGGAGTCGGATTCCGGTTCAACCGTCGCAGCTTTGCGCGTTTGCGGGAGCTAATCGATCGGATGAACGAGGGCGCCCGCCAGGAGTCCTGACGTAACCTATTGTGTTGTAGCCATTTAGAGAAATATCGCCTCTCGCGCTGTCCCACCGTGCGGTTTTTCGCAGCAGAATCGTTTCCCTTCTGAGAGCGCGCCGAACGTACGGCCCGCTCCCAGAAAGGAAGCGTCCATGAACCGAACTGGAATCGCGGCGCTCGTCGCCCTGGGGCTGGCCGCCATGCCGGCGCTCGCGGAGGAGTTCGCCATCGACTGGTGGACGATCGACTGCGGCGGCGCGGTCGCTACGGTGACGGGCGGAGACTATGGCCTCTCCGGGACAATCGGCCAGCCCGATGCCGGCCCTTCGCTGGTCGGAGGAGCGTATCAGGTGCGGGGTGGCTTCTGGCGCGGCGGCCTCCATATCACGAGCGACGTCGAGGAGACGGAGGCTGGAGATGGGCCTTCGGGCGGATCGTCGGGGTCCGTCTTCCGAGCGTACGGCAGCGCGCCCAACCCATTCCGCGCGCAAGCGACGGTTTCCTTCGAGCTGCCGAGCCGGCAATCGGTCCATCTTGGGATCTTCGATCTCTCCGGCAGGCTATGCCGCACGATGCTTGAGGGCGGGCTCGACGCGGGAAGGCACGATCTGGTCTGGGATGGCCGCGATGACGAAGGTCGGACGGTCGCATCGGGAATCTACTTCGTGGTCCTGCAGACTCCGGTCGGCCAGCACCGCGAGAAGCTCGTCAAGATCCGCTAGCCGGAGGCGACGATGGAGGAGATGAACATGAAAGCGAAATTGCATCGGTGGACGGTGGCGGGCGCGGCGCTTTGGATCGGTTTGGCGGCGCTCGCGACGACGACGGAGGCGAGGCCCTTCACCTACCAAGGGGAGCTCAAGCAGGACGGCCAACCCGCGGTGGGCGATCACGACCTGCGTTTCCGGATCTTCACGAGTGAGTTGGGCGACATACAACTGCACGTCGAGTACGTGGATGACCAGATCTTGACGGACGGACAATTCACCGCGCAGATCGAGGCTGAGAGCATCATGACGGGATTCGAACGCTGGATTGAGGTCGCGGTTCGAGCGGGATCGGTGTCCAACTCCGATCGCTCGGATGCGAGCTACACGATCCTCTCGCCGCGGCAGATGATCACGCCCGCGCCATACGCGACGATGGCCTTTAGCGCGAAGGGGCTCCACCTTCCGATCGACGAGGAGCTGAACCTCCTCAGCGGGCCGGCTCTGAAGATCACCAATGGCGTCAACACGGCCATCGCGGCCTACTCGACCACGGGCACGGGCCTCCGGGCCGAATCGCCTTCGGGATTCGCGATCCACGGCGTCTCGAGCAGCGGCTGGGCGGGCTTCTTCCAGGGAGCGATCAAGACGGATACGCGACTCTCGATCGGCTACAACAATCTGACCTCGCTCAAGCTCGCATGCAACGGCGATGCGGCGAAGCCGGGCGGCGGATCCTGGTCGGCCCTCAGCGATCGGCGGTTCAAGGAGAACATCCGCCCGTTGACCGGGGCGCTCGATCGCTTGCTGCTATTGCGCGGGTACACCTTCGACTACACGCCGGAGGCGCTGGAGCGGGGACTGGCGCTGCCGGGGCAGCAGATCGGCCTGATCGCCCAGGAAGTGGAGGGGGTCTTCCCCGAGTGGGTGGGCGAGGACGAGGACGGAACGAAGTACGTCACCGAGCGTGGGACGACGGCTCTCTTCGTCGAGGCGCTGCGGGAGATGCGGGCGGAGACGGATTCGCTGAAGAAGGAAGTCGCGGAACTCCGCGCGCTCCTCGGACAGGCGAGCCGGTAGCGGGGTCGTCGGAGAGAGCTATACGATCGAGCATCGACGCGTGAGAGCCCGCTCCGGCCGGTCCGGGGCGGGCCCTTGCGTCTCGGGCGCGATCGGGAGATCGCGGGATCCGACAAACCATTGCGGAACAATGAGTTTCGCATCCTGGGCCGTCGCGCCGGTGGCATCGGCGCTCCCCCACGGCTATGCTGCGTCATGACGCCAATGCGCAGCCTCGCGCCGGCGGCGGATCGTGGGTGAAAGGACGCGTGATGATCCCTCAGATTCTCAGCATCGCAGGATCCGACTCCGGTGGAGGCGCCGGCATCCAAGCCGACATCAAATCGATCCAAGCGAACGGCGGCTTCGCCTTGACGGTCGTCACCTCGGTGACGGCCCAGAACACGCAAGCAGTGATCGACGCCCGTGATCTTCCACTCGACCTGATCGACGCGCAGTTCCGGGCGGTATACGACGACTTCGACATCGCCGCGGTGAAGACGGGGATGCTCGCGACCTCCGCGGTGGTCCTCACGGTCGCCCGACTCCTCAAGGAACGGGCGGTCGAGCGACTGGTGGTCGATCCGGTCATGGTGAGCAAGAGCGGCTATCGGCTCCTCCAGGAGGACGCGGTGGAGACGTTGCGCGGTGAGCTCTTGCCGCTCGCCTATCTCGTGACGCCGAACCGGCAGGAGGCGGAGATCCTCGCGGGGATGGAGATTCGCGGAGGGGGCGACGCGCGCGAGGCGGGGCTGCGGATCCTCGAGAGCGGCTGCCGGGCGGTGCTGATCAAGGGGGGGCACTTCGACTCCGAGCAGAGCACTGACTACCTGGTTACTGCGGGAGGCGTACGCGAGTACGTGGGGATGCGGATCGACACGAAGAACACCCACGGCACGGGGTGCACCTACTCGGCGGCGCTAGCCACATGGCTCGGGCGAGGCGCGGGCCTCGAGGAGGCGGTCGACCGATCGAAGGAGTATGTGACCGAGGCGATCCGCCACGCGCTCGCCATCGGGCACGGACACGGACCCACGGATCATTTCTACTTCCTGCGGGACAAGGAGTCGCGCCAGTGAGAATCGGCCGGTTGCACGTCATCACCGACACGACGATCCAGTCGCGATTCGACCATGCCGAGCTGGCGCGACGGGCGATCGAGGGGGGGGCCGACTGCGTTCAGTTCCGCCAGAAGGACGGATCGGCGCGCGCGATGATCCGCGATGCGCGCCGTGTGGCGGAGATTTGCCAGCGCGCGCGCATTCCGTTCATCGTGAACGATCGCGTCGATGTGGCGATCGCGGCTGACGCGGATGGAGTGCACCTGGGACGTGATGACTTCCCCATTCGACTGGCGCGCACGCTGCTTGGGCCGCACCGCGTGATCGGTGGCTCGGCTGGGACGATCGAGGAGGCGCTGGCGGGCATCGAGGAGGGGGCCGACTACCTCGGCTGCGGCCCCGCGTTCGCCACGGCGACCAAGGCGGATGCGGGCGGGGCGATCGGGCCGGCGGGGATCGCGGAAATCGCTTCGCGATCGACGATCCCCGTGATCGGGATCGGGGCGATCCACGCGGGCAACGCGATCGATGTCCTGCGCGCGGGAGCGTACGGGATCGCAGTGATTTCGGCCGTTTGCGGGGCGGTGGATCCCGCGGAGTCCGCGCTTGAGCTGCGGATGATCATCGATGGCCACCTTGCGGGACAGCGGGGATGACCGCGGGCGAGGGTTGGATCGGCCGGAGCGGGATGCCGATCGCGGCAGTCGGCGAGTTCGGGCTGATCGATCGGCTGAAGCGCGTGATCGCGGAATGCGAGCGCGGGCGCTCGATCGAGGGTCCCCGCGTCACCGTCGGAATCGGCGATGACGCGGCGGCGATCGCCCCCAGCCCGGGATTCGAGACTCTGCTCACCTGCGACATCCAGGTGGCCGGCCGGCACTTCATGCCGGAATGGACTGGGCCGCGGACGCTGGGGACGCGGATTGCCGCGGTCAACTTGAGCGACATCGGGGCGATGGGTGGAGTGCCGCGCGCCGCGATCGTCTCTCTGGGGTTGGGCCCGGAGAATGCGGTCGAGGACATCGAGGCGCTCTATGAAGGATTGACCACCCGTCTGCTCGACTTCGAGACGCGGCTGATCGGCGGGAACATCACGGGTCTCGAGGCGGGCTTGCTCGTGGATCTCACGCTCGTAGGCGAGGTGGAGGCAGGGCGCGCGGTGCGGCGGGAGACGGCGCAGCCGGGGGACATCGTCTGGGTGACCGGCGCGCCCGGCTCCTCCGGCGCAGGTCTCGAACTGCTGCGAACGCTGGGCGTGGAGGGGTTGGACGCCGAGCAACGAGAGCTCGCGGAGCGCTATCTGTGCCCCTCCTCCCGCGTCAGGGAGGGACGCTCGCTGGGACTGGGAGGGTGCGTCTCGGCGATGATTGATCTGAGCGATGGGTTGATCGGAGATCTGGCGCATCTGTGCGAGGGCCGAACCGCGGGAATCGTGATCCGTGAGGAGGCTCTTCCGATCGGCGAGGAGATCATCCGCGCCGCCATGCTGCTCGCCCGTCCTCCGGAGGCGCTCCTGTTGGGGCCAAGCGACGACTACGAGCTCATCTTCACCACCCGCCCCGAGCGCGGAGAGGACGCCATCCGGGCGATCCGCATGGTGTCGGATGTGGCCGTTTGGCCGATCGGCGAGGTCGTGGACGGCGTGAACGGTGCGGTCCTTCTGGAGGATCGCAACGGGGCGCGTCGACCCGCCGTGGGGCGCGGATGGGACCACTTCCATGCCCAGTGAGCCGCTCGCTGTGATACCCTTTGACGACTGCTGGGATGGGAGGATCGATGGGGCGCACGATCGTCTGGCTCGCCGGCGTGATCGTCGTCGCGAGCTTTCTTTGCGCTGAGACTGCCCGCGGAGCGCGTGAGTTCGAGAAGGTCGGCACGATCGGCGCGCAGTTCCTCAAGATCGGAATCGGCGCCCGGGCCACCGCGCTCGGCGGCTCATTCGTGGCGATCGCAGACGATCCGTCCGCCGTCTACTGGAACCCCGCCGGAATCGCCCGCCTGAGAAATCGCGCCCTCTCGTTCAATCACGCCGGGTGGTTCGCCGATGTAGAGATCCTCCATGCGGCGTACGTGTTCAGTCTGCCCTTCGTTCCCGGCGCGATGGCGGTCCAGGCGCGCAGCGTGACCATGGACGATCTTCCCGTGCGCACGGTGTTCCGACCCGACGGAGATGGAACGTACTACGACGCCGGGGACGTGTCGCTGGGATTCACCTATGCTCGGTCTCTTACCGACAAGTTCTCCACAGGAATCACATTCCATTATCTCCAGTCGACCCTCGCGAACTGGAGCGCGTCGGCCACCGCCTTCGACTTCGGTACGCTCTACGACACGGGGTATCGATCCCTCACGATCGGGATGTCGATCCAGAGCATCGGCTCGGAGATGGTCTTCATTGACGATCCCGTGAAGCTGCCGACGATCTTCCGCGTCGGGATGGCGATGAACCTCCTTCAGACGGCGAAGCACAAGATTCTCGCGAGTGGCGAGTTTCAGCATCCCCCGGACAATGCGGAGCGCGCGAACGCCGGAATCGAGTACTCCCTCGGCGGATTCGCGTTCGTGCGCGGAGGCTACTATTTCCGGTATGATCTAGAGCGGTTCGGGGTGGGTGGGGGCCTGCGGATGCCGACCGGGATCGGGATCGATGCGCGGGTCGACTACAGCTACACCGAGAACACGGATCTGCCGGCTGTCCACCGCGTCGGCGTCGACATCATCTTCTGATCAGCAGCCTTCCATTCGAGGGGGAGACCATGAAGCTCTATATCTCTGCGGATATCGAGGGAATCTCGGGCGTCGCGACATGGGATCAGGCCCGCACCGACGGGCCCGATTACGCGCGGGCGCGATCCTGGATGACCGACGACGTGAATGCCGCCATCGAGGGCGCCATCGAGGGCGGGATCCAGGAGGTCGTGGTGCGCGACGCCCACGGCCGGGCGCGCAACGTCCAGTGGGAGCGGCTCCATCCGAGGGCGCGGCTGGTGAGCGGGTGGGATCCGAACATCGACATGATGCTCGGTTGCGACTCCTCCTACGCGGTGGCCTTCTTGATCGGGTATCACCCAGGACCCGGCGTGCCGGGAGGGGTGCTCTCGCACTGCTTCACGCATCGCATCCTCGATCTCCGCTTGAACGGCAACCCATGCAACGAGGCGGTGATCGCCGCGCTGCAGGCGGGCTCGCAGGGGGTTCCCGTGGGGCTCATCACGGGACAGGAAGAGTTGTGGTCGGAGGTTCAGCTGAGCATGCCGAACGCGCTGTTCGTCTCGACGAAGAAGGGGATCGCCTATCAGGCGACGTTGCTCGAACCGATGTTGGTGGTGCGGCAGGCGATCCGTGATTCGGCGAAGCAGGCGGCGAGCTTGGCGTCGAGCTTCAAGAGCCCTGCTCCGTTCGCGCCCAAGGGAGCGCAGAGGCTCGAGATGGAGCTTGCGACGGTCGAGGCGGCCGCGGCGATCGAGGGGATCGAAGGAGTGGAAAGGGTCTCGGCAAGCCGATGCGCGATCGCCGCCGATGACTCGAGGTCGCTTCTGCGACGATTCTTCCTGACCCTTCAGGTCCTCTATGCGGTGAAAGACGCGCCGTGAGTCATGCCGGGCGACGCGTCGGGCTCGCCATCTGTCTGGTCTTTCTCGCGCGAGGGGCGTGGGGCGCCGGCGAGGAGTGGCACCGCTCCTTCGATGCGTCGGCGGCGTGGCGCGCCGATAGCGTTCTCGCCTCGGCACCATACGAGGGACGGAAGAGCGGGACGCAAGGCGGGCGCGCCGCCGAGGAGTGGATCGCGGCGCGGTTCGCGGCAGCGGGGTTGCGGCCGGGAGCTCGCGACGGCGGCTACTTCCAGTCCTTCCCTGTGATCGGGTTCGAGGCGGGCAAGTCGAAGCTCGTCCTGCGCGATTCCCCATTCGGCCGGATCTCGTTCGTCGAGGGAGACGACTACGCTCTCCTTCTCACTCCGGCGCGCGGGCATGCGAGCGCCGAGGCGGTCATCGTAGGGTTCGGGATCGACGCGCCGGAGAAGGGGCGCGACGACTATGAGGGAATCGATCTCGCGGGGAAGGTCGCGGTGATCCTTCGGGGGCGTCCGGAGGATGGGCGGGACTGGGATCGGGAGTACCGGCGGACCCACACCTTCACGGCGGCGGTGCTGCACGGCGCGGCGGCGGTCCTCTACTGGCAGGGGCGCGAGGCGGCGGCCGGGGCGGCGCTCGAGGAGTCGGCTTATCGCGCGGATCGTCCGGCGGCCTATGTCTCCGAGCGGGTGGTGGACTTGCTTCTGCGGGAGACGGGGTGGCGGCTCGAGGATCTGCAGGAGAAGTTGAAGCAAGGGCCGTTTCCGCTGGCAACGGGGAAACGGCTCGAGTTCGAGATCGATGTGCGCGGGCGCGCGCGGGAAGCCGGCCGGAACGTGCTGGGGATGATCCGGGGAAGCGACCCGATCCTCGGCTCCGAGGTCGTCCTGATCGGGGCGCATCACGACCATATCGGGCGCGACGGCGGCGGCCGGGTCTATCCCGGCGCGAACGACAATGCTTCGGGGACGGCCGTCTTGATGGAGATGGCGCGCGCGGCCGTGGCGGCCGGGTGGACGCCCCGGCGGACGGTCTACTTCGCGGCGTTCGGGGGCGAGGAGCAAGGGCTTCTCGGCGCGAGGGCGCTGGCGGCGGATCTTCCGTTCGACTCCACGCGGCTGATCGCGATGATCAACATGGACATGGCGGGACACGGCGATGGGGGTCTCGGCGTCGCGGGCGGGGCGACTGTGGGACCGGCCTACTTCGCGTGGCGCGGAGGGCTCGACTCGGCGATGGCGCGGTCGTTCGAGGAGCACCAGCTCCGGGGCGAGGGAAGCGATTTCGTGCCGTTCGTGGAGCGGGGCGTGCCGGCGATCTCCGCGTGGAGCCGAGGCGATCACAACCGCTACCACGACATCGAGGATCGGCTTCGCTTTGTGAAGCGCGAGGCGCTGGCGGGGGTGGGGCGCGGCGTGGGATCGCTCCTTCAGGCGCTGGCGGACCATCCCGAGCCGCTGCGGGACGGTCTCGGGCGGGAGCGTTCGCTGCGCGCGCAGGCGGCGCAGGTCGCCTTCGATCCGGTCGACGCGGCCCGGATGGGCGATCTGGCGCGCCCATCGCTGGATGGCGAGGGGAGGATCGCGGGACGGATCGTGCGCGTCGATGCGGCGCGAGAAACCGCCACGGAGATCCTGGGGCACCTGGGACGACTGCGCGGGCTCGCCGAGGAGAGGGAGTGGCTTCAAGTCGAGGCCGGATTCAGCGGGGCGGCCGAAGGATGGGGCGAGCTGCGATTGACGCTCCTGCCGTTTGCGAGCGTCGCGTCGCTCGAGCGGCTCGGATACGATGCGGCGCGGTCGCTCTGCGCGGCGGGGCTTGCCGGGGCGATCTGGAACGGCGAGGGGGCCCTGCCGCCGGCGCCGGTCTGCGATGCGCTGGCGCGCGAGGGACGGGTGCTGCTGGCCGAGGGTGGCGGCGCGTGGCGGGAGCTCGCGACGCGAGAACCCGATCTGCCGATGCTGGTGCTATACGATCGCGCGGGCGATACTCCGGCGCCGCCGGATTCGGGCCGGGCGGCGCTGCTGGTCCTGCCCGTCGACGGGGCGGGCGACTCGACGATCGTAATGGAAGCGACGGCGCGCTGGGGGGAGGCGCGGGTGCACGTCGACATCACCAAGGGGCTCGAGGCGGGTGTGCGAGACGCCGAGACGCTGCGATTCGTCGGATGGCTGCGTGCCCGCGGATGGGACGAGGAGCGAATCGCGCGCGTCCTCGGGAGGAACTTGGCCGGATTCGCAGGAGCGGCGCGATAGGGAGCGGCGGTGGACCATGCGCGTGAAGCCTGAGGTCTTGTGCCCAGCCGGCGACATCGACGCCTTGCGGGCCGCCGTGCGCGCCGGCGCCGACGCGGTCTACTTCGGGCTTCAGGACTACAACGCGCGGATCCGCGCCCGGAACTTCGATCGGGAGAGCCTCCCCGAGATTGTCGCGGAGCTTCATCGCGACGGGGTGAAGGCGTACGTCACGTTCAACACGCTTCTCTTCGCCTCGGAGGAGGAGGCGGGACGCGCGACGCTCGATGCGATCGCGGAGGCCGGGCCCGACGCCTTGATCGTCCAGGACCTCGGGGTCGCGCGATGGGTGCACGAGCGACGGCCGGAGCTTGCGATCCACGCATCGACGCAGATGACGATCAGCAGCCGAGAGGGGATCGAGTTTCTGGAGCGCTTCGGGGTGAAGCGCGTGATCCTCGCGCGGGAGCTCACGATTCCCGAGATTGCGCGGATCCGCGGGGCGAGCGATGTTGAGCTCGAGGTGTTCGTCCATGGGGCGCTCTGCGTCTCCTACTCGGGGCAGTGCCTGTCGAGCGAGGCGTGGGGCGGCCGCTCGGCGAACCGCGGGCAGTGCGCGCAGGCCTGTCGGTTGCCCTACGAGCTGATCGTCGATGGCAGGAAACGAGAGCTGGGTGAACAGGCGTTTCTCCTCTCGCCGAAGGACCTGGAGGGATACCGGCGCATTCCGGAGCTGGTGGCGCTCGGGATCGATGGCTTCAAGATCGAGGGACGGATGAAATCGGCGGAGTACGTCGCGGCGGCGACGGCGCTCTACCGCGATGCGGTCGATCGGGCTTGGGATGCGCGCGGCGATGAGGCCGGGGCGCTCGAACGGCTGGCGGATCGATCGCGTCGAATCTTCTCGCGGGGCGCGTCGGAGGGATTCCTCGGCGGGATCGATCACCAGCGGCTGGTCGACGGACGGATCCGCTCGCATCGGGGCGTGCGGCTGGGCCGGTTGGTCGCCTTCGGGCGCAGCTTCGCGGAGATCGATCTCGAGAAGGACGCGCCGGAGCCGACGCCGGGCGATGGAATCCTCTTCGCGGCAGGGCCTTTGGAGGAGCAGGAGACGGGGGCGAAGGTCTTCGCCGTCGAGCCGGTGCGCCTGCGCGTGGGCCGGAGGATCCGCGCGCGTTTCGGCGAGGGGCGAGGGCCCGATCCCGATCGGCTTGCGATCGACGGCGATGTGTATCTGACCCACGATCATGTGGCGCAGGCGGATCTGCATCGGTGGATCGTCGATCCGGAGCGGCGCAAGCGGATTCACCTGAGAATCGAGGTGGGCGGCGCCGAGGGGGCGCCACTCTCCGCGGTCTTCACCGATCCCGAGGGGCGGGCCGTGCGGGTCGAGTCCACGATGGCGCTCGTCCCGGCGGAGAGGCACGCGCTCGATCGGGAGGCGGTGGAGTCGCATCTGGGACGGCTGGGCGGATCGAGGTACAGCGTGAGGGCGTTGGAGTTGCGGCTGGAAGGCGCTCTTGCCCTGCCGGTGAGCGAGATGAACCGGATGCGGCGCGAAGCGGTCGAGGCGCTGGAGCAGATGCGGGCCGCAGGTGGCGGGTCTGAGGGATGGTTGCCCCCCGGAGGCGCGCCAGTCAGTCCCTTCCTCGCCGCAGCGGAGAATCCTCCCCTCGAACCCGGGGCGACGCCGGCAGGCGCGGTCCATGCCTCCCCCGTGGCGGATGCGGTCGAGCGCGCGGAGGGAGCCGTCTCCGGGGTCGTCGATGCGGGCGGGCCCGTGGCGGCGATGGCGGATCCGTTCGTGGTCCTGTGCCGCACGATCGCCCAGGTGGAAGGAGCGCTCGGAGCGGGCGCGCGGCGCGTCGCGCTCGATTTCCTCGACCTCGTGGGATTGAAGAGCGCCTGCGCGTTGGCGCGCGAGGCGGGAGTGGAGCTGTCGCTCGCTCTGCCGAGGATCCAGAAGCCGGGCGAGGAGCGGATCTGGGACTTCTTCCTGGCGCGGCGGCCGGATGAGATCCTCGTGCGCAATCTCGCATCGCTGCGGCGACTGGGGTGCGAGCCGGAGCGACCGCGACTGGTGGGCGATGTTTCGCTGAATGCCGTCAATCCTTCGGCGGTCGAGATCCTGCTCCAGTCGGGTTGCGACCGGGTGAGCCCGGGGCTCGACCTGAATGGCGAGCAGCTGGATGATCTCCTCGCGCGGGTCGACGCGTCGCGGATCGAGGTGCCGCTGCACCATTATCTGCCGGTGTTCCATACCGAGCATTGCGTGTTCGCGGCGTTCATGAGCGATGGGGCCGATTGGCGGAGCTGCGGGCGGCCGTGCGATCGGCATCGAGTCCATCTGCGGGACCGGACGGGGCAGGAACACGCGCTGATCGCCGACGTGGGTTGCCGCAACACGGTCTTCGGGGCGCGGGCGCAGAGCGTGCTCGACCGACTGGGCGGGATGCGGGAGCACGGAGTGCGGTCGTACCGGCTGGAGCTGCTCGAGCAGGATGCGCGCGCGACGGCGGAGCTGCTCGCGACATATCGCGCGGTGTGGGACGGAGCGGCGCCGGCCTCCGAGGGGTTGCGGAGGCTCCAGGCGGAGGCGCGATTCGGGATCTTCTCGGGATCGCCGGAACCGGAACGCAAGCCGGACTGGAAGCCCCAGGGTGGGAAGCGGCGAGAAGCGGGAACGTGGAGGAGGAGGCGGTGAGTTGGCCGTATCGGATCGGGATCGACCTGGGCGGGACGAAGATCGAAGGGGTGATCCTGGGGGAGGACCCGATCCGGCCGATCCGGACGATTCGCGAGGCGACGCCGCGCGGGTCGGGTTATGAAGCGATCGTCGAGGCGGTGTGCGATCTGGCGGGATCGCTCCAGGGCGCGGTCGAGGGAGGCGGATCGGCAACGATCGGGATCGGGATTCCGGGGACGATCTCCGCTACCCATGGGCGGGTGAAGAACGCGAACACGAACGAGCTGATCGGGCACGCGTTCCGCGCCGATCTCGAGGCGCGGCTGGGGTCGCGGGTGCGCATGGAGAACGACGCCAACTGCTTCGCGCTGGCCGAGGCCCTGCACGGCGCGGCGGCCGGGGCGCGATGCGTCTTCGGCGTGATCCTCGGAACCGGCGTCGGAGGCGGGATCGTCCTCGATGGGCGGATCTGGTCGGGAGCGCAGGGGATCGCCGGCGAATGGGGCCATATGACGCTCGATCCCGAAGGACCGGACTGCTACTGCGGACGGCGCGGGTGCGTGGAGACATTCCTGAGCGGGCCGGGCCTCGAACGAGCCTATCGGGACGTGTGCGGCGAGACGACGCGAGCGGAAGAGATCTGGGCGCGTGCTGGGACAGGCGAGGCGACCGCGGCGGCCGTGGTGGAGTCGTACCGGGCTGATTTTGGATTCGCGCTGGCGCAGGTGGTGAATCTGCTCGATCCCGATGTGGTCGTGCTCGGAGGCGGTGTATCGAATTCGCCGGGGCTTGCCGAGGATGCGTGCGAGCTCATGCGGCCGCACATGTTCAACGACGAGGTCCGTACGGTCGTGCGGCGGCATCTGCTGGGAGACTCGGCCGGGGTGCTCGGGGCGGCGTGGCTGGGCGCATTCCCGGAATGAACCCAGACCACTTGGATCGGGACGGATGATCGGGTACCCTGTGAACGGTTTCCCGAAGTCCCCCAAGGAGGCGCGATGAAGAAGGAACAGCTGCAGTCCGCGATCGATGCGGTCCGGACGGCCATCATCACCGAGATCAAGGGGTTGGAGCTGTACTCGACCGCGGCGGCGAAGTCGGAGGATCGGGATGCTCGGCGGATGTTCGAGATGCTCGCCGAGGAGGAGAAGCGGCACAAGACCTACCTCGAGACCCACTACGCCTCTCTGGTGAAGTCGGGCGAATGGGCGGCGACCGAGCTGAAGCCGCACGAAGAGGAGCGGGTCGGCGAGTTCATCGTCGATGACGCGTTCCGGCGCGCGCTTCGCAGAGGAACCTTCGAGATCGCCGTCGTGGCGTTGGCCGTGGATCTGGAGGCGAAGGCGGTCGACTTCTACAAGAAGGTCGCGCGCGAGAGCGATGATCCGGAGACCCGGCGGGTATTCGAGCACCTGGTCGCGTGGGAGGAAGGGCATCACGCGCAGTTTCTGGCGCTGGAGAAGGAGCTGCGGGACGCCTACTTCTCGGATCAGGGATTCGCGCCGATGTGAGAGGCGGCGCGAGTGGCACGCTTGCGAAGGACCCGGCGAGAGGCGGGTCCTTTGCCTTGGCCGCGAGGGCCCCGGCGGCTCGGATGCGGGCGCAAGTCATCCGATCCCCCGTGAGATGATCTTCTCCCCCTGAAGCACGAGAAGCGGTGGGCCGTCGGGTCGGCAGCCGAGCTCGAATCTCAGCCGGTAGGGCGCCCGGCCGCTGATCCGGACCCTCCCCTCGTGCACGCCGTGACGATGGTGCCCATGGCAGAGGGTCGCGCGGTTGTGGGCATCGTCGCTCCCGCCCTGCGAGCGGAACTCGATGTGGTGATCCTCGAGCTGGCTGCGACTCGTGCAACCCGGTACGACGCAGCGGTAGTGGTCCCGGCGCAGGATCCTCTCGCGTGTCGGTTTGCGCTCCGGGTCCTGGCGGAGCCATGCCCTGCTCACCGCCGCGAAGAGGCCGGTCAAGGCGACCCAGGTGG
>JAXDAY010000007.1:0-4385 GCA_034679345.1 Candidatus Eiseniibacteriota bacterium
GTCCATGAATCGCTCGCAAGTACTCGCGCCGTCCCATGCTTGTCATCTCCCACCCTCCGGAAGGAGGGTTACCTTTTAGATGACTCGACGATCTACCCCTGGGTTACATCTTGGACGGCTCGATGCGCGCGGTGACAATTCGACGGAGGTTTGAGTAGACTGGCCTCCCGTGGCGCTTGTCGAACTCCACAAGATCGAGAAGACGTATCGCCTCGGCGACAGCCGAATACAGGCGCTCCGCGGGATCGATCTCACGATCGAGCGCGGCGAGTTCGTCGCGGTCTGGGGTCCCTCCGGATCGGGAAAATCGACCCTGTGCAACATCATGGGGACCCTGGACGCGCCGACGGAGGGCCGCGTCCTGATCGACGGCCGCGACGTGGGGTCGATGAGCGATGACGAGGGCGCGGAGTTCCGCAATCGGATCCTCGGGTTCATCTTCCAGAACTTCAACCTGATTCCGGTTCTCTCGGCGATCGAGAACGTGATGCTGCCCCTCCAGATCCGCGGGATCGACGGAGAGAAGGGCGAGCGGGCCGCGAGAGGGTGGCTGGAACGCCTTGGTCTGCTGGGGCACATGGATCACCGGCCTGACAAGCTCTCGGGCGGGCAGCAGCAGCGCGTCGCGATCGCCCGGGCCCTCGTGAGCGACCCCGCGCTCGTGATCGCCGATGAGCCGACCGCGAATCTCGATTCCGAGACGGCGATGAGTATTGTCGAGATGTTGCGATCGATCAACCGGCAGAACGGCACGACCTTCCTCGTGTCGACCCACGATCAGCGTCTCCTCGGCCGGGCCGATCGGAAGATCCTGCTGCGCGACGGCAGAATCGTGGAAGACGAGAAGGATGAGGCGATCGACTCGGAGGAGAGAGGATGAGCGCGCTCCTCAAGATCGCCGGTCGCAATCTCATCAAGAACCGCCGGCGGTCGTTCTACGCGGTGATGGCGATCGCGCTTGGGTTCGCAGCCGTCAATGTATTCGGAGGGTTCACGCGCTACATCAACTCGAGCCTGCGCGACGGGTTCATCTACAGCATGGGCAACGGACACCTCACCATCTTCCGCGAGGGATTCATGGAGAAGGGACAGGTAGATCCCGCGGCGTACCTTCTCGAGGAAGATCTGGTCGCCAAGGTCCGACAGATTCTCGCGCAACAGCCCGAGGTTGAGCTCGTGACACCGCAGCTTTATGTGACGGGGATCCTCAGCAATGGCCAGATCTCGACGATCTTCATCGGCGACGGACGGGTCCCCTCCGATCTGGCGACGATCAAGGCGCGCGCGCGGGGCTCGATGGGGCTTCTGACGGCATTCGACGGCAAACCTCTGAGGGACGCCGAAACCTACGGCGTGGGATTGAGCGCGGGTCTCGCGAATCTCCTCGACCTGGGCGTCGACGACGGGGCAGTGGCGATCTGCACAACCGTCGAGGGGCAGATCAACGCGCTCGACACGGAAGTCCTGCAGACCTTTGAGAGCCCCATCGAGCTGCTGAACGACAAGCTTGTCGTCATGCCGCTCGATCTCGCGCAGCAGCTCTACGACACGCGATCGATCGACCGGTTGACGGTCATGCTGGATAGGACGCGGCACACGGCGCAGGTGGCCGAGCGTCTCGAGCGCAACTTTGATCGCCAGGGGCTGGCGCTCGAGATCCGGACCTGGGAGGAGATGTCGCCTTTCTACAGGAAGGTCCGGAAGATGTTCGACATCATTTTCCTCTTCCTGTTCGTGATCGTCCTGGTGATCTCGGCCATGAGCGTCATCAACGCCGTCAATCAGGCGGTGATGGAGCGGATCCGCGAGATCGGCACGCTGCGCGCGCTCGGGATGAAGCGAGAGGGAATCGTCGCTCTCTTCGCGGCCGAGAGCGGAATCCTGGGTCTCGCGGGATCGGCGATCGGACTCCTCTTCACGTTGATTGGCTGGGCAGGGGTGGGAATCCTGCGACCGACGTGGGTGCCGCCCATGATCACGCCGCGGATCCCCCTCGAGATCCATTGGGTGCCGGAGTATTTGGTCTTCAGTGCGCTCTTCCTTCTGGCGCTCTCGATCCTCGCCGCGACTCTTCCCGCGCGGAGGGCCGTGAAGCGGAGCGTCGTGCAATGTCTGGGGCATGTATGAGATTGAGCCTCCGTACATGGGCCGCCGCGGCGGCGATCGTGTCGGGCGCGCTCGCATGCGCGGCCGCGGCGGATGATCCCGTCGCGATCCTGCGTCGCGCGGATCACGCCCGCGGGAATCCCGGCGGGGTCTCTTTCCATATGCGAATCGTCTCGCTCGAGAACGGTCGGACGAGTCAACTCACCGTATTCGTCCAGGCGCGCGCCTATGACTTCCTGTGCGAGGAGCTCGACCCCCCGAAGTACAAGGGACAGAAGCTCCTCATGGTCTCCGGCAACATGTGGTTCAGCAAGCCCGGGCTCAGCAAGCCGATCGCGATCTCCCAGAGGCAACGGCTGATGGGACAGGCCGCGCACGGGGACATCGCCGCGACGAACTACGCAGATGAGTACGACGCCGTCGTGGCCGGCGAGGACGTGGTCGATGGCGAGCCATGCACGCTCTTTGACCTCAAGGCGCGGACCAAGAAGGCGACCTACGATCGGATTCGCTACTGGGTCTCGAAGGAACGGATCGTGGGGGTGAAGGCCGAGTACTTCACCGTCTCGGGGAAGCTGATCAAGACGGCGCGCATGGAATACGCCAACCGATCGCGCTCGGGCGGGCCGTTCATCTCCGCGATCGAGATCCGCGATTCCTTGATATCCGAGAATGTGACGATCATGACCTATATCGAGCCCAGATTTGACGATATCCCTCCCGGCATCCTGAGCCTGGACCGGCTCTCTCGATGAATCCCTGCAGGCGCATCATTCTCGCCTGGATCGTTCTCTCCGCCACGGTCGTCTCGGCGGCGGCGGCCGAGGGATTCCGCGACCGCCTGGAGTATCGGGTGGAGACGCTGGCGCTCGGGACCTACCTCGACTTGCGCGAATCGTCGATGAACCCGGGAAACCTCCTCGCGCTCCCGCGATACCAGGCTGGGCTCGACCTGCGTCCCGATCTGGCGCTTGATCTGGGGCGAATCGGCCTCTCGGTGAGACCGCGACTCGAGCTGCGCAATCGTTGGTACGAGGAAGGTGCGCGCGCGGGGACGCGCGACTGGGCCGACTCGGCCTACGTGAACGAATGGCGGATCGAGGCGCGTCTGGGGCGCGGTCTGTATCTCTCGTACGGGCGCGAGAATCTGCAATGGGGGCCATCGTACCTCATTTCTCCGTCGAACCCGTTCAATCGCGGCAATGGTGAGATGAATCCGCGAACGGAGGAGCCCGGGCTCGACTACGCCTGGGCGACCTGGATCGCGGATCGAAGATGGACCTTCTCGGCGATCGCCAACACTGACGAGGGGCGGCTGCAAGCAAGGCGTGAGTTCTCGCGCGGCTACGCGTTCAAGACAGACTGCACTGGAGAGCGATGGTATGCGAGCTTGATCCTCTCGACGGACGAAGAGGACGAACGGCTCGCCAAGTCCGGGTTCGCCGGTTGGAACTTGTCCGACGCCGTCCTGGTCCATGGCGAGTGGAGGATTGGAGGGGTCCGGCGGGAGCCGGCCTACCTGCTGGGCGGTTCCTACACATTCGGAGGCGGGTCGTTCCTCGTGGCGGAGTTCTTTCACGATCGATCCGGATGCCTCGAGGAGCGGATCTGGGACTGCTACATCAAGGGCGGAGCGGATATGGCCGATATTCTCGTCCGTCGCAACTACGTCATGCTGCAGTGGACCGATCCCGAGTTGATCGATTCGGTTCACCTGACGTTTCGGTGGATCCGCGGATTGGACGACCACTCGGACCGGATGATCGGGATCTACGAGCATGAGATCGGTGAGCGGACGATGCTCTTCGCGACCGGGGGGCGGGACATGGGCGCCACCTGGGACGAGTTCGGTAGCATCGCGTCTGGCGCCGTGATGGCCGGAGTGAGCGTGGTCTTCTAGCGCTAGCCTCATTCGCACCCCCTCCGGATGATCTTCTCCCCCTGCAGCACGAGGAGCGGTGGGCCGTCGGGTCGGCAGCCGAGCTCGAACCTCAGCCGGTGGGGCGCCCGGCCGGTGATCCGGACCTTCCCCTCGTGCACGCCGTGACGATGGTGCCCATGGCAGAGGGTCGCGCGGTTGTGGGCATCGTCGCTTCCGCCCCGCGAGCGGAACTCGATATGGTGATCCTCGAGCTGGCTGCGACTCGTGCATCCCGGTACGACGCAGCGGTAGTGGTCCCGGCGCAGGATCCTCTCGCGTGTCGGTTTGCGCTCCGGGTCCTGGCGGAGCCATGCCCTGCTCACCGCCGCGAAGAGGCCGGTCAAGGCGACCCAGGTGG
>JAXDAY010000008.1:0-132739 GCA_034679345.1 Candidatus Eiseniibacteriota bacterium
GTCCATGAATCGCTCGCAAGTACTCGCGCCGTCCCATGCTTGTCATCTCCCACCCTCCGGAAGGAGGGTTACCTTTTAGATGACTCGACGATCTACCCCTGGGTTACATCTTGGACGGCTCGATGCGGGGCCTTGCCGACTCCGCCAGGCGTCCTGTATAATCGTTCTGCAAGAAGACCGTACCCGATCCGCGATCGTTTGCGTCACGTGCCCGTGCGCCGCAGTGCGAGGGATGCCATGGTCCGACTGTTCCTGAGCGCCGTATGGCCGGGGGGCGCTGAAGTCAGGTGCCGTCGAGGGATCCTTGGCCGTCTGGCTATTCTGGGGATCCTCCTGTCGATCCACGCGGGAGCGTCAAGCTCCTCGACGACGCGCGAAGAGCTGCCGCCCGTTCCGACGCAGTGTCGCCTCACGCTTCAGATCCAGGACAGCGCGGGGACTCCCCTCGAGTCGCGCGTGCGCGTCTTCGGAGCCGACAATCACGTCCATCCCGACACCACCGATTCGGAGCGGTTCTACTTCTGGGGAGGAGGCGGCTACTGCTACGCGAACGGCTCCTTCTGGGTCGATGTGCCTGCGGGCGTCACGCGCGTCACAGTGGGACGCGGGTTCGAGTGGGTCCCATTCAACCGGGTGATCTACGTCGATCGGGACACGACTCTCACCATCACGCTGAACCGGATCGCGAACCTGCGGCAGGAGGGATGGTACTCGGGCGACCTCCACGCGCACTCCAATCATCCACCGATCGATTACCAGATCCTTCCCTCCCAGGCGCGGATGATCGCCCGGGCCGAGGATCTCGCCGTCATCCATCTCCTGGACCAGAGCCACTATTTCACAGGGGCGCCGAGCTTCGTGTCCGACTCGGGCACGGTCGTCTACTACTCCTTCGAGTACCGCAACCAGGCCTACGGGCACGCTCCGCTCCCGGGATTGCGCGACCCTGTCCACGACACCTGCTGCCTCGACCCCGCGCCCGCCTACCCGATGCTGCTCGACCTGCGCGACGAGGTGGTGCCGGCGAAGGGGCCGATGATGGTGCTCGGGCATCCCCACTCCACCGACGACTACTTCTACGACGACACCTGGCCCGGCGCGGGCCTGGGTCGTGAGCTTCCCATGCTGGCCGCCCTGAACGCCCTCGATGCGCTGGACGTTCTCTCCTACGGCAATAACCCCTATGGGGACTGGCAGGAATGGTACGACATCCTCTCGAGCGGGCTTCCATGCCCACCCTCCGCCGGCACCGACAGCCGGCTCTGTAGCACCTCGAGTCTCCCGATCGGAGGGCTTCGCGTCTACGCCAACCTGGGGGAAGGATCGCCGCTCGACTATGACTCCTGGCTCGAGGCCGTGCGCACCGGACGAACCTTCCTCACGAACTATCCCCTGATCCCGGAGTTCGACATCGAAGGCCACTCCTACGGAGACACGATGGAGGTCGCCGGAGACTCGCTCCACACCTACGTGCGCCTCCGGGCGACCTGCGCCCTCGGACTGCGCCGGATCGCGATCCTCGCCGAGGGGACCGAGGTCTGGTCGGCCGATTTCTTCCCGCCGCAGTCCCACTACGAAGGGTTGATCGCCCTGGACATCCCGACGCCTGCATGGATCCTGGTCCGGGCGGAGGGTTCCGTAGGGAATCCCCATTTGATCACCGGTCCTTCCCGGGCCGAAACATCGCCTGTTCGCATCACGAGAGGCGGAGGGCCGGTTCGCAGCACGATTGCCTCCGCGCGCTGGCTCGACACCCTCTCGCAGTTACGGAGCTTCGTCACGCAGCGGGGCAACTGGGAGGAAACCTGGCATCGCGACACGGTCATGACCCGGATCGCTCGAGCCGAGGATTACTACAAGGGCGCCTTCGTGGCCGCTCCCGACTCATTCCCCCTGCTCAGCCCGGCCGACGATGACACGGTGTTCGCCGAAGGGCTTTACCTCGACTGGGGCGAAGCGCTCGACTCCGAGCCCGGGGACCGCGTCCGCTACGAGATCATGGTCGCCACCGACTCCCTCATGATGCTGCCGCGGCGTTTCCAGACCGACACGCCGGGGCTGGAGATTCTCACGCTTCAGCCCAACCGCTGGTACTGGTGGACCGTCGCCGCGGTCGATCGTGGCGACAATGTGCGGGTCAGCACGCCACCGATCGAGTCGTTCTACCTGATCGAGAGCACGTCAGCCGCGGCCCCGGCCCCAGAACGGCAACTCGTGCCCACGATCTCGCCCAATCCGAGCACCGGTCCGGTCCGCCTGGCGGGATTCGGCGAGTCGGTCGCGATTTATAGCGTCTCGGGCCGGAGGGTCGCATCTTCCGAATCCGGGCTTCGAGGCGTGGACGGCACATGGACCTGGAACGGCAGAATCCGTGGCCGTCGGGCCCCCGCGGGGGTCTACTGGGTCGTAGGATCACAGGGCGGAAAGACTCTCCAGCTGATCCGGCTTCGATGAGCAGCGCGAGTCAGCGCGACCTCGCCATGGCGATGCGCGGCCGGCCCGACAGGTCCGGCAGGATTGCCGCATCGCGCCAGGCGACTGGCTCGAGGAGCGCGAGCATCTCCCTCTCCTGAGTGACGCCGATCTCCACGGCGAGCCATCCGTCCGGGCGCAGCCTCGATGCCGCCTGCGGGATCAGTCGACGAATCGTCTCGAGCCCGTCGGCGCCGGCATAGAGCGCGTCGGCTGGTTCGAAGTCCCGGATTTCGGGGGCCAACGCGTCTGCCTCCGCGAGCGCGATGTAAGGTGGATTCGAGACGATCGCATCGAATACCCGCCGTCCGGCAGGGTCGAGCAGATCCCCGAGCAGCCACTCGGTCCGGCCGGCCAGCCCGGTCGCGAGGGCGTTACGGCGGGCGTACTCGAGGGCAGCGCCGCTCTGATCGATCCCGACTCCCCGGGCGCGCGGCAGCCGCGCGAGCAGCGCCAGCAGGATCGCCCCGCTGCCGGTGCACACATCGCAGATCTCCATTGGAACGCTTCGATCGAGACGAGCGGCGAGTTGCTCGACGAGGACCTCGGTCTCGCTGCGCGGGATGAAGACCCCCGGGCCGACCTCGAGGGTCAGCCCGGCGAAGATCGCGTTGCCGAGAACGTACTGGAGGGGTTCACGGTGGAGGCGCCGCGCGAGGAGCGCTTCGAAGCGCGCGACCGCATCCGCGGGCGGGAGCTCGTCGCGCAGCCAAAGGCCGATCCGGTCGATCCCGAGGGCCCGCGCCATGAGGTGCTCCGCCTCGAGTCGGGGATTCCCGGCGCCGATCTCCTCCAGCCGACCGGAGGCCTCGCGGATCAGAACAAAGATGGGGTTCACGGATGGTGGCCGCGCGGCGGGCTATAGGGCCTCGGTCGACTTCAGCCGCTCCTCGCTCTCGGCGACCTGAAGCGCGCGGATCAGCTCCTCCAGGTCTCCCTCCATCACGTCGGCGAGGTTGTAAAGCGTGAGACCGATCCTGTGATCGGTGACCCTGCCCTGCGGGAAGTTGTAGGTGCGGATCTTGGCGCTCCGATCGCCCGTGGACACCATGCTTCGCCGGGTCCGAGCCATCTCCGCCTCCCGCTTTTGCTGTTCCATGTCCAGCAGCCGAGCGCGGAGGACCTTCAGGGCCTTCACCTTGTTCTTGAGCTGGCTCCTCTCGTCCTGGCACTGGACGACGATCCCCGTGGGGAGATGCTTGACCCGCACCGCGGAGTCGGTCGTGTTCACGCTCTGCCCGCCGGGCCCTGAGGAGCGGAACACGTCGATCTCGAGGTCCTTCTCGTCGATGCGGATATCGACCTCTTCAGCCTCCGGCAGGACGGCAACCGTGACGGCCGATGTGTGGATTCGCCCGCTCGCCTCGGTCTCGGGGACCCGCTGGACCCGGTGCACCCCCGACTCGTACTTGAAGGTCCGGTAGGCGTCTTCCCCTTCGAGGGAGAAGACAATCTCCTTGAGCCCTCCGATCCCCGTCGGATTCGAGGAGAGCTCCTCCATCCGGAAGCCGCGGGCCTCGGCGTACTTCACGTACATTCTGAAGATGTCGCGCACGAAGAGAGCGGCCTCCTCGCCTCCCGTCCCGGCGCGCACCTCGATGATGACGTTCCTCTCATCGTTCGGGTCGCGGGGCGTGAGCAGGGCCTTCAACTCGGCCCCGCAGGACTCGAGCCTCTCGCGCGATCCCGGCAGCTCCTCGCGAACGATCTCCTGAAGCTCGGGATCGTCGCCCTGCAGAATCTCTTCCCCCTCGCGCACCGCCGCGATCGCCTCCCGGAAGGCGTCCATCGCCCTCAGGATCCGCTCCAGGCGGGTCCTCTCGCGGCCGATTCGGCGGGCCTCCCTGGGATCCGAGATCACGCGCGGATCGACCATCTGCGCCGTCACTTCGTCGAGGCGCATGCGCACATGCTCGTAGTTGCGGAGAAGCTCTTCCATTATGGGTTCAGGGAAAACGATCGGCCCGGGCTCGCGCCCCCCCGAAATGGAGGAACCGGGCCCGGGCCGACTCGCCTGCTAGCTCTCGGCCGTCGTCTCTTCGGCGGGGGCCTCGAGCTTGTACTTGCGGCGGAACCGCTCGACGCGTCCTGCCGAGTCGACCAGCTTCTGCTTGCCGGTGTAGAAAGGGTGGCAGTTCGAGCAGATCTCGATCGTGAAGTCCTTCCCCTCGGTCGATCGCGACTCCAGGATGTTCCCGCAGACGCAGGTGATGCGTACGCGGCGGTAGTCCGGATGAATCCCCTTCTTCATCGTCACGGCTCTCCTCGTGCTAACCGTTCATCGCTTCCAGGAACTTGCGGTTCGTCTTGGTCTGCTCGAGCTTCGAGATCAAGAACTCCATCGCCTCGACGGGGTTCATGTCGCTCAAGAACTTGCGCAAGACCCATATCTTCCTCAAATCGCCCTCCGGAAGCAAGAGCTCCTCCTTGCGGGTGCCGCTCCGGTTCAGGTCGATCGCCGGGAAAATGCGCTTATCAGACAACTTACGGTCGAGGACGAGCTCCATGTTCCCAGTCCCCTTGAACTCCTCGAAGATGACATCGTCCATCCGGCTTCCGGTCTCGATGAGCGCGGTTGCGCAGATCGTGAGGCTCCCGCCCTCCTCGATGTTCCGCGCCGCGCCGAAGAACCTCTTGGGGCGGTGAAGGGCGTTCGCATCCACTCCACCCGAGAGGATCTTGCCGCTGTGGGGAACGACTGTGTTGTAGGCGCGGGCGAGTCGCGTGATCGAATCGAGCAGGATCACGACGTCGCGGCGGTGCTCCACGAGGCGGCGCGCCTTCTCGATCACCATCTCCGCGACCTGGACGTGCCGCTCCGCCGGCTCGTCAAAGGTGGATGAGATCACCTCAGCCTGGACGGACCGTTCCATGTCGGTCACTTCCTCGGGCCGCTCGTCGATCAAGAGGACGATGAGGACGACCTCCGGATGATTCTCGGTGATCGAGTTGGCGATCTTCTGGAGGATCATCGTCTTTCCCGCCTTCGGAGGCGAGACGATCAGGCCGCGCTGTCCCTTCCCGATGGGAGCCAGCAGATCGATGATCCGCGTCGAGATGTCCCGATTCTTCATCTCGAGGTTCAGCTTCTCCATCGGATACAGCGGCGTCAGGTTGTCGAAGAGCGTCTTGTCCTTCACCGCTTCCGGACTCTCGAAGTTGACCGCTTCGACCCTCAACAGGGCGAAGTAGCGCTCTCCGTCCTTCGGCGGACGGACCTGGCCCGAGACGGTGTCCCCTGTCCGCAGGTCGAATCTTTTGATCTGGGAGGGTGAAACGTAGATATCGTCGGCGCTCGGAAGGTAGTTGTAATCGACGGAGCGCAGGAATCCGTATCCCTCCGGCAGGATCTCGAGCACGCCTTCGGAGAAGATGAGGCCGTTCATCTTCGTCTGAGCCTCGAGAATTCGGAACATCAGATCCTGCTTGCGCATGCTGCTCACGCCCTGAATGCCGAGCTCCTGAGCGATCTTCACCAGCTCGGAGATCGTCTTGCGCTTCATCTGCGCGATGTCGAGCGTGTTCGGATCTTCCTTGCGGCCTCGGGATCTACGGTCGGCGGTGCCGACTGCCGAATCCTCGGATGACGCGCGCACTTCTTCGGAATCTCGATTTGGGTCTTGCACGGGTTTCTGGACCTCGATTGGCCGTTACCGGCCGTGCCGATCCACTAAGAAACGTTTCGCGGTCATCTCCTAGGGACGGGTTTGCATCTCCTCAATGTGGATTGGAGGCGACTAGGGAGGGACATCTGCGTCGAACGGAATTCTCTGTCCCAACGCAGGAGGTTACGTCCCGC
This sequence comes from Candidatus Eiseniibacteriota bacterium, assembly GCA_034679345.1. GTDB lineage: Bacteria > Eisenbacteria > RBG-16-71-46 > CAIMUX01 > VGJL01 > JAXDAY01. The sequence continues at coordinate 6,272 of JAXDAY010000008.1, forward strand.
CCCACCCTCTGTCAATGAAAATCGGGCCGGGGGTCAACGCCCGGACTCGTCTGCGCGCTTCGTCGAAGTTGTGAAGAGGCCGCGCACTTCGCGGCCCACACCCTCCATCGCATGTTCTCGGCTCTCCTGGAGTCGCCGTCGGCTCAGTAGAAAGCCGTCGCGGACCTCACGCTCCCACTCCTCGGCGAAGCGACCCGACCGGATCTCCTCGAGCATCTCGGCCATGCGGGCCTTGACATCTCCACCGATCAGATTGGGGCCCCGGGTCAGATCTCCGAACAATGCGAGACCGCTGATCCTCTCCCGCATTCCCGCTACCCCGAAGCGTGTGATCATCTCGGCCGTGAGCGAGACCTGATGCACACACTCCATGTAAGCGACGCGCGGATCGTATCCGCGCTGCACGAGCGTCTCCCAGGCGGCGGTGACCAGCGCCGCCAGTCCTCCGCACAGCACGGCCTGCTCTCCGAAGAGATCGACCTCCGTCTCCTCTTCGACCGTTGTCCGGATGAATCCGTGCGGCGAACAGCCGGCCGCGATGGCGTAAGCGCGCGCGCGGGCCCAGGCCTCGCCGCTGTTGTCGCGATGCACGGCCAGGAACGCCGGGATCCGGCCGGCGGCGTCGCCGAAGCGCAACGCGGTTCCCGGACCGGAGGGAGCGACGAGAACGATGTCCCAGTCCCCGGGGAGCTCGCGCTGCCCGAAGCGCAAGGCGAACCCATGCGCGAGGACCACGGTCCGGATCTTCGCGTCCAGAGGAAGCGAAGCAAGAAGCTGGCCGATCGCGGAGTCGGGCACGAGCAAGGCAATCAGCTCGCATCGCTCCGCCGCATCCGCTGGGGCGAGGACCTCGAAACCTTCCCGGGAGGCGGCCTGCGCCGAGGGTCCGCCGGGACGCGCGCCGACGATCGTGCGAATACCGGAGTCGCGAAGATTCAGCGCCTGGGCGCGACCCTGGTTACCGTATCCGATGACGCCAAGCGTCCAGGCTCGCAGCAAGCCCGTGGGGTCGGCTGGTTCGGCTGACGTTGCTCGCATCGGGGTCGAATCCGATCGAGGCAGGGTGTCCGCAAACCGTCGCGGTCCGGGACACCCGCCTGCGGGTCATTTCCTGGAACGATTCGGCCGGCCGGCGGAAGGGGCCGTGCCTACTCCTCCTCCTTGGGTTGCTCGGGGCGGAACTCCGTCTGATACTTGTACTCCCCGTCGTAGAAGGCATACCCCTTCCCGCGCGTCCAGTAGAACCAGCACTCGTACTCCCGGCCGCCGGTGTCCTTGAACGTCCGGATCTCCTCCGGCCGTCCCTCTTCGCGGTAGCGGCGGACGAGATCGGATTGCGCGCCGGCCGCCTCGACATGGGCGCGGAAGCCATCGAGCGCCAGAACCTCTCCGTCACGCAGCGCCCGCGAGAAGACGAGCCCCGCGATCTGCTCGCCCCGATCCCCGGTGCAGCCGTTCAGCCGGCCGAGAATGTCATGATAGCGATAGTTGTGCGGGTCGAGGTCGAGGAGATGCTTGGCGAGCGGGACGCCCTTGTCGCACTCCTTGCGTTCGAGATAGAGGGTCGCGGCGTTCTGGAGCGCTTCCTGGTCGTCCGGCTTGATCGCCAGAGTCTTCACGAAATAGTCCGCCGCCATGCCGTAGTGGTCGAGCTTGCGCGCGGTGTCGCCCTCCGCGAGCTGGAAGTAGACGACGCCGAGCGAGAAGAGGAGGTCGGGGTCCTGGGGGCGAATCTTTTCGGCTTCCGAGTAGAACTTGATGGCGTCCCTCAGGCCCTCCGGATTCGCGGAGCTTCCCGATTCCGCCGCTTGGTCTCCCAGGAGTCGGAATTGATCGAAGAGAATGCCGGCCGCACGCTCATCGCCCGCCGGCGCGAGCTTCTGCGACTCGCGGAGAGCGGTGAGCCCTGAGTCGACCTGACCCAGGTTGAAGTAGCAGACCCCCATGTTCCTGGGAGTCTCCTCCTTGCCGGGCTGGTAGACCCGCGCCCGCTTGAACCGGTTCAGCGCCTCGCGGAAGTTCTGCTGCGCTTCCTGGTTCTTGCCGAGTTGCTTCGCCTCCTGCGCGGCCTTCGCGGCGGCCAGTCCCTCATTGTGACGGGTGCTCCAGTAGTGCTCCAGGGCGTTGTCCGCATCGGCCTTCACCGTCGGGAACTTCGGCGATTCGAGGGAAGCGGCCTTCTCCAGCGCGCTTCGCGCCTGGGTCGTGCTGTCCAGTTCGGCGTAGGCCTTGCCGAGCCACAGCCAAGCCTCCGCATTGTTCGGCTCCTGATCGAGCGCCCGCAAGAGCGTCTCGCGCGCGCGCTCGAACCGCTTCTGATCGAAATGGAGAATTCCGCCGCTCAGATTGGGATTCTTGCAGCTCGTAGCGAAAAGCGTGAGAAACGCAGACGAAAGAAGGATCCAAAAAGCATAGCGTCGCATGACCCGACACCCCCTCCATTCCCCGACGACAATCTGTTCCGCAACCCAGAATCTACGGTCGGCCCCTGGGGGTGTCAAGACGGGTCGATCCGCCCAGGCCGGGATCAAAGGGTGCGGATCGGATCAACGTCGACGTACAAGCGAATCCCCCGCAATCCCGGCCGAACTGGGGCATCGAGGGCGGTTCGGGCCAGGCGATGCAACGCGTCGGGACCCGCCCCCCGCAGGCTCAGGTGCCACCGGTATCGGCCGTTCAGACGGGTGAAGAACATCGGGGCCGGGCCGAGGATGTCGACGCCGAGCCGTTGCGCCGGTCCGCGGAGGCGATCGGCGAGCTCCTCCGCGCGCCGTCGCACGCGATCCTCGATTCGTCCATCGAAGAGGAGATGGGCGAGACGCGTGAAGGGCGGATAGGCGAGGGCGCGACGCAGTCGGAGTTCTTCGGCGGCGAAGGACTCGAAGTCTCCCTCGGCGGCGCAGCGAATGACATAGTGGTCCGGCAGCAGGGTCTGGAGGACGACCTCGCCGCGGATCTCCCCGCGTCCGGCGCGCCCGGCAACCTGCGTGAGGATCTGGTAGGCGCGTTCGGAGGCCCGGAACTCCGGCAATCCCATTTCCCGATCGGCAAGAAGGACGCCCACGAGGGTCACACGGGGAAAGTCGAATCCCTTGGCGAGCATCTGCGTCCCGATCAGGATGTCGACCGACCCTTCCTCGATCGCCTTCAGATGCGCCGCATGGCTCCCCCGGCGTCGCGTCGTATCGGTGTCGAGCCGGAGCAGGCGCGCCGAGGGAAAGAGGGCGGAGATCCTGTCCTCGAGCTTCTGCGTTCCCACTCCGCCGTAGAAGAGCTTCTCCCCGCGGCACGCGGGACATCGCGCGGAGCGCGCGACGACGCCGCCGCAGTGATGGCAGCGGAGATCGTCCGTGGCGCGATGGTAGGTCAGAACCACTTCGCACCGGCTGCACCGGAACATCTCGCCGCATTCGGAGCACTGCACGACCGTGGAGTGCCCCCGGCGGTTCAGGAAGAGGATCGTCTGCTCACCGGCCCCGAGTCGTTCATGGATCTTGCCGATGAGAAAGGACGAGAACAGGGGGATTGCCCTCCCCGAGGGCGGAAGCCCCGGGTCCTCGCGGAGATCGATCCTGTGCACCGCCGCCTGCTCGCGGCCGGCGTAACGACGTCGGAGGCGATGCCCCGCGAATTTCCCGCTCGAGACGTTCCAGAACGACTCCAAGGAGGGTGTCGCCGTCCCCAGCAGGACGGGGCACGAGAGCATGCGCGCGCGCACGATCGCGGTGTCGCGGCCGTGGTAGCGAGGCGACTCCTCCTGCTTGTAGGCCGTCTCCTGCTCTTCATCGACGATGATGAGGCTGAGATCCCGCAACGGCACGAAGACCGCCGAACGGGCCCCGACGACGATCCGCAGATCTCCCGATCGGGCCTGCTCCCAGGTTCGGCGCCTCTCCCGGACCCCGGCCATCGAGTGGTAGAGGCCGACTCGTTCGCCGAATCTCCTCCGGACCCGCTCCAGGATCTGCGTCGCAAGTCCGATCTCGGGCTCGAGCAGGAGCACCGATCCCCCGGCGGCGATCGCCTCGCCCGCGAGCCGCAGATAGATCTCCGTCTTGCCCGAACCGGGGACGCCCCGGAGCAGATCGACGTGGAATCGGCGCGACTGGAGAGGCCGGCGCAGCGCCTCGAAGACAGCCTCCTGGTCTGGGTCAAGAACGGGTGGATCTTCGATCGCCGGCGGAGGGGCGAGCTCGATCTCGGCGACGCCGCGGTGCGAGCCCCGCGGCGCCGCGGCCTCCAGCACCTCGCCCCAGGGCGCCAGGTAATAGTCCGCGACCCAGCGGGTCAGAGCCAGGAGGTGGGCATCGAAGAGCGGCTCGGGCGGATCCGCCGCCACGATGTCCCGGAGCCTCTCCGGTCCCGGTCCGGAGTGGATCTTGACGACATAGCCATGCGTCGCGCGCCGACCCAGCGGGATGCGCACCCTGTGACCCTCGGCGATCGCGCCGCTCAGCTCTTCCGGAATCCTGTAGGTGAACAGGGCGCGAACGCCCAAAGGGACCGCGACATCGGCGAGGCTCGGCTCCGAACGCATGGCTCCGAGAGGATGCCTCATCCGGCGCGGCTCGTCGAGTGCCCCCTGGACCACAGGAGTCTCGACCTACGCACGTCCTCCATGAGAAGGGAAAGCCTTGCTACAAAGAAAGATCCCCGCGCATCTCCATTAGTCGAGGCGTTGTGAATGGATGTACAAATAAGCTATAATTAGAAGGTTCCACGCCGAGCGGCGTTTTCGGGAACGGATCTCGAGGAATTCGGGAAAGGAAGGTGCGATGAGACTCGCCCTGGCTCTGCTGTTGTGCCTGACAATTCACGCCGCCGTCTCCGAGGCGGCCGGGGTCAGGCCTATCACGATCGGAACGCAACCGTCGGAGCTGCAGCTCCTCGTCCAGGATTCGGACGCCCTCATCTATAGGGCGACGATCGGCGAGCTCGCGACCATGGATGTCACGACCCCGGAGGGCACCTTCTCCCGGCTCATGATACCCGGCTTCCACGCCTCGCGGCGGGAGGGAGCGCCCGAGCTCCCCATGATGAATCGACTGATCGAGATCCCGTACGGGGCGACGGCGAGCGCCGAGCTGATCTCGGTCAAGACGCGCGAGATCGACCTGGCGAGCCTGGGGATCGTCCATCCCCTCCTCCCGGCGCAGCCGAGCATGCCGAAGAGTGCCGATCCCGCCACCTGGCCGTTCGTCTACGACGAGGCGTCGTACACGGGGCGCGTGGCGAACGAGATGCTCCACCTGGCGCCGCAGGGACGCCTGCGCGCGGTCGAGATCGGCCGGCTCGAGGTCTCCCCGATCGAGTACTACCCGGAGGAAGGACGCATCGTCGTCTGCGAGGAGATCGAGTTCCGCGTCCGCTTCGACGGCGCCGACCACGCCGCCGGCGCGATGCTCGACGCGGCCACGCGCAGCCCCTTCTTCGATCCAATCTACGAGCAGATCGAAGGATACCGCGGGATCCACGATCAGCATCCCGACCGTGTACGGGACATCGTGACGATGGTCGTCGTGACGCCGCCCGAGTTCGAGGCGCAGATGCAGGGCTTCGTCGAGTGGAAGACCCGTCGCGGATTCCACGTCATCGTCGGCGTGACCGGCACGCCCCCGGTGGGAACCACCAAGGAGTCGATCCGGGACTGGCTCTGGGGCCTGTACAACAACGGGACGCCTGAGCTGCCTTCCCCCTCCTTCGTGCTCTTCGTTGGCGACGTCGCCCAGATGCCGACCTGGACGCTGAGCGGCGACGCGACCGACCGTCCCTACTGCGCCGTCGACGCGGATCTCATGCCCGACATGTACTATGGCCGTTTCTCCGCCACGAATCCGTCCCAGCTGCAGGCCCAGCTCGACAAGACCCTCATGTACGACCAGTTCACCATGCCCGACCCCAGCTATCTGGGCGAGGTCGTCATGATCGCGGGTATGGACTCCGGGCACGGGCAGGTCTGGGCCAACGGCCAGATCAACTACGGCACGACGAATTACTTCAACGAATCCCACGGCATCTTGAGCCACACCTACCTGTACCCCGGATCCGGCGGCGCCGACGCTCAGATCGTCGCCGACGTGAGCGAGGGAGTCGGCTACATCAACTACACCGCCCACGGGAGCGAGACCTCCTGGTCCGACCCGACCTTCACCCAGGGCAATGTCAACAGCCTCCAGAACGCCGGCAAGTACTGCCTCGCCGTCGGCAACTGCTGTCTCACCTCGAGCTACGACGTCAGCGAATGTTTCGCTGAGACCTGGTTACGCGCCGCGAACAAGGGGGCGATCGGCTACATCGGCGGCAGCAACTCGACCTACTGGGATGAGGACTATTACTGGGGCGTTGGATATCGCGCCTCGATCGTCGAGCATCCGGTCTTCGATCCCAATCACATGGGCGCCTACGACGGCCTCTTCCACGACCACGGCGAGGCGATGACGCAGTGGTACGTCACCAACGACGCGCTGATCTTCTGCGGGAATCTCGCGGTCACCGAATCGGGTTCGAGCCTCACGACCTACTACTGGAACATCTACAACCTGATGGGCGATCCCTCCCTTTCGACCTACCTAGGCGTTCCGACCGAGAACCCGGTCACGCATCCGGCCACGATCTTCACGACCTGGGACTCGTTCGAGGTGACCGCCGTTCCGAACAGCTACGTGGGTTTCACCAAGAACGGCGTTCTGATCGGCGCAGGCACGGTCCCGGAGAGCGGCGTGCTGGATCTGCCGATCTGGGAGGAGCCGTTCCTACCCGGCACGGCCCACCTGGTCGTGATGGCGCAGAACCGGATCCCCTATGAGACCGATCTCAACGTGATCATCCCGGCGACGGTCTATATCGATCCCGACGCGATCGACGCAAACGTGGAGACCGCGGTGAGCGTCGGCGTCTTCGAGTACGACGGCGTCACGCCGATCGAAGGCGTCGAGATCTGGGCGGACGGCCTCGACTATGAGTCGGGGCACGCATTCACCGCGGCCGATGGCTACTGCACGATCACGGTGAACTACCCTTACGGGCCCTCGATCGACATCGTCGGGAAGCGCCCGGGCGATTCGTACGAGCTCTTCCGAGAGCCGCTGCGGGTCAATGCGCTGAACCTGACCCTGCCGAGCCTGTCAGTCACGACCGACATCGGCTTGAATGACGCGTTCGCGCTGAACCTCCCGGGAACGATTCACGCGAACGTGGGCCAATCGGGCTATACCCTCTGGGCCATCCTGAATGGCGAGCCCATCGGCAGCGTGGTCGGAAACGCGCTCACCGTGACGCCCGCTGAGCTCGGCACGGTGAGGGGGATCATCGCTCTCTCGGGCTATGACATCTACTGGGAGGATTTCCCCGTCATCGAGGCATACGGGACCCTGAGCGGCCACATCGACGCCAACGGCTCTCCAGCGGTGGGAGCGGTCCTTACCGGCTACGACGTCAACATGGAGATCGCCTTCGAGGCGACCGCGAACGCCCAGGGCGACTACGCAATCGCCGATGAGATCGTCGTGGCCCCGTACACGATCCGGGTGGCCCACTTCGGATCGCTCCCGTACGAGCTGGGTTACTTCCTGAACTACGGAGCGAACGTCCTCGATATCGTCCTCGATCCGGCGCCGAGCGGCGTGATCGCAGGCACGGTCCTCGAGGAGGAAACCGATCTTCCTCTCGAGGCGGACATCAAGATCTACCGTCTCGACACCCTCGAGCTCTACGCCCAGACCACCAGCAGCGCGATCGACGGGAGCTACACCACGCCGGCGCTCCCTTACTTCGACTACCGCGTCGTCGTGAAGGCGTGGCATCACATCCCCGTCACTGTGAATGTGACGGTCGACCAACCGGTGATCACCCGCGACTTCTGGCTCGAGGCCACGATCGGAGACATCCTCGTGGTGAACGACGGCGCCAAGGCCGGAACGGTAGAGCCGAAGCTCGACGAGAAGACCGGAGCCATCATCGAGCCCGGCTACACGGCGGCCGACGACAAGTCGGTGACCGATGTCGTGACGGATCTCGAGACGCTGGGCTACACCGTCACTGTGGAGCAGGCCGCCTCGACCGATCCTGCGAGCTGGGAGAACTACGATCTGCTCATGAGCGTCAGCGGCAGCAACACCTCCACCCTGACCAACTCCGCCTACAAGCTGGCGCTCGTCGCCTTTGTCGAGCGCGGCGGCCATCTCTTGATCGAGGGTGGCGAGGTGGGCTACGACCACTACGGCGACACGAACTTCGCCAGCAAGGTTCTCCATAGCACCGACTGGAACGCGGACAACAGCGGCAATCTCACCGTCGCGGCGCCGAGCCACTACGTGATGAGCGTGCCGAACCAGATCACCGGGCCCGTCACGATGAGCTACGTCGGATACGGCGACGAGGACGCCATGGCGCCGCTCGCCGATGCGGTCAAGGTCGGCTCGTGGACGAGCTACCCGAACGACGCGAGCGTGATCTGCTACGACACGAACCCCGCTCCGCAGGGAGGGCAGATCGTCTACTTCGCCTTCAACTACTCGGCGATGAACGCGAGCGTCCGTCCGCTGCTGCTTCAGAACGCGGTCACCTGGCTCATGACGCCCGAGTTCGGCGACTGCTCCGTCGCGGGCCGTGTGACGCTCGCCGGGCAGGGGGATCACTCAGGGGTCCGAGTCGAGGCGATCCCCAACGGCGGGCACGTTCTCACGAACGCCGCGGGCGAGTACTGCCTCGAGGGGCTCTTCTCGGGAACGTATACGATCCGCGCCACGAAGGAAGACTGGTCCACCGGAAACGTGGAGGTGACTCTCACAGAGGGCCAGCAGCTGACGGGCGTCGATTTCGTCCTCACCCCGGTCTTCACCCACGAGCAGTGCCGCGAACCGCATCTGACCATCCCGGACAACAACACGACCGGCGTCACGGATGTGATGGGAGTCCTGATCGGGGGCGGCGTCACGATCAGCGCTGTCGAGGTCTACGTCAACATCACCCACACCTACATCGGGGACCTGATGGTGCAGCTCACCTCGCCCGACAATGCGACCGTCGTCCTCCACAACCGCTCCGGCGGTAGCGCCGACAACATCGTCGGCTGGTACCCGACCCAGCTCACGCCGAGCCAATCGCTCGACGCCTTCATTGGAGGCAATCCCGACGGGCTCTGGCGGCTCAAGGTGAGCGACCTCGCTGGAGGCGACAGCGGCGTCCTGAACCAGTGGTGCTTGCGGATCTACTACGGCGGCAGTACGGCGGATGCCGAGGACGGCGCGAAGCCGACCGCTCTGTTCCTCGCCTCCGGCAGCCCGAATCCGATGGGGCTTCAGACTGCGGTCCGGTTCGATCTGCCGGCGCGCAGCCGGGTCGATCTCGCCGTCTACGACATCGGCGGACGCCGGGTCGCCTCGCTGGTCGACGGCTTGGTGGATGCGGGGCGCCATCAGATCGCCTGGAAGGGCATCAGCTCGGAGGGGGAGACGTTGGCGAGCGGCGTCTACCTCTGTCGCCTGACCACCGAGATGGGGACGCTCACGCGCAAGTTGCACATCGTGCGGTAGCAGGAGGATCGCCGCCGGCTCGAAGGGCCCGGTCTCCGGCTCGTCCGGAGGCCGGGCCCTCGCTTCAGTCCTTCCAGCGGGCGATGCGGGCGGAGGGGATCCGCCCCGCCTCGGTGAACCAGCCACCGAAGTAGATGCTGCCGCCATCGACCAGGACGCAGTTCACGACGCCCCCTCCGATGCCAGCGCCGAGGGGACTCCATTCGACCCCGTTCCATCGGGCCACATGCGGCGCATCGACTCCGTCGATCGTCGTGAACCATCCCGAGGCGATCAGATCGCCGTTGTAGACGGCCAGCCCATGCACCCATCCGTTCGACCCGCTGCCGAAGGGATGCCACCGCTCGCCGTCCCAGCGCGCGATATTCGCTGCCGGCGCCCCGCCCGCGCTCTTGAACTGCCCGCCGACGATCAGATCTCCCTCGTAGGCGGCGAAGCTCCAGACATAGTCGAGGTCCATCCCGCCGTCGAATCCGCTCCACCGCGTTCCGTCCCAGCGCGCGATCTGGGAGGTGCCCGGTACCCCGTCGGCTCGGGAGAAGTCCCCGCCCACGATCAGGTCGCCTTCGAAGGCTCCGAGTCCCAACACCTGGTTGTTGACGCCGGAGCCTAGGGAATCCCAACCGACTCCGTTCCATCGAGCGATGCCGTTGACGACGAACCCCCCCGCCCTGTGGAAGGCCCCGCCCGCGTAGAGCAAGCCATCGTGCTCGATGAGCGCGCGAACGACATTGTCCATACCGGGACCGAAGGGGCTCCAACTCGACCCGTCCCATCGAGCGATGAACCTTGCGGCGGCGCCGCCCGCGCGCGTGAACGTCCCTCCGGCGATCAGATCCCCGTCGTGGACGGCGAGGGCGTAGATCCAGCTGTCGGTGCCCGAACCGAGCGGGTGCCACCGGTTCCCGTCCCAGCGCGCGATGTAACCGACATCCTGATCGCCCGCCTGAGTGAAGTTGCCGGCCACCACGAGGTCGCCCTGGTAGAGAATCATCGCCTGGACATTGCCGTCCAGTCCCTGGCCGAACGGAACAGGCGCGAAACCGGGCATCCAGTGGGCGTCCGGGTTGTCGTGCGCCGCGCTTCCGACCGCGACATTGGAGAGCGCCGAGCGGTTCGCAGACTCGTCCACGCTCTTCAAAGCGAAGTGGTAGGTCGTCGCGGCGGACAGGCCCTCGACAAGGAGGAACTCCCTCGCGCCCGCGCGTCGCGGCGGCCACGGGTACTCGACCGGGGTGGCGGCGTCCCAAGACACGGAGTCGATCGGGTCGCGCGAGTACCGCACCTCGTAGCCAGCCGCCTGCCCCTGGGAGCCGTCGTCCCCCGGCGCGGTCCAGACGAGCCCGACCGATTCGAAGGCCGTGCCGTCGATCGCGAGGTCCGATACACGCGAGGGCGGACGAACATCCACGACCTCTCCGGTCACCGCGCGGGCGATCTCGCTCGCCTCCGATTGCGCGTAGGCGTTCTCCGCATAGACGCGATACTCGTAGCCGAGGTGTGAATCGAGAAACGGATCCTCAAAGACAGTGACGTCTTCGGCGACCCACGCCAGCGCGGCCTCCTGCCCACCGTCGGGCTTGCGCAGGACGACGAAACGATCCTCGTTGCTCGATCGATCCGCCCATGTCAGGCGCACGACCCCCTGATCGAAGGCCGCGGAGAGATCCTCCGGCGGTCGCACGAGCTCCGGGGGATCGATCTGAGTGACCTCTCCGCCGCGGATCCGGATCTGCGCCCGCCATTCGATCGGGGCTCCGGCAAGATCGCATAGAAACGGCCCGGGGGGCAGGGCGGCGACGGCTCCGGCCTGGGCGATCCCGATGCGGATCAGAGCGTCGATCAACTCGCGATGCTCCGACCCGAGCAGGCGGTCGCGATCCTTCTGGAGAAGCCGCAGCAGGGCTGCGACGAATCGTCCGGCTTCTCCGGAGACCCAGGCGGCGCGCACGCTATCGGCCAGGGCGAGCCCCTCGACGGTGAAGCGGGCGGGATCGTCGACCCATGGAGGCTCCGCCACGGGCCCGACGGACTCCAGCCACGACGAGGCTGCGGCGGCGGCGTTCAGGCGAAACGCGAGGTGCGCGGGCGAGATGGGGTCGGCGGGCGTCGCCCTCTCGCCGCTGTGGACGACCATGCGGTAGCGTCCGTCCGGCTGCACGAGCTCCGCCCTGGCTGGCGCGGGCGGCGCGTTCGGATCGGAGCGGATGGAGCGCCCCGAGGCGAAGCGGGCGAGGATCGCGTCGGTTCCGTAGATGTAGATCCCCACGCCGTACTGAATGGCGAACGGATTGACGAGCCACGGATTCCCGGAACCGCGAGGGGATGACTCGAGGCGGATCCCCTCGCCAGGATGCAGAGAATCGCTCCACGCGCCCCGGCAGAGGGCCGCAGAGCCCGCCTGCGAACGCAGGAGGGCCCCGGCCGCTTCGATCGGGTTCGGAGCGGTCGTCTCGAGCAGGTACCCGAGATCGCGCGACATGATCTTCGAGCGGACGGCTTGCGCGATATCGGAGCTGCGCGAGGCGCAGGACGCGACGAGCTGCGCGGCGGCCTCCCCCGAGCAGCCCCAGAGGAACGGGTCGAGCTCGAGGATCGCGGCGATCGTCGACTCGCATCCGAGCTCGAATCCCTTCGTGCTGTCGGGCCGGACGAATCCCAGGAAGAGCGGAATCGAGTCGCCGAGCGAGACGACGAGCGGCTGCCGCCCGGCGTCCGGATCCAGGAGGTCGGGAAACGTGCCGTCAGAGGCGACCGGGGCGGCCCCGGCGAGGCCGCGGACGAGGAGCACCTCGGTGGAGAGCAGCGGCCAGTCCAGGGCAGAAATGCGCGAGATCGGCGGACCGGCAGGGGTCGGATCTTCAGGGGAGTCCGGGCGCGTCGTGTCGGAATCTCCGCAGGTGAGGGCCGGGAGAAGGGCGAGGAGCAGGAGGATCTCGAGCTTCGCCCCGCCTCGTCGCGCGAAATCCGGAATCGTGCGCAGTCCCATCATCTCGCACCTCCGGCCAGCGGCTCGGATCGATCTGGGACCCCGGCAAGCACCCATGACATTAGCTCCACCGCGGAAGCTTGTCCATCCACGGCTGCTGCGCCCCTCTCGCCGCGCGTGTCTCCGGACCAGGGATCGGCTAGACTCAGGGGGGTTGGTCGAGGGAGGGGACGATGGGCTGGGAATACAGCGAGAAGACGAAGCAGATCTTCCTGGACGCGGTGCACGGGAAGCCCGGCACGCACATGGGGGAGATCGAGGACCCGGACGGGTTGGGAGAGCACGGCTCGATCGCTTGCGGCGACGCCCTGCGCTTCACCTTCCGCGTGGAGCGCCACCCGACCGATCCCCTGCAGGATGTGATCGTCGATGCCCGCTATCTGACCTTTGGATGCACTTCGGCGATCGCCTCGTCCGAAGCGCTCTGCATGATGATCACCTCGAAGCGGTTCACCCCGATCCAGGCGCTCACGATCACCAATGAGGAGATCGTCCGCTTCCTCGAGGGATTGCCGGACCAGAAGATCCATTGCTCCGTGATGGGAGCCGAGGCCCTGGAGGCGGCGGTCTTCAACTGGGCGCAGAAGCGCGGAGTCGATCTCGAGGCGCTGGGGATCGACCTCCACTCCGAGGAGAAGGAAGAGGGGCGGATCGTCTGTCAGTGTTACACGCTGAGCGAGCCGTACATTCGGCGAAAGATCAAGGAGCTGAATCTGCGGTCGATCCCGGAGATCACCTCGGCGATCAAAGCGGGAGGCGCGTGCATGTCGTGCCACCACACGCCGGGAGGCCTGCAGGATCTCCTCGACGAGACCTGGGGCCGTCAACCCACGCGCCTGAAGGAGGCTCCGGCGCCGCCCGCGCCGCGGGAGACGGCCGCGGCCTCCGATCTCTCCCCCTTCCAGTTCTCCAAGCAGGTGGAGGCGACCCTCGCGAACTACGTGAGGCCGCTTCTCCAGCGCGACGGGGGGGACATCGAGCTGATCGACATCCGCGACCAGATCGTCTACGTGCGCCTCGCGGGATCCTGCGCAGGATGCCCCGGCGCCTCGATGACGATGAAGCTGATGGTGGAGAAGTCGCTCAAGGAAACGATCGATCAACGCATCCGGGTCGTTTCCGTGTGAGGCCGCGAGGGCGAGGCGCGAGATGAGCGGGACGGCGCGGACGATCTACCTGGACAACAATGCGACGACGGCCGTCGCGCCCGAGGTCTTCGAGGCGATGGTCCCCTACCTCGCATCGGAGTACTTCAATCCGAGCTCGGTCTACGAACGCGCGCGCCCTGCGGCCGAGGCGCTCAGGTCGGCGCGCGCGCGGGTGGCCGCTTTCCTGGGCGCCTCGAGCGAGGATGAGATCATCTTCACCTCCTGCGCCACGGAGAGCGTGAACGCGGCGATCCGCGGCGCAGCGGCCGCGCGGCCTGAGCGCAGGCACATCGTCACCACGACCGTGGAGCACCCCGCTGTCATGGAAGTCGCGAAGGGGATGGCGCGCGAGGGATACGCCGTGAGCTATCTTCCCGTCGACCGGCAGGGGCGGCTGGATGTCCGGGATCTGATCCAGGCGCTGCGCGGCGAGACGCTGCTCGTGGCGATCATGCACGCCAACAACGAGACCGGCGTCATCTTCCCCATCGCCGACCTGGCCCGGATCGTCAAGGAGACCGATCCGTCGATCCTCTTCCTCACCGACGCCACCCAGACGGCGGGAAAGATCCCGATCGATCTCTGCGGGGAGCTCATGCCCATCGACCTGCTCGCCTTCTCCGGCCACAAGTTGCACGCGCCGAAGGGGGTCGGGGCATTATTCGTCCGCCGCGGCTCCCCGTGGCGTCCCTTCATGCTCGGCGGCCATCAGGAATCGGGACGTCGGGCGGGCACGGAGAACGTGGCGATGATCGCCGGGCTCGCCCGGGCCGTGGATCTCGCCGGGCATGAGCATGAGGCGGTCGATCACAGGATCGGCGCGCTGCGCGACCGCTTGGAGCGGGAGCTGACCCGCGCCATCCCCTGTCTCGAGGTCAACGGCGGCGGCTCGCCCCGTCTCTCGAACACCCTCAATCTGTCGGTTCACTTCATCGAGGGGGAAGGAATCCTCTACCAGCTGAACGAGGCCGGGATCTGCGCTTCGAGCGGATCGGCCTGCACCTCGGGCTCACTCGAGCCGAGCCATGTGCTGCGCGCGATGAAGGTCCCCTTCACGGCGGTCCACGGCTCGATCCGCTTCTCCCTGAGCCGCTACACGACTCGAGAGGAGATCGACGAGGTGATCGCCGTCTTCCCTGCGGTCGTCGCGCGGCTGCGCCGGCTCTCCCCCTACTGGGACAACGCCTGCAACCGTCCGCGTCCCGAGGCGGAGCCGATGATGCGCGAGTCCTCGCAATAGCCGGGTGGACGCCGACGGCCGCAGCGACGGCCCCTCAGAAGAGCTTCGACTGTCCCGACCAGACCCACTCCCACGAGAGCCCCATGCAGGCGAGGACGGCTTCGGCGATCGGACGGATCTGCTTCTCGACATAGTGGTCGTAATCGAGCGGCTGGCTGAGGGAATCGATCGGCTCAGCCCCGGCGCCGGTCATGACGTAGCGGATCAATCGCCCGTCGCGATCGAGCATCTGTCTCGCCGCGCGAACATGCGGCGGGGTCGTCTTGGTGTAGCCCTCCGGATCCTTTCGAAGCGCTTTCGTGTAGACGAGCTGGGAATCGCGAGCGCCGGCGCGCACCTCCGAGACGAAGGAACGGATGAACTCGTCCACCGGCTCATCGTGAAAGACCCGCTGGAGCAGCTGCTTCTGGAACTCTTTCGCGAGATCGGTCCAATCGCGGCGCGCCGATTCGAGGCCCACGAAGACGATCTCCTCCTTGTCCCCGCTCCGGACGAGCCCGGCATAGCGCTTCTTGCTCCCCTCCCGGGAGTGACGAAGGCCGGGCAGAAAGAACCGCTCGTAGAGGCGCTCGAACTGGAGCAGGAGCCGGCTCTCGACGCGGTAGGCCGTCTTCAGGTGATCGTAGAGAGCCCGGTTCGCGGCCATGACGAGCCTGCGTCCCAACCGTGCGGCCTCCTCCGCGTCCTCGATTCCGCTGGCCACGAACAGCGAGTCGGTGTCGCCGTAGAGCACGGAGTAGCCCTCGCCCTCCATGAATCGTTTCGTCCAGAAGAGGATCTCCTGGCCGAAACGGGTGATCGCGTTCGCCGTAGGGGGTGAATGGAATCGGCATCGCGAGGTCCCGAGCACGCCGTAGAAGGAGTTCATCAGGATCTTGTACGCGGTCGAGCCGATTGTGTCGCCGCGCGCCCTGGCGGCCTCCCGTTCCGGGAAGAAGCGATCGAGCAGTCCCGGGAGGATTCCTCCCTCCCTGCGGAAGTGGGCGCCGTTGGGGGCGCGGATCGTCTCCTGTCCCGGTTGTGGATCCGGCGTGTACGAGAGCGGGTCGAGATGGAAGGTGAGGATCAGGCTCGGATAGAGGCTTCGGTAGTCGAAGACCAGGATGTTTCGGTAGAGCCCCGGCTCCGCATCGAGCACGTAGCCGCCAGTGGTCGGCTCCGTCTCGGCGTCCGCCTCGACGCTCGGAGCCACGATCCCCCTCTTGTGGAGCTCGTGCAGGTAGAGGAAGTCGAAGGATGCGATCGAGGCGCCCACGCGGTCGAGGGGCATCCCGGTGAGGAGGCTCCGTCGGATCGCGAGCGGCACGAGGCCCAGCTTCTCGATGATCGCCTGGGCCAGCCGGGCGTCGGTCCTGTTGTACTCCACGAACTTCGCCGGGTCCCGTTCATATGCCTGCTGGATCCAGGCGGCGCGCCCTGAGCCGGCCACGACCTTTCCTTCCCCGAGGACCGCGCGGGCCGCGGTCTCCAGCCGGTAGTCCTCGAGCCTCACGAAGGAGCTTCGCAGGAGGGCGACTCCATCGAGGACCACGCGCCCGGGCACGGACGCGCGGGACGCTCCCCAGAAGCTCCGGTCGAGCCGGATCGCGCAGCGCAGGTCCGCGCGGCCGATGAAGAAGTCGATGCCCAACTCGCGGCATCTCGAGTCGAGGACGGAGAGATCGAAATCGATCACGTTCCAGCCGACGATCAGGTCCGGATCGATCTCCCGCAGCCTCGCGAGGAAACCGATCAACAGCGTCCGCTCGTCGGGGAACGGTCGGGCTTCCGGCGGCAGTCGAGCCGGATCGGCGGAGACGATGAGAGCTTCGTCGACGCCCGCGCCGTAGAGCGCGATCGAGAAGAGCCGGCGCGCGGCCGGATCGGTCTCGATGTCGATGGAGAGGATCCGCAGATCCGGGATCCACTCGGCCGGTTCCAGCTCGGGGTTCTCGAAGATCCTGCCGACCAGCCGGCCCGGACGCGAAGGCCCCTCGATGCGCATCGCGCCGCGAATGCCCCGGTCGATGAGGAACCGGGTGGCGAAGGGGATGTCGGCTTCGAAGCAGACGATCCCGGCGGCCCCAAGCTTCTCGCGCGCGGGGGGGGCATCGGGAGGCGTTGGCACGACCACCTCGCGGACCGGCTCGCCCTGCATGGAGACCGACTCGCTGGGATCGATGCGGATGCGCGGACCGAGCAGGCCTGTGGCTCGGTGGGCGTCGGTGGCGCGGATGAAGAAGGAGGGGGAGCTCCGCGAATCCCGCACGACGAAGCTCTCCCCCGTTTCGAGCTTTCCGAAGAGGTGCACAACCGGCCGACCCGATTCGATCCGGTAGGTCGGGTGAAGGAGAAATCCTAGAGGCATCGCCTGGAGCTCCTCCCCATCGCGTTGCCTCCTCGGGCAAGGCGCCGGATTACGCCCCCTTCTTCGCTCTCTTCTCGGCCCTCTTCTCGATCAGGCTCTTCTTTGGCTTCTTCTTCTGCTCTTTCTTGGCTTCCTTCTTCTCGCCCATCGTACCCTCCAAGTGCTCCGACCGGCGCACTCCGAGAGCGCCAGTCGAGACGATCGCGTCATGCCGGGATTCTAAGGGGATGGGCGGGAGGGGATCAAGGCGAGGACGCGAGAACCGGGGGTCCACTGCGACGCGCCGCAGCGATCCCCCCGGTTCTCGCGAGCCGTCCGGTCAGAAGCCGACGACCCGATCGACCCGATTCTCCTGGCGATCCAGGAGCTCCCGGATCTTCTCCAGGAGCTTCCGCGGGCTGAAGGGTTTGGCGATATAGTCGTCCGCGCCCGCGGCGAGACCCGTTTCGCGGTCGACGGGACGTCCCTTGGCGGAGAGGAGGATCACGGGCAGCGTGCTCGTGCGCTTCGACTGCCGGATCCGCCGGCAGATCTCATAGCCGTCGAGCTTCGGCATCATGATGTCGAGGACGACGAGGTCTGGATCCTCCCGCTCGATCATCCGCAGGGCCTCTTCCCCATCCGAGGCGGTGAGGACCGAGTACCCCTCCATGGTCAAGCTGAACTCGAGGATGTGCACGATGTAGATCTCATCATCGACGACAAGGATGCGTTTCCTGTCCACTCTCGCCTCCCCCGGAGACTCAGTCTCCACGACGTTCCCAGACGGCCAGGCTTCCGGCCTGGGACTTGCCGAAGCGTTTCAGCTCCGCCGCGATGTCGGAGAGCTGCCCCACGTGCGTGATCGCCCGATCGACGTTCGTGACTCCAGCGATCGTGACGGTCATCAAAGGAATGCGAGCGATTTCGTTCTGCCGGTTCGTGACGACGACATAGCCGCGACTTCGGTCCTTCTCGGAGTAGAGAAGGGGCGCCTTTTCGTCGAAGTCGAGAACGATCCCGTCGGCCACCCGGCGTCCGTGATCCGGGTCTGAGAAGACGACGAAGTCGTCGCCTCCCACGTGCCCGACGAAGTCGCCGGAGCCGCCGCAGCGGCCCACGGCCCGCAGCAGAATGGAGGCGGTCATCCGGATCGCCTCGTCGCCCTTCTGGTAGCTGTAGTAATCGTTGAATGCCTTGAAGTTGTCGATGTCGATGTAGAGCAGGGCGAACTTCTCGCCGCTCTGGATTCGCCGCGTCGCCTCGGCCTCGATCGCCACGTTCCCGGGGAGCCCGGTCAGGGGATTCGCCTCCCTCTGCAGCCGGCTCCAGTGAAGAATGTTCCGGACCCGGATGAGAAGCTCGTCGAGAGAGTACGGCTTGGTCAGGTAGTCGTTGGCTCCAACGTCCAGCCCCGCGATCTTGTCCTGGATCTGGCCCCGCGCCGTGAGCATGATCACGGGGATCTGGCTCGTCAGGAAGCTCGCCCTGAGCTGCCGGCAGACCTCCGATCCATCCATTCGCGGCATCATCACATCGAGCAGTACGAGATCGGGAAGGACCTCCTGGACCTTCTCGAGGCCCTCGACCCCGTCATCGGCCGTCATCACGTCGTAGCCGGCTCCTTCGAGCTGGAACTTCAGAATCGTCCGCAGCGCCGACTCGTCTTCTACGACCAGGATCTTCTCGTGACTCATGCTGTCAGGGCTCCGTTGACCATTCCAGAGGCGGGCATCTGATGGTCGTATCGGTCGCTCGGCTCGACACCGTTAGATCCCGGATCGTTCCGGGGCCTGCCCGATTCGCTGCAATGACCGTGCCACCCCGCCACCTTCGCCGCAGGGCCTCGAAACCGGCGGATTCAGAGGCTGCGCGGATCCATGCGCGGCGATGGAAGACCCGCGCGGAGACAGGCGGACGTGCAAAACGCACGCGGCCGCGCTGGCGCCCCGCATCCTGCATGCCCGGCCATGCCGGTCGCGACTGCCGAGCGGCCCCACCCGCTTTGGGCGGTTTCCCCCACGGATTCAGCCAAACGGAGTCGAGAGCAGCGCGGATCGCGCGGTCGGACCGGTCTCCCGGTTCCTCAGCGGCCCGCGAAGGCGGGGAAATCGTCGAGGTTCGGCGTGGCCGTCAGGGCGAGACCATCGTCCTCGCCCGCCTCGAGCCTTCGCAACCCCGCGAGGCCGATCATCGTGGCGTTGTCGGCGCAAAGCGCCGGGCTGGGGTAGCCGACTGCCACGCCGAACCGGGCTCCCAGCGCCTCCGCGCGCCGGCGCAGCGAGGAGTTGCAGGCCACGCCGCCGCACAGAAGCAGGCGGGGAGCACGCGTCCGGTCGAGGCCGGCCTCGAGCTTCGCGATGAGCACATCGACGAGAGCGGCCTGGAACGAGGCGCAGACGTCGGCGACGAATCGATCGGAAGGGTTTGCGGCATCCCAATCCGGGGAGCGCTCGAGAAAGAGCTTCACGGCGGTCTTCAGTCCGCTGAAGGAAACGTCCAGGTCCCCGTCGGAGAGCCCGAGGTACGCCCGAGGGAAATCATAGGCCCGCGGATTCCCAGAGGCCGCGAGCCGATCGATCGCCGGACCCCCGGGGAATCCGAGATTCAGGAGCTTCGCGACCTTGTCGAACGCCTCTCCGGCGGCATCGTCCCTCGTCGCCCCGAGGAGCTCGTAATCCCCCCAGGCGCGCGCATGGAGAATCTCGGTGTGCCCCCCGGAGGCGACGAGCGCCAGAAACGGCGGCTCCCAGGCTCGCTCGGCGCGGACGGCGTGCAGGTGCCCTTCGATATGGTTCACCCCGACCAGTGGGAGTCCCCGGCCCAGGGCGATGCCCTTGGCGAGGCTCAACCCCACGAGGAGACATCCGACGAGCCCCGGGCCCTGGGTCACGGCGATGCCGCGGATCTCCTCCCAGCCGACGCCCGCCTCGGCCATCGCGAGCCGGATTGTGGTGAGCAACAGGCGGAGATGCTCTCGCGAAGCGAGCTCGGGCACGACTCCGGCGTATTCCCCATGGATGAGTTGACCCGAGACGATGCTCGAGACGGGGCGGCCGTCTCTCGTGAGAATCGCGGCGCAGGTATCGTCGCAGGAGGTCTCGATCGCCAGGTACATCTACTTCGCGACGCTCTCCAGGACTCGGACCATCCGCTCGCGCACGTCTCGCGCCAGATCCTCCAGATCGGGGCGCCCGACATTGCCCAACTGAACCGCGGGATCGATGGTCACGATGACGGACCGGCCCGGCTCCTTCTCGTAGACGACGACGTTGCAGGGCAGGAGAACGCCGATGTGCGTCTCTGCGGAGAGGGCGCGGTGAGCCAGGGGCGGGTTGCACGCCCCGAGGATCGCGTACTTGCGGAAATCCAGGTCGAGCTTCTCTCGGATCGTCGCCTTCACGTCGATCTCGGTGAGCACTCCGAACCCCTGTTCCTTGAGCGCGGCGATCGCCCGCTCCCGTGTCTTCTCATAGGTGTCGGGCACCTCGATCGAGAGGTTGTATCGACCTTGCTGGATCATGGGCTCCTCCTTCGAATTCCGAGCGTGGCTCCGCGGACGGATTGCAGTCTCCTGTCAACGATAGCACTCACCCGCTCCACCCGGACCGCTTGCCGGTCCGGGAGCCCGGTCTTCGGCGCTGCGGGAAAGCCCTATCAGAGCATCTTCTATGGAGCTTGGCCCATCGCGCGTCGATCTTCTATACTGCGGACGGTGGTTGGCAAGGGATGGGCTGGAGAAAAGGAGGAACGGGCGATGGACTTCGGGGTCCCCCTGGAGCGACACCGCACCGAACACCGCGTGGGCCTGACGCCCCGCGGCGTTCGAGTCTTGGTCGACTTGGGCCACAGGGTTTTCGTGGAGACAGGCGCTGGAGAGGCATGCAGATTCCCGGATGCCATCTATCGCGAGGCGGGCGCCGAAGTCGTCTTCCGGCCCGAGGAGGTCTATAAGCGCTGTGAGGTCGTCGTCGGGGTGAACGCCCCGACGCTGGAAGAGCTCGGCATGGCGAATGAGGAGCAAGTCCTCATGGCCTTCTGGCACCTCGCCGTCGCCCCGAAGAACATCGTCGCGGAGATGGTCTCCAAGCGGCTGACCGCCATCAGCTACGAGATGATCGAGGAGGAGACCGGCTTTCGGCCGGTGCTCTCCGCGATGAGCGAGCTCGCCGGCCAGATGACGATCCACACCGCTGCCCATCTCCTCCAGAGGGAACAGGGCGGTCGAGGGATTCTCCTGGGCTCGAGCGCCGGCATCCCGCCGGCGACCGTTCTCATCCTTGGGGCAGGGACGGTCGGACGCGCAGCCGCGGAAACGGCGGTCGGCAGCGGGGCGCACGTGATCGTCCTCGACACCGAGATGAGCAAGCTCCATGCGATCAACGACCGCTACGGCGGAAGGGTCGTCACGGCTCCGGCCGATCGGGAGAACATCGCCCGTTACATCCAGTTCTCCGATGTGGTGATCGGTGCCGTCCTGGTGGGCGGCGGGCACGCTCCCTATCTCGTGACCAAGGAGATGGTGGCCACGATGAGGGCCGGCAGCGTGATCCTCGACGTCTCCATCGACCAGGGCGGGTGCGTGGAGACCAGCCGGCCGACGACGATCGACGATCCGACCTTCGTCTTCGCCGACGTGGTCCATTACTGCGTGGGCAACATGACCGCGGACATCCCGCGCACGGCCAGCAAGACGCTCACGCACGCCCACGTCAACTTCCTCAAGTTGATCGCGACGCAGGGAACCGCGAAGGCGCTGCGCACAAACGACGCGCTCGCCAGCGGGACGGTGATGTATCAGGGGACGGTGACGAAGGAGACCATCGCGTCTCTGTTCGGTCTCGAGTACAGGCCGATACAGTCACTACTGGGTGGTGAGGGGAGGTTCTGATCCATGTCGTGGCACGAGAGCTACAAGGCCAAGCTCACCACGCTCGAGCAGGCCGTCAAGGTTGTCCGGAGCGGCCAGCGGGTCTATTACAGCGGGAACGCGGCGACGCCGTTTCCTCTCATCGAGGCGCTCAGAGACCGCGCCGACGAGCTGGAAAACGTCCAGCTCAACCATGTCCTCCTGCTGGGGGAAGACCCGATCGGCGATGACAGGTACCAGGGCCACTTCCGTCACAACAGCCTCTTCGTCGGCCCCGCGGATCGGGCGGCGATCAACGCCGGACGCGCCGACTACGTTCCGGTCTTCCTTCATCAGATTCCTCGCCTCTTCCGCGAAGGGATCATCCCGCTGGATGTCGCGATCATCCAGGTCTCCCCTCCCGACGAGCATGGGTTCTGCAGCTTCGGGATCGAGACTCTCGCAACGAAGGGAGCCTGCGACTACGCGCGGACCATCATCGCCCAGGTCAACGAGAACATGCCGCGCATCCTCGGCGACTCGTTCATCCATGTCTCGCAGGTCACGCACTTCGTGGAGCATACCGCGCCATTGCCGGAGCTGCCGCGACGCCCCATCACTGATGTGGAGCGGCAGATCGCGAGGCACATCGCCCCGCTCATCTTGGACGGGGCGACCCTCCAGCTCGGGATCGGCGGGATCCCGGACGCCGTCCTGAAGGAGATCGAGGGGAAGAAGGACCTCGGGATCCACACGGAGATGGTCTCCGACGGCGTGATGGAGGCGATCGAGAAGGGGATCATCACCGGACGAAAGAAGACGATCCATCGCGGGAAGGCGGTCCTGACCTTTGCCCTGGGAAGCCATCGACTCTACCAGTACCTGCACAACAACCCGCTCTTCGAGGCGCATCCCACGGAGTATGTCAACGATCCGGTCGTCGTGAGCCAGAACGACAACATGGTGGCGATCAACTCCGCGATCGAGGTCGACCTCACAGGCCAAGTCTGCTCCGACTCGATCGGGCCAAGGATCTTCTCCGGCTTCGGCGGCCAGGTCGACTTCATCCGCGGGGCGGCGCAGTCGAATGGGGGCAAACCGATCATCGCCCTATCCTCGACCGCGCAGGACGGCAAGATCTCGCGGATCACCCCCTTCCTCAAACAGGGAGCGGGCGTCGTGACGACGCGCGCCGACGTGCACTACGTCGTCACTGAGTTCGGGGCCGCCCACCTCTTTGGCCGCAACCTTCGCGAGAGGGCCGAGGCGTTGATCGGGATCGCGCATCCCGACTTCCGCGGTCAACTGCTCGCAGCGGCGAAGGAGCGGAAGCTGATCAGCTGACGTCTCCCTTCGACAAGGCTCCGAGCCTACGAACAGGGCCCGCCGGTCTCCGGCGGGCCTTTTGCCATTCCGTGGGGTCCAGTTGCAGCCTCGGGTCCGCCGTGGCAGGATGGACCCGGCCGTTGAACCCGCTCCGGGGAGGTCGGATGCTTCGCTTCGTCATTGGGATGGGACTGATGCTCCCCGCGCTCTTCGCCGCCGCCCGGATGGCGAAGGCGAAACCAGATTTCGAGCCGTTGGTTCGGGAGCACGCGGACGCGACGATCGAGGCCAGACGATGGCTCCACGCTCATGCCGAGCTGTCCCTCCGCGAGCGCGAGACCCAGGCGTGGCTGAGAGATCGGCTTGCGGAGATCGCTGGAGTCGAGTTGGTCGACGGGGATTGGGGAACCGGTCTCGTCGCGATCCTGCGCGGCGGGCAACCCGGCCCCATCGTCGCCTATCGCGCCGACATGGATGCGCTGCCGGTCCGCGAGGAGACCGGCCTCTCCTACGCCTGCGCCCGCACGGACACCCTGCACGGCCGCGAGGTCGGGGTGATGCACGCTTGCGGGCACGATTTCCACATGGCGATCCTCCTGGGCACCGCGCGCGTCCTCTCCGACGTCCGCGAGTCGATGCAGGGCTCGGCGCTCTTCGTCCTGCAACCGGGAGAGGAGGTGGGCGCGGGCGCGCGCGCGCTGGTCGACGCCGGGCTCTTTGAAGGGGCCCGTCGGCCGGTCGCGGTCTACGGGATCCACGATCACCCGACGATTCCAACCGGCAAGATCGGCTACTGCCCCGGGCAGTCGACGGCGAACGTGGACGAGGCGCGAATCCGCGTTCGCGGAGATGGCGGCCACGGAGCCTATCCCCATCGATCGATCGATCCGGTTCCCGTCGCTGCGCAGTTGATCGTGGCGCTCCAGTCGATCGTGAGCCGCGAGGTCGATCCCTTGAAGGCCGCCGTGATCACTGTCGGATCGATTCACGGGGGCAGCTCGAGCAACGTGATACCGGACTTTGTCGACATGCGCGTGACCGTCCGCACCCTCGAGCCCGAGGTGCGCAAGCTCGTGCGCGATTCGATTCTGAGGACTGCCAAGGGAGTGGCCGCGGCGGCGGGGGCTCCGGAGCCGGAGATCGATTACCGCTTCGGCACTCCGGCGATGTACAACGAGCCGACCCTCACGGCCGAGACGATCGAGGTGATCGAGGGCGTGATCGGCAGGGAGAACGTCGTGACCTATCCTCCCGCGCTGGGCGGGGAGGACTTCGCGGTCTACCAGACGGTCGTGCCCGGATTCATGTTCCGTCTGGGCGTAGGCCGGCCCGAGCGGGAGATGAGCCTCCACGCCGCGACCTTCGATCCCGACGAACGGGCGATCCCGCTGGGAGTGCGGATCATGAGCGAGGTGATCTGGGACCGCCTCACGCGGCCGATCCGCTAGAGCGCCGTGCCGGCCCGCCCAAGCCCTTCGGTCGAGATCCCCCGTTCTCCCGGACTGGTCCGGGAGGGGCTCATGGTCTCGATCCTCTCGATCGCCAGCAAGCTTCTCGGCATCGTCCGCGAAGGGCTGATGGCGTGGGCGTTCGGCACTTCCGCCGTGGTCGACGCCTTCCGGGTCGCTCAATCGGGCACGTTCATCCTGATCCATCTCTTCGGCGGCAGCGTGCTCGACAGCTCCTTCCTGCCCACATTCAAGCACCTGCATTCCGGCGGCCATCCCCGGCTCGCCTGGCGAACGGCGCATCTGGCCGCGCGCGCCCTGCTGCTCATCGGAATCGTCCTGAGCCTGGCGCTCACCCTGGGCGGTCGCCTCTGGGCGGGGCTTCTCGCTCCCGGATTCGACTCCGAGAGAATCGCGATGACCGCGGCGCTCTTCGCGGCGATGGCGCTGGCGATCCCCCTGGGACTGGCCTCGAATCTGGCGATCACGATCTCGAACGGGCTCTACCGCTTCCGCGTGCCGGCGCTGCGGGCTCTCGTGCAGAACGTCGCGATCCTGCTTGGGATCGTGGGCGCCCTCGCGACCGGCGCGGTGCTCCTCCTCGGCTTCTCGATCCCGCTCGCCCAGGCGGCGATCCTGCTGCTCGTCCTCCTCTCGCTGCGCTCGGTGCCGCGCCCCCGGGCCGACGGGACCACGGGGCGCGACTCGCTCGTATGGCGGTTCTTCGGGCTCGCGCTGCTCCCCGGCTTCGGACTGGTCTTCCTCGAGCAGGCGAATCTGATCGTCGAGCGGATCGTGGCGTCGCATCTCCCCGAGGGATCGATCGCATCGATCGACTACGCGCGCTTCCTTGTCGAGACTCCTCTGGTCACCTTGGGGGTCGGCGTCACCCAGACGCTGCTTCCGACTCTGAGCGATCTGAGCGCAAGCGGCGATCAGGAGCGATTCGGCCGATCGGTCCGGACCCTGCTGCTCGCCTGCCTCTGGGCGCTCCTTCCGGTCTCCGTCTGGCTGCTCTCCTTCGGCGAGGATCTCATCCGCACGATCTATGCCCGCGGGGCCTTCGACGAGGGCTCGGTCCGCACGACCGCCCAAGCCCTCTTCGGATTCGCCGTCGGCCTGTGGGCCTGGTTTGGCGGCACGATCCTCCAGCGCGCCTTCTACGCCCAGCGCCGCTTGCGGGCTCTCCTGCCGTTGACCGCCCTCGGACTGACGGGATTCGGCATCCTCGCCGTCCTCTGGGCGCCGCGAATGGGTGTGCGCGGCATCTCCTTCGCCTTCAGCGTCTCCAACCTCTTCTTCTTCGCCGGCTCGCTGCTCTGCCTCGGCTGGGGGCTAGCGCGCTCCGTATTGCCGGTTCTCGTCTATATGCTCTCCGGGGCGGCGATCCTCTACCTGATCGGTCCGGGGATCGTCCCCTCCGAGGCGCCCCTCGTCCGGCTCCTCGCCGGCGCGTTCCTCCTGGGAGTGGCATGGCTCGGGTGGACCGGGCTGCACCCGACGACGCGGCGGCTCGCTCTCGGCTTGCTGAGGACCTTCCGGCGGGCGGCGTGAGCGGGATGCGCCGGTTTCAGGACGAGATCTGGCGCAGGCGCGCGCCCGCGGGGACTCGCGCGCCGGAGCCCGGATCCAGGGTCGCCACGGCGATCGAGATCCTCACCAGGGAACCCGCCCAAGGCTGGATCATCGATCTCGGCTGCGGGGACGGGTCTTTTATCTCTCGGGTGGGAGGAGAGCGACTGGGAATCGACCTCTCGATCGTGGCGCTTCGCCGTGCGGAAGGCTGCCCCCTCCTGTGCGCCGATCTCGAGGCGCCGCACATTCCGCTGCGCGACGGCGTCGCCGGAGCGTGCGTGCTGCTCGACTCCCTGCCGTACGTCGAGTCGCCGACGAGACTGATGCGGGAGATCCACCGCGTGCTGCGTCCCGGAGGCAGGATCCTGCTCAGCGTGCCGAACGCGCGACAGATCCGCAGGTTGGTCTCATTGGCCGCGGGCAGGCCTGTCCCGCTCTCGATCGAGGAGACGCCGTATGAGGGAGGGCAGCGTCACCTCTTCACCGATCGATCGCTGCGCCGCCTGCTCGAGGGGGCCGGATTCCGGTGCGAGGCCTCGGTCGGGCTCGTACCGTCGAGAGGCGTTGATCCGGTGCGCTCGGCGCTCCGGCGCCTGGCCCGGAGCGGCGCGGGCCGCGCCTATCTGGCGCCCGGAATCTTCGCCGTCGGGAGGAAGGGGTGAGAATCGCCGCCTTCACGCGCTGCCTCCCGCCGCATGGCCTGGGGGGAATGGAGATCCACGCGGAACAGGTCGCCACCGGCCTTGCCGCGCGCGGTCACCGGGTCACCGTCTACACGACGCGCCTTCCCGGTGGGCCCGAGGAGGAGGAGAGCTCCCATGGCCTTCTGATCCGCTACCTGAGACGCACCCGCCCCCGAAGCTACCTCGGCGGATACTGGAGGGAGAGCCGCGCTGCGTTTCTGCTCGATCATGCCCGGGAGCGATTCGACGCGGTCTACAGCGAGAGCAGCGGAGCCTTCGGGCTGCTGGCCAAGATTCCATCCCCCGCGCCCGTGGTGCTCTTCCTGATCGGGACGCCCCTCGCGGAGCTGCGCAGCAAGCTGCGGCAGGGGCTCACGCCGCGCCGCGTCGCCGGGATCGCCTGGAACGCGATCGGGCACTTCCAGGCGAGGCGGCTCGTCCCGCGCGCGGCGCGGGTCCTCTGCGAGTCGGACGGGCTTCGCGGATGGGCCATGGCGGAGCTCGGATTGCCCTCGGAGCGCACATCGGTCGTGGGGCTCGGGGTCGACACGCGGCGATTCGCGCCCGAGGGACCGATCCTCCCGGAGATCGAGCGCGGCGCGCCGGCCGGGCCACGGATCATCATGGGGGGAAGATTCGAGAAGGAGAAGGGCTTCGACATCGCCCTCGCGGCCGTCGCATCTCTCGAGCTCGTCGATTCAGCTCCGATCGTCTTTCTCATCGGCTCGGGGCGGGAGCGCGATCGACTCCGCGAAGCTGCCGCTCCCCTCGCGAGGAAGGGTCGATTCCACCTGCTTCCGCCGGTCCCGCACGAGCGGCTGCCGGAAGTCTACCGCGGGGCGTCGATCTATCTGATGCCGACCATCCGGCAGGAGGGTTCGGCGCTCTCGATCGTGGAGGCGATGGCCTGCGGCTGCGCGATCGTCGCGAGCCGCATCGGCGGATTGACGACGGTCCTGGAGGACGGAGTCGATGCACTGCTCGTCCCACCGGGTCGGGCGGATGCGATTCGAACGGCCATCGCCCGGCTCTGCGCGGATCCCGAGCTGCGGGCGCGCCTCGGCTCCTGCGCGCGCCGGAAGGCGGTCGAGCGGTTCGACATCGAACGGATGGTCGGTGGGGTCGAGCGGGCCCTGGCGGAAGCCGCGGCGGAGCCGAGGGGGACCGGTTGAGCCCGCGCGTCTTCCTCCTCGCCTGGGCGGAGCGGCGAAACGCCAGCGCCCGTATCAGGATCTTCGATCTCGCAGACTGGCTCGAGAGTCGAGGAATCGAGGCGACCGCCTCGGCTCCGGTGGGCGGAAGGTTCGGCGATCTTCTCGCGCGTCC
The DNA here is from genome assembly GCA_034679345.1 of Candidatus Eiseniibacteriota bacterium. GTDB lineage: Bacteria > Eisenbacteria > RBG-16-71-46 > CAIMUX01 > VGJL01 > JAXDAY01. The sequence goes on from JAXDAY010000008.1 coordinate 34,715, forward strand.
GGGTTTCGGCGGCGTCGCACGCAGGGCTCTCTACATCGCCCTCCAGCTTTGCCTTCTTCCCCGCCGCGTGAGCCGGGCGCGGCGGGCCGACCTGGTGGTCATGCAGAGGGAGGCGTTTCCTTTCGGCGGCCCGTTCATCGAGAACTGGATCCTCGCCTCCGGGGTTCCGGTACTCTTCGATATCGACGACGCCCTCCACATCCGGCCGACGCACTTCCGCCCGTTCGGCCACCGCCTGCGCCGCTTCGACAAGGCGGAGAAGATCGCGCGCGGGGCGCGCGCGGTCATCGTCTCCAGCGAAGAGCTGGAGCGCTGGGCGGCGCCGATCGCCCAGCGCGTCGTTCGCATTCCCACGCCGGTCGACACGGAGTGGTTTCGCCCCTCGACGGAGCGCCCGCGGAACGATCCGCCCGTGCTGGGCTGGACGGGAACGGCGGGAAATCTCGCGCACCTCGAGTCGATTCGCGGGGCGCTGGCGCGACTTCGCCTGCGGCGGAGTTTCCGGATCGTCGTGATCGGAGAGCGGGCGCCCTCCCGATGGGGCTCCCCGGAAGTCGAGTTCCTGCCCTGGAGCGCCGAGATGGAGCGCCGTCTGATCCCCGGGTTCGACGCGGGACTCATGCCCCTCGTCGACTCGCCGTACGCGCGCGCGAAGGCCGGATACAAGGCGCTCGTCTACATGGCCTGCGGCGTTCCCGCCGTCATCTCCCCGATCGGCACGAATCGAGAGATCCTCGACGACGGCGTCGAGGGGCTCTTCGCATCGAGCGAGGCCGAGTGGATCGAGGCGCTCGACCGGCTTCTCGGGGATCCGGACCTGCGCGTCTCGATGGGAGCGCGGGCCAGGGAACGCGTCGTGCGAGAGCGATCGATGGACGCCATCTTCCCGCGGTGGAGCGATCTCATCCGGGAGCTCGCCGGATGAAGCGCGCGATCTTGATCCTGGGCTCGGCGCAGTACTCGGACCGGTCGTGGGTGAACTGCCAGCAGGTCGCATCGCGCCTCGCCGCGCGCCACGACGTGCTCTTCGTCGATTCGATCGGCTTGCGTCCGCTGCGTCCCACAGGCGTGGACCTGAGACGGATCGCGCGCCGGCTGAAGGACGCCCTCGGCGGGACGCGCCGCTCCCCGGAAGGAGTCTGGATCGCAAGCCCCATCGTCCGAAGCGGGCCCGGACTGCGATCCGCCGTGCGGTCCGCGCTTCGTCGATCCGGGATCCGCCCCGATTGCGTGATCGCCTACCTCCCCGCCTGGGCCTCGATCGTTGAGGACTTCCCCGATGCGCTTCGGATCTATCACTGCGTCGATGCGTTCGCCGAGAACCCCGGCGTCGATCGGGAAGCGATCATGCGGATGGAGCGGCGCCTGCTGCGCTGCGTCGACGCGGTATGGGCCGTTTCGCCTCCGCTTCGCGATCGCCTGACGGCCCTCCACCCGGCGGTCCGGCTCGTCCCGAACGTCGCCGACACCGAGGCGTTCGAGGCCGCGGCGGGAACACCCACGCCCGTCGACATGGAGGCGGTTCCCCGGCCCAGGATCCTCTACCTGGGCAATCTCGCCTCCTACAAGATCGATGGCGGGCTCATCGAGCGCCTCGCGCTTCGGGAGCCCGGCTGGACCTGGGTCCTCGTCGGGCCCGTCGGACGCGGAGATCCATCGACCTCGATCGCAGGTCTCGCGCGATTGCCGAACGTCCGCCTCCTGGGCGAGAAGAGCCGCGACGAGGCGCCGGCCTATGTCGCGGCCGCGGACGTGTGCGCGCTGCCGCTGCGTCGCGGCCGATCCACGGAATCGTCGCATCCCTTGAAGGTCTACGAGTACCTCGCATCGGGACGTCCCGTCGTCGCCACGCCGATCCCGGCGATTGCCGGACTGATCGATGGGAATCTCGTTCGAGGCGCGCACGGCGATGAGGAGTGGCGTGAAGCGATCGCCGCCTCGCTTGGGGAGGGCGGCGCGGGAGCGCACGTCAGACAGGCGGAGGCGCGGCGCCATGGATGGCCGGCCCGGATCGCCGAAATCGAGGCCTGGCTCGAGGAGGCGCGTGCCGCCGGAAGGAAGCCTACTCGCTCCTGAACACCTTCCAGAAGGAGTAGATCACAAGCCCCAGCACCAATGCCCACGAGAGCGCCATGAAGATGACTCCGCCGCTCGTCACGGTCGCGCCTCCCTCCGTCCCCGCCGGCGCCAGGAGACGTGGACGAGGATTCCAACGGCGACCCAGAGCATGATGATCAACCCCCGCGCGCCCCAGATATAGGGACGGTCCGCGGGCGCGACATTCTCCATGAGAATCACGGGCAGAAACTGCTGATACCCCCAAACTCCAAGCATGGCCAGAAGGTAGATCGGGGTGACGTACTTGATGATGTGCTTGTAGAAGTCCGGCACCCGGATGAGGGCGCCGACCTCGAGCTCGCGCCACGCCTTGTCGATCCCGAAGACCCAACCGAAGAGAATGATCTCGATCGTCCCGAAGAGAACCAGGAAGAAGGTCCCGGCCCAGAAGTCCAGCTCGTCGAGGAAGCCGTGCGAGAGGAAGAAGATGACCGGCTGGCATGCGACGAAGGTGACGAGCGCCAGCAGGATCGTCGCCCGCCGGCGCGAGATCCCCAGCTCGTCGGAGAGGAAGGTCACGGCCGGCAGGATCAGCGAAACCGACGAGGTGATCCCCGCGATGAAGAGCAAGAGGAACCAGAGCCCCGCGAAGAGGAATCCGAGCGGGAGCTTCGCGAAGATCATCGGCATGGTGACGAAGCCGAGATTGAACATCCCGCTGGCGGCCACATCCTGGGCGCCCACGGCGCCCAGGAAGACGAACGCGGCGGGGATCACGACCGAGCCTCCCAGGATCACCTCGCAGAACTCGTTGGTCGACGCCGCGGTGAGCCCTGAGAGCGCGACGTCGTCGTTCTGCTTGAGGAAACTGGCGTAGGTCAGGATGACGCCGATCCCGACCGACAGGGTGAAGAAGATCTGCCCGGCGGCGGCGAGCCAGACCTTCGCCTGGCCCAGCGCGCCGAAGTCCGGGTTCCAGACGAAGCCCAGGGCGTTTCGGATCGACAGCTCGGGGTGCGCGGGATCCGGCGTCCCCAGCGTGAGAACACGGATCGCGAGGAGGATCCCGATCAGCAGCAAGGCCGGCATCGCCCACCGCGAGAGCTTCTCGACGCCTCCCTGCACCCCGCGGTAGATGAAGTAGAAGTTCACCACGAAGGCGATCAGGAAGAAGCCGTAGGCCGTGCCCATCCCGTCGAAGAACTCGTTTCGGGCCACGCCCTGGTAACCTTGCAGGAACGCCTTCATCGCGTCCTGGTCGGTGGCGGTGAAGAGCTCTCCGGTGAAGGCGAACCATGTGTAGCCCAGCGTCCAAGACTCGATGTACATGTAGTAGACCAGGATCATGAGAGGACCGAGCACCCCGATCGTCCCCACGTACTTCCAGAGCCGCCTGCGCGCGATCGCGTCGAACATCCCCGGAGCGGTGCCATGACCGTGCTGTCCGCCCAGCCGGCCGATCGTCCACTCCACCCACATGAGCGGGATCCCGAGCAAGAGGAACGCCACGAAGTAGGGGATCATGAAGGCCCCGCCTCCGTTCAGCGTCGCCTGCGACGGGAAGCGCAGGAAGTTCCCCAGCCCCACGGCGCTGCCTGCGACCGCGAGGATCACGCCGAGCTTCGATCCCCAGTGTTCGCGACGCTCCGGCATCCGTTCCCTCCGTCGATCCGCCGATCAGATGTGGTCGGTTTCCCAGAAGCCACCCGTCTCGGCCGCGATCACTTCGAGGTCGAGGCGCGGACTCAGGGCGGCCACCATGAAGATGCCTTCCCGCCGCGGGATGGCGGAGAACTGGGACTCGAGAAGGACCCCGAACCGCCCCGGCGGTCGCGGGGCGCTGAAGCGCTCGATCGACCGCTCGCGCGCCTCCATGGCGAGAGACGCGAGCAGCGCTGTGGCGAGCTCAGGATCCGGACGATCCATGCAGAGCTCGTCGATCCAGAGCCGTTCCGATTCCAGGGCGGCGATGGCGTATCCCGCGATCGAGCCGTCGCGTTCGGCGACCTGGTGAATGCGGACCTGATCCGAACCGAGCGTGTAGCGCGCCCTCAGCTGCGGCCGAGCGAGCAGAAAGTCCCAGCGATCCGCATCCCGCAGGAGCCAGAGCGCCTCTCCCTCTCCCGCTCTCTCGTGGATGCGCCGGATCGCCGGCTGGTCGTTAGGCGATGTTTCGCGGACGATCACCGAATCGGGTCCGCGCGCGGGAAGGGAGGAGACAGCCTCTTCGAATTCGGTCGTGGCTGCCCTGCGGAAGCCGAAGCGCTCGTAGAAGCAAGGATCGATGTCGCTGAAGAGATAGGCGCCATCGACGCCCTCGCGCCGCAGGAGGTCGAGCGTCGCCTCGATGATGAGGCTGGCGTGCCCCTGTCCTCGCTGCGCCTCCGGCGTGAGAACCATCGCGATCCCGCCGAGGACGACATCTTCGCTGCGAGACAGGCCCCGCACGGCGTGGAGGCGCAGGTGCGAGAGGGCTCTGTCGTCCGGACCCCGCAACACCAGGGTGCGAATGGCGCGGCGCGCGTGATGATGATCGGCAAGGGCGCGCTGGTAGGAGCCGTACTCCTCGAGAGACATCCCTTGACCGAAGCTCCGGTGAAGCTCCGGAAGGAGACCCTCCAGAGATTCAGGCCCGCCGATGTCCAGATAGGGTCGGCTCACGGCGGGGAGTCTCGCACAGTCCGGCGGGCGAAGAAAGTCCGATGGCGGATGGGCGTCATCCCATTGTCGCCCCATCGATTCCCCCTCCCCGGCGGAATCATGTCTCGCGGCGGGCGGATCGCCTGATCATCGATTCGTTGAAATCGCGTCGGCGGGGAACCGATAATGAATCGAGATCGCCGCGCCGGCATGCGCCGGCGGCGCCCCGACTCGAAACGCCCCCTCGGGCGGATCCATAGAACAGGAGATCATGCATGGCGAAGGCAGTTGTGGCCGCCTTGAAGGTGCGTTCCGAGACGATCCTCGATGACATCGCGCGCCTGATGGATCTGGCCGGCGCGCGGGAGGCGTTGGACCCATCGAAGACGACGATCCTCAAGGACAACATTTCCTGGCACTTCCCTTTCCCGGGCGCCAACACGACGCCCTGGCAGCTCGAGGGGGTCGTTCGGGGACTCGCAGCGGCCGGCTTCCGGGATCAGGTTTGCGTCCAGAACAAGACGGTCGTCACCAACGCGTTCAAGGGCGAGGACCTGAACCACTATCTGCCCATCTTCAAGTCCTACGACATCCCGGTCCTCTACAACTTCCGCGACTCGGACATGGAGTGGATCGTCTACAAGCCGAAGGCGCCGATGCTCGTCCTCGATCACATCTTCCCGGACGGGATTCGCGTCCCGGACTACTTCATGGGGAAGAACATCGTGCATCTTCCTACGATGAAGTGCCACATATACACGACGACCACCGGCGCCATGAAGAACGCCTTCGGCGGACTGCTGAACACGAAGCGCCATTACACGCACTCATGGATCCACGAAACGCTCGTCGATCTACTGGCGATCCAGAAGGAGATCCACTCCGGGATCTTCGCTGTCATGGACGGCACCACCGCGGGCAACGGCCCCGGTCCGCGAACCATGTTCCCCGTCGTGAAGAACTGGATGCTCGCCTCGGCCGACCAGGTGGCGATCGACGCGCTCGCGGCGAAGATGATGGGCTTCGATCCCCTGTCGATCACCTATATCCGGCTGGCGCACGAGCGGGGGTTGGGTTGCGGAGATCCTCGAGAGATCGAAGTGGTCGGGGACGTGGCGGCCCTGTCCGAATCGTGGGGATTCCAGGTGGGCGACAACGGCGCGAGCCGCGTGGGCGATCTGCTCTGGTTCAGCCCGCTCAAGAAGATCCAGAGCGTCTTCTTCCGCACGCCGCTGGTCAACGTCTTCATCATGGGCAGCGAGGTCTACCACGACTACTACCGCTGGCCCGTGCGCGATCGGCGGGCGTTCGAGACCTGGCTCGAGAAGACGGAATGGGGGCGCTTGTTCCGCGCCTATTCCGAACGCGGAACCCTCGCCCCCGATCGCGCCCGCACGGCCTGAGTCCGACGGAGCGTCCCGAGATCGATTAGCTCGTGACCTTGACGCTCTTCGTGACCGTGAGGGTCGAGTTGAGCTCGATGCGCATCTCCGTCCCCGAATCGAGGACGATGTCGTTCCCGCGGGTCGCGACGGCCCAGATTCCGCCGGCAGCGGCGCCTGCCGCCGCCCCCTTCCCCGCGCCCTTCTTGCCGCCGAGCACACCGCCGATGATCCCGCCCCCGACCGCGCCGCCCAGGACCTTCTGTACGTCGCCGCTCGTGGTGCTCTCACCCTCGAGGCGCATCGGCTCGACCTCGATCGGGTGGCTGCGATCGCCCGGGATCGTGATCTGGTTGAAGCGCAAGGTGAGTTTCGCCTTTCCCCCGATCCTCGCAGCCCTCTCCGCGTAGGCGACCTCGCCATGGACCGTCGATCCGGCGGGGATCACCTCCACCCCATCGACGAGAACCGGCTGTCGGGTCGTCGCCGTGAAGCCGTCTCCCTGCTTGTTCGTCTCGGTGCTCAACCCGCTCTGGAGCGCCACGAGAAGCTCCTCGCCGGGACCGACCGAGAGCTGCTTCTCGACGATGGTTGGCTCCGGCGTCGGCTCGGGCTTCGGTTCGGGCTTCGGCTCCGGTCTCGGCTCCCGCGGCCTCTCCGCCGGAGGCGCGGGCGCCGTCTCCTCGACGGGCGCAGACTCCTGCGGCTCCTGCGCCTGCTCGACCGCCGCCTGATCCTGCGTCGCCGATTGATCGGCGGTGCGGCTTTCGTTCGACTTGCTGCAGGCCCCCAGCGCGATCCCCAGAAGCAAGATCAAGAGATAGATCCGTTCGATTCGCATGACAGGCTCCTCCCTTCGGGCGCCGCCCCTGGTTCATACTCTCGCCCCTCACGCCCCCTCGCGTCCACCCCGCAGCGGTGGTATCTTGCCCGCATGGTCCAACCTCGCCCTCCGGCGCTGGTTCCAGGCTCGCGCGTAGCGATCGCATGTCCCGCGGGTCCCGTCGAACGCGCACGCATCGAGCAGGGCGCAGGACGCCTCAGGGAGGCTGGATGGAGCGTCGTCTTCGGCGCCACGTGTGGAGCGAAGCACGTTCTGTGGGCGGGCAGCGACGAGGAACGCGCAGCCGATCTGCTCGCCCTGCTCGGCGATCCTGATGTCGATGCCATCTTCGCGGCGCGCGGAGGCGTGGGTTGCATGCGGATCCTGCCGCTCCTCGAGCGGCTGCCGCAGCGCCCGCGTCCTTGCTGGATCGTCGGTCGCAGCGATCTGACCGCCATCCATCTCCACCTGTGGAGCCGTCTCGGATGGATCGGCCTCGCGGGCCCAATGGTCGCCACCGACATGGCCGGGGCTGCGTCCGCGGACGCGGCGTGGGCGTCGGCGCTGCGCCACCTCTGCGATCCCTCGCCAGCGGGGAGGATCGGCGCGGACGGCATCGAGCCGTGGATCGGCGGAAGCGCCGAGGGGGTTCTCGTCCCAGCGAACCTCTCCGTGCTCACATCCCTCTGCGGGACGCCCTTCATGCCCTCGCTTCGGGGGACCATCCTCGTTCTGGAGGAAATCAACGAGCCACCGCACCGGATCGACCGGATGTTGACTCAGCTCCGCCTCTCACGGGCGCTCGAGGGATTGAGCGGGCTCGTCTTCGGTCAGTTCACCGGCTGTCGTTCGGTGGAGGACGATCCGGAGGAGAGCGTCTTGTCGTTCGTGCTGCGGGACCACGCGGAGCGCATCGGCGCTCCCACGCTCGCCCGCTTCCCCTTCGGGCACGAGCGCGAGTTCGTGCCGCTGCCCGTGGGGGTTCGGGCGCGGATCGAGACCCAAACGCCGGCGCTGATCCTCCTCGAAGCGGCCGCCGGCAGAAGAGAAGGAGCGAACGCATGAAACGCCGCCGCCGGATCGGCATCTTGACGGGAGGCGGGGATGTCCCCGGCCTCAACTCCTGCATCCGCGCCTTCACTCTGCGCGCGATCGCTGACGGACACGAGATGATCGGAATCCGTCGCGGATGGGGGGGGTTGCTCGAGGTCGATCCATCGCGCCCGGAAGGGCCGGCGATCATCCCCCTCACCGCCGAGAGGGTCCGCACCGTCGATCGGCACGGCGGGACATTCCTCCACACGTCGCGCACGAACCCCGCCAAGGTGAAGCGCACGGAAGTCCCGGAGCGCCTGCGCGCGACCTTGCCGGAGGGCGAAGGGAAGGTCGATCTCACAGCTCACGTGCTCGCGGGCCTGGAGGCGCTCCGGCTGGACGGCCTGGTCGCCATCGGCGGCGACGACACCCTGAGCTACGCCGTCCGCCTCCATCAGGAGGGCTTCCCCGTCGCCGCCGTCCCGAAGACGATGGACAACGACGTCCCGGGGACCGACTACTGCATCGGCTTCTCCACCGCGGTGACGCGAAGCGTCAACTTCCTGATCGACCTGCGCACGCCCGCCGGATCGCACGAACGGATCGCGGTCATCGAGCTGTTCGGCCGCTACTGCGGCGAGACGGCTCTGTTCACCGGCTATCTCGGCAGCGCCGACCGGACTGTCATCTCCGAGGTCCCCTGCGACATCGAGCGGCTCGCCCGGCTCCTCGCGGAGGATCAGGACCGCAATCCCAGCCACTACTCGGTCCTCGTGGTCAGCGAAGGGGCGACGCTGCTCGGCGGTGAACGGATCGCCGCCGGCGAGCCGGACGCGTACGGCCACAGGAAGCTCGGCGGGATCGGAGACATCGTCGGCGCGGCGATCGAGCAGTTGACCGGCCGGCAGACGATCGTCCAACGCCTCGCGTATCTGATGCGAAGCGGACCCCCCGATTCGACCGACCGCCTCGTGGCCACGAACTTCGGCAATCTCGCCTATGACCGTCTCATGGAGGGAAACTCCGGGGAGATGGTCGCCCTCCAGAAGGGCTGCTACACGGTGGTGCCCGTCGCCTCGGCGATCTCCGGCAAGCGCAAGGTGGACGTGGAGGCGTACTACGATACGGAGGCCTACCGGCCGAGGATTTCGCGGATTCTGGGGCTTCCGATGCTACTCACCTGAGATCCCCTCGATCCGGTTGTCGCAAGCAGCGCCTCCTCATCGGACGGAGTAGCGAATCAATGCAGCGCCCTCGCGCTCGAAGCGAACCTCGTAAACATAGTCGGGCGTGAAGTAGAGCGACTCGCCGTCGCCTACGTGATAGCCGCTCGCCGAAGCGGCGGGAATCACGATCGTCGAGCGCAGTTCACCGTCCGGAGCATGGAGGTCGTAGCGCTCCTCGAGGCGCGATTCGGCTGTGCGGCGGACGACGAATCCGCCATCATCGAACACCTCCTCGAGCCGGCTCGCTCGGCTCGACGTGAGGTCAAGGATCGGGTGGATTCCCCGGGCGACCTGGATCGCGTCCGCCCAGAGGATCTCGCCCGCGAGCGTCGGCACGCCGGGAATGACGTCGTCTCTGCCCAGACGGGACTTGAGCTGCCGCACGGTCCCGATCCGCAGGCTGGAGGAGTTCGGCGGAAAGCAGTTCCAGATCTCCACGCCGACCAGGCGGAGGCGGCCAAGGTTGGCGATCGTCCTGCCCCGTAAGGTGTTGAAGCGCGCCGCCCGAGGGAGCGTGGCTGCCTCGAGGATCGAGTCGCCCCGGCAGCGGTAGAAGACCGCATGCGTCCCTTCGTCCTCACTCGGCCGTGAGACGATGAGATCGCTCTCGACCCCGAGGAAGTCCTCCACCCGCCCGACGCCCGGGGGCAGATCGATCCGTTCCGTCTCGCGAGCCACTCCGTCTCGACTGCGGAACCGGCGCACGCTCTGGCACTCGGGACCGGCGGTCAGAATCGAGAGGACGCCATTCTCTTCGACCCGAAAGCTCTGCACAAGAGTCATCCATGGATCGGTCAGATCGACGCGGGTCGTGTCGATTGCGTCGCGTCCCGGGCCGTAGGCCAGCTCCATGATCCGCTCGCCCGCGGCGGCGCCGCCCGCGCCGGAGATGCGCGGAGCCGCAGCGCTCGCGAGACCTGCCGCGAGAAACGCGATCACGCGGAGGAAGCCACGCATGCGCACGAGCCCTCCTATTCCTCCGGAACTTCGGCGGCCTCGAGATCTTTCACGAGACCGGCGAAGCCCCTTTCAAGGCGGAAGCCGAATCGGTAGAAGTAGTGCGCCCGGAAGAATCCCGTGGTGACGCTCGTCCTGCCGTCGTCGCGCATGCGTTGAAGGAAGCTCTCCATCAGCTTCTCCCCGACCCCGCGTCCTCGATGGCGCGGACCGACGACGATCTTCTCCATGTGGACCCTCTCCCGTCTGATGGGCCGGTAGAAGAGCCCGCCCGCCACGTTCTCGCCCTCGTCGAGGACCAGAAGGAATCGATGCTCGGGGCGGAATGCGACCGTGAGGCCCGCATGCTCGAAGAGGTGATAGAGCCGGATCACCTCCTTCGGATTCGCGGCGCTGCGGATCCATAGACGTCCGCCCTGATCGTCCGACACCTCCTCGACGATCTCGGCCGTCGATTCCCCGCCTTCCTCGAGAATCTCAATGCGTACGCGCTGCGTAGGCCGCAGATGCGAGTAGGTCATCCGTGCCAGGAAGTAGGTCTCCTCCTCGTCGAGCGAGGCGGAACGATGGAGGATCGTCATCCTCCGCAGGAGCGCGTCCATGGCCAGGGGCGTGTCCCTGTGGGCGCGGATGAGAGCGTCGAGCTCGGACGCGAGCTCGGGTCGCGCGTCGGCGAAGACGGTCATGCGGAAGAAGCGCACCCGCATCTCCGGATGGACCGATTCGAGCGCCAGTAGATTGTAGGTCTCGTAGATCTCTTGCAGGGTCATCGCCCTCGCCGGGAGCGAGGCGCCCGGGTTCAACCGGACCCAGGCGCGGTAGCGACGAACCGCCATCATGAGCCTCCTCGGCACGTACCCGTCGCGCTCGATCTCGTCGATGTAGGCGGACAGATCTCCCTTCCAGCCGGCCCACTCTGGATCGGCGCCCGAACCGGCGAGATCCCGCATCTCCGCGAGCGCGCGCCAAAGGAGCGGAATCGTCACCTCGAGTCCGAGCGCCTCGATGAGGGCGGAGAAGACGACTCGCCGGGGGGCGCCCCCGCGGAGCACCGGATAACGCCGCTCCGTCTCCTGGACGAAGCGTTCGTGCAGCTCCCGCAACATCGGCGCCAGGGCGGTGAACTCCTCGCGGACGCCCAGGGCGATGATCCTCGAGCCCTCCTGGTAGTCGTGGGGGGCGACGGCGATGCCTTCCGGCGTCGGACTGGCGAGGATCGACTTCCGTCCGGTCCGCTGCCAGAGGTCGAGGAAAGCGGTCAGGGCAGACCACGCAAGATGCGGCCAGAGGGCCGCGACGCGCTCGTTCGCCTCCGGATCATTCGGGCGGAGCATCCGCCGCAGGGTTTCCTCCACCGATTCGTCCGGCAAGTGCTCCTCGCTCCACAGGCCGAGCTCGCGCCAGTATCCGCCCACCTCGGCCACGAGTCGGCGGCCGCGCTCCTCCGTCCCCAGCCGGATCAGCCAATCGATCTCATGGGCAGCGTCGACCTGGGATTCGAGTCCGCAACGGCGCACGGCGAACTCGAAGCGTCGCCCTCCGCGGGTCCGCACGACGATGCGCGCTGCCGGACAACCGGTCGAGGAACGGAGGGGACTCACCCAGATCCCGCCGGGAAGCAGGTCGCTGCGCGAGACGAGGGTCTGGTCGCCCAGGAGGAAGATCGATTCCCGCAGGAGCGTGGACTCGGCGAACGCCTGCGCGATCTGTCCACGGAACGCGGGCTCGATCTCCTCGTCGAAGGCCAGAGTTTCCTCCCACGGGATCGGCTCACTCGCTTCGGGATCCGAGGGCTCCGAGACCGCCGAGGCGATCCAGAGTCGAAACGCGTCATCGAGCCGGCGCCGCTCAGATGCCGCGCGCTGCGCGATCTCTGGATCCGAGTCGCCGAGCGCCCGACGGACGAGCACCCGACGGACGGCCGCGTACCAGCGGGGTTGCCGGATCGCGAGGGAGGCGATGAACCGCAAGAGCGAGGCCACCCTCCTGCGCCCCGTCGGAATCGTCCAGGGATCCGACCCGGGATCGGTGTCGCGGGCGAGCTGGACGAACGATTGCGCCGCTCCGGATGCGAGATCCAATGAGAGGAGCCGCTCCGTGAGATCGCCGTCCAGGATTTCGGCATCCACGGCGATGTAGCGCCGGATGAGATCGTACGCGCCCTCATCGGCAGCGCGCGCGAGGAGCATCTCCAGCGAGCGCCGGCGGATATCGCGCTCGGGGTGCCACCGCAAGAGCGGAAGGAAGGATTGCACGAGCCCCGCCTCCTCCCGGTCCGGATCCTCGTAGAACGAAGCGAGGACTGCGATCGCCTCTTGCGCCTCCACTCCCTGCGAGGAGAGGAGAAGCCCGGCGGCGGCGTGGACGCCCGCCGAACCGCCCTCATCGTGGCGCCGGGCCTCCGCGAAGCTCCGTCGGATTTCCTCGTCCAGGAGCACGGAGCGCTGCCAACCTTCAATGGCGATCAGCCCGTCCCCCTCCGAGCCGCGCCGCGGGCGGCGGATCCGCTCGGCGCCGACAAAGTGGACCAGCTCCGAGTTGCCGATCCAGTGGCGGGGCACGCGCAGGATCGGATCGAGGTCGACGACGATCGGTCCCGCGCGCTCCGTCGCATCGAAGGCGTAGAGATAGCTGCCGACGCGAATGCGCCCGGGCGCGGCGCCGCTTCGCGTCACGACGAGTCGCCCACCCGTGGGGCGCAGACGGATCGCGCCCGGATCCACGGCCAGCGCATCGGAGGTCAGCCCCATCTCGCGGAGGAGCCAGGTGGGAAAGCGAACCTCGATGCCGTCGGCGTGAAGGACGACATAGGCCCGGGCATAGAGCCCGTCGATCAGCTCCTTGAAGTTGCGCTCCACCACCTTTCGGACGAACGTCCCCTTCGGCGTGAGCTCCCCGCGGTCTTCCCGGAAATAGCGGGGCAGCAGGTCGAACTCGACGATCCTCTCGTATGGGGCGAGGAATCGGTTGACGGAGACGATGAAGTTGGAGAGGTAATCGCGCAGCTCCACGGGCGTGAGCTTCTGCAATCGTCGGCCGGCCGCCTCGGGGTCCGGGTAGATGAGGAGAGTGTTGTACTCGCGTCCGTCGCCGACCAGGAAGACCCTCTTGATCTCCTCGAACTCGGTGAACATGTTCTCGATCCGCTGTGGCGCGATCGTCTGCCCCTTGACGTTCTTGTAGATGTCCTTCTTTCGGTCGACGATCGCGAAGTAGCCGTCCGGATCCTCACGGACAAGATCGCCCGTGCCGAACCACTCCCTCTCGTAGTCGCGCTCCGGCTCGTCGGGATCGTCGTAGCCGAGCATCATGTAGGGTCCCCGGCAGAGGAGCTCGCCGTCTTCGCCCCGGCGGATCTCGATTCCCGGCAGCGCGACTCCGACGGTCCCTCGACGGTAGCGGCCAGGCGGCGTCATGGTGATCCCGCCGGTAGCCTCGGTCATCCCGAACCCGCTCAGCAGCTCGATGCCATTCCTTTGGAAGAACTGAAAGACGTCGGGATCGAGGTGCCCCGCTGCGGAGAGCCCCCACCGGAGCCTTCCGCCCGTCGTCTGCGCGACGGCTTCGCTCAGGCGGGCCGGATCGGGTCTGACCGCGTCGTCCGGAGACGCGCCGGCGGTCTCGTGGATCTTCTCGAAGAGCTGGATCCATCGCTTGGGAATCGAGATGAACACGCTCGGGCGATGCCGGCGCATCCCCCGGAGCAGCGCCTCGATCGAGGGGTTCTCCATCATCGCGTAGGTCGCGCCCCAGAAGACGCATCCGGTCATCTCGAGCCAGCGGCCGAAGGTGTGGAAGAGGGGCAAATAGCAGAGGAATGTGTCCTCCTCGCCGATCTCGGGAAGGGCGATGGCCCTGCAGTAGCGTTTGTAGAGGATGTTCCTGTGGCTGAAGCGAATCCCCTTGGGACGGCCCGTGGTCCCCGAGGTGAACATGATCGTGGCGAGATCGCCGGCGCGTGGGCGGGGCAGGATTCCCGGTCCGTCCCCGCCGGCCCCCTCCGCTTCGATCTCCGAGAGAGGATTGAGCTCCCCTCCTCCGGTCCAATCCTCTGGAGGATCGAAGAGAACGATCCGGGGAGAGCCTGGGAGCGGGCCGCTCGCGCGAATCGCCTCGAGCCGCTGGACGTCGGATACAAAGAGCATTTCCGGACCCGTCTGCTCCAGGATGAAGCGCACTTGGTCGGTCGTGGCGTCCGCCGCGATCGGGACGTCGACGATGCCGCTCCTCAGGCAGGCCAAATCGACGAGGATCGTCTCCAGACGATTGGGAGAGAGGATGGCGACCGGGACCCGTGAGGATGATTGTGAAATCATTCGCAATAGGGCCGCCCCAATCGTCCTCGTGCGCGACTCGACCTCCGTCCGGCTCAGGTCGAAATCGCCGCCGCGGGTCGGGATGCGAAGGAGAACCCGATCCGGAGATTGGGCTGCGCGGAGCATTAGGAGATCGCCGATCGTGAGATCCGCCTCCTCGATCGCACGGAGCGTGCCCGCCAGCCATTCGTCTGCCGCTGGGGTCCCGTAGATCCTTCTGAGGAAAGCGGGACGGCGCCCCGCGTCCATCACCGCCAGGAGCAGCCGGCGGGCCCTCTCGCGATCCGGCCCGTCCGCAGAGCGGTGCAGCGCGAGGAGCTCCCCCAAAGCCGCGATCACGCGATCGGGCGGAGTCGATTCCAGCCGGCGATCGGCCGTCTCTCCCCTTTCCAGATCCTCCGCCAGCCCCGCGGCATCCGCTGAGAGGGAGTCGGGCATCCCATCCATCGGCGGCGACATTCCTCCTCCAGGGGATCGAACAAGACAACCTCGATGGGAGGCAGTATATTCTAGAGTCGCGCGCCGGAGTCGAGTTTCATCCGACCCAATCCGGGCGCAATTCGCGCTGAAGAAACGGGGGTAATACGGATGACCACGACCGCCGATATCACCGCCTTGGTCCGTGCGGCGAAGGAGAAGGCCTACCGCGAGACGAACGACGAGCCCGAGCCGAAGGCGACAGGCCCTCACGAGTGGCCCGTCGAGGCGACGATCGGAAAGGGGCTCGAAGGGGCGCCCGCCTGCGACACGTCGGTGGGCTACGTCAACGGCGCCAAGGGCTGGCTGGTGTATCGAGGATTGAACTGCTTCGAGCTCGCCGAGAACTCCACCTACGAAGAGACGGCGTTTCTCCTGCTCTTTGGACACCTCCCCAAACGGGCCGAGCTCGACGCCTTCCGGGAGAAGATCCGCAGACACTCGCCGCTTTCACCTGAGACGAGGCGCGTGCTGGAGTTCGTGCCCACCGGAACGGTCCACCCGATGTCGAGCCTGCGGACCGCCGTCTCCGTCCAGGGAACGCTCGATCCGAGGGCCGATGACACGTCGATCGAAAACGAGACGGAGATCGCCATCCACCTGATCGCCCAGATCTCGACGTTGACCGGGGCGATCGCGCGCATCCGCAAGGGCCAGAAGCCGATCGATCCGGATCCGACGCTGAGCCACGCGGCGAACCTGATCTACATGATGACGGGGACGAAACCCGATCCGGTGATGGAGAGGGCGATGGACATCTCCCTCATCCTGCACGCCGATCACGGGATGAACGCCTCGACCTTCACCACGATGGTGGTGAACTCCTCTCTCTCCGACATGTACGGAAGCGTCGTCGCGGGGATCGCCTCGCTGAAGGGTCCGCTTCACGGTGGCGCCAACGAGATGGTGCTCTACGATCTCGAGGAGATCGGCTCCCCTGACAATGTGGAGGCCTGGTTCAAGAAGGCGCAGGAGACCAAGAGAAAGGTGATGGGATTCGGCCACCGGGTCTACAAGGCCTACGATCCCCGCGCTCGCATCTTCGGCCCATTGGCGGGGGTCCTCTGCACGCGGGATCAAGAGGTGAAGCGGCTCTACGATATCGCCGTGAAGCTCGACGCCCTTGTCTGCGCGCAGCTCGGCGAGAAGAAGATCTTTCCGAATGTCGACTTCTACTCGGGGCTGATCTATCGCGCCATGGGGATCGAGACGGCGATGTTCACCCCGATCTTTGCCGTGAGCCGCGTCGCCGGCTGGACGGCCCGAGCCCTCGAGTACCTGGCGGACAATCGGATCTTCCGGCCGAGGGCGATCTATCTGGGACCGATCAGCGCGCCCTATGTCCCGGTCGACAAGCGCTAGCCTCTAGAGCGGCAATCTGAAATGGCCCCTGCCGGAATCGATCCGGCAGGGGCCTCGCCTTCGCTGCGGCTCTCGCCCGACTAGGGCGACAGCACGAGCCGCGTGCTATGCCTCGAGCCGCCCGCCACGAGGCGGTAGAAGTAGACTCCCGCGCCGGCGCGATTGCCGGAATCATCCAGACCATCCCACTCGATCTGGTGCGTGCCGGCCTCGAATGACGCGTCGGCGAGCGCGCGGACATGCCGGCCCGCGACGTCGAAGAGATCGATCGTCGCTCGTCCCGGCGTCGCCATCCGGAAGACGATTCTCGTCGCGCCGCTCGAGGGATTCGGCTGCGCGGGGTAGAGGATCAGCCCGGCGGCGCTCCCGTCGCCTCCGACGGAAGCGGGAAGCTCCGGCAGAATCTCGATCGAGACATCGTCCACCGCCCCTTCGACGGTGCTGTCGGTCGCGTTGTCGCAGACCCGGAAGCGCAGGCGCGTGGTCGCGCTCGGCGTGATGTAATCTGCCAGGTCAACCAGGACCTCGGTCCAGCGGTTGGCGACGGAGGTCAGTAGCTCGATGTCCGTCCATGTGAGGCCGTTGTTCGTCGTGACCTGCACGGTGAAGGTGTCCCCGGCGAGTCCATACTGGCCAAACCACCTCCAGTAGTAGAGGTAGACCGTCTCCGCGCCGGCGAGATCCACGACTGGAGAGACGAGGCTCGTGCATCCGGCGTCGACGTCCCGGATTCCCGCGGGTTGACCCGGCTCGGCGTTTCCCGTGACGAAGCAGATGTGCCCCGGATCCTCCGTGTGGTCGTTCTCCGGCTGCATCGGCCGGTTGCCCACAAAGGTCCCCACCGGATCATCCCGGATCCAGATTCCGTTGGTGGCTGTGTCCCCGAGATAGCCGAGCGACCAGCCGAGGTCGCTCTCCACATTGTCGACCAAGACGGGGATCGTCACATAGAAGGTGATGAACTCATCCGGGGCGTTCGGCGGGAAGATCGAGTGGTTCTGACCGACGTCGCTCGCCGTCACGTAGAAGTCGATGCGACTCCCCGCGATCTGGCCAGGGATCGGTCCCGCGTAAACGTCGCCGGTGGCCGACATCGCCGTTTGCTGCCAGGAGGCGAGATTCACCCGATAGTAAAGCGTGGCCGACTCGATCGAGCTCATGTCACGGATCGTCGCGTGGATCTCGTACGGCCCTGTCGGGTCGGGAATGGTGCGCGGGTCGTCCACCGCGGTGATCTCGGGCCCCGCGATGTCCCACAGACCGAAGTCCTGCGACGCAGTGCCGTCGAGCGCGATCGTCACCGCCGCGCTATCGGAGGAGAAGGACGGGTGGCTCGCGACCGCCGTGTAATCGCCGGCGATCGCGTGACCTCGGTAGAGACCGTCGTCGTTGGACGGGAAATGGGCCGCCGAGCCGATCAGGCTCACGACCGCCCCCTTCAGTGGAGTCCCGCCGTCCGTGAGATTCAGGATCTGCCCTTCGAGGACCCCGGTCCCCTCGAGCGCGATCGAGGCGGCGGCGAAGGCGTCGACGAAGCCGAAGCCATAGTCGTTGTCCTCTCCGGGATCGCCTTCATCAATCGCCGTGTCGAGGAGGATCTGCTTGATCGTGTTGACCTCGAGATCGGGATTCGCCTCTCTCATGAGCGCCACGATGCCGGCGACGTGCGGCCCCGCCATGGAGGTGCCGCTGTAGTTCTGGCTGTAGCCGCCGCCTGGCACCGACGAGTAGACGTCGACTCCGGGAGCCGCGACCTCAGGCTTGATGTCGTTGCCCGGGCATCCGGTCGGACCGCGGCTGGAGAAGTCGGCGATGGGATAGGGCCATTCGTAGTTGGTGGCGTCCACCGCGCCGATGGCGAGGATGTTGACCGGCGTCGTCGCACGGTCGCTCGGCGAGCGGAGCGTCATCGGGTCTGGCCCCTCATTGCCGGCGGAGAAGGTGACGACGCAGCCGGCCGCCTCGCAGTTGTCGATGACCTGCCACCAGCCGTCGAAACAATCGGGATAGCCGAACCCCTCGTGGACGCCCCAGGAGTTCTGCACGACGTCCGGGACGTCGTCGATCGTCGATGGATCCCCGTCCGGATCGGCCAGCCACTGGAACGCGTTCAGGATATCGTTGTCGAACTCCTCATTGGCCCCCTGGCCGATCGCGTTGCAGGCGATCCACTGCGCGCCCCAGGCCACGCCGACCGTGTCTCCCGTCTCGGCGCCGAGACCGGTCATCGTCCCCATCACATGCGTGCCGTGACCTCCGCCGTCGGTGGGGTACTGCGTGCCGTTGCCGAGGACATCCAGCCAGCACTCATGCCAGGGATTGCCGTTATTGCCGCGCCAGCGGCTCGTGAGCGCCGGGTGGTTCCCGTCGACGCCAGTATCGATGTTGGCGACGAGCCTCCCCCGCCCCACAAGACCAAGCTCCTCCCACACACGATCGGCCTGAATCGCCCGGACCCCGGGAGTCACGCCGATTCCACGCAACGATGGCCCCTCGTCCCCGTCCCTCACCGGTGTGATCAACTCCGGTCTCGGATTCAGGAAGACGCGCGAGACATCGGGGCGATCCGCGATCTCTCGGATCGCGGCCGCATTCCCCCGCAGGACGACAGCGTTCACGATCCAGTAGGTCGTATAACCTTCGACCTCTCCGTCCCGCATCCGAAGGTCCAGATCGGTGGCGAGATCGATCTGGCCCGCGGCCGCCGCCCGAAGCGAGCGGACGATCGTCTCGTGCCGTACGGCCCGCGAGGCCTCCGCGTCGCTCAACGCCCGATCGAGCGTTGCGATTGGCGCCTGATCGCGCATGAGGACGAGCACGCTGGTCATCTCGTCCGAAGCCAGAGTCCCCAGCGCGGTCTCCAGCGCCGGATCGATGGCGCCGGCGGCGAGGATCGAGGGGATTGTGAGCAGGAACATCAGGGCGGTGGGCAGGAGCCGCCGGGGGTGCGGATTCATGGATGGACCTCCACTGAAGCTGATCGCGCCAGGGCGGCAGTCCGGCGGGCCTGCGAATGCCGCCCAATGACCTTCGACTGTCGTGACTTTCCACTCAGGAGGTGCGGCGAAGCTCCTCCTCGAGCCTGCGCCGGTACTCCTCGTCGATCCCTTCCGCGGGTTTCCGCGGGGGATTCGGAGGAGCGCCGTCGCCCACGATCGCCTCCCGGGGGCCCGAGCCCGAACCTCGCACGCGCCGGCGCTGGCGGAAGATCCCGACGATCACCGCGGCGCCGGCCAGGATCGCCAGGTAAGGGACCCAGTAGGCGGCCAGATTGAATCCTCTCTTCTTCGGCTTGGCGAGAATCCTCTCGCCGAACTGCGCGACATAGTGATCGAGGATCTCGCGCTCCGACATTCCGCGCGAGACCATCCCCCGAACCTCGGCTTGGATACGCGGAGCGGCGCCCGAACCATGGGTCGCCACCGTCGTCGTCCAGCAACAAGGCGAAATCAGCTCGTCGAAGATCTTGACGGCCAGCGCCTCGAGCTCGGGCGGCAGCTGCGGGCTCTCCGGGGCAGGCTCCACCGGTTCGACGGGCGCCTGGCCCGTCTCAGCGGGGGCCTGGGCCAGGACGGGGATCTCGGCACACACAACCAGCACGACCGCCAGGACCGGCGCCCAGCGCAGCGCGCGCCGTGCTGCCCGACCTACGCTCGGGGGACGTCGCATCGCGGAACCTCCATCAATCCATCTATTTTAGCAGATGTCGGCGCTCCGGATCACCTCCATACGGCGCCGGAACGGCGCTCCCCATGGCGCGGGAGCGCCCGCCGTGATAGAGTTGTGGCGTTTGCGACCATAGACCCATCCTTCATGCAACCCGTTCCATCAGAGTCGAAGGAGCCAACATGCCCCGCCTCCGGATCCTGGCCGCCGCTCTCGCAGTGTGTCTCGCCCCTCCTCAAGTCGACGCAACGCCGATGGGAAGCCTCCACTGCAACAACGCCCTTGGGCAGGCCAACAACCTGAACCAAGCGGTCACCGTGACCGGAGTCGTGACGGTCGGCACGGGGACTTTCGCCTCGAGCTGGACCGAGGTCTATCTGCAGGACCCCACGGGAGCGATCAATCTCTACAAGAACTCTCCGACGACGACCTTCGCCCTCGGAGATTCGTTCACCGTCGTCGGAACGATCATCCAGTACCGTGGACTCACCGAAATCTCCCCGACGAGCTGGACGAGGCACGCCTCCGGCGCGGTCCAGCCCGAGCCGACGACGCTCACCTGCGCGCAGGTCGCAGGGCAATTCGGCACGGATTACTGCGAACCGCAGGAGAGCATGCTGATTCGTCTCGAGCGGGTCTCGCTGGATGGGCGCTGGCCCGGCGGGCCCATGACGCTCTACGACGAGACCGGGACTTGCATGCTCTACATCGACTGGGACACTGACGTGAACGAGCTTCCCGGACCGATGGGCAACTTCGACATCGTGGGGGTCCTGAAGCAGTACGGCGCCTACGCGGCGCCTTGGATCAACGGCTACGAGATCATCCCGCGATCCGCCTCCGACGTGGTCGAGCGGCCGGGTCCGAAGCTCCTCGCGGGTCCCGCCTTCACCCAGATCAGCCCGAACGATGTCGTCGTCACGTGGACGACCGATGTTCCTTCCTCCAGCAAGGTCGACTACGGAACGACCACTGACTACGAGTTCGGCACCGTCTACGATTCCTCTCCGGTCACCGAGCACTTGGTCACCTTGACGGGGCTCGAGCCCGCGATCCCGTACCTGGCCCGAATCACGAGCTCGGACGCCAACGGCGATCTCATCCTCGCCCATCGGCCTTTCATGGGCGGCAGCCGATCCAGCGGCGAGATCCTCGCCTGCTTCAACAAGAGCGTCGATCCATCGGTTGCCATTGGCGAGATCGCAGTCGGAGGAAGCGACCTTGCCGCCATCTTGATCGATCGGGTCAACGCCGCCGAGCACTCGATCGACGTGGCGATCTACTCCTTCGATTTGGCGGGGCCCGCCGACGCGCTGATCGCGGCGCACCAGCGCGGCGTCCACATCCGGTTCGTCACCGATTATCGCAGCCCCACTTCGCCCCAGGTCCAGCGCCTCATCAACGCGGGGATACGCGTGATCGACGACACCTACGGGGCTCTGAACAATGACGCGGGCGAGATGCACCACAAGTTCTGGGTCTTCGATCACCGCTATGACGACGATCCCCAGAACGACTGGGTCCTGACGGGGTCCTGGAACGTCACGCAGGGCGGGACCTACACCGACGCCCAGAACATCGTGCTCGTGCAGGACGAGGCGCTCGCTCAGATCTACACGATGGAGATCGACGAGCTGTGGGGATCGACAGGCAACGTGCCCGACCAGGCCAAGTCCCGCTTCAGCCATCTGAAGCGCAACGACACGCCGAAAACCCTGCGCGTCGGCGGACGAGACGTCCGGGTCTACTTCGGCCCCTCCGACCAGACGATGTCGACTCTCACGTCCCGCATTTACGAGGCGACGGCCTCGGCCCACTTCTCGATCCTCTCCTTCACCCGCACGGACGTCGAAGGGGCGCTGAAGAACCTCTACATGAACGTTCCCGGACCCGTGCGCGGGGTCTTCGACTCGGGGCAGAGCGGCCAGACGATCTACCAGCAGATGAAGGGAGTCGGCGGCGATGCGCCCTGGAACCCGGCCGCCGACGTCTGGCTGGACCAGGAGCCGGGGTTCAATCATCACAAGTACATGATCCTCGACGCGCATCGAATCGACGGACGGCCGACCGTGATCACGGGAAGCTCCAACTGGTCGAACTCCGCCGACGAGAGCAACGACGAGAACATGATCTACATCGAGGACTTCAACCTCGCGAACCTCTTCTATCAGGAGTTCGCCGCGCGCTATCACGCGGCTGGCGGATCCCAGGATCTATCCGCCTCGACGCCCGAGCTGGCCGGATTCCAGTCGAGCCCAGTTCGAATCTTCCCCAACCCGATCCGCGAGCGGGTCCACCTGAGGCTTCCGAGCCCGGGCCGCGGCGCGATCGAGTTGACGCTGCACGATGCCGCGGGGCGGAGGATCGCCGCGCGGAGGATCGAAAGCCCGGCGGCGCCGGAGATCTCCTGGGAGATCGACGCCATCAGCTCGGGCATCTACTTCCTGCGCATCGAGTCCCCGGGACGAACCGAGCGGCGCGTCCTGACCATCGTGAGATGACGGACGCCACACCGGGAGATCGACTGCAACCGACGGTCAACGTGGAGGCTCCGGCCTCCACGCCCGAAGAGGCGCGTCGCCGCCACGAAGAGAACCGGCTCGCCTGGAACCAGGCGGCAGTCCAGTACGCCGCGGAGCTCGCCGAGACTCTCGCATCCCTGAGGCGCGGCGAGAGCAATGTCCATCCGATCGAGCGGGCGAACCTCGGCGATCTCCACACCTGGTGCGGACGGGCGATCCACCTTCAGTGCGCCTCTGGGCGGGATACCCTATCGCTCTGGCTGGAGGGAGCGAAGGAAGTGATCGGGGTGGATATCTCCGATCTCCACATCGAAAACGCGCGAAGTCTGGCCACGGCGCTGCAGGCGCCCGCCCGGTTCATTCGCTGCGACGTCCTCGACACGCCGGCCGAGCTCGACGGCACCGCCGACCTCGTCTACACGGGCCGCGGCGCGATATGCTGGATCCATGACCTCGGCGCCTGGGCCGCGACCGTGACGCGTCTCCTCAAGCCGGGCGGAGTCCTCCACCTCCTCGACGACCACCCGGCGCTCATCCTCTTCGATCTGGAGGCGGATGACCTCGTCCCCACCGGCTCCGACTACTTCAGGCACGCGGAGTCGAATCGCGGATGGTCCTCGGGCTACCTCGGGGACATGGGAATGGAGATCGGGGAGCACGCCGTGAAGCACGAGCGGCAGTGGACGATCGCGGCGATCTTCGAGGCCCTGCGCTCGACCGGTCTTGCGATCGAGAGATTGGGCGAGCACGCCGAGCCGTACTACGACTGCATGCCGAACCTCCGCCCCGAGCGCCGCGGCCGGCTGCCGCTCACGTTTTCCCTACTCGCTCGCCGTCCTGCCTGATCCGGCGCCGGCGTAGCGCCGCAGGAGGGAGAGGTTCCTGCGATCCATCTCATCTTCCTTCGGCGTCTCCAGGATTTTCGGGATCTCGACGAATCGGGGATCGGCCATCAGGAGGCGGAAGGCAGTCCGGCCGACGCATCCACGACCGATGTGCTCGTGACGGTCCACACGGCTGCCCAGGCCCTTGCGCGAGTCGTTCAGGTGGAAGCAGCGGAGACGATCGAGCCCGACACGGAGATCGAGCTCATGAAAGACCGCCGTGTAGGATTCGGGAGTCCGGATGTCGTATCCGGCGGCGAAGATGTGGCATGTGTCGACGCACACGCCGATCCGCTCCGGATGGCGGCTCTCGCCGATGATCCCCGCCAGATGCTCGAAGCGGTGGCCGACCGAGCTGCCCTGCCCCGCGGTGGTCTCCAGCAGGAGGGTCACGCTTCCCCCACCGCAATGATCAAGCGCCCAGTCGATGCTCTGGGCGATGCGCGCGATTCCCGCGGCCTCGCCCGCTCCCATGTGCGCCCCTGGATGGAAGACGAGGTAGGGGATCTCGAGGATCTCACAACGCTTCACCTCCTCGAGGAACGCCTGGCGCGAACGTTTCAGGAGCGCCGGCTCGGGTGAGGCGAGATTGATGAGATACGAATCATGGACGACCGGGAGCATGGGGTGCCTCGACCGCGTCTCGCGCCAGAGTTCCACGACTTCCTCGGTGAGCGGCTTGGAGGCCCACTGGTTCGACGACTTGCTGAAAAGCTGCACGGCGCGACAGTGGTGGCGGGCGGCATGGAGCAAGGCGTTGTGGACCCCTCCCGCGATCGACATGTGCGCCCCGAGGAGCGGGCCCGTCGCGGCGTCTCTTGACCTCATTCCTTCCAGTCGAGCAGCGCCGTCAGGATCTGCGCCTGGTAGCGAGCGTCGTGCAGGGCATTGTGGACGAGCTCGGGCGGCAACGGCGTGAGCCCTGGAAGCCTCTCCTGCAGGAAGTCCTTGTTCGCATCCCACCAGGAGATCTTGAGGACTCCCACTGCGAGCGACTTCGAGTCGATCGCCTTGTATCCGAACGGATTCTCCATGCCGAAGTGGTGGAAGTAGTAGTTGATGTAGGCCCAATCGAAGACGACGTTGTGCCCCACGAAGACCGGCTTCTCGCCCGGCTGCAGACACCGGCGCATCCACGCGTCGAACTGCGCCATCGCTTCCCGCGCGTCCGTGCCGGCCTGCTCCAGATGCTCCCTCGGGATCCCGTGCACGGCCATCGACTCGGCCCGGAAGCCCGGGAAGACCGGCTTCAGCTCGACGTAGAACTCGCGTCCCAGACGGTGTGACTCGCCATCGGGCCGCACCTCGACCGCGCCGATCGAAACGAGGTTGTAGTCCGGAGGCAGCGGCCCGGAGGCCTCCACATCGACGGAGAAATAGACGGTGCCGGTATCGATCAAGGTAAGCCGCCTTCCTGTCCGCCCCGAAAAACGAACCAGCGGAGCGGACGCGCGAGTATACACAATCAGGCCGCGATCTTGCGTCCTTCCGTGTAGATCCGGTAGCAGGCGAATGCGAGGGACAGCGCGGCCGGGCCGACGACCAGGCCGAGGAAACCGAAGAGCTTGATTCCGCCGATGATCGCCAGGAAGAGCCAAAGCGTGGGAAGCCGCATCTCCTTGCCGATCAGATACGGCTTCAAGAAGTTGTCGATCAGGCTGACGACCAGAGCGCCGTAGATGGTGAGCCCGATCGCCGCCCCGACCCTGCCGACAATCAAGAGGACGGCCGCCGTGGGGAGCCAGACCGCCACCGCGCCGACGAATGGGATCAAGGAACAGACGAACGTGAGCCCCGCCAGAAGGATCGGAACTTCGGCGCCCACGAACCAGAAGCCGATGCCCGCCAGCACTCCCTGCGCCGCCGCCGTCAGGATCACCCCGCGGAAGACCGCGTTCACCGACTGCCCCGCGATGGTGAACAATCGCTCGGAGTGGACGGGGCTCAGCGGCAGCGCAGCCTGCAGCGCCCGGATCCAGCCCGGACCGTGTCGGAGGAAGAAGAAGAACCCGACGACCGTCACGATGAACTGGAAGACCGCGGCGGGAAGGCTCTTCGTCACCGTCCGCAGCTGATCCAACAGGAAATCCTGCATCCAGACCGCGGCCTTGGCGATCTCGAGCTCCAGCGCCGCGGCGCCCCTCCCCGGCTCTTGCGTCAGGAGGACATGGGCGATCCCGCGGAGCGGCGAGCGCTCGAGCCACTCGGAGATCTCCCCATAGGCTCGCTCTCCGAACCCTTCGCCCAGCCCCGGCAGAATCGAGCGGACCTCTCCAACCAGATTGAAGACCAGGAGAACGGCCGGGATGAAGAGGATTGCGAGCGAGACGAGGGTGCTGATGGTCGCGGCAAGGGTGACACGTCCCCCGACCAGGGCCAGGATCCTGCGGTGGAGTGGATAGAAGAGGACCGCGAGCGTGCTCGCCCAGAGAATCTCATGGGCAAGCTGGAGGTAGATCGCGACGAGCAGGACGAAGGTCCCGAGCGCGACGATCCCGAAGCCCAGGGCGAGGGCCCGCCTGCGCAGCTCGAGCACACCCGGATCGGGGAGGGATTCCTCCTCCGGGGTCGTCGGACCGGTCGCCGCCGCATCAGGCGGTCGGATCGGATCGCTAGGTGGTTCCATGCGGGTTTCCTCGCGCCGGACGATAACGCGGGCATGAAGCGGACGCAGCAGCTTTCGTCAGGGTTGGTCGCTGGAATAGGCGGCCGAGCAGCTCTCCGTCTCCTCCAGAGAGACCTGGACGACCGGCAGGCCTGCCGCACGGAGGTGATCGTGGACCAGCCGGGCGATGTTCTCCGCGGTCGGGTTGAAATCGACCTCGTGGAGCGGCTCTCCCAGAGCGCGGAGCGCCCGGGCCGCCGGGTCGTCCCGATGGAGGATCATGCGGTGATCGAGGGTCTCGTCGATCCAATGCGCCAGCGTCTTCTTGATGTCGATGAAGTCGACGACCATTCCGACCCCATCGAGGTCCGGGGCCGCCAGCGTGACGCGAAGACGTCCGTTGTGCCCGTGCAGGCGGGCGCACTTTCCTTCGTGGTTCAGGAGCCGGTGGCCATATGAGAAGCTCAGCTCCCGGGTAACCGTATACATCGGCTCTCCTTCGGGCCGCGAATCGACCGCTTCGCCATCGTAGTGAGTCGCCCTCGGCCGGAACAAGCTCCAGATCGAATCGACTGCGGCGCAAGTAGTTAGACGCTTCCGACCACCCGGCGCACAATCCCGCAAAAAAGTCGGGATCTAGGAGCGTCGCGGATTGTAGATACGCCAACGAGTTCGGCAGCGACGGGGCCGGAGAAACGCCCCGTCCCCCTGGAGCGGCGGGCATCGGTTCCCGGGGCTCCGGGCTCGCAGGAGGAGATAGATGGACGGAAGGACGACAAGTCGATTTCGACGGCGGCTCCTCGATGAACTCGGATCCCGCGGCACCCTGCTCGGGAAGCTCAGGGAGTCGGTAGCGGAGCAAGGCCGGAGATATCTGGAGGAAGGCGGAGCGTTCGCCAGTCACATGGCGGAAGCCGCGACCAGTGAGGCGGATCGCGAGTCGGGCTTCCTGCTTCTCGACGCGGAAGGCCGGCAGGTCGAGGAGATTCGCGATGCGCTCCAGAGAATAGAGAACGGGAGCTTCGGGTCGTGCGAGTGGTGTAACAGACCGATCGAGAGAAAGAGACTGGAGGTGCTTCCCTACGCGCGCTTCTGTCTCAAGTGCCAGGAGAAGAACGAGCGGTTGTCGAAGAACTAGATACTCGATTCACAGCGTGTGCCCCCTCCCCCAGCGTCGGGCGGACCGGATGGACCCCGGGCCGCCCGGCGTGTTTTCGTCGCTTCACTTCCGCCTCGACGCACCGTTACCATCTCTTGTCCGAGAGGCGTTTCAAGCGAAGTAATGCTGGACCGAGGAGGAATGCATGCTCCATCGCCGAAAGGATCGATGCCGATCCCCCATCTGGATCGCCCCCCTGCTCCTGCTGGCGCTCGCCCAGGGCTGCGGCGGCGGAGGCGGCGCCGGCAGCCAGGTTGCCACGGCTGCGGATAGCACTGCGCTCCAGGAGGCGCGCAAGATTCAGGAGACCGCGGAGCGCTTCGTTGCGCTTGAAGAATTCGTCAAGCGGCGGCCCGGCCACCCGCTCAGCGGCGACGTCTATCCCGAGCTGATCGACCTCGCCCGGGATCACGCCCCGGAGAAGGTCGAGTCCCTGGTGCGGGCGTTCATGAAGGACGACTACCCGTCCGCCATGCCGTACAACGCGGTCGGCTGGGACCTCGCCGTGGCCGGCGAGCATCTGGACCTGGCCGTGCCGATCCTCGAGCGGGCTGTGGCCAAGGCCCGGCAGGAGAACGACCCGATGGGCCTGGCTTCCTGCCTCGACAGCGAGGCATGGGCGCGGTACCGGGCGGGCGACGCCGCCGCTGCGGTGAAGCCGATGGAAGAGGCCCGGTCCCTGATCGAGGAAAAGAACGACGAGCTCGAGGACCATATGGCCCGCATCTACGACGCCGCCGGGATGGCGGAGAAGGCGCGGCCGATCTACCTGGATCTTCTGAGCCACATGGAGCACCCGGACTATCGCGAGGCCCTTGGGCGGATCGTCGCCGCGGGCGGGGGCTCGATGGACGAGGTGAACGCAGAGATCCAACGCCGACGGATCGAGGGGGCGACTCCGGTTTCTGACTTCACCCTGCCCAGCCAGTCGGGAGCGGCGCCGATCTCGCTGGCCGACCATCGGGGCAAGGTGATCCTGCTCAACTTCTGGCACTATACGTGAGGCCCCTGCCGTGCGGAGTATCCGCACCTGCAGGAGATCTACGCCAAGCACGGCGGTCCCGACTTCACCGTCCTCTCGATCGACAACGCCAATCGCCCCGACCTGAACGCCCCGTTCATCGAAAAGGTCGGCGCAACCTTCCCCATCGCGCTCGATGATCGGCAGATCTCCCGTGAAATCTTCAGGATCCAAGGGACGCCGACGAACTTCATCATCGATCGCCAGGGGAGGATCGTCTTCCGCCATCTGGGGTACTCCCCCGGATTGGAGAAGGTCTTCGAAGCTGAGATTCTCTATCTGATGAAGAACGACCTCGCGGCCAACGAGACACGATAGAGCCCATGCGACACGGCCGGCCCCATGCGCGGGCCGGCCGTCCTCTCATCGATCGATCTGCGCGACGGCTCCTCAGTAATAGCGCGCGAGCGTGATCGTCCGCTCGGCGCCATCGGCGAGCGTCAGGCGGATCACGCTTCCGGCGGGGCGTGTGCCGAATCGATCGATCTCCTCGCGGTACTCGGTCCCGACCGGCTGGCCGTCGACCGCGACGATCCTCTCCCCGACCTTCCAGTCCCCACCTGCGGCCGGACTGCCTGGAGCGACAAAGTAGACCTGGAGCGCGTCGCCTTCGCGACCGACCTGGAGCCCGGAGCGCTCGCGTGTGAACGGCTCCGCGAGCGTCGCCTCGGTCGGCTCGAGCCAGAGGCAGCTGCGGGCATAGTCGAAGAAGACGCGGAAGCGCTTGAGGATGCCGGCGCCCAGGTTCCCGGCGGATCGCCTGGTGTCGAACGCTCCCGCCTCGGTTCGCGCGATTCCGACCGGGACGTCCTTCAGCGTGTAGCCCGCGATCTCGATCTCGGAAAGGCTTGTGACCTTCTGAACCACCACCCCCCCGACGCCGCCGGTGAGGGCCTCCGATACCGTCTGGCGGTTCTCAAGGAGCCGGTTCTCGTCGACATAGGGACCGAAGAGATCGAGAGCGGCTCCGCTTCCCGTGTCCAAGGTGACGCGCGCCGGGGAGAGCCCCTCGACGGAGATCTCGAGCTGTTTGTGCCCTCCCTCCGCCGGGAAGAGCCCGAGCCGTTTGCCGGGCCCCTCGTAGGTGAAGCCTTCCGACTCGAGGAATCGGATTCGACTCCCCGGATAGTCGACATCGACGACCAGGGCGTGGAAGACCTCCTTGCCGAAGATGACCGGCATCGGCCGGCCGATCCGGCTCGAGATATGCGAGAGATCGATCACGGCCGCAGAGATGCCGCTCAGCTCCAGGGTTCCCACCTGCAGATTGATCTCCTGGGCGATCGAGGCGGTCGACTCGCCAGACGTGCCGCGGGCCGTCACCTCGCCCGCGCTCGCCACGCCGATCGATTCGGCGAACGCCTTGTCGAGGACTGTCATCCCCGCTCCGGAGTCGAGCAGCATTTCGGTCTCGACGCCATTGATCGTTCCCCGCAGGTAGATGTAGGCGCCCCGGTGGAGTGTGATCGGCATCCACTCGGTCGCCGTGCCGCCGTCTACGAAGCGGTGCAGCTTCCGGTTTCCGGCCGGAGGCGCGAAGGCGGCCGGATCGAACTCGGCGCTCGTCTCGACGCGCTCGAGCGACACGACTTGATCCGAGGTCGGATTCTCGTGCAGGACGCTCGAGCGGAAGGCGAATCGCAACCCGTCGACGATGCGCCAGTCCTCGTAGCGATGCCAAATCGTCTGCGTGTCTCGCAGCTCGCGCACCCAGCTGAGACTCCCATCGGCCGGGTCGAGAAAATGGTCCATTCGATCGCCGTCGGAATAGGTCATCCGGATGACGCGAAAGCTCTTTCCCTCCTTGTCCTCCATGCCCAGGTCTTCGCGGGTCGAACCGTCCTGCCCGAGCAGATGCAAGCCGAAGGAGCGGCCGATCTCGCGGCGCACGAGCTTCTCCTCCACGGATCCGATCGGCTCGAGCTGACCGCTCGCGTTCAGCACCCACCCGCTATCGGGGCCAATGCCGGTGGCGCCCTTCAGAACGCCGAGGTCGTATTCGGTCCGGGAGAGGCCGTCCCGGCACTGGACGTTGCGAAAGCTCCCGGTCAGGCCGGACACCTCCAGGCGACCTTCCGCAGTGACCGTGCGAACGCGGGCGAAGGCGTCCGCGCCCCCCAGCCATGAGAGGTGAAGATCGAGCAGCTCGCTCATGGACGGTTGGAGCGGCTGTGCGGCCAGGCTGAGAGCAGCTCCGAGCAGGACGGCGAGCATGAGGCTCGAGACGCAGAGCGGACGAATCGCGGCGGTCGACTTCATCGGGCACCTCATCTTGGGGGGATGGATCGGTTCAATCGAACGCCGAATCATAGCGCGCCGGGACGACTCGGGGGAAGACGGCGTCGTCGGCGCGACCCGGCGGGACGACTCATCCACGGACAAAGGGCTCGGATTGTCGATGTTCGGGGATCGAGGCGATCTCGCCGCCGACAACCCAAGTCCCACCATGAGACCGCGAACGATGCCGGCGCCCGGCATCGGCTTCACCCTACCGAAACGTGGATCGGATTCTACCCCAGGACGTCTGCCGCGACACCGGCCCTTCTTCCGGCGCCGAGGCGGTGTCGAGAATGATGAAGTCATCCTCCACCAGGAAATACGGCGGCGGCACTTCGATCACGAACCAGATCTGCACGATGTAACGCCCCGGAGGCACGATATTCCCCTCGCAGTCGATCTGGTCCCAGAAGAGGTAGGCGACCTGGTGGGGCCCGAGATGGTACTCCATCGGGAACGCGTACATGCAGACGAGCTCGCCCGTCTCGGCGTGGTAGATATCATAGGGGGGGTGGTTCCCCGCGACGATGGTCGAGTCGGTGTCGTTGGTCCAGGTGAAGAAGACCGAGTCCCCCGATGCGTAGAAGTCGGCGGAACATTCCAGAGAGACTTCGATCGCCCCAGCCGGGATGACGTATCCGAACGCCGTGACGGCGGCGATGAGCGCGGCCGAGGCAAGCCATCTCATGGCGACCTCCGTGGCTGAAGACAGCCGAGGACGAGCGCGAAGGAGTACCAGACGTTCTCCGGCGGAGGAAGGATACCACAACCGTGGGCCGCGAACATATGCCGGACTTCGGCTTGAGGATCCCTCTCGAATGGGATACTCTCCTTATGCTCGAATCCTCCGTTATGTCGGAGGCTCTCACGACAAGGTCCGCATCTGAGAGGAGGTCATCGATGGGTAGGCGGTCTCCCCTGATGTTCGCGCTCGCAATCGTCTGTGCGACAACTCCAGCACTGGGCGCCGGCCCCGTCCATGGCGTGCTCGACACGCCCTCCACGGGGCAATGGGTTCAATCCCGCGCCGAGTCTACGCCCTCGGTCCCTGATCAGGGCGGCATGGCGCGCGGGTGGCCCGTCGATCTCGGCCTGGGCAGCGCGGGGTATCCCTACACGCCGACCGTCGTCGACGTCGACTGGGACGGGGCCGCCGAGATCTTCATGACCGGCGGTCACACCTTCGGGCTGCGCGGGGATGGCTCCTTCCTCCCCGGTTGGCCCACGGTGGAGCAGATGTACATGGGCTACGGGACGAACGCAAACTTCCCGGGCCCATCCGCCGCGGATGTCGATCGCGACGGAGACATCGAGATCATGTGGTCGCAACGCGACTGGTACGCCGGAAGCAACCGGATGTGGAGCTTCAACGGCAAGAACCTCGATTACACGAACATGACCGGTTTCCCCCAGGAGGCGATCGACGCGCAGTCGAACGCCCTGGCCTCCCCCTTCGTCCTGGGCGACCTGGACGGCGACGGGGACCTCGAGGCCTGGTCGGCCCACACGCTGGGCAACACCGGCGACTACTACAGGATCTCGGCGTTCGATCACCTGGGCGCGCGGCTCTTCACCATCGACCTCGACCCCGCCGAGGACATTCTCTCGCCCTACTATGGCGATCTCGAAGGAGACGGAACGAAAGAGATGTTCGCCGTCACCCTCCTCGGCCCCGACTTTCTCCTCTACGCGTGGGACGCGCTCGGGCTCACGAAGCCGGGCTACCCGGTCGTCCTCGCGACCGTGACATCCGGCTGGCTGGCGGACGGTCCTCCCGTCCCGGCCGACCTCGACGGCGACGGCGATCTGGAGATCCTGATCGGCTATTGGACCAGCTCCTCTTCGCGCGTCCTCTGCCGCCACCACACGGGCGAGGAGTATCCGGGTTTTCCCATAACGATCGCGACGAGCAGCCAGCTCTTCTACATTGGGCTGGGAGATCTCACCGGCGACGGGTATCCCGAGCTGCTCGCAACGGACAACAATCTCGGTTCGGGCCCAGACTACCGGGTCCTCGCATTCGACATCGCGACGCAGGCGGCGCTACCCGGCTGGCCCTTCGGCCTCAACGCATGGCCAAAGGGATTCCCGGCGGTGGCAGACATCGACGGCGATGGCGCCCAGGACGTCACCGTCGTCAACGACGCCGGGGCCGTATATGCGATCTCCACGACGGGGACCGTGCTCCCGGGCTATCCGAAGACGATGCACGACGCGTCGGTCTCGGGAGTCGCCGTCGGAGACATCGATGGAGATGACCTGCTCGAGCTGGTCGCCGCCACCTGGGACGGATGGGCCTACGCGTGGGACACGACCGGCCCGGCCGCGCCCGGCATCGCCGACTGGCCCATGCGCGGCCTGAACCCGCGCAACACGGGCGTCTACGGCGATCTCCTCACGCCTGCCGCGATCGAGCAGTCGGGCGGAGAGACCCAGAGCGCGCCGCGCCTGATCGGGATCGGGCCGAATCCGATCAGGGATCAGGCGACGATCCGCTACTCCACCTCGGTCGGAGACGTGCTGGCGCTCTCCCTCTTCGACGCCACGGGCCGGAGGATCGCTCTCCTCGACGCTGGATGGCGCCCGGCCGGCGAGCATCGCATCGCGTGGCGGGGCGAGACGGTCCAGGGGGGAGAAATCGGAAGCGGGACCTACTTCCTGGTTCTCCGAACCCGTCACGGGATCAGCCGCGAGAGGATCACGATGATTCGTTGATCCGAGTCCCCGGAGAAGTCGCGGATGACAGGCGACGCCGTCGCGGCTATAGTGCCCGCGGTGACGCATCGTCCGAGATCCAATGAGGAAAGGAGTTCCCCATGCGACATATCGTCCTGGTTCTCTTGCTGGCGGCCATCGCGATTCCCGCCGCGGCCCCTGCCGTTCGCGCGGCGACGAACGAGCAGTTCATCCAGATCGCCCTTTTCAACCCCGTTCAGATCTTCCCGGAGACGACCTCCATCCGCGGAGTGCGGTTGAACCTGATCTATGGCGTGAACAACGAGATGCGCGGCCTGGACATCGGAATCGCCAACCGCACGACGGGCCTCTTCAAGGGCCTTCAGTACGGGATCGTGGGAATGACAGAAGCCGACTTCTCCGGATGGCAGGACAACTTCATCAACCTGACCGATGGGAAGTTGACCGGTTTGCAGTCCGGCGCGTTCAATCAGACCGGGGGAGGCGAAGGCGTGCAGTGGGGTCTCGTGAACATGGCGGATTCTTTTCACGGTCTTCAGTTCGGCTTCGTGAACGTGACGAAGACGATGGAAGGCCTGCAGATCGGACTCGTCAACGTCATCTCACAGGCGAAGAGCCACCCGATCCTGCCGATCGTGAACTGGTCGTTCAAGTAGAAGATCGAGGCGTTCGGGCAATCGATCGAGCCCCGGAGGCGGCGCCTCCGGGGCTTCGTGTTCGAGCGGCCGCGCTTCTCAGGATGGAAGCACGATCACGCGAGCACCTGCCGCACGGAATCGATGACGGTTCCATCGACCCACTTGATCGCCGCGACAACGCGCTCGCCGGTCTTCGCCTTCGAAGGTTTCCCGCCGCAGAGACGGTCGACGTCCTGCTGGATCTCGCGGATCTCGCGAACGGGCAGACCTCTTCCCTTCACCGCATCCCGCAGATCCTGCCGGCGCGGGTTGATCGCGATTCCTCGCTCGGTGACGATCACGTCGATCAGCTCTCCGGGACCGCAGAGGGTCGTCACCGAGTCGACGATGACGGGAATCCGGTCGCGGTAGGCGGGAAGCGCCAGAATCGTGCACTTCGAGAAGAGGCAGTTCTGCCACCCGCCGATTCCATGGAGGAGACGACCGTCGGAGTGAGTGACGACGTTGGCGTTGAAGTCGACGTCGACCTCGGTCGCGCCGAGGACGACGGCGTCGACCATCGAGGCGAAGTTCCCCTTGCCATGGTAGTTGTAGGATGTGAAGGGCGTGGTGTTCACGTGCCGTGGATTCTCTCCCATGGAACGCACGCCGAAGAGGTCGAACGTCTGCCCGTCGAGAATATAGTCGGTGAGTCCCTCCTCGAGCATCTCGACCAAGTGCTTTGTCGACCCCCCCCGAATGAAGCGGGCCCGGATGCCTCGTTGCTTCATCATTTCCTTGAGGTACATCGCGAAGGCGAGCGCCGTCCCGCCGGCGCCGGCCTGGAAGGAAAAGCCGTCCTTCACGATTCCCGCCGCGTCCATGAACTTCGCCACCATCTCGGCGATCAATAGACGGTCGGGGCTGCGCGTGATCTGCGTCGTGCCGGAAACGATCTTCTCGGGATCGCCGATCTTGTCGACGACGACGACCGAGTCGACGCGGTTGCCCGCGATCTGCCAGGGCACGCAGGGAAACGGG
Source organism: Candidatus Eiseniibacteriota bacterium (assembly GCA_034679345.1). Lineage (GTDB taxonomy): Bacteria > Eisenbacteria > RBG-16-71-46 > CAIMUX01 > VGJL01 > JAXDAY01. The sequence goes on from JAXDAY010000008.1 coordinate 69,480, forward strand.
ACGAGATTGTCGGTGACGACGATGACGCGGTCGGCATACTCCGAATCGGCCAAGGCGAAGCCGAGCCCGCCGCAGGCGCTGGGGCCATGAAGGCCGTTGCAGTTGCCGAAGCCGTCGCTCTCGGGCGCGGCGATGACGGCGATATCGACATGAACCTCGCCGTCCTGGATCGCCTGGTAGCGGCCGCCGTGGGAGCGCAGGACGGCCATGCCGCGCATCTTGCCCTCCGAGGTGTAGTCTCCGAGCGGCCCGTTCATCGAGCCTTCGATGTGGTGGATCACCCCCGACTCGAGGTGGCGGATGTTCGGAGCGTGACATGGGAAGGAAGCGCTCGGCGCCCAGCGCAGGTCCTTCACTCCCATATCCGCCGCCGCATCGAAGATCGTGTTCGCCACGAGGTCGCCGTTTCGGAAGTGATGGTGGGTCGAGATCGTCATCCCGTCACGCAGGCCGGCCTTCTCGAGGGCCACGCGCAGCGAGCCGACCACCTTGTTCCCGTCTGCGGGGTAGTCCGCGCACGTCGCGACGAGGGGCGCGGCCCTCCGACCGCCCGGCTTGTGCGCGCCGATGCCTTTGTAGGGAACCGCCGGAGCGCCGTTGATCTCGACCGGCACCTCGCGGTCGAGGGCGTTTCGCTCGAGCTTCTGCATCCTCCCCTCCTCCCTACGCGGCCGCCGTCCGCCATTCGGCGGAGAGGCGTCCCGAGCGGATCGCCATCTCGACGGTCCGCTGCGCCCGCTTGACGACGGGCGGATCGATCATCTTGCTCCCGAGCGACACGACGGCGAGCCCCTTCGTCTGGGCCTCCTCGAAGGCGCGGACGATCCGGGTCGCCTTGGCGATCTCATCCGGCGCCGGGGCGAAGGCCTCGTGGATCACCCGGATCTGATTCGGATGGATGCATCCCTTCCCCTCGAAACCGAGCCCCTTCGCTTCGATGACGCTCGCGCGCAGACCATCGGCATCGGCGACGTCGGAGAACACCGTGTCGATGGGCGCCACGCCCGCCGCCCGCGCGGCGGCGACGATCATCGAACGGGCGAAGAACGACTCCCTCCCCTCCAGTGTCCGCGGCGCCCCGATGTCGGCGGTGTAGTCCTCCAGGCCAATCGTGAGAGCCACGACGTTGGGCGATGCGGCGGCGATCTCGAGGGCGCGCAGGATCCCGAGACCCGACTCGATGATCGGCATGAGCAACACCGGCTCCCCCCGGCCGCCCAGGATCCTCGCGATGCGAGCATCGATCTCCCGCACCGTCTCGGGCGACTCGCACTTCGGGATCAGGACGACATGCACATTCTCCGGGATGACCGCGTCGAGATCCTCGAGCCCCAGTTGCCCCTGGTTGATGCGCACCATCCGCTCGGCATCCAGGAAGTCGATCGAGCGAAGGGCGTTTCGGACCATGATCCGCGCGGCGTCCTTCTCGGAGGGAGCCACACTATCCTCGAGGTCGAGAATCACGCCATCGGGCCCGTGAAGGCCGGCGTTCAGCATGAACTTCGGCTCGTTGCCCGGCAGATAGAGGCGCGAGCGGCGGAACCGGTCCCGCTGCGTTGGCCGGCGCGTCCCCGGCGCCATCTCCGGCAGCCAGGCTCCTTTGAGGTCGGAGCCATACGCGCGCCGCGCCGCGGCCTCGACGCGCGCCATCAGGATGAAGGGAAGCGCCCCGGCATCCTCCACGACGACTTCGGCGCGCTCGACGCCGAGCGACTCGAGCCCGGAGAGGACTTGGGCCCGAATCGCTTCTCCGTACATCGCCTCGACCTTGCTCTTGACCGAGATCCCTAGTCCGCCGCTCTCCGCCGGTGCGACGCGCACCCAGCAGTCGGAGCGGATCTCGGAGCCCCTGCGCCCCGCTTCCGCCGCCCGTGCCATGAGAAGACCTCCCGGGTTCGCCGTAATCCCTAGAGCTTCGCGATGATCGCGTCGGTCATCTGCTGCGTCGTGGCCGCTCCCTTGGAGAAGACATCCGGTCCGCCGGGCAGCCGCATCATGTCGTACGTGCGCACGCGCCCTTCCTTGATGACCGCGCCGATCGCCTTCTTGATCCGCTCCGCCTTCTGCATCTCGCCGAGGTGCTCGAGCATCATCACGCTCGAGAGGATCATGGCGATCGGATTGACGATCGAGGGATCGAGCTTCTCGTACTTCGGCGCGGAGCCATGCGTCGGCTCGAAGACCGCGCAGTCGCGGCCGATGTTCCCGCTGCACGCGAACCCGAGCCCGCCCACGAGTCCCGCGAAGCCGTCGCTGATGATGTCGCCGAACATGTTGGTCGAGACGACCACCCCGTAATCCTCGGGGTTCTTCGTGAGCCACATCATGAGGGCATCGATGTTGACCGACCACAGCTTCACATCCGGGAACTCCTTGGCGATCTCTTTGGCTATCGCCTCGAACATCCCCGAGGTCTCGCGAAGGACGTTCGGCTTCTCGCAGACGGTGACCGATCCGTAACCGGATTTCTTCGCCAGCTCGAAGGCGGCCCGGAGGATGCGTTGCGTGGCGCCGCGCGTGATGATCCGCGTCGAGACCGCCATATCGGCGCTCGGCACCGACTGGAACATCTTCATCCTCGGGTGGGTTTCCAGCGCCTGCCTCACGACATCGGGCGGGTTCGTCCACTCGACGCCGCCGTAGAGCCCTTCCGTGTTCTGCCGGAAGATGACGACATTGACCTTCGGCTCTTCGAAAACGCCCTTGCCGTTCTGCCGGACGAAGTTCAGGGGATTGCCCTCGAAGGCGATGCAGGGACGAATGCAGATGTCGAGGTCGAAGCGCTGGCGCATCGTGACGATGGGGCTGTAGTAAGTGAATCCCTTCCCCTTCAGCGCCGGATCGAGCTCGGCTTCCGCCTTGGCCTTCGGCTTCGAGGTGATGGCGCCGAAGAGGCCGAGCTTGTGCTCCTCGAGGAGCTTGATGGTGCGATCGGGCAGGGCGTTGCCTTCCTTGCACCAGAAATCCCAACCGATATCGCCGTGAACGTAACTCGCTTCGAAACCCACGGCATCGAGGACCCGGATCGCCTCGGGCAAAACGACCTTGCCGATTCCATCCCCCGGCATCGCCACGACCTTGCGCGTCACCTCCGCACCTCCTCTTCCCAACCTCTCCGTTGCGTGAACCGCCTGGGGTTCTCCCCGCCTGCGGGGACGGGCGTCCCGTCCACGACCCACGGCACTTGCGAGAGATTAGGAACTCGAAGGGGATGGGGTCAATGCGGGCCGGGCGCGTCGTACGGGGAAAAAAGGAGGGACGGACTCTCCATCGGCGAATAGAACTGCGGAACAGGGGTAACAGCCACTCGCCGATGAAGGAGTCCGTCCGTTCTGCACCGACGGAAACCCTCCCGGTCCAGCAGGATCGATAAGGTCGAGCAAAGTGGGAGTCGACTTCGCACGCCCTCAGGTTGCCCGGATCGCCCGGGGGGTTGATCTAGGGGTCCTGAGCGAGCCTGATAGACCGAATTTCCGAGGAGCCGGCTGACCCTGCACATGGTGGCGCGTTCCACCCGACCCCTCGGGAACGCTATGCAGTATCAAGTACTGTGCCACGTCCCGGAGGTTTCACATGATATCGCAACCAGTTACCAGAAACATGGTTGCACCCGGAGGGGGCGAGCGCACGCCCGCTTCGAGCCCGGTCTCCCGACATTTCTCCCTGGTCGGAAAGGCCTGACCGTTACCTTTTTACCCACCGCGCGGGGATCGGGTGCTAGTCTCGCGTCCGAAGGGATGGACGCATGGAAGGACGCCACCGGATCCTGGTCGTCGACGACGAAGAGCCGATCCGCAAGGGCCTGGCCCGACTGATCCAGACCCTGGGCCATCAAGTGGAGCTCGCGGGCGATGCGGAGGAGGCCCTCCAAAAGGCGCTCAGCGCCCCGCCCGACCTCGTCGTCACCGATCTGCAGCTTCCCGGACGCAGCGGAATGGACCTGATCGGCGATCTCAAGGAACGTGGAATCGACGCCACTCTCGTCGTCCTGACGGCCCACGGAACGATCGACAGCGCGGTCGAGGCGACGCGGCGCGGCGTCTACGACTACCTCGTCAAGCCCGTGGAGCCCGACCGACTCGCCACCGTCATCCTGAAGGGGCTCGAGCGCGCCGCGATGCGCCAGGAAGTGCTCCTGCTCCGACGCGAGATGATCCGAAGCGGGCGCTACCAGAAGCTCGTGGGCAAGTCGCCCGCAATGCTCGAGATCTACCGTTTGATCGACCAGGTTGCCCCCTCCAGCGCATCGATCCTCATCACGGGCGAGAGCGGAACGGGCAAGGAGGTCGTGGCGCGCACGATCCACAACATGAGCCCCCGCGCCGCCGCGCGATTCATCGCGATCAGTTGCGTGGCGATCCCCGAGACGCTCCTCGAGAGCGAGATGTTCGGCCACGAGAAGGGCGCCTTCACCGGCGCGACCGCATCCCGGCCCGGCTGCTTCGAGCTGGCCGACAAGGGGACGCTCTTCCTCGACGAGATCGCGGAGATGCCCGTCTCGTTGCAGAGCAAGCTCCTGCGCGTGGTCGAGGAACGCAAGGTCCGGCGGCTCGGCGGATCGAGGGAGATTCCCACCGACGTGCGGCTCCTGGCGGCCACGAACGCATCGTTCAAGCAGCGCCTCGAGAGCGGGCTCTTCCGGGAGGACCTCTACTTCAGGCTCAATGTGATCTCCATTCATATACCGCCGCTGCGCGAGCGCGTCGAGGACATCCCCCTCCTGGCCCAGCGCTTCCTCGACGAGTACTCCCAGGAAAACGGCAAGGCCGTGGCGGGATTCACGACCGGGGCGATCGACATACTGACGGGGTACCACTGGCCGGGCAATGTCCGAGAGCTCCGAAACGCGATTCAGCGCGCCGTGATCCTCTGCAAGGAGGGGGAGATCCAGCCCTCCGATCTCCCGCCCTCGGTGCGTCCGGGAATCCGCAAGAAGAGCAGCAGTCCGAACTCCCTGAGCGTCCCGATCGGAGCACCGTTGGAGGAGATCGAGCGGGCCGTGATTCTGGAGACTCTCTCGACCTGCGGCGGCAACAAGACCCGCGCCGCGACGATCCTGGGAATCTCGCCGAAGACGCTTCACCTGAAGCTGCGTAAGTACCACGGTCTCGACGGAGCCGCGACGAGGGCCGGGCCATGAGGATCAGCTGGGGCGGGCGTCAGACGATCGCGCTTCTGAGTGTCGTCATCGTCCTGGTCGCGATCACGATCGGGGTGCAGGTCGTGGAGGTCGTCCGCTACTCCGCCGACGCCGCGGCGGGCGAGAGCGCCCTCGTCGCTCAGAGTTTGACCCTGCAGATCGGCCATCTCGTGAGGGAGAGCCCCCACGCGCCGATGGACTCCTTGGGGAGCGATCCGCGCATCCGGCTGCTCCTCGACGCCGCGATCGCGCAAACCAGCTCCCTCGTCTTCGTGGCGGTCTGCGACTCCGACGGTCGGGCCTTCGCTCATACGAATCCGGAGGAGATCGGAGAAATCGTTTCGAGCGAGCCGCAGCTTCCGCCGCGTGGCACGGTCGGCAAACGCCTCCTCCTGCTGCGGGATCTCCTCCGCTCGCCAATCGTCTATCGAATCGACACGCCCCTTCGAACCGGAGATCTGCCATTCGCCTCCATCCGCGTGGGCGTCGCGGGAATCCTCCTGCGGGAGCAGGTGAAGGGGGCGCTGCGCCGCAGCCTCGCGGTAGCGTCGCTTCCCTTCGGCCTTGCGATCGTCTTGGGATTCCTTCTGGCCCAGCTCACCGCGCGCCGAATCCGACTCCTCGAGGAGGGTGTCGCCGCCCTCCGGGCCGGACGCTACGACGCGCGGATCCCCTTGAGCGGGGTCGACGAGTTCGCGCGACTTGCGCGCGACCTGAACCTGCTGAGCGAGCAGTTCCAGCGCGAGAGGGCGGACAGCGACTCCCGGATCGGCCCGCTGCGCCAGACGGTCGAGCTTCTGGGCGAGGGGGTGCTCACCCTGGGGCCGAACCGCGAGATCCTTCTCGTCAACGACGCGACGGGCAGGATTCTCGGGATCGATCCGAACAACGCCCACAATCGGACGATCGAGGCGGTCCTGCCGAAGGGCCATCCCGTGCTCATCCTCGTCGATCGGGTTTTCTCCGAGGCGAAGGGGCCGCTGACCATCCCCCTCGACACCGGCGGAGCCGACTCATTCGTCGCCGTCGGCCATCGAATCACCGGGGCGGGGGGCGTGGACGGGGCGCTCATCGAGTTCAAGCACTCTGAGGCCTTGGAGAGGATCCACGCGATCGCCGATCAGTCGCAGGTGCTCTCACGGCTTGCGCAGATGGCGGCCGGGGTCGCGCACGAGATCCGCAATCCGCTTCAGACGATCAATCTCGAGCTTGCGGCGCTCCGGCGTTCGAGCAGTCTCGCGCCGGATGAGGTGGAGCACCACGTTCGAACGGCCCAGGAAGAGACCCAGCGGCTCCAGAGGGCGGTGAGCGGGTTCCTCAAGGTCGCGCGGCTGCGTCAGCTCGCCCCCATCGGGATCTCGCTTAACGAGGTGGCGGAGGATGTCCGCAGCTCGATGGAATCGGAAGCGAATCTCTCGGGACTGGATCTCGACCTCGAGCTCGAACCGAATCTGCCGGAGACGCTCGCGGATCGCGAAGTCCTCCGTCAGGCGGTCCAGAACCTCGTGAAGAACTCGATCCAGGCTCTGCCGTCGCGTGACGGCAGAATCGTGATCCGCACGACGAGCGGGGCGGATCGTGTCTCGGTCTCGGTCGTGGACTCGGGCCCCGGCATCCCTCCCGAGCTCCGGGAACGGGCCTTCGATCTCTACTTCACCACGAAGGAGGGGGGCACGGGGGTCGGGCTGCCTCTCGTGCGGCAGACGGCGGAGATGCATGGGGGCCGCGTCGCGCTGACCCAGAATCCCGACGGAGGGACGACGGTGACGATCGATCTCCCGATCCGCATGAACGGAGGGAACGGGCCGTGATCCGAGGAATGGTCCTGGCGACGGGCACTCTGCTCCTGCTTACGTCGGCCGGCTGCGCCTTGGTGCGCTACGCATTCGAGCCGATTCTCACGCCCCCTCGAACGGCTCCCCCGCCGTCGGCCGTGCTCCAGCAGGAGGAGCCGGACAGCATGGAGAGCGTTCGCATCGTGGTCTTCCCGGATCTGCCTCCAGAGTTCTACGAGCCCCAACGCCCATCGCCGCCTGCGGAGGCCCGCGTGGACTCGGCCTCAGGGGAGCCCACGGAAGAGCCGGCCCCTCAGACAGGGCAGCCGGCGATCGAGCCGACCGCGGAGCCTCCTTGGATCTCCATCGACATCCCGGAGGCCGAGCGGCGGCAGTTGATGGAAACCATGGAGCGAGATCTCGAGGAGACCCGGGGGATCCTGCGTTCCCTCGAGGGGCGACCGATGGAGCCGGCCACCCGGGAGAAGGCGACGACGATCCGCGGGTTGATCGACCAAGCGGTGGAGGCGCGCAATCGACAGGACATTCGCGGCGCCTCGCGCCTGGCCCACAAAGCGCGCCTGCTGGCCGACGAGCTCGGTGCGCGGCCGGCCCGATGAGCCAGCCCGATGAGCCAGCCCGCTAGCGCTTGCGAATCCCCCCCGGGACGGCTTACTCTGCCCAGGGCGGCCGCTTAGCCTTCTGCCGAGACGCGACCGACGGACCGATTGGGGGGGCTTCGGTTGAGTTTCTATCTCGGAATCGATCTTGGGGCGGTCAGCATCAAGGCCGCCTTGCTATCGACCGGCGATCTCGCGGATGAACGGCTCGCCGTGCTCCAACGGCGGGAGGGCTACTGGCACCCCCGGAGCTTGACCGGCCGCCTCCCGTCGGGTGAGACATGCACGATCCTCGTGGCGCCCTACCGGAGGACCAAGGGGCGTCCGCTGGATGCCGGCCGCCAGATGATCGCCGAGATCCTCGACCGCCTAGGACCCGACGGGCTGGACGGCATCCGCGTGACCGGCTCGGGCGCCGGTCTCTTGCGCGCCGCGCTCGACATCCCCGTGGAGAACGAGTTCCGCGCCCTCGCCGCCGCCACGCGCGTCGTGGCCCCCGAGACGAGCACTCTCTTCGAGATCGGCGGTGAGTCCTCGAAGATCCTCTTCTTCGAGCCCGATCCCGCCTCGGGTGAGCTCGGAATCGCCGACTACCAGACGAACGGCGACTGCGCGGCCGGGACCGGTTCGTTCCTGGACCAGCAGGCGGGCCGCCTCCACTACGACATCGAGGACGTGGGTCGCATCGCCGCCTCGACACGCCGCTCCGCGAAGATCGCCGGCCGCTGCTCCGTCTTCGCCAAGAGCGACATGATCCATGCCCAGCAGAAGGGATACCTGCCGCCCGAAGTCCTGCGCGGCCTCTGCGAGACCGTCGCGCGGAACTTCCGCGCCGCCGTGGCCAAGGGGAAGACCCCGCGCCCGCCGGTCCTCTTCACCGGTGGCGTGGCGGCCAACGAGATGGTCGTGGCATCCCTGCAGCATGTCTTCGAGCTCTCGGACGAACTGGTCGTTCCGGTGCACCACGCATCTCACGGCGCGATCGGCTGCGCCGTGCGCGAGGCCCTCGAGCCGGAGCACCGGCCGCTGCGAGCGGCGGATCTGGAGCGTTTCTCCTTCGAGGGAGGCGCGATCCCCGAGGCGCGGCGTCTCTCGATGGACAAGGTGGTCAGCCTGCGGGACCGGATCATGCCGGTTCGACTCCCCGAGACGGGACCGCCCGTCGATGTCGCCCTCGGTCTCGACATCGGCAGCGTCAGCACGAACGTGGTCCTCCTCGACCGGGAGGGTCGCGTCGTCAAGGAGATCTACACGCGGACAAAGGCGCGTCCCGTGGAGGTCGTGACCGCCGCCCTCGCGGAGATCCACGAGCAGGTCGGCGATCGAGTGCGGGTCATCGGCGTGGGCACCACCGGCTCGGGCCGGGAGCTGATCGGGGAGCTTACCGGCGCCGACACGATCAATGACGAGATCACGGCCCACAAGACCGGCGCCGCGTTCATCGCGCGGACGATGCTCGACTGCGAGGTGAACACGATCTTCGAGATCGGCGGGCAGGACGCGAAGTACATCCGTATCGAGGATGGAATCGTCGTCGACTTCGCGATGAACGAGGCATGCGCGGCCGGAACCGGCTCGTTCCTGGAGGAGCGTGCCGAGGAGCTCGGCGTCTGCATCAAAGACGAGTTCGCGCGCCGGGCCCTCTCCTCGCGCGCTCCGGTGCGCCTTGGCGAGCGATGCACCGTCTTCATGGAGCGGGACGTGAACGCCTACCAGCAGCGCGGCGCGGAGACGGACGATCTGCTGGCGGGCCTCGCCCTCTCGGTGGCGACCAACTACATCAATCGGGTCGTCCGCGGAAGGAAGATCGGGGGGACGATCTTCTTCCAGGGGGGCACGGCCTACAACGACGCGGTGGCCGCGGCGTTCTCCCAGATCCTCGATCGGGAGATCATCGTTCCGCCCTACAATGGAGTCGTCGGAGCGGTGGGCGCGGCCCTCCTGGCGCTGGAGAAGGCCGAGACCTTGAAAGCCGGGACACGCTTCCGCGGCTGGGATCTGGGCAAGGTCGACTATCAGATCCGCGAGTTCACGTGCCAGGCGTGCGAGAACCGGTGCGACATGCAGGAGTTTCGCGTCGAGGGGGAGAAGACCTACTGGGGAGACCAATGCGGCGATCGCTACCGCCGCCGCGCAAAGGTGGAGTTCCGCCCCGTCATCGAGGATCTCGTGCGCCTGCGCAAGGAGTGGCTCCTCGCGGAGCACGAACCGGATCATGGCGAGGCCGGAAGCGTCGTCATTCCGCGCGCGATGTACTTCCACGAGCGATTCCCTTACTGGAACGCGTTCTTCAAGAGCCTGGGGCTGCGCGTCCTCCTCACGCCCGAAACGAATCGGGCCATCGCCCACGAGGGGATCGAGACGGCGGTGGCAGAACCCTGTTTCCCGATCCAGGTGGCGCACGGGCACATCGCGAAGGCCCTCGAGATGGAGGCGGATGCGGTCTTCCTTCCGAACATGGTCAACTCCGAGGCCACCCACGAAACCATCCAGAGCTTCTACTGCCCATGGGGGACGACGCTTCCCTTCGTGGTGCGCGCGGCGGCCAGCTTCGAGTCGAGCGCCGGCAGGCTCCTCCACCCGCTGATCCGGCTCCGGGGAGGAAGGGACGCCCTGATCGGCCCGCTCCACGACTCCCTGCGGAGATTCGGCGTGAGACGGGCGCAGATCCGTTCCGCGCTCGGAAAGGCCGACGCCGCGCAGAGGCGCTTCCGCGAGGTCGTGCGCGACTCCGGGCGCAAGGCGATGTCGCGGCTCGAGGAGACCGGAGAACCGGCGGTCCTGCTGATCGGCCGTCCCTACAACTTGTTCGATTCGACGGCGAACCTCGACCTGCCGCGCAAGCTCCGCGACCTCTATGGCGTCAACGTGGTGCCGATCGAGTTCCTGGGGGCGAACGACGAGGACATCGAGGCGATCAACTCGAACATGTACTGGGGATACGGCCGGAAGATCCTGGCCGCCGTCCGCGAGGCCGGCCGCAGGAACGGACTCCACGTCATCTACGTCACGAACTTCAAGTGCGGCCCCGACTCTTACATCAAGCACTTCGTCCGCGACGCGCTGGGTCGTCCCTTCCTGACCCTGCAGTTCGACGGGCACGCGAACGACGCGGGGATGCTCACGCGCGTCGAGGCCTTCCTCGACAGCCAGGGGATGCTGCGTCGCTGGGCCGGACGGCCGCGGCCGTCCGCCACGGAATGGGATGACGCGGACTTGGCCCCCGCCGGGGACGGGGTCCGGCAAGTCTGCGAGGGGTGCGCGAGCGGCGCCGACTGCCCTGCCTTCCAGGAGGACGCGCGCTGATGGACCGGCGCCCAATGCCGGCCTCGCAGCGCTCCCGGAACGATCGCCCCAGCGAGGGCCCACCGATCGAGGAGCGCGTGCTCTACGTTCCCCGGATGGGATCGGGCGCCTCGCGATGCTTCGCCGCCGCGGTGCGCTCCTATGGAATCGACGCCCGCCCGTTCCCCCCATCCGACGAGCGGAGCCTCGAGCTGGGCGGCCGATTCACATCGGGAGAGGAGTGCTTCCCCGAGCGGATCACTCTGGGCGATGTGCTCAAGCTGGTCATGGAACCATCGGCGCGACCCGAGCGGCTTGCCTTTTTCATGCCCACCGCCCCGGGGCCGTGCCGCTTCGGGCAGTACGCGCCCTTCCTGCGAAGGGTCCTCGATTCCGTCGGCGCGGAAGAGGCGATGATCGTCTCTCCATCGAGCCGGTCCGGATACGACGGCCTCGGCGAGCATACCCGGGGAGTTCAGCGCGCGGCGTGGCGCGGGATGGTGGCGGCCGACCTCCTTCGCAAGGCGATGCTGCGCACGCGCCCCTACGAGCGCGATCAGGGCGCGACCGACGCCGCCTACGAGGAATCCCTCGAAGAGGTCTGCGGCGTCCTGTCGACTCCCGGCGAGGGATCAAGGCGCAAGCTCTCGAGGCTCTGCGCGGCGATGGGCCTCGCGGCGGACCGCTTCTCGAGGATCCCCCGCAGGGACGAGGAGCGGCTCCTGATCGGCGTCGTGGGGGAGATCTTCTGCCGCATGAGCACCTTCGCCAACGACGAGATGCTCCGCCGGATCGAGGCGCAGGGAGGCGAGAACTGGATCTCCGACATCATCGAGTGGGTCTACTACACGAACATCGAGCAGCGCCGCAAGTGGATCCCCTACGAAGGAGACCGGTGGAGCCTCCGGATGCTCGCCGCCTACGCGAAGGACGCCGTTCAGCGGAGCGATGAACACGCCCTTGCCCGGCCGTTCCACGCCCTCTTCGCAGGGCGGGAGGAGCCCGAGGGGATCGAGCGCGTCACGGAGCTGGCCGAGCCGTACTTGCCCGCGGAGGGCGTCTACGGCGAGATGGTCCTGAACGCCGGAAAGGCCGTCTACTTCTGGGAGAAGGGATGCGACGGAATCGTCGACATCTCCCCGTTCACGTGCATGAACGGAATCGTCTCCGAGTCGGTCTATCCGAAGATCTCCCGGGATCACGACGGAATCCCGATCCGGGTCTTCTACTTCGACGGCACGCAATCGCCCATCGATCGGGATCTCGGGATCTTCCTCGAGCTGGCCCGCACCTACCGGAAGAGGAAGCGCCGGGGAGTCTCCTGAGGCCCCTCCCCTTCCGGAAGCGCGGGACTACGCGGCCGGGGGACGCCGCGCCGTCACGCGCACGCTCGCGACGAAATCGCCGGGAGCCGTTCCGGACGGCAACCGATCGCTGACCCTCTGGTAGAGCCGATCCTGCGTGTCCTTCATCGGATCGGCGGCTCGATCGACCTCGACGGCGACATCCACGAAGCCCGCGTCGCGCAAGTGCCCCAGATACTCGTCGACCGAGACAGCTCCAGCGACGCAGCCGACGTAGGAAGTGAGATCCGCGCGGACATCCTCCGGCAGCGGGCGCAGGAGGGCCATGTCGCTGACGCCGACGCGCCCGCCGGGCTTCAGGACGCGGTAGATCTCGCGGAAGACCTTGGCCTTCTCCGGCGAGAGGTTGATCACGCAGTTGGAGATCACCGCGTCAATCGAGGCGTCCGCCACGGGGAGGTTCTCGATCTCGCCCAGGCGGAACTCCACATTCCTCGCCCCGAGCTTATCTGCGTTTCCTCGAGCCCTGGACAGCATCTCGGGCGTCATGTCGACCCCGATGACGAGGCCCTTGTCCCCCACCCTGCGGGCCGCAACGAAGCAGTCGAATCCCGCCCCGCTGCCGAGGTCGAGCACGGTTTCGCCGGGGGCCAGCGAGGCGATCGCGGTGGGATTGCCGCACCCCAGCCCGAGGTTTGCCCCATCGCCCACGGTATTGATTTCCTCTTCGGTGTAGCCGAATCTCCGCGCCGACTCGACCGCGCCGCCTCCGCAGCAGCTCGCGCTCGGCCCGCAGCAACCCGCGCCGGCGTCCGTCTCACGGGCGATCTGCGCGTAGCCCTCGCGCACCGCATCCCGAATGGCTCGTTCGTCTCTCATTCCTTCCTCCTTGGATGACGCTCGGTTCAACAACAGCTCTTGCCTTCGGCGATTCCCTTGAAGATCGCGCGGACGAATCCGATGTGGCGGCTCTTTCCCTGCAGCGTGCAGCAGACGGATTGGCCGTCCCGCCGGCAGTGGACCAGCCCGGATCTGCGCAGGCGCTGGATGTGGGTCGAAACCCCCGAGATGGCGATCCCCGTCTGATCCGAGACCTCTCCGACCGTGAGATCAGGATTGCCCTGCAGCAGGTAGAGGATCCGCAATCTGGGCGCGCTGCCCAGCGTGGCGAACACCTCGGCAAGCTCATCGAGCAGCCGGAGCGTCGTCGCATCCAGCCGCGTCTCCTCCGCGCTCGTCTTCTTCGAAGCCATGGAATCCTCCGTGAGGCTTGTAATTTGATAATTCCGGAAACATTGAAATAATATCCCAAGGAAGGACGCGCTGTCAAGCGGATCGGATCTCGGAGTCCGTGCGGGTCGCCTCTATCCTCCCGATTCACCGAAAGGGGATCGTCCCCCCTTGCCTTTCTTGAACTTACGGAACTCCGCCTCGATCTCCGAGACCTTCCGGCGCGTCTCCTGCTCGGGATCGTTCTCGCGCATCATCCGCTCGATCCGCTTCTGCCGGTCCTCGCTGCGGCGATGGAAGTCCTCGATCTCGCGCCCCATGTCCGGCCCCGCGGATTCGCTCGGGAGATCTTCGATGGCGAGGTGGTCCTCGACGTCCAGACGCAGCTCGAAGGGAGTCTCGATCGATCGGAGGATCCCCTTCCTCTCCATTCCGCGGGCGATGTGGAGGACGATCTCCGAGGAGATGCCAAGGAGCTCGGCGATCTCCTCGGGCGTGGGCGGCCGGTTGTGTTGATGCTCGAGCACGCGAATCGCGGCCGCGATCAGATGGGCCTGGTCTCTGGACGGGACGTACTCCATCGGATATCCTCCGCCGACATTCTACACGGCCCGGAAGGGCTCGGAACCAGCCCGCGCAGGCTCGACCCCGCGACGCAATCGATGGCGAAAGCGCTCGAGTCCCGCGCGCATCCGTCTAGTCCCCCGCCGCGATGTCCGCCAGGAAGTCCATCACGGCTCGGTTCCATCCGGCCGGACCGACCCCGGACGCCCGGATCAATCCCGGCACATCGATCCGGGGATCCCATGCGCCGGAAGGCAACTGGACGACGATCGGACGGTCGACGCAACGCAGCATCGGGATGTCGTTCGGCCGATCGCCGAGCGCCGCGGTCACGTGCCTCTCGCCACCGGCGGAGTAGAGCTCGATCAGCAGCGATACGGCGCGCCCCTTGTCGCTCTCCCCAAGCAGGTGGTAGAAGCGTCCCTGGGTCACGCGAAAACCGATCCGGGCCGCGGACTCGACCAACGTCCGTGCTCCGTCCCCCGAGTCTTCGAGAAGGAACGGCTCGTCGTGCTCCCGCAGTTTCGCCATCGCCGCCTCCGGCGGCGGAAGGCCGGTCAGCGCGGCGATCTCATCGACCGACATGTCCCCGAAGCCGCGCACGGCGTAGCCCATGGCCCTCAATCGGGCCAGTCCCTCGCGGAGCTCCGCGTAATCCGCCCCGAGAGGCACAGAGAAGCCGTGCTTCTCCTCCCGAGCGCCCGGGATCGCCTCGATGCGCTCCCGCGGGCAGGTCCCGTTGGGCACGAAGATCCCTCCGCCGTTCTCGGAGATGAAGGGATCAAGGTTGCCGAGCCGCCTCCGCCAAAGCTCAATCTCCGCCCGGGTCTTGCTCGAGCTCAGCACGAGCGGGATCTTTCGCCGCGCGATCTCTCCCAGAGCCGGTCGGGCGGCATCGTAGGAGTAGGTGCGCGCGTCGAGGAGCGTCCCGTCGAGGTCGCTGAAGACGAGCGCCTTCACGCGATCTCCACGATCTGCACGTCCATCACGTTTGTCCCCGTCGGGCCCGTGCGGACGAGTCCCCCGGTCCGATCGAAGAATGTGTAGGAATCGTTGCGTTCGAGGCAGTCGGTCGCATCGACGCCGGCGCGCCGGCCCTCCTCCACCGATCCTCCATCGGCGAAGGCGCCCGCGGCGTCCGTCGGCCCGTCCGTCCCGTCGGTTCCCGCGGAGAGCAGGGAGACTCCCTCCGCGCCGTCGGCGGCGATCGCGAAGGCGAGCGCAAGTTCCGTGTTCCTTCCCCCCCGGCCCGACCCCCGCACAGTGACGGTCGACTCGCCGCCCGAGAGCAGCACACGCGGCTTCCCTCCGGCTTGCGCCGCCATCGCGCGCGCCGCGAGAGCCCGGCCCATCTCCCGAGCCTCCCCGGTCCACCCGCGCGCGATGATCTCGGCCTCGATCCCGTCCCGCTCCAGCATGCGGCGCATCGCGTCGAGGGCCGTGTCGTTGTCGCCGATGATCTGGTTCGCCACGCGATCGAAGAGCGGATCGCCAGGCTTTGGCGTCTCCAGGATTCGCCCCTCGATCCCGGCCTCGAGCAACGATCGAACCGGAGCCGGGGCCTCATCGTAGAGGCCGTAGCGGCGGAGCACTTCCTGCGCGTCGCGGTAGGTGGTCGTGTCCGGAGCAGTCGGACCCGATGCGATCGTGTCGAGGGGATTGCCGACCACGTCAGAGAGGATGAGCGACAGGATCGGAGCGGGAGAAGCGATGGCCGCAAGCCGCCCGCCCTTGACCAGCGAGAGATGCTTGCGCAGCGCATTCAGCTCTCCGATGGCCGCGCCTCTTCGGAGCAGAGCCCCGGTCAGGTTCTGCTTGTCCACGAGCGCGACTCGATCCGCCGGCGCGACGAGAAGGGCTGATCCGCCGCCCGAAATCAACGTGAGGATCAACGTGTGCGGCCGCGCCCGCCGGATCCCCTCGATCGCCCGCCGCGTCGCCTCGACGCCTCGCGCATCCGGGACCGGATGGCCCGCCTCGTAGACATGCATCCCCTCGGTCGCGCCGACCGCGTGGCCATCCTTCGTGATCAACATGGCTTCCTGCGCAAGAGGGCCGAGCGATTCGCGCGCCGCGCGGGCCATTCCCACCGCCGCCTTGCCGAAGGCGATCATTCGCACCGTCCTGCAGTCGAAACGGCGCGCCGTCTCGAGGATCCGGCCGCTCGCGCGGATCACGAGTCGATACGGCTCGACGGCTTCGAGCCCCGCGTGGAGTACTTGCTCCAGGCGCTGTCGAGTCGATGTGTGCATCACACGAAAAACATACCCTGAAAGATCGGTCGTGTCTTGACCTCCCGTCGAGCCGCCGCCTAATCTCAGTCCAGTCGGAGCTTCGCATCACGCCCACCATCCGGACCCGCCAAGGAGGCCAAACGATGTCCGATTTCTACCAGAGCGGAGTCGTCGCAACCTTTCATCGGCTCGGCAGCCCGACGCCCGGCCGGATCGAATCGGAGCTGCGGGAGTTCGGGAAGGAACGCGGCATCGCGCTGATCCTTCCCTCTCTATACAGCGAACTCGCGGGGCCTGCCCTGAAGGGAATCGTCAGGGAGCTGAAGGATGTCCGGTTCCTGAAGGAGATCATCGTCACGCTGGGGCCGGCGACCGAATCGGAGTTCCGGCACGCCAAGAAGTTCTTCTCGGGAATGAAGACGCGGACGACCATCATCTGGAACAACGGGCCGCGGCTGCGCCCGATCTATCACGCCATCGAGGAGGCCGAGCTGCCGATCGGCGAACCGGGCAAGGGGCGCCAGGTCTGGTTCGCGTACGGCTATGTGCTCTCGCGCGGGAGCTTCCACACGATCGCGCTCCACGATTGCGACATTGTCAGCTATACCCGAGACCTGCTGGCCCGGCTGTGCTATCCGGTCACGAATCCGAACCTGAACTACGACTTCTGCAAGGGATTCTACGGACGGGTCACCGATCGCCTGCACGGGCGCGTCACCCGGCTCCTCTTGACGCCGATCATCCGCGCGCTGCAAAAGATCATCGGCTATCATCCGCTCCTGGTCTTCTTCGACAGCTTCCGCTATCCGCTAGCGGGGGAGTTCTCCATGGAAGTGGATCTCGCGCGCGTGAATCGGATCCCGGGCGATTGGGGGATCGAGGTCGGGATGCTCGCCGAGGTCTATCGCAATACAGCCGTGCGCCGGGTTTGTCAGATCGATATCGCCGAGAATTACGAGCACAAACACAGAGAACTCTCCTCGCGCGACTCCTCGAAGGGGCTCAACAAGATGGCGGTCGACATCTGCAAGACGCTGTTCCGGACGCTAGCTTCCGAGGGGGTGGTCTTCTCCGACGGCTTCTTCAAGACCCTCGTCGCGACCTATGTCTCGACCGCCCAGGATATGGTCAAGCGTTACGAGGACGATGCCGCGGCCAACGGGCTCTTCTTCGATCGCCACGCGGAGTCTCTCGCCGTGGAGACGTTCACGAACGGAATCCGAAAGGCCGCCGAGACGATCATGGATGACCCCCTCGGAGCGCCCCTGATCGCCAGCTGGAATCGCGTCACCTCGGCGCTCCCCGACGTCCTCCCCGAGATCCGCAGGGCGATCGAGGCGGACAACAAGTAGCGGCATGAGCGATCCGCCGCCGCAGGAGAGGACGAGCGCGGAACGTCCATCGCTCGACGAGGCCGTCGAGGAGAGGATCGCCGAGATCGGCGACGCGGATATCGTCTTGGGCGTGCCGAGCTACAACAACGCCTCGACGATCGGCCATGTGGTCCGCGCGCTGCTGGCGGGCCTGGCGAAGTACTTTCCCGATCAGCGCGCGGTCCTGGTCAACTCGGACGGCGGCTCATCCGACGGCACCCGAGATGTCGTCCTCGCCTCCAACATCGACGATCGGGAGTCCATCCTGATCACGCACCCGAGCGGTCCGATCGCCAGCTTCTCGCTTCCCTATCATGGGATCCCCGGGAAGGGGAGCGCATTCCGCACGATCTTCGCGATCGCGAAGGCCCTCCACGCGAAGGGGTGTGCCGTGGTCGATTCGGATCTTCGGAGCATCACCCCTGAGTGGGTGGAGCTGCTCCTGAAACCCGTCCTCTCAGGGAGATTCGATTACGTGGCGCCTCTCTACCGGCGGCACAAGTACGACGGAACGATCACCAACAGCATCGTCTACCCGATGACGCGCGCCCTCTTCGGCAAGCGGATCCGGCAGCCGATCGGCGGCGACTTCGGATTCTCGGGAGATCTGGCCGCCTTCTATCTCTCCAAGGACGTGTGGGAGAGCGATGTCGCGAGATACGGAATCGACATCTGGATGACGATCACTGCCGTCGCAAACGGATTCCGCGTCTGCCAGTCCTACCTCGGAGCGAAGATCCACGATCCCAAGGACCCGGGCGCGGATCTCAGCGCCATGCTCCACCAGGTGATCGGCTCGACGATCGAGCTGATGGGGACCTATCCCCAGGTCTGGTCGAAGGTTCACGCGTCCGAGCCGATCCCGACCTTCGGATTCCCGTACGCCGTCGGCCTGGAGCCCGTAGCGGTGAACCTGGAGCGCATGCTCGATCGTTTTCAGCTCGGGCTGCAGGAGCTCGGCTCCCTCTGGGCCACCTATCTTCCCGAGACGGTGATGGAGGCGCTCGAAGAAGCCCGAAGCGCGCCGGCCGAACGATTCACGATCCCGGATCCGGTGTGGGTGGAGATCGTCTATCGGCTCGCCGGCGCCTACCACCAGCGAACCATGAACCGCGAGCATCTCCTGAAATCGTTCACGCCCCTCTACATCGGAAAGACCGCGTCGTTCGTGATCGAGGCGGCCGAGATGGACGCCGATGAGGTGGAGCGAAGGCTCGAATCCCTGTGCGAGACATACGAGACGATGAAGCCGAGTCTCCTCGCGAACTGGGAATAGCACGGAGGAGGAATCATGGCGGAGTTCATTGGAAACGCTTTCGCCGATGCCTATCGAAGGTTCCTGGACGGCGTGGTCCGGTTCGTGCCGAATCTGTTGACCGCCATCCTGATCCTGATCATCGGACTCATCGTCGCGGGTGTGGTTCGTCTCGTCCTCGCGAGGATCTTGCGATGGATGCGCGTGGATCGCCTCGCGGCCCGCGTCGGGGCTCCCGACATGTTGCGCAAGGGGGGCGTCACCGAGCCCATCTCATCCCTCGCGGCTCGCATTGTCGCGTGGATCACGGGGATCGGGTTCGCGATTCTCTCCCTCTACGCGCTCGACGTTCCTACGGTCGAGCACCTCCTCGAGCGATTCTTGCTCTACCTGCCCAATCTCTTCGTCGCGTCTCTGATCCTCTACTTCGGCTATCTCATCGGGCAATTCGCCGCGAGGGCCGCCCTGATCGCCGCGGTCAACGCCGGCTCCCGCGTCTCGGGCCTGATCGCCCGCTTCGTCAAGGCGACGGTCCTGGTCCTCGCCCTCAGCATGGCCCTGGAGCAGCTGGGGATCGGCAACCAGACGGTGATCATCGCATTCGCGATTCTCCTGGGCGGGTTCGTCCTCGCCCTCGCCATCGCGTTCGGTCTGGGAGGAAAGGAGATCGCGAGAGATTACCTGCGGAAGCGGATCCGGGGTGGAAAGGACGACGATGACTTCCACCATGTCTGATGCGGGTCACGGGGCGGAAGGAGACGACTCCTCCCAGCGGATCTCCGAGCCCCACGTGCTGTGAGGGATCGCGAAGACCACGATCATGACGGCCGCGGCGACGATGACCGCGATCCGAGCCGGTCGGCCCGCCCGAAGCCGCCATAGCGCATAGGCCCAGGCGAGTCCCACGATCAGCGTTTTGTTGTCGGTCAAGTCGAAGCCGAAGGGCACCCCCGTCCACCAATCGCCGAAGGCCATCTTCTGGACGATCGGACCGAACACGAAGCCGCCCGCGATCAGGAAGATCATCGTGATCCAGGCGAGGCGGCGCGCTCCTCTCCCCGTGAGCGCTTCGAGCCCCGCGCGGTTCGAGTAAAGCATCGCGGCGAACATCGCGAGAATGTGCGGAATCAGGAACGCGGCGGGGACGTCTCCCTTGAAGCGAGTGACCGCGGGACGAGGGGGGAATAGCGCGGATTCGCCGTTTGCGGTCAAGCGGACCTGGTACTCGAGCTTTCCCGCTGGAGCCTGATGCGGGAGAGCGCCCACAAGCCACTCGCCGTCCCGCGTCATGGGACGGGACGAGAAGGCCTCATCGGTCGGGTATCGACGCCAGGCGATCTCCCCGATGACCGCCGGATCGGCGGCCCGGATCCGGACGGGCTGGTCGCCGGCGCCGCCATGGGAACGGGTCAACCGCGCTGGGATCCGCTGGCCGGCGAGCTCGATTTCGCCGCGCACCGGATAGGTCGGCCCCGACTTCCTCTGCCAGTACGCCGAGGCCAAGGTGATCAGCAGCGCGAGCAGCCAAAGGGCAAGCGTTCGGAGCATGGGCTAGCACCTCCCTGCAAGAATCATCCTTGACTGGGGTCCTGGCACGGTCTCTCCTTCTCGAGTGCCTTCCGAGGCAGAAAGGAGCCAGACATGCTCAAGGAGTTCAAGGAGTTCCTGCTGAAGACCAATGCTCTGGCGCTCGCCGTCGGCGTCATCATCGGCGGGGCGGTCGGCAAGGTCGTCTCCTCCATCGTTGGCGACGTTCTGATGCCCATCATCGGAATCCTGATCCCCGGCGGCGCCTGGCGCACACTGGCGATCCCGATCACGCGTAATGCCGACGGCACCCCTGCCGCCCAGATCATGGTCGGCAGCCTCCTCGGGAACATCATCGACTTCGTCATCATCGCTTGGGTGGTCTTCATGGTCACCAAGGCGCTCATCAAACCGGCCCCCGCCCCGCCGGCGCCCCCGACGAAGCAGTGTGGCCAGTGTCTGGAGTCGGTCGCCGCGGAAGCCAAGAAGTGCAAGTTCTGCGGGAGCGCCGTCTAGCGGGCTTTTCCGCTCCTCCACTCGCGGTGGAGCAGGCTGTAGACATGGTCGTCGTGGAGCACCCCGCCCAGGAGGTGGTGCTCCCTCAGTGTCGCGTCCCGATGGAACCCCAGGGCATCGAGCAGGCGAATCGACTTTGCGTTGAACGCGCCCGTCTGGGCGTAGACCTTGTTGAGGCCAAGACCGTCGAAGAGATAGGCGAGCAGCAAGCCGATCGCTTCGCGCGCGTACCCCTTGCCGCGCGCGGTCGGGGCGGTGATGTATCCGATCTCACACGATCGATTCCTGGGATTGACATCGAAGAAGCGCACCTGCCCCACCAGGGTCCCCGTTCCCCTGAGAACGATCCCCAGGACCCCCTGCGAGGCGTTTGGCTCCCTCTTCGCGTGGAGATCACCGACCTCGCCCGGCGACCGGAGAACCGGCGCCCGGCAGGTTTGGGCGAGGGGATCGCTCTCGAGGATCCACTGCTGCACGAGCGCCGCTTCCCGAGGCTCGAGCGGGCGCAGGCCGACGCGCCCGCCCGCGAGCGATGGGATCTCGTACCCGTCGGTCACGGCCACGACTACGCCGACGCCCCCTCTGGCTTCACATGGGCGCGTTCGCGGATCTCCGCGAGCACCCGCTCCCGGAAGAGCTCGAAGGGGACCGTCTCCTGCTCCTTGCGGCGGTAGCGGCGCACCGTGACCTGGCCCTGCTCCGCCTCGCGCCGGCCGATCACGAGGACGATCGGGATCTTCTGGGTGGTCGCGTTGCGGATCTTCTTGTTGAGCGAGTGCGGAAGATCGTCCACCTCGGCGCGGACGAAGTCGGCCCGTAGCCGGTCGCGCAGCCCGAAGGCATAGTCCAACAGATCGTCGCTGATCGTGATGATCTGGACCTGCACGGGCGCGAGCCAGGTCGGGAACGCGCCGCCGTAGTGCTCGATCAGGAAGGAGAGCATGCGCTCGTGGGTCGATAGCGGGGCGCGGTGGATGATCGCGGGGCGCAATTCCTGCCCGTGCTCGTCGATGTAGGTCAGATCGAAGCGCAGAGCGGATATATAGTCGAGCTGAATCGTGGAGACGGTCTCCTCGCGCCCCAAGAGATTCTTGAACTGGATGTCGATCTTCGGCCCGTAGAAGGCCGCTTCGCCGAAACCCTCCTCGTAGGGCACGCCCGCCTCGTGGAGCGCCTCGCGGAGAAGCACCTCAGACTTCGTCCAGAGATCCTCGTCGTCGTGGTACTTCTCGCGGTTCGCCGGATCGTGGACGGAGAATCTGTTCGAGTAGTTCTTCAGCTCGAAGACCCCGTAGAGCTCCCTGTACATGTTGAGAAGCGAGATCGACTCCGCCTTCACCTGATCGTTGGTGCAGTAGATGTGGGCGTCGTTCATGGTAAGACCGCGCACGCGCAGCAGGCCGGCCAGCTCGCCCGACTTCTCGAAGCGGTAGCAGGTCCCGTACTCCGCGAGCCGCAAGGGGAGCTCGCGGTAGGATCGGGGCCGGCACTTGAAGATCATGTGATGGATCGGGCAGTTCATCGGCTTCATGTAGAAGACTTCTTCCCGCCCTTCCTCCTCGAACCGCATCGGCGGGAACATGCTCTCCTTGTAGTAGGGAAGATGGCCGCTGCGAATGAAGAGCTCCTGATGCGCGAGGTGCGGGGTCGCCACGCGCCGGTAACCGTAGCGAAACTCGGTTTCCTTCGCGAGCTTCTCGATCTCGTCGCGCAAGACCGTCCCGTTCGGAAGCCACAGCGGGAGCCCCTTGCCGATCTCCTCCTCGATGTGGAAGATGTCGAGCTCCCTTCCCAGCTTCCGGTGGTCGTGCTCTTGGGCAATCCGTCGACGCTCGAGATGCGCCTCGAGCTCCGCCTTGGTCAAGAAGGCGAATCCGTAGATGCGAGTGAGCATCTTGTTCTTCTCGTCCCCGCGCCAATAGGCTCCCGCGATCGAGTCGAGCGTGAAACCGTCGAGAGGGATCTCCTCCGCCGAGACGACGTGAGGACCTTCGCACATGTCGACGAAGGGACCGCTCGAGTAGAATGAGATCACGCTCACGCCCTTGGCCTTCAGATCGCCCGCCGCCTCGACCTTGTAGGGCTGGCCCATCGTGGCGATCCGCGCGAGTGCTTCGTCGGAAGCCATCTCCTCGCGCACGAACTCGACGTTTGAGCGGATGATCTCGCGCATCCGTTTCTCGATTCGAGGCAGATCCTCTACCGTGATGGGTTCGGACAGCTCGAAGTCGTAGTAGAAGCCGTGCTCGACGGGCGGGCCGAAACCGAGTTTCGTCCCCGGCCGGGTCTCGACGACGGCCTGGGCCATGATGTGGGCGAGGGAGTGCCGGATACAGTAGAGCCGGCGTCCGTCAGCGGAGAGAGATTCCGCTTCCCGTGCGATCTCTTGGTCTTGCATGATTCTCCCGGATTGAAGTTGAGTTTCGGCTAGGTTACGGAGTCCGATCGATTGCTGTCAACTTTCACCCTGATGGGCCTCTGAGGGACGCATGCGACGTCCCTTGCTCGGCATTCTCCTCTTCGCGGTCCTTCTGCGCCTGCTCTTCAGTTTCGTCTACGTCCGGGGCGTCCAGCACGTTCGTCCCGAGCACGAGATCACCGACGGCTACAACCTCATCGCCGAGAACCTGGTCCGGGGGCTTGGATACCGCCAGCTTGCCGAATGGCCCGAGAGCGTCGTCCGCCCGCCAGGATACCCCCTCTTCCTCTTCGGGCTCTTCAAGCTCTTCGGCGTCGACTACCTCGTCGTGCAGATCGCCCAGGCTCTGCTGGGAGCGCTGGGGTGCTACCTTCTCTTCCGCCTCGGCTCGTGGGTCTCTTCCAGGAGGACCGGCCTTGCCGCGGCATCGCTCTATGCGGTCTACCCGAACTCGATCGAGTACTCCGCCCGGCTCTATGCGGAGAACATCTACTTTCCACTCTTCATCGGGCTCGCCTATCTCCTTTGCCGCGCGTCGTTCGAGCGCTCCGCCCTTCGCGGCGCCGCCGCCGGCGCAGTCTGGGGGCTCGGAGTTCTGACCCGCGGCACGCTCCTGGCGCTGCCCTTCGCCTTGCCCATCGGGATCGCCATCTCCCGCGCGCATCGAGCATCCCCCTCTCGCATGAGCCGCTGGCTCTTGCCTGCCGCGGCCGCCGCGATCCTCGTGATGGCGCCATGGACCCTGCGCAACTTCCGACTCACCGGAGACTTCGTTCCCGTTTCCGCCTGGGGGTGGGCCCCCTTCTATCACGGGCTTCAGTGCTCGAAGCGGATGCTCCAGTGGGACGATCTGCGCAAGATCGACAAGGAAGCGGAGATCCGGCGGCACGAGATCGTCGTCGAGCGGCTCTACGCCGGGGACCGCACGAAGGCCTTCTCCTCGGCCCGCGAGGCGCTCAGACATGAGGGGGTGGCCCGGGATCTCGTGTTCGAGGAGATCCGGCGCGACCCCCTGGGGACGGCCTTGCGCGCCATCGCAGGGGTCCCTTTCGCGTGGTTCCTGACGCTCGGCCCGAAGATGCGGATCGTCAGTCTGGCGATTCATCTCTTCCTCCTGCTGCTCTTCCTTGCGGGGGCGCGCCGGATGGCGAGGGCGCCGGGTCAGGAGTTTTCGCGGGCCTGGCCTGCCCTGGGGCTGATCCTCTTCGTCAACGTCTTCCAGGCCGTCGTCTTCCCGCATGTCCGGTATATGTCCCCCGCGATTGCGGTATCCTTCATCTTCTCGGGTTCGTACTTGGCCGCCCGGCTCGACAGGAGGAAGGTTTGAAGCTCAGCATCCTGGTGCCCGTCTACAACGAGGAGCGGACCCTGGCTGAGATCCTCGACCGCGTGCTCGCCGTCGACCTCGCCGCCGAGAAGGAGGTGATCGTCGTTGACGACGCCTCCACGGACGGCACCGCCGCCGTGCTCTCGCGCTACTCCGATCGGGTGACGGTAGTCCGGCACGAGCGCAACCGCGGCAAAGGAGCAGCCCTTCGAACGGCGCTCCGTCACGCGACGGGCGATTATGTGGTGCCCCAGGATGCCGATCTGGAGTACGAGCCCGCCGATCTGAGTTCGCTTCTCGCCGCGGCCCGGGAGCGCGGAGCGCGCGTCGTCTACGGCTCCAGGCGCCTCCATCGCGCCAACAAGCAGTACTCCGCTCTCTCGTTCTACCTCGGAGGGATTCTGGTGACCTGGGTAGCCAACCTGCTCTATGGGCTGCGCTTGACCGATGAGCCGACCTGCTACAAGCTCGTCGATCGCACGCTGATCGAGGCGATGGACCTCCAGTGCGAGCGGTTCGAGTTCTGCGCCGAGGTGACCGCGAAGGCTGCCCGGATGAAGGAGTCGATCCTCGAGGTCCCGATCAGCTACCGCCCCCGGCACATGGATGAAGGCAAGAAGATAGGCGCAAGGGACGGATTAGAGACAATTCAGACCTTGATCCGGTACCTCCGCTGGCGCCCTACGAACGATCGCCCGTCCCGGTCTTTCTCTATTTCATCATAATCGATTATATTACTGCGCCTTAGACCACTCGCACTTTCCGTATTGAGCAGGGAACCTAATGCTCCATATCATGTAGAAAGCGCGACCAATCGGTCGAAACCGGTTTCGTGAGGCAGGCAGCAAGGCAAACCACGGGAGGACGATGATGAACTGGAAGAATACGATCGCTGCGTTGGCGATGGTCGGGATGGTCGGCATCGCGGCGGAGGCCTATGCGGGGGGCGCGTGTTGCCCCTCGGGCAAGACCAAGATGACCCAGGCCGGCGGGTCGAGCGGTTCTTGCGGGAGCATGCAGAAGTCGGCGGACAAGGGCGGTTCCTGCGGAACGATGGCGAAGGGTTCCGGAGCATGCACGGGAACCGCCTCGATGCACTGCGACATGTCGCCGGCTGAGTGCGAGCAGATGCTTCGCGCCTACTACCAGGATCATGGTTGGCTCGGGGCGGATCTCATCTGCGAGGACGGGACGATCTGTCAGCCGAAGATCACCAAGGTCGCGGCTGGAAGCCCGGCCGAAGCCGCGGGATTTCGCGCGGGCGATCTCGTCGTCTCCATGAACGGCATCAAGTACTCGAAGGAGACCGAGGCGTCGATCCACGAGACGATCGAGAAGGGATTTCGTGTCGGCGACACCGTCACCTACACGGTGACGCGCGACGGGAAGTCCGCAACCCTTCAGGCGACGCTCGTCCGGATCCCGGATGCGGCGCTCAAGGAGTTGATCGCCTCCCATGCGGGCGCGCACAAGTCCGCGGCGGCGGGCGATAAGGCGGAGAACGTCCGCTAGCTTTCCGGTTCGTTCATTGAAAGACGAGTGGCCCGGCGGGAACGCTCCTGCCGGGCCTCTTTTCGCGCCGCATTAGCCTCCCCGGTCCGGGCGGCTATTGCCTCGGAGTCCCCGCCCTCGAGCGAAACCAAGCCTCGGAGCCTACCCTCAGGCGCTCCGAGACGAGGCGGGGTGGCGGGGCGCCCGACTCAGTCGTCCCGAAGGGCCCTCCCGTGAGGCCGAGGTCGGATCGCGTCCCGTCCCGATCCGTGCGCGTCGTGTCCCCCGCGTCGATGAGCGGACTCCCCTTCGGAAGACGGAAGTCCACGGGGCCCCGGAAGAGCGGCCTCGGCGCGACGCGTCGATCGGGAACGGCTTCACCGAGCTCAGATCTCCAGTCGCCCGCCGCGTTGCCGCCCGTCGCATTCCATGTGACGGGGAAACGACTCGACTCCCCGGCGTGCCAGATCCCCACGCGCGGGCAGACCCACTCCTGACGCCAGCCATTGTCCGCGATGATGTTGTTCGCGGCGAGACCTGTCGCGGACTCGCTCCAGACGGCGAAACCGCAGTTGCCGTTTCGCACAATGACGTTGTGCGTGGCCTCGAGATCGGAGTCCCCGGTCGCGATGATCCCCCACCCGAGATTGTCGAAGACTGCGTTGTTGCGAACGATCGCGCGCGACTGGCCGAAGGTCCCGATTCCCTTCCAGTAGCCCGAGACGCGGTTTCGCATCACGATCGCCGTCGCGTCCCACGTGATTCCGACCCCGGCGCCCCTTCCCTGTTCGATGACGTTGTCCGCAATCACCGCGACGGCGCCCCGGTAGAGCGCCACGCCATCCCACCCGTTGTTCAGGATCCGGCAGGAGCGGACATCAATCTCGGCCCCCTCCCTTCCGACCAGACCGGCGATCCCCACCACGACATCCCGTGCGCGATCGGTGTTGTCGCGCAGATGCAGGTTCTCGAGCCGGGCGCGGGATCGTCGCACCACGACCGCGCCGTCGCTGGCCCGCCCGTCGGGATCCCGCTTCCCACCGGTCACGGACAGGTCGCGGATCAGCACATCGGAGTCCTCCAGGTAAAGGCCGTAGCCTGCGCTGGTCACGAGGGTGGTCGACTCCGGACCGGAGCCGATCAGGGCGAGCCGCTTCCCGCTGATCCGAAAGCCGATCGAGGCGTTCGCGCCTTCGAAGGGATCGAGGCAGTTTCCGCAGAGGGGATCCATAAAAAGCGTCGGCGTCGCCGTGTAGATGCCCGGCGCGAGACGGAGGGTGTCGCCCTCGGTAGCCCGGTCGATCCGTCGCTGGAGTGCTGCGGAACGATCGGGAGCGCCACCCAATCTCCCCCATTGTGTCGTCTCAACACCCAAAACCAGCGCAAAAGAGAGCCCCAGGAGGGGCTCGAGCCTCACTGATCCCTCCCGAGCAGCGTCTCGCGAACCCATAGCTCGAGGTGGATCAGCAGTGTGAGCCGATCGATCGGGACCGCGCCTCGGGAGGTGTCCTCGATCAGGCGACGCACCCGGACCCCGTCCAGGATCGACGGCATCCAGGCATTGGGTCCGAGAAGCCAGTCGGCAGCCCTGTCCCGCCCAGGCCCGCGGAACCACCGCGACACGACGCTCGCCAGCGACCGCTTCGGCCGGACGAGAACGTCGGCCGGGATCCACTCGCTGAGAGCTTCACGGTGGAGACGTTTTCCGTGGCCGCCGTCCAGGCGATAGACGGCCGGCAGCCGGTCGAGCCAGCGGATCACCTCCGCGTCCGCGAAGGGGAATCGCAGCGCAATCCTCGACTCCGCGGCGATTCGCCCCGCGGGAACGAAGACCGCCTCGGGGAGGAAGGTCCGCGAGCGGATGTGGAGGGCCTGGGTCAGGGGGTCCCGGTCCCGGACCGGCTCACGCCAGCGATCGAGGATCCGCAGGGTCGTCTCCGCATCCCCGATGTGCCCGGCCCGGAGGAGTCGACTCAGGCTCGCATCGTCGAAGAGGGCGAATGGAGAGAGCACCCTCTCACGCTCCTCCTGCACCGCCAGGATCCGCGAGCCTCCGGATTGCCGGCCCAAGGCCGGAAGCCTCCGGGCGACGCCGCTGAACACCCGCCCCACGATCGGCGGGAGCACATCGACCGACTCGCGAAGGAGCAGCCACTTCCAGCCGGTTTCCTCGCCATGGACCGGGCCGACCCCCTGTCCCGTCCAGACGATCGGAACCTGGCCGACGGTCGATTCGATCAAGCGGACGTAAGGCGGAATCCACGCCGAGGCGACCGGCTCCTCGAGGGTCCGCGCGGCGATCGGAAAGAGCGATGCGATCTCGTCGCTCGGGATGAGCTTCTCCCGGTGCATCGCTCCGAGCGCCCGCGCCGCCTGCCATGCCGGGATGCGCTCGTCCTCCAGCTCGTCGACGTCGCTGAAACCGAGCGCGAAGCTCGACACGGGTCCGCCGGCTCTCGCCCGGAGGTAGACGAGGGCGGAGGAGTCGGACCCGCCGCTCAGAAGCACTCCCATCCGGCCGCCGCTGTCGCAGCGGCGCACGACCCGGTCGAGGAGGAAACGGTAGCCGTCCACGGCAGCCGAGAAGGAGAGGTCGAGCTCCGAACGCGTTTCCGGCTGGTCGTAGCGGATCACATCGACCTTCCCATGCGCGATCCGGATCAGATGCCCTGGCGGCATCTTGTGAATCCCCTTGAGAAGCGTCTGCGGAGCAGGATTGAAGCCCAGGGAGAGCAGCACCCGGAGCTGGGCCGGGTCCAGGTCGGGTCGAACGGAGGGGTCGACCAGAAGGGCGCGCAGATCGGTGGCGAAGATCAGACGGCGTCTCGTGCGGTGAAGGTAGAGTGGCCGCGTCCCGAAGGGATCGCGAACGAGCCAGGTCGTCTCCGTGTCGTGGTCGTGAACCGCGGCCGCGAAGCTACCCTGCAGCTTCTCGAGGAAATCGGGGCCGGAGGCGCGAAAGCCGGCCGCGATCACTCCGGCCGAGCCCTCGACGGGGCCGAAGCCGTTGCGCTCGAGGTCCCTCGCCAGATCCGCCGCGTTATCGATCGTGCCGTCCAGAACGACGCTGAAATCACGCACCATCTCGCGGCCGTTCGGCGGCCAGATGCCCGGCTCCTCGGGGTCGAGCGCGGCGAACCAGATCCCGGGGCGCCGGAGCTCGGCCACCTGTGGGCCTCGGCGCGGCATCCGGGTCACCATGCCGTTTAGGATCGACTCCTCGAACTGCGGGGATTCGAGAGCGATCTGACCGCAAATCCCGCCCATCGCCGATCTCCTCTGGGTGTCGGGGGTGGAAGCGACCCGCACTCTACCATCCCCATGCGGACGTGGGTAGGGCCGAATCGGGAATGGATCAGCGTCGAGCGATGATGACGAGGTCGGAGGCGCCCCCAGTGCGCCGCGGGGTGCCCTTCAGGTCGCGGGCGAGCCGCACCCGGCCGAACCCCGCGCTCGAAACCAGCCTCTTCCACTCCGCGGGGGGCAGGATTTCGAGTAGAGATTCACCGATGTGCGTCTCCCACGGACCGAGATCGCTCGCGCGGTAGAGGAGCGTGGAGGTGAACCGGATCTTCCCCTCGACCGGATCCTGCCTTCGCAGAAGGATCCACTCCTCTCCTTCCCTGCGGAGGCTGCGCGTGGGGAACAGATGTCCCGTCTTGCGGATCGAGGAGAGATCGCGCAACTGCACGACGAGAAGCCCTCCAGGCCGCAGCGCCCGGGCGAAGGCGCGAAGCGCAGCCCGGCGCCGAGCGGGCGTGTGGGCATAGGCCATCGTGTTGCCGAGGCAGATGACGGCGTCGAACCCGCGCGGGCCCAAGACGCCGACCTGCTCGAGGTCCATGCGTTCGAGCCGCAGCTCGACGCCAAGCGCGGCCGCGCGTCGGCGTCCCTCCTGAATCATCTCCTCCGAGATGTCGACTCCGATCACATCGAAGCCGCGCCGCGCGAGCTCCTGGGTGTGCAGGCCGACCGCGCAACCGGCGTCGACCAGCCGATTCGCGCCGATCCCGCGGAGGTGCGACTCGAGCGCGTCGATCTCCGCCCGGATACGCTCCATGGACGCCAAGATCTCGTAAGCCGGAGCGAGCCGGCCGTAGAGCTTTCCGCTGTCGCGCAAACTAGCTCGCGCCACTGCCGCCTCCTCCTCCGGCGGGCCCGGAGCGGCCCCCGCCGCTGGTGGTCATCGAAGCGAAGATCGCGGCCCACGCCGCCAAGTCGGCCCCGCCATCCCCGACCGCGTGGAGGTACGCCGGCGGCGTGACTCCCCACTTCTTGCCGGCCTTGAACCAGGCGGCCAGCAGACCGAAGGCGGCGGCAAAGGGGAGCCATCCATCGAATCGCGTCGGATCGACCGGCGAGGCTCCCCTCGCCGACTCCTTGATGTAGATCGCGAAAGCCTTCCAAGACAACGAACGCTCTTTCCCCTGGGCGCTGTGCAATGGGTATGTGGTTCCGAAGAGGACCGCGCCGAGCGCGGCCAGCCCCAGCGCAATCGTGAAGGCGATGCTCGACGGGCCCAGCGCCCCAAACCCGTCGATCAGGATCCAGAGGACTGAACCGACCGCCAGCGCTCCGAAGAGGACGGCGAGACGGTAGAAGCGCGAGCGGACGCCGCGCATGCGGGGATCGAAGTCGCCGCGGCTTTCGAGATCGGCCTCGAGGGAGCGGCTGAAGGCGCTGAGGTTGCGCGCGATCCTCTCCCACGCCTTGCGCAGGGGGACTTGTCCCTGCGAATCCAGTTTCCGGAAGGCCGTGTCGAGGACGACCGTCTCCCACCGCGCGAGTGCGGCGGGGCGATTCGGAATGCTGAGCCTGGCGTCGTGCCGACCCAAGAGCGTGCGGCGCCCTTCGCTCTCGATGCGCACGATGCCCCGTCGGGCAAGGTCCAGAAGAGTCGCCAAGGCGTGGTTCGCCGTGACCGAGCCGTCGCGAATCCCGCCCGCGATCGCGGGGGCGAGATCGGCCGGCGGGGAGGAGACGACCGGCATGACGCCCAATGGGCCGAGATCCGCGATCGCGCCCCGGCGCACCTGCACCAGGACCACCAAGGAGATCAGAAGCAGGAGCCCCGCGAGCGCGATCGACACAGGGGCCCGGTCGCGGTGGAGCGACTCGGTGCGCTGCCAGAGGGGCATGTCCGCCACGGTGGCTTCGCCCGGCAGGACCACGTTGAGGACGACCGATCGGCCTCTTTTCAAGGAACCGAAAGAATAGCTGTAAATCGTGTCGCTGTCGATCGAGGCTGCAGCCGACGGCGCGGTCGTCGCCGCTTCGGGGGGCGACCAAGCTCGAGGCAGGACGAGGGTCGCCTGCGCGCGGTCGATCGCGTACTCGCGCTCCGTTGGGAAGAGATGCCAGTGAAGCACCCTTCGGCCGTCTTCGACACGAAGCGCGCCGCGGATGCGATACGTGAGCGTGAACGCGCGCGACGTGTCGCGCAGCTCGGGATAGGTCCACCGGATGCGGGTTTCACTCCTGCCTGGGCTGATGCGGATCGGGTCAGGGCTCTGGATGTTCTCGATGCCCTCGGACTTCCGGTGCCACAACTCCCGATGGGCGCGAGTGAAGGGACCGCCCTGGAAACGGAACACGAACTCCTCGGTCACGTCCATCGAGCCGTCGGCGATGACTTCGATGCGCGTGGAGTAGAGCTCGCATCGGTACGACTTCGCGGAGGCGCCCATCGCGAGCACCGTCAGGATCGCCGATAGGCCAAGGAGACGCGAGATGCGGATCATCGCCGCCTCGCCTTGCGACGCGCGGGCGGATGGTGGATCCCGCGCATCATCTCCCATTCATCGAGAGTGAGATCGAAGTAGAGCAGATCGACACGTTTGCCGCGCGACAAGATTGCGCGCCTCTGCACACCGCTCTGCGTATATCCCTGCCCCCGCAAGGCGCGGATCGACGCTTCGTTTCCGGCGAGCGCGAGCGCGTAGAGGCTGTAGAGACCAAGCTCGCCGAAGGCGTAGTCGAGCATGAGATTCTTCGCCTCGGTCCCGTAGCCCTTTCCACGGACCGCGGCGGGGTAGAGGAACATGCCTGTCATCGCGCGCCGATTCGTCCAGTCGATCAGATGGAGGCCGATCGTGCCGATCAGGCGACGGCCCTTCCTGAGCTCGATTCCCAGGACCACATCGCGCGGAACACCGGAACCCGACGACATCTCGGAGATCCATTCCCGCTCGTCCTTGATCGACTTCGGGAATCGCGCGAGCAGGTACTGCCGAACTTCGGGATCGTTGATCCAGTCCGCCAGAACCGGAGCGTCTTGCTCCTCGAAGGGGCGGAGCTGGACGCGACGGCCGATGAGGAATGGACCCGGCATGTGACCTCCCGATTCTCGGGCGACTGCCCGCATTGCGTCGTCTTCGGGTGGGATCTTGCCACGTCCGGCCCGGGGGCGCCATGGGCTGTCGAGTGGTTTGGCCCCTGCTTGAGCATTCCGCCGTGGGCCACCGAGCCGGGAACATCGACTATGATGGGCTGTTATCTCACCGTTGATCCGGGGCGGGAAGGAATTGGCCGATGGAGGACGATATGAGCGACGCCAACCCCATCGAGCGCTGGAGATCCTGGTCTCCGCACTTGCTCAGCATCCTGCGCATCATCGCGGCATTTCTGTTCTTTCAGATCGGAACGGCGAAGATTCTCGCCTTTCCGGCGGCCGTCGTCCCGGGCGGCGGCACCGCGCCTCTGACATCGCTCGGCGGCATCGCCGGGATCCTGGAGATCGTCGGGGGCGCGCTCTTGCTGGTCGGCTGGCTCACCCGTCCAGTGGCCTTCCTGGTCTCCGGCGAGATGGCGGTGGCCTACTTCGTCGGTCACGCTTCCGGAGGATTCTGGCCCGTCTTGAATGGCGGAGGTCCGGCCATCTCGTTCTGTTTCATCTGGCTCTACATCTCAGCGGCGGGACCCGGGCCATGGAGCGTCGATGCGCGCCTTCGACGCGAGAGTGGGACGACCTAGCGTCTGGATTCGGGACACTGGGAGCGCAGTAAATCGAGATCCACGCCGATTCGGATCCGGCGACGGTTTGAAAGATTGTCAAGGCAACGGCGCAGGGACCGTCAAAATGTCCGGAGCGGGGCACCCGGATTCTTCTCTCATGACAGCGCATCGAGCGTCATCCCCTCCAACTCCTGACTTTCGAGGCCGATCGGGATGGGCACGGCGAATGGCCCAAGAGTTGCTTCCTTTCCAAAGTGGCGAAGCCTCGGCCGATCGTCCGGCCTCGAGACGCGCTGTCGACGGCCGCATGGCATTCGGATTCGTTGCGAGGCCCATCGAATCGAATAAGGAGGAAATCGAAATGAAGCTCATCGGCAACATCGTGCCTCCCGCGCTCGGGATGGCGGCTCTCGCATGGGTCGCCGTCGCGGTCGCAGGCGGCGAGAAGCCCGCACCGGCGCCCCCCTCCACGCAGAAGGCCGAGGAGGCCGGACAGACGCGCACTTCACTACACGGCGGCTATGTGACGAAGACCAAATCGCATCACTTCGAGACGGTTTTTGGATCCGATGGCGTCCGGGTCTATATGTACTCGGCCGACCAGTATCCGCTCTCGCTGGAGAAGGCGACCGGAGTCGTCGGGATCAAGGACGGCAGCGGCTCGGCGCGGGAGGTCAAGTTGGTCACCCTCCAGCCCAAGGAGGGAGAGAAGACGATCTACTTCTGCACGATGAACGACACGCCTCCGGCGACAGCGGCCGGCGACTGCCCCAAGTGCGGGATGCAGCTCGTCCGGCAGACCGGGCTCTTTGCCGCTGCGGATCTCTCCCAAGCGAAACCGGGCAGCGTCACGGCGGAGGTGCGCTTGACAGGACTGCCGGGAGCCGAGAAGGAAGTGACTTTCGCGCAGACGAACGCGCCCCCTCAGGCAGAGGAGCCGAATCGGAAGTAGGATGGGCCGAGGCTTCGCTCTAGGATCTCGATGCGGAGGGATTCGGGTGCGGACGGCGGCAGCACCCAAGGCTATCCACCTCGAGTTCTTGCGAAAGGGCGGATCCCGATGGTCGAATACCCCTTGTTCACGGTCGACGCCTTCGCCAAGGCCCCATTCCACGGGAATCCGGCCTCGGTCTGCATTCTCGATCGCGATCTCCCGGAGAGCACGATGCAGGCGATCGCGGCGGAGCTGAACCACTCTGAGACGGCGTTTCTCCGGCCACTGGACGGGCCGCCACAGGTCGCCACCCGTTTCTCCCTGCGATGGTTCACGCCCGAGGTCGAGGTTCCGCTCTGCGGCCATGCGACCCTTGCCTCTTCGGCCGTGCTCTTCCGGGAGCTCGCCAACCCGGCGGCGGAGATTCGCTTCGAGACCAGATCCGGCGTCCTGGCGGCATTCCGGGAAGAGACGCGGATCGCACTCGATCTGCCGGCTGAGGACTTCACGCCGGCGACGGTCCGGGCCGAGGTCCTCACGGCGCTGGGTTTGCGCGTCGTGGAAGCCGCCTGCTACGCCCGCGGCGATCGGAACCTCCTCCTTCATCTGGCGGATGAGCGAGAGGTTCGGAACCTGACTCCAGACTTCGTTCTGCTTCGGAGGGCCAAGGGCAATGAGCCCTTCCTGGGCGTGATCGTGACGGCCGCCGGAAGCGGCGCGTGCGATTTCGTCTCGCGCTACTTCGCCCCCTGGGTCGGCATTGACGAGGATCCAGTCACCGGATCCGCCCACTGCGCTCTCGCCCCATACTGGGCGCGCCTCACAGGAAAGGACGAGATGCGCGCTTGCCAGGCCTCGAAACGCGGTGGCGAGATCGTCGTGCGACTGAAGGGCGATCGCGTTCACCTCCTCGGAGACGCGTTCGTGTTGACCTCCGGCGTGCTCCGGTTGGCGAGTGAGGGGAGTGGCGCCTGAATAGGAACCGGCTCGATCGACATCCACTGCCCTCGGTTCGAGACGGGCGATCGCGGGGGAAGGGGTTGCGCAAGTCCGCCGGTTGACGGAGAATCGGCCGCGCCATGCTTCCGGGCCATCCGAGAGCGATGCTCACAAGTGAACGACGGAGACCGGCCGGCGCCCGGCTTGGGCTCGCTTCTCTCGGTCGGGGTCCGCTGCTTCTCATTGTCGCGACTGCGATCCTCCCTCGCCTGCCGCACATCTGGGCGCCGATCGTCGGCTGGCACTCCTGGCGTCAGGCGGACACCGCCGCAATCGCCAGGAACTTCCACGTCGGCGGCATGAACCTGCTCTACCCGGCCGTCGACTGGTCGGGGGCAGGCCCCGGCTTCGTCGAATCCGAGTTTCCCCTCTTCCCGTTCCTCGTGGCGGGCCTCTACCGCCTCTTCGGCCCGGATGTCGTGTGGGGTCGCATCCTGGCCATCGTCTTCGCGACC
The DNA here is from genome assembly GCA_034679345.1 of Candidatus Eiseniibacteriota bacterium. Lineage (GTDB taxonomy): Bacteria > Eisenbacteria > RBG-16-71-46 > CAIMUX01 > VGJL01 > JAXDAY01. The sequence goes on from JAXDAY010000008.1 coordinate 104,882, forward strand.
GGCGCAGCGCTCTACCTCGCCCGCCTCTGCTCACGCTATCTCGACCGTTGGGCCGCCGCGTACGCTGCCGCCGCCTTTAGTCTCCTGCCGATCAGCAGCTACATCGGCGTCGCTTTCATGCCGGAGTCGCTCATGCTCTTGGCATCCGTGGCCGCCGTCGACCATCTCGACCTGTGGTCCACGACTGGACGGGAGCGAGACCGGTGGGCCTCGGCGGCGTGGTTGGCCCTCGCGATCGCCGTGAAGCTTCCCGAGCTCTTCCTGGGCGTGCCGATCGCCTATCTCATGGGACGTCGACTCGGGTGGCGGATGGTCGCGACGCCTGCGGTGTGGCTCTACGCCGCGGTGGCCTTGATTCCGCCCGCGCTGTGGTACGCGCACGCGCATCGGCTCGGCGAGATGACCGGCCTCAGCTTCGGGATCTGGGAGGCCGGAAGCGACAAGTGGGGCAATCTCGATCTCCTCACAAGCGGCTCCTTCTATGTCAAGCTGCTCATCGGCAGGCTGATCGAGCGTCATCTCGCATACGCGGGCGCTGCGCTCCTTGCCATCGGACTCATCCTATCGCGCTCGAGGCGCGATCTCGGAACTTTCAAGTGGTGGATCGCGGGGGGCGCGCTCTACCTTCTCGTGGTAGCCAAAGGCAACTCGGTTCACGACTACTATCAGTTGCCCATCCTCGCGCCCATGAGTCTCTGGATCGGCGTCGCCATCGCCCAGGCTCTTCGCCGCGCGGAAGCGACCCCCATGCGGATCGCGGGAAGAATCCTCGCCCTGGCGTTTGCGGCGCTCTGCCTCGCGCGAGTCCCCCACTTCCTGGGCAAGGAGATCGCCGGCGCATCCCTCGTGGAGCATGCCCGGATCGTGCGCTCGGTCGTGCCGCCCGAGACGCTGGTGATCGTGGTCGACAACGGCGATCCGACCTTCCTGTACCACATCGACCGCAGGGGCTGGCACGCCGGCGCCGCGACGCTCACACCTGAGTGGATCGAGGCCCGGCGGCGCGAAGGGGCCGCATACATCGTCTCCCTCGCCGGTCGTCCCGGAGATCGGGAAGCGCGATCCGCGCTCGAGAGGCTCCAGAGCCTCGGCGCGAACCGTTCGCCCACGAGCGATCTGCTCGTTCTCGACCTGAAGAGCCCGTGATCCTGCTTCTCAATCGCCGTCGATTCCTGCCCTCCAAGTGGATTATCTTCTGTTCAGGAAAGCCGGAGGCGCCGAGCGAGGGAGGGTCCGATGGGGAAGATCAGCGAGGACATGCGCGCGGTCATCGAGTCCGCTCACCTTTGCTTCGCGGCGACGGTCGCTCCCGACGGGAGCCCCAATCTTTCTCCGAAAGCGACGATCCGCGTGTGGGACGACTCCCGCATCTTCTTCCTCGACATCGCCTCGCCGACGACGCGACGCAATATCGAATCGAATCCGCGGATCGAGGTGAACGTGGTGGAAGCGCTCTCGCGACGGGGGTATCGGTTTTCCGGAACTGCCGTGATCCATCGCGACGGTCCCGTCTACGAAGAGGCGAAACGGCGCGTGCTGGAAGAATCTCGTACGACCTACCCCGTCGAGGCGGTCATCCTGATCGAGGTGGACTCGGCCCGCCCGCTCGTCTCCCCCGGGTACATGCACATCGCCCGTGAGGACGAAATGCGACTCATGTGGAGAGAGGCGCGCGCCGCGCTCGACCGGGGCTTCGAGGAGCACCTGGCCGCCTCCCCCGACTTCGATCCCGGGCGAGGACTCCAGCAAGGCGGCCGGGTGTCGACGGTGAGCCTCAGTCCAACGCACTCGTTCAACAAACCGTGCGTCGACTCCATCCTCCTCGTCGCGGGGATCGGAGTGGAAGGCGACGTCCATGCGGGTGAGACGGTCCGGCACCGTTCGCGGATCGCGCGCGATCCCGGAGCGCCCAATCTGCGACAGGTTCATCTCATCCACGGCGAGCTGCACCGGGAGTTGCGGCGCAGCGGCTTCGACGTCTCTCCCGGCCGCATGGGCGAGAACATCACGACGATCGGCATCGATCTTCTCGCCCTTCCGACGGGAACGAAACTCCACATCGGGGCCTCGGCTGTGATCGAGCTGACGGGGCTCCGCAACCCCTGCGCGCAGCTCGACGCGATCCAGCCGGGCCTCATGGAGGCGACCCTCGCCCGGGAGGAGGGCGGGGGCATCGTGCGCCGGGCGGGCGTCATGGCCATCGTGCTCACGGGAGGAATCGTCCGACCCGGGGACCCCATCTCCGCGGAGATGCCGCCGGAGCCCCATCGCCCGCTGGAGCCTGTCTGAGATGATTCGCCTCGAGCCGATCGTGCTGGAGGATCGCGGCGTCCGTCTCGAGCCGCTCGGCCAGGAGCATCGCGACGGATTGGAGCAGGCCGCCGCGGACGGCAATCTCTGGGAGCTGCGATTCACCTCGGTGCCCGAGCCGGGGGGCACGGCCGCCTACATCGAGAAGGCCCTCGCCGGACAGGCTGCGGGAACGATGCTTCCCTGGGCGGTGCGGGATCTCCTGACCGGCCGGATCGCCGGAAGCACGCGCTACCACGATGTCGTGGCGCAGCTCGACCGCGTCGAAATCGGCTACACCTGGTACGGCCGGAGCTGGCAACGCACCCACCTCAACACGACCTGCAAGCGAATGCTCCTCGCGCACGCTTTCGACTCGCTCGGCTGCAAGGTCGTGGGGTTCCGCACGGACATCTTGAATCTCGCCTCCCAGCGGGCGATCGAAGCGCTCGGCGCGCGGAGAGACGGCATCTTGCGCCATCATCAGAGCCGCGGGGACGGCAGCGTGCGCGATAGCGTCTTCTACAGCATCCTCGCGAGCGAGTGGCCCGGAATCCGGGAGCGGTTGGAGCGGCGCCTGGAGAGCCAACGCGCGCCGGGCGCGCACGAGGGGCCCATGGCGGAATCCCGCGAGGAGATCGCAGTGGGCCGGCCGGAGGATGCGCGCGAGATCGCAGGCCTCATGGAGCGGCAAATCGAGGAGCATTCGCTTCCGGTCGACCGAAGGGGAATCGCCGCGGCGGTGACAGCCGTGCTCGACGATCCTAGAGCCGGCTTCTTCCTGATCGCTCGACGTGGACGTGAAGCCCAGGGCGCCGCTTTCGTCGCCTTCATCCAGTCGGCGGAACACGGAGACGTGGGCGCGTGGCTGGAGGAGGTCTACGTGATTCCCGGCCGCCGGGGACGCGGCATCGGGACCCGGCTGGTGCGCGAGGCGGTCCGGCGGGCGCGGGATGTGGGATGCCGCGCGATGGACCTGGAGGTCACCGAGGACCGCCAGATAGCCACCCATCTCTACGAGCGCGAAGGATTCCAGCGCCTCGCACGGAGCCGCTGGATGAGAAGCCTCTGACGCCGAGCCGCGCGGACTGAGGTCGATCCGTGGGGTTGCCCGGGGCCCGGCTCCGGAACTAGGATCGTCGCGATGCGATCCCTCTATCGCGCGGACCTCGCCTACATTCACGATGTGGGTTTCAGTGACTTCGCCCGGGAGTCGGCTCCGGGCATTCTGGAGATGCTCGCTTCCGCCGGGATTCGCGGGGGGATGATCGTCGATCTCGGCTGCGGCAGCGGCCGCTGGGCGGCGACCCTCCTCGCCGCGGGCTATAAGGTTCTCGGCATCGACGCCTCCTCGGCGATGATCGCGCGCGCCCGCGGCAACGCGCCCGGCGCCCGGTTCCGAGTCGCCTCCTGCGAAGTCGCATCGGTCCCGCGATGCGCCGCAGTGACCGCCCTCGGCGAAGTGCTGGGTTATCTTCCGGCCGAATCTTTGCGGCCACGTCCCTATGCGCCGCTCTTCCGGAGGATCGCAAAGGCCCTGGTCCCCGGCGGCCTCTTCATCTTCGATCTCATTCTGCGAGTCCCTGGAGAGTCGATGAGCTATCGAGGGTGGAACAGCGGGGAGGACTGGGCCGTTCTCATCGATGTTGCCGAGGAGCCCTCCCTGCCTCTGCTGCGCAGGGACATCACGACGTTCCGGAGGACGGGCAGGCGCTACCGTCGTTCCGAGGAGAGGCACTGGCTTCAACTCGACGAGCGCGATACAGTGCTTCGGGAGCTCGAAGAGACGGGATTCGCCGCCTCGACCTCGCGATCCTATGGCTCCCACGCGCTTCTCGAACGACGGATGGCATTCTGCGCGCGCAAGCGCGGAGGATGAGCGATGGATCCCATGCGTCCCTCCCTGGATTCTTCGTCGGGCTTCCGGACTCCCCGGCTGAGGCTCGTTCCGGCGACCGCATCGATGCTCCGCCAAGAGATGGAGGATCTCCCGGGATTGTCCGAGGCGATCGCGGCGATCGTTCCGCGGGGGTGGCCCCCCGAGGCAGTGCGCCATGCATTGCCCGTCTTCCGGGCGAGACTCGAGGCGCATCCGGAGGAGATCGGATGGCATGCCTGGTATTGGGTCGCGGACAGCGAGACGCCGGCCGGCCCGATCCTCGTCGGGAGCGGGGGTTTCATGGGTTCGCCGGATCCCTCGGGGGCGGTCGAGATCGGCTACGGGCTGCATTCCGGCTTCTGCGGACGCGGGTACGCGAGCGAGGCCGTCGAGGCCCTCGTGAACTGGGCATTCTCGCGCGGCGCGGCGATGGTCCGGGCGGAGACGACCGAGGACAATCTCCTCTCCCTTCGCCTGCTGCGACGGTTGTTCTTCACCAAGACGGGTGACGGGGCAGATCCCGGCACCCTGCGGTTCGAGCGTCGCCGGATCCAACCCGGCGCCCAAGGAGGTGGGAATTGAAGCGCACACTCCTCTCCGCCAGTCTTCTGCTCATCCTCGCGGGGCTCTGCGGCTGTCCCTACGAATCGCGCGCGCCTCTGGCCGAATCGGGCGTCCCGCCACTCGACTCCCGGCTGCTCGGCACATGGTCGGCCCTCGACCGGGAGAGCGGGGATGTGAGCTCCTTGACAGTGTTGGCCTTCAACGCGAGCGAATACCTGATCCAGACGGCCGAGGACGACGGCTCGTGGAGCCTCTACCGCGGAGTTCCCTTCACGATCGCGGAAACGCAGTTCGTCCAGATCAACGAAGTCGAGCCGGACGCGGGCCCTCACGGCTACATCTTCGCCCGCTACCACGCGCTCTCCGACGAGACGATCGAGGTCCGGTTTGTGGGCGAGCGGCTCCTGTCGGACAGCCTGTCGGCGGACCCGGGCGCGATCGCCGCGACGATCGCCGCCCATCTGAAAGATCCAATGCTCGACGACGAGGAGTCCGTGCTCGAGCTTCGCCGACCCGGCGGAAGTCCGGGGCCCAAGTAGGCTGCGCCCAGGAGTCCCGCACGCGAATCAAGACTGACGGACCAGCCATCGGGCTGCGGTTTCAGGAGGGCGCATCGCGAGGAGGAGTCGCGGGAAGTTGATCAGAGTCCGCGAGCACGGCGAGACGGGACCGACCGTGATCGTCCTCCACGGAGGCCCTGCCGCAGTCGGCGAAGCCGCACCGATCGCCCGGCGGCTCGGCTCGGAGTTCCGGGCGCTCGAGCCGTGGCAGCGCGGGAGCGGAGCGGTCAGGCTCACGGTGGCCGGCCATGTGAGCGACCTGGAGGAGCTCATCCGGATCCGCTGCGGCGGCAGCCGTCCCGCTCTCGTGGGCGAGTCTTGGGGCGCCATGCTCGCGCTCGCATTCGCGGCGGCGCACCCGAAGGTCCCGGTCGCGATCGCCCTCGTCGGCTGCGGCACATTCGATCTCCCCTCCCGCGAACGGCTTCGGGAGATTCTGGAGGATCGGATGGACGAGCGCGTCCGCCGCGCGGTCGCCGCGATCGAGCGCGAGACGCGCGATCCTGGCATCCGCATGCGCCGCAAGTACAGCCTGCTCGAGCCCCTCTACAACCGGGACCCCCTGCCCGTCGAACCCGACCCCGAGGTTCCGGATGACCTCGACCTGCGCGCCCACACGGAGACTTGGGAAGACATGCTTCGCCTCCAGCGCGAGGGCGTTTATCCGGCCTCCTTCAGAGCGATCCGGTCGCCCGTTCTGATGATCCACGGCAAGTACGATCCTCACCCCGGGAGGATGATCCGGGATTCGCTCCTACCGCATATTCCCCACCTCGAGTATCGGGAGCTCTCCGACTGCGGACATTGTCCATGGAGGGAGCGGACCGCGCGCGAGACGTTCTTCGAGGGCCTGATCGATTGGCTGCATCGACATTCGAGCGGCTGAGGTATCGTGACCGCGACTCGGCCGAGGGGAGGCTAGCGTGGATTTGCGCGAAGCGATCGCCGGGCAGCACCTGGCAGGATTGGAGATGCTCGAGGGCGCGGTGCGCGCTTGTCCGGACGAGCTCTGGGACGATCCCTCGTTCGAGATCCGGTACTGGCGGATCGCCTATCACGCCCTCTTCTACACCGACTTCTATCTCTCGGAATCCGAGGAGGCGTTCCGGCCGTGGGATCGCGCCCGCCCGGAGGCCCAGTTCCTCGGCCCTCTGCCTTGGCCCCCGCATCGAGCGCCCATCGAGGTCGAACCCTATTCGCCGCGTGAGATCCTGGAGTATGCGCAGATCATCCGCGGATCGATTGCGCAGCGGGTTCGGGCGTTTCCGTTGGATGGGCCTTCCGGCTTTCCCTGGCTGCCCCTCAACCGGCTCGAGCTTCACTTCTACACCTTTCGTCACACCCAGCACCATGTGGGGCAGTTGGTCGAGCGGCTGCGATCGAGAACCGGCGCCGGCGTTGCATGGATCGGCCGGGGCAGCGCGCTTTAGAGACCGATATAAGATTGTGTATTCGTGAATTGTTGAACTAGTAGCATCACACACTGCTCTCCTCTGCGTCGCATCTATCACAAACAGTGAATCGATTCACTTCTCATTCTTTGTACTTACGCCCCTCGGGTCGGCTACCATTGAATGTTTCGCGATCCCTGAGTCTCATGTCCAATCAGAGGTCTCCAATTTCATGAAACTGGCGCAGGGGGAACTAAGATGAACCGTATTCGTGACCATAAAACCCGAGTCCGGAGCCACAGGATGGCGTCTGGATTCTCGATCCTCGCCGCTGTCGCGGCCGCATTCATGTTGACGACGGCTGCGGGCGCCGAGGTGATCAACTACGGCTGTGTGCTCGACGACGCGCAGGAGGTCCCGCCCACTGGCTCTCCTGCGTTCGGCGGCGGGCAGTTTCAGATCGACACCGACGCGAACACCGTCAGCTTCCGAATCGCCTTCGTCGGACTCACGGCCGCCGAGACGCTGGCGCATATCCATGGGCCGGCCGATCCCGGCGTGAACGGCGGCGTGCTCACCGCCCTTCCGCTCGGCAATCCCAAGACCGGCGTCTGGAACTACCTGGAGGGCCAGGAAGGCGACATCCTCGCGGGCAAGACGTACGTCAACATCCATAGCGGCGCCTTCCCCGCCGGCGAGATCCGCGGCCAGATCGTGCCGCTCAACGCCTCGCTCGACCAAGCGCAGGAGGTCCCGCCCACGGGATCGGCGGGATTGGGCTGGGGGGTGTTCACAATCAATACGACGACGAACATGCTCAACTACTACATCGCCTTCGGGGGTCTCGGGTCGGCCGAGACCGCGGCCCACATCCACGGCGCGGCGCTGCACGGAACGAACAGCGGAGTCCTGCACGCCCTGCCGGCCGGCAGCCCGAAGGTGGGGAGCTGGAACTACGGCGAGGGGGTAGAGGAGGCCCTCCTCACAGGCCGCACGTACGTGAACATCCACACGAATGGGTTCCCGGGAGGAGAGATCCGGGGGCAGATCTGCCCGGTCGTCATCCCGATCGACAGCCAGCAGGAGGTTCCGCCCACCCCCTCGAATGGCGCGGGGGTTGCCCTCGTCTCCATCGATCTGGGAACCTCCGACATCAGCTTCGACCTGCGCAACGCGGGCCTGACGAGCGCGGAGACGGCGGCTCACATCCATGGATTCGCGCCTCCCGGGGCGAACGCGGGCGTTCTGATGAACCTCAACCTTGGCGCCAGGAAGCTGGGGTTGTGGAACTACGGCGCCGGCAATCGCGGCGATGTCCTCTCAGGGCTCACCTACTTCAACATCCATACGACCAACTTCCCGGCCGGCGAGATCCGGGGCCAGATCCAGGGGTTCAATCCCCTGCCAGCCGCCGACGCTGGCGATCCGGTTCTTCCACTGACGATCCGGCTCGCGCCGAACCATCCCAATCCGTTCCAGGCTTCAACCAACATCTCCTTCAACCTCGAAGAGAGCGAGGCGGTGCGGGTCTCCCTCTATGACTCGCAGGGACGCCTCGTGCGGACGCTCGTTGACGGCGAGATGAGCGCCGGATCCCACTCGGTTCCGTGGGACGGCAGGGACAACGCGGGCCGCGAGACTGCGAGCGGCGTCTACCGGTGCGTTCTCCACACCTCCGCGGGGGATCTCGCGAACAAGGTGAATCTGATTCGGTAGTCGAGTCGAGACGCCCGTGCGCGGGCGAATCGCGTTCAGGGCGGCCCCGGCCTCGGGGCCGCCCCTCGTTTGTGTAAGATCGGACTCATCCAAGGAGGGCAAGACATGAGAATCATGCCACCCGTGCGGGCGAGCCATTCCTACACGCAGCGGCTCGCGGGCCGGCCGGAAGAAGTCTTCCCCCTGCTCTGCCCCGTCCGGGAGACGGAGTGGGTGGAGGGTTGGTCCCCGGGAATCGTCGTCACGCATTCCGGGGTGGCGGAGAGGGACTGCGTCTTCACCACGACCGAAAGCGCCGGCGAGGCAGTCTGGGTGATCACGGAGCACGACGCCCGATCCGGCCTCGTCGAGATGGTCAAGGTCGTACCGGGGTTCCTCGTCACACGGCTGCGCATCGATCTCCGTGCGATCGGACGCGACGAGACCGAAGCAAGAGTCGCCTACATCTATACCGCGATCACCGAGGAAGGGAATGCCTTCGTGCGGGGGCGCACGGAGGAGGAGTACGCGCGGTTCATGCGCACCTGGGAGGCGGCCCTCAATCGACGCCTTGGAGAGCTCCGAAGCGGCAAGGGGCATGCGCCCGATTCGAGCGTGCCTGTCGAGTGAGATCCGTCTCCCGGGCTGTGATAGGATGAAGCGTCATGCTGAGATTCCGCCGCGCTGTCTTCGTCGCCATGGGAACCTTCTCGCTCGCCCTGGGAGTTGCCGGCGTCTTCGTGCCGCTGCTTCCGGCCACGCCGTTTCTGCTCTTCTCAGCCTTCTGCTTTGCGCGCAGCTCCGAGCGATTCCATCGCTGGCTCCTGGGCCATCGATGGCTCGGAGGCTATATTCGCGCCTACCGCGAGGGACGAGGCATGGCGCGCCGCGACAAGGCGGCGACGATCGTCCTGCTCTGGGCAAGCATCGGGCTCACGGCAGGCCTGGCGGTCGCTTCATGGTGGGCGCGCGGCCTGCTGCTCGCCGTGGCCGTCGGCGTGACGATCCATATCCTGTGCCTGAAGACCGCGGCTCCCAGATCCGCGGCGCAACGAACTGCCCCGTCGCGCGGTGGGACGGAGATCGAGATGGAATCGGACTGAGAGCGGTCGATCACGGCTTGGAGTCCCGATGAGCGAGGTCCGGAGAATCGCGGAAGGGCTGACGTGCGGCATCGACGGGGATCCGTGGCACGGTCCCGCAACGTTGCGCGTCCTCGACGGGATCGACGCGCGGGCCGCGGCGGCCCATCCATTGCCCGGCGGCCACTCCATATGGGAGACCGTCCTGCACATGACAGCGTGGACCCGAGAGGTTCTCCGGCGACTGGAGCTGGCGCCCCCGGGTCTTCCTCTCGAGGGAGACTGGCCCGAGGCCGGGGAGGCGACCCCCGAAGCGTGGACCGCCGCCGTGCGCGATTTGAGATCAGCCCACGAGGAGCTCGCGGCCGAGCTCATGCGGATGCCTGAGTCGCGCCTGTGGGAGATCGTGGGTGGGGCCGCGCGTGATCGATCCGTCGGAGTCGGGGTGACGTTCTACGCCATGCTCCACGGGCTTGCGCAGCACGACGTCTACCATACCGCCCAGATCGCCACCCTCCGGCGGGTGATCGACGCGAGTCGCTCCGCGCCCGCCTGATCCCTGTGACTTCTGTCATACCTCCCGCGAACCGCTCCCGGTTGAATGGAGTCGGTCACCTCGGATGACTTTGCGCTCGGGTCCCTGGGGACTCATGACGGAGGAAGCACCGATGAGCTCGGCTCAGATCGTTCAGTACGTCCACCTGCTGTTCACGGTACTGTGGATCGGAGGGATGCTGTACATGCCCCTTGTCCTCATGCCGGCCATGGCCGCGATCGATCCCCCCCAGCGGGGGCGATTGATGGGGGCGGTGGCGAAGCGCTTCTCGATGATCGCCTGGATCAGCGTCGTCGTCCTGCTCGTCACGGGTTTCCTCAAGACGCCCTCGAGCATTCTCTTCGACTCCTCGAGCGACTACGGAAGGATCCTCTTGATCAAGCACATCGTGATCGGCCTCATGATCATCGTCGGCCTGCTGATCACGTTCACCGTCGCCCCGAAGCTCATCCAGCTCGTCCCGAAGCCCGGCGAGGCGCCGCATCCCGCGTTCCTGCGGGCCCAGGCCCGGGTGAAGGTCCTTTCGAGCACGAACCTGGTCCTGGGGCTCGTCGTCCTATTCCTCGTCTCGATGCTGACGTGATGGCCTGGGGCGGAGGGAATGGACCCGCGCTCTCGACGCGGATCGCCGACGCGCGGGAGCGAGCCTCAAGCTCGTGGAGGCTCGAGCGGCCGGTGTCGGATTCCGAGGGCGTCGAGCCTCTGCTCCTGCCGCCGCAACCGCCTCACGAAGTCGTCGAAGTCGCGGGTCTCCGCCGGGCTCCAGAGGACCTCGGCCATGGCGCAGAGCCTCGGAAAGACCATGTACTGCAGGTGCGCCCATGTCGGGATCCGCTCGGTCCAGACATTGGCCTGACCTCCGAGGATCCGCGTCCTGGAGGCATGATCGATCCCCGGCGGAACGGGGTCGAACGCGTAGACCTTCTCGAGCGGAAGCTCTCGCGGGAAGGCCGGCGGCTCGGATTCGGGGGGGCCCTGGTAGTAGTCGAAGTAGCAGTGATCGGTGGGCGACATGACGACATCGTGACCCCGATGGACCGCATCGATCCCGCCGCGGAACCCGCGCCACGACATCACCGCAGCGTCGGGAGGCAGGCTTCCGCCGGAGAGGATCTCGTCCCACCCGATCATCCTCTTGCCGAGCGATTCGAGGTGCTTGCCCACGCGGGACGTGAACCATCCCTGCAGGTTCCCCAGATCGCCGATTCCCTCGGCGGCCATCCGCGCGCGGCAGCGGGGACACTCGGCCCATCGCGCCTTGGGGCATTCATCGCCGCCGATATGGACGAACCGACCCGGAAAGATGCCGGATACCTCGTCGAGCACGCGACGCGCGAAGTCCAACGCCGAATCGGAGCCTGCGCAGAGGACATCGTCGAAGATCCCCCACTCGCTGGGCACAGGGAGAGGCTCGCCCTCGCATGAGAGCTCAGGGTAGGCGGCGATGGCGGCACGGGCGTGGCCGGGCATCTCGATCTCGGGGACGATCTCGACGAATCGCCGGGCGGCATGGGCGATCACTCGTCGGATGTCGTCCAGGGCGTAAGCCCCTCGATGGACGGAACCGTCCGGCTCGAGTCTTCGGGAACCGACCTCGACGAGGCGCGGGAAAGACTCGATCGGCAAGCGCCAGCCTTGGTCGTCGGTGAGATGCCAGTGCAGGACGTTGAGCTTGTGCATCGCGCACCAGTCGATCGCCTCCAGGATCCGCTCCGCGTCGAAGAAGTGCCGTGAGACATCGAGGTGCAGCCCCCTCCAGCGGAAACGAGGGTGATCCGCGATCTCGCAGCAAGCCAGATCGGGCGCCTCCCGGGCGGAATCGGGAAGCAGCTGGAGGATCGTTTGCGCGCCGTGGAAGAGCCCGGGCCGGGTCGAGGCGCGCAGGCGCAGCGATCGCGGCTCAATCGAGAGGACGTACCCGTCAGGGTCGATCTCACGAGCGTCCGGATCCAGCTCGAGACGGATGGAGGCCTCCTCCTCGGCGGGACGGAGATCGAATCCGAATCGAGAGCGGATCGCGGGGCGAATGAGATCGACGATCGAGGAAGCGCCGGGCGCGTGGATCCTCATCCCCGGCGCCAGGGAGAAACGGCCTTCCCGGGCCGCGATGCGAGCGGGCTTCGGGATCAGCACGGCAGCCTTAGTTCCTCCAGAGTCTCGGCGGCCGGTCCCAGCCGACCAGGTAGGCCGAGATCCGCCAGTATCCATAGTGCCCGTTCTCGTCCGTCGGGCGGACATTCTCCACCATGAACCGGAACGTGTGCGAGCCTGCTCCGAGATGATCGCTGAGGTCGAACTCCATCGGCTCGACCTCCACGCCGGGGCACCAGCCGCTCCGGCTATAGTCGGAGGACCAGGAGCCATCCGTCCAGCGCGCGCAGTACGGGTTCCGATCCCTGTAACCGCGGCAGTCGTCCCGCCAGGGGTAGACCCGCGCGACGACCCGCCCATCGAGGTAGACCACATTCGCCTTCGAGATGAACTCGTCCTCATCGCGGCCGTCGGTGCAGTGTCCCGTGGAGATGTACTTCAGCGCCACGCGCGAGAGACCCTGCGGGACCTCCAATTGCGCGGTTCCTCCGCCGGCAGCTTCGTCCTCCGCCTTGAAGGCGTCGGTGTAGTAGACCGGCATGACCCAGACAGGAGCGTCGTAGCTCGAGTCGGGAGAAAACGAGAGCGCAAAGTCGACCGTCCATGCCGGGCTGGTCCAGGTGTCGATGAAGGCGCGGAACCGGCGATCGCCGCGGAGCAGCGGCGCCAGGTGCGATACGTCGATCTCATGGTCGGTCCGTCCTCCGTAAGCGGTCACGAAGCGGACGATCTCCAGATCGGGGCAGCCCGTCGAGGCGAGCCGGATGTTTCCCGCGCGGTCCCACCGGTCGTGCACGTTTCGATCGTCGAGCGGAACCGGTCGCACCGTGAGGATCGCCCGGATGCGTCCCGCCGGGGGAGCCTCGGGAAGCGTGGCCGCGATCGCGGCGATTCGCCCCTGCTCCTCCGCGGCGATACCGCCCGAGGCGAACTTCCCGGCCGAGTCGGCGTGGAAGTGGATCGCCGCGTCCCGAAGGATGGTGATCTCGAGGGACTCCGACGCCGCGCGCTGGCAGGCAATCGTCAGAAGCGCAAGGACGAACGCGATCGTGCGGGTCATGAGCCGGCCCTCCAGCGATAGGTTCGGATTTCGAAGGGAGCAAGGGAGATCTCGATTCCCCGGTCGCAGGCGACGGGTGCGCCGAGCTCCTTCCACTCCAGGAGATCGATCTCCACGAGCGATCCGGCCGCGGGGACAAGCTCGATGCGCCCCTGCGACCGGCGCCCTCGCGTCTCGACGATGCGCAAGATCCGATCCTCTCCGCGTTCGGCGCGCTTGACGACGCTCAACGCGAGACCGTTCCCGCGGAGCCGGACGGGATAGGCGGCCTCCCCCGCTGCGCGGCCGGGGAAGCGGAGGGGAGGCTCGTTCAGCGATGCCGCTTGCTCGACGACGTCGGAGCCCGCCAGATCCCCGGGATGGGGATACAGGGCGTAGGTGAACCGGTGCGTCCCCCGGTCGGCGTCGGCGTCGGGATAGCAGGGCGAGCGCAGCAGATTGAGGTCGAGGCGGTTCTCCACGACCTTGTGGCCGTACTTGCCGTCATTCAACAGGGCGACGCCGTAATCGGCCCCCGAGAGGTCGACGTACCGATGCGCGGTCGCCTCGAATCGCGCCAGATCCCAGCTCGTGTTGCGGTGGGTCGGCCTGCGGACGTGCCCATACTGAATCTCGTAGCTCGCCTCCGTCGCGCGCACGTGCACCGGGAAGCAGACGCGCAGCATGCGGTGGCGCTCGCGCCAGTCGATCTCCGTCTCAAAGTCGAGTCTGCGGCTCCCGGGCCGCAGGTGGATCGTCTGGCGGATCCGGGAGTCTCCGACAAGGAGATCGACGCGAATCGTCTGCCGCGCCGCTCCTCCGACGGCCTCCGCGGCCGCTGCGGCGCGGGCATGCTCGACGATCGCCGCCTCGTAGAAGAGGTCGATGTCCCATGCATCCCAGTCGTTCGGGCGATCCTCGTAGAGGGTGAGACGATTGCCGGTCTCGCCCGAGGCGAGGATCTCCCGGCTCGATTCCTTGTCGAAGGCGGCGAGGAGCGCTCCGTTCGCATCGAGCTCGTAGCGGACGAGGTCGTTTTCGAGAGTCAGCGCATCGCGAGCCGCGGCGAGTCCTGCCGGGACGGGGGACTTCCTCAGCGTGGCGAATCCGAATGGCTCGATCCGCACCCTTGCGAGAGCTTGATCCCCCTCCCTTTGCGCGGGCAACGCGGCCCCGGCGGCATCGACCGCGCCCGCCCATCCCGGCGGCAGCGTCACGGCGCCATCGAAGCCGGCCGAATGGGGGTTGAAGAGGGCCATCGCATCCTCGTCCCGACGGAAGAGATGATCGGCGGCGGAAGCGAGGATCGCCTCGCACTCCTCGAGCACGATCCGATGCTCCGCGTGGGTCCTCTCGTATTGCCGCGCGATGCTCGAGCCGGGCAAGATGTCGTGGAACTGGTTCAGGAGGAGGAGTTTCCAGAGGCGGTCGAGCCGCGCCGCCGGGTACTCGGAAGCGGGCAGCATCGAGGCGAGGAGCTCGGCCGCGCGCAGGATCTCTTCTCCCCGCCGATTCCCGCGCTTCACCTCCGCCTGGGTGGTGAGCGTGCCTCGGTGAAGCTCCAGGTAAAGCTCTCCGTCCCAGACGGCGAGCTCCGCCCGCCGCGCCCTCAGTCGGTCCAGGAAGCCGCTCGCCGCGCCGAAGCGCACGCGCGGCGCTCCCTCGCAGTCGCGCAACCTCAAGCCGCACTCGATCTGCTCTTCCTTGGGCCCGCCACCGCCGTCCCCCACCCCGAAGAGAGAGAGGAACTCGTCCAGGAACCCCTTCTCGCGGAAGTTCTCCATCCCGGGCACCAAGGCGTCGGCGTCGAGCAGGGAGTTGTAGTTGTTCTCCGGAGGGAAGTGGGCGATCACCTCGCTCCCGTCGATGCCGCGCCACCGGAAGGTCGTGTGCGGGAAGTCGTTCACCTGGTTCCAGGACATCTTCTGGGTGATCAGCGCGTCGATCCCGCTCTTCAAGAGGATCTGCGGCATGGCCGCCGAGTAGCCAAAGACATCCGGCAGCCAGAGGTTCGTCACGTCGACGCCGAACTCCTCTCGGAAGAAGTTCTTCCCGTGCAGGATCTGACGGATCATCGACTCGCCGGAGATGAGGTTGCAGTCGGCCTCGACCCACATCCCGCCCTGGACCTCCCACCTCCCCTCGGCGACCCGCCGGCGAATCGCCCTGTAGATCTCCGGATAGCGATCCCGGACGAAGGCGTAGTGCTGCGCCTGAGACGCGCCGAAGACGTAGTCCGGGTAGCGCTCCAGCAACCGGAGCTGCGAGGAGAAGGTCCGCGCGCACTTTCGAATGCTTTCATCGACGGGCCAGAGCCAGGCGGTGTCGATATGGGCATGCCCCACGGCGGTCGCGACCGGCGCGGAGGCGCTCGCCGGACGCGAGAGCTCGGAGGCGAGGATCACCCGCGCTTCGGCCGCTCGCACTGGCTCGCCCGCGTAGCGGTCGGCCGCCTCGTTCGCGGCGCGCATGAGGCGCGCGCGCCGGACGCTCTTCTCGGGAAGGCGCCGGATCAGCCCCAGCGCGATCCTCAGATCGAGCGCGAGATGCCAGATCGACTCGTCGAGGACGGCGAGCCTCAGCCGCGTGATCGAGGCGTCGTAGCGCCCGTGGCGTTCGGGCGAGCCGGCCGGAGGATCGAGATCGACGAAGAGCCCGAAGAGCCCGCACGAGGAGACCTCGACCCACAGATCGACTTCCTCCCCTCCGGCGCATGACTCGAAGAGCGGAACAATGTCCCGCTTGAACTCGGGCACATAGACGGAGAAGGTCGAGATCCCCTGAAGGATCGTTCCATCCGCGGCGTGGACCAGCCCCTCCCCGCCGAGGTCGATTTGCGCGACGACCTTCCTTCCCGCCCATGCTTCCGGCACGCGCCCCGAAAGCCGGATCCAGCCGACGTCCCACGCGCGTCCCCAGACCTCGCCCGGGCGGATCGCACGCCCCGGGATCTCCTTCGCTCTCGCCAGCGGCCTCGGGTCGGCGATGCCGTGGGTCTCCGCGGCCAGTTCCGCAGTCTCCACCAGGAACGACTCCACAAGCCGCGCGTGCCAGCGCTCCAGTCGCTTGAGATGGATTGCCCCGATCGGTTCACTCATCCGAATCGCTCCGCTTGGCGCGAACGAAACCGTCATCGGAGTGATCGCGCTCCCGTGTCTTCAATCGGCCCAACATGCGTTTCAGATCGATCACCCCCCCGGTGGTGAACCACACCACCGTCACCAGGGAGAGCGCGACATGGATCCCGACGTAGATCTTCCAGAACCTCATCCATGCCGCATCGCTCACCTCGTAGCTCAGGTTGTAGATCGTGCCTACGACGAAGACCAGAAACCAGGCGATCGTCCAGGCGTAGTTGGCGACGTAGATCGTCCGGTCGCCTCTCGAAAACTCGGGACCGAACCGGATCGCCCTCAAGAGGCGTTCGCGAAAGCTCTCCTGCTCGCCTTCGGCGGCGACGCCGTTGCCGCGTGGCCCCCGGTGCAGGATCCGGTCGAGCTCGAAGCCCCTTCGGCGACCGATGAGGGAGACAGCGATGAACGTGATCGTGGAAACGCCCATCGCCAGCGCCCAGAACTCCTGTCCGTTGATCGGGAAGTCCTCGACGATCTGGTGGATGACGATTCCTCCCACGGCGATCGCGGAGCCCGCGGTCATCGCCGCCCAGGCAGCGGGCGCGGTTCCCTTGCGCCAGTAGAGGCCGCCGATGATCACCGCTCCCGAACCGCCCGCGAAGATCGCCCCGGTGATCGCGAAGAAGAGGAAGATGTACTGGGTCTGTTTGAAGATCAGGCTGAAGAAGAAGATGAAGACCGCGACGGAGAGGATGGCGAGCCGCAGGACGGTCAGGTGCTGCTTCGTCTCGAGCGGCCGGCCGCGCAGCGGAATGACCACATCCTGGACCAGAATGCTCCCCCATGAATGGAGGTAGCTGTTGAAGGTCGTGATCGAGGCGGCGAGCATGAGGGCCACGAATGCCCCGATCAGGCCCACCGGGAGCATCTGCTGGAGAACCAGGGGCGTTTTGAGCTGGCTTCGCACCGCTTCGGTCTCCGCCGACTGCAGGACCGGGGAGATCGCATTCACGATGTGCGCGTACTGCGGGTGGTTCAGGACCGTGTAGGCCACGATCGGGACGAAGGTGAGCATGATCGTCTGGGGAAGGACGCGCCAGAGCCCCAGGACGCCGGCCATCTTCGCCTCGTGGGCGTTTTCCGCCGAGGAGTTGAATCCCTGCGTTCCCTGCCACGACATCGTGCCGTAGAGATAGCCGACTACGCCGATCAGGAAGTACCAGAAGTTGAAGTCCTTGACCTGGCTCGTATGGAATGGGTTGATGAGCGACGCGTTGGCGGGAGCGCTCCGCAACGCTTCCTCGATCGTCCCCCAATCGATCGTGAAGAGGAAGAAGGCGACGATGGCTAGCAGCCCCACGTTCACGAAGACGCCCTGGAAGAAGTCGGCGACGATGACCGCGATCTGGCCGCCCATGAAGACGAAGAAGAGAGCGATCGAGAGCAGGATTGCCATGATGAGCGCGAACGTGGAAACACCGAGTCCCGCAATCGAGATCGTCTCGGGTAGCCCGCAGAAATGCATGAAGAAGCGCGCCTCCACCGCGGGGAAGATCCCCATGTTGACGATCCCCGCGAGGAAGGCGATCAATCCCATGTAGATCCGGAACCGGCGGCTGTAGCGCTCTTCGAAGAACTGCGCGAGCGTGAGGCAGCGGGTCTCGCGGAACCGGTAGATCACCCAGCCCGACATCGTGGCGAGGAGGACCACGACGCCCATCGTCATCCCCCACCAGCTCATCGAGAAACCGGCAACCAGGTTCATCTCGAGATTGCCGACGATCGTGATCGCGCCGAGGGCGGCCACGCCCTGGGATACGGTGATCAGGTACCGCCCGGCGCTTCGTCCCGCCGAGAGGAAGTCGGCGACGCTCTTCATGTGCGTGCGGCTCGCGATGACGGACGTGAACATGAAGGCGAGGACGCATAGGACGATCCCCCAATCGAGGGGGGCGAGGATCACGGCTGTGTCCTCCATGTGCGGCCCTCATGATCGATGTGCCACGTCCCCCCGGCCTGCCCGAGACCCGGCAGGGTCGCCTCGAACCCAGTCTGCGTGAGGCGGACCTCGACGGGCGGCTCTCCGGCGGCGGCCTCCACGGGCGAGGCGGGCCAGCCTCCCGCGCGCGTCCAGGCATCCTTCATGGCGTAATAGACCGTTCGCAGGCGCCAGCGCGCAGCGTCGTCCGGATCCCCTTGGACGTCCACTGCGGAGGAGCTCAGGGGATCGTCGGTCGTGAACTGCACGATCCCCCACATTTCGGGATAGTGCATCGCGATCAACCCCTGGGGAGACCAGACCCAGTTGTCCTCGGGGTACGGCTTTCCTGCGGCGGGATCGATCATCTTCGCGTAGCCGTTCGTCTGGGGCTTGAGCCTCCACTCCACGCGGGAGAAGTTGACGCGCCAACGATCCCCCTCCTGCGGCGGGACCGCGCGATGCGCGCATTCGGCGAGCGCCGCCCATGGGAAGGCGATCTCCACCGTCCATCCCGCGTCGCGATCCGATGGGTCGTTCAAGGTTCCCTCGAGGGAGACGGCTGCACGCAGCCCCGGGATGTCCCATGCGTGGACCGCGGGCCCGCCGTCGCGATAGGGACGGATGAGCAGGAGGTCCCAGACGGTGCCCAGGGCGTTCAGCTCCAGCTCATAGTACTCGTGCGTGTCCCCGTCGGGATCGATGAAGACCTCGAAGTCGTTCTCGTGATAGATCACCGAGTCCCGGATCTTGTAGGTCGCCCAGAGTTCGGGCTCCTCCATCTCCGCGCAGACGTAGAAGGACTCCGCGTCCCAGAGCATCTTCGCGCGCGTGCGGTAGCGCGGCGTAGGCCGGAGATCGCCCTCGATGTCGACGAAATCCTCCGTCCAGCGGACATGCCGCCAAGCCTCCTCGTCCAGCCTTCCGTCGACGGAGGGCGGCTGATCCGCGCGGGCGCAGAGATAGGCGCGCGGCTCGCAATCGATCTTCGGGACGGGGAATGAGTCGGCGGACGAGGAGAAGGGGATCAGGCAGGCCGCGAGAACGGCCAGAGCCGATGATCTCATAGACCCTCCCGGCAAGATTGGATGATGTCGTCGATCGTCGCGACCGCGAGGCCGACCGCCGTGTCGGCCGCGCCGTAGTAGACGAAGACCTGGGCGTCGGGCGGCGGGAAACCTTCCTCGTCGAGGCCGTGCACGACCCATCCGCTGGGGAAGACCACATTCGGGACCTGGCCGATCATCTCGTAGGCTTCGCGTGGCTCGAGGATGTTGTAGCGCGTGCGACCGATCGGCCGGGATGGGTCATCGAGGTCGAGGAGCAGGGCCCCGGCTTGATAGATGCTCACGCTGGCGAAGTGGGTGGCGATCCCATGGTAGAGAAGCAGCCAACCTTCGCGGGTTTTGACGGGGGGCGTCCCCGGACCGATCCGCTCGTCCCAGTAGTGGAAACGGCCGGTCGCGACTGGCGCGACCTGCTTCCAGCGGAGCAGATCGTCCGATGTCGAGAGGACGATCGTCTCCCCGCTCGCCGGCCCTTCGCCGTGAAGAAGATTGGGCCGCTCCAGCATGCAGAAGCGTCCGCCGATCTTCTCCGGGAAAAGGACGCCGTTTCGGCTGTCGGTGTCCCCCGCCGTGCCGATGAAGTCGAACGTCTCGAGATCGCCGCTGCGCGCGATCCCGATCCGGCAGCCGTCGTCCAGGTCGATCGCGACGGTCATGAGGCACATCTCGCCCATCCGGGTGACTCGAGGGTCGTAGACGTGATGGATCTTCCCGGCGAGCTTCTCGATCCCTCGCAGGCGGATCGGCTCCCGGCTAACATCGAAGCGGATCCCGTCCGAGCTATCCGCGCCCAGGAGAAAGGTCTCCCGTCCGCGATTCTGGACCCGCAGGATGAGCCGCGTGCGCCCCCCCATCAAAGTCGCTCCCGGGTTGAAGACGGAGGTGACATCCGACAGGCGCGGCCCGATCTCGGGGATGTCGAGCCGTGTCAGAATCGGATTCGCCGGGTGCCTCCGCAAGCTCGTCACGGCAAGAGAGTCTATACGAATCAGCGGAGAATGGAGATCAAAACCATCGTCCCCGCGGCGATCGCGGCGGAGAGGGGAATGGTCAGCACCCACGCCCAGACGATCCTTGCCGCGATCCCCCAGCGGACGGCCGACGCCCGCTTCATCGAGCCGACGCCCACGATCGCGCCTGTGATCGTGTGGGTCGTCGATACGGGAATCCCAAGACTCGCCGTTCCCAGAAGAGTGATCGCTCCGGCCGTCTCCGCGGCGAATCCATCGACCGGGCGAAGCTGGGTGAGCCGCATGCCCATCGTCTTCACGATCCGCCAACCGCCGGAGAGGGTTCCCAGCGCGATCGCGGCGTGACAGGAAAGCACGATCCAGAACGGTATTGCGAACTCCTTCATCATGCCCGAGGTGTAGAGCACCCCCGCGATGATCCCCATCGTCTTCTGAGCGTCGTTCGTCCCGTGCCCCAAGCTGTAGAGCGCCGCCGACAGCAGCTGGAGCTTTCGGAACACGCGGTCCACCTTGCGCGGCGCCGCACGGCGACAGATCCAGATCGTGGCCAGCATGAGCACGAAACCGAGGACGACGCCGATCAGGGGCGCCACGACAATGAAGACGACCGTGCGGGTCCAGCCCCCCCATATGATCGCTCCAAGGCCTGCGTGCGCCGCGGCGGCGCCCGCGTAGCCGCCGATCAAAGCGTGCGAGCTGCTCGTGGGCAGGCCCAGCCACCAGGTGATCAGGTCCCAGACGATCGCGCCCACCAGCCCAGCGAGGATCACCTCGGGAGTGACCGCGTCCAGGTGGACCAATCCCTGGCCCATCGTCTTCGCGACGAGAGTCCCAAAACCGAAGGCCGCGACGAAGTTGAAGAAGGCCGCCCAGAGGACCGCTTTCCCCGGAGTGAGAACGCGCGTCGAGACGACCGTCGCGATGGAGTTCGCCGCGTCGTGGAACCCGTTGATGTAATCGAAGATCAGCGCGAGCGCGATGATCCCGATGACGAGCGGCAGCATTTCAGGCGTTCTTGACGAGGACGTTCTCGATGAGAACCGCCGCGTCCTCGCATCGATCGGTCGCCGACTCCAGGGTCGCGAGCAGTTCCTTCGTCTTGATCAGACGGATCGGGTCCGTCTCCTCCTGGAAGAGCTTTCCGAGCGCCCGATGGAAGACCTGGTCGGCTTGATTCTCGAAAGCGTTGACGCGCACGCAGGACTCGCGGATCCGATCGACGTCATGAAGGTCGCGAAGCAATGGAATGGCCCTGTGAAGCTCGTTCACGCTTCGTTCGATCACTTCGGCGAGATCGCGCACCGAGTCGTCGAACTCCATGATCCGGTAGATGTGGATCGCCGTAGCGGCGCGGTCGATGTCGTCCATGATGTCGTCGATCGAGCTGGCCAGACTCCCGATGTCCTCACGATCGAGCGATGTGATGAACGTGAGGCTGAGCTCGCGGAAGATCGTGTGAGTGAGCTCATCGCCTCGATGCTCGCGGTCCTCGATCATCTTGACGAGGCGAACCCGCTCCGACTCGGACGTCGCCTCGAGGAGCTCGCGGAGCGCAGCCGAGGCCTCCATCGTGTTCTCGATGTCCCGAACGAACAGGCTGAGGAATTTGTCTCCCCGAGGGAGCAGCTTCCGGATCCAGCGATCGATGATCATGGGCCAATCCCCCCCCATCGCGAAGCAAGAGACCTCCGGCAGTCTAGGGTCGGGAGGGCCCGGCCACAAGCCGCTTGATCGCGGAAACGTTGAACCTTCGGCGGCGATGGTCTATCCTTGATGCGGCGCGGAAGATGACGCGTTTGCGCCCGCTCATCCGCCGTTCGGATCCGTCAGGAGGGGGGCCGACGATGCGGTCGATTTTGCACGCCTTTCTCGTCGCTGTCGCAATGTGCGTCGTTTGCCATGGCTGGGCCGCAGCCGAGCATGTCGTTTTCAACGTCTCTGGCTCCGCGGACGAGTCCCTCTGCTGCGACATCGCCTGTTCGCGGTATCCGTCGACCGTCGTCGTCTGGCAAGAGGGAAACCAGGGGTCGATCGTCACCCGGAGCCGGATCGGGACGAGCTGGCAAGAGCCGATTGAGCTGGGCGGCGGATGCGACCCGGTCCTGGCCTGGGGGCAGGTCGGCTTCGCCCTCGCCTATATCCGCGGCCAGTCGATCGTCGTTCGGACGGGAAACGGGTTCGCTTGGTCCGACTCGGCTGTCTTTGTCGGAGACTCCCCGCTGCGGCCCGACATCTGGGTCTCGAAGTCGAACACCGCCGATGAGATCTACGTCGTGTGGGACGACAACGGCAACGAGATCTGGTTCGCACGCCGAACCGGCGGGGTCTGGCAGGCTCCCCAGGCGATCGAGGTCACCGAGATGTTCAGCGACTTCCCCACCCCTCGGGTGCGCCCGCGGCCCGGGCCGGGAGGAATCGCCCCGCGCGTCTACTACCTCGATTACTTCCGCATCAAGTACTGCGACTGGACCGGAACGACCTGGACCGAGCCCGTCGCGATCCCGTGCCTCTACAGCCTCGGAACGGATTTCGATGTCGCGGAGGATCCCCTCCTGCGCCACCGGGTCCTCTCGCTGCTTCCTCAACCCAGCTGACCCTCCAACTCGCTCCTCTACTTCGAGGAGCAGCCAGGCGGGACCTGGACCGAACCAGAGATCATGACGGTATTGCAGGACGACATGAACCTCCCGATGAGCCCATCGATCGAGGTCGGAAGCGATGGCGTCGTGCATGCTTTCTGGTATCAAGAGGCCTATGACGACTGCCTCGTCTTCACCGGAGACGCGGCGTACTACAAGACCCGTCAAGGCGGCGTCTGGACGGACCGATCCGAGATCCTCGCCGGATACAAGGGGGAGTGGACCCGGCACACCCTCGATCGGTTCGGGCAGCCGGCGCTCGTCTGGCGCGATCGGTGGATCTGGCCCGCCGACATCGCGGCGGCGATTTTCGAGCCCGGAGCGGGCGTTCGGGACGATCCGCCGGGAATCGTGTCGTCGATTGCGGCGGCGCCGAATCCCTTCAAATCTTCGACGCTTCTGCTGCCAGGTCGCCCGGGCGTGGTCGAGCTTGCGATCTACGACGCCGCGGGCCGGATCATCCGGCGCCTCACAGGATCCTCCGCCGGCGCCGACCGTCACAGCGGGATCGTCTGGGACGGACGGGACGAGGCCGGGAAGGCGGTGCCTGCCGGAGCATACTGGGCGAAGGTCTCGGGTTCCAGCGGTCGCGACGCGGTCTCGATCGTGAGGCTCGAGTAGGCGCCTCCGCGGGATCGTCCGCTAGCCGTCCGCGAGCTTCCTCTCGACGAGGCGCGCGACGGCAGCGAAGCTCTCGAAGTTCTGCGGGAGCACGTCGACATCGGAGATCCGGATCCGGAAAGTCCGCTCGAGGAATGCGATGAAGTCCATCATCGCGATCGAGTCGAGGATCTTGTGGACTGGAAGGGATGCGATGTCGACTCCGGGCTCGGCCGCGCGCGGGGAGTGGGCGCGGACATACTCGCAGATCGGGTGGATCGCTTCGTTCATGATCGGGATTCCTTCAGCTTCTTCCGATCGAGCTTCCCGTAGAGGGTGCGCGGGAGACTCTCGACGACCTGGATCGTCCTGGGAGCCTTGTAGCCCGATAGGATCTTGCGGCAGTGCGCGATGATCGCCTCGGAGCTCGTCTGCGCGCCGCCCTCTAGGACGACCTGCGCGCGCACCGATTCGCCGGTGATCGCGTCCGGGATCCCGTAGACCGCAGCCTCCGCGACTCCGCCGACCTCGAGGATGACCCGCTCCACGTCCTCGGGCGAGACCTTCTCGTTGCCGACATTGATCACGTTGCTGGCCCGGCCGGTCAGGACGAGGCGGCCGTCCGCGTCGATCAGGCCCAGGTCCCCCGTGTGGAGCCAACCTCCACGGACCTTCTCCAGGGTCGACTCAGGATCTCGCCAGTAGGCGCGCATGAGGCTCGATCCGCAAACGACGACCTCGCCGACCTCCCCGATCCGCAGATCGCGGTCATCATCGGAGCGGATCTCGATCCTTGTTCCCTGCACCGCGATGCCGACGGGATAGAACTTGGAGGCATCGTCGAAGCCGCGGTCCTCGAGCCAGAAGTAGGAGATCCTCGGGGAGTTCTCCGTAGCGCCGTACATGTTGACGACACGGGCGTTCGGGAATCGGGCGCTGAGCCGCATGACCAGGCGCGCATCGAGAAACTGCCCTCCCGACATCAGGTAGCGCACGCTCGAGAGATCCCAGTCGTCCGGAGTCTCAAGGCCGAGGAGGATCCGGAAGGAGGTTGGATTCGCCGCGAGCCCGGTCAGGCGGCGCTCCGCACATCCGTTCAGGACCGCCATCGGGAAACGAAGGTAGGTCGGCATGGGGAGAATCGCCGCGCCCGCGAGCGCGTGGGTGAGGAACTGCGAGAGGGCGTACGCGTAGCAGGTCGGCGTGAAGACGGTTGTGGAGTCCCCTGGCGTCAGACCGAGATAGGCGACGACGGCGCGGACATTGGCGCTCACGGCCGATTCGCTCAGGACGACTCCCTTCGGCGCTCCGGTCGTGCCGCTCGTGTAGATGATGACGGCGTCGGTCGGCTCCGACTCGACGCCGGATCCCTCGCGCCCGAACTCCAGGATGCGCCCGTCGATCTCCGGACAGTCGAGCGTGCGCGCGGGCGTCAGCTCCAGCGCCAGGTCGCCTCCCGCCAGGATCCAGCCCGGCCCCGAGTGCCGGAAGGTTCTTCCGGCCTCGAAGGGGGTCCAGGAAGGCCCGAAAAGCACCGCCGTCGCGCCGGCGGCCCGGATACCGAGGAGCGCCACCAGATATCCTGCGCCGGAATCGAGCGAAATGCCGACGCGATCCCCGGGGCCCACTCCAGCCCGGCGAAGGAGCGCGACGAGCCGATCGACGCGCGCGCGGATCTCTCCGTAGGTGCCTCCGCCGGGGCCGAGGATCGCGGGCCGGTCCGCGTCACCCTCGCGACCCAGGATTTCCGAGTAGATGCTCTCACTCCCGAGGCTCATGGATAGCGGATCTCCACCGGATCCGAGTATCGGATCACGCGTCCCGGATTGCCGATCGCGAACGCGTTGTCGGGAATGTCTTGCAGGACGACGGTTCCCGCCGCGAGCTGGACGTTTCGGCCGATCCGGACTCCGCCCGAGCGGATGACGCACCCGACGCCGCAGGCGAAGTTCTCCCCGATCGAGGTGGTCGACCCGATCACCGTCCCGCCGCCGATGACGCAGTTCTTGGCGATCGAGACGTCATGGAGGATCTTCACACCGCTCCCGATGAACGCGTAAGGGGCGATCTCGACATTGTTCAGGATGATCGTCCCGAAGGAGATCAGCCCTCCCTCGCCAAGCCGGAGATCCGACGCGGCGACGACCGAGGGCTCGACGGCGGTGATCGCCTCGAGGCCGTGGCGGCGCATCAGATCGAACATGCCCAGGCGCAGTCCGAGATCCCCGAGAACCGGGATCGCTCCGGTGATTCCCCGCTCCGCAAGGCGGGGGATGAGGGCGAAGCCACCGAGGACGGGGATGCCATAGTAGGCTTGACCCGCCTTCGCCGGGTCGTCATCGAGATAGCCGACGCACTCGAACTGCGGCAGCCGTCGCATGATCTCGCCGAGCAGGCGCGCTGATTGCCCCGCGCAGAGAATGACGACCTTTGAGGACGCAATCACGCGCCGCGACCCCCATTCTCCCTCTCGGCCCGGGCCAACGCCTCGCCGAGCGAGCCCTCGGCGTGGAGGATCGCGTACTCGGCGCCTTCGATCAGGCACTGCCAGATCGCGCGATCGAGATCGGTCGACACGCCGACCGTCCCCCACTTGCGCTCGCCGTCGCTGAACTGGACCGCGACGCGGACCCGCTTCCCCTTCTCCATCCTCATATGAATGAAGTGGGCCTTGAAATCGGCAATCGTGATCGAACGAGCCGCGGGAAACGCATCGCCGAGTGCGGCGACGAGCGCGGCGCAGTAGGTGTGGACCGGACCGACGCCCTGAGCCTCGCCGCGGCTCCGCTTGCCCGCGATCGCCACCTCGACCCGCGCCTTCGTCTCGCCTCCGTTGGCGGAGCCCCCCGTTGCCGAGACCGAGTACTCCACGATCGAGAATGGCTGAGCGTAGAGCCCGAGGTAGTGACGAAGGATCAGCTCGAAGCTCGCCTCCGCCGTCTCGAAGACATATCCCTCGTTCTCCAGGTCCATCACTCGATCGAGGATTCGCTTCAGAAGAGCGCGATCGGAAGCGCGCTTCCCCAGCATCTTCGTGATCTTCTCCTGCACGTTGCTCGTCCCCGAGAGCTCGCTGATCAGCATGTGCCTGGCGTTGCCGACGCTTTCGGGCGGAACGTGCTCGTAGGTGGAGACGTTCTTGAGCACGGCGTGAACGTGCATTCCGCCCTTGTGGGTGAATGCGGCCGGACCGACATAGGGCTGGTGAACCTGCGGGGTCAGATTCGCGATCTCATCGACGAATCGGCTGACCTGGACGAGTTTCTTGAGGCTCTCGGGCCCTTCGAGCACCTCGTGGCCGAGCTTCAGAGCCAGATTCGCGATGACCGGGATCAGATCGACGTTTCCGCAGCGCTCGCCGACTCCGTTGATCGTTCCCTGCACCTGTACCGCGCCGTGATTCACGGCGGTCACGGCGTTGGCGACCGCGACCCCGCTGTCGTTGTGAAGATGCACGCCGATGGGAATCCCGGGGACCGCCTCGTGGACGGCGTCGACGATCTTGCCCAGCTCATCGGGGAGCGTTCCTCCGTTGGTGTCGCAGAGGCAGAGCAATCTTGCGCCTCCCTTCGCCGCCGCGCGCAGCGTCTCGATCGCATAGGCGGCGTTGCGCTTGAAGCCGTCGAAGAACTGCTCGGCGTCGTAGATGACCTCACGGCCGTGGCCCGCCAAAAACGCGACGCTCTCGCCGATCATTCTCAGGTTTTCGTCGAGCTCGACCTGGAGCACCTCTCGGACATGCAGGTCGGAGGTCTTGCCGACGAGCGCGATCGCGGGGGATTGGGCGTCGATCAGCGCGATCATCCCGGGATCCTCGGCCGCGGCAATCCCCTTGCGGCGCGTCATGCCGAAGGCGGAGATCTTCGCCCGGCGCAGCGGAGCGCGGCGGATCTCTTGGAAGAAGGCGACGTCCTTCGGATTGGAAAGTGGATATCCCCCCTCGACATAGTCGACTCCGAGGGAGTCGAGTTCGCGGGCGATGGCGAGCTTGTCGTCCAGGGAAAGGTTGAACCCGAGGCCTTGGGTCCCATCCCGAAGGGTCGTGTCGTAGATCTCGATCCGGCGCGCCCCGGGACTGCGCGGGTCTGTCATGAGAATTCCTCCCTGGAGCGGTCGCCTCCGACGGGATGCGTCCGTGCCTCCCGAATAGGGTCCAAGATCCGTTCATCAATAGAGTTCGGCAGGTTGCACGGCCATCTGAAGCCGGGGATCTTGTCACCAGGACTTGAGAGGATAGTCGGATCGGGGGCACAGGACAAGCGGCCGGGCGATCAGCGCATGCCATCGACGATCTTCTCCCCCTGGAGCACGAGCAGCGGCGGTCCATCCGGCCGGCAGCCCAGCTCGAAGCGCAATCGGTGCGGCGCGCGGCCCGTGATCCGG
>JAXDAY010000009.1:0-286543 GCA_034679345.1 Candidatus Eiseniibacteriota bacterium
AAAAGGGGCCCAGGTCGTCCCAGGAAGGAGGATCGCTGAGCTTCTGCAGACTCAGCCCCCACCCTTACAGCCAAGAGTGGGGACGATTCAGCCGTCAGAACTGGGGACAATTCATCCGCTATTGACACGAGCAGATCCCGCGCCTCCTCCGCCAGCCCCGAAACCCGCGCCTTGACCAGGTCCAGCACCGAGGAGGGAACGTGGATGTGCTCGATCTCCTTGGAGGTGATCCAGCTCCCGTCGGGCTTCTGCGTGAGGAACTGCCCCTCACGCAGCCCCCGGATGATCTCGAAGACGAAGAACGGGTTGCCGTCTGACTTCGCCGCGATCCGGTAGGACAGCTCGTTCGCCAGCGACTCCGAACGGAACGCGTCGACCAGCAGCTTCGTCAGGTCCTTTGGACCCAGACGGGGCAGGGTCATCGTCCCGGTCTGCTCCAGCCGCTCCAGGTTCGCCCGCCAGGCCTCCGGCAGGCCCGGCCTGGCGGTGCCCAGCAGCAGGATCCGGTGCTCGGGCGCGGCCAGGGCGAGGGACACAAACATGGCCCGGCCTTCTTCCGGAGAGAAGTGCAGGTCCTCGATCAGCACGATCGTCGGCCGCTCCGCTGCCAGGGCGCGCGTGGCGTGCACGAACAGCGTCTGCAGCGAGTCCTGCGTCAGCGCCGCCTGCCCGGCCGGAGGTGGCTCCCCTCGCAGCAGCGCGGCAAAGGCGGGGATCAGCGCCGGCGTGATCGTGAGATAGCCCTGCAGCCGGTCCTCCAGCCCTTCCGCCCCGAAGTGCTCCCGGTAGGCCGTGGACCAGGCGCCCGAAGCGGTCGCCGCCCCGCTCGGCGGATAGCTGCCGAAGAGGAAGTTCACGTCCTCTCCCGCCGCGCGCAGCTCCCCGACGAACTCGTCGAGTAGCCGCGTCTTGCCGATCCCCGCCTCCCCTTCCACCAAGAGCACCTGCCCGTGCCCGTCCTTCACTTTCGCGTACACCTGCTGCAGCCGCGCCAGCTCCTCCTCGCGCCCGTAGACCGCCGTCTCCCGCGGGATCCGGATCCGCCGTAAGGGCCGCTTCGTCTCCACCCGCAACGCCTGCGCCCGCGCCTGCCACCACGCGCTCTTCTCCCCTTCCACCAGGATCTTCAACAGGTCCGTCGCGCAGGCGAACCGCTCCTCCCGGTCCTTCGCGAGAAGCGTCGCCACAACCTCCTCGAAGTACGACGACAGCTGCGGGTTGAGCTCGCCCACCTTGCGCGGCGTCTCCTCCATGATGCGCCGCAGGACCTGGAGGGCATCATCGTGGTCCCGATAGGGATGCCGGCCCGTCGCCAGCTCGTAGAGCATCACCCCGAGCGCATGCAGATCGCTGCGGCCGTCGATCTCCTTCCCGTCGGAACGGAACTGCTCGGGGGCGGCGTACTCCAGGGTGCCGATGAACCCGCCGGTCCCCGTTCGGCTCAGCGTCTCCTCCGTCAGCCGGGCCACGCCGAGGTCCATCACCTTGACCGCGTGCTCGGGGGTGACCATCACGTTCTCGGGCTTGAGGTCGCGATGGACGACCCCCGCTTCGTGGATGGCGGCCAGCCCGCGGCACACTTCCCGGCCGAGATGGCGGCACAGCTCCTCGGGCACACGCTCCAGCTCGGCGAGCAGCGCGCGCAGCGTCTGCCCTTCCACGAACTCCATGACGAGACAGTTGATCTGGCGGCCTTCGAGCAGGAAGGCGTCGCAGTCGAGGCAGCGGACGACGTTGGGGTGGCGCACCGTCTTGCCGATCTCGGCTTCGCGCAGGAAGCGCTTGATGAAGTCCGGCTTCTCGAGCAGGTGCGGGTGGATGATCTTGAGCGCCACCGTCCGGCCCGGCGGCATGCCGGAGACCTGGCCCACCACCTCGGCGCGGTAGACCGTGCCCATGCCGCCGGAGCCGAGCTCCGTTCCCAGCAGATACGGACCAACCCTGCGGCCCTGCATGTGGAGCCTCCTTGCGCGCCGGCAGAACCGGCGGGGTGGCGGGCAACCGGCCACACGTGCGGGCTGCTAGGCCGTCCTGGGGCCAGGACGATCCGCATCTACTCCGTCGCTTGTGGTTGCCCTCCACGGCCGGGGTCCTTCGGAGGACACTCGTCCAGCCGCGACGGAGTATGGCCGGAAGCCGGGGCGGGGGCAAGGATTTCCGGCCGTCCGAAGAGCCCAGGGTGGGAAAGCACGGGGAACGTGCTGCTCACCGAACGACCCGGCTCCGCGAAAGCCTACTAGGACGCCGTGCGAAAGCCATCCTGCTACTTTGCGACAGTCCTTGGGGCTGATTCCCATCGGCAGGGAGGACCGGCGTCCTGGAAACGCTGCGATCCAGCCCAGCGGCCGAGTTCTCTTGGCAGACACGGACCAGGCGGCTGCGGAATACCGCCCTTCTGACCGATCCCGGGGTCATCGAGAAGACCCCGTCATCATCTTGGCCTTCCGACGGCGCCATCGGCGTTGACGCCCGCTCGTCAGGCGCCATGGCCGCCCACACTCAAGCCGCTCTTGGGGCTCGCGGGTCCCTTCTCACCCGATCGAGGTCCGCTACGATCGTTGGCGTCGCAACGGCAAGCCGGTTGCAGGCAGATCTCAGCCGCGGAAAGGGCGTTGAAGTCTCCTGTGCGCGATCTACCAGGATCTGCTCGGCCACATGGAGCATCCGATGCTCCGCGAGATGCTCACGGCAATCGTGAACGCCGCAGGCGAGTCGATGGATGCCGTCAATGCCGAGATCATGGCCCGCCGGATCGCCGGCGCAACACCTGCTCCCGAATTCACCCTTCCGACGCAGTCGGGGGCAAGGACATCTCCCTCGCCGACTATCGGGGCAAGGTCGTCCTGCTGAACTTCTGGCACTACGCCTGAGGCCCCTGCCGTGTGGAGTATCCACACCTGCAGGAGCTGCAAGCCAAGCACGGCGGCAACGACTTCACGATCCTCTCCATCGACAACCGCAACCGCCCCGACCAGAACGGCCCGTTCCTCCAGCAGATCGGCGTCACCTTCCCGGTTCTCCTCGACGATCGCAACGAGGCGAAGGACTGAGGAGGCGGGCGCAGGCGACTGACGATGGAGGCCCTCGATCACAGGATCGAGGGTCTCTTCTCTTGCTGAAACCGGCGCGTCGAGATCGTCGAGAATCCTACTTGCCCGGCGGCGGCGTGAGCCTCACGGGCAGGTACTCGATGTCCTGGGGATAGCCGAGATCTCTCAGGACGATCTCGTCCGCGCCGGTCCGCGTGTCGACTCGATGCATCGTCCCTTCGAAGTTGATCACCACGTAGGCGTAGTTGCCGATCACCACGATGCCGGTGATGTTTCCCTGCGGAAGCGTGGCAATATCCTCCGGCTCGCCGGTCTCCGAGAAGCGACGGATGACAGTTCCGCCGCAAAGGTAGAAGAGCCCACCGTTGTAGGTGATCGCCCCCAGCCATCCTCCCCATTCGGGGAACGAGCGGAAGATCGACGCCTCGTAGGTGTTCAGATCGAACGCGACCAGTTCGTTGTTGCCGTTCTCGGACAGGATCAGCCGGCTGCCGACGACGACGCCATCGCAGTTCTGCAGGCTGTTTTCGGACGGGTTCGGCATCTCGACCTGAGCCTCGACCGCTCCGTCGGGTCCCATGAACGCCACGCTGTCGCTCGCGTTCGAGATGAATGCGAAGCCGCCTGACGGGAGCATCGCGAAGTCGTAACCGTCGACATCGGGATCGTCGATTTCGATGGTCGTGACCTCGGCCCCCGTGTGATCGATCTCTCGAACTCGGTGCTGCCCCTTCATGAAGATCCGCGTCCCTATGACCTCGACGAAAGCCGTCGAAGGGGAGAGGAGGAGAGCCTCCCCGCGCGCCCCGACGGCGAACAGGCCATCCCGGGTCTCGACCAGGAGGGTTCCCCCCATGACCTCGACCTCGGCGTCACTGACCGCCGTCCCCTCGTGCCCATCGTCGACGGTGACGGTGATCGAGTGCTCGCGGTCTCCCTCCGCCGCTACCCACGTCACGGTTGGGCCGCTCCCCACGATCGCGCCGTCGTCGGCATGCCATGTGTATTGAAGAGTGTCTTCGTCCCCGTCGCGGGCGTAGCACCGGACCTCCACGCTGTCGTCCGGGGCGGTGACCGGGACGTCGACGCGCATGCTGTCGATCACGGGGACGATGTTGTCGTCACCGCCGCCCGTCAGCCGATCATTGTCGTCGTCCCCGCACCCCGCGAACCCGAACGCGACCGCTGCCGCAAGCGTGATCGCGCTCACCACGAAACGGACGTTCCTCGAGAACCCACGCGCGTTGTCGTTCATCGCGATTCCTCCATGAAGACGACTCTCTGATGGCGTTCCTTGCCATCGGAGGTGAGCGTGATCCAGTAGACGCCGCTCGGAAGTCGGCGGCCCGCGTCGTCGGCGCCGTCCCAGTCGATCACATGAGAGCCGGCCGCCATCACGCCATCGCTGATCGTGCGGACTCGACGTCCCTGGACGTCATGCACGGCGATCCTCGTCGCGCCCGCGCTCGGAAGGGTAAACGCAATCCCCGTGCCTGTGGAGAACGGATTCGGCCGCGCTGTGATCCGGAGTGAAGCCGGCGTCGCGTCGTCTTCCGCAGCCTCCGCCGGCGAGCCTTCCGTCCGGAGATCGGTCTCGGTCATGCCGTTTCCGCTGGGCGAGAACCAAGGAGTGTGCGGGAAGAAGGGGCTGCGCGAGGCGATGCGGAGCCGCCAGTGGTGTTCCGTCGCGGGCACGAGGAGATCGTATGTCTCGGTGATCGACACGACGCTTCCCCCGCTCGGGGCTGGCGCACCCGTGTCGTGCATCGCTCCCCTCTGGATCCGCGCGCCGACGAACGAGTCCCCCGTCGGCTCGATCTGCCACTCCATGCGAACCTTGCCGCGTCCGCCCGCCATGCGGCCGAGCGCCCTCAACGCCATCGAGTGGCTGGAATGAGCGAGCCCGCGCAGCCCGATCGGCGCCGACAAGTCCGCGCGGAGCTGATCCGGGGCACGAGGCAATCCGCGGCTATCGTTGCCGTAGAACACGAGCGCGCGGCCTTCCTCAGTCTGCCCGAGAGTGAAGAGATAGGCGCCGGCGAGGATATCGGTGAAGCCGTCGCCGTTCACGTCGGCCGAGGCAACCGAGCTGCCGAAGTACGCCCCGGACTGGGTACCGGAGATACGGAACCCCGTGGGGATGGGGTCCGTCGGGCTGCCTCGCAGGAAGCTCAGGTGTCCGCAATCCGGATCGCCGGTCTCGTTATTGGTGCTGTGGGTGGTGCCGACGACGATGTCGGAGTATCCATCCCCGTCGAAGTCGCCCGCCGATGCGACGCTGTAGCCGTATTGGCCGCCGCTGCCGAGGATGGTGCACATGCTGTAAGTGCCCGTCTCGCTGCCATAGATGATCACGATCCCCGGGATCTCGGGGAGGCCCCAGCGGGCATCCGGCGCCCCGATCACGATGTCGCCGCAGTCGTCGCCGTTGACGTCCCCGGCGCCCGCGATCGACCAGCCCAGGTGAGCGCCATCGACGCGGCCGGAGGTCTGCCACCCTGCGCCAGATCCCAAGCCGCCAGAGTCGCCATGGAAGATCCACGTCATCCCCTCGTCCGTGAAGGAACCGTCGTAGTACGGCGCACTGATCGCCGCGTCGCAGTAACCGTCCGCGTTCATGTCCCCGACGCCGGTGACGTCGAAGCCTGCCAGCGCGTTCGTCTGGTTGCTCTCGTATGACCAGCTCGAGGTGGTCGACAGTCCGGTCGCCGAGCCCCGGTAGAGCGCCGCCCCACCTTCCATGCTCTGTCCATTCGTGTAGCCGGGCATTCCGACGATCACGTCGGCGTAGCCGTCGGCGTCGGTGTCGCCGGCGCATGCGACCGAGTAGCCGCAGCCCGCGTTCGCGACTCCTCCCATACAGCTCCATGCGGCGTTCGCCGGCGTCCCCATCGGCGCGCCTCCGGGCGTCCCGTACCAGAGGAAGGCCGCGCCCTGGTTGGAGAGCGTCACATCGTATGAGGGAGCGCCCACGAGCACGTCGTCATACCCATCGCCGTTGACATCTCCAGCCCCGGCGACGCAGATGCCGAAGTCGGCCAAGGCCTGGTCGCTCTCCGCCCACCAGTCGGGCAGGATACTTGGACCAGCGCCGTGGCCGAGGAAGAGGAAAGCCGCTCCCTCGTTCGACTGGCCGTTGTCGTAACCTTGAGCGCCGACGAGCATGTCGTCGAATCCATCGCCGTTGACGTCGCCTGCGTTGGCGACCGAGAAGCCGAAGTAGGCGCGGGACTGATTGCTGTCGATGGCCCATCCCGCCTTCTCGTGCGGCAGATCGCCCGAACCGTAGTAGACCGCCGCGCGCCCGCAATGCTCGAATGCTCCGGAATACCGAACCTCGGTGACCAGCAGGTCGCTGAACCCGTCGCCGTTCACGTCGCCGGCAGTGGTGAGGGCGTCGGCGAATAGCGCATCCACTTGTTCCCCGTCCACGAACCATGTCGGCTCCGCGGGCAACCCGACCCGCGAACCGTAGTAGACGAAGGCGCGCCCGACGCGCGAGCTGTCGGGGATCATGTAGGTACGGGCCCCGATGCACACGTCGCTCAGACCATCCCCGTTGACGTCGCCGGCCGTGCCGATCTGGCACCCGAAATAGCAGTCGGGGTTGTTCCCTTCCACCGACCATGCGGAGGTGTCTTCGAGGCCGTCCGCGCAACCCTTGTACAGGACCACGCGACCTTCGCCGGGTTCGGGATTCGAGTAGAGCATGCTGACGAGAACGTCCGCGTATCCGTCGCCGTCGACGTCCCCGGCGGCCGCGATGGAGTTGCCGAAGTAGGATCCGGGACCGTCACCATCGGCCGTCCATGCGGGTACGGTCGAGAGCGGCAAGGGGGATCCGAGATAGAGATAGGCGCGTCCAGGGCCTTCCCTCATCGCGCTCAGGACGAAGTCGTCGTAACCGTCTCCGTTGACGTCGCCGGCCGTCCCGCATCCGGCGCCGTAGTAACAGAGGTCCAGAGTGCCGTCGGTGACCCAGGCGGGAGTGTCCCCGAGTCCCGATGCCGATCCGAGGTAGACCCATGCGCGGCCCGTTTGCATGGCGCCGCTGGGATACATGTACGCAGACAGGATGACGTCGTCGAAGCCGTCGCCATTCACATCGCCCGCCGTGCCCAGGTACATCCCGAACCCCGTAAAGATGGCCGAGTCACAATCCTTGGTCCACGCCGGGCCGCTCAATCCGCTCGACGAACCGTGGTAGACGTAGACCCGGCCCAGGGTCCCGTCGTCATTCGCTCGATTCGCCGAGCCAATGATCACATCCTGATACCCGTCTCCGTTGACGTCCCCCGCCGGGGAGACCCGACTCCCAAAAGAGGCAAGTCGCCGATCCCCGGTCGCGGACCAGTCCGGCACCGTGTGGAGCCCTTCGGCGGATCCATGGAATGCCCAAACCTTCCCGCAGTTCGAGTCCGGGAAGTCGTACGACGAGGAGCTGATGAGGATGTCGCTGAATCCGTCGCCGTTGATGTCGCCCGCTGTCGACGCGTCCCGGCCGAGATACGACCCGGCATAGTCGCCTTCCACCTGCCAGCTGGGGCTCTCCAGGAGCGGGTCGATGGTGATCGGATAGGCGGCCCCGCGGTCGTCGACGAGGATGCAGATCTCCTGAGCGTCGAGAGCGAAGCGGCTCGGCAGGCACCTGCCAGTGGCGTCGTACGCCGCGAGCTTCCCGTAGACGAGGACGTCCATCCCGTGCGCATCCGCGAAGCGAATCGACGTGCCGTGGATCCGGGCGTCGAGCCCCCGCCCGATCGTCCCCGCAAGGGAGATCGGACCATCGCCGGGCGGCGGCGAGGTCAGCGTGAAGCCCTGTTCCACACCTGCGGGACCGTTTTTGTACCACTCGATGAAGCCGTCGCGGGCGTAGCGAACCGTGGCGCGCTCCGCGCTCGGCGTCGCCTCAGCGACCGATCGCATCGCGCCCGCGCGACCGAACGCGCGCGTCGTCCACGACCACTTCCACGCGCCCGCGTCCGCGTGACGCGGCCCAACCTCGATCCCCGCAGTGAGGAAGGTCGACCGGATCCCCTGCGCGCGGTTCGGCGCCTGAAGCCCGAGGGCCGCCGGGGTCGCTTCGTATTCCATCGACGCGATCGCTCGCGATGCCTGCTCCCACCAGCCTTTGTCCGGGGAGGCGGCGGGACACGCGGGACGGGGCGCATCGACGGATCGGTCGGGAGGCGCCCCGATGGCAAAGAGAGCAAGCATCGGGACGATCACTCGGGTCAGCAAGATGGTGGAGCGTATGTCTTTCATGGAGCACCTCCCGTCAGGACTGCTGAATGCTGGAGAGGAGATGCCCCAGCGGGTCGGACGGCGGTCCGCTCCCGGTGAATCGATCCAGGCTCCCCCCTCAGAGAGCAGGCACACGGCAATAGATGGGACGCCGGCCGGGGGGTGGAATCACAGGAATTGTGAGAAACGGTCGGCATGGCGAAGCAGCAATCGTTTCCGCGGGAAATCCCTCTCGGCCGAAGTCATCTCACAAACCTCCCTGAGGACCCGAAAGACCCGACCAGATCCGTCAGGCCAGGTCGTGGACCCCAGACCTGTGAAGGCCGCGTCTTTTCATGTCGGTCCTCGTCCCGGCTTTGCGCGTTTCCCGGGTTAGGGGTTCACCGCCCACCCGCCCAAGGCGGGATGGCGCGGCGGAACGAAGGGAAGCCGGACATCTCAATAGGAGGCACCGCCATGAATTGGCGCGACATTCACGAATCCTTGACCTGGGCGGCGGCGGCGCTGATCTTGCTGACCGCCACCGAGTCGGTCGCCCAGGACTACGAGAGCCACGTCATCACGATCGATGTGAATTCACCGCAACCGGTCGGGACGGGATTCATCCCTGCCAATTCCAACGGGGAACTGCTGATCCTCGCTGAGGGGAACATCAAGACCATCTCGCAGTCGAAACGCTTCGATGATGGCTGGTTCGGCCCCAACGGATATACCCGCTTGATGCGCGCGGGGCAACCGATCTCCGGAGGCATGCCCTACGGCGCCCTGGTCGGCGGCTTCTCCGCTACCATCAGCAACTATCGATTCGTGGGGCGCATGGGGGCGTTCCACCTCTTGCCGGCCCATGTCGGTCAGGAATTCCGCCTTGCGCTCAACATCCCGGCGGCCGATGTGCCGCTGCTTTCGGGGCAGCTCACCGTGACGGTCATCTATGTGGCCGACGGATACCCCGATATCGCTCGCTTTCCGATCACCGACGGAACCGCTCTCCCCATCGCGACCGGGCTCACCGCCGCGGCCGGAGATCGGTTCGTCGTGCTCCCTTACGGAACCATCCAGACCGACGCTCATGTCGGGGCCATGGAGGGCTACTTCGGACCCGAGGGCCTTCCCAAACTCAACCGCGCGGGTCAGCCGTTCGCCGAAGGGCCATACGGCGGGCTCTACGGCCACTTCATCGATCCGGCGCAGAGTTTCTACATCGGTGATGGAGGGAGCTGGAGGGTCCTACCCGCTGAGGTCGGCCTCGAGCTGTTCCTCAATCTCAATCTGGATCCGGTGGATCTCGTCGGATGCGACGGCCGATTCGTCGTCAACGTCATCCGCATCCCGCAGTGAGCGGATGAAAGGAGGGAAGAACCATGGCGTACCGAATTGCCTTTGAGAATCGTGGCCAGATCCCCGGCGTCCTCGTCGCTCTCGCGGCGGCCGTGATCGTCCTCGGAACCGCCGCCGGCCCATCGCGAGCCGGAGTCCCGCAGTCGAGCGTGATCGTGATCGACTCCCTGACCACCCTGCCCATCCGTACGGGCATCTATTCGGTCGACGGCACGGGCGACATCGTGGTCATGGCCGAGGGGGCGATCCGGCCGAGGACGTTGAATGGACGCTTCGAGCTGGGTTGGTTCGGGCCGGCCGGCCAGGACCACTACGAAGCGGTCGACCAGCCGATCGTCGACGGCATGCCATACGGCGCATTGACCGTCGGCTTCCGGGACAATCCGGCGGCGTACCAGTTCATGGGAAGG
This sequence comes from Candidatus Eiseniibacteriota bacterium, assembly GCA_034679345.1. Classification (GTDB taxonomy): domain Bacteria; phylum Eisenbacteria; class RBG-16-71-46; order CAIMUX01; family VGJL01; genus JAXDAY01. Next base: position 10,043 of record JAXDAY010000009.1, read on the forward strand.
CTGGGCGCCTTCACCGCGCAGCCGGCGGATGCGGGCAGCGAGCTGCGCCTGAGCCTCAACCTCTCCGCGGCGGACCTGGCGGGCATGGAGGGCCAGATCACCGCCACGGTCATCTTCCTCCCGGCGAATAGCGCTGATGTCTCTCGATTCGAGATCCGCCCCAGCACGCCCCTGCCGCTCGCCACCGGCGTGGTCGCGCAAACGGGAGATCAGTTCATCGTGTTGCCCCGCGGGCGGCTCCGGGATCCGCTCCTGCCCAACTCCGCGTATACCGACGGGAACTTCGGTCCGGAGGGTTTGCTCGGACTGGTCAGCGCGACACAGCCGCATGCCGATGGCCCCTACGGTGCGCTCTATGGCGATTTCGACTCCGTGGGAGCGGTCTTCTTCATCGGAGATGGCGGGTGCTGGTCTGCCCAGCCGTCGGACATCGGCCAAGATCTGGAACTGAGTCTCAACACGGATGCTGCCTCACAGGCGGGCATGGGCGGCAAGTTCGTCGTGACCGTCATCCGCGTCCCCGCGACGGATCCCGCGGGCGTGTCGCCGCCCGACAATCAAGCGGGACTGCGGATGGCCGCCGCGCCGAATCCCATGCGAACGGCAGCCTCGATCCACTTTCAACTCGCCGCCGCCGGCCCCGTTCACTTGCGCGTCTACGATGCGCAGGGCCGGCAGGTCCGGTCCCTGCTCGATGAGACCCTGGCGACCGGCGCGCACGCGGTGACCTGGGAGGGCGAGGATGAAAGCGGTCGTCGACTTCCCTCGGGCACCTATTACTACCAGCTCAGCACTCGGGATGGCACCGACACCGGCCGCTTGGTCGTTCTGGACTGACGCGCGCGGGGATAAGGGCGGCCGGCTTCCCGGCCGGCCGCCACAATCCTCGTCTACTCCGAACCGGAAACGCGACCGCCGCTCAGCTCCCGCCACAACCACGCCTTCGCGAACCGCCAGTCCCGCAGCACGGTCTGCGCGGTCACACCGAGAGCCCGGCCCGCCTCTTCGTGCGTCAACCCCGCGAAGTAGAGCAGCTCGACCACCTGTACCTTGCGGGGATGCGTCTGCGCCAATCGATCCAGCTGACGATGAAGATCCAGGATGTCGACCGGCAGGCCCGCGGGATCCATGAGGCTCTCTCCCAGCGAGACCGCGACCGCGCCACCCCCTCGCTTTTCCGCCTGCTTCGTCCGCGCATAGTCGATGAGCAACCGACGCATGATGGTCGCCGCAACCCCGAGCAGATGTTCGCGCCCCTGGATGTTCGAGCGCGTCTCCCGTGCGAGGCGCAGATACGCTTCATGGGCCAGCGCCGTGGGCTGCAACGTGCGCGCGGCGGCCTCGCCGCGCAGCAGGAAACCGGCCAGCGCCCGGATCTCGGCATAGGCTTCGACGAGGATCGTGTTCAGGTCGGCGGGTTCGCTCATCGTCGCGCGGCGGAACAGGTCCTCGACGATGCTCTCGACGGACGTCAACACCGGATCGGAGCCTTGCGCGCGGGCGCGGGAAGAATCGGGATCGGAATCGGGGATCATGGTTCGCTCGATCGCTCCCCTACTCCGGGGCCGAAGCCATCGGGGTCGGCGAACGCGAGAATGCCACGGATGTCGCGGGCCTCGCCCCGCCGGACGGCCAGGGCCATCTCATCCTCTCCAAGCCGCAGGGTCAGCTCATCGCGGGAGCGACGAAGGCTTTCGGATATGTCAGGTCGGCACGATAACTCTCCGGTCTCCACGAAGCGCAGGAGTCCGGCCAAGATCTCGGCGGCGTCGACGGGCCGCTCCTCACGTTCGGCCAGGCGGCTGTACAGAATGAGACTCGTCATGAGCGACTGGCGATCCCCCATTCGCACGCGGATCCGGCAGGACTCCCGCAATCGCAGGCGCGCCTCCTCGGTCGATCCCGCTCGAATCAGGGTTTCCGCCAGGGTGTGCAACATCGCGCCGACGGCCGGCTGGTCGCGGTTGCGCCGTTGGATCTCGATCGCTTGCTCGAAGCAGGTCCGAGCCTCCTCGATTTTCCCCAGCGTGCCGAAGATCCAGCCGAGGTTGCCGAGCGCCGCGCCCTCCGCCAGGGAGTCGTTCATCTTTCGCGCGAGCCGCAGATACTCCTCGAAGCAGCGCCGCCCCGAATCGAGGTCTCCCCGCGTACATTCCAGGATTCCCTGGTTCCCGATCGCCACGGCCACTCCCCCCAAGTCCTCCGCCTCCTCGAAGCAGCGCCGGCACTGCGCGATGTAGGCCTGCGCCTCGTCGATCCGTCCCTCCCGCCAAGCGGCCACGCCCGCGGCCTCGAGGGCCTGGGCCTTCGGTTCGGGTTCTCCCAGCGCTTCTGCAAGCGTGAGCGCCTCACCGACGATCGTCCTCGCCCGGTCCGCCTGACCCTGGATGGCCGCGAGGAGCGCCGCCAGGCTGAGGACGCGGACCTCCGCGGCTCGATCCTCCTCCGCGATGCCGCCCCGCTGCGCGCGCGCTTCCAGGATCCGGTCCATCCAGCGCAGTCCGTCCAACCACTGCCCAGTTTGCACCCAGGTGTTTCCCAAGGGTTCGGCCAGCGCCAGCGCCGAACCCAACCGCCCGCCGGACAGCGCCAGATCGAGTCCGTGAAGCAGATTCGCGTAGTCGGGCGCTACGCGTCGCACCCAGGCGGATCGAACGGGCGTCCTCTCCTCGTCACGCAAGGCCGCGACGCCCCGCATGTAGGCAAGGAATCGATCCGTGAGCGCGGCGGCCTCCTCGGGGTCCGCTCGGAGCTGGTCCGCAGCGTAGGCCCGGATCGTCTCGAGCAGGCGGTAGCGGGCAGGCGGCGGCTCGACTTCCGGATCGCTGGCGAGATGCGCGCCAGCCTCCGGTTCGACCAGGGATCGCTCCACCAGGCGGGCGAGAAGCGCATAGACTTGCCAGGTTTCGATCCCGCCCCAGCCCGCGCACACGCCCTCCATCGCCGGGAGGGTGCATCCACCGCGGAAGACGGAGAGCCGCTTGAGAAGCTTCTGCTCGGGTGCGGCGAGGAGGACATAACTCCAATCCACCAGATTGTGCAGGGACCGGTGACGGTCCGGCAGCGCGCCGCCGATCGCGGAGAGGGGCCGTCCCGCCTCGATCAGGCGGAGAATCTCCTCGAGGGGGAAGTTCCGGACATGGCTCGCCGCCAGCTCGATCGCGAGGGGCAGGCCGTCGAGCTTCCGGCAGATTCCGGCGATGGCAATCCGCTCCGGACCCTCGCCGTGGAAATCCCGACCGCGGCTGCGCGCTCGATCCAGGAAGAGCCGGACCGATTCCGCTTCTTCGAGACGGACATCGTCTTCGCTCAGGGCCGGAATCTCCAGGGGCGGAAGCGGCACAACCCACTCGCCCTCCAATCCCAAGGGCTGGCGGCTGGTCGCGAGGAAGGACACGCTTGACGGAATCGCGAGCAGCTCCTGGACGAACCGGGAGACATCCGTGATCAGGTGCTCGCAGTTGTCCAGCACGAAGAGGCCCCGCTCGCCATGGAAGGCATCGATCAACGCGAGATGGGTCCCGTCGGCGCGCCCGGACTGCATGACTCCGCCTGCGCGCAAGATCCGGGCGACTGTCGCGGGAAGCTCGAGGCCGTCGGCGATGACCGATAGATCGACGAACCAGACCCCGCCGGTGAAGACCGACTCCATCCTCCGGGCCAGTTCCTGGGCGACGCGCGTCTTGCCCACGCCGCCCGGTCCGGTCACGGTGACCAGGCGCGAATCCTCGAGCGCTCGCGCGATTTGGGAGAGATGCTCCGCGCGCCCCACGAAGGAGGACCAGAGATGCGGCAGGTTTCCACGCCGAGCCGACCTCGGCTCGCTCGGACGAGAAGGCGTTCCGAGCAGGGCGGCGGCGCGCTTCTGGAGAAGCTCCTCCTCGAGAATCTGCCGGGCGCCTGAGGCCGATTCCGATCGATCGGCCGGGTCCGGCTCCAGACAGGATCGGAGAAGCGTCTCGATCTTCTGGGAGATCGTCGGGGGCAGCCCGCGCAGGTCCACGTCCCCGCGGCGGTTGGCCTCGAGCACGGCGGCCAGACCGTCGCCGCGCACGACGGGCTCGCCGGTCAGACACTCGTACAGGACGGCGCCGAGCGACCAGATGTCCGACCGATGATCGATCGGCTCGCCACGGCACTGCTCGGGGCTCATGTAACCCGGGGTGCCGCCGGAGGAAGACCCTGCCGAACCCGCATCCTGCTCGGTTGCGAGGACCTGGGCCAGGCCGAAGTCGAGCACCTTGACCCATCCATCCGGCGTGACGCGGATGTTCTGCGGTTTCAGATCGCGATGGACGATCTTGCGGTTGTGAGCGGCCTCGAGGGCAGCGGCGATCTGACGCCCCACGTCCAGCGCCTGCTCCGGCGGGAGGGGCCCCTCACGGAGACGCTGGCTCAGCGTGGTCCCCGGAACATATTCCATCGTCAGGATCGCGGTGTCGCCCCCACGCGGCGCCGCGACCTCCTCGATCGAGTGCACCTGGGCCACATGCGGATGGTTGACGCTCGCCAGCATGCGGGCCTCCCGGCGCAGCTTCCGGATACGCTCGCGGCCGAGAGCGGTGCGCGAGAGAATCTTGATTGCGACCGGCCGGTCGAGATCCGGATCGCGCGCCAGATAGACGATCCCCATGCCGCCGCGGCCGATCTCCCTCTCGATGGAATACTTCCCGAGGCGGGCGGCCGGTCCCTCGAGATTGGATCGTCCTTCCGGGGCGCCGAGGAACTCCGGCGCCTCCTCGAATGCGGCTAGAAGTCCGAGCAGCTCCCGGTGCAGTTCGGGTTCGTGCTCGCGGATCGCCTCCAGCCGTTCGCGTCGCGATTCCGCGGACAGCTCGACGAGCTGCTGGAACAGAGCATCGAGGCGATCTTCGGACATGACCGAAGATTATAGCGCAAAAACCGCGGAACGGAGACTGGTGGGCCTTGGTGGGTGTCAGATTCTGGCGCGGCCGCCTGACCCCTCGGCGGCGCGGCCTGCTCCCGGACCGGACGGTCGCCTGGCATCGACAAGGCGTCAAGCTGATCTTGCGGCGCTGATGCCGCGGCCGCTGCGTCGACCGCCGGCCGCCTCGGGCCAAGCAGACCTGGCGCACCTTTTCGCGATCGTCTTTGATGGTCGGATATGAGATTGCCGGTCACATAGAATCCTGAACAGCCCCCTGATGGTGCAGGCGTATTGGATCGATCTCCCTCCTCCAATGCGGATCGAACATCTCCTCCTTCGACTCGCGCCTCCTTCGTGGTGACTCCGACTCCGATCAGGCGGACTCCTCCCCCGCGAACACCCTCTGCCGCCCTTGTCCGCCAAGATCGTCGCGATTGCGCGCCCCGCCCCGCCTCCGCTAGAATCAGTTGCGCCGGAATCGCATGGAATCCAGTGCGTCGGAGGAAGTCATGGGAAGGCGTCTATTCCTGCTCGCCGGTCTTCTGCTGATTGGGCTCCATGCGACCGCGGCGGTCGCGCTCCCCTTTGCCATCGGCCACCGGCAAATCACCTTTGTCGACCCAGCTCGCGGAAACCGTCAGATCCAGACCGAGCTCTACTACCCCGCGGACGAAGCCGGCGACAATGTTCCCGTTGCAGCCGGAACATTCCCGGTCATCACATTCGGACATGGATTCCTGATGGTCTGGAGCGCCTATGGGTATTTCTGGGACGCTTTTGCCCCACGCGGTTACATCCTGGCCTTCCCCCGAACCGAAGGAGGCATCTTCCCGAGCCACGAGGAGTTCGGGCGCGATCTGGCCTTTCTCGTCGATGAGCTGCAGGCTGAGGGAAACGACACATCATCCCCATTCTACAATCATGTCGCGCCGACCTCGTGCGTGATGGGCCACTCGATGGGCGGCGGCGCGAGCGTGCTCGCCGCATCGTACAATCCAGGCATCACCGCGCTCGCGAACCTCGCTGCCGCTGAGACGAGCCCTTCCGCGATCGCAGCGGCGGCTCTCGTGACCGCGCCGACGCTGATGTTCGCCGGATCGGAGGACTGCGTGACCCCACCGTCGCAGCACCAGATCCCGATCTACAACGCCCTCTCCTCGAGCTGCAAGACGCTCGTGACGCTGACCGGGGGCAGCCATTGCCAGTTCGCCGACTCCGACTTCTACTGCGAGCTGGGTGAAACGTGCACGGCCGACATCACGCGGCAGCAGCAGCACGAATTGACCGAGAGCTTCCTCGCCCCATGGCTTGACTGGACGTTGAAAGGCGATGGCTCGGGTCTCCAGACGTTTCAAGGCCTGCTCGGGGAGGGCCAAGGAATCACGTACCTGCAGGATTGCGCCGCGGTATCGGAGATCGCCGCGCTCGACGTCGAGCCTTCGATCGGGATTCGCCCGTTCCCCAATCCCTTCGTGGGTCAGACGAGCCTTCTGGTGGCGCTCCCTCGTGCCGCGAATCTTCGAATCGACATCATCGACGCTTCGGGACGCCGCGTGCGGGAGCTGCTCACGGACTGGCTTCCAGCCGGTTTGCACGCGCGCCACTGGGATGGAAGGGATGCGGACGGCCGCCGGGCGCCTGGCGGCGTCTACTATTGCCGGATTCGTTCCGATGCCGGATCAGCCGGCTGCAGCCTGATCTTGCTTCGCTGATTTGGAGCGACCGCTAGTCGAGATCCAAGCAGACTGCGCGCACGCAGCTGCTCCGTCGGTCCGTCTCAATCTGTTTCGCGCGGAGGCTTCAATTGCCTCGTCTCGCCGCGGCTGCCGCGAGCAGCGGGCAGATCTGCGCCTTCATCGCGCGCGGAGAGCCCTCGCAGCCGGCGAACCGGTCCAGCGGAGAGAGTTGCGGCGGATCGCCGCCGGCCGGAGCGCGACGCCAGTGCGGGAAGACGCGGTTTTTACCGCAGGACCGCCATCCTCCTTCTTATGATCTCATCCAACCCCGGGCCGCGCACGCGCAACTCGGCGATGTAGCGCCCGCTGGGAACCGGATGGCCGAGACGATCGCTTCCGCGCCACGAAACCTCGTGCGGTCCCGCCGCCAGCTCCGCCCGCTCGACGGTCGCGACTCGCCGGCCTCCGACATCGTAGATCGACAGATCGACCTGGGCCCTCACGGGGAGCGCGAACGAGAATGTCGCGTCGGTCGTGACGGGATTCGGCCAGGGAGATGCAAAACGGACGCGCGTCACGCCCGCGACCGCGTCATCCGCGGCCGACACGTCCTCCGGGCAGTCGGCGCAGCCGGTCCGCTGCGGATCGTGGCCGGCCATGCCCCAGGTGCGATGGACGTCGCTCGGCGCGGTGCCGATGTCGAGCAGGGCGAGTTGGTTCTGGGTCAAGAGGGTGACTTCCGCGAACCCGTCCAGATCGACATCGCCGTATGCTGGCGTTCGGTAGATGTGATCCTCGAAGGTCTTGGGCCATCCGGGGATCAAGTTTGCCAGATTGTCCCACGCCCATCCCTTGTATCCGCGTGCCCCGACGACGACGTCGCTTGAAGTTCCGTTGACGCGCCCAACGACGGGCTTGCCGTAGATATACCAGTCGTCGGTGTCGACAGGCCAGCCGTACCCCACATCCCCGTCGGAGTAGAGCAGGCTCACGAGCCAGTTGCGCGCCGTGATCGCGATCTCAGGCTCGCTCGTCCCGAGGCACTGGGCGATCGCCGCGCCGGTAAGCTGGGATGTGGCGACCGTCACCGGCCAGTCGCCGGGGTACTCGACACCATCGCCATTCATGAGATGTACGACGCCGTTCGAGAGGGGCGCAACGATCTCGGCGTCGCCGTCGAGATCGAAGTCGGCGAGAGCGACGCCTCCCGTCACATCGGCCTCGAGGTTCTTGATGAAGTTCCACGAGGCTTCATCCATGGGAAACGCGTAGACGGAATGGCTCGCCGCCACGACGACCTCGCTCTGAGCATCGCCGTCGACATCGCCGATGGCCGGCGCTGACGCAATGGTCCGGCCCGTGAAGTATCGCGAGATCGACCCGGGGACGCGGGCACCGTCCTTCCCAACGAAGCCAAGCCAGTCGCCCGATCCCACCACCACGACGCGACGATAGGGCCCGCCGAGCGCACCGATGGCGACGTAGGTGGAGGCGGCATTCGGAGTGATGTACGGCCAGCCGGCCAGGAGCGCGCCGCCGGCGTTGTAAGCATATGCTCGACCGTTGGTGGTTCCCGCGACGACTTCCATATCACCGTCCCCATCGATATCGCCGACTGCGATGGGAGAGCTGGACAGCGACGCCCCGACGGCAACGGGCCAGCCCGAGAGTGGAGTGCCATCGTGCCGATATACACGGATTCGCCCCGAGGCGTCGCCGAACACGATCTCCAGATCGCCGTCGCCATCGAGGTCGACGACCGCAGGGTCGGATACCGCTTCGGACGCAAGCGCGACGGGAAAGCCGGGGGCGAAGTTGGGATATCCGGGATCGGTGCGCCATTCGGCGTCGAAGAGGACCGCATATCCATCGACGATGGCCTCGCATCCCAGGATACCGATGCGGTCTTCGTGGCTCGGGTCCAGAGCGATTTCCGGTTCTCCGGAGGAGTAGAGGTCGTCGGAGAAGATCTGCAGATCGCTCCAGTCGGACGGGGAAGCGACCGGCGCCCAGCGGACTCCCCAGCTCGAATACTCGTCGAGGCCAAAGAGCCAGCGATCGTTTGCGTCCTGGTGTACGACATCGCCCGGCCAGACGAGTCCGGAGCCAAAGCTGGTCAGACCACTCCACGTGGACCCCCCGTCGGCTGAGGAGAGTGTGGAGACGCCATCCCAGTAGGTCTCGCCGCCGGGTTCTCTCACGCGACGCGCGCATCCGATCAGCACATCCGGCGATGTTTTGGCGGCGTCCATCTTAACCCACATCTCATCGACATCGTTGGTGTGGCTGCTCAAGCTCTGTATGTTCGCCCAACTCTCCAGGCCCCCACTGGCGAAGCCGGACGCCCGGCGGTACCGCAACGCGTAGTCATACTCGTGGTCTTCTGCGAATGCCAGATACCACGCCACATGGACATAGCCACCGTAGCCGAAGGCGATTTGTGGACCGTGGTAGCCGCGATCGCTCACGGAGATCGCGCCGATCACGTACGACGACTCCCACGTAGTCCCCTGATCGGTGCTCCGCACGAAGTAGATGTCGGAGCCGTCACCATTGTCCGAGGAGAAAGCGGCATAGACATAGTAGGCGCTGTAGCTCGCCGCATCGCTCGTCAGCGAGATCGAGGAGTGACAGTCACTAGCCGTATGAAGAATCGTGTCGTGGCTGAAGTCTCCGTGCTCGAGATCCAGAGGCGACCAGGCGATATGCACTTCACTGGGCCAACCCCCACCGGTATCCAATGTGTAACCCAGGAAGCAGCGATCCAGATCTCCCTCGGCGATATGCAGGACAGGTTCCCAGTACCGTTGGCCGGTCGGAGGAATGAACCCTGCCCACTCGACCCAGGTGGTCCCCCCGTCTTGCGATCTTTGAATGGTGAAACGATAGGCCCCGTCGTCGATGTCATACCAGATGACGGCGTACAGATCTCCGTTGGATGCGATGGCAAGATCGAAGTCGTAGAGGCTGGCAAACTCGCCTACCAGGATGTCATCCCCACCAAGGTCCGGATCCCGAAGCCCCGGCGGCGTCTCGCCCAGGGACCCGAGCAAGTCGAGCCGGGAGGGGCGCGGGGCAGGCAGGTCGGTTGGCTTGTCCTGGTCCGCGGGGAAGAGGTGGATGCCCGGACCGCCCCCGGGGGGCGTGGGCACCACCTCGCGGGCAGGAGCGGCGGATGCCAGAACGGCGATCGCCGCGATGAGAAGGAGACCGACGTCGATCCATTGCCGGCCGAGCCGAGGATTGATGGACTCGAGCATGTTCCTGCCCTCCGGGCGGCACTCGACCTCGCCCCATCCGGGAGAGGGCACGAACCGACACCATCGCCGGCCGTTGCGGCCGCTCATCTGCTTGGACGCCGCCCGAGGCCTTCCGGCACAGCGGCCGATCCACTTTCTCGTATGGTAACGTCACGCGTTTTGTCATGAGCAGGAAGGGGGTAGCTGCCCCCTCGGCCTTGTTCGCGTAACTGCAGACTGCATACAGGATCCGCTCGATGCTGCTGCGGTCACTGAAGACCACCATCGGGCGGGTCCGCCGCCTCACATCCCGGAACCGGCGATCGGTCGCATTCGTCGTCCGGGTCGCCCGCCGCCACTGCGGATCCGCAAGGACGACGCAGTGAGTCAGCAGCTCCTCGATGTCTCTCATCAGGCAGTTGACCGCCCTCGGGTAGGACTCCTCCCAGAGGTCGGCAAAGCGGATCGCCTGCTCCAAGGCAGCGGTCCGCGTCCGTGCCCGGTAGATCCTCCTCAGCCCTCGCCTCATCCCCTTGCCCCCATCCGGCCGGATTCCCAAGACCACATCCGTCCACCCACAATCGTTGCCTCGGCTCGCGGTGTGCGTTATCATCTGTGCGGTCGATTCCACCCCATGGAGGCCGCCATGGAACGCTATGATCCGCCCGGCGCGCACCCTCGGCTCATCTCGCGGCGCCGCGTCCTCTTCATTGGGCACGCGATTGCCCTGATCGCATCGACCGCCGGGCCGCAGACCGCGGCCCTCGGTCAGGACCCGATATACGTCGCATCGACCCTCTGGAGTTCCGCCGTCGCCGTCGATGTCGTCGATGATGTCGCCATCGCCCTCTTCACGGCGGGCATGGCGACCTTCGATGTGTCCGACCCCGCCGCGCCGGCTCTGCTGGAGCGGATCCCTAGCCTCGACGCGCCGGCGTCGATGGGGGCGATCGAGATCGTCGGGAATCGAGCCTACATCGCATCCGCGCGCGACGGGCTCCTCGTCTACGACATCTCGACGCCCACCCTTCCCGTACGGATCGGATCGCACGCCGTGCACGGATCCGCAGGCGAGATCGAGATCGTCGGAGACCGGCTCTACATCGCCGCCGGTTACGAAGGCGGCGTCCAGATCTTCGATCTGACGAACCCGGACGCACCGATCCATCTCGGAGGATGCGCCACCGCGAACGGCTGCTTCGCGCTCGCGATCTGGAATCACTACGCCTACTGCGCCGACGGCCTCGAGGGGATCAGCATCGTCGATATCGCCGATCCCGCTCATCCCTTCCTGGTCTCGACGATCATCGGGACTTCCTATCCTCCATACGCCATCGATGCGCGCGACGGATTCCTCTACAGCCTCGGCGCATGCGGTGAGAAGGGCGCGCGGGGGGAGGCCGTCGAGGCGGTGCTCGGCGCGGCGGAAGCGGCGCGCATGGACGCATCGTCGTCGGCCGCGCGCGGCGGCCGGTCGAGCTGGGATCCCAGCGGGATGGCCATCCACGATCTCGCCGATCCGCTCAATCCGGCGCTCCGCGGCACGTACCACAGCTCCGAGGGGGCGAACCGCTTGGTCATCCAGAATCACCTCGTCTACATCGCCAACGCCGACGGCTCGGTGACCACGGTGGACGTGAGCGATCCCGACGCCCCGATCGAGATCTTCGAGACCGAGATCGGGGGCTATGCGATGGGAATCCGCCTCCGCGACGGCCGCCTCTACGTCGCGGCCTCCTTCGGCGCGCTCGCGATCCTGGGGCTGGACAATCCATCGGCGCCGCAGTTTCTCGGCAGATGGTGGGAGTCGAGCGCGACGACGGACGTTCGGATCCGCGACGGGCTCGCCTATGTGGTGGACTCATACTACGGGCTTCACACCGTGGATCTCCACGCCCCCGGGGATCCCGCGGTCCTCGCCGATCTCGCGATGGGAGGACGTCCGCGCGGGATCGTGCTCTCGGGTCATGTCGCCTGCATCGCGGCCGATAGCGCCGGCGTCTTCACCGTCGATGTCTCGGATCCCGAGCATCCCCAGGTGATGGGACAGATCGCGCAGTACGCGGTCGCGATCGACACCGATGGCCGCTATCTTTACACCGTGGCTCGCAACCAGGGGATGCGGGTCATCGACGCTCTCGACCCCTGCAATCTCGAGCTTGTGGCCATCTGCCCCGTGCCCGGATGGCCCTCTTCCGTGTCGGTCGCGGGCGGCTGGGCCTGCGTCACGAACGGGACCGATCTTTATGTGATCGATGTGGCGAATCCGCGCGATCCGGTGATTCGCGGCCGCTTCGATCCTCCGGAGCACACCCGGCACGTCACCTGCGACGGATCGTGGGCCTATGTCTGCGCCGGGAACGACGGTGTGCTGGTGGTCGATCTCTCCGACCCCGGCGCGCCGGTTCAGGCGGCGGATCTCCGGTTCGACGGGAACACGTGGGGCACCACGTTGCACGGCCCGCGGCTCTACGTGCCGACGGCGGGGCTGCAAGTCGTCGATGTCTCCGACCCACGGCATCCCCAGATCGTGGGGACCAGCCCGATGGGGCACGGCCTTCGCGTCTCCGTGGATGGAACCGTCGCCGCGACCGCGTCCGGGAGCGAGCTCGGGATCCTCCTGCTCGATCCCGCAAGCGAGGTGGAGGAGCCGGAGACGGATTCGCGGGGGACGACGGCGGCGGGTGTGGAGATCCGCGTCCCGAATCCCGCGCGCGGGCGGGTGGAGATCGGTGTGCGGATGGATGTGGGCGTGCGAATGGATCGCGAGAATGGCGGGGGCGTTGGCACGCGATCTCTCACGATCGATCTGCTGGATGCGTCGGGGCGGCGGGTGGATCGACTATATGAAGGAGAACCTCCTGAGGGCAGCTTCATGCTCGGCTGGAACACCGAGCGACTGGCGCCGGGCGTCTATCATCTGCGCGCGTCCACGGGCGCAGGGAGCGTGACGCGAAAGATTGTGGTGGCGCCGTAGGGGGGAGAGGTGTCCCGGGGCGCACCGATCTTGCCCCGGTTCCGTGGACACGCAGTCATGCAACTTGGGCCAGCCGCTCATACCTGGCTGGGCTGACCATACCCCCATGGAAGATGACGTGATCCAGATACTCCCGGCGGATCGAGCCGTTCACCCGCTCGACATACGGATTCCGCCAGGGCGAGTGCGCCGAGACCGGCACCTCTCGATTCCCACGCCTCGGCGCGTGGATGATCCGCCTCCGGTGATTGCTCGAGAGGAGGAGCACGAAGAGCGCTCGGAACATTGCCATCGGGCGGATGATGGCGAAGAGCATGGGGGCGAGCCCATCGCGGGAGAATCCGGTCGAAGAGCGGGTCCGGGCGTCCGCTCGCTGGGCGGGAATCGGACGCCTCGGCCGGATGAGGGGCAGCATCGCGCCGCGACGCTCGCAACGTGAAGGATCAATGAATCCCCTGCCGGTGTGCGCCTCCCCTACTGGCGTTCGCCCCTATCGAGCGACTCCAGCTTGCGCTTCCGCAAGCGGCGGGCAACCGCCGCGGCCCCGAGTCCCAATGCGGTCAGCCCGAGAGACGACGGTTCCGGTATCGGTTGGACCCCATACTCGACGAAGTATCCGCCGATGTTGCCCGGTTCAGTGTAGTCGGCATCATCGTTCCACTTCCCCGGCCCAGTCGTCCCGTATCCCCACATCTGGAGGTAACATTCCTCACCCATCCCCCCCGCGTCATTCGGCTCGCCAGCCGCCCAGTTGGTGAACCCCCAAAGTTCGTCTGTGACCCAATGCCAGCGCTCGCTCGGGGGGAATCCAAGCTCCTGCCATCCCCCGAGCCACCCCTCCCAGAATATGTGCCCGTAGTTCTGGTACAGGAAGTCGTTCTCGCTCTGCGATCCAATCGTGGCCAGGTAGCCTTGATGACCCAGGTGGTAGAGCGTCGGGGCTTGCTGATTCGCTTCCGTCCACCGGATCCCGCCCGCACGAATGAAGTCGTAGTAGTGGCCCGTCTCACCGAAAAAGAGGGGAGTCGCGCCCGCGCTGCTTGCGCACAGCAGGCAGAGCAGCGCGGAGACAAGCGCGAGGATCCCGAGGTTGCGACGATGATTCATCTCCCACCTCCTTGAAGCCCTCTCGATCCGACGACCTCCGAGAGGCATGGCCCCTCGCCGCCGCATGGGACGCGCACCTCCTGTATCGGCGGCGAGGCTAATGGGCGCATCGACCACGGACGTTCGAACGCCGGCGCTCATCGTGTCCATCTCACGACGATGTCGCGATCCGGAAAGAAGCTGTCCGCTTCGAATGTGTAGTAGATCTGGCCGTTCCCTTCGCGCTTCGTGAACGGAAACGAGAACTCAGTCGGTGTGGCTCCGTCCGGCAGGTGAATCTCAAACAGCGCTCGGCGCAGCGGGCGGTTCCAGGCTCTCGTGCTGGTCACGATGTAGCGCGCGTACTCCCTATGGAGCCTCTGCCGATAGACCGACTCGGCCACGAGCGTGTCCCCCATGCAAGGCGGCATCCACCAGCGGACCCCGTGGACGCGCGGGAGGCTCTCCCATCGAGCCGGAGCGGAGGGACGAGCCGCGCCGCGCGTGGTATCCGGCGGCGCAGTCCGCGCCGCGAGTGCGACCATGCGGGCGCCTCCCAGCAGCGAATCATCCGGAAACGGGTAGAAGAGCGGAATCTCCCTCTGGGTCCGGCGTTCGCAAACGAAGTAGTAAGTCCCTCGCACTTCCAGACTGTCGCCCACGATGTGCAGGCGAATCCGCTCCGAATCGAAACGCACCGGGAATCCCGCCTCGAGCGGATCGAATCCGCCCGCTTCGACGAGACCGATCAGCGTTCCGCCGGCGAACGCGACGAGGGCAAGGCAAGGGCCGCTGATTCGGATCCGCCGAAGACGCCTCATCGGTAGCCGCTCCTGATCTGCCCCCAAGTGCATCTCAACTGAGGAGCGTCATCCGGCACGGACGAGTTATCCTCCACAACAAAGGTCACGGGGATGCATCGCGCGATCATGTCCGAGTACCCGACGATCTGGATCCAGGCCTCGTACTGCCCTTCCGTCAGATTCGAAGCATCCGCCATCACACTCAACCGATGGCGGTAGTTCTCCTGCAGCGGCGTGATCACAGCGGTCAACCACGTGACCGGCATAAAGGGCCTCAAACCACACCCGACTCCGTAGCACCAGAAGTCCAGATCATCGGCTGCACTCCCACCCACCGGGGCGGTCAGATGAAGCGCGGTCGCGTCAAAGGCCATCAGGCATCGCTGCGGCCCTCCGCATACATAGCGGGTATACTCGCAGTCCGTGCCGGCCACGGCACAGGCGCCGATTGCCCAGTCTTCCCACTGGTTTGGAGGACATCCCCACAGGATCCTCCCCGCATCCCAGCCGTCATACTCGATCGTCTGGAAGTCGAGCCTCCCAGGCCCATAGACCTCGAAGACAAGACTACCCACCAGGAACATCCCATCGCCCTGAGGACAGTCTGCCCAAGATACATCGAGGACCCAGCCCAGCCCGTTCCAGGTCCACTCGCTGGACCCGCCACTGCAGTCCCACCAGCCGTGGCAGTACCATGAGTCCGACCATGTCAGAGGAAGGTGCAGTCCACTGATCTCCCAGTACGCGTCTGGCATGTAGATGTAGATCTGGAACTCCAGGGTCCCACCCGCGGTCGTGTTGCGGACGACCTGCTCGCAATCCGTGAGTGGCGCTGCGCATGGGTCGTAGTAATCCTGGACGTGGATCAGGATCGCCGGAGGCGCTCCCGTATTGGCTCTCGCCGGTGGCGCAGCGAGCGTGAGCAGAATGGCGCTCAGCCCAAGGAAGATTGTCGCGAAGAGAACGGAAGGAGCGAAACGGCGATTCTTCATAGCGGCCTCCCGCGTCGGACGCGGCCCGCGAACCTGCGGACGCGCCGGCCATCCCATCGAAGCGGATGCCGGGCGCATCCGCCGCCGGCGCTCGCCTTGCCGGTAGCTTGCCTTCACCTCCCCCCAGGTCAGGAGCTCCGCTGGGATCCCTCCGCAACCGGCTTGCCAAGTTCCGATGAGGTCGCACGCCGGATTGGGGGGACTGAACAGAGCATGGGGGGATTCCGTCGCGATTCTGACGTCGGCCTCCGGAGAGTCTATCCGTCCGGCGGACCGTTGGCGGGCGGGTCGCCCCCGACCCTGGATTCGCGCCCTCAATGATAGCCGACGAGGCGCGGGAATGCTACAGGCGGCTCCTGCCCCTTGGTTCCACTGGATCAAACCTGTACGGCGGCGTGTGGGAGGGCAGATGGGGAACATGTGACTGAACAAGCACGACCCCGACGGGACTTGTACTTCGAGGCGGCGGACCCATGGCTGGAGCGGGGCGGGACAACCCTCGACGTTGAAAGATGATTCGGATACCGGGTAGCATGCCGTCGGTCCTGTTCCGAGGGAGGAATGGAGATGCCCAGACCTGTCATTCGACCGGGAATCGATGTTCAGAAAGTGAGAATCTTGACGGTTTGCGAAGCGCCTCCCGACCGTGACAACGACTTGTTGAGTGCGGGCAGAGACTCGATGTACGTGGCAAACACGATCATGGCCTTCAGGAGCGCCGGGGTCGAAGTGACCAGCATTTCAGAGCTGCTGGAAAAGGGGGTCTATCTCACCACTGCGGTCAAGGTGCCCAACAAGGGTGGAATCATCCCGGCAGCTGTCATCAAGGAACATTCCTTCAAGCTCGAAGAAGAGCTGTCAGCCCTACCGAAGCTCAGGGCCATCCTTCTCATGGGCGACACTGCAATCAAGTCCTTGAACTACAT
Organism: Candidatus Eiseniibacteriota bacterium; assembly: GCA_034679345.1. Lineage (GTDB taxonomy): Bacteria > Eisenbacteria > RBG-16-71-46 > CAIMUX01 > VGJL01 > JAXDAY01. The sequence goes on from JAXDAY010000009.1 coordinate 26,630, forward strand.
ATCCATGAGGAAGGACAAGAAGAGGGTTACCCCGGCCGGCTCGACATACAAGATACGCTGCAACGATTACTACTTCTCGGGTATCCGCGTATTCCCGTCCTATCTTCAGACGGGCAAGAGCTTCCTCATCGAGAAGTCGAAGAGGCGCATGGTGGCGGAAGACATCGAAAACGCCTTCCGAGTCGCGGCCAGGTAGCAGGCATTCGCCGGAACGATCGCGCTCCAGGCCTGCAGAGCGGGCAGCCGATCCTTCGCGGTTGCCGACACGGGCGAGGCCAGACCAGGAGCCGCGGGAGGAGATCGACGGGCTAGTCCACCAGCATTACAATCATCGGCGGCCGGCGGAGGCGCGTCCCCGCGCGGAGCCGGGGCCGGCTTCCTCTCCGCGGGCCGACGCGATCCGATGGAGGTCCTCGTGCCGGGTCCAGCCAGGAGGGTCCCGCTGCTTCGTGAAAGGATCGCCGCGATCCTCTCGATCGGCGCTCTGGCGCTGTGCTCTTCCATGAGTGCTGCGTCCCAGGTCCCCGATTCCGCTGGTACTCCCGCGCGGGCGCTCGGTTCGCTCGCCGCTTTCGATCCACTCCACGCGCCCGACTCTCTCGCTTCGCTCGACTCCGCCGCCACCCTGGAGACCTGCCGCGGCGACCGGCTCCTCCGCGCGAATGAAGGAGACTTCGCCGCCTGGCGGGAAGCGGCCGAGAGGTGCCTCGCCCTCGCGCGATCGATCCACGGGCGGGAGGACCCCGCCACGCTGAAGGATCTCTGCGTCCTCGTGCGCGCGTTCATTGCGGTCGATAGCACGATGCGGGCCGCCAGTCTCCTCGAGGAGGGACGGAGGATCGTCGACTCGGGCGCGACGGTCGACGACGACGCGCGCGCCGCCTACCACGACGCACGATCCGTGCTCGCCCGCGCCCAGGGGCGCACCGACGAGGCGATCGAGGCGCTGCGCGCCGCCATGGACCTGCGCCGCCCGAGCTGGGGCGCGCAGGATCCGCGCGAGGCGGGCGCGCTGGCGGATCTGGCCGATCTGCTGCAAACGCGCGGCGACCTGGCGGAGGCCGACTCGCTCCTCCGTCGCTCCATCGCCATCCTCGAGGCGTCGGTGGGCCCCACCCATCCCGATCTCGCCGAGCCGCTCAACAACCTGGGAGTCGTCCTGCGACGCAAGGGAGACCTGACCGGCGCGGTGGCGGCCTATCGCCGCGCCCTCGAGATCCAGATCGCCGCCACCGGAGAGGAGCATCCCAGCGCGGCCAACTTGATGCTGAACCTCTCGGCAGCGCTCCAGGCGATCGGCCGCGAGGCGGAGAGCATCCGCCTGCTGCGCCGCGCGGTCGCCATCTTCGAGGAGCGTCTGGGTCCGGAGCACACGCGGACGGCGAAAGCGCTCTCCCATCTCGCGGCGGCATTGCGGCGACGCGGCGATCTCGCGGAGGCGGAAGCTCTCTTCGCGCGATGCCACGCGATCGGTCTGCGCACTCTCGGACCGGATCACCTCGATGTCGTTCTGTATCGGATCGGCCTGGCCGAGTGCCGCCGCGATCAGGGGCGGCTCGCCGAGGCCCGCGCCGATTTCCAGGCGGCGATCGACACGGCCTCGCGCCTCCTCGGCCGCGAGAATCACGAGGTGGCGCGTTACCGGCGCGAGCTGGGGCTCGTGCTCCTCTCGATGGGTCGAATCGAGGAGTCGCGCGCCGTCCTCGAAGCGTGCACCGCCACGCTGGAGCGATCCCTGGGCCCCAATCATCCCGCGCTGAATCGGTGCCTCTCTGGCCTCACGGTTCTCGATCTGATCGAGCACGACACGGAAGCGGCCCGCCTGCACGCCGATCGGAATCTCGCCATCGCCGAGCGGACCTTCGGCGAGCAAGGGCTGAGGCGATCGCTCCTCCTGCAGCTCGCCGTCGACGCGGTGGCCGGCCGATGGGAAGAAGCCCTGGCCACCGGCGTCCGGGCCTCGACGATCGCACAGCAGATCCAGGACGATCTCTTCGCCGTCTCGTCCGAACGGGAGATCCTGGAGCATGCCGAACACCAGCGCCATGTGCTGGCGACGCTGCTGGCGGCCCTTGCCCGGGTGCCCGATCCCGCCGACTCGAGCGTGGCGCACGCATTCGCGCTCGCGGTGCGATCCCACGGGCAGGTGGTGGACCGGCTCGCGGAGCGGCGGCGGCGGATCGAGATGGAGGCGGCACCTACCGAGGCGCGGGAGATTTTCGCAGAGTACGCGCAGGCGTCGGAAAAGCTCGCAGCGCAGGTGCTGCGGGGAGCGGGCGCTCATCCGGCGGCGTTCCGCGCGGAGACGAGCCGCCTGCGAAGCGACAAGGAGGCAATCGAGCGGCGGCTGGCCGAGCGGTCCGAGCCGTTCCGGAATCGTCTGGAGGCGCGGCGCAGGGAGAGCGAGTTCTCATCCGAATCGCTGGTCGAGGCGATCCCTCCGGGGGCGCGACTGCTGCAGTTCGTGCGATACCCGCGCCTCACGATCGGCTCGCCGGATTGGCGGGCAGGCGGCACATCTCCCGAGGAGTGCCTCTTCTCCGGAGGAGAGGAGCGATATGGGCTCTTCCTGCTCACGAGGGAAGAGCGGAGCGCGCATCGATTGCAGTTTGTCGAGATCGGCGCGGCCCCGGCGATCGACTCGCTCGTTGCGCGCTATCGCGCCGCCGTCGAATCGGTCGAGCCGGACCGTCGCCCCACGGCGCGGCAGGAGGCGGAGTACCGGGATGCGGCGCGGCGACTCTTTGATACGCTCATCACGCCGCTCGCGCCTGATTCCGCCGCGACGGATCCGCTATGGCTCATCCTCCCCGTCTCGCAGCTTCAGAGGATTGATTTCGGCTCCCTCATCGACCCCGGCGGGCGGCTCCTGATCGAGCGAGCGCGCCTCCATCTCCTCTCCTCGGCTCGGGATCTCCAGACGATCGCCCGGCCACCGGCGCGCGGCGGGAACGGGATCCTGGCGGTCGGCAATCCCACGAATCTCCCGGCGTCGGTCCCTTGCATCGATGCGTCGGCCGCGCTCCCCGAACTCGCGGGCGCGCGGGAGGAGGCGGAGATCGTCGCCGGTCTCGCGCGCGGGATCGCTCCCGGGAACCCATCGATCCTCACCGGATCGGACGCGACGGAGACTGCTGTGAAGGCGCGCATCGAAGGGCGGCGGATCGTTCATTTGGCGGCGCACGGGTTCTTCTGCGAGGCCGCGAGGAGCGTCGGAGCGGCGCGCGGCGCCCGAGCCGAAGAGGAGATGTTCCGCTCGAGCCCGCTCCTCTCGTGCGGGCTCCTCCTCGGCGCCGGCGGGGATGACGACGGCATGCTGACCGCGCAGGAGATCGCCTGCCGCGACCTGCGCGGAACCGACTGGGTTGTGCTTTCCGCCTGCAACTCAGGGCTCGGCCGCATGGTCTCGGGAGAAGGGCTCTACGGCTTGCGGCGCGCCTTCGAGATCGCCGGCGCGCGGACGGTCCTCATGTCTCTGTGGCGGATCGGCGATGCGACGGCGCGCGGGACGATGAGGCGGATCTACGAGAACCGCGCGGCCGGGATGTCGACTCTCGACGCGGTGCGCAGCGCGGAGCTCGCGGGTCTGGAGGAAAGCCGGCGCCGGTGGAATCGGATCCACCCGGCGCTCTGGGGCGGGATCGTCGCGGAGGGAGATTGGCGGTAGTCTCCGCGCGTCACTGCACCGGCTGAATCTCCACGATCGATCGGAAGATCGCCTCTCCCGCGCCGGCGGGGACGACTTCGATCGAGTAGCGTCCAGGCAGGATTCCCCTCGCCTCCAGGACAACGCCCAAGGTGTAGTTCTCGCGGAACTCGCTCCCCCGCACACGCTCCTGCCACACGGCCGGCCCGCCCCCATCTGGAATGAGCGCCACATCGAAGGCGGCGCCTGGGTCGGGAGGCGCGGTGAGAGTCGTGAACTCGAGCAGGAGAATATGGGTCCTGCCGGCCAGCAGGCCCGGAATCGGCGAGTCGGTCCCGTCCCCACGCCCGGTCGCGCCGAGATCGGACAGGAGCACCACACCGCCGACAATCGTCCGCGCGGGCGCGATGACCTCGGGAGGCGCGGCGGGACGCTCGATCGCTCCGCGATCCGAGAGGATCACCGCCATGGCGACGACGGCGGTCGCGAGGTAAATCGCGGCCGGGACGGGCCGGAGGATCGAAGCCGCGAGCGTCTCGCCGATCCGCCGGAGCATGGCGCCGAAGCCGGAGGACGCGTCTCTCCCCCGCGCGACGCGCGCCGATCCCGCGATCCCCGCACGGAACTCCCGATCCACCGCATCGAGGATCTCCACCTCGCCAGCGCAGGCCGAGCAGACGAGGATGTGCGCCTCGATCGCCTCGCGGCGCGCCGGCTCGAGATCGCGGTCGCCCTCGGCGAAGCGGACGAGGATATCGGGATCGGGGTGGGCGGCGCGCTGCCGTGCCATCTCCTCCCGCATGGAAGCGACGAACCGGCCATGCTCCGCGCATTCCGGGCAACCGGCCAGATGATCGGCGATCCTCGCTCGATCCGGCTCCGTGACGTCTTCGCCCCAGGTGAGGATCTCCCGGATCTCCGCGCATCTAGACTCGCCGGCTCTCTCATCGGGCATCATCGATCACCTCCGGCATCGCGAACGCTTCGCATCGCGCGCGCCCGCTCCATGCATCGGAAGAGGCGCACCTTCGCCGCGGTCTCCGACACCCCGAGTCGCCGCGCGATCTCCCCTCGGCTCAGACCGTCGAAGTAGGCCAGGACGACGATCTCCCTGCAGGGAGGATCGAGCCGCGCGAGGATCCTCCCGACCGCCGCAGCGCGTTCGAGCGCCTCGGGCGAGGAGTCTTGATCCGCGGCGGGCAACTCCGTGCTGAGCGTCACCTGAACCCCCCGAACCCGCGCCTTCCGGTAGCGGCTGATGCAGATGTTCTTGGTCAGCCGCCGGACGTAGGCGCACAGGTCTCCGGCCGTGAAGCGACCCTCGCGCAAGTTGCGGAGCAGGGCGAGGAGAACATCCTGGACGATGTCCTCGGGCGTCTCGAAGCCCCAGGCGCGGTGCCGGGCCACGCCATCGGCCCATCGACGGACCGTCTCGGCCGCGTCGTTCCGCCCTCCGAGCAGACCCTGCACGATCCGCTCGGATTCCGCGCCGATCGCGCCGTCCCTGCCGTCTCGGCCGTCTCCGGCGCGGGGCTCGACTGCCGTCACGGCCGGCCGACCGCCACCGGAGTGCTCTCGAGCGCCCTTCGACATGGTTCGCGGCCCTCAGGTTTGCCGCACGCGGGAGTGGAATGCCCGCCCTGCAATCCTAGGTTCGCGATCCCGGCCGGTCAAGGCGCTCCGGTCCGGCGCGACTCCATCCATGGAATCGCACGGGGCGGCGGTGAGGTTACGGAGTCATCTCAGTCGGATCATTCGCTCCATACGGCTGCTCCCGCCCATTTGCAGGCTCAGAAAACAGCCTACGTCCGCTGCACGCTCGCTTGCGATCGAGGCAGCACACTGCCTGAGTCGTAGCTCATCTCCGATGGCGGCCACCTACTACCGCGTCCGTAACAAACGAGGACACAATGTCGCGATCACGGCCCTCGCCCGCAAGCTTGTCTGCCTGGTGTGGCACATCCTCCGGAACCGGCAGCCTTACAGGTACGCTCCGATCTGCCGGACCCGGGAGAAGCTGATGAAGGTGAGATTCGATCGCGTGCGCTCCAGATCCATCCCTCAGATACTCGAGGCCGTGTACGTGGAAGCGGGCCTGCCTCCAAACACGACCGCCACACCGGGGGAAGGCCGCGCCGTCGCGAACAATCGGAGAACGATCACCCGCCTCGCGAAAGCGCCGGGCAAGATCAAGACAACACACAAGATCCCCCGTTAGGAGAAACTGGCATTGACGAACTCATAGGTATTACTCCACTCGCGACCCGCCTGCCTCCCGCCGTCCCGTCCCACTGCAGCCCGTGCTGTTCGGGGAGAAGCGATCCTCGACGGAGTTCACAGCTATCAGGGAGACTCAGATCGCTGGGGGGATCGGGTATCGGGTGCTGGATCGGCAAGGGCCAGCAAGGTAGTCAGAATGGAGGCACGATTGCGACCTAACGCCTTTCAGGCCACCTTTCCTACCGGAACAACCAGCGCACCTTGCCCCAGGTCAGTGCTTCAACTGGAACATCCACGCAGCCAAGTCCGCGCGCGCCAACCACCCCGCACTCCAGGCCTCCATGTTGCCCCGGCAGGCAGGGTGAACCCTCGAGCAACCCCACGTCACCGGTTTCCTCGTCGCATAAGAGCGGGTCCTCAGAGAAATTCCCATTCGACTCCAGATTGTAACACCAGGTGCCCATGTAGTCCCCGCGCTCGTTCCCCCACACGTCGCAGCATTCCAGCTCCTTGGCATTGAAGTCGCACTCCACGCCCCATCCATTGATCGTTCTCGCGATGATGCAATGCGAGATCGCGCCAAACCAGTCGCTCATGTTGTCGGCCAGGGCCGATCCGTATCCACCACGGACTTCGTTCAGAATCAGCGTGCAACGCCTCATGCCCACGAGCCCAAGCGCGCTGATCGCGGCACCATCGTCCGATCTATTGCCAATGAAGACACAGTCCTCGATGAGCAGATCCCCAGTGTTCATTGCACCTCCCAACCGCCCTGATTCATTGCCGATGAAGAGGCATCTGTGAATCTCCGTGTATAGGCCGCCGAGGATCGCTCCCCCACGGTCCGATTCGTATCGCGGATCAGTAGACCTGTTGCTATAGAAAGAACAGTCCTCTACGATCAGCGAACCGGACGCACGGATCGCTCCGCCTCCACTGAACACGCTCTCATTGTTGTCGAAGGTGCAATTCCGGACGATGAGGGTCCCTGTGCTACTGATTATCGGACTGCCAAGCGTTCCGAATACCCGCAGGTTCTCCACCACGCCGTCAATGTGAAAGAAATGGAGACGAAGCCGTAGTGCCGTTTCCTCAGGATAGCTCTCACCGCCGCGGATTGTCAAAGGACCTTGTGTCAGCCGAATCGGATCCTGGAAGCCGTCGAATTCGTCATATGTACCCGGACGGATGAGGATCGAATCCCCACTACCCGCTGCGAGCACCGCCTCCCGGACGAAGGTGAAGTCCCCATCACCTCCCTGATCGACGATCCAGGTTCGAGCATGCGTCGGGGCACCGAGGAGAACCAAGCACACTGTGATGAGGATGAGCATCGGGGCGTCTCCTTCTCCGGAAGGGCGGCCTTCGCGCCGCCCTTCCGCCTTGTCGCTACCGCAAGACCGTCACCCGGCGGCTCTCCGCCCCAGAGCCCCATGTGAGCCGGTACCAGTATACTCCGCTCGCGACCCGCTTGCCTCCCGCCGTCCCGTCCCACTGCAGCCGGTGCTGTTCGGGGGGGGAGTCCTCCAACCGCCGGAGAGCTACTCCGGCGTGCCGCTCACCGGCCTCTTCGTCGATCTCTACTGGCCGGACGATTGGTACCTGGGCTGGTACTCCTTATGCAGCGGCGGCGAGGGACGCTCGACGCGTACGGCCCCATCCGTACTGCGCCCCCTGCTTCCAGAACTAGGAACTCCGATTGACGGGACCGGCGGGTGGAAAGGTGCGCGGTCATTTCGGCTTCGTGACTGGCGTAGGGCACGACTATGGCTGCCAGCCGTCGACATGGGCTGACGCCCCGTGGCTGCAGGCCCGCGTCAAGGCACGCCAGAATCCGTGGGACTGGCTGCTCGAGCTGGATGCCGACCTCACTTCCCTGGAACCGGGAACCTACACGACCGACGTGCACGTCAGAGCCCGCTACAATGAGCGATGTCTGCCGGCGGTTCTGATCGTGGAGACCCCCATGGGAGTCGCATCCCCCGAAACCAACACCGGCGTCGGTCGCCCCCCTGGGCTTCGCCTCTCAGGCCCGAACCCCTCGTCAGGGCCGTTCGAGCTGGTCTACGAGAGCAATGGGTCGGCAGGCGCCGTCCGCTGCGCGATCTGCGACGCGGCGGGGCGCGAGGCGGCACTGATCGAGGATGTCCCGGCCCAGAGCGGGGGCTTGCGCACGATCACCTGGGACGGCCGGGGCTCGGATGGCAAGCCCGTGATGCCCGGGGTGTATCTGGTGCGGATCGCGGCAGACGGGGAGATCGTAATCCGCGGGGTGGTCGTCGTGCGGTGACTCGGCTGAATCACGATCTAGCTCGGACCTGCGTCACGGGAACAACCGATCAGCCGCCACCCACTCGACGAACTCAGCCGCTGGAAGCACGATGACCCCATCCTCCATCTCCAGGCGGCGGTTGCCGCCGTAGAGAAGAATCCGGCGAACCAGTCCATTCAACCCGTCGATTGCCCGCAGACCGCGCACGGAAGCCGCGCTGACGCTCGACCCGGCCTTGACTTCAATGGCCACAAATTCGCTTCCGCGCCGCAGCAGGAAGTCGACCTCCGTATCGCGCGACTCTCCGGGCGCCCAGTAGTACCACTCCTCGAAGAGGCCGCGATAGTCCCGGTAGCTTCGCAGAAGCTCCGCCACCCACCCTTCCAGCAGAGACCCTCGCTCCTCGGCCGTGGGTCTTGAGTACTGACGCTTGACGGCCCGGACCAGCCCGGGGTCACACCAATATAGCTTGGGGTGCCTCCGCTCTTTCACGCGTAGCCTTCCCTCGTAGGCAGGAAGGAGATATGCCAGGAGCGTATCCTCCAATATGGTGACATACCCGGTAACGGTCGATCGCGCTACCTGGGCGTCCCGAGCCAGCCCTGCAATGTTCAGCGTCTGTCCGTGGAAGAGCGCGGCAACCGGGAGGAATCGCGCGAATCCAGGTAGATTGCGCACGATTGCCTCGGACTGGATCTCCTCCCGGAGGTACATCTGCACATAGGCTTCGAGAGCTTCCTGCGGGACGGGCGCGCTCCACACGACGGGCAGACTCCCCCACCGAAGTACCCGCTCGAGCTGGAACGCCTGCCCTAACTCCTCCGGCAGAAAGGGATGCATCATCCTGCGCACGGCCCTTCCCGCCAGGAGATTCGTTCCGCTCTGCTTCAGCTTCCGGGCGGAGGAACCGCATAGCACGAATCTGAGCTTTCGCTCCTCCATGAATCGATGGACCTCGTTGAGGAGCTGGGGCAGGCGTTGGACCTCGTCCAGCACCACGAGCGATCCGGGCTTCAGGCTCCGCATCTCCCCGGCGAAGAGGTCGACTCTCGCCAGGTAGGACTGATAGAGCGCTTCGTCCAGCAGGTTGACCGTGTAGGACTTGGGGAAGGTGGCACGAAGCCATGTGCTCTTGCCGGTTCCCCTCGGTCCAAAGAGGAAGAAGGAACCCTTCGGGGGCTTGAGCACTCGGGGGAAGTCCGTAGCTGCCATCTCGCCGTCATATTTCGCCGCAAAATGACGCCGAGTCAACAAGAAAGTCGCCCGTCTACTTCGCGCCCCTCGCAGGCCCCGCCGGATGCGGGGGCAGCCGCCGGGTCCAGCCAGCCCATTCGAGCCTGTAACCGATCCCCCCTCCGGCGCGATCAATGGACCGGAAGGAGGACGCCATGGGGAATCGGACACTCGTGTTCATCCTGTGTGCGGTCATCGCTTGCGCCGCCGGGAGCGCCGCCTTCGCATCGATCATGCTGAAGGACGGCCTCTTCGCGAACGGAGGGGGTGCGATGACGGGCGCCGGGCGGACCGTCATCGCGACGGTGGGGCAGGTCGCATCGACCGTCGCGGCTGCCCCATCCCACGAGGTCCGGCAAGGCTTCTGGTACCACACCGCCCAGTTCTGCTCCGGAGCGGATGAGCGGGCGACCGCCGACTCACGGCGGCTCTGGCTCTCCCCCGCGCAGCCGAATCCCTCGCGTGGCGCGACGGTCTTTCGCCTGTCGATCCCGGAGCGCGACCACGTCGCGCTAAAGCTCTACGACGTGGCCGGTCGTGAGGTGGCGAGTCTCCTCGACGGAGAGATGGAAGCGGGTGCGCACACGTGCGCGCTCGAAGCGGGCGATCTGCCGAGCGGAATCTACTTTTGTCGATTGACCGCGGGGCGGTCGGCGCGCACCGCGCGCCTCGCCCTGTTGAGGTGAGTCGTGCGCGTCCCAGGAAGAAGTCCACACGAATCCCGGCGTTCCCATCCCAGGAGGTCCGCCATGCGAGCGAAGTCGCTCTGGATCTGTCTGATCGCCCTGGCCGCGTCCTCGGCCGCGATGGCGATCCCCCGCACCCTCAACTATCAAGGAGTCCTCACCGACCCGAATGGAGTTCCCATCGAAGGTCGACACGAGTTGATCTTCCGCCTCTACGACGTCGAGTCGGAGGGGGAGCCGCTCTGGTCGGAGACCGACTCGATCACCGTCGTCCATGGGGTCATGAACGCGGTTCTGGGTCATGCCGAGCCCATCGACCTTGACTTTAGCGACCGTTACTGGCTCGGAATCTCCGTCGACGGCGAGGCGGAGATGGCGCCGCGCGCCGAGTTGACCGCCTCCCCTTATGCGATCCACGCCGCGCTCGCCGACTCCGTGCTCGGCGGCGGAGCCGGGATCGGCGGCTCGGGGACGGCGAACCAGGTGGCCAAGTTCACTGCCGGCCACGCGATCGGCAACTCGATCCTCTGCGACACGGGAACGAATGTGGGCCTCGGCGCGGGCTTCACGAGCCCTACCTGTCGGTTGCAGATTCACAGCGACGAAGCGGTCATCCGCCTCACGACCCCGGCGTCCGGGGCGGCCTGGAACGACGGACTGCAGATCGGCCCCATGACCACCAACTCGTTCAATTACGACGTGTGGAACCGCGAGGCCGGCTGGCTCCGGTTCGGCACGAACAACGCCGAGCGAATGACCGTCGCCTCCGGTGGCGATGTGGGGATCGGGACCTCCTCGCCGGCCGCGAAGCTCCATGTCGCGGCATACGGCGGGCTCGCGAACCTGCGCCTGCAGAACACCCATGTGGACGGAGACTCGTGGGAATTCCAGTCCGGCGTAACGGGATGGAGCGACCACTACTTCGGGATCAAGAACATCGACGCGGGGCTCCTCGCCATGGTCGTTCGCGACAACGGCAATGTGGGCGTGGGAGTCGCGTCAGCGCCGACCGAGAAGCTGCAGGTCAACGGGACGATCCACTCCATGACCGGCGGATTCAGGTTCCCGGACGGGACGGTCCAGACGACGGCCGCGTCGGGCGGCGGAGGGATCGGCGGAGGGGGATCGACCGGATACATTCCCAAGTTCACCGGAACGGGCTCCACGATCGGCAACTCGGTGGTGCGGGAAGCCGCGAACGGCGACATCGGCTTGCAGGTGGCTCCCGCGGCGACGCTCCATCTCCACAAGGTGGGCGAGACAGCGGCGATCCGGATCACCGACGGCAACACCGGCACCACATCGACCGACGGCCTGGAGATCTCGCTCCCCGGCGGGTTCACCGACGCGCAGATCTGGAATCGCGAGAACGGAAAGCTATCCTTTGGGACGAACGGAGTGGAGCGGATCGCCATCGCCGCCGGCGGGCAGGTGGATGTGAAACACGCCATGACCGTGACGGCGGTCGTCTCCCCTGCTATCTGGTCGATGTGCACGCTCACGGGGAACACTCATGCACAGGCGGTCTACGGCGTGGCGAACCCCGCTCCCGGCTACGGCTTCGGCGGGCTCTTCCAGAGCACGGGCTGCGGCGTGAAGGGAGAGGTTTCGGAGCTGACGACCGGCGGCCAGACCTACAAGGGGGTCGAGGGGCGCGCCGAGTCGCTCACCGGGACCATCCAGGGCGTCTATGGATACGGCGCATCGGTTAATGGCGGGACGAAGTACGGCGTGAAGGGGTTCGTCCAGGGGCCGGGCACAAACTACGCCGTCTACGGGAGCCACGGTGGCGGAGCCGGCACCTACTACGCCGGCTACTTCGACGGAAATGTGCAGGTCAACGGCAACCTCGCGGTGAGTGGGACGAAGGCCTTCCGGATCGATCATCCGGCCGATCCCGCGAACAAGTACCTGAACCACTTCTGCATGGAGTCGGATCAGGTGCTCAATGTCTACGGCGGCAACGCCGTGCTCGACGCGGCGGGAGAGGCGTGGGTGGAACTCCCCGCCTACTTCGATGCGGTGAATCGCGAGCCGCGCTACCAGCTCACCTGTGTCGGCGGATTCGCGCCGGTCTATGTGGCGGAGAAGATCGCGGACCATCGGTTCAAGATCGCCGGCGGGCAGACCGGGCTCGAGATCTCGTGGCAGGTGACGGCGGTTCGCAGCGACGCAGCGGCGGAGAAGTACCGGCTGCCCGCGGAGCAGGAGAAGCCGGCCGAGGAACGCGGCCTCTACATGAACCCGGAGCTGTACGGGATGACCGATTCGATGCGGATCGGCGGCCGATAGGAGATTCCAAGCCGCCAGGCACATGTCCACGCACCTCCCGGTCGCGGGTCACCGAGCATCGAGGCGGGCAGCGGAGGGCATCGATCTGAGGACCATCAGGACTGACGACGCCCCCACCCCGATCGCTGGTGCGATTCCCAGATACTGTGCAGCCGCGCAGACTGATCGTCGATGCCTGAATCAGGAACGCACCGCCGTCGCCGAGTTGTCACATGCTTCGGTCGGCTCGGCCAGACCTCAGCCCAGTCACCCAGTCAGCGGAGTAGAGGCAGAGAAACGGAATGACCGGGTAGTGGTACCTCGGGTTCCCAAAAGACACCACTCCCACAAACCCGACATACAGAATGAAGCCGAACCCCACCAACTCCGGCCGTAGGCCCAGCACCCCTTTCCGCCACTTGCTGACAAGCCAACCGAGACTGCCGACCCAGACCAACAGATACGGAATCTGGAGACACAGCATACCCGCGTAGTCTATCGGGCTATACGAGCGGACAGAATCAACTCCCCGAACGCCCTTTAGATTCCATCTCAACGCCTGCGCATCATCCGCGTAGAGATGATAGACCTTCATGGGAATGAGTTTGACAATTCGGACAGGATCACTCCAGATAGCCCTTAGCGCGATTCTCATAGCAAGTCTATCTGCATCGACTTCCGGGAGTCCCAGGGCTCTCACCCTCTCAAGGGGGATCTCCGTAAACCCCCCATTCGCTCCCGGGCCGTTCCCTATGAGAAGGTTGATGCCCGCATTCGTTGAAACGGGAACTAGGCCCCCAAGCACACGAGCGTTGCGCGCTGTCCAAGGAACCAGAACGCCGAGCGCAACGACCATCGTGACCAGAAGACGCGTCCTCAATTCCTTCCGGGCGATCGTGCTTCCGCAAAACGCGGCGAGCAACAATGGAATCCCAAGGGCATAGGGACGCGTCAATGTCGCCAGCCCGATGAACACTGCTCCAAGAACGACTCCCCATCGCGCCGTAGTGCAGAAGAGCAACATCCCCGAGAGCAACAGAAACTGAAATAGGATTGAGTCTGATATCAGCGAGGCGTAGGCCACTTGGCTTGGAAACACGGCCATCATGATGATTCCGAGTCGCAGAGACTTCCTCTTCCGTTCCGGCGACGAAACCAAGATGCGGTCGAATAGGAGGAAACATAGGGGTACGGTCATCGCACCAAGGATTGCGTTGGCCAGTTTCCCGGTCATTACCGACGGACCGGCAATTTGGAAGACGGCTGCGAGGAATCCAGGGTATCCGACGGGAAGGTACGCCGTCGGCAAACCATCCACACCCAGGTAGCCAATGCCGTTTGCCAGCCCTACTGCACGATCGTAGTACCATCGAAAGTCACTCACGGGCGCGGCCGGCATTACCCAGATCCAAAGTAGTCGCACGACGAGAGCGAGCAACGTCATCGGCACGATCAGATGCACCGACCCGCGTTGCTTCGCAATCTGAATCAAACGGAAGTCTCCTGACCGGGCAGCTTTGACATGTGGTTCACCCGGCCACGAAGGATACCCCTGTCATCGTGCTCACCGAGATCGAAATACTTGGAGCAATAGTAGCGTTTGATGCAGGGGAGGGCATCGAGTATTGCCGGAACACCGAACTGGGGGTGCGCTGTTGCGACCTCTACGGCAATAGCTGTCGCGGAGTCGCTGTCACGGGATCTTCTCGGAGTACGGCGCGTCATCGCCACCTTGGATCCCGATGAGTTTGCCGAGACCATTTCCTATCGGCGTTCAGGCCGCACACCCACGGATCCGCTCCTCATCGGGTTTACGCGGGCGCCCAAGCGGCGTTGCCATGGGCGCATGCCGTCACCAGCCGCAGTGTCATTCATTGCAGCATGACAACGCGCGCGGTTCTCGTCCCCTCGGCGGTCGCCAGCCGGGTCAGATAGACCCCCGGCGCGACCTTGCGCTCCATCTCATCCCGGCCATTCCATCGAAGATCATGCCGGCCGGCAGGCAACTCGCCGTCGTGCAGGGTCCGGACCTTCCGTCCCATGATGTCGTAGACGGCCGCACGGACGGTGCACCGGACCGGCAGGGTGAGTTGGAGCGAGGCACGCCCCGAGGCTGGACTCGGAGAAACGGCCAGATCCAGGGCAGGGACGCTCTCGGCTCCCTCGGAAGATCCAGGCGATCGTTCGCACTGCTTTGACCCGACCTGCAACCCGGACTCCCAGCTGGCGATATAGATATGGTCATCGGAAACCGCCACATCGCCGCAGACCCCCGTGTGGATGCTCCCGAGATACCGGGGGCGAAGGGGATCCCCGACATCGACGACCTGGACCCCGCAATCGTCGCCTGCGAGATAGACGGTATTGCCCGAAACGGCGATGCCGGGTGGCGGCGATCCACCACTTGCGAGCACGGGTACACAGGCGATGGCCCGAGGGTGCTGGGGATTCGAGATGTCGATCACCTGAAAGCGGGAATCACGGCCGAGGAGGTAGGCGTGAGAACCGGTAACCGCAACGCAGCCCATCCCCTGGTAGATGCTCGGCCACGCGTCGGAGATCTCCAACTCGCCTACGAGCCGAGGGTCGTGGGGGTCGGAGACGTCGAATACCCGGAGTCCGATCGAGACTTCCTGGACGTAGACGAAGTCGCCAGATACCGCCACTCCGAACCCGTCGTTGGGCGTGTGCACCGTTGCGATGATCCGCGGGTCCTCGGGATTCGAGATGTCGATCACCTGGAGGAAGCCGGCGCCCGCGCGATCATTCCCCGCGACATAGGCAAACGTTCCGGATACGGTGATGCAATAAGGTATCTCCGCGCTCATCACGGTGCCGACGATCCGGAGATCCTGTGGATTCGAGATGTCGATCACCTCGAGCGAGCGGCAGTAGCCGCCGAGATCTTGACCGACGAGATAGGCATGGTCGCCGGAGACGGCCAGCGCAGCAAACCAGGCGGAGATGTCCACGTTGCCCACGATCCGGGGATTCCGGGGATCGGTGATATCGACCGCCTGAACCCTGCCGCACTCCCAAACAATGGCATGGTTCCCCGAGATCTCCACGCCGAGTGCGAGATCCGGCGTTTGCACGCTGCCCGTCACGGGGGGGCTCTCGGAATGGGTGATGTCGATCACATGAAGATAGCCGCCCCCATCTGAAACATAGGCGTGGTGACCGGATACCGCCACGTCCGTTGCGCCTCCCGCGTAGGTGCGACCCAAGGTCCGGGGATTTTCCGGATCGGTGACATCGATCACGTAGAAACTGCCGCCGGGCGCACAGCTATCGTAGCTGCTCACGTAGGCGATGTTGTCCGCGACGACCACACCCCCTCCTCCGCCGTCCAACGGAAGTTCGCCGACGAGACGGGGATTTCCGGGTTCCGTGATGTCCACCACCCAGAAAGCTTCAGGATCCTCCCCATCACTGACGTAGGCGTGGCTCCCTGAGACCGCAATGGCACAGCCGGCCGACGGTGTGCTCAGGTTTCCGACAACCCGCGGGATCCGAGGGTCCGTGATGTCGACGACACACAACCCCTCGACGCCAACGATGTAGGCGTAGTTGCCGGAAACAGCCAACTCCAGGGCCTGGCTGCAGCCGCCGCTAGCTACACTCGTCGGGTTGCGCGGATCCGATATGTCGATCACCCACAGTCCCGCCTGAAAATCGTAGGCGGCGACGTACGCGTACGTCCCCGAGACTGCCACGCCCGACCCGGACCAGCCCTCGTCGAGACGCGCCACGATCGACGGGCTGAGGGGATCCGAGATGTCGATGACCTGGAATTCATAACCGCCAACCAAGTAGGCGTATTCTCCGGAGACGACCACGTCCTCGGCATACGCTTGCCCGTTGGCGGTTCCGACAACCATGGGTATCAACGGATCGGTCACATCCACGATCACGAGACCACAATTCCTGTCCGCGACGTATGCATAGTCGCCCGCGACATCCACGCTGTAGGCCGCGCAGGGCAAGGTGGCACTCCCCGTGCAGTGAAGGTAGTCGCTGTAGTCGATGCAGTCGGCCCGGCATGGATCGATTGTAGGGAACATTCCGAACAGCCCGACCAAGACGGCGAGTGCGGACACTCTCATGGCCGAATCCTCCCTTAACATCCGTTTCGCCAAGCCTTCGATCATATGGTCGCAAAGATTATAGCGCCGCAGCCGCATCACTTCACCTCTCATTGGAAGCGACGGACGACGGCGCCGGCGATGATCTCGGTCCAGCAGGCCTCCGGATGGGCGGAGGAGGTGCGCGGCGATGGCTGGCCGGTTCCGTGCCCTTGACGGTCAGGTCGCGCGCCCCCACGGCGGCATTGCCATCGCGCTCCTCCGTGGCCGGCTTCTCGCTGCCCACCGCGTTCAGGACTGTCATGATCGCTTCCTTCCTGCCAAGCCGGACCCATGCGGCCGCGGCGCGGACTCCCGACGAGAATCTTCGGACAGGAAGGCGTCAGCGGGGCGTCAAGGCCCGACGGGGCCAGGTCAAAAAACGTCAAGGCGATGACAGGATCCCTGTTGCGTTTTCTCTCCGCCGATATGATGATGCGCCCCGGCCACGCCCCGCCGCTGCGCGGGGATCGAGGGATGGGTTGTTATCGGTTGGGAGGTGCACCATGGCAGCGTGCGGATCCAAGATGAAGGCCGGCGCCAAGGCCGCCCCGAAGAAGGCGGCGGCGAAGAAGACGACAGCGAAGAAGACGACGACCAAGAAGGCCGCGAAGAAGAAGTAGCGCCGCTCGCCTTTCCACCGCGGGCGCCCGCCGTGAGCCGGCCGGACGCCCGCGCTTCGTTTCCCCTTCTCTGGGACTCCCCCGTTGACCTCGCCGCCAGCCCGGGCCACTGCTCCCGCCCAGCCCGTCGTTGACTCCCCCCACCCCCGGCCGCTATGTTCCTCCGTTGCCGCGACACGGTCGTTCGGATGTGCGCGGAGAGAGCCCGCCGCCGAGCCGCCCGATCTCCAGTGGACCCGGGCGGCCACTTCCCGCGTCGAGCGGAATCCACCGCCCATGGAGGGGATCGCATGAAGTTCCGCGTTCCGGCATGGCTCGGACGCCTCGGCGTCGTCGGGTTCCTGTTCTTTCTCGTCAAGGGACTCCTCTGGCTGGCCATCCCCGCGCTCATCGCGAAGGACGTGCTCAAGTGAAGAATCCGACCGCTTGCATGGGAGGCTGAAATGAACGAAGTGACCGCCGGAGGAGCGAGCTTGATGACGCGCCTCCGCGAAGAGACGATGCATCTCCACAAGGAAACGGAGAGCGGGCCCTTCCAGGTCGACCTGCTGTCCGGACGCCTCCCGCTGGACTCCTACGCCGAGCTCCTGGAGCAGCTCCTCCTGGCCCATCGCGCCCTCGAACGCCACCTCGGCCGAATGGCGGAGACGCATGCCGCCTTCCGGCAGGTGATCCACGAGCGGCAATTCCAGGAGCGGAATCTCATGAAGGATCTCCTCCACTTCGACCGCGATCCGAACCGGGCTCGAGCCCTGCCCGCCACACAGAGCCTCATCGACTGGATCGAGGAAACCGCGCGATCAAGGGCGATGGCGCTGCTGGGAATCCACTATGTCCTCGAGGGAAGCAAGAACGGCGGGCGATTCATCGCCAGGGCGATTCGGCGCTTGTATTCCCTGGCCGACGGCGCGGGGACCTGCTATCTCGATCCTCATGGCGACGACCAGCAGGCCTTCTGGCAGGAGTTCAAGTCGGGGATGAACCGGGTCGATCTCACGGGCGCTGAAGCCGACGCGATCGTCGAGGCCGCCAAGGAGACCTTCCGGGGACTCATGCGGATTCACCAGGAGCTTCACGCCGCCGTGCGGCGCGCATGAAGCGCTAGCGGATCCGGATCAGGGGCGTCCGGCCGCCGGCGGACCGGGCAAAGTAGACCCCGGCGGGCACCCGCCGTCCTCCATCGTCGCGGCCATCCCAGGTGCGCTCGCCGTGCCCGAGAATGCGCATGACGCGCCCGGCGACATCCACGATCTCGATCCGGCGGGCCGCGTCCCGGAATCCTTCCAGGCGGACGAGCCCCGCGCTCGGATTCGGCGCGGCGAAGAGCCGCGCCGTCCCCGCGATCTCCCCCTCGATCGCCGCCGAGGAGGGAGGGAGGATCGAGAAGGGTCGCGGAGTGATCGTCTCCGCCGATCCGGACTCGGATGCGACGCGCAGGCGCAGGTGGGCCTGGTCGGTGGAGGGGACCACGGGCACGATCCACTGATAGCGATCGCTGCAGGGGATCGCCTGCGCGATGGGAGTCCACGGTCCCTCGGGACCGCTCACCGACAGGTCGAGATCGACCGTCGCCGTCTCGCCGGCCGGGATGGCCGCCATCCAGTCGATGAAACGAGCCGACCCGCCGGCCATCCGCTCGCCGCCCGCAGGAGAGACGAAGCGAGCCGCGAGTTCGGCCGCCGCCGTCGACTCGCGGAAGACGCGAAAGCGATTCGCGTAGCTGGGCCAGCTTCCCTGCTCGGTCACGACCGCGATGTCGGGTAGGCCGTTGTGGTCCACGTCCCCGCCGACGCGCAGCGCCTGGAAGCTGCCGGGCGCCGGGAGCGTGATCGTCGCGGCCAGTGTCCAGGCGCTCCCGCCGTCGCCCAGCCAGACGCGCAGGATGCCGTTGCCCAAGCCGATCACGTCGCGCCAGCCGTCGCCGTCCATGTCGGCGAGCTGCGTGGCGGCGATGCCCGAGGTCGGAAGCCCCGCCGAGGCGTCGCTCCAGACCCCCGACGGATCCCACTTCCATACCTGGAGGCTCGCGTCCGAGGGGCGGAATGCGATGTCGAGGTCGCCGTCGTTGTCGATGTCGCCCAGAGAGACGCCGTTTCGCACGCCCGATCCCCCGGGGAGATTGGCGTCGGCGAGGGCGAACCCACCGGTCCCATCGCCCAGATAGACCGTGCCGTTCTGCTGGGATACGGCGAAGTCCTGGAATCCGTCGGCGTTGATGTCGCCGCTGCAGATCACCTGGCCCGAGTTTCCGCCGAGGAATCCGAAGCTCTGGGTCCAGGTTCCATCGCCGTTGTTGCGGTACGCATGCACACCGGCGCAGCAGCCGAAGGAGTTCGAGACGATGTCGAGATCGCCGTCGTTGTCGAAGTCCGCGAGATCGGTCCCGAACATCCCCCAGTCCTCGCCCGATGTGGCGAGCCCGTCGTCCCAGGGGGTCCAGTTCTGGCCGGTCCCGTCGCCCAGGGCCGCCTCGAGGATCTGATCGCCGAGGTCGGTGCCGGAGTAATTGTGATGCATCCCGTATGCGGCATCGATCCGCCCGTCGCCGTTCAGATCGCCGAGGGCGATCCCGCCATAGCCGAAGTTGCCGTTCATGTGAACCGCCCAGTTCCCCGCGCCGTCTCCAAACCAGACCATGATCCCGTGCTGGTCGGTATTGACGTAGGGCGATCCGTGATCCCCGATCGAGACGAGATCGAGGCGGCCGTCCTCGTTCACGTCGCAGAACTCGATCTCCGTGTCGCCCCCCTCCATGCTCGGCGGGATGAGACCTTGCGAGGACTCGACGTAGTCGAGGGCGAGCGCGGAAAGCGGGAGCGAGAGGAAAAGGGCGATCCAGGAGATGCGCGCGAGCATGACGACCTCCATCCGGCCAAGGGGATCCCGAGCTCCACGCGGCGCGCGTGGATGCGAGCGTGATCCATTCTACGCCACGCGCCCGCGATCTCTCAAGTCCGGGAAGGACGTGCCGCCACCGACGTCGATATCGATTCCCTTGTCGCCTTCGCCTACGATGCGGGTGGACGAGTCGGTATGGCAATCATCTCCGAACTGTGGGGAGGATCGAACATGTACACAGGCGCCGCTCTGATCGACATGCATGAGCGTGGGCATCGCAGCCTACGGGGACTCATCCGGCACTGCGCCGAGCTCGACGCGGCAGAGTTGACTCGTGCGCTGCCCGGGTTCGGCTACCCGAACATCCGCCAGCAGCTCGCGCACACGATCGGCGGGGAGGAGTACTGGGTCAGCGTCATCCAGGGTCGCTATGCGGATGACCCGGAGGAGATCGAGCCTGAGACGATGGAGGCGATGGAGAGCTACCGCCAACAGGTGGCGGAAGGAACGGTCGCATACCTGCGCAACACCTCTGACGGCGATCTCAACGCTCCGCGCGAGATGAAGACCTGGCCGAACAGGCTCCGCGTGCTCGTGCCCGCGCTCGTTGTGATCCGCACGATCGCGCACATTTACAGCCACCAGGGCCAGGTGATGGCGATGTGCCGCATCCTGGGTCGGCCCGGTCCGTCAGGTTTGGACTTTCCCCTCAACTGAGCGCTCGACTGGGCGGATGGGCATGAGGTTTGCTCCCGCAACTTCCTTCACATGAAGCAGTTCCGGCGGAACAGCTCGACCCGGCCCCGTCTGCAAGCGCCGCCGACGCGCGAGCGCGCGAGCATGTCTGCGTCCGGCTATCCAGGCGTGATATAATGGATAAGACTCGTTTGCCGGGCATCCTTGGCGACCACCACCGCTCGTTGAGCTCATTTTCGTGCCGTCGTCTCTCCCGGGGAACGCGTGCCGGAACCGCTTCCGGCATCGTAGAAGACATGGATGGCAGACCCACTGGGGAGGAGGTATCGAGAATGAGACTCCTGGGGTGGACGGCGGCAATCGTCGCCGCTTGCATCGCAGCTTCCGCGGCCGTGGCAGGCAGCATCGCCCCTCGCCTGCAGGCCGAGATGGATCAGCGAGGCCCGGGCGCGGTTTTCAGCGTGATCGTCAACATGCAGGAACAGGCCCCGCTGCCTGCCCTCAATGCGGAACTCCGGGCAGCCAAGTCGACCCGGCTCGAGCGACACGCTCGTGTGGTCGAGGCGCTTCAGACCGCCGCCCGCGGACAGCAGCCCTTGATCGCCGCTCTGGATGAGGGGATGCGATCGGGCGGGATCCAAGGGTACACCAGCTACTGGATCTCGAATCTCATGGTCGTCCAGGGGACGAAGGAAGCGATCGCCGAGATCGCCCTACGCTCCGACGTCGACCTGATCGAGCCCAACTTCACGGTGGAGCTGATGGAGCCGGTCTCAATGGAGATGCCGCAGGGCGACGGCCTTCGCGGCATCGGCGTCACCCCCGGCCTGCGTGCGATCCGCGCGCCGGAGGTGTGGTACCAGCTTGGCTACACGGGGGCCGGCCGCCTGATCGGCTCGCTCGACACCGGGGTCGACGGCAATCACCCGGCGCTGCAGACCCGCTGGCGTGGATACCAGGGACAGGAGCCGTGGCAGGAGTGCTGGCTCGATGTCCTCAGCGGTTCGACTCAGTTTCCCAACGACGGCTACGGGCACGGGACCCATACGACGGGCACGATGACCGGTCTGGGTATCGCGACCGAAGACACGGTCGGCGTCGCCTGGGGCGCCAAGTGGATCGCCACCAACGCGATCAACCAGGGCGTGGGAAGCGGCTTCGACAATGACATCATCACCTGCTTCCAGTGGTTCGCGGATCCCGACGGCAACCCGAACACGATCGATGACGTTCCCGACGTCGTGCAGAACTCCTGGCGCATCAACGAGCAGTTCGGCGGCAACTACACCGACTGCGATACCCGGTGGTGGAACGTGATCGACGGTTGCGAGGCATCCGGCGTCGTCGTCACATTCTCGGCCGGCAACGAAGGCCCGGGATCGCAGACGATCGGATCCCCGCCGGACCGCGCGACGACCTACTACAACGCCTTCGCGATCGGAGCGGTGGACGCCACGAGCTATAACTGGCCCTACCCGATCGCGAGCTTCTCGAGCCGCGGTCCCACGGGCTGCGACGTGCCGGCGGACCGCAAGATCAAGCCGGAGGTCGTCGCGCCGGGCGTGAACGTGTACTCATGCATTCCGGGCGGCGGCTACTCCGCCAACTGGAGCGGCACCTCCATGGCCGGCCCGCACGTCGCCGGCATCGTGGGCCTGATGCGCGAGGCCAATCCGAATCTATCAGTCGACGACATCAAGCAGATCCTGCTCGACACGGCGCGTGACGAGGGGAATACCGGCGAGGACAACACCTTCGGTTGGGGCTTCGTCGACGCCTACGATGCCGTCATCTCCGCCACCCTCGGCTTCGGCGAGATCGAGGGGCACGTGACGAACGGCACGTACAACAACAACCCGATTCAAGGCGCGACGGTTCAGCTCCTCGAGATCGGCAACCAGTACGTGACCGATGCGGCTGGATACTACAATGGCACCGCCCCGGCGGCGACTTACACCGTCGTGGCGAGCCACCCCGACTTCCGCCCGGACACCCTCCAGGTGACCCTGGTGGCCTCCCAACTCGTGGTGCAGGACTTCGCCCTCACCGACGACCATGGTCCCTCGATCACGAATGTGACAGACCAGGTCACTCAACCCTTGAGCGTCGTGACGCCCATCCGGGCGACGATCCTCGATCCGAGCACGGTCGCGGGCGCGAAGCTCTATTACAGGATCAACGGCAACGGGTGGATCGAGCTGCCGATGGGGACCCTCTCCGGAGGGGTCTATGCGGCGAATCTCCCCGCGGCCAGCCGGGGCACTCAGATCGACTACTACATCGCCGCCACCGACGGTCCGGGCAATGGCAGCATGTCGCCCCCCACCGCCCCCGCGACCTTCTATAGCCTCTACTTCACCGAGATGCTGTTCGCGGATGACGTGGAGCAGGACCAGAGCTGGTCGCTTCAGGCCACGGGCGACAACGCGACGACCGGCCGCTGGCTGCGCGACGACCCGGTCGGGACGACCTACAACGGTCACCCCTGTCAGCCGGAGAACGACCACACCGCGGGACCCGGCGTGAAGTGCTTCGTCACCGGCAACGGCACCCCCGGCGGCGACGCGAACGCCCAGGACGTCGACAACGGATGCACGACCCTGACCGCCCCGGCCTTCGATCTCACCGGCTACTCGCGTGCGTTCATCTCCTACCACCGCTGGTGGGCCCAGGAGATCGCCCTCGACGATCAGTTCCAGATCGACGGCTCATCCAACGGCGGCGCCAGCTGGGTCCCGCTCGAGCGCGTCGGCCCGGAGGCGGAGGAGTACTGGCGCAAGGTCGTCATCGACGTGGGTCAGCACCTGAGCTTCACGAACAACATGAGAATTCGCTTCAAGGCGTGCGACGGGACGCAGGGCGGAATCGTGGAGGCGGCGATCGACGACTTCACGATCGAGACCTTCGCGGCCGCGACGGCGGGCGCCGACGACACGGCCCTGCTTCCTCGCAGGCCGGTGCTCGAGCAGAACGAGCCGAACCCGTTCAACCCGGTCACCTCGATCCGGTTCACGTTGAGCAATCCCGCGCCGACGCGTATCGAGATCTTCGACGCGAACGGGCGGTTGGTCCGCGTGCTGGCCGACGAGCCGATGACGGCCGGAGTGCATTCGATCCTCTGGAACGGACTCGATGACGCGGGCCGCTCCTGCGGATCCGGCGTCTACTTCTATCGCCTCAAGGCCGGCGCCTTCGAGCAGAGCAGGAGGATGACGATCCTCAAGTAGTCGCTCGCGGCCTGCGCGCAACACTCGAGGCGGACGCGGCATCCCAGCCGCGTCCGCCTCTGATGTTCGAGGGTCAGCGCAGCAGAAGCCGCTTCGCGACGAGCCGGCGCGCGCCTCTCTCGACGAGCAGGAAGTACACGCCGCTCGGGGCCCTCTCGCCGGTCGCCAGCCGGGAATCCCAGCTGAACCGCCAGACGGATCGGCCCGGCTGCGATCGTGACAGATCCGCGACGCTTCTGCCGGCGATGTCGAGCACGCGGCCCGTAGGGACCATCCACGTTTCGGCGGACCGCGATGCATCAATCTCGATGACGGATCCGATGAGGCGCGCCCGAACGCCGGGTCCCAGGGAGCCGCGCAACCCGGAGGCGAGAGGCTCCGGCTCCCGCGGCGCGCCGACCGCGGCCGGATCGATCGTTTCCCCCCGCAGGATCACGCTCGCCGCTCCCGCGGCGATGAAACCTCCCTCGCGCGCGAGCAGCGTCAGCGATCCGTTGACGCAGGGCATCTCGATCGGCTCCCAGGTGGCTCCCCCGTCCTCGGTCCGCCAGACTCTCGGGTCGAAGAGGTCGTTGGCGTATCCCACGGCGCCGTCGACGAATGAGATCGAGGTGGTGTAGGCGCTGAGCGCCTGGATCCAGGTCTGTCCTCCGTTCGTCGTGCGATGGACCCCATCGAAAGAGGCGATGAAACCAGTCGAGGCGTCGATCCATCTCATGTCCCGGATCGCCTCCTGCACTCCTGCGAGGGGAACGGCGCTCCACGACTGGCCGCCATCGGTCGTGCGGTAGAGCGCCGGGGCCCCGAAATCTCCTCCGGCGGCAAAACCGACCTGGGCATCGAGGAAATCGATCGCGTGGAGCCGGGCCCCCGAGGGCAGCCCGGAGCTCATCCGGTTCCAGCCCAAGCCGCCATCGGTCGACTTGTAGACGAAGTTGACGCCCGTGCCGCCGTGGAGGGCGGCGTAGCAGGCCGAGGCATCGACGACTTTCAGATCGACGACGAAGCCGACGGGGGGGGAATCGATCGTGTGGTTGTTCCAGGAGGAGCCGCCGTCGGTGGTTCGCGCGATCTCGCTCAGGCCGCCGGAGATCGACCCGCCCGCGAGCCCGAAGGACTCGTCGAACATGTCGATGGCGAAGATGATCGAGATCTCTGGCTCGGCTGGGGCGAACTGCCAGCTCGCCCCTCCGTCGGAGGACCGGAGGAGCTCCCGGTTCCCGCCGGCGAAGCCGATGCCGTTCGGGGCGAAGTCGATCGCCTCGATCGACTGCCGCTCGCCGTCGCCGGGGGCCGAGGTGGCGTTCGCCCAGCTCAGCCCCTCATCGGCGCTCCGGAGCATGTCGCCGTCGGAGCTCACGGCGACGAGCGCGCCGTCGCCCAACCGGACGATGCCGGTCAGGCCGCGCGTCGCCTGCCGCGCGTAGAGCTCGGTCCAGTGGAGCCCATCATCGGTCGTCCTCCAGAGAGCAGCGCCCTCGCCATCGGTGATGACGAACCGATTCGAGGCGTCGAGGATGACGGCCTCCTCCTGGTAGATCGGGCTCGATCCAATCTGTCCGTGGCGCTCGAACCAGCTCGTTCCTCCATCGGTCGTGCGATATGTCGTGAGGTCGACGAGGATCCAGCCGTTCAGCGAATCGAGGAACTGGATGTCCCCGGGGAAGAACAGGTTGTTCTCCGTCGTTCCCGGAATCGGCGCCCAGCTCGCCCCGCCGTCAGACGTCTCCCGCAGGACGAACTCGCCGACGACGTATCCATGGCTTGGGCTTGTCCAGCACTGGTCGTGGAGATCGAAGGCTCCCCTCGGCTGGGCGCGCAGTTCCCAGGTGGCGCCATCATCGGTCGATCGCAGCACCTCCCCGGCATCGCCGACGGCGGAGAGAGTCGTCGCGTCGATGCGCGCGATCTCGTTCAACGTTGCGGTCGAGGGGTTCTGAATCGGCGTCCAGCTCGCTCCTCCGTCGATGGATCGGAAGATCCCCGGATTCTCCCCCACCGCGATCATCTCTCCGGGCTGCATGAGGAGGATGTCCATGAGGTGCTTGCGGAACGATTCGAAATCGGTTCGATCGGTCCATGTCACGCCGCCGTCGGTCGTGACGAGGCAGGTGCCGCGCATCCCCACCGTGTAACCGACCGCATCGTCCTCGAACTGGATCGACTGGAGCGGATTGCCCTGCGGTTTCGGGTTGGCCCAGGAGATGGAATGGCTCGCGCCGAGGGCGGTCGAGGCGACGGTCGCCGACAAGACTACCAAGATCATTGCCGAGTGCGATCGAATCAAGGCGTTCATGGACGCTCCTCCTGACTTGCGCGCGTGGCGGGGAGTCCGCCACCGAACGCTCGAGTCCGGCGCACGCGGCCACGGCCTCGCCGGGAACGGATGATTCTAGCTCTTCAGGAAGAGCCGGTCGAGCCGTTTGCCTGCGGGTAAGTGAATCGACTCACGCCCTGCGGCTGGTCACGCCGAGGCGAAAGAATGCGATCCCACCGATGAGGAGTCCCGCGCCGAAGACGATCCATGAGAATCGCGGCGAGGCATCGGCGCCCGATCGCCAGAGGAAGCTCGTCAAGATCCCGGCGTGCGCTGCGATCACGAGGAGAGCGTCGAGTCTCCCGAATCGAACCCGGCGTCGATGGAGGGATAGACTCCCGATGATCCAGACGAGCGAAACGAGGATCGGCGCCAGGACCGGCCCGATCCATGGCTTTGGGATCAGGAAGAGGATGTCGGGCGCCAAGAAGCTGGCCGGCCAGTTGAGGAAGAGCTTCAATCCCAGGTAGTAGACGATGTCCCACACGGCGAAGGCGAAGAGGAAGGCCATCAGGCGGGACCAGACGCGCTCCGCAGCGAGAATGGCGAGACAGGCGAGCATCAGGATCGTCATGGCCTCGCGGATCACCTCGACGCGAAGGATCGATGGCTCGAAGGCGACCAGCGGGAATCCGAATCCGGCGGGATAGTAGATGCGGCGCAGGTAGACCACGACGGCCGCCTCGAGAATCCCCATCGCGGCCGCGAAGACGCAGGTCACCCAGGGATGGCGCACTCCGTGTCCTCTCCGCTTCTCCCCTGGAAGCTAGTCTTTCACGGGCAGGACGTGGATCGCCTTGATGATCAGCTGGACTTCGTCGCCCGGCTTGAGCCCCAGCGACTCGACCGACTCGGTGGTCAGGACCGAGGCCATGTCGACGGGAGCGGTCACCTTGAACTTCACGAGGGACATGACATCCCCGGTCTTCACCGATGCGACCTTGGCCGTGATCTTGTTCTGCGCGCCGTACCTCATCGTCTCCGTCTCCCTCCGGGGTCGCGAAGTCCCCACTCGAGCCGGATCGCTTCCGGCCACACCCTTTCATACGCACTGCGGTCGGCCCCCGCAAGCAGTTCCAGATCGCATGCCGTGGCGGATCGGAACGTGGTAACTCCGGGCGCCCAAACCGTAGCGGCCAGGGAGCGTTCGCGCGAGATTCCAGCGAGATCATCAGCGCGCTCGATACAAACCACGCTATCCCCTTCGCATATAATGATTTGAGGTGGGGCGAGGCGATCGGGCAATGCCCCCGATCCGTCAGTTCCGGCTTCCCCCCCTCACGGCCCCGCATTATTGTGCAAACCAAAGCGGCCACCCATCCGTAGGGATCGGTCGGCTGACGCCCCTGGGCGACCCGGATCTGCCCACCCCCGTTCACCGTGCGACGGGGGTGGGCAGTCCGTGGATCGGTCCGAACCGGGGTGCAATCGGACCCCGCAAATCAAGAAGAGGAGTGGGTATGGACACGACGAGGGACCGGTCTCTGAGCCTGTCCAGATGGATTCAGTCTGCCGTCGCGATCGCCATGATCATCGGGCTCGCGACAGGAATCGAGGTCGGCGTCGCGGCCGGCCGGTCCGGATACCTCCGCCAGCCGGACATCAGCGGCGATCGAATCGTCTTCACCGCGGAAGGGGACCTCTGGACCGTCGCGGTAGACGGGGGAGAAGCCCGCCGGATCACGACCCACCCGGGCACGGAGGCGATGCCGCGATTCTCTCCCGACGGCAAGTGGATCGCCTTCTCGGGAAACTACGACGGCAACCCTGACGTCTTCGTGATTCCGGCCGAAGGCGGCGAACCGAAGCGGTTGACCTATCACCCGGGCGACGACGAGCCCCTCGACTGGTCGGGCGACGGGGGGGAGATCCTCTTCCGTAGCCGTCGGGACCATCCGCATTTCAACCGGGAGCTCTACTCCATCCCGGCCCGAGGCGGCGACCCGAGGAAGCTGCCCGTCGGACACATCGTCAACTTCGCCGTCGATCCGCAGTCGGGCCGCTACGCCTTCACGCGAGTCGGCGGCGGCGGCACCTGGAAGCGGTACCGCGGCGGCAGCAACGACGACATCTGGGTCGGCGATCCCGCGATTGCCGACTACCGGGCCGTGACCGAGTTCTCGGGCATGGACGACTTCCCCATGTGGCACGGCGGGAAGATCTACTTCCTCTGCGATCAGGGCGGGACGGCCAACATCTGGTCCATGAACCCCGATGGATCCAGCCGCCAGAGGCATACCGACTTCGGGAACTGGGACGCCCGCTGGCCAGCGAATGACGAAACGGGCCGGATCGTCTTCATGCTCGCCGGAGACATCCACCTCTTCGACCCGGCCACGGGAAGCGAGCAGCTCGTCGCCATCGACCTGCCGAGCGAGCAGTCGATCACGCGCACCCGTTACCCGAACGCCGAGCAGTACATCACAGGCTACGCCCTTTCCCCCGACGGAGATCGGCTCACGATCGAGGCTCGTGGAGAGATCTTCTCTGTCCCGCGAAAGGACGGCGTGACGTTGCCGATCACGCGGGGGAGCGGCGCGCGCGAACGCATGTCGAGCTTCGACGCGAAGGGCGAGCGCGTCGTCTACACAACCGATGAGAGCGGCGAGCAGCAGATCGTCACCGCCGACGCATGGGGGCGCGGCGACGTGAAAGAAGTGACGAAGCCCTTGCCTGGCGTCAACTACTTCCCGCCGATCCTCTCCCCCGACGGGACATGGATCGCCTACTCCGACCAGACGCAGACGCTCCATGTCGTCAAGGCCACGGGCGGAGAGCCGCGGAGGGTGGATCGCAGCGAGCAGCTGGAGATCGTCGAATACTCATGGAGCCCCGACGGCCGGTGGCTCGCCTACGCGAAGGCGGCCAAGACTGAGTACCGCTCCATATTCATCTACGACACGAAGGATGGGACGGTCCATCCGATCACGAGTTGGACGACCAACGACTACTCCCCCTCCTGGGATCCAGACGGCCGGTACCTCTACTTCCTGAGCGATCGCACGGTGAATCCGCAGCTCGGCTGGGTCGATTTTGAGCAGGTCGTGATCGAGTCCACCCGCCCGTACATGGTTCTGCTGCGCGCCGACGTGGAGAACCCCTTCGCGGCGATCCAAGGACTGCCGCCAAAGGATGACGCGAAGAAGGAAGAGGGGAAGAACAAGAAGGACGACGAGGAGAAGGACGAGGATGCGAAGCCCGCTCCGGTCGAGATCGATTTCGATGGGATTCAAGATCGAGTGATCGAGCTTCCCGTGGAGCCGGGAAACTACTGGGGCTTGAGCGCGACCTCGAAGAAGGTCTACTTCGCCGCCGTGCCGAGCGAGGGGATTGCGAATCAGGATATCTTCGATGAGCCCAAGCCGAAGACGACGCTCTGGATGTTCGACCTCGAAGAGAAGGAGGCGAAGCCCTTCGTCCAGGGGATCATGTCCTACGACATCCGTCCGAAGGCAGGGAAAATCGCCTTCATGAAGGGAAAGGGCGAGATCTACATCGTCGATGCGGAGGCTCCTCCGGGCGAGGATCTCTCCAAGTCGAAGGTCGATCTCGCGGGGCTCGTCATCGAGCTCGATCCCCGCGAGGAGTGGCGCCAGATCTTCCTCGAGGGATGGCGCAACATGCGCGACTTCTACTGGGATGCGGGCATGCACGGCGTCGACTGGGACACCGTGCGCAGGCAGTACGAGACGCTGCTCTCGCGCCTGGCCGTCCGTGACGACCTGCGCGACCTGATGGCCGAGCTGATCGGCGAGCTCTCCACATCGCACACCTACGTGTGGGGAGGCGATCGCGGCGCGCCCTACCCTCCATCGGTCTCGACCGGACTACTGGGCGCGGAGATCGTTCGCGAGGGAAGCGCGTTCAAGGTGACGCGCGTGCTGCGGGGCGATCCGGCCGATCGCATCCGATCGCCCCTCCGCGAGCCGGAAGCGTCGGTGAAGGACGGCGAGTACATCCTCGCGGTCAATCACGAGCAGTTCCAGGCCGATGAGCCTTTCGAGGCGAGTCTCCAGGGGCTCGCGGGCAAGCCGGTCGTCCTGACGGTGGGCTCCACGCCGGCGGGCACGGGAGCGCGCGAGGTCGTCGTGACGCCGATCGACTTCATGAAGGATGGGATGCTGCGTTACGCCGACTGGGTCCGGCGCAACCGGGAATACGTCGCCGAGAAGTCGGGCGGGAAGATCGGCTACCTGCACATTCCCGACATGGGTGGACGCGGACTCAAGGAGTTCGACACCTGGTTCTTCCCTCAGCTCGACAAGGAGGGGATGGTCATCGACGCGCGATGGAACGGGGGCGGCTTCGTCTCTCAGCTCATTCTGGCCCGCCTCGCGCGCAAGCCGGTCTGGTTCGAGCGCGCCCGCGGCGGCGGCACGGGGACCTACCCGTATCGTCTCGTGAACGGCCCCTTCGTCTGTCTGACGAACCAGTTCGCCGGATCCGACGGAGACATCTTCCCCGCGGCGATCCAGAAGCTCGCCCTCGGACCCGTGATCGGCAAGCGCTCCTGGGGTGGTGTGATCGGAATCCGTGGCGTCCGGCCGCTTCAGGACGAGGGCGCGCTCACCCATCCCGAGTTCGCGCCCCTCGATCCGAAGAGGGGCTGGACGATCGAGAACTACGGAGTCGATCCCGACATCGAGGTCGAGAACCTTCCCCAGGAGCTCGCCCGCGGGGTCGACGCGCAGCTCGATCGAGCCGTTCAGGAGGTGCTGCGCCTGCACCAGGCGAATCCTCCGTACAAACCGCAGTTCCCGCCGGCGCCGGACCGCAGTCGGGAGGCGTACCGGAAGGAAGGCTGATCCGGCGGGGCGGCTGGCGTCTGCGCGAAGAGGCGGCTGCGTCGAAGAGAGGCGCAGCCGCCTCTGGCGCTTTCCTCAGCGCGCGTTGTGGAAGAGCCAGGCCGCGGGAATCGGCTGTCGCTCGAGTCCCGGGCCTTCGATCTCGAGATCGAGCGCGGCATCCCCGGGCGCCTGGAACATGCGCACCTCGATCGCGTGGTGACCCGCCTGCAGCGCGACCGTCGCGCTGCGCTCCGTGCGCCCGTGAAGCCCGTCGTTGTCGATCACGACCTCGCCGTCCAGAAGCAGCGCGCTTCCATCGTCCGAGGCGAGGTGAAACTCGTAGAGCCCGTCCTCAGGCATGCGCACGAACCCGGTGAAGTCGAGCGCGTAATACTCCGGCCGCGCGGAGGGCGGGATCGCCACGGACTCGACGACCTCCGATCGCTTCGGTTCGAGCGTCCCGAAGTCGGGCAGCTTGCGCCACTCGCCTTCGAAGGAGCGGCAGAGGAGCCCGGGGCGGACGGCGGATGCTTCGATTGCGGGACGAGGCGTCAGCCTCGTGAAGGCCTCCCAGGCAACGAACGAGTCGTCCATGTCGGGCGCGATGGCGCGCGCTTTGAGAGTCGTCGTCTCACGAATCGTGATCGGGCCATCGTAGAGCGCAGAGGCGCCGCTCGGCGCCGTGCCGTCCAGCGTGTAGCGGATCTCGGCGCCGGGATTGGGAGATGAGAGCGCGACTCGGGTCTCCTCCAGGAACTCCCGGCGCGCGGCGCCGATCTTGACCATGCTTCGCTTCGGGATCTCGATCAGCGGACTCGCGACGCGCAGCCCCTCGCGCGGCCCTGCGATCGCCGTCGCCGCGAGGACGCGGATGCGTCCGTCCTCCGGAAGCCGGAGCCGGCGCGCGCCGGGCGGCAGATCGATGCGGTACCGGCAGAAGTGGGCGAAGGCGTAAGCCTCGCGTCCTCCGTCGGCTTCGTGCGTATGCGTGCCGACCCAGGCGATCGGAGCCGGCTTCGTGTAGGCCGGGGCGATTCGATCGGGCTCGTGACGCAGCTCGCCTCCCGCGAGCCGATCGTCCCATTGGGCGATCGGCTCGGCCCAGTCCTGGATCCAGAGGCGATGACGGCGGCCGTCGATCGTGAAGTCCGCCCCGCGATCGCCTCCGACGGAGGCCGCGATGAGCTCGATCGAAGCGAAGCCTTCGGGGATCGGAATCTCCTGCGCCCGGCAGGTGAGGACATTCGCCTCGCCCGCGCCGCGAGGACCGGTTTCGAAGGGGATCCCCCCACAGACGAGCCGTGAGGGCAGCAACTCGCCGGGGAGCGTGCGCCCGGCGCCGTCGAAATCGGCTTCGCCTGGGGTCCCATGGTCCGTGATCCCGGCGAGGTCGTACGGGAGCGGGATCGGCCGGGCGCGCGGGCGCGCCAGAGTCGCGGGAGGGTCGGCCAGGCGGACTGCGAAGCTCCGCGGCTCGTAGGCTTCGAGGCAGGAGACGACCGCGCCGCCCGAGAGCGCGCATGCGCCGATCGGCTCTTCCATGCCGTTCACTTCCCATGCGCGTTCGATTCCGCGCGCGAACGCGATGCGCGCGCCCCCGACGCGCGCATCCGTCAGGTTCTGCAACCGAACGATGATCGCATCCCCGGCCTCGGAGAGCTTGACCGCGCGGATGGCGATCCCGGGATTCCCAGGGAAGACGGTCCGCGCTGAGCGCCCCCAGGCGTGGGGCGCTTCCGGAGTCGCCTCGAATCCCACACGCGCGAGGGAGAAGGAGCGCCCCAGCGGACCGTCGTGCCGCGAGGATTGGAAGGCGCGGATCGGTTGGTTCAATCGCTCGGCCTCCCAGGAGGTCGCCGGATGGCCCGCGCCGCGGGGCGCGCCGCAGATCGCGATCGTCACGCGATGCGTCCCCAGATCGTTCGACTTCTGATCCTCGACCCACTTCCAGCGATCGTTCACGCGCGGGGTGTGCGCGAGCGTGAGCCGAAGAGTGTGATCGTCGGGCATGTCCCACCCGTGGCGGCTGTCGTTCAGGACTGCGACGCGGTATCCGTCCTGACGGTCGTCGATGGCTGCCCATTGCTGCGCTGGGACCTCGTAGAGCTTCTTCGTGTTCACGGAGCGGTGGATCGTCCCCACGCCCAGGTCGTAGACGGCCGAGTCGCTCCGCGCGGCCAGGGGAAATGCGGCCTTCAGGAGCGTCCCCGGGGTCCGCCAGTCGATCTCGTTCTCGATCTCCACGCGATCGCTCCCGGCGGCGAGGCGGACGACCTGGCGGAAGGTGGAGCCTTCCGCCTCCCGCACGATCTCGAGCGCCGCGGCGGCCGGTCCGCTTTCGAGGACGCGCACGCGCGCCGGCGATCCCGCCACGGCGCGGGGAGGACTCATCAGATCGTCGTAGTCGATCTCCCACGCGGCCCAATCGTAGGGCTCGTCGTCGATCAGCTGCAGCGTCGCGGGCGCAGAGAGCAGCTCGCGCGCGGCCGCCTTGTCGTAGATGCGCGAGATATCGCCCGCGGCATTCAGATCGACGCGGTAGCGATTGTTCTCGATCCCGTCGGCCCGGACCCGGACGCCCGTCGCGATGCCGCAGGGCGCGCCCGACAAACGGAGATCGTAAACGGCGAATCCAACCGAGGGGACCTGCGCGACGAAGCGAACCTGGGCGCGCGACGCATCGATCCGCCGGATCTGGCAGGGGACTTCCACCCCGTCGGGATCGAGGACCCGCGCCGCGAGCGTGGACGACCCGTCCAGGTCGACGATCGCCTCGGCGAGATCGATCCGCTCCGTGCCCGCGGGGTTATAGAGCACGATCGGCGTCCCCTTCACCCGCGTGTCGAGCCCGGAGGCGACCGAGCCGACGGCGGCCTCGAGAACGGAGGCGAACCGGTTCAGAGCGATCGCCTCGTCGTTCCACGAGAACGCGTACGCTTCGGGGATCGAGGTCCCGGTCAGATCGTCGTGGAACTGGTGCCACAGGAAGCGGATCCAGGCCTCGGTGAGCTCCTCTTTCGGGTACTCCAGCCCGCCGAGCCACGCGGCGGCCACGCTCGCGCGCTCGGCCGCGTCGGCGAGCTTCTCGTTCTTGCGGTTCCACCATTTCATCGCCGCCTGCGAGGTGTAGCAGCCCGCTCCGTGATCGGTCATGAGCAACTCGCCGCGATAGCGTGGGAGGCGCGCGCGCGCCGCCGCGGGCATCGCCGTGAGATCGCGGGCGAGCTGATCGGAGGCGACGCTCATCACGCGCACCGGCCCGTCTCCGCGCATGCTCTTCTCCAGCCACGCCACGGAGCCGTCGGTGGGGGCGCCCCCCGTGTCCCCCGTTCCGAAGTAGCGCATGGCGGCGTAGACGCCCGAGGCGGCGCCCTGCTTCTCCACATCGGCGACAACGGCGGAGTCGGCGCTCAGGTCGCCCTCGATGCGGCTCACATAGGCGCCGGGGTTCAGCGCCGCGACGAGCGTCGAGCCGTCGACTCCCTCCCAGAGCCCGATGTCGAAGGGAACCCCGGCGGCCGATCCCCAGGTGAGCTTCTGCGTGGAGAAGCCCGTGATCCCGCAGTGCGCCGCGACCGACGGCAGGGCGTACCCGAAGCCGAAGCAATCGGGCAGGAAGACGTCGCGGCTCCGCGCTCCGAACTCGCGCTTGAAATAGCCGTTGCCGTAGAGAGCGTGGCGGATGAGCGACTCCGGCGATGGGATGTTCGTGTCGACCGCATCGACCCAGGAGCCCGCCACCCTCCATCGACCGTCGCGGACATAGCCGCGCAGGCGATCGAACTCCTCGGGATAGTACTCCTGCATCAGCATGTAGCGAAACGCGCCCTCGAAGCTGAAGACGTAGCCGGGATACTTCTCGAAGAGGGCGAAGTTGTCGTGGAGGGTCGCCGGGATGTATTCGTCGATCGTCTCGCGGATGGTCCATCGCCATTGCGTGTCGAGGTGAGATGTGCCGACGACGTAGAGGCGTCGATCGGGCGCGTCGACGGGGGTGAACGCTCCGAAAGCGGAGGTCGCGGCGAGGGCCGCGAGCGCGAGGAACGACCCGCATGGTGCTCGTTTCATGATCTCTCCTCCCTGTCATCCTCACGCGCCTTGCGCCGGAATCCCAGCAGGCCGCGGTGCTTCAATCGATCGAGAAGGACCGCCCCGAGGATCACGAGGCCAAGGACCACCTTCTGCGTGTAGGATTCGACGTTCGTGAGGTTCATCCCGTTCTGGATGACGGCGATGATGAAGGCCCCGATCAGCGTCCCGAGGATCTTCCCCTCGCCGCCGCTCAGCGAAGTGCCGCCCACCACGACCGCCGCGATCACATAGAGCTCGTACATGAGGCCGTAGGTCGGCGCCCCGCTCTTGAGCTGCGAGGCCATGACGACCCCGCCCAGCCCCGCGAGCATCCCGGTCAGCGTGTAGACGAAGAGGAGCACCCGTCGCACGGGGACTCCGGCCAGACGCGCCGCCTCCGCGTTGCCGCCCACCGCATAGATGTGCCGGCCCAGGATCGTCCGCGACATGAGCAGATGGGCGGCGAGGAAGAGCGCCGCCATCAGGATGACCGCGTAGGGCACACCGAGGAGCGGATCGGCGCCGCGGCCAAGGGTCACGAACGAATCGGGGACCTGATAGATCGGCTTTCCCTTCGAGAGGATATAGGCGATCCCGCTGGCGACCTGCATCATCCCCAGGGTCGCGATGAAGGGGGGCACGCCGAAGCGCGTGATCGTGAAGCCCGAGAAGATCCCGAAGAGCCCGCAGAGGAGGACTGCGCCCGCGCCGGCCAGCAAGATCGCGCCCGTGCCGGCTCCGGCCCCGCCCATCGGCGCGATCAGCCCGGCGCAGGCGACGGCCGCGAGGGCGACGAGACTGCCCACGGAAAGGTCGATTCCTCCGGTGATGATCACCATCGTCATTCCGACGGCGAGGATCGCGATCACGCTGATCTGATTGGCGATGTTGCGGATGTTGTCCCTGAGGAGGAAGGTGGGCCACCGGTAAGAGGCCGGGGTGCGGATCTCCGCCTGCGCGAGGGGGGGGAAGTCGGCCAGGATCCCGCGCACCACGGCAGCGTAGCTGCGCGGCGTGAGGACGACCGGGGGCGATCCGCCGCCGGCCGCGGCGATCGCCTCGATCCGGCGGCGCAGCAGGGCCGGATCGCCCGCCGCCGTCTCGAGCGACGAGACGCCGCGGCGCCGCAGCTCGGCCGTGAGCGTCCGCACGAACTCGGCGTCCTCCTCACTTCCCCTCGCGGCCACGAGGTACCGCGCGGAGCCCGGAATTTCTCGCGGAAGGCTCTTCAGGATCGCGCGCGCCGCGGACGCTCCCTCCGGGGTTTGCTCCCGCACCGTGGCGGCGGAGAAGAAGGCGGCGAGCAACAGGAGCACGAGGAGCATCCCGTAGCTCGAGAGAAGCCGGCGAATCGACGCGCCGGCCTTCATGAGACGGCGAGCCTCATGATCGATTCCTGCGTCGCGCGCTCCGGCTCCGAGATCTCCCCGGCGATTCCTCCGCCCCGCATGACAAGAATGCGATCGCTCAGTCCCAGGACCTCCGGGAGCTCGGAGGAGATCATGACGATCGCCTTGCCTCTCCGCGCGAGATCGCGGATCAGACGGTACATCTCATGTTTCGCGCCTACGTCGATTCCGCGCGTCGGCTCGTCGAAGATGAGGATTCGCGAATCGCTCGCGAGCCACCGGGCGACGAGAAGCTTCTGCTGGTTGCCGCCCGAGAGATATCCCGCCGGCTGCTCCGGTCCGGAGATGCGGATCTTCAAGCTCTCGACGTATCGCAGGAACGCCTCCGTCTCCTCGCGCTGCCGGATCCACCCGGCCCTCGCGAATCGCGGGAGGCTCGGCAACGAGAAGTTCTCGCGCGCGGAGAGCCCGAGGACGAGCCCCTGGCCCTTGCGGTCCTCGGTGAGAAGGCAGATCCCGAGGCGGATCGCCTCGGCGGGCGAGCGCATCGCGACCGCGCGCCCCTCGACGCGAATCGTGCCCCCCTCCCGCGGATCGGCCCCGAACAGCAGCCGCGCGAGCTCGGTCCGCCCGGCTCCAACGAGCCCAGCGATCCCGATGACCTCCCCGCGACGCAGATTGAAGCTCGCTCCCGCGACACGGCCCCCGCGCAGATCCTCGACGCGGAGGATCTCCTCGGCCGGGGCGTCGCCGCGCGGGGGGAAGCCGTGCCCGAGGGGACGGCCTACCATTCGCGTGATCATCTCGCTCTCCGACAGATCCGCGGCGCGCCAGGTCCCGAGCGTGTCGCCGTCGCGCATGATCGTGATCCGATCGGCGATCCGCGAGATCTCGCTCAGCCGGTGGCTCACGAATAGAATCCCATGTCCTCGCGAACGCAAGCCGTCCAGCAGTCGGAAGAGCCCGTCGACCTCGCGCGGGGAGAGCGCGGCGGTCGGCTCATCCATGATGAGCAGGCGCGCGTCGGCGATGAGGGCGCGGGCAATCTCCACGAGCTGCCGGCGCGCCACGTCGAGTCGGTCGATGCGCTCCTCGGGATCGATCGACGCGCCGAGCCGCTCGAGCAGCTCGACCGCCCGCCGCCGCTCGGCGCGCGCGTCCGGACATCCGAACCGTCCCGCCTCCCGGCCGAGGAAGAGGTTCTCGCGGACGCTCATCGCGGGGACGAGATTGAACTCCTGGTAGATCGCCGCAATCCCGGCGGCGAAGGCCTCTTTCGGAGACGCGATCCTCGCGGGCGCCCCGTCGATCTCGATGTCGCCCGCGTCGGCCGCGTGAGCGCCGGTGATGATCTTCAGAAGAGTGCTCTTCCCGGCGCCGTTCTCGCCCACGAGGGCGTGGATCTCGCCGGCGCGCACATCGATGTTCGCGCGACGGAGGGCGCGCACGCCGGGAAACGACTTCTCGATTCCCGTGAGGCGGAGGATGGGTGGCCGCGGCTGCGCGGCCGGATCACTGCGCGGCTGCGGCATCTTCCTTCGTGAATAGATCGCAGGGAATGAGGACCGATGACGGAACCTCCCGGCCCGCGGCGTACTCGGCGATCTGCTGGATCGTGGTGCGGCCGATCACGCGCGGTTGCTGGATCACATCGGCGTAGATCTTCCCTTCGCCGATCGCCTGACGCGCCTCGGGCACCGCGTCGAATCCGACGACCATCACGCGTCCGAGCTTCCCGGCCTTCTCGATCGCGGCCAGCGCGCCCAGAGCCGAGTCGTCGTTGATCCCGAAGATCGCATCGAGGTCGGAGTGGGCCTGGAGGATGTCCTCGGCCGTGCGAAAGGCGCCGTCCTTGACGCCGCGGCCGGAGAGCTTCGCCGCGATCGCGATCCCCGGGACCGCGGCGATTCCCTCCTCGAACCCCTTCACCCGCTGGATCACCGACTCGACCTCGGGATGGTCGATGATCGCGACCTTGCCCTTGCCTCCGATCGCCCGCGCCACCGCCTCCGCGGCTAGCCGTCCCCCCGCGACGTTGTCGGAAGCGATGTGACAGACGACCTGCGCGTCTTCGGCGAGAACCGCGATGTCGGCGGTGAAAACCGGGATCCCTGAACGGTTCGCCTCCTGGATCGAGGTGCCGATCGACTTCGAGTCGCACGGGCAGACGATGATCGCCCCGACCTTGCGGACGATGAACTGCTCGAGCTGGTCCTTCTGCCTCGCCACATCGAACTCGCCCGCCTGGACGAGGAGCTCATAGCCGCGCGCCTGCGCCTCCTCGCGGAGGCCCGCCTCGAGTTCCTGGTAGAAGGGGTGGGTGCGCGTGAGAAGCGACACGCCAATCGTGAGCCCGGTCCGCCTCGCTGAAGGCGTCGCGGTCTCGCTCCCCTCGTTCGCCTTCCCCCCTCCGCCACATCCGTTCAGCAATGCCGCAAGGACGACGACCGCGGCCGCGACCGAGGCGATTCCCTTTCGCTCCATGGCCCCTCCCCCCTCCGCTGTTCTCCGCCCGGCGAGCCCTCCTCGCGGGCGGCCCGAGTGTAGCCGGAAAGCCGGGAGGCGGCCATCGCCGGCGTCTGCCCTCGCGCTCTCGCAGCTTCGCCTCCGCCCGGGGGATGCCTGAGCGTCGCGTCGAGAGCCGCACCCTCGCATCGACCCTTCCGGGGCGTCTCCCCGGGGCGTATGCTACTTGAGGCCCCGCCGTCGGTGGAAGCTCATAACTCTTTTCATGGAGCACAGTTAGAACTCATGGCCGGCGTCCGGTTGAGGAGTCTCGTCAAACGCTACGGACCCGTCTCCGTGATCCGCGGGCTCGATCTCGAGATCCAGGATCAGGAGTTCATGGTCCTGGTCGGCCCCTCGGGCTGCGGCAAGTCGACCGTCTTGCGGATGATCGCGGGCCTCGAAGAGATCACGGGCGGGACGATCGCCATTGGGGATCGAATCGTCAACGACGTCCCGCCCAAGGATCGTGACATCGCGATGGTCTTCCAGAACTACGCCCTCTACCCGCACATGACTGTTCGCGAAAATCTGGAGTTCGGCCTGAAGATCCGGAGGCTCCCGCAGGAGGAGATCGGCAGAACCGTCGGGGAAACGGCCGAGATCCTGGGAATCGCGGACCTCCTCGATCGAAGGCCGAAGCAGCTCTCGGGCGGACAGCGCCAGCGCGTCGCCGTCGGGCGCGCCATCGTCCGCCATCCCTCGGTCTTCCTCTTCGACGAGCCGCTCTCGAACCTCGACGCGAAGCTCCGGGTCCTGATGCGCGCGGAGATCACGAAGCTCCAGCAACGCCTCAAGACGACCTGTATCTACGTCACGCACGATCAGATCGAGGCGATGACGATGGGACACAGGATCGCGGTCATGGAGAGTGGAGAGCTCCAGCAGGTCGGCAGCCCCCTGGAGGTGTATCATCGGCCCGCGAATCTGTTCGTCGCCCAGTTCATCGGCACTCCTCCGATGAACTTCTTCCGCGCGACGATCGCCGAGGGAGGAACGGGCCTCGTGACGCCACGATTCACTCTGCCGGTTCCACCGGCGTGGCGTCCGATGACATCGGGAAGGGATGGGCTCGTCGTGACCGCGGGGATCCGCCCAGAGAACATCGACTGGGGCGACGACGACGCGGGCGCCTCGGCGCCTCGGGTCACGGTCGATGTCGAGATGGTCGAGTTGCTGGGACACCAGGCGATCCTGCACGGCCGTCTGGGGGACGATCGGCTGGTGGCGACCCTCGAGCCGCGGCGCCTGCCCAAGTTCGGTGACCGGACCACGCTGGCGATCGACACCACAGCGCTTCACATCTTCGACGGCAAGACCGAGCGGCGGCTCGAGCCCGCCGCCTGAGGCGAGGATTCGACGCCGCCATCGAGAGGATCGACGGGCCATTGCGCGAGAAGCCGGGAGGACCGATGACGTTTCCCGCCACGGGGATCCTGTCGAACGGGCGCTACACGGTCTGGCTCACCCCCGAGGGAACCGGTGTCTCGCTCTTCGACTCCTATGCCCTGAC
Organism: Candidatus Eiseniibacteriota bacterium; assembly: GCA_034679345.1. Lineage (GTDB taxonomy): Bacteria > Eisenbacteria > RBG-16-71-46 > CAIMUX01 > VGJL01 > JAXDAY01. The sequence goes on from JAXDAY010000009.1 coordinate 67,008, forward strand.
GCCATGGAGCTTGGATCCCGCGGCGCGGAGCGAGGGGATCCTCTTCTTCGTCCGCGATCGGGAGTCCGGCAGCTTCTGGGCGATCGGGCGCCCGCTCGGCGATGGCCGCGAAAGCCTCCGCTCCGCGCGACGCCAGCCGGGCGTTTATCGCATCGATCAGCAGACGGATCTTCTGGCGGCCGAGCTCGCCGTCTGCGTCCATGGGGAGTTCGACGCCGAGCTGCGCGCGCTTCGAATCCGCAATATCGGCGAGCGAATCCGTCGGATCGACGTCACATCCTATGCGGAGGTCGCCCTCGATCGCCCCGCGGCGCATCGCGCGCACCCCGCCTTCTCCCGGCTCTTCATCGAGACCTTCGCCTCGGGCGACGGCACCGCGGTGCTCGCCCGCCGCAGGCCGCGCCGGGCCGGCGAGGAGCATCCATGGCTGGTCCACGCGGTGTCCGGAAGCGAGGCGGCCGAGTTCGAGACCGATCGCGCTCGATTCGTGGGACGCGGCGACTGGCCGGGGCTGACCGCATGCGGTCCCCTGGCGGGGACCGTCGGCGCGCCGCTCGACACGATCCTGTGCTTGCGCCGGATCCTATCCCTGCGCCCCGGAGAGGAGACGCGGATCGTGTTCCTCATGGGCGTCGCGCCGAGCCGGGAGGCCGCCGTGGAGCGATCGCGCATCGTCAAGAGCGACCGGGAGATCGACCGCGCCTACCAGACCGCGGCGGCGACGGAGTCGGCGCGCTTCGCAGCCCCCCGGCTCGAAGATCATCTGGCGCTCGCCGGAGCCATCCTCCGAGACGAGCGGCGGCTGCGCGCGGATCCCGCCATCCTCCGCGATGCCTCGGGGAGTCGTCACGAGCTGATCGAGCTGGGCCTCGATCCCGAGAAGCCCCTTCTTCTCCTGGAAGAGCCGGCGCTGCGCGATCACGACGCGGCGGCGGCCTGGGCAGAGCTGCTTCGGATCTGGGGAGCGATGGGCGTGCCGATCGCCACGGTCGCTCTGGCGGATGATCCCGCGCGCGCCGCCCGCGAGCTGGGCGGGTCGGCGGACCGCGTCCGAATCCTGCCCGCGCGCTCGATCCCAAGCGCCACGCGCGCTCTTCTCGCCGCCTGCGCGCGATGCGTCGCCGCCGGCCCGCCGCCGCGCGGCGAAACCCTCGCGATCGAGTTCCCCGCGGATCGCCCGGTCGATGCCGCCCTCGCTCCCGAGACTCCGGCGAGCTCCGCGCCGGATCCCCGCTCGCTCACTCTCGAGAACGGCTACGGTGGATTCCGGGAGCGGGACGGCGCTTTCCTCATCCGGATCGATCCATCCGGGAGGGTCGCGCCGGCGGCCACTCCCCAGCCCTGGGTCAACGTGATCGCCAATGATCGCCTCGGCATGCTCGTGAGCGAACGCGGCTCCTGCACGACCTGGTCGCGGAACAGCCGAGAGCACCGACTCACCCCATGGTCGAACGATCCCCTGCTCGATCCGACCGGCGAGGCGTTCTATCTCCGGGACGACGAGACCGGAGCCTTCTGGTCGGCGTGGCCGGGACCGCGTGGGGCGAGGGCGGTCTACGAGATCGAGCACACCCTCGGCGAGAGCGCCTGCACGGTGTCCGCCGGCGGTCTGGAATCGCGCATGGCCCTCTTCGTCGCCGCGGAGGACCCGGTTCAGTTCGCGCGCCTCACGATTCGAAACCTGACCGCTCGCAGGCGCCGCGTGAGTCTCTTCGACTACCGCCGACTGGTCCTGGGAGACCTGGCTCGGGTGAGCGGCCGCTTCGTCGTGACGTGCAGAGACGCCGGTCTCGACGCCCTGCTCGCGCAGAACCCCGCAGCCGGGGAGTTCGCCGACGGCGTCGCGTTCGAGGCGATCCTCTCCGAGCGGGGGAAGCTCCGCCATTTCACGACCGATGCCGCCGAGTTCCTCGGGCCTCACGCCGATCCCGTCCGGCCGGCGTCCATCGCGGGGGAAAGCGAGTTGAGCGGGCGAACCGGCGCGGGTCTCGATTCCTGCTTCGTTCATGAGATCGCGCTCGATCTCGAAGGCGGGGGCTCGGCGGAGGTCGCATTCCTCTTCGGCGAAGGAATCGGCAGAGAGGAGGCGGGCGCGCTCCTGGACCGCTACCGCCGGCCCGGCGCGATCGAGGCCGCGCAGAGGCAGGCGCGACGCGCGTGGAGCGATCTGACGGGGAGGCTCACGGTTCGCACGCCCGATGCCGCCCTGGACTTCCTGGTGAATGGCTGGCTTCTCTACCAGGATCTATCCTGCAGGATGCGCGGACGCACCGCATTCTATCAGTCGGGGGGCGCCTACGGATTCCGCGATCAGCTCCAGGACGCCTCGGCGTTTCTGGGGATCGATCCCGATCTCGTGAGGCGGCAGATCCTGCTCCACGCGGGCCACCAGTTCGTCGAAGGAGACGTCCTGCACTGGTGGCATCCGCCGGGATCGCGCGGGATCCGTACCCGCTTCGCGGACGACCTGCTCTGGCTCCCCTATGTCACGACCGACTATATCCGGGCCACCGGCGACCGCGACATCCTCGAGGAGCGCGCGCGGTTCCTTCAAGCGCCCGCGCTCGCGCCCGGTGAGGACGAAGTCTACCTTCTTCCGGAGACGGCGGACTCGGGCACGCTCTACGACCATTGCTGCCGCGCGATCGATCGGTCGATCGCGACCGGCCTCGGGGCGCACGGCCTGCCTCTCTTCGGGACCGGCGACTGGAACGACGGGATGAGCCGCGTCGGGCGCGAGGGGCGAGGCGAGAGCGTTTGGATGGGGTTCTTCCTGTTCGCCGTCCTCGAGGGGTTCGAGGGGATTTGCGGGAAGCGCGGCGATTCCGAGCGCGCCGAGACCTACGCGGCCTTCCGCGGGCGGCTCGCGGCGGCCCTCGAACGGGAGGCGTGGGACGGGGACTGGTATCTGCGCGGCTTCTATGACAACGGCGAGCCCCTGGGATCGAAGCGCTCGGACGAGTGCAGGATCGACGCTCTCGTCCAGGCATGGTCGGTGCTCTCCGGCGCGGCGCCGCGCGAACGCGCCGAGCGGGCGATCGCCTCGGCGGAGGAACGACTGGTCTCCGAGAAGGACGGCATCATTCGCCTCTTGGATCCGCCGTTCTCGGAGACGCCGAACGACCCCGGCTACATCAAGGGATACCTTCCCGGGATCCGCGAGAACGGGGGGCAGTATACCCACGCCGCGCTCTGGCTGATCCGCGCGCTGGCGGAGCTTCGACGAAACGATCGCGTCGCGAGACTGCTGGCGATAATCCACCCGCACACCCACGCCGCGACGCGCGCGCAGGCCGACCACTACCGGTTGGAGCCTTACGTCGTCGCCGCCGATGTCTACGGCTCGCCGCCGCACGTGGGCCGCGGCGGGTGGAGCTGGTACACCGGATCGGCGGGCTGGATGTACCGCGTCGCGGTGGAATCGCTGCTCGGCGTCCGCCTGCGCGATGGCGCGCGCATCGAGGTCTCGCCCTGCATCCCGGATGAGTGGGCCGGATACGACATCGACTATCAGCCTCCCGGCTGCCCGTCGCGATTCCATATCGAGGTCCGCAATCCCCAAGGTCGCGCGCGATCGGTCGTCGAGCTCGCGATCGATGGGAAGCCGTGCGCGATCGAGAACGGCAAGGCCACGATCCCTCTGCGTCCCCAGCCCGAGGTCGTCCGCGTCGCCATCACACTGGGCTGATCCCGCTCAGGGGCGCGGGATAATGATCTCCGCCGGGAGGCGCAGCACGATGATTCGTCCCTCCGGATCGAGGTTGGCCGGAGAGTCGCCGACCCTCGAGCCTTCCCCCTTCCAGGGAAACGGAGGGCAGACCCGGATCCCGCCGGTCGGCTGGAAGATCCCGCCCTCGATGCGGACGACGATGGAGCCGTCCTCCCCCGGGCCGGCGGTGTAGCCCAGCTTGCCGTACGGGGTGGGCATGTCGGCCACGACGATGCCTTCCGGAGCGGCGAAGATCCATTCCGCCGGGATGCCGCCCATGAGGACGAGGGAGGCCGTCCGGCTCTCCTCGTGGAGGAAGAGGTCGAGGATCGAGCGGACATAGTCGGACCCGACCCAGGTGTGCGGGAGATCCCCCTGGAATCGGGGGGCGCGCAGATCGCTCCAGACGATCTCGGGCCACTGCCGCCACTCCTGAGGACGGCGATGCGCGAGGAAGTAGTCGATCAGCTCGTGGGCCCGCTCTCCCCAGCCGAGGCGGACGAAGGCGCCGATGACGCGCATCTCGTACGGCGCGTAGCTCTCCCAGGCGGCGCCGCCCTTCCGCTGCCGGAAGAAATCGTAGTAGCGCTCGAAGGTTCGCGTGAGCGCCTCTCCCGGCAGAAGCCCATCGGCTCCGACGGGAGCGAGGGCGATTGTGGTGGACGGGGCGTCGAAGTCGCCGAGATCGGCGCACCCCGGGATATAGTCGATTCCGTGCCGTCGCATCGTCGCCGCGATCGAGGCGAGCAGGTCCGACTGGAACTCCTCGGCGATGTCGCGGATGCGCCGCGCGTCGCTTTCGCGCTCGAGCGACTCGGCGAGATAGGCGGCATCGCGAAACCCCTTGAGCGCGAAGAAGTCGTCCCAGTAGGAGTGCATCGGCTTGGCGGAGTACCCCTCGTGGCTGATCGACGGGGGTAGAAGTCCAAAGAACTCACGCTTCTCCGGGGTGTCGTACTCGGCCGTTCGTCTTGTCGCCCGGAGCGAGTCGAGGTAGGCGACCGCGGCTTCCACATGCGGCCACATCCGCTCGGAGAAGGCGCGATCCCTCACGTACCGGTGGTGCTCCGCGATCAGGAAGATCAGCTCCCCCGAGCTGTCGTGCTCCGGCACGGGATCCGAGCCGCGGGCATCGACGCAGCAAGGGACCTTGCCGTTGGCGTACTGGTACGGCGCGAACCACTCGATGAACTCCCGCACGGCATCGGCGTGACCGAGTCTCAGCAGCGCCGAGCAGGTGAGCGACCCATCGCGAATCCAGGACCGGGCGTAGGCGCGCGTCCCGGGCTGGATCGCGGCTCCGGCGCGGTTGACCATGATGTAGGCGATCTGCGCGCGAAGGGTCGCGACGATCTCCCTGCCGGCGGCGACATCGAGGCGCACCTTTCCGGTCGTCTCTCTCCATCGCGCCTTCATCGCGGCTTGCTCGCGCGCGACGCCCTGGATCCTCCAGGCCGGCGCCGCAAGCCCGTCGTACAGCGGGATCCAGAGGTCGATCTCCCTGCTGCCGCCGGCGGGAATCGAGAGATCGTAGACCCACGCGCCGGAGGCCGATTGGAACGCATCCTCCGCCCTGCTCGTCTCCGGCATGCGCCCCTCGGCGAGCCAGTCGGCCACGATGTCGCCGGAGTCGAACGGGCAGGCTCCGAAGGCGCTCGCCGGAACGAGGCTGATGACCGCCTGCCGACCATTCACCCGGGCGGCGGATCCCTCGAGCACGATCTCGCGGATCGGGGCGGTTCCCCCGACGAGGTTCAGGAACTGGACTGGCGGGTTCACCTGGAAGGGACGAAACGCGAGGGCCAGGCCGAGACCCGCATCCGCCAATCCGGTGTTGCGCACGCGGTAGCGGGCGATGATCGAGGAAGCGCCGGCCTCCCCATGCCCGAAGGCGGTCACGGAAAGCTCGATTCCCGGGAGGATCCAGGAGGCCGTCGGAATCGGGGCCTCATCGTCCAGCGAGAGTCTTCGCTCGGCATCGGCCCAGGTGACGAGCCGGCCGCCGGGTAGAAGCAGGAACGGCTCGATCGAGAACGACTGGATCCCCGTCTCGAGCATGCCGTCCTCGTTCATCAGCACTTCTCGCCGATCCCCATCGACTCCCACGACGGTCCAGAACGATTGCTCGCCCGTGATCCCGCGCGGAAAGAGCCCGCGCCGGCGCTCCGCCGCGATCGCGCGGAAGAACGCCTCCTTCGACTCCGCCCACTCGAGCGGCTGCAGAATCACCTCGGCGAGTCCCGCCTGGGCGATCTTCGGCGACAATGTGATCTCCAGTTGAAGGAACCGCGCCTCCGACTCGGGGAGATAGAGGTGATCGCGCCCGCCGACCGGCGCCTCCACGCGCCGCAGCTCGACCCAAGCCTCGCGATCCTCCGACGCCAAGACCCGGTAGGGCGGGGCCGCTCCCGGCCCCGGCCAGAGGATCGTGATCCCTCCGAACTCCCGCATCCCTCCGAGATCGAGGAGGAGCTTCGGGGCCGGATCGCCCGCGTCCCAGCGCCATGCCGTCGCGGGATCTCCGTCCAACGCGCGCGCGGCGTTCGATCCCGACTCCTCGGAGGACGCGCTCGCCTGCGGCGGAGGCGGTTCCGCGCCGGGCGGAGGAAGCGGCTCGAGCGCAAGCTCGTCGATCCAGACGCTCCCCTCGCCCCCCTTGCCCGCCGTGATCGCAAGCTCGATCGCCGCCACATGGCGGATCTCCCCTCCGCCCGACGGACCCCAAGCGAACTGGATCTTGCGGCGCTTGATCGTGACGCGGGTCCACTCAAAGGGGAAGGCGTAGTCGCGCAGCACGGACCACCAGACGTTCTCGTTGGTGGCATCGATCAGCTTGAACTCGAGGTGCTCGCTCGGCGCCTCGCCGCGGATCCGGAAGGTGAAGGCGTAGTTCTCGGGAAGCTCGAGATCGACGTTTCTGCGGGCGATGGCGTAGCCGCCCCCCTTGAGAAAACGGAAGTCCAGCCGCATCGACCGTCCGGAGAAGCCTTCGTCCGATCGGATGGCAAGCTCTACCCCATCCGCAGGGTGGGCGGTCCAAGCGATCGGCTCCTCGAAGCCGTCGATCGGAATCGGCTCCTGGGCCGATGCGCCCGTTCCGGCGGCGAGGGCCAGGATGGCGGCGATCCAGGATCTCATCGGCTCACTCCTTCACGCTCCCCGCCATGATCCCTTGAATGTAGGACTTCTGGAGCACGAGGAAGACGATCAGGACCGGCAGCACGGTCAGGACCGATCCGGCCATCATGAGCTCGGTGTCCTGGACATGCTCGCCCGCGAGCGAGGAGATCGCGACCGGCAGGGTGTACATCGCGTCGTCGCTCAGGATGACCAGGGGCCACATGAAGTCGTTCCAGGCCCCCAGGAAGGAGAAGACTCCCAAGGTCGCCAGGATCGGCTTGACCACCGGCAGAACGATCGTCCAGAAGATCCGGAACTCCCCCGCGCCGTCGACGCGCGCCGCGTCCAGGAGATCGGTCGGAATCGAAGACATGTACTGCCGCACGAGGAAGATCCCGAAGACGCTCGCGAGCCCCGGGATCATGACCCCGACGTAGGTATTGACGAACCCCATCTGCTTGAGCAGGAGGAAGAGGGGCAGCATCGCCACCTGCGCCGGGACGAGCAGCGCGGTCATGAGAAAGCGAAAGAGCCTCTCCCTGCCCGCGAAGCGCAGCTTTGCCAGGGCGTAGCCCGCCATCGCGTTGATCAACACCGACAGGACCGTGACCGAGATCGTGACGAATGCGCTGTTGAAGAACTTCCGGGCCAGGTCGAGCCGCGTGAAGAGGTCGATGTAGTGCTCGAGGACGAATCGACTGGGCCAGATGCGCGGCGGAGCGCTGTTGGCCTCGCCCGCCGGCATGAAGGAGGCGACGAGCATCCAGAAGAGCGGCGTCAGGGTCGCCGCCGCCCCCAGGACGAGGACCGCGTGCAGCGCGATCGAGGCGGTCGAGCGGCGTCTCACTCGCGGCTCCTCTGCAGGCGGAACTGCGCCAGCGTGCCGAGGAGCAGGATCAGGAGCAGGATGAAGGCGATCGCCGACGCCATCCCGAGCCTCCACCAGCGAAACCCCTCTTCGTACATGAGCAGGACGAGGCTCGTCGTGCTGCGAAGCGGCCCTCCCTGCGTCATCACGTACGGCTCGGCGAAGAGCTGGAAGTAGCCGATCATCGTGATCACCGAGACGAACAGAAACGTCGGCCGCAGACCCGGCAGGGTCACGTGCCGGAACCGCTGCCAGGCTCCCGCTCCGTCGAGAGCGGCGGCTTCGTGAAGCTCCTCGGGAATGCTCTGCAATCCCGCGAGGAAGATCAGCATGTTGTAGCCGAAGTTCTTCCACACGGCCATCAGGATGATGGCGGGCATCGCCCAGTGCGGATCGCCGAGCCAGTCGATCGGGCCGATCCCCACAAGGGCCAGGGCGTGGTTCAGAAGGCCGTACCTCACGTGGAAGAGATAGCGCCAGACGACCGCGACCGCGACCAAGGTGGTCACCACCGGGGCGAAGTAGATCGTCCGGAAGAAGGTGCGAAAGCGAACGACGCGCGCGTTCAGGAGAAGCGCCGCGCCGAGCGAGGCGGCGAGCGAGAGGGGCCCCCCGACCAGGACGAAGTAGAGGGTGTTGCGCATCGCCCCCCAGAAGGCGTCGCTCGTCAGAAGCCGGAGGTAGTTCCGCAATCCGATGAAGCGCACCGAGTCGAGAGAGGCGATGCCGTAGATGTCGAAGTCGGTCAGCGATAGCAGCAGCCCCGCGATCACCGGAAGAAAGAAGAAGATCCCGATCAGCGAGAGCGCGGGCGCCAAGAACGCCCATGCGGCGCGCGTCTGCCAGGTCTCGACGCCCCCGCGGCTCATGGCCCGTCCTTGGCGCGTTTTCGCTCGATGAGCCAGCGCCGCTTCTCGAGAATCGTGTCGACCTGATCCTGAAGGAGCGTCAGGGCGGAGTCGGGCGTGAGGGCGCCGTGGACCGCCTGCTCCGCCCGGTCTTGCACGCGCTTTCGGATCTCCTCCCATTCCGGAATCTTGGGGCTCGGGACGACGCGATCCAGCTGCGCGCCGAAGGCCAGGATCCGCGGATCGCCGGCGAAGGCGCTGTCCCTCCACGCTTCGCGCCGCGCCGGCAGGTCTCCCGTCAGGCGGTAGAAGCGCATCTGCTGCTCCGGCCTCGAGAGGTACTCGAGCAGGCGCCAAGCGGCGTCCTTCTCCTTGGAGGCCTCGAAGATCACGAGACTCGAGCCGCCCGCGAGCGAGACCCCCGACTGGGATCCGTCGGGCCCGGGCAGGGGCGACGTCGCCCAGGAACCCTGAAGCTCCTCAGGGAGTCGCCTCTTGAACTCGCCGAGGTTCCAGGGTCCCGTGATGTACATCGAGAAGTAGCCGCGGGCGAACTCCTGATAGACGTTTGCGATCTGCGTGTTGCTCGCAGGGGGCGCCAGGCCGTCGCGGAAGAGGCCCAGGAAGAAATCGAAGCCCCGCCGGAAGGCGGGCTCGGTGAACGCGCCTCGCGTGCCGCCGTCCTTGAGAAGCGAGGAACCCGCCTGCAAGCCGAAGATCTCGATCTCGGTCGGGTCGTTGGTCGGCAGGAAGATCGCGTAGCGCCCCGCCCCCACAACCGCGCGGACCGCTTCCATCGCGGCGCGCCACTCCTTCCACGAGCCGGGGATCGAGTCGTAGCCCGCCTTTCGCAGAATGTCCTGACGGTAGAAGAGCAGACGGGTGTCGACGTACCAGGGGATGCCGTAGATGCCTCTCTCGATCCGGTTGGTCTCCCAGATCCCCGGGAAGTAGACGCTCGAATCGACTTCCGCCGAGGCGGCGATCCGCGCATCGAGCCGCTCCAGCGCGCCCAGGGCCGCGAACTCGGCGAGCCAGGTGTTCCCCAGCTGCGCGACATCGGGAGTGGAGCGACCGACGAAGGCGGTCAGGAGCTTCTCGTGCGCCGCCGACCATGGGATCTGCTGGACGCGAACGCGAATGCCCGGGTTCGCGGCCTCGAACTCCGGCATCATCTCCTGGACGACCTCGCCCTCGCGGCCCATGCCCCAGAACCGAAGATCGACTTTTCGGGGCTCCTGCGGGCCCGCGCATCCGCCGGAGAGGATCAGGAGCGCCAGCGCCGCCGCCGAGGCCGCGCTTCGCCCGCCTCCGCTCATCGACCGATTCCGAGCGAGTCGAGCCACCCGCCCGTGAAGCCCGCGCGCTTGAGCCCTTCGACGATGTGCGGGCTCCGCTTCATCGTCTCCCAGATGAGCCCGCTTCTGTGGTTCTCGATCATCGCGACCACCGGTCCCTGGTCGATGCCGATATAGTCGGTGTCGAACCATCCCATCCCGCCGTCGACCCGGCCATGCTGCACCGGGACATCGAGCGTGAACGTCGGGTTCAGCGCGTCGAGGAATCCGTACTTCGAGAAGATCCTGGACCCGTAGCGATCGCGGATCGCGACCAGAGCGGGCAGGACAGCCTCCGGCGCGAAGGGAAGCGCGCCGGCAAGGGCCGGGGGGCAGATCGTCCCGTCGTCCTGGACCTCGGTGAACGAGGCGCCCCGCGCCCAGTAGGTCTCGAACCGGCGGCGCCGCCCCTCGATCTCGTACTCGCCGCTCACCGGCCCATCGCACGCCGAGAGCCCCCATAGCGTCGGACCGTAGCCGGCGTAATCCAGCGGATTCTCGATCGCGTAGGCGCGCTGAGCGAGGACCGCGCGACGCCCGTTCTCGAAGTAGTCGATTCCGCGATCGCGCATGTATCCGTCCCGGATCCCGCGAAAGTCGATCCATACGGCGGAGTACTGGTGCCCGAAGAGGGGCGCGAATCCGAGGTGCTCATACCCCTGGAAGCTGCCCCAGCGGTAGCCTGCCTCCCAGGCCTTCCATGCGCCGGGCTCGACCGGATGCGTGGGCGATGCCATGGCGAGCAGGTAGACGAGCATCGCCTCGTTGTAGCCGCCCCAGTCGTAGGGAAGAAAGCCCGACTCGGGATCCCAGCCATGGACGATCAGGGGCGAACGAGGCTGGGCCCAGCGCCAGTCCACGCGCCGGTAGAGCTGATCGACGATTCCCCGGATGCTGTCCTCCGCGGCCGCGGGCCGGTCGAAGTAGGCCTGGCAGGCGAAGGCGCCCGCGAGCAGCAAGGCTGTGTCGACGGTGGAAAGCTCCACGTCGCGGAAGCGGTGCCCCGTCTCGGGCTCCAGGAAGTGGTAGTAGAACCCCTTGTAGCCGGTGCTTCCGCCGGCATTCGCGCTCTGGGGAGAGTCGCGGAAGAAGCGCAGGGTCGTCAGCGCGCGTCCGGCCGCGCTTTGCCGGTCGACGAAACCGCGCTCGGCGCCGACGCAGTAGGCGGTCAACGCGAATCCGACGGCGGCGACGCTCGCGAAGGAGCGCGTCGGCGCCCGGTCGGGCGTCAAGCCGGTCTCGGGATCGCTCAAGTCCCAGAAGTAGTGGAACGTCCTTTGCTGCAGGGTATCGAGGAAGGCGGCAGCGCGGGCGGAGGCGTCCGGGGATGAGGAGGATCGAGGAGGCGATTCGGCGCATCCGGCCGAGCAGAGAAGCAGAACGATCCAGCAGCTTGCGCGAATGAACGACGCCATCCCCCCTCCCTGAGGATCGCCCCGAGGAGACTTCCCGGACCCCGGGCCCCGGGCCCGGAGGGCGGCGGTCCGGGATCGCGCCGGCGGCGGCGCGATCCCGGTACCGGGTCGCCTCACGTTAGCTTAGCGGAACAGCCCCTTCACCTTTCCCCAGGTCGTCTCGACCGTGGGCGTCGGATCGTCCAGGACCTCGAACTCGATGTTTCCCCAGGTGGCGCGCAGCCCGACCGCAGTCCCATTGCCCAGGAAGCACTGGACATAGGCGCCCACACGCGCGTCGTCGAGGATCCCCCAGAGTCCGTAGGGCTCGTTCGGGTTCCCCATGTCGAAGGGAAGCACGCCGCTCGTGTAGTCCATCCCGTTCATCGTCAAGTTGTAGACGATCGTGCCCGGGTCTTGCTCGGTCAGCTCGTTCGCCTCGTAGATGATCTCGACGCGGACCGTGGTCCCCTTCACGTAGGTCAGACCCTGCTGGGCCGTGAACGAGTAGAAGGGTAGACGGCCGCCGAAGCAGGCGATCTCGCCGTCGGTGGTGCGGAAGTTGAACCGGCCGTCGACGTTCTGCGACCACCAGGGAGCGACCTGGAGTCCGGCTTCGCCATCGCCGGTGCCGTCGACGGTCATGTCCATCGCGAAACGGAAGGCGCTGTCGTTGTTGAACACCGCGTCGTTGACGCCGTCCTCGGAGAAGTGCCAGTTGTGCAGGTTCGCGTAGCCGAAGCAGTCGAGCTGGGCGTCGTCGATCCAGATCTCGGTCGGGTAGTTGTTGAAGGTCGTCAAGATCGAGGTCGGGCAGTCGTCGAAGACGCGGGTGTGGAAGACGGCGCTGTTCGGATGCGGCGTGGCCCCGGCGAGAGCCGGCACCAGCGCGGCCGCGAGGAGCAGGGCCGTCAGGATGTGCAACTTCTTCATGGATGTTTCCTCCTTAGTTGGCTGTTCTGGACGGGACCCGGCGCCCGGACCCGACGATCTGTTCGACGGGTTCATGCCGGAAGCCGATGCCCGCCCGCAGGAACTCGGTTCGAGCGGCCAGACATCCCGGACAGGCGGGCGGCGCCCGAGAGAGCACGATCGTGATCGCAGAGACGGTCATCGCCCCATCTCCGCGAGGATTCCCAGGAGCGCGTTCAATGGAGCACCACGCAGCGCCGTGCAGCGCTGCCTTCGCCGGCCTCGAGCTTGTAGTAGTATACGCCGCTCGGAAGCTCCGTCCCATCGAGATCGATCGTGTGCAAGCCCGCGGGCCGATCGGCATCGAGAAGACGGGCGACGACCCGTCCGCCTGGGCTCAGGAGCGAGAGACGCACCCGGCCCGGTTCGGCGAGACGGAACGACACGGTTGAGGATCCTCTGAACGGGTTCGGGCTGTTCGGGCCGAGGATGAGACGGGGCGCCAAGGGATCGATCGCCACGTCCGAGGCGAGACTGAATCCGGCGCGCGCGAGCCCCCGCTGGACATCGGCGTTCTGCATGATCCGATTCCAGGTCGCCCCCGTCCGATAATTCTCGATCATGACGATGATGGGACCTTGATCGATACCGATATAGTCGGGATCCCACCAGTCGACCGTGAGGTTGAACGCATCCCGGAAGCCGTAGGTCGACCAGAGTTGCGGCCTGTATGTCTCATACATGTTCTTGAGACAGGCGATCGACTCGCTCGGCGTGAATGGGATCGATCCGGCAGGGGCCGTCGGCGCGATCGTCCCGTCATCGTTCTGGGGCGGAGGCGCCCCGCGCGCCCGGTATCCGGTCGGCGTGTCGGAGGCGGTGATCCCCCACAGGTCTTCCGCGTACCCGACCCATCCCCCGGGATTGTGGATGCTGTAGGCGCGCTGCGCGAGGGTCGCCCGCCGCGAGTTCTCGAAGTACGTGATCCCGTGGTTTCGCGTGTAGGCGTCCTGGATGTAGCGGAAGTCGATCCAGCAATGCGAGTACTGGTGTCCGAAGAGGGGCGGGAAATTGATGTAGGTCTGGCCGTAGAAGCTGAGCCAGTCGTATCCGCTCGTCCAGACATTCCAGGCGCTTTCCGGAACCGGAAACGTGGGCGATCCCAGGGCGAGGAGGTAGAGGATCATCGCCTCGTTGTAGCCGATCCAGAGGCCGAAGCCCGAGAAACCGTTCTCCGGCTTCCACCCCATCCGGAGCCCCGCAGTGCCGTCCCGGAAGAACTCCCAGTCGGCGCGGTAGTAGATCGAGTCGGCCAGCGCGCGCACCTCGACGTCGAGCGGATCATCGGTCGCGAAGTACTGCTTGGCGTCGAGGATCCCGGCGAAGAGAAGGGCCGAGTCGATCGTCGAGACTTCGCACGACCAGGTCCTCAGGCAGGTCGTCATGTCGATGAAGTGGTAGTAGAGGCCCTTGTAGCCGATGTAGCCCGTGTATCCGGAGCCCATCGGCTTGGACCAGAGGGTGTTGAGGGCGGTGAGGATCCTGCCCCGCCCTTCCTCCCGGCTCACCCAGCCATGGTCGATTCCGATCAGGATCGCGGAGATGCCGAATCCCAGGGACGCGATCGAACATGGAGATCCGTTCACGCTGCGATCCCGGATGAGGCCGTTGTTCGCATTCGCCTCGTTCCAGAAGAACTGGAATGAAGTGTATTGAAGCGAGTCGAGCAGCGCTTCGGTCTCGATCGCCTGCGCCCCGGTGACGATGAGCGCCGACAGGATGATGCCCAAGATGATTCTTCTCATTCCACTCTCCAAGGTTTCTCCATCCCCCTATATCTTCAGATCGTCCTTGCCCATCCGCGGCTCAGTAGGTCAGGACGAATGTCAGTCGATGCGTTTCCTCCAACCGGCCGTAATCGGCCCATGCGTAATCGAAATGGAACTCGGGCTGCCCGATGCGGCCGCGCAGGCCGATTCCGAGCGTGAGCCCCACCTCCGAGTCCTTCTGCGCGAGGTTCTGGTATCCGCTTCGAAGCGAGAGCGCCTCCTTCCAGGTCCACTCCGCGCCCAGGCTCATCGACTCGGTGTTGTCGCTCGGATGGAAGGCGTCCACCTCGAGCAGGAGGCGCGAATCGCGGCCCACCTGTTTCGGGTAGGCGAGCCCCACGCGGAAGAGGATCGGCAGCGGGAAGTCGTCCGTGAACCGCTCGCCGGGCAGCGCGCTATTGTCCCCGTAGCGGTCCGGATCGTTGTCGTATTGCATGGCGAGGTCCCGCCCGGAGAATCCCCCTTTGGTGCCGATGTTCGAGATGCTCGAGCCGATGTGAAGCCCATTCTCCGAGATCCGGTAGAGCGTGCCGACATTCAGCACCAAGGTCTTCATCGAAGTGTGCCAGATCGTCTCCTGGAGATACGTCAGCTGGCCCCCGGCCGAAAAACGATCGCTGATCGGCCGCGCGTAGGCGAGGCCGACGGCCAGGTCATTCACCGAGTACCGTTCTCCGGTCCCGTGCGGCATCTCGACGGTGCGGACGTCCATCTCGCCCGATGACAGGGCCGTCACGCTGATCATGGCCGTCCCGAAGCGCCCGAAGGGGGCGCCCACCGCGAGGTAGTCGTAGTCGATTCCCGCCAGCCAGTCGGAGTGGCTCGCCTGCAGGGCGTAGCGGTCCACGCTCGCCAGGGCGGCGGGATTGTAGTAGACGGACTGGATGCCGTCGTAGAGCGCAACGCCGGCATTGCCCATCGCGGTCAACCGAGCGCTGGGCTCGATCAGGAGGAACTGCCCGATCGAAGTCCCCGTCTTGCTCTGAGCATTCGCCGCTCCCGCCGCAAGGAGCGCGAGCGCCAACCCGATTCCGATCCGCCGTATCATCGTTTCCATCCTCACTTGATGATGGCGAACTTGCCGATCCGGGTCCCCAGGGCTCCCGCATCGACGTGGAAGACGTACAAACCCGGCGCCACATCCAGGTTGTCCTTCGTGCGGAGATCCCACGGGACCATTCCGTCGTTCGATCCCTCGTGACGGAGCGTCTGCACCAGATCCCCACGCACCGTATAGATCCGAATCGTGCAACCCGCCGGCAGGGCGCGGAACTCCATCCTCCGCTCCCCGCGGCCCGAAACTGCGAACCGCTCGGGCTCGAACGAGGCGGCGGCCACATAAGGATTGGGCACCACGTAGGGCTCCTCGCCCCACTGGTCTTTCGCCAAGCCGCTGTCGATCCGCTCCCCCCGCGTCCGGAAGGTGAAGACATCCGCCGCTCCCAGCGGGGCGAGCAGCTCCAGGTGGAAGTTGTCGCCCCGCGCGGGCGGCAGGATCTCGCCCCGCTCGGACTGGCCGAGGGTGTCGAGAGCCGCGCGCCATGTGACTTGCGGAATCGTCGGATCCGAAGGCAGGTAGCTGACGATATCGAAGTACTCGTCGGCCCGGCTCAGAGTCCCGTCGAGATCGAGATCCCGGAATCGGAAGTCCATCTCCTCCTCGACCCCCTCGCCCTTCGCAAAGACCTTGAACTTCGCCGGCCGCGCGGGAAGGGGGAACATCGCCAGGGATGTGTCGACCACCACGTCGTCGAAGCGAATCACGAGATTCCTCGGATATCCGATGCGTCGCAGGTTCTTCGGCAGCACATTCTGATAGCTGATCCCGAGCAGGGTGTTCGTGGGCCCGCCCGCCTCCCATCCGGTGGCCGCCGAATCGATGGAGATCTCCTTGATCTGCCTGTTCACCAGAGGCAGCAAACCGTCCCCCGATGGACCGATCCCGAGGCCGTCCATATCGCGGCCCGTGCGGAAGAGGGTGCGGTGGGCCGTGCTGTCCCGAAGCGTGTAGGTCGATGCGAGCAGCGAGTCCGGAGCGGCCGTCTTGAAGGTGACCGCGTAGAGGTGGCCGTCGGGGACGAGCCCCGAGTTCACGATCGCGACATCGAGAGTCGCCAGCCCGCTGCCGGCCTCGTGACGGATGTCGTCCACCTCGGATCCCACGTAACCGAAGACCTTCGGCTCGGGACGAACCGCCACCGCGTTATCCGGCAGGATCAACCCGCCGCGCGCCGTGCGCGAGATCGGGATGGAGTTCTCCGAGGGATAGAAGGCGAGCGAATCGGAGCCGTGGTCGTAAGCGCAGACGGCGTAGTAGTACTCCTGGCCCGTGACGACCGACGAGTCGGTCCAGGTGTGCGTGATCCCGCTGTCGGTGCCGAGGTAGTAGGAGACTCCCTCGACGGTCTGGCTCGAGAAACCCCTCTTGCCGTTCGCGAGGTCGAACTGGGCGCTCGGCCGGCCGTTGCCGATCGGCCCGCTCCCGGTCCCGGTCGTGATCACCCGCACGTCCCGGAACTCCGGGTCGGTCGAGCGGTAGATTCGGTACCCCTCGAAGTCGATCAGGTTGGTCACCGGATCGAGCCCGCGCTCCGCCACGTCGTCCCACACGAGACGGACGTGGCTCTCGCCGACCTCGGCGTGGAGCGTCGGTTGGGGCGGGGGGACGGCGAACTGGTAGTTCGCATTGTAGATCTGCTGGACCGTCTGCACCGTTCTTCGGAGCTCGTCGAGGTCTCCGCCGTATGCCAACGCGAGGCTGAACCGCTCGGTCTTGCCCGCGGCCAGCGTAAAGGGGCCCGATGCGAAGAGGAATCCGATGTTGTAGTTCGACGAGAGGGCCCGGTCGAAGCGGTCGGCCGGATCCGCGGCGGTAAACTGCTCGTAGAGCCGCTGAGGCCAGTTCTCGCTGTTCGTGAAGAAGAGGATGTCGTCGATTTCCGGATCGGGATTCCCCTGCCCCGCGCGGATCCGGTTCATCTTGAAGCCGGTCAGCCCGATCTGATCCGACTCGTTCAGGTCGGTCCGATCGAAGTAGGGCTCCCCGGCCGTCGGCATGCCGTCGAGCTCGCCTTCGTCGAAGGTCTCGGCCACGCCGTCGGCTCCGAGATCGTGGAACTCGGAGTTCCAGTCCATGTCCTCATCGCCTGTCCACCAGCGGCCGGCCCGGAAGGCCCCCCGCTTCTCCACAGGACCGTACTCGACGGCGAAGCGCTCCAGATCGTAGTTGGCTTCGACCCAGGCGAGGATGTTCTCGGGCCCGACGATCAGTTCTCCGGGGCCGCCGTCGCGAAGCTCGTCGGTGATCCCGTCCTCGTCGTTGTCAGCGCCGTCCAAGGCATTGCCGGGCGTCTCGAGGTAGGCGTAGCCGAGATACCCGGTCTTCCCGCAGAGGCCTCCCAGGTCCTTGCCGTGGCCATAGCGGTCCCATGTGTAGACGAGGTTCAGGACGTCCTGATCGAAGGTGCGATCGAAGAAGGCGTTGTCGTCGTCCGATTCGTAGATGCCGTCGCAGGACAGGGCGCTTCCGCCGACGCCCGAGTCCATATAAAGCCCGAAGATGATGTTGTCTTCGTAGTCGGTCGTGCCCTCGTTGGTGATGTCGTAGTGCCAGAAGATCACATTGCCCGCCTGCGGGTTCGCCCACTGGAATCCGCGCACCTCGATGCGCAGGCCCAGCCCGTGCCGGGTCGAGTCGCGACTGTCGGGGAAGTAATCCCAGGCGTCGTAGTAGTCGTCGTCCATCACGGTGAACGATTCCTGATCCGCCGCCGGGCGCTTGCCGAAGTAGCCGTTCCACTTCCCCTCCCAGCCCGGATCGTCGGGATCGTCGGCCTTGTCGGGCCAGACGTCAGGCCAGGTGCGCGGGTCGCTGCTGATGGCCGGCGATCGAGCCGGATTGACGCCTGGATCGGCCTGGAAGTAGCCGGGCCGCGGCTCGAACCGCATGATCCGGTTCTGGTAGATGCTGATCCCCTGCCGCTCCCGGAAGCCGGTCTCCATGATGTAGGCTTCGTTGCCGTTGCGCTGGCGGATCTTCGCGAGAACGAAGGGGGTGATCCCGTCGGAGTAGTTCATCCCGCTTCCCTTGGGCGCCTCCACGGAGTGGAACACCGAGAGATCGACGTTGCCGGGATCCGGCGGATAGTCGCCGACCATCCCGTAGTTCCAGAAGATGGTGCGGATATTGGCCGCGTCATGGTAGCCGGCCCGCTCCGAATCGAACCCCCCGCGCTGATCGGGCGGCACGACGGGCTCGAGCTGCGCCCGAGCGCCTCCTGCGAACGACAGCAGCAGGCCGATCGCGATCCCCGCGAGCGCGCCAGCCCGCGACATCGCTTTCATTCCGACTCCATGGGGATCCTTCCCCGAGGCTCTACTCCCCACCGGTCAACCCTCCCAGACTGATGCCAAGCTCGATCCGCCGCGGCGGATAGAATCGAGTCGGATCGTTCAAGGCCACCTCGTCGGTGACCGGGAAGCGCGAGTAGTAGGGACTTCCCGTGCTGTTGAAGACCGCTCCATTGAAGTAGCGCTCGTCGAAGAGGTTGAAGACGCGGCAGAAGATCCCCCAGCTCGCCCAGCGGCCGCGAAACTTCTTCTCCCCCCTCAGGTCGACGACGATGCCGCCCGGCTTGCGCCCGGAGTTCGTGTCCAGGCCGCTGCCGAAGCCCGATTCGATCACAGGGGTGTAAGGCTGCCCGCTCGCCGCGCGCACCACGGCGCTCGCGGTGAAGTCGTCCGGTTTCGCGAGGGTGGCCGTCAGATTGACCGTGTGCCGCTGATCCCAGTTGAACGGCACCTCCCTCGGCTGTGGGTCATCCCCCGCTTCCGCCCGCGTCGCCGTCTCCCGAGGGTCGCTCGAGTTGCCCAGCGCCTGTTGCCAGGTATAGTCGAGCGACGCGCTGAAGAGACCGATCGGCTTCTGATCGACCGAGATCGTGAAGCCCGTGACGTTGCCGAAGTCGACGTTGGTCAGACGCGCGTACTCCGCGCCGTTGTAGGTCGAGACGAACTCGACGCCCAGCAGATCACGGATGTCCTTGTAGAATAGCGACGCGTCGAGCCCCATCCATCTGGTCATCGCGTACTTGAAGCCGAACTCGTAGGAAACCGTCTGCTCCGGCTTGATGTCGGGATTCCCGAGCGTGCCGTAGCTGATCCCGCCGGCCTGGAGCTTGTTCAGGACGTTGTAGTCCGCGTTGCTGAAGATCTCCTTCATCGCGGGGAACTGGTAGAAGTGCCCGTAGGCGAAGTGGAGCCCGGCGCGTTCGTTGATCGGGTAGGCGACTCCGAGTCTCGGCGCAAGTCGCGTCTTGATCGTCGTGTCTTTCGGGTGCGAGGCGGGCGCTCCTTGGATCGTGTTCGCGGGATTGGAGAGATCGCTCGGGACCGTCGAGTTGGCGTCGAAGAGATCGAAGCGCAGCCCCATCCGCAGAGTGAGGTCATCCCACTCGATCTGATCCTGCGCGAAGGCCGATGCGATCGTGGGATTGTACTCCTGCACCGCGGGGAAGTCCGGAGGCTGATCGATGATCCGAACGAGAACTTCCTCAATCCTCCCGTTGATATCCGTGACGAAGTAGCGAAGGTAGCCCGGCGTCCCGAACTCGATCTTCGATTTCTGGTACTCGACGCCCGCCTTCAGGTTGTGCTCGGCGCTGACCTGGCTCGAGATCGACCACTTGAGGACCTTCGTGTCGGTCTTCTGCTCGTAGCGCGTGAAATCCACGCCCTTGAGATAGGCGTCGTGGAGAACGCCCCGGATGAGCGTCGCCGGCCCGGCGGAGTCGTATCGAGCGTCGTAGACGTCCTCGTAGCGATAGTCCTTGTAGTCGAAGTAGTTCTGCCGAAGGCTCAGGTTGTAGAACGTCGACTTGCCGAGCGTGTGAGTCACGTCGATCCCGTGCGCGACGGAGAAGGTCTCCTGTTTGGAGGCGCCGTCGGGATTCAGCACATAGGCGTACTTGATCTGGCGCCCGTCGATGGAATTGACGATCGCCTGGTAGTTGAGCTTGATGTTCTGGAGCGAGGCGTTGGTCAGCTTGACGAGACCCGACCATTCCCGCGAGTATCCCAGCGCCACCTTCTCCCCGTCGCCGCTCGCGCTGATCACCCCGGTTCGCGTGTTCGTGGTGTCGAAAGGGGTGAAGACGCGAGTGCCGTAGACATAGTCGTCGTGCACGAAGCGCCGCCCGCTTGCCAGGAAGACGGTGTTCGCAAGCGGCGTCGGCCCGCTCACCGTGAGCTGGTAGTTCTGGATCCCCGCCGGGCGCACCTCGTCGTCGGCCAGACGCTCGTCCTCGCGACCGGGGAAGAAGTAGCCCCCGGAGTAGACCTCGCCGCTCCATTCGAAGCGGTCTCCCCCCTGGCGCAGGACCGTGTTCACGACGCCGCTCATGGCCTGGCCGTACTCGGCGTCGAAGGTCCCGCTGATCACCTGGACCTCCTGGAGCAGGGAGCGGTCGATCTTCACGCTGGAGGTATTGTCGAACGGATTGTTGGTGCTCACGCCATCGATCTGATACTGGACCTCGCCGATTCGCCCGCCCCGGAAGTGCCCGTCGACGACTCCCGCCTGAAGGTTGACGACGTCCTCCAGGTCCTGGACCGGAAGGTCCGCGATCTGATCCCGCGTCAGGGTGGACCGAGTGCTCGTGAGGTTCACGTCCACGACCGGTCGCTCCGCTTTGACGACGACCTCTTCCATGGCGACGGCCGTCTCCTCGAGGACCGCGTCCAGACGGGTCGTGAGGTCCGCGGAGACGACGATCCCCTGGACGGTCTTCGACCGATACCCGACGTAAGTGAAGCTCACGTCGTAGGTCCCGGCCGGGATGTTCAGGATGTCGTAATGGCCATCCTTGTCCGCGTAAGCCCCGAGGGGCTTGCCGAGCAGCACGACCGTCGCTCCCTGGAGGGGCAAGCCCTTCGAGTCCGCCACGCTCCCGGCGATCTTTCCCGTGGTCCCCGCAAGAACGGAGACCGGAGAGCCGCAAAGGAGCGCCGCGATCGAGATCGCGAGGATCGCGGCGCCTGCGGAGCCCCGGCGCCCACCGCGTGCCATCATCTCACTCCCCCGCGTCGGAGATCTCCGACGCCCGCGGGGCGGGCCGCCCCCTCGGCGAGTCCCACCCCGTGCGGCTTCATCCTCGAAATCAACGAACCGTCACCATGCGGCCCGTTCTCAGCGAGCGAACGGCGCCGTCGAACGGATCCATGATCTTCACGCGATACAGGTAGATCCCCTGGCCAAGATCCCGCGCGTCGAAGTCGATCTGGCGGGTTCCGGCCGGCTGGATGCCCAGATCCGTCTCGCGCACGAGACGTCCCTGGACGTCGTAGACCTCGAGCCCTACGCGCGCGCGCTCGGCGAGGACATACTCGATCGTCGTCGCGCTCGAAGGATTCGGGTAGTTCGAGACCCGTGAGGCGAACCGGTCGCCCGGCTCCGAGACGTCGGCAACGCTCAAGCCCGGATCCATGTACGCCCAGACGGGACAGCACTCGTTCTGGCGCTCACGGAACCACCAGGTGCGCGTCCCGTACGAATCCGTGATCGGGATGAACGAGTCGCCGTCCAGGTGATCGATCCCGATGTGGAGGGTGCCGTCGCCAAGATCGGCCGGATAGCTCAGCTTCGTCAGGTCGATCTTGAGCTCCACCTTGTACCCGGTGTCGGCCTGCAGCCCCAGGGTGTCGACCGTCGTTCCGGCCTTGAGCGCGAGGCTGATCTCCGCCCCGCCTTCGTCGAGGAGCGTGGCGAGGTAGTCGTGCGCCATGTAGGAACCGTCCGGCGCGACCTGGAAGGCAAGTCTGCGATCGAGGAGGTTGTTGTCGTCGTGGCGGAGAACGACGTCGGTCACGACCACGATGAAGCCGTCCCAACGATCGAAGTTCGCATGGTACTGCACGACCTGATCGAACACGTCGAACCCGAGATAGAGGTAGTGGTCGCGGAAGAACATCTTCACCTGCGCATTGGCGGGATCGAGGACGAAGGCCTCACCTCCGTTGACCGGGGGCTGGTACTGGCCGGCGCGGTATGGCCCGACGGCGGGGTAGGTCTTCCGCAGCTCCTCATCGTCGTAGCGGATCCAGAAGTAGGGCGCGTAGATCCAGACGTTCTCGTTTAGCTGGCCGTCGATCACGGGGGCGGCGAAGTCGTTGCCGTGCGCGACCCGCATTTCCGGTCCGATCTCCGGCACGGGCCCGGAGCCCGTGTGGACGGAGGGGCGGGCATGGATACGGACCTCGCTGTACCAGTCGTCGTTCCCCCACGGACTCTGCCACCAGACGCGGTTGGAGCTGAAGATGGGCCCATTGATCGGCCAGAACCAGTCGCAGTCGTAGATCGAGATGTTCCACTCGATGATGTCCCCATCGCTGCGCTCGACGTCGTAGCCGAGGACTTCGAGATCGAATCGCATCTCGACGGTGTAGCCCTCGTCGACCACGGCATCGTCGTTGGAGAGTCCGTCGACGATCGTCCTGGCATCCCAGGCCGCGATCGCCTCCTCAGTGCGGGGAGTGCCCGGGGGCCAGCTTCCGAAGCGCCCGACGAAGGCGGGCTCCTGGCCCGGCGGTTGCGGATCCTCGCTCTCGGCGTACCACCAGGAGTAGAAGTACTCGGTGGGAGGCTTCGGCGCGTTCTCGCTCAGATGGTCCTTGATCGACATGAGAAAGCCGTCGAAGCGCTCCCAGGTCGCGGACCCGCCGACCGATTGATCCGACACCCTCGCCCCGAGATAGAGCTGTCCCTCGAAAGTGAGGAACTTCAGCACCGCGTACGTGGGGCTGATCGGCTGCTGGCCGGCCTCGTACTTCCATCCGCTCCCCGGGATGCCGGTGTCCTGGGGGAACTCGACGATCATCGACTCGGCGACGGCCCAGGCATTCTCGTTCAGCACGCCGTCGAGCGTGATGAAGCTGAGACTGCGGCGGGCCCAGATCACATCCTCGCGCGCGGCCTGTCCTTGCGCGGGCAGAACGATGAGCAGGCTCGCGCCGATTCCGATTAGAAACGAGCTAAGCGTCTTCATGATGACTCTCCTGATCGACCACAATGCTGCCTCGTGCCCCTGTTTCCTGGTTCCCGGCCGGTGCCGGCCCGGATTTACCGTCCTGTCGGCGCCCGTCACCGGGCTCCGACTCCTGAATGCGTCGATTCTCGGCGTTGTCGTGATCCGACATCGCGCGGGATCCCCGTTCGCAGGCGGCCGGATTCGCCTCGCCGCACGAGCCGCGGACGATGAGCCGCGTAGGGAGCGTCTCCCGACGCGCTCCGTTGCCGGCGTCGGGTCTCACCCAGAGCTGAAGGGCCCGCTGCCCGAGCGCGTAGCTGTCGACCCGCACGGTCGTCAGCGCCGGGCTCAGGTACTGGGCCATGGGGATGTCGTCGAATCCGGCGACGGCCAGGTCTCCGGGGACTGCGATGCGCGCGTCCCGAAGAGCGCCCAGGAGTCCGATCGCCATATAGTCGTTGGCTGCGAAGACGGCCGTCGGTCGGGGGCGCAGGCCGAGGATTCTCGCCACGCTCGCGTAACCGGAGGCCTCGGTGAAGTCGCCCGGAAGGACGAGCCGGTCGTCGGCTTCAATCCCGGCCTCCTCGAGCGCGGTCCGGTAACCGCGCAACCGATTGTAGGCGTCGATGTTCTCTTGCGGGCCGGTCACGGTCGCGATTCTCCGGTGGCCGAGCCGGATCAGGTGGCGCGTGAGGGCGACCGCCCCGTCGAAGTTGCCGATGGAGACGGAATCGCATCCCGGGACGGCCGTCCAAGGATTGATCAGGACGACGCGCATGCTGCGCTGGATCTGCTCGATGGCGGAGGGGGAATCGCTGTCCGGGGTCATGGCCACCAGTCCGTCGATGCGTCCACGCATTGATCGCGCGGCGACCACGAACTCCTCGGAGTTGGCGTGGGAGGATGAGATCAGGATCTGGAATCTCTCCCTCCGGGCCTCGCGGTCGATGCCTCGAATCACCTCGGAGAAGAACTCGCCGAAGAGATCCGGGAGAAGGACGCCCAGCACATGCGTCCGATTGGTGGAGAGACTCCTCGCGGCGCTGTTGGGCCAGTAGTCGAGCATGGCGGCCGCCGAGCGGACCCTCGCGGCGGTCTCCTCGGTCACCTTCGCCGAGCCGCTGTAGACGCGCGACACGGTGGCGATCGACACTCCGGCGGCCTGGGCGACTTCTTTGATCGTGGCCACAGTTCCATCCTCTCGGCGGTCTCACATCGGGAACGACGGGTCCCCGGCGCGTGCCTGCGAGCATGCGGCGAGAAGGCGATGTAAACGTTTACATATCACGACGCAAATGTCAAGCCAAGTGTGGTCGGCCGAGTTGCGCGCGGGCCTCAATTTATTGCGACATAAAGAATTATGGCATCATTGAATTGCGCAATCTATCTCGAATAAGGAGGTTTCGCGCCGACGGGGGCGCCCCTCGCCGAAGCCGCCTGGGGCGGCCGTACGCGCGGACGCGGAATCCCTTCGCGCCGCCGATCGCAAATAGGCCTTGCGGCATTCCGGCGATGGCCGAAGGATGCCATCCTGAAAAGGCAGGCGCCGCCATGCCGTTTCCTCGACGACCTTCGATCTTCGATCCGCGGGCAGAGGAGCATGCCGAAGAAGATCCTCCACCTGGCCGATCTCCACATCGGGTCGGCTCACGGCTACCTCGGCAAGGAGGCCGCCGCTCGGGCGCGCGAGGCCGACGGAGTTCTGGAACGGATCGCGGCCTGGGCGATCGGACCCTCGGCGCCTGAGCTGGGCGCAGTCCTGATCGCCGGCGACCTCTTCGACAACCCCTATCCTTCGACCGAGCAGATCGACCGGGCGATCCGCCCGATCGAGACGCTCGTCGCCGCCGGCATCCAGGTCATCACCCTGCCCGGCAACCACGACGAATGGACCTATCCCGACGGCGTCTACCGGGCGCGAGCATCCATCTGGCCCGGCCGCCTCGTCTCGGAGCGGGAGCCCCGGATCGTCGCCGAGATCGACCTCGCCGGAGTCACGGCCGAGGTCGTCTCATGCGCCTTCCAGCAGGGCCGCAACCCCGAGCCATCCCAGTGGAAGAGCCCCTTTGCGACCGAGCGCGCGGCCGATTCAAGGCGGATCGGCCTCTTCCACGGCACGCTCGTCGATCGCCTCGGCCGCTTCATCGCCGAGGGACCCCGCGCGTTCGCCATCGAGATCGACCAGCTCGCGCGCTGGGGCATCGACTATCTCGCCCTCGGCCATATCCACAGGCGCCAGATTCACAAGAGCGAACGCGGCTCCTGCCTCGCCCTCTATCCCGGGCCGGTTGAGGGGCTGGGCTTCTCCGACCCCGGCGCCCGCGTCCTCTCTCTCGTCGATCTCTCCGGGCCGACGCCGGTTCTCGAGCCGATCGACGCGGTGCCACTGGGCATCCGCACCTGCGATTTCTCGACACTGGAGATCGAATCGGTCGGGCTCTCCGGACCGGATGAGCTCGATCGCCGCATCGAAGCGGAGGCGTCCGGGAGCCAGTCGGCGAAGTTCCTGCGGGTCATCCTTCGCGGACGACCCGGCTTCCCGATCGACGCGGCCGAGACGGTCCGCCGTCACGCGCCCCGGTTCCGCGGCCTGGAGGTCTCGGCCGAGGCCCCCGCCGCAGCCCTGGGCGACTGGGAGCCGCTCGCCGCGCAGCGCACCCTCGAAGGCGCATTCGTCGCGCGGCTGCTCGCGGCGCGCGAGGCCGACTCCGATCCCGCGCGCCGCGCCTTCTGGGACCGGGTCGCGGAGGAGGGGCTTCGCGCCCTTCGGGGGGAGGGATCATGACGCGCGCGATCCGTCTGATCCGTCTCGACCTCGAGGGCTTCGGCGTCTGGAGAGACGCGACGAGCTTCCACTTCCCGGATCGCTTCGGCGTTCTCTCGCTGCCGAACGAGGCCGGCAAGAGCACGATGACCGAGGGGCTTCGCTACCTCCTCTTCGGCCTTCCCGGAGAGAAGGATGCGAGCGTGCCGGGGATCGGCCGGTTCCGATCCTGGGGATCGGAGGGGCCGTGCCGCGGCCGGCTCGATCTGCGGGTCGGCGACCGGCAACTCCGCATCCGCCGCGACTTCGCGAGCCACAAGACTCTCGTCGAGATGATCGATTCGGACGGCCGGCCGCGCGAGCGCCTCTTCGACGGCATCGCCAATCCCGCCGGGAAGACGCCGGTGCGCGAGGAGTACCGGATCGTCTTGAGGGAGATCCTGGGAGATCTCGCCGATCCGGGCCTCAAGGGGGACCTCTTCGCCGCGAGCTTCCTCGTCTCCCAGCCGATTCGAATCGAGGAGACGGCCGGAAAGGCGCTCGGCCGGCTCGTCAGCGGCGTGGGCCGGATCGGAGGGGAGAGCGCGAGGGAGGCTCTCTTCAATCGCGTGAAGGCCCTGACCCGAGAGACGCGGGAGCTGGAGCTTGTAGCGCCCGGGAAGGAGCGCTCCGCCGCGCAGAGAAGCGACGGCGAGATCGAGCGGCTCATCGAGAGAATCTCGCGGCTGCGAGCGGAGAGAGACGCGGCCCGCGAGGCCTTCCAGCGTCAGGTTCTCCTCGAGGATGCCGTCGCGCGCGCGGAGACGGCCGCCGCGGAGGCGGCCCGAGAAGAGGAGTCCGCTCGTCTCGACCGTGACGGTCTCAACGCCTACCGCAAGGATCTGGACCGCGCCGCCGAGGGGCGCGCCGCGCTTCAGGAGCTCGAGAAGGCGCAGCGGCTCTACGACGAGGAGATCATGCGGGCCTCGCAGAGCGAGCGCAGCTGCGAGACGGAGTTCCCGGATCTTGCGGACGCGCCGGAGGATCTCGCGGCACGGATCGACTCGGCGGCCGCGATCGAGACCAGCCTCGGGGGCGCCCGCTCGCTGGCCGCTGACTGGACGGCCAAGGCCGAGGCGTTGCGCCGGGAGATCGAGTCGCCCGAGAACGCGCGCTGGCGGAAGATCCCCGCGATCGAATCGGATCCTCCCCTCTGGATCGCGCGGATCCGCGCCGAGGCCGGCCGGTTCTGCGAGCTTCTCGGGACTCGGATCGCTCGCGAGGAGCAGAAGGCGCGGCTCGAAGCGCAGCGGCAGGCGCTCGCCGCGGTCGGGACCCTCCCCGACGAGGTCCAGGACGGAATCCTCCGCCTCGATGAGATGCTCCGCGACATCGAGGAGAAGCAGGCGCTCGCCGCGGGTGCCGCCGACAGCCGGGGGCTTCTCGCCGAAGAGCTCGAGCGCCGCCGGGAAGACTTCGCCCGCCGGTACGCCGCGATCGAGGGGATCGACACCGATCGGCACCTCGCGCTCATCGAGGCCCGCGCCGCCCGCCACCGGAAGCTCGCCGAGGTCACGGCCGCAGCCGCGAGCGCGCGCGAGGAGGTCCTGGCCACCGGCGATCGGCGCTCCTGGCTTCGTTCGACGCTCATCGCGGCGGCCGCGGCCGCCCTCGCCGCCGCGATCGCCCTCGCGCTTGGCCTTCCCGATGCCGTCGCGATCGCCGCCCCGGCCGTCGTCCTCGCCGCCGTCTACCTCGTGCTCGCGCGCGAGCCGAGGCGGATGCGCGAGGCGCGCGCGCGCGTCGATCAGCGCGAGCGCGAGATCGCGGACTTGCAGGGGCTCCTCCGCTCCGAGTTCCTCCCGTCCATCCCCGGAGTCGCCGATGACGCGGAAGCCCCGGCGCGCGCCCGCGAGATCTTCGCCCAGCGCGACATCGATGCGCAGGCGCTTCACAATCTCCAGGAGTCTCTCACTGCCTGCGCGGGGGCCGAAGATCCTTCGGCCATGCTCGAGAGCTTGCGCGATCGCCGAGAGAAGCTCCTTGCGGAGTCTCGCAAGCTGGAGGAGGCGACCGGCCGGCCCGCTCCCGATGCGGTCCGCGATCACCGCGAGATGGGAGCCGCCATCGCGCGGGTCGTATCGGAGATCGAAGCCTCGGACGGGGAGCTGATCGGCGATCGGGGCCTCGGTCGCGTTGACCCCCTCTCGCTTCCTCTAGCAGAGCTCGCCCCCGCCTGGAGCGGGCTCCGCGAGGCGGCCGAAGCGATGGAGATCCATGCGCCGACCGTCGCCGCGCTCCATGAGGCGCTGAACGGCATCCCGGCCGAGCGATGGGACCGTTGGGCCGAGGAGGCGCGGCGCTTCGTCGAGCTTCGATCGAGCGAGGCGCACGCGCTCGAGGCGGAGGGCGAGGCGAAGGCGCGATGCGCGAAGCTCGCGGGCGATCTCGATGCGGCGATCGAAGGAATCGGTGCGGCACGGATCGCCGCCTCGGAGGGATCGATCATCCGGCTGCGCGAGCGATGGCGCGCGCGTGAAGAGCTCGCGCGCGGGGCCGTCTCCATCCGCGAAGCGGCCGCCCACATCCTCGCCTCGGCGCGCCAAGGCCCGTACGCCGATCGAGCCGCCCTCGCCGCGGCGATCGCGGAGGCGGACGAGAAGCTGCGCCACGCTCGGCGCTCCGCGGAGGAGGCCCGCGACGCGAGCGATCTGCTTCGCCGGTACGAGTCGCTCGAGCCCGCGGAGGGGGACCGGCTGCGCAGAGAGATCGACGCGCGAGCCGAGACGGCTGTCCGCCGGCTCGACGACGCCCGGATGAAGCTTGAAACGGCGCGGGCGGAGCTGCGCGCCTGGTCGCCTCCCGTGAGGTCGAACATCGCTCAGCTCGACCTGGAGATTCTCTCTCGCGAGGAAGCGTTGCGGGTTCTGGAGGAGAGAAGGGATGCGGCGGCCAAGGCCTGGCACCTCCTCGGCGAGGCGATCGAGGAGTACCGATCGGCGCACCGCGCCACGCTCGAGGAGAAGATCGATGCGCGATTCCGCGCGATCACGGGCCGCGAGGAGCGGAGGATCTCCCTGGGGCCGGGGCTGGAGGTGCGAATCCGCGATGGTTCGCTTCCCGTCGTCGAGGCTCAGCTCTCGCAGGGCGCCCGCGATCAGCTCGCGTTCTCCCTTCGCCTGGCGGTCGCCGATCTGATCGCGGGAGAGATCCTGCCTCCGGTCATCCTCGACGATCCGTTCGTTCACAGCGATGCCGAGCGGCTGGAGCGCATCCGCGCGGCGCTGGAGAGCGCCGCCGCCGAACGCCAGGTGATCTTCCTCACGCAAGATGCGCGCCTGGCAACCTGGGGCGAGCCGATCCGCGTGACTCCCGCCTGATCCCTCGGCCCGCGCCGCCTCGCCTCCGCCGGCTCAGGCGCGGGGCGTCGCGAGGATCAACCCGGCGATCTCATCGGCCAGACCGGCGCGGACCCTCGCCGGCGCGCGCGTCTCGCGCCGGCGTATCGCGATCGAGTCGAGATCGGCCAACGAGGCGATCTGGCGAAGCTTGCCCTCGGCGATCAACCTTCGATCCACGGCTCCGAGGGGAGCGGCCAAGACCGTATAAGCCGGCGTTCCGAGAAGCGCGGCCTCACGGTTCATCGTGCCGCCTGCGCTCACCACGAGATCGGCTCGCGCGAGAAGATCGAGCCCAGGCACGGGCCGCGCGAGGATCCTTACGTTTCGCCGACCCAGGTCGAGCACCGAGCGCGCCTGGTCCCGCGTGCGCGGCGAGACGAGGACGAGCGCGCTCTCAACATCGGCGATCCGCTCCACGACGCGGTCGAAGAGGGCGTTCTCGAATCCGTGATAGAGCGCGAAGGTCGCCGGCGGACGAAGGACCGCCAGGATCGCTCGATCGAGCCAATCGCGTTCCTCGATCGCGGGCTCGATCGCATCCCGCAGCCTTCCATCGAAGGCTGGGTCGGGAGCGAAGCCCTCCAGGTAGACCTCCTCCTTGAACCCGTCGTAGCGGACGACCTTGGACGGAGAGGCTCCGCATCGGGCGAGGTCGGCTTCCGGGAAGACCGCCGGGACGATCACCCGGCGCGCGAGCCGGAAGCTCAAGTGATTCGCCGGCTGAAACTCGTAGTCCATCAAGGTGACCGAGGGAATCCCGCAGAGCCGGGCGGCGATGATCTGCGCATACGAGCCGTGGCTCGCGGCGAGGTCGACTTTCTGATCGCGGATAGAGCGGGCCAAGGCGAACGCGCGGCCCGCCACGCGCGCCCCTTTCGTCAGGCGATTGCGGCCCGAGTGCCCGCCGATCACGCGCGCCCGCAGCTCGTGGGTCTCGAGGAGATCGACCGTCTGGGCGAAGTCCCGCGCCGTGAGCAGGATCTCGGCGCCCCGCCGCCGCATGCGCGGGATCAGCGGCGCGAAGAACGGGACGTGCGGAGAGTTGGCAAGATCGATCCACACTCGGGCCGGCCCGGCGTGGGTCGCGCGCGTCATCCCGTCGATCTCCGCCTGTCGGGCCGGCATGCTCCTCCTCCGCAGGTTGGGCAGGATACCACCGCTTCAGACCTTGCGCATCGGATTCCGCTCGGATTCCGCGTGAAGACGACGCCGGCTCGATGGATCCTACCGCGAGGGCTTGACCTCCCCTCGCGGATGGGGTTCCTTCGCGGAATGAGACGAAGCCGCTCGCTCGCCGACCGGAAGATGCCGGATCAGCCGACCGCCATCGACCGATGGAGCGAGGATCGCAGGAGCCTTCTCCTCGCCGGCGCGCTTCTCCTGGCGGCGAGCCTCTGGGCGGCCACGCGCGCGGTCAGCTCCGGCGATCTCTGGGTCTCGCTCGGATGCGGCCGCTACATCCTCTCGCACGGCGTCACCCGCACCGATCCATTCGCCTTCACCTCGCCGCCCGGGACCTGGGTCAACCAGAACTGGCTCTCCCATGTCCTCTTCTCGGCGATCCACTCCGTTTCGGGGCTCTCCGGCCTGGCCATCTGGCGCATCCTCGCGGCCGGAGCGACGCTGCTTCTGCTCGGCAGGTCCGCGATCCGGCTCGGCGCGTCCCGGACGATGGCGGGCCTCGCGATTCTCGCCATGGCGGTCGTCGGCCGCCCGTACATCGACTCGCGTCCCAACCTCCATACGCTGCTCTTGAGCGCGGCGCTCATTGCATGGCTGACCGGCGGCGGAGCGGGACGAGCGCGGCGCTACGGCCTGCTCCTCGCGATGCTCGTCCTCTGGGCGAATCTCCACGGCGGATTCCTCTTCGGGATCCTCGCCCTGGGAGCGGCGGGAGTTGCCGGGGCGCTGCGGAGTCGGCGCCTCGTGCCTGAGCTTCTCCTCCCCATCGCAGCGATCGCGGCGTCGATCGTCTCGCCCTATGGAATCGCCAATCTGACCCACCCGTGGGAGGTGTCAGCGGGCGAAGCGGCGCAGCATTGGCGACGTGTCGCCGAATGGCGCCCGGCCTTCGCCCCGGGCGCCCTGGCGGATCCCGGAGTGAGGGCGTTCTGGATCATCGTCCTTGCGGGGATCGCGGCGGCTCTCCTGGCCCTGCGTGACCGCCGCCGGAGAGCGGACGACTCGCCTGAGGCTGGAAGAGGGCTTCGAATCACCGCCGTCGCTCTGGTCGCCTTCGGGCTCGCGGCTGCGAGCCGCCGGTTCATTCCCCTCTTCGCCATCGCGGCGCTTCCCCCGATCGCCGCGAGCTTCACGCGCGCCTGGCCGCGACTTCGCGTCACGGGTCCGCTCGCCGCGATCCTGGTCGGCGTCCTCCTCATCGCCGCCTGCGCCGATTTCGCCTCGCGACTCCTGCTTCCCAACGGGCTATGGCCCCGATCGCTCGGCTGGAGCTCCCGTCTCGTTCGAGTCGACGAGCAACCGCGCGAGGCGGCCGATTTCGTCGTCTCATCGGAGGCTCGCGGACGGATCTTCACCGACTGGCTCTGGGGCGGCTATCTCTTGTACAGCGCACCGCTGGAGAACGGGACGACGCGCTACAAGATCTACATCGACGGCCGCGCGCAGGCCGCCTACCCGGCTCGGATCTCGATCGATCTCGATGCCCTTGAGGCCGCGGCCGGCCGGCGCGATTCGGATGCGATTCGAGCGTTCCTCGACTCCTACGCGATCGACCTTTGCGTTCTCGACCGCCGCGGATCCGGGCTCGCGGAGATCGTCCCCGAGTTGGAGGGCTGGGTCGGCTTGTACGCCGATGACAAGGCGGTTATCGCCGCGCGCGAATCGCATGCCTCCTCCCTCGCGCAAGGCCGTTTCCCAGAGCCGGCGATCGCGGAGGCGAGCGTTGCGCTCCGGCTGCGCACGGGCGGGGGATCGATCGCGGAAGCGTTCGGGCATGCCCTTCGATCCGTTCGCGTGCGACCGACGACCGTCGGGGTCACCGAGATGACGCGCCTCGCGCTCGCCGACGCCTCCGCGGACGCGTTCGCCCAGGCGGCGGCGGAATGCGACCGCATCCTCGGCACATCGATCGACGATCCGCCCGCCACGGCGCTCGCCACGCGCGCCAACACGGCGCAGTGCCGGTCGATCCTCGCATCGAGGCAGGGCAATCGATCCGAGGCGGCGCGGCTGCATGCCGAGGCGCTCCGCCTCGCTGCCGAGGCCGAAGCGATCGCACCGCGCTACCTTCGCTGAGGCTCCGCCGCGGGGAGATCCAGCAGACGGATCTCGACGCCGGGCTCGTCCCCCTCATAGCCGAAGGTTTCCACGAGCCTGCCGGCATCGAGCCCCCCGGGTGGGACGATCGCCCAGACCCGGCCGGCCAGGAGCGGCGCGAAATCCTCCGCGTCCTGCGGGGAGTGGATGTAGAGAATCTCGCCCGAGCGCCGGACCCGGTGAAAAGTCTCCGTCTGGAGGACCTCCCGCTCTTCCCGCTGGTACGCCTCCGGCGTCTGGAGCCCGAAGAGGATCGCATAGACATAAGCCTGGGGGTTTCCCACCGCGTCGATCGCCACGATCTCGCCCGCCTGGCGCTCCCGCGCCACACGCTCGATCGCCCGCGCGTCGGCCGTGTGGTAGAGCGGGGCCACCGCGCGCGCATGCGCGCCGGCGAAGCGCGCGCCGAAGAGCGCGGCATTGATCGCGACGAGCAGGAGCACCGCGGCGATCACGAGTCGGGCGCTCCTTCCGCGCAGCCGCGAGATCCCCCAGACCATCCCCGAGCCGGAGAGGATCTGGAAGACCGGCAAGCCCACGGCCGCGCGCAACGAGTGCGGCACATACTCCGGACGATCCCCCAGGCTGCTCGCCGATGCGATCGGATAGAGCAGCAGCCACAGGACAAAGAACCGGTCCCATGGATCCCGCCTGCGGATCGCAAGCGTCACGCCCACGGGCAGCAGGAGAGCCTCGATCCAGAGAAGCTCCCCCATCCCCGCGGGCGAATGAAGCGCACTCCCATCGCCGCTCAGGAACAGGAAGCCGGGCGCGAAGTGGCGGAGATACTGCCAGCCCACGAGAAGGAGCGCCGATCCGAGCGGCTGCACATTCGTGAGGACGGAGGCCGCCTGGGTCCGAGCGAGAAGTCGATCCGGATGCGCCGCCGATGCGATCGCAAGGGGGAGGCAGGCCGCAATCGCCGCCGCGATCCAGTAGCGATTCGATCGATCTCCACGCAAGGGGAAGCCCGGCACCAGGAGCGCGAGCGAGGCGATCGGCAGGAACGCCCGCGCGGAGGGGTACGAGTAGAGCCCCGCGGCGAGCGCGAAGCCTCCCGCAACGGCGCGCCTCGCGGAGATCGCCGAGCCCCGCGCGTCGCGACTCAGCAGCCAGAGAGCGGTCACGAGGAAAGCCGGCGTGAGGCTCGCCTCGTGACCGAACCTCGAGAGGACGATCGCCCAGGGCGCGAGGGCGAGCAAACACGCGCTGGCGAGGGCGGCCCCGCCGCCGCGGATCCGTCTTACGAACAGGTAGCAGGCAGCGACGGTCCAGATGCCCGCCAGCGCCGCCGGGAGCCTCGCCGACGCCACGCCGGGCCCCAGGATCGCGATGCCCGGGATCGTCAGGATCGCATAGAGGGAGGTTCGGTTGTCTCCCGCGCCGAAGCCCTCGAGGAAGACCGGCCACGCCCGCCCGGACCGATCCGCTCCGGTCGCGAGCAGGCTCCATCCGTCGACTCCGTTGCTCGCCTCGTCTTGGTGGATCGGCGGCGGCCATCGATCGAGGCCGGGCAGGCGCGTCAGCGCCGCGGCCAGGAGGATCGCCGCGAGGAGGATGCGAGCCCTACCGGTCCTCATGGGATCCCTCCTGGATCTCGGCCCGCAGAAGGAGAATGGCGATGGCGATGAAACCCGCGGCGACGATCGCGCCGTGCAGCGTGACCGCCTCGACGATCCTCGCGATCGCGGGGATTCCGGGCGCTACGACGAGCAGATTGAGCCAGATCCCCGCGGAGGCGACGACGAAGGCGGCCATCCACCGGCGATCGTGGACGACCGCCGCCGCGAAGCTCGCGAGAGCCGGCACGAGATAGCGCTCGTGGATCTGCGTGGGCAGCAGAAAGAAGGCGAACCACTGGAGGGTGAGGAGCCTCCACGCCCGCCCGTTCTCTCGGATCCGGAACGCGCGCCATGCGATCCATGCGCTCGCCGCGAGGAGCAGCGCGATCCCGATCGACTTCGGCGCGATTCCCGCGACGAGCGCCCCGTCGTCGCGGACGAGCTCCCCCGGGGAGCCGGCGAGCCACCCCACCACCCCCCATGGATTGAAGGCATGGAGCGAGAGGTAGGGATAGACATTCCCGGCGCCGACATAGATCCGCACGAGAGCGGATCCATCCCCGGCGAGGACGAAGGGAAGCGACAGGAAGGATGCGACGACGGCTCCCGAGCCGACGGCCCGCAAGAGCCCGCCGGCTCCGCAGCGTCCCAGAAGAAGCGCCGCCGACGCGGGGAGGACGACCATCGCCTGCGGCTTGGTGAGAAGCGCGATCGCGAGGAGCGCGCCGGCGGCGACCGGGGAGCGCCGCAGGATCATCCACCAACCGGCGACGACGATTCCGCCGAGGAGGAGGTCGGCTTGGCCCCAGAAGGACGACAGCCAGATCGCGGCGGGATGGAAGGCGAGCAGCGCGGCCGCCCCTCGTGGCCCGAGCCTTCCGTCGGCCTCCTTGCGGCGCGCGAGCGCGGCGAGGAGCGCCGCGGCGGCGAGGTCGCCCGCAATCGAAGGCAGCTTCACGAAGGCGGTGAGCCAGGCCGAATCGCCCGCCGACGGCCAGATCGCCCGGTAGAGGAGGCCCAATCCGCAGAGCAGGAACATGATGACCGGCGGGTAGGCTTGGCCGGGCAGCTCGAGCTGGTAGACATTCCAGAGGCCGAACTCGGCCGAGTAGCTGAGCCACGACTTCCAGTAGGCGACATCGGGCGGATAGCCGAGGCGAGCGATCAGGGGGAGGCGGAGGAGCAGTCCGGCCAGGAGGATTGCGGGGATCAGGCGGTCCGGCCGTCTCATCCCGGGGCGCCGCTCCCGTCGCCCAGGCGCTTGAGTCTCCTCTCGGCCCTCATCCGAGTGATCGCCGCCGCGACTTCCGCTCCGAGGAGGAAGACGAGGCCGCCGATGTAGACCCACACCAGAATCGCCATCGCCGATCCGAGGATCGGATAGGCGCGGGCGTAGTCCTTGCGGGTCAGGTAGGAGCTGAGCGCCTGCCGCGCCCATTCCCACAGGAGGGCCGTGAGAAAGCCCCCCGTGAAGGCCGCCACCCACGGAACCCGCCGCATCGGAATCCAGCGGAAGAGGAGGGTGACGATCAGCCCGGAGGCGAAGAAGCCGAGCCCCAGCTCCGCGAGGCGGAGGTTTCCCGGAGTGATCTCACCCGTCTTGCGGGCGACGGTATCCAGAACGATGTCGGTCACGAGCGATATGAATGTGAGCAGCGCGACGCCGACGACGAGCAGGAAGGAGACGAGCCGGGTGCGAATGAAGCGGATCACCTGAATCCGAAACGGCACGGGATCGGTCGAGACGTGGAGATCCCACACCACCTGCAGGGAGTTGTCGAGCATGCCGAACGCGCCCGTTCCCGCCACGATGAGCATGATGGCTCCCACGAGTCCGAGGCCTTCCTTCGCCTGCTCCGTGGCCCCGATGGCGGCGATGACCGTCTGCGCGATCTGGGGGGATGCCCCTTCCGAGACGATGCGGAAGAGCGAGTCCTTGAACGACGCGGCGCCGCCCCATGATGCCAGGAAGAATGCGAAGCTCGAGGTGAGCAGAATGAGGAGCGGGACCAGGGAGAAGATGCCGTAGAAGGCGATCGCCGCCCCGAGCTGCGTGCAGCGGTGGCGCACCCAGCCGGAGTAGACCTCCCCCACGAGGCGAGCGAGCCACAGGAGCGCCGATCGAAGCCGATGAACCGGTTCGATCACGATCCGTCCCCTACGGGAGGAACCGATCGGGGTTCGAGAGCTTCGCGGGCAAGTATTCCTCGATCACGTAGTTCAACCCCCACTTGGCCAGGGCCTGCTGCTCGGCGCGCACGCCCATCTGCAGCAGCTTCTCCATGGCCGCCCTCCAGGGCCGATGGCGATGGAAGAAAGGATCGTTCTTGATCGCGTCCCGCGCGCGTTTGACGTCGACCTCCTTCAGGGGGTGAGTGGGAAGCTTGTAGTCGGTGATGTCCTGCGGAGTCACGCCCAGGAATCGCGCGTGGGGGACGCAGAAGAACTGGTTGATGTGCGCGGCGTTGCCGCTTCCGACCTTGAGCGTCCGGTAGATATTCGAGATTCCGTAGGGATCGCAGTCCACGAAGGCGTAGACGGGGAGCTTCCTCTCATCGGCGAGACGCCGGATGAAGCGCCGGGTCGCGCGCGTGGGGACTCCCCCCATCGAGATCAGGATGCACCCCGCAGTCTTCCAGAACTTGTGGCTCTGGAGGCGCTGGAACATGCCTCCCGTTTCGATGGCCAGGATGAACTTCGCGTCGGTCTCGAATCCAAGCTGCTCCACGGAGGAGGGGATCGAGTAGGCCCCGCTCCCGAATCGCGTGCAGTCGATCCGCTCGATCGCCCCCGTCTCGATGTCCGGATCCAG
Organism: Candidatus Eiseniibacteriota bacterium; assembly: GCA_034679345.1. Lineage (GTDB taxonomy): Bacteria > Eisenbacteria > RBG-16-71-46 > CAIMUX01 > VGJL01 > JAXDAY01. The sequence goes on from JAXDAY010000009.1 coordinate 103,845, forward strand.
GACGACGAGCTCCCCCGCCACCGCGCCTCCGTGCTCGTCGGGAATGAAGCGGAGCTGCTCCCGGTTGATCTCGTCTTGGGAAAAGAGCGCCTCGATGTCGTCCATCACCGTGTCGGACTCGTCCTGCTCGTGGAACATCGCCTCCCCCCAGTTCTTCGACTGGTAGTAGGCGTCTCGCTTCGTCGCGAAGTCGTTGGTCTCGATCAGCTCCTTGGAGAGGGTCATCATCCGCAGGGTCTGCGCGAATGTCTTGACCGTGTTGACCGTGAGGGTCCGGACCTTCCGCTGCCGTCCGATCTCGAGGAACCCCCTCTTCTCCGAGTAGGAGACGTTCCCGAGGGAGCGTACGGGGAATCGCATCTCCGGCTTCTGGCGCTTGCCGATCTTCTTGTGGATCTCCGAGGCCGTCGAATGGATGAGGGCGACCGTCTGCTTGTCGAGCTTGGAGTTGCGCGCCCGCACCTCCTTCAGCGCCCCGTCATCGAGCTTCTTCTTTCTCATCGCGAGAGCCGCTCCTCTCGGGCGTCCCGGGTCATTCTTCCCCCTTCCCCTGGGTCCGGCTGCGTTCGAGAACATCGGTCAGGGTGGCGACCGTCTTCTCCCTCTCCCGATCGTCGAAGCCCAAGATCTCCTGCAGGGCGATGCCGATGTGCGGAATGTACTTCTGGATGTACGAGCGCTTCTTCCCCTCCTCGTGTTCCCGCCGCCTGCGGTTGATGTGCAAAGCGAGACGCCGCCCGCACTCCTGGAGCGCCAATCGGGCTTCCTTCAGGATCTCCGGGTAGCTCGCGATCGCCTCCTTGCTCTCCGATGTGAACGGCACCCAGGCAGATCCGATGTGGACCATGAGGACCGCGGGACCGACGGGCAGCGCTCCCCGCGGCTGTTGCACCTGGTAGTTCTTCCAGTCGACGCCGATGACCGACTTCGTGATGGCGCAGGCCGATTGCTGATAAAGGAGCGGGACCCGGTTGGCGTAGCGGTAGAGAGTGATCGTCTCCTCCGCCGGCAAACCCCCTCCCCAGGCGATCCCCGCCTCGATCAGGAAGGGGTTGCCCCGATAGACGGTCGGAGGACGGCTCACGACCGCGCAGAACTCGGCCTCCGTCTCCTGCCGGAGAGCGCGTTCGAGCAGCTCAGCCCCGATCGGGACGATGCAGTTCGTCGGCGGGGCCATGAGCTTCACCTCGTTCATCGCCTTGTGCAGCCGCTCGGCATCGGCCAGGGAGAGCTTTCCCGGCTTCGCGTTCGCCGGGACCTTCGCGAGGGCGACGATCTCCTCCGCGGCCCGCGGCGAGACGCGCGAGAACTCGGTCTGCAGGAATGTCTGCACGTTCTTCGCCTTGGCTGACCCTTTGAGCATCTTCATCAATATGCCCAGCTCCACGCCGTAGGGATGCGGCCGGATCTCCTTCGGCTCGGGGGGCAGAACCTCGCTCACCCGTTCGAATCGCATCTCCTCCGCCGGGCCGTCCGACGAGGGAGGGAGATACACGATCCGGGCATGCGGATTGGCGATCGCGACTTGCCGGAGGTAGCCGTCGATCGAGTGGCGCCCCTTCTTGTAGGTCCCCGACAGGGTGATCTCGACCCGCGTCCCGTGGGGAAGGTCCCACTCGGTTTCGTGTTCGGCGAGGATCTCCGGCCGGTTGTGTTGCGTGTCGATGCGCAGCTCGAAGTAGTGGGCCGGCTGCCTCGCGCCCGTCCGCGAGACGATTGTCATCGGCCGGCCGCTCGTCAGCATGCCATACATCCCCGCGGCCGAGATTCCGATGCCCTGCTGGCCCCGTGACTGACGGAGGGTGTGAAACTTCGATCCGTAGAGCAGCTGCCCGAAGATCTTGGGGATCTGCGCCCTCATGATTCCGGGTCCGTTGTCCTGGACCATCACGCGATAGCGCTCCTCCCCCGCTGGAAGGATCTCGACTCGCAGATCAGGCAGGATTCGCGCCTCCTCACAGGCGTCGAGGGAATTGTCCACCGCCTCGCGTACGGTCGTCAGGAGAGCCTTCGACGGATTGTCGAAGCCGAGGAGATGGCGGTTCTTCGCGAAGAACTCGCTCACCGAGATGTCGCGTTGCTTCGTGGCCATCTCGGCGGCGGAGCGTCCCGGACCCGATTTCGCCTCCGCCGCGGTTTTCCTCTCCCGACGGACCAATCTCGCCCTGTCCCGCATCGGAACCGGCTTGGAAGGCCGCTCCGGAGGGGCCTCCTCGAATCGTACCTCGAGTTGCACGCCCTGCTTGGGCCGGCGGCGACGATTCTCCTCGGATTTCATGTCAACCGGCACTGGATTCCTCCATGGCCAAGCGAGCGTATCGAACGCTCCCCCTCGGGGGAACAGAATTGAGGCCCCGGCTCAACTGGATGGCAATGCATGAATCGTCCACAATGGGACCACGCAGGATAACTCATAGTCCTCGTCCAGAATTGGCTTTGTACATTTTCACACCCGCCGAGACGAGTTGCCGTGGGTCCGATAAACAACCGGCGATCTTTTTCCTTTGACATATTCTAGTGACGCACAAATACTGCCAGAAGAGCGCCATGCGGGGCGTCTATGCCACGTGCAGATTGCACGAGGCAGTGAGGCACGGGAGTCGAACGTTTCCGCGAAGCATGATCCGATCCGTGCATGGATTCCAGCCAGGGATCTTCCCTGTCGACGATGGAGTGATGCAAATGCCTGCTAAGAAGAAGGCCGTTCGGCGCCGGCCAGTTCGCATCGACCGCGCGGCCCTGAAGGCGCGCGAGGTCGCGATCATCGCCGATCTGAAGTCCGGTCACCTGAGCTACCGCAAGATCGCCGCCAAGCACGGCGTGTCGCTTCCAACGGTCAACGCGAAGGCGCGGAAAGCCGGCATTCGCCGGCCCAAGGGCCGCAGGCCCGCTGCGGCGATGGCGATGCGCGCCGGCAGGGCGCCCGTCGCGGCGAAGGCGAGACGTCGAGTGGCGAAGAAGGTGCTCGCGACGGTCGCTCAGGCCGCGAAGCGCAAGAAGGTCCGTCGCGTCCGCCGGGCGCCGGCCCCAAGGGTCGCGGCTCGCGGAACCGCTTTCTCCGAGGCGTTTCGTGCGATGGTCCTTCACTACTTCCCTTCGTTGACGCTGGCCAAGTTCGACCGGCTCTCTCGCATCATAGCCAAGGAGGTCGGCTGAACCGACGCCTGGCTTTCGCGGGCCCGGATCACGTCCTCCCCGAGGCCGTGGCCGGGCCTCGCACTACCGTCCTACGGACGAGCATCGCGTTCAAGAGCAGAACCGATGCCGAGACGAGGAAGACGATCCGCAGCCCCAGCAGCGAACCCAGCATCCCGCCCGAAATCGGCCCAACGGCGTTGCCGAGAGTCGTGAAGCTGGCCGCCACGCCCAGGATCCCTCCACGCTGCTGCGCGGGGCTGTGTCGCGCGATGAGGGAGTAGAACACCGGCTGGATCCCCCCCAGGCAGAAACCCAGTCCCGCGCGGAAGAGCGCGAGTTGCCAGGGGGCCTGCGCGGCCGCGTGCAGAACGTAGAGGAAGCTGGCGCAGAGAATCGCGAGCAGTAGATTCTGCCGATACCCGATCCGGTCCGCCCGCCTTCCCCACCAGGGCGCCCCGATCGCGTTGAACACCCCCTGTGTTCCATAGACGAGGCCCGTGATGGTGCTCAGATAGGCCGTGGTCGGGGTAATCTCCTCCACGAACAGCGCGAAGACCGCCTGCACGAGACCGATCGAGCACTGCGCGAGAAAGATCGCGGCCGCCGCGCCGAGGAGAATCGGTGTCGTGAAGACGACGCGGTAGTTGTCCCAAAGGGGGCCCATATGGTGACTCCGAGATCCGGGCGGTTCGTGGACCAGCCATAGGACGACCAACCCGCTTGCGAAGCAGAACCCCGAGGTCACCCAGAAGATCGCTCGGAAGCCGAGGAAGTCCGCCAGCACTCCGCCGACCAGAGGCCCCAGAACGGTCCCCGTGGCGGTGGCGGTCTGAAGCGTCCCCAGGGCGACGCCCAGGTGCTCCTTCGGCGTCGTGGACGCGACGAGCGCCATCGCGGCCGCGATGAACCCGCTGATGGCGCCCTGGATCATGCGCCCGGCCAGGAGCTGGCCGGGATTCTGGGAGAATCCGATCAGGGCTTGCGAGACCCCGAGCCCGATGACGGCCCGCAGGACCATCGCCTTGCGTCCGGTTCGGTCTCCGACCCAGCCCCAGAACGGGGTCGCAATAAATGAGATGAAGAACGGACCCGAGAAGGCGAGACCGCTCCAGCGGGCAAGCGCGTCGGGATCGGAAACCCCCAGATCCCGCAGGAAGAACGGCAGGAAAGGGATCACGAGGCTCATCCCCAGCATTGCGATGAACTGGGAGAGCCAGATCACGTAGAGATTCTGCTTCCAGCTACCTCGCTCCACCGCCCCCGTTTCCCTTTGACACCCCGCACGCCGGATTCCTAGACTCGATCAGAACCGGATTGCCACGAGCCAACGTAACTGTAAGGGAGGTCGTCTGTTGAAGCCAGTTCTTTTGAGCGGAATTCAGCCGAGCGGCGAAATTCACATTGGCAACTACTGCGGCGCGATCCGCAACTGGATCCGTCTGATGGACCAGTACGACGCGATCTTCTCCATCGTCGACTATCACGCGATGACCCAGCCCTACGACATCGAGCTCATGAGCCGGCGGACGTTCGACGCGGCCCTGGTCAACATCGCGGCCGGTCTCGATCCCTCCCGCTGCCGGCTCTTCGTCCAATCCCACGTGCCGCAGCACACCGAGCTCACCTGGGTCCTCAGTACCGTCACCCCGATGGGGGATCTGTCGCGGATGACCCAGTTCAAGGACAAGTCGGCTCGCGGCGAGGAGTACATCAATGCCGGGCTCTTCACCTATCCCGTCCTTCAGGCGGCCGACATCCTGCTCTACAAGGCGGTGGCGGTACCCGTTGGGGAGGACCAGGTTCAGCATGTCGAGCTGACCCGGGAGGTGGCGCGCAAGTTCAACGCCCGATTCGGCGAGATCTTCCCGGAACCGGCGCAGATCGTGCCGAAGGAGGGGGCCCGGATCATGGGCCTCGACGGCGAGTCCAAGATGTCCAAGTCGTTGAACAACTACATCGGCCTGCTCGAGGAGCCGGAGGCGATCTGGGAGAAGCTCCGCCCGGCGAAGACCGACCCGGCCCGCGTGCGCCGCACGGATCCCGGAGATCCGGAGAAGTGCAACATCTTCACCCTGCACAAGAACTTCTCGCCGCAAGCGGATCAGGACTATGTCGCCGAAGGCTGCCGCACGGCCGGCATCGGATGCATCGAGTGCAAGAAGATCCTCCACAAGAACATGATGGCAGTCCTCGATCCGATCCGGGCGAAAGCCGACGATCTTCGCGCCCACCCCGAGATCGTCGAGGAGACGATCGCGCGCGGCGCCCGGGAGTGCGGGGAGATCGCCGAGAGGACGATGGTCGAGGTTCGGACGGCGGCGGGGCTGCGCGCCCGCGCGCCCATGGATCCCTCATCCAGTCAATAAGCTCCAGTTGAGGCCCGATTCCGCCGATTCGTAGGAGAGGTATGGTCGATTCCGCCTCTCTCTGCTGGAAGCAGTCTCCGATCGGCCTCTTCGCGGGCCGTGCGCTTCGCCTCTTCTACGGTCTCGCCTGCGCGGCCGCGGGGCTGTGGCTCATCTCCGCGGGGCCGGATCTTGGCGCGCGCCTGGTCGTCCTCGTGGGCGGCCGGGGCTATCTCCCGCCGGTCGACTGGGGGCTCCTGGCCTCGGTCATCGGCGGCATCGGCAGCTTTGCTTCCCTCCTTGCCGCCGTCCGGGCGGGCGGCGCGCTATGGATCTTCTCTACTCGCATCCGGAAACCGACTCGTGTCCATGGGATGTGCCGCCTGGTATGGACGGGAGAAGCGGAGGCCTGGATCGAGATCGACTCGGGAGACTCGCTTCGCTCCTTCCCCGTGCCGAATGGGCATCTCGACTCGTTCATCCGCCGCTTTCCCGGGCCGGCAAACGTTGAGTGCGCCTGGGTCGCGCTCCCGCGCTCGTTCGGCGGAGATACCTTGATCGAGATCTCCGAGCGGTCGTTCGCCGAGCGCTCGGTCGCTTGACCTCTCCGCCGCCGGAGAGCATCCTCACAGCCGACCCCCTGCAGCAATCTCGAGCCAACTCTCTGGAGGAGGACATGGACCGACGTGCGCTCCAATCGTCACTGCTCGATCTTGTTCGAAAGACCTCGGCCGAGCTGCCAGACGATGTGGCCCAGGCGATCCTGCGCTACATGCGCAAGGAAACCAAGGGCACGACCGCCCGCTACGCGATGGAGGTGATCAAGGAGAACATCGAGCTGGCGAAGCGCAAGAGCCTGCCGCTCTGCCAGGACACCGGCTCGATTCTCTTCTTCGTGAAGGGGCCGAAAGGGATGGACCAGCTCGCCTTCAAGAAGGCCGCAGAGGCCGCGGTCCTCGAGGCGACGAAGGTGGGCTACCTCCGGCAGAACTCGGTCGATTCGATCACGGGCAAGAACTCGGGCACGAACCTCGGACCGGGAAGCCCCACATTCCACTTCGAGCAATCGACCGGGGCCAAGATCGATGTCCGGCTCATCCTGAAGGGAGGCGGCTGCGAGAACGTTGGGATCCAGTACTCGCTGCCCAACACTTCGCTGGGTGCGGACCGCGATCTCTCCGGCGTGGAGAAGTGCCTCCTCGACGCGGTCAATCAGGCGCAGGGGAAGGGGTGCGGCCCGGGCATCCTCGGCGTGACGATCGGCGGAGATCGAGGCTCCGGCTACGTGCATTCGAAGGAGCAGCTCCTGCGCAGGCTCGACGACAAGAACCCCCTGCCGGCCCTTGCGCGGCTCGAGAAGAACGTCCTTGAGAAGGCCAATTCGCTCGGCATCGGACCGATGGGATTCGGCGGCAAGACCACGCTGCTGGGATGCAAGGTCGGGGTGCTCAATCGGCTTCCGGCGAGCTACTTCGTCACCATCTCCTACATGTGCTGGGCCTACCGGCGCCAGGGGATCGTTCTCGACGCGCGCGGCCGGATCCGCGAGTGGCTCTACTAAGGAGGATGCCATGAGACTCGATGCGCCATTCACCGAGGAGAAGATTCGCGCCCTCAAGGTCGGAGACATCGTCGAGATCCATGGGGTCGTCTTCACCGGACGCGACGCCGTGCACAAGTACCTCTACGACGGCAACAAGCCGCCCGTCGACCTCTCCAATGGGATTCTCTATCACTGCGGCCCCGTTGTCGTGAAGGAAGGAAGCGAGTGGGTGGTCAAGGCCGCGGGTCCCACGACCTCGATCCGCGAGGAGCCGTATCAGGGGACGCTGATCGGCAAGTTCAACCTGCGCGGTGTGATCGGCAAGGGAGGGATGGGGCCGAAGACCCTCGCCGCGTGCCAGGAGCACGGCTGCGTCTACCTCCACGCGATCGGCGGCGCCGCCCAGGTCCTCGCCGAGAAGGTGACGAGGGTCCGCAATGTCTATCTCATGGAGAAGTTCGGGAGTCCCGAGGCGATCTGGGAGTTCGCGGTCGCCGACTTCCCGGCGGTCGTGACGATGGACTCCCACGGGAACAGCTTGCACAAGGACCTGCAGTCCGCGTCGACGGAAAAGCTGAAGGATCTCTTCGCGGGAATCGACGCCGCGAAGAAGAAGTAGCCCGCGGGCGAGTCCTCGCCCTACATGCTCGAGTCCGTCCGTCATCTGCTGAATACGAGCCGCGCGTTCTCTGCGAACGCGCGGCTTTATCTCTTTGGCACCTTTCTCATGGGGATCGGACACGGAAGCCTCTGGGTCCACATGAACCTCTACTACCGGACGCTCGGCCTCGGCGAGGCCACGATCGGCCGCATCCTCTCCGCCGGCAGTCTCGGAACCGTCCTGATCTCCCTCCCCGCCGCTGTCTGGGTCGACCGGATTGCGGCCCAGAAGGTCTTCATGCTCGCCGCGGCCGGCTTCGGCTGCACATTCATGCTCCAGCTCCTCGTGCCGAGTCCCACGCTGATCCTCCTCGCGTCGATGGCGACCGGGATGCTCTTCACCGTCCACTGGGTCGCGGCCGCGCCATTCTTCATGCGAAACGCCTCTTCCGAACAGCGGACCGAGCTCTTCGGCGTGGCTTCGGCGACGGAGACGCTGGCGACGATCCTCGCCGCCTTCGGCGCGGGCTTCCTGGCGCGCCGCATCGCAGCCTCGGCGGGAAGCGAGCTCCTGGGGCTTCGCTACGCCCTGATCGGGACCGCGCTCTTGACGCTCTTCGCCGTCGTGCCCTTCTCGCGCATACGAAGCAAGCCTCCCGTGTCGGATCGTCCCCCCTGGCGCGAATACCTCCTCGCTCGGGACTTCCGCCTGCTCTGGAAGCTCACCTTCCCTGGATTCCTCGTCGGGTGCGGGGCGGGGCTCACGATTCCTTTCCTGAACCTCTACTTCCGCAGCCGATTCGACCAGGATCCCCAGCGGATCGGGATCTTCTTCGCCGTCGCCCAGTTCCTCACGATGGCGGGTTTCCTCTCCGGCCCCATCCTTGCCCGCCGGTTCGGCCATGTGCGCGCGATCGTGGCGACCGAGCTGCTCTCCATTCCCTTCTTCCTGATCCTCGCCGTGGCCGACCGGCTCTGGATGGCCGTCGCCGCGTTCTGGTTCCGCGGCGCGTTGATGAACATGAACCAGCCGGTTTCGAACGCCTTCGCGATGGAGATGGTCCCAGCCGACCAGCACGCCTCGACGAACAGCCTGAGGATGCTCGCCTGGAACGGATCGTGGATGATCGCGACTCCCGTGGGGGGCTGGCTCATCGAGCGGCATGGATTCACGCCCAACATGCTCGCCACGATGGGGCTCTACCTGGTCTCCGCGGGGCTCTTCTGGATCTACTTCCGCGGGCGGAGGGTGGCGCGCGACTGAGGCGACCGGGCGCCCGACCGATCCGGGGCTCCCGATCGCTTAGCAGATGGAGTAGAATTGAGGGGTTCCGTGCGAGCGTCCTCTCGATTCCCAAGACTGGAGATCCCCTCGATGCCGAGCCGCGCGCTGGCCATGCTCCTCTTCCTGCCCGCGCTTCTCGCGCGCCCGCTTCCTGCGCATGCGCAGGGCTTCATCCCGAATCGGGGGCAGCTCGAAGGGGAGGCGCTCTTCACCGCCGAGGCTGCCGGGATGGAGATCGAGCTTCTGCGAGACGGCCTGAGGCTGCGCCTTCACCCCGCGCGCGCTCGCACGGCCTCCCCGACGACCGCGCACACGATCCGGATGCGATTCGATCGCGCCGCTGCTCCGGCCGCGATCGAGGGCCGCGCGCCGCTCGAGACGCGCCGTCACTTCCTCCGCGGGGACGATCCGGCCCGCTGGATCCGCGCGGTTCCAGCATTCACCGAGGTCGTCTATCGCGAGCTCTACCCCGGCATCGACGCGGTCATCCGCCTCACGAGGGACGGCCTTCAGCTGACGGCCGATCGTGACGAGGGACCGATCGGAGCCGTCTTCACCTATGAAGGCGCCGATCGCATCTCTCGCGCGCCGGACGGCATCGTTCGCATCGAGACCTCCGCCGGAGATCTCATCCACGACATCCGATCCGGTCGCATCGCGCGCGCCGAGGCCATCGATCCATCCGCCCCGCGCGACGATCCCTCCGCGCTTCGATGGAGCGGCTTCCTCGGCGGATCGCTCGTGGAGTACGGCTATGCCGTCGCCTCGCGCCCCTCAGGAGAGGTCCTCGTCGCGGGGACGGTCCAGTCGCCCGATTTCCCCGCGACGACCGGCGCCGCCTTCGACACGCTGGCCGGATCCTGGGACGCCTTCGTCGCCGAGGTTGACGCCTCGGGCGAGACGCTGCTCTGGGCCACCTTCCTCGGCGGATCCGCGGTCGATCTCGTCCAGGCGATCGCTCTCGCCGCCGACGGCGACCTGCTCCTGACCGGGAAGACCGAATCCCATGACTTCCCGGCGACCGCGGGCGCATACGATGGCGACTACGCCGGCGGCTCCGATGCCTTCGTCACGCGGCTCTCGTCCGACGGATCGAACGTCGTCTGGAGCAGCTTCCTGGGCGGGGAGGCGTACGAGATCGCCTTCGGCCTGCTCGATGATGGCGCGGCGGGCGTGATCGTCGGGGGATACACATCATCCCCCAGATACCCGACCACGCCCGGGGCGTTCGATGAGAGCCACAATGGCGCCTTCGACTGCTTCGTCACGAAGCTCGACGCGGCCGGAGGCAGTCTCGTCTGGAGCACGTTGCTCGGCGGATGGAACGAGGACCGCATCTACGACATCGCCCGCGGCTCCTCGGGAGAGATCCTCCTCACCGCCTGGACGCAGTCCTCGGACTTCCCCACGACGCCCGGCGCCTACGACCGCGCCTATGACGGCAACGGAGACGGCTACATCGCCGCTCTCGCCTCCGATGGCCGCTCGCTTCTCTGGAGCACATTCCTCGGCGGAAGCCTCCTCGAGAGGATCTACGGCATCGCAGTCGACTCCGATGGCAGCCCAGTCGTCGCCGGATGGACCCACTCCTCGCTCTTCCCGACGACCCCCGGCGCGTTCGACACCACCTACAACGGCGCCGGCGATGGATTCGTCGCGAAGCTCGACTCCACCGGCTCCGATCTCATCTGGGCGAGCTTTCTCGGCGGCGGGGACGAGGACAAGTGCCTCGACGTCGTCCTCGATGCCGACGGAAACGCGATCCTCGTGGGCGCGACGGGCTCGGCCGATTTCCCGGCGACGCCGAACTCATTCGACTCCTCGTACAACGGCAACGGCGACGGTTTCGTCGCGATGCTCCACTCTCAAGGGACGGCGCTGATCAGCGGCGGATTCCTCGGGGGCGGGGGATGGGACACGGCGAACGCCCTCACCTCGTCCCCGGATGCGCCCGCGATCGCGCTGACCGGCGATACCGAGTCCGCTGATTTCCCCGTCTCGCAGGACTCGTTCGACGAATCATGGAACGGCCAGATCGACGCGTTCGCGACCCGGATCATGGTTCCCGCCCCCTCCGACGTCCCGCAGAGCGACTCCATCGCCCGCCCGTTCGCTCCGATCCTCTCGATTGCGCCCAATCCCTTCTCGAGCACCGTCGTGATCTCCATGGACGCGACCGCCTCGAGTCTAGCCTCTCCGACGATTCACGACCTCGGGGGACGAACGGTGCGCGCGCTCTCCGAGACGACCGCTCGATCGCGCGGGAGCGCGAGGCTCTTCACTTGGGACGGAACGGACGATCAGGGGAATCGACTCCCCTCGGGGATCTACTACGTGCGCTGGATGGCGGCTGCGTCGACCTCCTCCCGCATGATCGCGCTCCTGCGGTAGTTTCAGATGTCAGGGGCGCTCTGATTCGATCTCTCGCAATCGTCCGAGCAAGCGGCTCCGCTCCGGATCCCTCTCGATCTGGGCGCGCAGCGTCTCGAGGTCGTAACGCTCAAGCTCCTCGGGCGTGATTCCCCGGGCAAGCGCTGCCTCTGCTTCCGCTCGGATCTCGGGCTCCTCTTCGATCGCCCCGGCGGCGGCGGAGAGCATGTTGTGGTAGTGGACCGCGGGATCCTCCCACGCGGCCACCGCCGCGCGAAACGCGTCCCGGGCCTCGGGCAGGTTTCCGAGCTGCGCGTGGCACTCTCCCAGGCGGGCGTGGATCAGATCCGGTCGAGCGCCCGCGGCGAGCGCCTCCTCGTAGACGGGGATCGCTTCGCGGGTTTCCCCTTTGCGCCTGTGGAGCTCCGCGATGTTGTACAAGACGATCCCCCGCTGCCTCGCCTCGCTCGAGAGGACCTCGCGCAAGAGGCGGATCCCCTCGTCGTGTCTGCCCAGCTGGCCATCGGCGATCGCCGCGTTCACGCGGGTCGCCACCCGCGTCGGATCGGCCCGAAGCGCCCTCTCGTACCACGCGAGCGCGCCCCGGTAATCGCCCTCCCGCATCCGCTGGTCCCCGCGGTCGGCGAAGGAGATCGCCTCGGCGAGCGCGCCCGACTCCGAGAGCTCGCGCAGCCATGGAGGATTCACGATCGAGACCAGGCCGAAGAGCATGAGGCAGCACCAGAGCCCCACGAGGACCCACGGGACGATCGAGGATCTGCGCGCGACCTCCCCCCCAGAAGGACGGTCAACAGGTGGTGTGGAGGATGAAGAGGACATTCTTGCCCTGCCGTTTCAGCTCGTTGAACCGCTCGCAGGCATCCCGCGAGCCCATGATGATCACCTGGGTTCCGCGAGCGGTTGCGATATTGTAGACGAATCCGCTCCCGCGCTGGTGCGCGTAGCCGCGCCCGCCTTCGCCGTGATAGCCCGAACCGATCAAGATGATGTCGCTTTCGAATCGATTGAGGAAGTCTCGGTCCCTCTTGTTGAAGTAGTGCTTCTTGTCCACGAGCCTGAATCCCCCATCGGGGAAGACCATGAGATCGAAGTAGGGCAGGGGAATGCCCTTGTAGACGACGAGCCCGTAGCGGTGGGAGACGATCTGATCGCTCCGGTGACGAACGAGCTGGACTCCGATGTAGACGACGATGATCGCCGCCAAGAGCAGGAGCGCCCTCCCCCACAGCCGCCTCCGGCTCAGGTGCAGGACGAGCCAGAAGGCGAGGACGCTGGCCGCGGTCAGAAACGCGATCTGCCCCGCGTACCGCGACTCGGTGAGAAGCGAGCTGTATCCCAGGAAGAAGACGCCGAAGACGATCTCGAGGACCCATATGCTTGGCGGGTGGGAAAGGTAGCCCGCAAGACTCGCGTGACGGATCCTCTTCCATGCGCCCCGCGCGAGCTCCGGATGCTCCCCGCCGATCAGGATCATCGTGATCCCGGTCGTCACACCCCAGCAGTCCTTGGCGATGTCGCTCACATCGAAGATCCTGCTGCTCACGGCGAGCTGGAAGATCTCGTCGAAGGTCGAGTAGCCGATCGCAAGCGCGAAGGTCACGAGCAGGGTGCGCGCGAGCGAGACGCCGCGAGGCCTCAGGTCGCGATACGCCATGAAGGCGAAGATCCCATAGGCGAAGTAGTGCCAGTTCACCTGGATCTCGTAGAACCGGTGGCCGAAGTAGTAATCGGTGATCTGCTGCGCGAAGACGATCATCGCCACACCCGCGACCAGAGCCGCGAGCCTTCGCCTCGTGATGCGGGGACGGTAGATCGCGTAGACCGCCGCGAGGACGAGGGTCGCGGCGAGGGGAACGAGCGGGATCTCGACGCCGCCGATCGGGATCTGCGAGAGCGAGAGCCGCGAGATCGCCTGCTGCATATAGGTGCGCAGCATGATGAACGGGGTGGCGACGAGAAGAAGGCTGTAGAGGATCAGGTGCAGACTTGTGGAGTGGATCCCTCGACTTCGCGCGGCTCGGCTTCGATCCGACCGTTTTCTGCGACCCATTGCCCCCCCCATCCCAGAGCGCACCGGCCCGATTCTACGGGCGCGGGACGCGGGGCTCAAGCCTTCGCTGCGCTTCCGGACGTCGCTTGCGCAGAGCCGCCTTCAGCGAAGCCAAACGAGGCGGCGCACGATTCGCTCCCTGCCCGCCTCGACGCGCGCGAAGTAGATCCCCGAGGGCACGGTGCGGCCCCGCTCGTCCCGCCCGTCCCAGACGATGGACCGGCCGGGCGCGGGGGCGTTCCAGACTTCGCGCACGCGCCTGCCCAGCAGATCGAGCACCGTCACGCGAAGTTCGATTCCAGTCGGGCCCTCAAGCGAGATGGAAACCCACGCCCGCGCCGGCACGGGTCCCACGTGAAGCGTAACTCCGGTGGTCGAGGGGATGAACGCGCTGTCGGCCGGCAGCGCGGCGTCGACGGCCAGGATCAACCGCTGCGTGTCCATGAGATCGGCGGCATCGCGGACCCGGACAAAGATCTCATAGAGACCGGAGTCGGGCGCGGTCCCATGAAGGCGTCCTGTGGCCGCCTCGAGGGCCATCGTGAAGGGAAGCGACTCCAGCGCGCTCCACTCGTGGGGTGATTCCCCTCCCCGCGCGACCAGGAACGTCTCGTATGCGCTGTCCGCTTTTGCGGGGGCGATCCGCGTCGTCGTGATGTTCAAGCCATACGACTCGTGCTTGACGAACTTGAGAATCCACTCGTCGGGATCGAGACGCACGCCGATGGGAGCCGCGGGAAGGTCGATCTCGAAATCCTGCCGGTCGGGATCGTTGAAGACGCGCCGCCGGATCGCGCCGCCGCCTTCGGTCTGGATCTCGAGGTCGACCGGCATGGGGAACGGAACGCCGTCTCCTCCCTGGTCGACGTGGATGGCTACACCCGGCGTCGTCTCATTCCCGATCGGCAGGAACGAGACGGCGTAGGTCGGCCGCCCTCCTCCATAGACCCACGGGACGAACAAGAAATCGAGATCGCGTCCGCAGACCTCCTGGGCGATCGCCCGGAACTCCACGGTCGTGGTCGAACGATAGGCGGTTCTCGCCCGGTACTCCTCCAGGACGGCGAAGAAGAGCGAATCCCCGACGGCTCCCCGAAGCATATGGAGGACCCACGCCCCCTTGTTGTAGACATCCGACGGATCGAAGAGATTGACGGGATCGTAGACCGTCCCGCTGGGCTCCAGGACTCCCTGGACCTCGCGCATGTAGCGGCGCAGCATCTCGGGGCCTCCCAGGTGCTCCGCCCAGAGCGCCTCGGCGTAGGAGGCGAATCCCTCATTCAGCCAGATGTCGCGCCAGTCGGCGGGACTGATCATGTCTCCCCACCATTGGTGCGCGAGCTCGTGCGCGAGGATCCAGTCGTAGGCATGGTCGCCGCGAATCAGGCCCGCTCCGTAGCTCGTGTTGGTCTGATGCTCCATCGCTCCGCCCCAGGGGAAGATCGTATGGCCATACTTCTCGCGGTCGAAGGGATAGGGGCCGAACAGACCCTCGAAAGCCCGGATCGCGGCCGGCGTGATCGAAAAGTCCTCCCGCGCCTCCTCGCGGTGCTCCGGGTAGACATAGTGCTCGATCCGCAGGGTGTCGCCGTCGGGCCGCACGTACCGATCCGTGAGGCGCTCGTAGGTCCCCGCGCAGAGGGAGACGAGGTAGGTCGCGATCGGGTAGTCATGCCGCCAGGCGAACCGACGAAAACCTGGCCCGGGAATCGTCTCCTCGACGAGCAGCCCGTTCGAGATCGCCGTCATCCAATCGGGCGTGTGGATCACGACCGAGACGCGCTCGGCCTTGTCATCGGGCCGATCCTTGCACGGCCACCACTCCCGCGCGCCGTTCGGCTCGGAGAGGGTCCAGATGAGCGGAGCGCCCTGATGCAAGCTCCAGACGAACGCGGCGAATCCAGTCTGCACGGGATGCCCCTGGTAATGGACCCGGACGCGCGTCGTATCGCCGTCCGCGAGCGAAGGCGTCCCGATCCGCAAGTCGTAGACTTCCTGGACGAACGGCGCCGTGCGACCGTCGACGAAGACCGAATCGACGGCCATGGTCTCTCGAAGATCCAGCAGGAGCGTGTCCAGCGGACCTTCGGTCACGAGGAGTTCCGAGGTCATCGCTCCCAGGAGCCACTGGACGTCGGGCTGGCGCAGATCCAGCTCGAGGGAATAGGAGAGGACATCGTAGCGATTCTGCTGTGCGGCGCGGGCGCCCTCCATCGGCTTGCGGACGCCCCCCGCGCGGATCCGCCGGGCGAGCTCGACTCGCTGGAAGGCCGCGCGTTCCGCGGGATCCGGGAGCGCCGGGCCTCCGGCGTTGACGTCGATGCTCGAGCAGAGGATCCAGGCCGTCAGAATGATCGGCGAACGGAGCATCGAGGCCTCCCTGCGTCTGCGGGTCGAACGCTCCCAGTCTACGCCCTTCTCAGGGGGCCATCGAGTTGGTAGCATCCCACCGTTCGCGATACGCGCGAATGGAAGATCCTCGACCGAAGATGCCGCCACCTAAGGACACGACGATGGACTCATTGAACCCGAAACTGAGCCGGGCGCTTCCCCTGGCGGGCCTCTTCGCGCTCTGCGCCGCCATCTCGACCCCCGTGCCCGGGAATGCCGCGACCGCTTCGGAGGCCGAGCTTGGCAGCGTCATCTTCATCCATCCCGACGGGACCAGCACCGCCCACTGGACCGCCTGCCGGATGCTCTACGCCGGGCCCGATGGCGACTTGAGCTGGGATCGGTTGCCCCAGGCGGCTCTCTACCGCGGTCACGTGAAGGACTGCCTCACTCCCACGTCCAACGCCGGCGCCACGGTCCACGCTTACGGCGTGAAGGTGGCCGCCTCCTCCTACGGACTCGACGGCGGCGAGCCGATCCTCGACGGGGACATCCCCCGCAAGAGCCTGCTGCGCGAGGTCCTCGACGCGGGGCTCTCCGCGGGCATCGTCAACTCCGGTACGATCACCGAACCCGGCACAGGCGTCTTCGCGGCCTCGTCGCAGAGTCGGGGAGACAACGAAGGGATCGCCGCGGGAATCATGGAGACTGCGCCCCACGTGATCCTGGGCGGCGGCGAGCAGTGGTTCCTTCCCGAGGGCGCGCGGGGCCGGCATGGACCCGGCCGGCGAACGGACGGCCGCGACCTGATCGCGGAGGCGCGATCGAAGGGCTACCATGTCGCTTTCTCGCGCGAGGAGCTCGCGTCGACTCCACCGGACGCGCGCCGCCTGCTCGGGCTCTTCGCCGCAGGCGACACCTACGACAGCTTGAGCGAGGAGGAGCTTCGAGCCCAGGGCCTGCCGGCCTACGCGCCGGATGCCCCCACGGTGGCGGAGATGGCGGAGGCAGCCATCCGAGTGCTCTCCCATGACGGCGGGCGATTCCTTCTCGTGATCGAGGAGGAGGGGACGGACAACTTCGGAAACGCCAACAACGCCCGCGATTGCCTCCTTGCGTTGAAGCGGGCGGACGATGCGATCGCGGTCGCGCGCCGTCACCTCGAGCGCAATCCGCGGACCTTGATCGTCACGGCCGCGGACAGCGACGCCGGGGGGCTCGGCGTGGTCGGGCTCTCCGCCGATCGCGACATCGAGAAGCCGGTCGCCCCGCGGGACCGAAACGGCGCGCCGTGGGACGGACGCGATGGAACGGAGACGCCCCCGTTTCTCGCAATGCCCGACGCGAGAGGCCTCCGCCTTCCGTTCCTGATCGCCTGGGCCGGGTCGGGGGATCTCTCCGGAGGCGTGCTCGCGCGGGCCGAGGGCCTGAATGCCGACCTCCCCGCGGGAATCGACAACACCGGGATCCAGCAGCTCATGCGCCGGACGATCCTCGGAAGCGCCCGGCCATGAGATCCACACCCGTCCGCGCTTCGACCGATCAGGCTCTCGCCCGCCCGGCGCAGTAGCGCGAGAGGGCGCGCATCGCGCGGTCGATCTTCCTGAAGACCGGGATCCCGGCGCGCTGAAGCACCAAGACGAGATCATCGTAGAGCCGCCCCGAATCGACCGCGACGACCATCGGCTTCTCCGTCGAGCGGAAGATCCGGATCAGCTCCTGCGCCAGCGAGTTCGAGGCGTAGATGTTCTCTCCGTGCGTTCCGAGGGGATCGGGCGCCAGGTTGTTCAACGCGGGAGTGACGGGCACGGGGGAGACGACGGCGGCGTCGACTTCCGTGTCGCCCAGAATCGCTTCGACCGCGGCCACGAACTGCTCGGTGGTCGCCATGGGAGTCGCGTCCACCGGGTTGTCGGCGTGGGCGATGTTCGGCAGGCAGCCTGCGAGCCGCGATCGCGTCTGCTCAGCGAAACGCGCTGGAACCAGCTCGTGGAGCGAGTCCATCGCGACGGAGCACTCGAATCCGGCGTTCGAGATCACGCCGACCCGCTTCCCGGCCGGAGCGCGGTCGTAGAGCATCGTGAAGACCCGCGTGTCGTCATCGAACTGATCCAGAGTCTCCGACACGATCGCGCCGGACCCCGCAAGGAGCGCCCGCGCGACCGCGTAATCGCCGGCGAGCGACGCGGTGTGGCTGGCCGCCGCCTTGGCCCCGAAGGGAGTCTTCCCCGCCTTGAAGGCGATCACGGCGCGGCCGCGGCGACGGTGCTCGCGCACGAGATCCAGGAAGCGGCCGCCATCGAGGGGCTGGAAGCCCTCGAGGTAGCAGGCGATCACCTGCACCTGCGGGTCATCCAGGTAGTGCTCGAGGAAGTCGGAGACGGTGAGGTCCATCTGGTTGCCGTAGGAGATCGAGGACTTGGGGAAGACCACGCCGTCGAGATTGCTGGTGAGAGTGACCAGGTAGGCCCCGCTCTGGCTCACCGCGGCGAGGTTGTCGCCCGGGGCGTCATGGAACGGGAGCTTGTAGCGGGGCAGGAAGAAAGTGTTGTACTGCCCCTTCGAGACGATCCCGAGGCAGTTGCCTCCGACCATCACGGGCCCGCCGTCCTCCCGGCTCCTGCCGCTCTCGAGGACCTCGATGATCTCATCGGCGAGCTTCCTGGAGCCCGTCTCCGCAAATCCTCCGGGGATCAGGATGATCGCGTGGGCCTTCTCCTGTTCGACGATCTCGCGGATCGCCTCCCGCGCGCCCTCGGCCGGCACCGACACGACGGCCAGATCGACCCGCTCGGGGAGATCCCGGATGGCGGGCAGGCAGGGGATCGCGTCGATCTGCTTCTCCTTTGGATGAATCACATAGAGGCGGCCATATGCGACTCCCTTCGCCGCGCGGAGATTATCGAGGATCACCCGGCCCGCGTTCATCGATTTCGCCGATGCGCCGATCACCGCCACCGATCGGGGCTCCAGGAGGTTGCGGACCTTCTCCACGCGACGGCGACGGACCCTCGCCCGCTCTCTCGTGAAGCTGCCGACCCCGTCGAGCGCTACGGGGTCGCGCCCCGGGATGAGCGCCATCGGGTTGATCTCGATCTCGGAAAGCGTGTAGGGGGAATCGGAGGAGTCGGCGGCGAAGGCGTCGGCGAGTTCGGCCATGCTCCGGATCAAACCCCAGAGCCGCGCAGGGCGGATCGGCGGCTCAGTATGGATCCGCGAGGACTGCGCGAGCAGGGAGAAAGCGGGTCCCAGCGCCGCGAAATCGGGCGGGGCGTCGCTTTGGAGTCGCGGATCCCGCGCCGAAATGATCCATGTCGTCTCTCCCGGAGCGACACGGCCGAACCACTCCGTGAGAAGTCCTCCGATGCCCGCCACGACGATGGGGCCGAAGGCCGGGTCCTGGCGGAAGGAGAGGAGCATCTCGCTTCCCGGACGATCGGCCGAGTAGGCGATTCGTTCGCACACAAGCAAACCGGAGATCCGCGCCTGTGGGGCCTTCGATCGTACGGCCGCAAGCACGCGGCGCATGGCGCCGGAGAGCTCTGTTGGATCCTTCGAGGCGAACGCGATCCCCCCCGCCTCGGTCTTGTGGAGGATATCCGGCGACTGGATCTTGACGACGACCCCGCTCTCGCCGATCCCGCCCTCCAGGCTGGGACGCCGGTCGTCAGCCTCCGCGGTTTGCGCATCGATGACGGCGAAACGCGGCACGGGAACTCCGGCCTCCCGCAGGATTGTGTAGACCTCCCCTTCGAGCAGCTGGCCCCGGCCTTCCTTCTCCGCCGCAGCCAGAATCGCCTCGATCCGCCCCCGCCTCTTCCCGTCCATCGCTCCCCCCCTTCACCATTCGCCGGCTTCCCGACCCCGGAAGACGATACCAGAGACTCCGTCTCTTCGTCAGGCCACAGCGGTCGCGCCCCGGAACTCCTTGATCCGCCACCGGAACTGGGGGATCCTCCGGATCCATGGCGGTCCCCGGGTGTATGGGCATCGGAGGAACGGTGATGCGAACCCTAAGGCAGCGGTATCGACACGGCCCCGCGTCCCGGCGACGGGGCATTCTCTCCGCGGTAGCGCTCCTGGTCCTGGGCGCAGGAAGCGCGGAGGCGCTCCCGGAGCTCTCCTGGCTTCGTTCCATGGTGCCCGTCCAAGGTCGGCTCAATCGCTCGGAATCCGCCCGGCTGGCGCTCGGGCTCCGCACCGACCCCGCGCTCGGCATGGTGCCGATCGCCTGGCGGGTCCGGATGGGGGACGAGACGGCGGCCCAGGGGGACACGCTCGTTCCCGCGGCCCACAATGCCCGGGAGACGGCATTCACTCTGCGGATTCCCGCGCTGGAAGCGGGGAACTACGCCCTGGAGCTCCTGGTGGATCCCACGAACCGGATCCAGGAGAAGGATGAGACGAACAACGGAATCGCATTCGTCCTGGAGGTGCCCAACGGCTCGGCGGTGAAAGTCCGCTGCGAGGGCCCCGAGGGAAGCGTCTGGGATATGTATCGCCTGGAGCTGAGCACGGCAAGCGGCACCCCATACCCGGATGAGTACGGGACCCCCGCGGATACGACACGATCCACTCAGTACGAAATCGTGATCAATGGAGTCGAGCCTGGCCCCTACATGGGCGTCATCTTCGGCCCCAGCGTGAACCGCATGCACGTCCTCCTCTCTCACGGGGCGTTCGAGATGCCCGAGCCTTCGACTGCACTGGAGGTCGTCTGGCCCCGGACGACTCCTTACATGGTCGGCCGTCCGCGCATCCATGGAGATGTTCCCGTCACGACCGGGGGCCAGGAAGGCGCGCCGCGCTGGAAGGCGGAGCGTCAACTCAGCATGGAGGGCGCCGTTCGAAACCCCACGGATCGATCCGCGGATGTCCAGTGGCTCCTGCGTTTCAGCGACTCAGAGGGAACGAATACGACGGAGCGAGACACGCTAGTCACTCTGGGTGCTCTCGTCACCGAGAACCTCCTCCTCACGGGCCGGGTGCCCAGAGATCCAGGCAACTACCTCATCCAGGCAGAGGTGCGCGTCCCCTGGCCCACCGGCTTCGAGGATCTCGGCGACGAGGAGCGCGTGGCATCCCACATCCTGCCGATCGGCTGGATCGAGGTCGAACGCTGAGGGAGAAGAATCCGGGCCGGTAGCGGGAACCCCGCTACCTTCCTGTGGCTCAGGAGAACCCAGGCCGTCCACAAGGCGGCGGCGTGGACGCGGCGGATGCGGTTCGACCCGTCGCCTGGATCCGTGCAAGCTCCCGGCGCGCCCTTTCGTGTCCGCAGACAGGGCAAGATGCCGCAAGATCGCGATCGGCAAGCGGACGCAACAACTCGAACCGCTCGCCGCAACCCTCGCACCGGTACTCGTAGAATGGCATCGCTCGCTCCTTAGGATCGCATTTCCCGCCAGGTCCAGTCGGGCAGATCTTCGTCCACCTGGATCGTCCGGCACAAGACCCGGAGGATTCCAGGAATCCGCGTGTCAGCCACACGGAAGGTGACCTCGAGCCCTCGCTTCTCTTCCTCGAGGATCCCGCCGCTCCGGAGGACCGCGAGGTGCTGGGCGAGGGTCGAGATCGGCAGGCTCATTTCCCGCGCGATCCGCGAGAGATTCGCCGGCTCGCTCAGGAGACCGCACACGATCTTGAGGCGAAGGGGGTGTCCCAGGGCCTTCAGCAGCCGGGCGGCTTCGCCGAAGTCCTTCGCTTTTCTCATCGTCTCCCCTCGAGAGGCGTCTCGGCCGAACCCTTGTCCTTCTGCTTGCCCGTCTCGCACGCCGATCCCCCGGACCGGCCATCGAGGCCAGAGCCTCAGGTGGGAACCCCGAGTTTGGGCAACACGAAGTAGTTCAGCAGGATGTAGCCGACGATGACCAGGGCGATCGTAAGCATGTCCGAAGTCCCCTCTCGTTGATTTGCTCTCATTTATATGAAAATACGGAAATAGTTCCGGGAAGTCAATCGAGCAATGATCGCGCGCTCCCTCGGCCGGCCTCCGCCAGGACCTCCTCGATCACCGCGATGTACCGGCCCGCCGCCCGCTCCCAGGTGAACTCCGTGGCCCGCTCCATCCCGATCCGCCCCATCGCCTCGCGCTCTTCCGGCCGGGCGAGGAGATCCTCGAGGGCCCGCGCCAGGCCTCGAGGATCAAGCGGGTCGATCCGTACCCCGGCGGGACCCACGATCTCTTCCGCCCCGCCGCTGTTCCCCGAGACGACCGCCAGGCCCGCGCCCATCGCCTCGAGGAAAACGAAGCCGAAGGATTCGAATCGGGATGGAAGGCAGAAGAGATCGGCATTGCGGTAGAAGAAGGCCATCCGACCCGGGTCGTCGATCTCCCCCTCGAAGACCACTCCACTAGTCTCCGGCGATCCGGCGGCGATCCGTCGCAGCCGCTCTCCGTCGATACCGTCCCCGACGATCCTCAAACGGATCCCCGGGAAGCGACCGCGCAACGCCGGCATCGAGCGGATCAGGGTCTCCACGTTCTTCCGCGGGTAGAGCCGCGCGACCGTGAGGATGGTCAGCGGGCGTCCGAACTCCTCGGCCGCGCTCCGGATCCGTTCACGCCATGCGGAGAGATCGAATCCATGAGGAATGGAGCGGACAAGCCCCGGATCGAGGCGGTAGCGGCAGACGACCGCCGCGCCCGCTGCAGCGCTCGGAACGATTACCGCCACGGCGCCGCGGATGTTCGCCCGCTCCAGGACCGCCTGGCGCCTCAGGATCGAACGGTACGGCTCCGGCTCCGTCCGCGAGAGCTCCGCGAAGACTCCCTGGGGGCACACGATCTTCGGCGCGCATGCATCGCCAACCGCGAGCGCGTAGCCGTCGAAGTCGATCGCGAGCAGCACGTCGACCTCGCGGATGCGCGCATCCTCACAGAGTCGTCGATTCCACTGCGCGCGCTGCTCGACGAATCGACGGTAGTCGGACGGATCGAGGTCCGCGCCGATCGAGACGACCTTGCAGCCAGAGTCTGCGAGCGATCGGGCGAGATCTTGCAGATATCGAGCGGTGCCGCTGCCCCGGCGGATGTCCCGCGGCCAGGAGCTCACGATCCCGACGGTTCGCTGCGGGGATCCCCGGGCAGCCGGTTCGAGCACTTTCATTCGATTCGATGGTATCACGACGCGGAGCCCAGCGACGACTTATGGATAACCTGGGGTTGACAATCCGGCGTCCGGCACCTTGAATTGGAAGGTTTCGCGCTGCGATCGAGAATCTCGCAGGCCAGGAAAGGAGCCAGATGGAAGCGCGCCAAGAACGATTCCTCGCGATCCCCGTGGTCCTTGCGATCGCGCTCGCGGCTCTTGCAGGAACATCGACGGTCTTCTACCAGACGCGCTTCGCGAACCCGTCGGTGGAGGAATACTTCTCCTTCATCAACATCGGCCGGCTCCTCGTGATCACGCACGTGCACTTCTTCGGCTACGCGACGATGGGTTTCGTGCTCTGGACGCTGGGCCGGCGCCTCGGGGCCGCCTCCGGCGGAAGATTCGGCTACATCGTCGGACTCACCGTGCTCGCCGGGATTCTGGATGTGCTCTCCTGGTGGGGCGTGATCTACCTCACGCCCGCCTTCCGGTATCTCACCTTCGCCATGGGTGCCGCCTTCGTCGGCGGGATCTTCCTCACGTCTCTTCTGGTCCTGCGCAGCGCTCTGCGGAAAGGGGACAATCGATGAAGCGATCTCGAGCCATCCAGTCGGTCGGCGCGCTCTCCGCGATGCTCTTCGTCGTCGGATCAGGCATCGTCCTGGCGCAGGGAACTTACAGCCATGCCGCTTTCGAGAAGGAGATGGAAGCCGCCGGCCGGAGAATTCGAGTCGTTCTGGGTGGTTTGATCGCGGAGGACTGGGACAAGGCGCGCGGCGAGGCCGAGTCGCTGGCCGCTCAAGCCGCGACGATCCGCGCCCTCACCCCGAAGGTCGAGACCGGGAAGATCGCGCTCTTCCAGGCGGACGCCGACTCGCTGGCGGCCCGCGCAAAGCGACTCGCGGCTGCCGCGGGCGAGAAGAACGGCGCGAAGGCCTCGCTGGCCCTCGGGCAGGTCGTCGAGGCCTGCGTCACCTGCCACGCGGTCTTCCGGAAATAGGAAGCCGCGATGCGAACCGGCACTCGCCGCCTCACTCACCTCGCGGCGTCGCTGCTATTGATCGGGGCATCGGCCGCTTCGTCCTCCGCGCGCCCCCTCTATGCGGCGAGGACCTCAATGGCCTGCTCGCGATGCCATGTCGATCCCGCCGGCGGGGGAATGCGGAATGCCACGGGCTTCCGCTACGCCCAGGATCTGCACACCATGACGCCGGCCGAGGATCGCGATCCCGTCTTCGATCCCAGGATCTCCGATGGGATTCGGATGGGAGCCGATCTGCGCGGGCAGTACATGCAGGACGCGGAAAACGAGCTGAGGAACCGCTCGACCTTCTTCTTGATGCAGGCCGCCGTCTACCTCGCCGCCGAGCTCAACGAGGGCTTCACCCTGGTCTACGCGAACGACCAGGGCCGGACGACGGAGGCCTTCGGGCTGCTGCGCCTGCCTCTCGAGGGGACCACGCTCAAGGTGGGTCGTTTCCGGCCTGCTTTCGGGATCGAGGAGGAGGATCACACGACCTTCACGCGCGATTCTCTCGGGTTCGGCGCAGCGACCGAGGAAACGGGCATCGAAGCCTCGATCGCCCGCGACGCGGCGCTCCTCACAGTTTCCCTCGTGAATGGCAGCTCCGGCGCCATCCTCGACGGGAACCCGCAGAAGGCGGCGATCGGTCGCATCTCCTGGGCGCCGGGACGCTTCGGGATCGGCGCGAGCGGAAGCCTCGACACGCCGGTCTCCTTGGACGATCGCATTGACCGGACCTATCGATACGGGCTCTTCGGACATCTCCGTCAAGGAATCCTCGTGGTGATGGGCGAATACGACCGGGGCGTCACGGATCTCGACGAGGGAGACTCGGTGGAGCGAGAGGCGGCATTCGTGGAAGCCGATCTTCTCCTCCATCCCCGGCTCACGGCGAAGCTCAAACTGGACCGGCTCGATCCCGATCTCGACCTCGCCGAGATCGCCCGGGATCGGATTCTCCTCGGATTGGAATCGGACCTCGCGCCTTCCGTCCGTGGGATCGTCTTCGTCCGCGCTACGCGGCAGTACGGGCACGATGATCTGGGCCGCCGCGACTATGGCGCTGATCGCGACACCTACGAGATCGTGGGTCAGCTGGCGGCCGGTTTCTGAAGCGCGTCTCGGATTCCGTCCGTTGGGGGAGGTGCGTGATGCAGAAGTGGCGATTCTCCTTGGGATGCGCGGTCCTGGCCGCCACATTGCTCTGCGGTTGCGGCGAGGATGGCGGTCAGCGGCCCGACATCACCGGCGGGGACGACGAACCGCCGGAGAATCCGACATACACGGCTGATGTGCGCCCGATCATCGCCGCCAACTGCGGCTGCCACCAACCGGGCGGCATCATGCACGCGACGGCGCCCCTCGATTCCTACGCCAACGTCTTCGCGCGACGACAACTCGTGAAGACGCGGGCCGGCGTGGCGGGAACGATGCCCCCGACCGGGCCCCTGCCTCCCGTGCAGCGTCAGACAATCATCGCCTGGGTGGATCGGGGCGCTCCCGAGTAGCCACCGCCGCCTCGATCCCTCGCTCGATCAATAGGGCCGTGAGGTAGACGATTCCTCCCGACCAGACGACGTCGGAGAGGAAGTGCGCCCCCACCGCGACCCGCTGGAAGCCCATGAGGGCCCCTCCCCCGAGTCCCGCAGCGAGACCGGCGGTCGCGGCGCGAGGACGTCGGCCCCTCCACAAGAAGTGCAGCGCGAAGAAGTAGAAGCCCACCGACGCGTGTCCGCTCGGGAACGACTCCCCCTCCGCGTTCCACTCGACCGCGCCCACCGGCAGGAAGCTCTCGCGCCCGCCGAACTCCACGATCTCTCGCGGTCGGGGCCTCCCCCAGTGCTCCTTTCCGACCGCGTTGACGAAGAGCCCCGGTCCGATGGCGAGCGTCAGGAAGAGAAGGGCGCCGGCGCGACGATGGCGGCGGAGTCCGCGCGCGAAGAGCGATCCGACCATCCCGAAGAGCCCCAACGCTCCCGCGAGGATCGCCGGAAGGGCGCCGTAGCGATAGAGGAACTCCCAAGGCTGGCGGCCCTTCGCCCACCATGAGGGATCGAGATTCGGGTCGTAGAACCAGCGCGAGACGGCAATGTCGAGCCCGAAGCGTCGGATCGCGGCGGAGAGCAGAACCAGGCCGAGCAGAACCAGGAGCGCCTCGAGGCTCCGCCGAGGCAAGCCCGTCTTGTCAAGCACGGAGCCGCCCCGGGACTTCCTGTCCGGGGCGGCCCCTGACTGCGGTTCCCCCCTCAGATCTTCTCCGCCAGCACCCTTCGCCGCAGCCTCACGATCGCCTCGGTCGGATTCAGCGCCTTCGGACAGGCCTCCACGCAGTTGAAGATCGTGTGACACCGCCAGAGACCGTGCTTGTTGTCGAGCATCTGGAGCCGGTCCCCAAGACCTTCGTCCCGCGTGTCGAAGACGTAGCGACTGGCCTTCAACAGAGCCGCGGGGCCCAGGAACTGTTGACTGCTCCAGTAGACCGGACAGGACGAGGTGCATGCCCCACAGAGGATACACTCCCAGGTGCCGTCGATCAGCTTCCTGTCCTCGGGCGACTGGAGCCGTTCCTTGTCTGTCGGAGCATCCTTGGAGCAGATCAGCCATGGCTTGATCGACTCGTAGCGGGTCCAGAAGTCGCTCTGATCGACGATCAGATCGCGCAATACGGGGAAGGCCTTCAACGGCTCGACGGTGATCGTTCCTCCCTTGCATGCGGAGATCTGCAGCTCACAGGCGAGGTCGTTCTTCCCGTTGATGGTCATCGCGCACGAGCCGCAGATTCCATGCCGGCAGGATCGGCGGAACGCCAGCGTGCCGTCCTGCTTCCATTTGATCTCGTTCAGAGCGTCCAGAACCGTCCAGGCCGGCTGGACCTCGACTTCGTAGTCCCGGAATGCCCCATCCCTCGGGTTCTCGGGATTCGTCCTCCAGATCCGGAAGTTCCGCTTCATCGCCTTCCCCTCCCCTAGTACTTCCGCTCTTCCGGCTGGAAGCGGTTGATGACGACCGGCCGGTAGTCGATGCGGGTGGCAGCCTTCGCGTCCATCCAGCAGAAGGTATGCTTGAGCCACTCGGCGTCATTGCGTCCCGGGAAGTCCTTCCGCCAGTGGGCACCCCGACATTCGGGCCGATTCAGCGCCCCCGCGACGATCGGAACGCTGAAGTCGAGCATGTGCCCCAGCTCCAGCGCTTCCACCAGCTCGGTGTTGCACGACTCCGCGACATCCGAGACCCGCACCTTTGAGAACCGCTCGCGGAGGCTCTTCACCTCCGCCAACTCGGCCTCCAGGTCCTTCGCAGTCCGGAAGATCCCGCAGCGTTCGCTCATCCCCTTCTGCAGCGCGTCCCGGAGCTCCGCTGCCGACTCGCTTCCCCGCTCCTTCGAGCGGAGCCGCGCCAGCTCCTCCTGGGACGGGGCATCGGGCGCCGGCGGGAGATCGTCGGCTGGACCCGGGCTCTTCCGGAGATCCTCGAGCATCGTCAGACCCGCGCGCCTGCCGTAGACGCAGCACTCCAGAGTGGAGTTCGTTCCCAATCGATTCGCGCCGTGGACCGAGACGCAGGCGCACTCCCCAGCGGCATAGAGGCCCGGAACCACAGCAGCTCCCGCGTCCCGCATCACCCGCGTGTCCGTGGTGGTTGGAATTCCGCCCATCGAGTAGTGGGCGCTCGGCTGGATCGGGATCGGCTCCTTGGTGCAATCGAGGCCGCAGAACTTGAGCGCCAGTTCGTGGATCTGCGGCAGCACCTCATGGATCTTCTCGGCGCCCAGGTGGCGCAGGTCGAGATTGATATAAGGCTGGCCGTTCACGCCGCGCCCCTCGTCGATCTCGGTCTGCTCCGCTCTCGAGACGACGTCTCGCGGCGCCAGCTCCATCTTGGCTTTGGCGTACTTGTCCATGAACCGCTCGCCCGCCCCGTTGTAGAGGAGCCCGCCCTCTCCCCGCGCAGCCTCGGAGACGAGGATCCCGTGAGGGTAGATCCCAGTGGGGTGAAACTGCACGAACTCCATGTCCTCCAGGGGCAGCCCCATGCGGAGAACGACGGAGAGGCCGTCGCCCGTGTTCGCGTGGGCGTTCGTCGTGATCTTCCAGGCGCGGGCGTACCCTCCCGTGGCCAGCAGGGTCGCCTTCGTGTGGAACAGGTGGAGTCCCCCTCGCTGGAAGTCCCACGCGACGATCCCCAGACAGACGCCATCCTTCATGACCAGCTGGGTCATATAGTACTCGTTGTAGAAGCGGACGCCGTTCTTCACGCATTGCTCGTAGAGCGTGTGAAGCTGCGCGTGGCCCGTGCGGTCCGCGGCGTAACAGCTCCGCGAAACCGCGCCTTTGCCGAAGTTGGAGTAGTGCCCGCCAAACGGCCGCTGCGCGATCTTGCCGCCCGGGGTCCGCGAGAACGGCATGCCGAGGTGCTCCATCTCATACATGACCGGGACGGCCTCGCGGACGAGGATCTCCTGCGCGTCTTGGTCCCCGAGGTAGTCGCTGCCTCGGACCGTGTCGTAGAGATGCCACTCCCAGGAATCCTCCTGCATGTTGCCAAGCGAAGCCGCGCAGCCGCCCTGGGCGGCTCCCGAGTGGGATCGCGTCGGATAGACTTTCGAGACGACCGCCGTGTCGAACTCGCGGCTCGTCTTGAGAGCCGCGTAGAGCCCGGCGATGCCCGCCCCGACGACGACGACGTCATGCTGGTGCCGTTCCGTGTTCCCGTTCATCCCCCACCCCCTACGAAGCCCGGAACGGGAGAATCGTCACCGTTCCGAGCACCGCCAACGCCATGCCCAAGAGCAGGATCACGCAGTAGAGCGTCACCCGCCATCCCGGCCGATGGACCGACTCCTGCAGCACGACCCACACCCCGCGCAGGCCGTGGTAGAGCACGATGAAGAGGAACGCGATATCGATGAGCTTCCAGCCGGGACTGGCAAGTCGGAGCGCCACATTGTCGTAATCGACATCGAAGGCCCCCCTGAGGGGATTGCCGAGGATATAGTGGGTCGCCAGGAGATGCGCGATCACGACGGGGATCAGGAGGATCCCCGTGAGACGCTGGAGGAACCAGCCGATCGCCCCTCCTGAGTTGAGACCGCGATCCCCGGGGCTCATCGCTCACCTCGCGCGACGAGCGAAAGGATCGGATACGCGCCGAAGGCGAACAAGACCACTCCTACGGCCATCACCCACCAGAAGAGCCGCTTGTGGTTCCGGGATCCGCTTCCCCACTCCACGAACAGAAGGCGGATGCCGTTCAGCGCGTGGTAGAGGATGATCCCCAGCAGCCCGATCTCGAGGAGCTTGAAGACGGGGTGGGTCAAGAGCTCCATTGCTCGGTTGAACCCCTCCCGGCCCTGGTAGAGATGGTGGATGACCCAGATGTGGATCACCAGATAAGCGGTGATCGCGATTCCCGTGATTCGGTTCAGCAGCCACGCCACGTACCCGAGATGCCATCGGTATTGCATCGACCCTTCCTCCCCCGCCCGTTCCTCGCGCTGATCGTCGTTCACGGGCGACCGGATCGATGATGCCACCGAGCCTCTAATGCTACAAGCCGCGTTTGGATCAGGAATCTAATGAGTGGGAAGGGCCGAGAGGGATTGGAGGAAGCGATGGACCCCTCCCGGACCGACCGGGAGGGGTCCACGGAAATCGCGGATCGCGACTAGGGTACTAGGCCTTCTTGCGGCGACGCAGAAGTCCCGCGCCCGCCAGACCGCCACCGAGCAGGAGCAGGGTCGCCGGCTCCGGAATCGGCGGAGCGTTGTCGACGATGCTGGCATACCCGGTAAGAACGGCGATGTCGCCGTTGCCGGAGAGGCCGAAATCTACGTTGGCTTGGAGCTGCGTCCAGGGACCCGGACCGGGACCTGCGATCGGGCCAGCCATGAACGCCCCGTAATTGTACAGCGAGCCGGGGATGCCGGGCCCGGTGCTGTAGGCGCTTCCGACATCGACGCCCATGGGGGTCATCGGATTGCCGACGAAGGAGTGCTGGACATCGGTGCCCACCGTCGGGGTCAGAGAGACGCCATCACCCGTGAAATCCGTGAGACCGCCGACGATCGAGGCCTCCACCGTGTTATTGCCGCTCACCGGAACCGTCGGGGTCGAGAAGAGGAATGCGAAGCTGCTCGGCGCCCCGAAGTCGGTCACGGCGATGCCCCAGGCAATCACGGGATCCGGATCCATGTAGGTGTCGAATATGTTGAGCGAGAACTCGCTCGTCTCGTAGAAGAAGTTGTCGACCCGATAAATGCCGTTTTCGTCCTCATACCAAGGGACTTCGATCAGGTCGCGCAGGCCGTTGTCCGCCCAAACCGAGATGAACGGAAGGACGGCGGATGCCGATTGCGCTGTTCCCACGAGCAGAATGCCGATCACAAGCACACGGAGTAACGTCTTCATTGTATTTCCCCTTAGTTCAAACGTACTGGCATGACGAACTCATGCCATTCCGCGATTCCAATATCCAGTATACCCTCTCCACCTCCCGGATGCAAAGTGAGAACTACACGAAAGTCAACATATCCTAACAGTATTCCATCTTATGGATCGGGGAGACGGGGAAACCCCACCCGCAACCTAACCTATTCTCTAATATCACGTTAGACCCCCGTCAACCGACCCCCCGCCGGAGGATCAGCCGGAAGGAGAATACAGCGAGCTCGTCGTCCGGAAGCGACCGGAACCTCTCGTCCAAACCGGGGCGAACCGCAGCAAGGGCGGCGCCCGTGAGCCGGTGGATGGGCTGGAGGTCCACGAGATCCCAGCCCTCCGCGCCGAGCGCGGAAACATAGCTCGATGCCCGCCATCGGTTCGGGGATCCCGGGAATGAGAGGGCACGGTAGATCCTCTCAGGGAAGCGAAGGATGTTCAGTGGATCCCGGTCCCGGATCCAGGGGGTGTGCGTCGCGGCATCCACATGGTGCAGGGCGATCGCCCCCGGACTGAAGGCCGGCGTCAATTCCGCGATCAAATCGTGAGGATCGGCGACATGCTCCAGGGCGGCCTGAGAGAGCCACAGGTCGAAGGGCCCTCTTCCCGCAAGGATCGGCATTCGGTTCCCCCCGGCGAGAAGGTAACGAAGAGGCCCCCGATCGGGTTCGGACATGAAGAGCTGATAGGCTTCCGCGGCGCTCACCGCGGCCGGCTCCCCCTCGAGGCGCGTGAGGAGCGTCTCGTAGAATCGATCGGACGCCCCGGTCGCGAGCGGGAAGCGATCGATTGCCGTGTAGCTTGCCGCGCCGCGCGCGAGCAGGATCAACCCGGTCCCGAGGTCCGGCCCGGGCCCCAGCTCGAGCACATGCCGCCCGCGGATCCAGTCGCCGAGCCCGGCGTCGCGGAAGCCGCCCTCCCAGTTGCGCACCACGTCGAAGTCATAGGCGATGCTCCGGTCGATATCGCGCGATGACCAGGGTCGCGGACGGTCATAGGGACGGATCGTGCGCCGGATCTTGTTGGCCAGCAGCAGGCCGAGCCCGAGAGAGTGACAGACGACTCGAGGCAGGATGGGCGGCTCGTGATCCTGGGGTTGGGTCGGCGGCATGCGCGCGATTATAGCGGGCCGGCCGCGGGATGCGAACCTTGACGCTGCCGGCCGGAATCGGCAAGGCTTACGAGTCGACAGCGGTGGTGAGGCCGAGCGACTCGGCGCCGTCCGGGCCGTGCGAGACGAAGGAGGATGCGATGCCGTTGACGCCAATGCGGGTGCTCTTGGATCATGCAGCGGAGCACGGATATGGGCTCGCCGCGTTCAATGTGAACAACATGGAGCAGATCCAGGCGATCATGGCCGCCGCGGAGAAGACCGAGTCCCCCGTCATCATCCAGGCCTCCCGCGGCGCGCGATCCTATTCCCAGGAGAACTACCTGCGCCACCTCATGCTGGCGGCCGCGGAGCTGCATCCCAAGATCCCGATCGCGATGCATCAAGACCACGGCAATAGCCCCGAGACCTGTTTCTCTGCGATCGAGCTTGGATTCACAAGCGTCATGATGGACGGTTCGCTCACCGAGGACGGGAAAACGCCCGCGCCTTACGACTACAACGTCCGCGTCACGCGCCAGGTCGTGGAGCGGGCCCACGCGGTGGGCGTCACTGTCGAGGGAGAGCTCGGAACCCTCGGCGGGGTCGAGGACGGCCACGGCGCCGGCCTCTCCGGGGACGAGGCTCGGGCCCACCTGACCGATCCCGCCCAGGCGGAGCGTTTCGTCGCGGAGACGGGCGTCGACGCGCTCGCCGTCGCCATCGGCACGAGCCACGGCGCTTACAAGTTCAAGAAGAAGCCGACGGGCGAGGTCCTCGTGATGGAGATCATCAAGGAGATCCACCGCAGGCTGCCGAACACCCACATGGTGATGCACGGCTCCTCCTCCGTGCCCAAGGAGCTGCTCGATATCATCAACGCCTACGGGGGGAAGATGCCCGAGACATACGGAGTTCCAGTCGAGGAGATCCAGCTCGGGATCAAGCACGGGGTGCGGAAGATCAACGTCGACACCGACAACCGCCTCGCGATCACCGGCGCGATCCGGAAGGTCCTCACCCAGAACCCGGCGGAGTTCGACCCCCGCGGCTATTTGAAGCCCGCCCGCGACGCGATGCAGAGAGTCTGCGAGGAGCGGATGGTCGCATTCGGCCAGGCCGGAAACGCTGGCAAGATCCGCCCCGTCAGCCTGGAGGAGATGGCGAAGCTCTATACGGCGATGGCGCGCTGAGTCCGGCAACTCGAGCGATGCCGGCGGCGCTTGGCGTTATCGTCCGCGGCGCCTAGAATCCACCCTCATGGCGGGCGTCTCGATCTGCTCCCTCGCGAGCGGCTCCTCCGGCAACGCGACCTATGTCGCCACCGATCGAACCGCCGTCCTGATCGACTGCGGGACGACGGCGCGCGAGGCGATCGCGCGGCTCGCCGCGATCGGCGTCCATCCAGGAGAGCTGGATGCGATTCTCATCACCCACGCTCACATCGATCACTACCGCTCCGCGGGGACCCTTCACGCGCGCTACGGAATCCCGATCTACGTCGATCCCAGCACGGCGCGGGCCCTCGAATGGCGCGGACGGCATTCGTCCTGGCCAAGGGTGAGAGAGACGCGCCCCCTACCGCGGCAGATTGGAGACCTGGAGGTCGAGACGATCGACACCTCCCACGGCGACGGAGGCAGGGACGGCCGGACGGTGGCGTTCGTCCTGCGTCACCACCGCAGGAAGGTCGGCGTCCTGACCGATCTGGGAGAGGCTGGAGCGGCTACGATCGAGGCTCTCCGCGGCTTCGACGCGCTACTCATCGAGGCGAACTACGACGAACCGATCCTGCGTCGGAAGCTCGCCGATCCATCCTTCGCCGGCGACTGGTCCTATCTCACCTGGGTCGAGGGGACGCGGGGGCATCTCTCGAATCGGCAGTGCGGGGAGATCCTGCTTCAGACCGTCCGGGACTCTGTGGTCCATGTTCTTCTGGGCCATATGAGCGAGAATCACCACTCCTCGCGCCAGGACAACAACCACCATCGCCTCGCCACCGAGTCGATCCGCGGGCTCTTCGCTCGCGAAGGGCTCGCCTGCCCCACGCTGCACCGGACCCATCGGATCGGTCGCGAGCCGGGGCCGCCTTCCCCGGTCATCGAGCTTCCCTAGTTCGCGACTAACGGAAGTGCGACAGGAAGATCGAGACCACGCGCGGGTAGAGCAGGATCGTGATGGCGACCCCGCCCAGGGCGCCGCCGAGGTGCGCGGCGTGCCCGATCCGGCCGAGCCGCGTCCGCGCGCCGTAGAGAGAGAGAAGAAGGTAACCCACGGCGAAGAGCAGGGCTGGGATCCCGATCGGGATGAAGAAGACATAAAGCGGCGCCATGGGCTGGAAGAGGACGAAGCCAAAGACGACGCCGCTCACCCCTCCTGAGGCGCCGATCGATCGAAAGGTGGGATCCCTTCTGTGCAGAAGCACGGTGAGGAGCCCGCCCGCGAGGATGCTCCCGAGATAGAGCGCGATGAATCCATTCGCCCCGAGCGCCTTCTCCATCGGGGTGCCGAAGAAATAGAGGGTGATCATGTTCATGGCAAGGTGGCCGATATCCGCATGGAGAAAGCCGGAGCTCAGGAGCAGGAACCAGCGATTGCGCCGGACAACGGCATACGGCCACAGGGCGTAGTCGCGGATCATGGTCTTGGACTGAAACGCGGCGAGGCTGATCAAGGTGGTGGCGACGATGATCAGAAGCGTTGCCACGATCTACCTCGACTCCCTCCGCCACCGCATGGACGCTCTCGATCCTAGTTCCCTTCGGCCGTAGGCCCGACCACGGAGCAGGATGCTACCACCCCGCAGCCGCGGCTGGGAAATCGAAACCTGCGGAGTCGCCTCGATTCGATTGCCATGACCGCGTGCCCCACGTAGAATTGGGAGCCGCGTCGGGGCTGTCCTGCGCTTCACGACGACCGGGAGGTGGACATGTCGGGATCCATCACGAGCGGCCGCAGGAGGCCTTTGGCCGGCCGGAGTCGGTTCCTCGTTTGCCTCGCGTTTCTCTGCACGGTTTCGGCCATCGCATCCGGGCAGAAATACTGGACGCGCGCGATCGGGGGGGATCACAACGAAGAGGCATGGTCGCTCGTGGAACGATCCGCGCGCGACGGCTTTGTCCTCACCGGGTGGTCTACCTCCTGGGGCCCGGGCGGCCAGGATTACTACAACCCCTTCGTGATGAGGATCGACGAGTCCGGCGACGTCGTCTGGAAGAAGGGTCTCGGAAAGCAGTTTCACGAGTTCGCATACTCGATCGTCGAGACGAAGCCCGACCGCGGCTATGCCGTATGCGCGACCCGGACGATCCAGGGCGCCAATGACGACATCGTTCTCTACAGGATGAACGGCGAGGGGGAGTTGCTCTGGCAGTGCCGATACGGCGATCCATGGATGCAGTTCGCCCATTGCATCCGGCAGATCCGAACCGGCTTCGTAGTCGCGGGAGCGCGAGGCTACGCGGGAATGAGTTACGCCGACGCCTATGTGATGTGGCTGAGCGAGGCCGGCGACACGCTCCGCACCCGAACGTACGGAGGGGAGTGGGCCGACTGGGCGGAATCGATCGAGCCGGCTCCGGAGGGAGGGGTCGTCTTCGCGGGCAATACTTATTCGTTCGGGGCGGGCGAGATCGATTACTGGATCGTCAAGACCGATGCCGACGGCAATATCCTCTGGAGCCGCACCTATGGGACCTCCCGGCCGGAGATGCTCTCGGAGTTGCGCGCGGTTCGCGGGAACGGCTATGTCGCGGTCGGCACGGCTTATGAGCCGGGAGAGAACCAGACGGACATCCTGATCGTTCGACTCAGCGAAGACGGAGACGTGCTCTGGGCGGAGTACCTCGGGTCGTCGGCCGGTGACGTCGGAACCTCGGTGTCGGTGACGGCGGACGGCGACTTTGTCATCTGCGGATACACGGTGTCGGTCGGACCCTATCAGAGCCTCTATCTCATGCGCGTCGATTCCGCCGGGACGCTCGAGTGGACGCGCACCTATGGAGGCGGGGGGTCGGATCTCGGCTACGCGGTCGAGGTGACCTCCGACGGGGGCATCCTCGCCGCCGGGACGACCTCCAGCACTGGGCCGGGTTCGCAGATCTACATCGTCCGCACCAACCAAGACGGGCTCCAGGCGGACGCGCTTGGGCTCGCCGGCGCGGATCTGGCGACGCCATCCGTCCGGCTGTGTCCGAACCCGTTCCGCGCTTCGACCTCCGCCCTCGGGCGCGAAGCGGAGTCGTTCTGGGTCCTGGACGCGAGCGGCCGCCGGATCGCCCAATCCGGAGGAGAACGGATCGGAACGGATCTCGCCCCTGGGGTCTACTTCCTGCTTCCCCGTTCTGGGGCGAGTCGAGCACCAATTCGAATCGTGAAGTTGCCCTGAGATCCGACTCGAGCCCCTATGCGAAACGGCCCCGGGGCGCCGCAACCCCCAGAGCCGTCGCGCGCTCGCCCATCCACGCCGATCTATCGATCCTTCACGCAGAGAGTCATCAGATCGGCGACCTTCTCCAGATCCTCCATCGCGAAAACGGCCTTCCGGATCTTCTCGCGGCGCTCATCCGAGAACGAAGGTGAAGAGAGGGCGTCGAACTTGATCTTCAGCTCCTCCTCGGTCATCGGATCCCTCGGATCGCCTTTCGGGATGTCGATGCGCCGCTCGAGGATCCGCCCATCGCCGAGCTCGATCTCGACGCGGCAGGGCTGGATCTTGGGGAAGAGCTTCTCGAACTCCGAGTTCGCCTTCACCTTGATCTTGGGAAGCTGGGCGCGGATGCGGGGATCCATGATCTTCGCTTCCTGGAACTCATCCGGGGTCACCTTGTGGTCCGCGAGGGCTGCCGCGATGCAGTAGGGAAGGGAATGATCGGCCGCCTCCTTCGTGCGGGGATCGTACTTCGCCGGATCGCTCAGGATGTCGGCGGCGCGAGCGATCGTCTCGATGCGGACCTCCTTGACATCCTCCGCCTGGATCCCATTCTCACGCACGAGATAGAGAGTCGCCGTGATCGGCGTGTGGGTGAGCGCTTCCGTGGGATAGGCCTTCATCCCGCAATCCTTGATCTTGAATCCGTTCCCGAGCCCGCCGATCAGCTTCTCCGCGTCCCAGTCGGGGCCGAGGCAATGGAACATCCCTTCCTTGCCGTCCAGCACGTTCTCGGGGCCGGTGTAGCCGCCCTGGGCGAGTAGGGCCCCCTCCACGCCCGCGCGGGTCGCCATGGGATCGACGGTGTTCTTCATCATCGTGAGCTTGCCCGCGACCGCCGCGCCGAGGGTGAAGTGATGGCAGGCCGAGATGCCGATGGCATGCTGCAGCTTCACGGGATCGAGCTTCAGCATCCTGCCCGCGACGATCGGCGCCGCGAAGGCCGTGAGGGTCGCGTGGTGCCAGCCGCGCTCGCGGATGCCGGGCGATGCGAACTCGCAGAGGCGCATCTCGATCTCATAGGCGAGGACGGTGCCCAGGATGAGGTCGCGGCCTGACAGGCCGTCACGCTCACAGATCACGCTCGCCGCGGGGATGATGTCGCTCGGGTGGGACGGATCGGCCTTCCAGTAGATGTCGTTGTAGTCCATCGCCCGGATCATGAGAGCGTTCAGGAAGGCGCCTTCCACGACGTTCGTCCTCATCCCGGAGCTGAAGACGGTGCATTCCGGCTTTCCGCCTTTGTCGGCGATGTGCTTCTCCACGATATGGGAGTCGTGCAGTTGGGCGCCTCCGAAGGCGCACCCGAGCGAGTCGTACCAGAAGGCCTTGGCGAACTGGATCGCGTCGGGCGTGAGATGCTCGTATCGGAGGGCCGAGGCCCACTCGGCGAGCTTCCTGGTCAAGGTATCGGCCATGTTTCCTCCCCGCGGCGGCACCGGCGCGACGCCGGGCGCCTCACTTCCCCTGGATGCGGCTCCGCAGAACCGATTCGAAACCCCCGAGAGCGACCAGCTCCTGCGCGACGTCGCGCAACGGCGCGAATGAGTAGCTCTGACCGTCGGCCTGGATCGTGCTCGACTCGAAGTCGACGCGGGCCGTGATGCTTGTTCGGATCGTCGGCTCCTTCGCCCCCGCGAAACGTTTCCGGAGATCCTGCACCAAGCGGGGGCACTCGATGACGATGTAGGCGTTGTTGAACGCGTTTCGCTTGTAGGTCTGCGAATAGGAGCCCGCGATCACCAGCGGGATCCCACGGAACTTGAGACAGGTAGCCGCCTGCTCGCGGGAAGATCCCGTACCGAAGTTCCACCCTCCGACCATGATGTCGTCCTCGCGGACGATCTCCTGGAATTTGGGATCGTAGTTCAGCATCGCGACCTTCCCCATCGCTTCCGGGGTCATGTCGTCCTTGTAGGTGTAGTCCTTCCCGTAGATCCCGTCGGTATTGAGATTGTCCTTTGGGATCAGGACCAGGGCGCCCTCGACGACCGTCGGGAAACCCTCGCGGATCGAGATCCGCTCGGCCCGCGGAGGCGGCGGGATGTTCTCCTTCATCGCGCCGGCGAGAGCGATCGACTCCATGGGCCTCGGCGACGCGATGTAGCCCGCCGCCGCGGAGGCGGCGACGACGGCCGGCGAAGCGAGATAGGCCAGCGAATCGGGCGCGCCCATGCGGCCCTTGAAGTTCCGGTTGGTCGCGGAGATCGCGACTTCTCCGGAGGCGAGAGTGCCTTCCCCGAGCCCGATGCATGGTCCGCAGCCGGGAGGCAATGGGATCGCTCCGGCGTCGATGAGCGCCTGCCATGCGCCACGCCGTTTCGCTTCCTGCTCCACGTGGGCGGAGGCGGCGGCGAGGTACATCTTCACGCCCGGCGCCACCCTTTTGCCCGCGAGGACCGCGGCGGCCTGCTCGATGTCCTCAAGCCGGCTGTTCACGCAGGAGAGCAGATACGCCTTGTCGATCCTGACCCGCTTCGCCTCGATTTCGGGCAAGGGCGTGATGAGCTTCACCTCGTTCGGCCCCGCAACGTGCGGGACGACGCTTCCGAGTTCGAAGGTGAACTCCTTCGCGTAGAACGCGTCCGGATCGGGCGGATGGTCCTCTCTCTCGAAGCGATCGATGATCTGAGGCGTGAGGCGGGGATTCGCGTCGCCGCGCGCCTTCATCGCCGCGGCGCGGTCCAGCAGGTATGCGCGCGCGATCGCGTCGAAGGGGATGAGCCCCACGAGCGCCCCCCACTCGGTCGTCATGTTGGAGATCGTCATCCGCTGATCCATCGTCAGGGCGGCGAGCCCATCGCCGTCGAACTCGATGGCGCAGTTGAGCACCTCATCGCTCTTGAAGTGTCCGATCAAGGCGATGATCACATCCTTGCCGGTCACGCCGGGCGCGAGCCGGCCCTTCAGGGTCACCCGGACGACAGGCGGGACTTCCCACCAGGTCTGCCCCGTCGCCCAGATCGCCGCCGCATCGGTCCGCACGATCGGCGTGCCGAGCGCCCCGACGGCGCCGTAGAGATTCGAATGGGAGTCGGAGCCCACCACGACCGTCCCGGGAAGGACGAAGCCCTCCTCGACCATGAGCTGATGCCCGATTCCGGTCTTCGCGGGGAAGAAGGCGATCCCATGCTCTCTCGCGAACGCCTCGATGGCCGCGTACTTGGCGATGTTCTCCGGCGACTCGTTCTGGACATCGTGATCGAGCGCGAACATCGGCTGGGAAGGATCGAAGATCTTCGTCGCCCCGATCGACCTGAACTTCGGTATCACAGCGCCGGTGTTGTCGTGCGTCAGGACGTGGCGCGGCCTAATGGAGAGAAAGTCGCCCGCATGGACGCGGTAGTCGGCCGGGAGGCCTACGGCGTAGCGCTCGGCGATCTTCTCGATTCTGTTCTGTCCCATGACCTCATCCTCCTCCACCCCTCACGGGTTCATTCGGGTCGGCCGTCGCCGGCGTTTCCTGGGTAGGAGTCTGCTCCGGCGGCGGGCGTTTCGTCAATCCGGCGGCCGGGACTGGATCCAACCGTCACCATCCCACCAGGACCTGGGCCAGCACGATCTTCGCGATCATCGCGACCGGATACACCGCGGCGTATGTGATGTTGGGATTCTCCGATCCCGTATGCGAGTTGGCGAAGGAGAGCGCCGCGGGTTGCGTGTGGATCCCCGAGAGGATCCCGAAGGTCGAGATCATGTCGTAGCCGAAGAATCGCGACGCCATCCAGATCACCGTCCCCGCCGTCAGGACCGTGATGAATGCTCCCGTGAGAAGCAGCGCAGCTCCCTGGTCCAGGAACGTCTGAACGAAGCTGCCCCCGGCGCGCGTCCCGACTCCCGAGAGGAAGAAGAGAATCCCGAGCTGCCGCAGCGTGAGCCCCACATTGGCCGGCAAGGTCCATACCACCGGGCCGGTTCGTCCCAGTCTTCCCAGCAGCAGCCCCACGACGAGCGGTCCGCCCGCGAACCCGAGACGCACGACCCGATCGCCGAAGATGGGAATCGGGATCATCCCGACGGCGACCCCGATGACAAGACCCAGGCTGAAGGAAAGGAAGTCGGTCTCCGTGATGTCCTTCAACGGATTGCCGATCAGCTGCGTCACTCGATCCAGGTCTCGATCGTGGACCACGACCCGGACCTGGTCTCCCATCTCGAGCGTCGCCTCGGGCGTGGGGTTGATCCGCACGCCGCCCCGCCTGACGCGGCTGACGATCACCGGGTGTCCCACCGCCGTCGTGAGCTCCGAGATCCTGCGCCCTGCGACGTTGCGATTGATCACGACGAGGTCGCGGTAGGCGATCTCCGGCGAGATCTCCTCGATCGACTCCTGGACCTGGGGACCGATGAGAAGCTCCGCCTTGCGCACCGCCTCTCGCGATCCGACGCCCATCAGCACATCTCCGGCCTGGAGCACGAACTCCGGGACGACCAGCTCGACCGATTCACCTCGCTTGACGCGGGTGAAGACCATTCCTGTGAGGTCGTTCAGCATCGACTCGCCGAAGGTCCGGCCGATCACCTGCGGGTTGGTGAGCCTCACCTCTCGGATGAGAAGATCGTCCGTCTGGAGACCGACCGCCTTCACGGCCTTCTCCTCCTCGCGCGCGAAGTTGACCTTGGAGAGCCGGCTCACGACTTGCATGACGAGGATCAATCCGATGACGCCGAAGGGATAGGCGATGCTGTAGCCGACCGTGGGGCCGTTCAGGAGCTGGCGGAGATGCTCCGGGTCGAGTCCGACCTGGAGCTGGGAGTTGTCGCGCAACGCCTCGACGGCGGCCGCCAGGGCGGGGGTGTTCGTCAGGCTTCCGCAGTAGAGGCCGGAGGCGACGCCGGGGGCGATGTCAAAGAGGCGGGAGGCGAGGAGCGTCGCCGCGGCGCCTACTGCCGTGGTCACGACGCCGAGGAGGGTCAGCTTCAGCCACTGGCGGCGGAAGAGGTTGAAGAAGATCGGTCCCGACTGAAGGCCGATCGTGTAGACGAAAAGGATCAGCCCAAGGAGATAGATCTCCTCGGGGATGACGAAGTCCTTGCTGTCGATCGCGCCGAAGACCAATCCGACGAAGAGGACCGCGGAGATCCCGAGCTTGAAGCCGCCGATGCGGACATTCCCGAGGAAGTAACCCAGGCCGATGACCGTGAACAAGAGCGCCGGCTTCGACGAGGCCAGCAGATCATACAGGCTGCCCATTCGCCCCCCACTCCCCGATCAAGGATGCAGGCATCCTTGCGGCGCCTCGCCCTATCTCGGACCAGGCGCCTCCAGCTTCACGGCAATCGAGTCGAGGAATGCCCCGCCCACGCCCAGCGCTCGGGCGCTCCTCGCAGCCTTGGCGAAACGGGGATCCCGAAGTCCGTTGCGGTTCGCCGTCATCGCGATCGCATAGAGCAGACGGCCGTTCTTGGGGTGTTGATCCGCCAGGCCGGCGATCCACTCGACCCACGCGTCCACCTGACCGAGGGCGCTCGCCGCCTTGAACGTGCCGTCCACCGCCGCCCCCGCCGAGGAGCTGTTGGGCAGGCGATCGAGCAGAATCCGCCAGCGCTCCATGCTCGATTTCGGGTCGTTTCGAACGAAGTTCGAGTACTTCGCCATCTTGACGATCGCGACCTCGACTTTCCCCGTTCGATTCGTGGGGTCCTTTGCCAGCATTCGATCGAGGAGCTTCGCGGCTTCCTCCTCCCGGTAGCGGTAGAGGTATCGCTCGAGGACGGGCAGCATCAGCGGAACCGAATCGGGGTGGGCGGCCAGCTCCGCTTCCATCGCGGGCAGCGGATCGATCCCCTCCTTCAGGGGAGCGGCCTCGTCGAGCCAGGATTCCTTCGAGTCGTAACCGACGACGCGATCCACCTCGGTCCCGTCGGAGCGGATGAAGATGACGGCCGGCAGTCCCGTGATCGGGTAGCGCCGGTGCGCCTCGATTCCCTCGGGCGATCCGCTGTCGTACTTGAGCGGGATCATTCCCGAAGCGAACGCGGCGCCCTCGGCCGTGGCCCAGAGCTCGTCGTCCATCGTCTTGCACGGGCCGCAATGGTCGGAGCGGACGTCCAGGAGAACCATCTGGCCCGTCGCGGCGGCCTCGTCGAGCGCCTGCGTCAGTGGCATGTTGCGCCACGCCACCCCGTCGCCGAAGGCGGGCGTCGCGACGGCCAAGACCGGAAGCGCCAGCGCGACCAGGACCCAGGCGCGAGTCTTCATGTGCTTCTCTCCTCGCCCGCCCCTCTCAGGCCCGAGGCGGCAGCTTCCCTGCGCCCTTTCGGGGTCGGTTCCCGAGATCGGGTAGCCGCGGGGGGGACTTCTTCAGCATCTTCAGGATCTCGGCCACGGCGCGGTCCATCTGCGGATCCCGTCCGGCGGCGTGGTCCTGAGGCTTGATCTCGACCTCGATGTCCGGGTCGGTTCCGTAGTTCTCCACGCCCCAGCCGACGTCGTTGAACCAGAATGCGAACTCCGGCTGGGTCGTCACGGTTCCGTCCACGAGCGAGTGGCGCGGCCAGATCCCCACGACGCCGCCCCAGGTTCGCTTGCCGATCAAGGGCCCCAGCTTGAAGAGCTTGAAGCTGTGGCTGAAGATGTCGCCGTCCGATCCCGCGTATTCGTTCGTCATGGCCACCATGGCGCCCATGGGAGCGTCGAGCGGGTACGATTCCGGGACGCCCCAGCGATTGGCGTCGTAGCCGATCCGCTTGCGGAGCAGCTTCTCCAGGAGAAGCTGCGAGACGTGCCCGCCCCCGTTCCAGCGAACATCGATGACGAGACCGTCCTTGTGGACTTCCGTCAGGAAGTAGCGATGGAACTCGCTGTACCCCAGCGGCCCCATGTTCGGAATATGGATGTAACCCACGCGGCCGCCCGTCTCCCGGTGAACGCGGGCTCGATTGGCCTCGACCCAGTCGCGGTAGCGCAGGGAGTACTCCTCCCGCAGGAGCTTCACGGTGATCGTCCGGGCCGCCGCGGGCTTCGACTTCGCCCCTGCCCGCCGCCTGGACTGCGAGGCCTCGCGCGAGCGCACGACGATGCGCACTTCGGCTCCGGCGTGGTTGACCAGCCTCTCGTAGGGTGAGATGTCCTTGCCGACCGGCAGGCCCGCGACCTCGAGAATCTCGTCACCCGCGGAGATGCCGAGCCCCGGGGCGGCCAGGGGCGCGGCGCGCTTCTCGTCCCAGGAATCACCGCGGGGAATGCGGGCGATCCGCCAGACTCCGTTCCGGCGGTCGAGCTCGAGATCCGCCCCGAGGAAGCCCTGGTGCCACGCAGGCTCCGGCCGATAATCCCCCCCGATCTCGTAGCAGTGCGAGGTGCCCAGCTCTCCCTGCATCTCCCACAACAGATCGGAGAACTCGGAGCGGCAGGAGACACGATCGATCAACCCCAGGTAGCGATCGTGGATCGCCTTCCAGTCGATTCCCGCCATGTCCGGAGTCCAGTACTGGTCTCGCTGGAGACGCCAGGCCTCGCGAAACATCTGACGCCACTCCGCCTGCGGGACGATCGACACGCGGACGCGATCCATGTCGAGCCAGCCCGACTCTCTTCCCGGCGCGTCATTGCCGGGCTTGCCATCGGGCTTGAACGCGGAGTGCACCACGCGCACCCGGTTGCCGGACCGCACGGCGAGGACCTTCCCGTCGATGGAGACGGCGAAATCGGTCACCTTCTCGTGGACCGTCTCGACCTTGGCCGTCTCGAAGTCGTACCCCTCGAGTCTCATCCGCGCCGGCGGCTCGCCCATCGAGTACCAGGTCGCGTCGAGGGAGCCCTCGATCGGGAGCGAGGCGAAGAGCGCGCGTCCTCGCGCCCCCAGGATCTTCACGAAGCGCCCCTCCGGAACCGGAAAGGCGACGATCCGGTCGCCGATCCCCTCGATATCGATCTCGACGTGCTTCGGAGGCCGCTCCGGTCCCTTCTTCTCGGCAGACTTCGGATCCGCCCCCGCCGGCGGCGCGCCCGGGGCGCGGGGAGCCCGTGTGGCCAAGGCGAAGGGCGAAGCGATGTCGCGGCGCAGCGGAATCAGGAACGGACGCGCTCCGCGCGGGAATCCGAGATCGAAGAACTGGCTGTCGTATACGGGATCGAAAACGCGATAGGAGATGAAGTAAAGGTAGCGCCCCTCGGGATCGAATGCCGGGGCGGCATCCCGGAAGTCGGAGCGCGTGATCTGAACGTCCCGGGCGGAGGCCGTGTCGAAGAGATGAATCGAGCTGGTCCGGTGCGCGTCGGGGAATCCATAGGCGAGCCAGCGTCCATCCGGCGACCAGGCGACCCCGTCGATGCGGCCATAACGCGAGGCGGCGATCTTCTTCGCCCTGCCGGTCTTGAGGTCCACCAGGAAGAGCTCCTGGCGGTGATTGCAGAGCGCGGCGCGATCCGGGCCCGCCGGGGCCACCTCCAGATCGACGACACGCCCGAAGTCCCCTGCGACGCGCTTCGGCTCCCCCGCGCCGTTCACTTCCCGAACGACCAGCGACTCCTCGCCCGTCTCGTCGGTGACCGCGACGATCCGCCGTCCATCGGGGAGCCAGCGGACGAGACGCTCGCGTCCGCCTCCGGAGCCGTTCTGGCGATTGGCGGCCCCTTCCCAGAGGTCCATCGCGAAGACCGATCCCCGGTGGACGCTTGCGATCGCGTGGCCCCGCGGGTGGAGGTCGAAGCTCTCGAAGGCCCGCGCGCCGCTCACGAACTTCCGGTTCATCTGGCTCCGGCTGCTCCGCAAACGGACTCCGATGGCGGTCTCCTTCTTCTCCGCGGGATCGTAGACGTAGAGATCCGCCCCAGCATGGTAGACGATGCGCCGGCTGTCGGATGAGGGGAAGCGGACGAAGTAGTCATCGTGGTGCGTATGCCGCCGAAGGTCCCGGCCCGTGGGCGTGCAGGAGTAGAGATT
This sequence comes from Candidatus Eiseniibacteriota bacterium, assembly GCA_034679345.1. Classification (GTDB taxonomy): domain Bacteria; phylum Eisenbacteria; class RBG-16-71-46; order CAIMUX01; family VGJL01; genus JAXDAY01. The sequence goes on from JAXDAY010000009.1 coordinate 148,490, forward strand.
GCCGTACCCTTCGTGATCCGAGAGGAAGAAGATCCGAGCGCCGACCCACATGGGATTCGCGAGATTGCCGGACAGCTTGATGAGCGGGACGAACTCCCCGCGGCCGCCGCGATCGATCCAGATCGTCCCCGCCGTGCCGCCGCGGTAGCGCTTCCAGCGCGCGGGATCGCCGGAGTTGCGGCCGATGACCACTCCGGGGCCGTCGGGTTGAAAGGAGGCCGCGCGCGCCGGGCCGTGACCCAACGGACGAGGCTGCCCTCCGGCGGCGGGGACGGCGTACAGGTGGACGAAGCCGGGGAACGGCTGGCGCCAATCGCTGGCGAAAACGATGTCGCGGCCGCCCGGATTCCATCCCGCGACTTGATTGATTCCGCCGAGCCACGTGAGCCGTCGCGCCTCTCCGCCATCAGCCTCCATGACGAAGACCTCGGGCGGACCGTCGTTGCGGCAGGTGAAGGCGATCCTCGATCCGTCGGGCGAAAGGGCGGGGAAGCTCACCGTTCCGGGATTCGCCGTCAGTCTGTGCGCGATTCCCCCCCGAAGCGGCACAGACCAGAGATCGTCCTCGCAAACGAAGACGATCGTCTCGCCGTGGATCGTGGGATGCCGATAGTAACCCGACTCCTGGCTCATGCGAGGTTCCTCCCTCCCGCGGGTCCCTGCCCCAGGCGCGCGCGAGCGCCGCCCTCTCTGGACACAAGCTCTGATCCTAACGCTCTGACGCGCGGGAGTTCCAGACCGCAGATCCGCTTCCGGCGGGCCCGTCCCGAAGGGCGATGGGCCCCGAGCGGAACGCATCCGCCCGGGGCCCATCGCGCGCGGGCTCCGCTGGATCGCCGATTAGCGGATCAGCGTGAGCTTCTCGCTCGTCGCGATCCCCTCCATCCGCAGGCGCACGAAGTAGGTCCCCGTGGCGGACTCGACTCCATCGTCGGTCCTGCCGTCCCAGTTCAGGATATGGTCTCCGGCCATCTGCCAGCCCTTCCAGAGCCTCCGGACCTTCCTGCCCTGGGCGTCATAGATCTCCACATCGACCTCCCCGCTGCGCTCGATCGAGTAGGAGATCGCGCTGACGCCCCTCGTTGGATTCGGAGCCGTCCGGGCCGCCCGGTCCGCGCCGGGGTCCGGAAAGCCCAGCAGGGTGGAGACCGGCTCGACAGACCCCTGAAGGAAGCGACCGTTCAGATCGCTGAACGTGATCCCGTCGATGCGGGACTCGGCAGGGTCCTGGCCACTGTGCCACTCCATGCGAATGGGCAGCTCGATCACGAGCGGCGCGTCCAATTCGCCCAGCGCTTCGCCCGCCGGGTTGAAGGCGAGGATCTTGCACATTCCTCGAGGCATGGACCATGCGATCTCCGCGCCGGAGGCGGCGCGCGCCAAGCGGGGACCGCCGTCGAACGCATGCCCCCGCGGTGGCGTCACCGTCATCTCCGCCCCCGCGACCCTGCGCGCGTCGATCTCGATCCGGATCGTCCGCTCGGAGGTCTGGAGAGTCCAGTCCACCGGCGGGCCCGGCTCGTCGGCGCTCGAGATTGCTGCCGGACCTCGGAAGAAGCCAAGGATGATGTTCACGATCGAGACGACGTCGAGGACGTTGACCCGATCGTTCTCATCCAGGTCGACGCAGGCGCGCGCGCCCGATCCCAGGGGCTCGGTCCCCAGGATGTCGTTCACAGTGGCGACCAGATCGAGGACGTCGACCGCGTTGTTGCCGTCGGCATCTCCCGCGCGCGTCAGGCAAGCCGCGCCTCCGCCGACTGCGTCGACCGCCGCCTTCACGTCGATCTTCCCGTAACCGAACTTCTTGTTCCAGACCGCCCCCGTCCAGTTGTCGGTCCTCGCCGTCTGCTGGAGGATCTGCTTGACCTCCGCCGGCGAGAGGGCGGGCTGCTTCTGGAGCATGAGCGCGACCGCGCCGGCCACGTGGGGTGAGGCCATCGAGGTGCCGGTAAAGCAGATGTGCTTGCCCTGGGGATCCCGCACTTCCTGCTCCTCGTTGAAGGGATCGCTGCCTGCGGCGAAGGCCGACATGATCCATGCTCCTGGCGCGGCGACGTCGGGCTTCCGGGCGCCGTCGCGACGCGGACCCCACGAGCTGAATGGCGAGATATCGCCGATCGTATAGCTCGGCGCCTGCATCGGTCCCTCGAGGGAATCCCATTGGTTCTTCGTGTTGTACGAGGCGATGGTGATCACGCCGCCGCTCGTTCCGGGCATGCCGACGATCCCGTCCGTGTTCAGCCCCTGCCCCGGCTTGACCTGGAGATAGCGCTGGTTGCGCTCGCAGTAGAGATCGACGACGCCGCCGGCGGGGAGCCCGTTCGCCGCGGTGGCCGTCACGGTCCAGTCCCCATCCTGGGGCCCCAGAGTCCGGTTCTGAATCCAGAAGGAGGCGTAGCCCTGGCCGTTGACCGCCGATGAGGCCGTGGCCCAGTAAAAGAGAGTGTCCTGCTGGCCGGGGAAGACGTAGCCGGGATACTGCTCGGGCGGATAGCTCGCGTCGATGTCGAGTGAGGCCCCGCCCGGGGTCGTCAGTCTCCAGTTGAACAGATCCCCCTCACGGTACCAGCACTCCCATGTGAGGAAGACCGGCTGCTCAGCTTGGCCCGGTTCGCTGTTCACAACGATCGTCCCTGAGCCGCCCGCCGGCACAACCGTCTGACCGTGCCAGTTGTGCTCCTGGTCATTGCCCGCCGCCACGCAGATGATGAGATTCTCATTGGCCACCAGCTCGTCGTAGGCGCGCTCGAAGAGCGTGGTCCCGTCGTGGGGACCCATCGTCACGCCCTGGCTCTGGTTGACGATGAGCGGCTTGCCGAGCTGCGTCCTCTTGTCCAGCAGGTAGTTCAGCCCATCGATCGATCCCTTCGTGTCCGGGTTGCCATAGGGAGGCATCCCTCCGCCGTAGCAGAACATGTCGCAGTAGCCGTTGCGGACGGCGATGATGTCGGCGTCCGCGGCGACTCCCCGGTACTTGCCGCCGGCGAGGGAGGAGCCGTCGCCGACGGCGATCCCCGCGACGTGCGATCCGTGCCCGCCGTCGTTGACGAACTGGTTCGCCAGGCCGTTGTCGATATCGGCCTTCGTGTACTCCCAGCCGTAATCGAATCCCGCCGGAGGCTTTCCGTCCCGGTAGTTGTCCCAGATGTAGAGGATCCGGCTGGTGTTCTGCGCGTTCTTGAAGTCGGCATGGGTGATGTCGATCCCATCGTCGATCAAGCCGAAGATCACTCCGGCCCCCGTGTATCCCGTGGGCGGGGAGCCCTGATTGACGAGATTCGCGCGGATCTCGGGAATGGAGACGTCGAGATCGGAGCTGAGCCAGGCCGAGGCCTCGATCGCCTCCACACCGGGATCGGCCGCGAGTCCCGCCAAGTCCTCCATCGCGACGCGGGCGGTCACGATCTCTCCCGCCCTGGAGTCGGGCGGAGCGCCGATCGCGGCGAGCTGCGCGTCACTCAAACGCGTCCGGATGAGCACGGGGAACTCGATCTCTTCGGCGCTCTTCCCGAGCAAGACGATCCTTCGGCCCATGGGGGCGAGGACGGATGAGTCGGCCGGCCGCATCGCCATCGCGAAGCGGATGCGCGGATCGATCTTCCCGGCCGCCGCCGGCTCGAGACCGGTGGAGAGGGTCAGGGCCGCTCCGGCCGGCTGTTCCGCCGGCGCAGCCGGCGAGTCTCCGGCGGAGATCCCGGACGAGATGGAAGCCAGGGCCAATACCGCGAACCATCGTCCCTTCATGATCATCTTCGACTCCTCATCGAGAGCGGTTCGGACTCGCCGGGCTCGTGACTATCCGGCATGGGAAGTCGACAGCTTGTTGAGATGCGCCAGGACCGCGCCCTCGAACGTGGTGTACGCCGCGCCGCCCACGACGTAGGTGCCGGGATTCCCCTGCTGGATGCCGCTCGCCTCGACCTGATCGGCCACCGAGAGAGCGCCTGCCCAGTCGGCCTGCCCCGCCTTCGCGAACGCCTCAATCAGTCGCAGATCCTTCCCATCGAAGCTCGGCCGGTGGGCGAAGACGAACTGCGGCGCCAGGTTTCTGGCGTTGACCGCGTCGAGAATCGCGTTGGCGAGCTCCGCGCCGCCGAGCGCAAGTCGCGCCGCCGAGCGCCCGGCCGGGACCTCGGATCCGACCTGCTGGCGGGCCGCCGCGTCGTCGAAGCTGGAGACCGCCCCCATGAAATCGTTCGCGGAAAGTCCCAGCGCGAGACGCGCCCAGCCGCGACCCGTGTAGGCGGGACCATACGCCGCATCTTCGGCGATCGCGGAGTCGAAGCGGCTCAGCGCGCGCGTGTAGTTGAGTTGCTCGTAATCCGCCCACGCGAGCTCGGTCCACTCGACGGCGGTGTGGTCCTCGGGCGCGGCGGCCCGCTCCCGATCCGACGAGCATCCCTGGAGAGAGAGAAAGATCAAGAGCGCCGTCTGCGCGTAGCGCAGAGCGCCTCCTTGTCGCGCCGGCCGGATTCTCGGTTTCATATCTCTGGGTCTCCCCCCTTTAGAAGTTCACGACGGCCTGGGCGGCGCCCTGGCCCGTGCCGCTCGTGCCCGTCGCCGCGATGGCGAGCTGGGTCGCGCCGTTCGCCGCGTGCACGATCGCGTGGTAGATGTGGTTCGGGATGTCGATCTGGCTCATCGCCACCTGCGTTCCGTTCGCGGTGACGGCCAGGCTGTTGAGCGGCTGGCTCGAGAGAACGAAGATCTGCACCGTCCTCACGCGCCCAGGGTTCTTGAGCGCGGCGATCTGGAGGACCGGCGGGATGGCGGTGCCGGCGATCGAGATCGAGCCCGCCTGGGTCTCGACTTCGAGCTCCTGCGCATTGGGATCCGAGAGCACCGTCGCGGTCGGCGTGAGCGCGGTCTGCGCCCCGCTCGCCCCGATGAGCGAGAAGTCGAGGCTCGCGATCGTCCCGGTCCCGGCGGGAAGCGTCGCCTGATCGAGGTAGTACATCACGACGCGAACCTTGTCGCCGTCTACCACCGAGGCCGAGAATGTCATACCCGATCCGCGCTCCGTCGAAGCGCCCCCGACATAGCTCACCACCGCCGGGTCGAAGACAATGTCTGTCTGCAGCGCCTTCACCACGTTCTCGTTCGCCAGGCTCATCGCCACGGCGATCTGGGCGCCCGAGGGACCGCTTCCGGTCCCCATGGAGAGGGCGTTGTCTCCCGTGGGCGTGTCGGACTGGATCGTGAAGCTCGCGTCGGAGGCGTCGTAGGCCTGGTTCTGGCCGTCCGACACGGTCACCCGCACTCGCGCCTCCGTCGTCGGATCATCGGGAACCGTCCAGTCGAAGCTTCCCGTGTTCGGCTGATCGATCGCGATCGGGATCCAGTCAACTCCGTTGTTCGACGAGTACTCGAAGGAGAGAAGCAGATTCTCGGGCGCCGTCTCCGGATCGCTTGCCACGTAGGTGATCGCGTGCGTCGATCCGGCCTGCCAGATCTGGCCCCCATTGGGGGAAGTCAGGGTCACCTGGGGCGGCTGATTGACGACTCCACCGGGATAGCTCGCCGTGAGGAGATAGGAATCGGAGTCGGAGTATGCCTCCTCGAAACCCTCCACAATGATGTAGAACGCGCCGGTCAGATTGAGCTGGCCCTCAATCAACTCATCCTGCGCGCCACCGTTGTACGAGGAGGCGATCCAGGAGAGATCCTGGAAATCGGGGTCGTACCAGTACAGGTCGATGTCATAGTCCGCGGGCAGCGATTCCAGACGGATCGTGAGCTGGCCCGTCTCGCCGGTCGTGAACGTGTACCAGTCCACATCCCCCCCCACGGAGATCCAGGACTCGACCGGTGTGCCGCTCGGGATCGCATGCGCCTGCTGCCAGGTATCGTTCGGCTCGAAAGAATCGGCCCACGCGAGGCTCCAGGGCGCGAGCAGGACGAGCGCGAGCGAAACCAGCGGCATCCGATTCCGTAGTGATTCGACGATCCGTCTCGACATCGCGGCCTCCCTGAGGACGGTAGGGGTCCCGGCTTTGAATGCGCGAGCTTGGCTCATGGTTCGTTCAAGGAGAGGGGCGCGCCCTGGAGTCATCGGCCGAACGAAGGCGCCATCCGATCCCCGCCGCCGATCGAGCGATCCCCGACCAGAGGCAGCCCGGCAGATTATTTCGATCGAGGAGACGAAGTCAAGACGCAATCGGCCCGCGCGCGGCCGGCAGGCGACGCTGCGGTCTCAAGCGCCTCGGCCTCCGAGCTCCCCGGCCAGGCCCGCCGGATCCGCCACCGGAGCGCGACAGGAGAAGCCCGAGCAGACGTAGGCCGCCGGGCGACCATTCAGCAGGGGCTTGCCCTCGACGGCCGCAAGGCCCTCGCCGCTGTCGCCGTGGATCAAGACGGCGTACGGGAGGAAGGCCGTGTCCACCACCCGGCGGAGCGCTCGGGTCGCCTCGCCCTTCGGATCCCCGATCAGGACGATCTCCTGCGGAGGGGCGAGGAAGAGATCGAGGGCGAGAAGCATCTGAGTCGTCGCGAGCGGAAGTCCCCGCATGCGCTCCGCATACAGGCGCAGGATCCGCTCCGCGCGATGGAGCCCCTCGGTCTCCCCCGTGATCCGCGCCCGCAGGATCATCCCGTATGCGGCCATCGAGTTCCCGGACGGCACCGCGCCATCGCTCGCGTCGCGAGTCCGCGCGATCAGATCCTCTTGGCCGACCGCGGTGTCGAAGAAGGCGCCCTCCGCGTCGTCCCAGAAGAGCTGGACCATCACGCTCTCGAGGCGGGCAGCCTGCTCGAGCCAGAAGCGCTCCCCGGTCGCCTGGTACAGCTCCAGCAGGCCCACGATCACGCAGGCATGGTCATCCAGGAAACCGGGGACCCGGGCCGTTCCATTCTGCCAGACGTGGAAGAGGCGTCCTTCTCCCCCCCTCATGAACTTCATCATGAAGGCTCCGGCCCGGTGGGCGGCGGTCTTGTACCTCGACTCGCCGAGCACTCGCGATGCGCGGGCGAAGGCGTGGATCATGAGCCCGTTCCAGTCGGCCGCGATCTTCTCGTCCCGGCCCGGCTTGATGCGTCTCTCGCGGACTTCGTGGAGCTTCGACCTGGCGGTCGCGAGCCTTGAGCGAACCTCCTCGACGCCGGCGCCGGAGATCGAAGCGAGGGTCGCATCGTCGATGACGCGGTGCAGGATGTTTCTCCCCTCGAAACCTCCGGCCTCCTGCACGCCGTAAGCGCGCGCGAACAAGGCGGACTCCTCTGGTCCGAGGATCTCCTCGACTTCTCGCGACGACCAGACGAAGTGCTCCCCTTCGCGCCCCTCGCTGTCGGCATCCTGCGTCGCGAAGAATCCGCCTTTCACCGAGGTCATCTCGCGCAGAACGTAATCGAGGGTCTCCCGCACGATGCGCGCATACGCTTGGTTCTCGGTCACCTGATACGCGTCGAGGTAAGCGAGAGCCAGGAGTGCGTTGTCGTAGAGCATCTTCTCGAAGTGGGGCACGAGCCACCGCTCGTCGGTCGCGTAGCGGTGGAACCCGCCGCCGAGGTGGTCGTAGATCCCGCCTGCCGCCATCGAATCGAGAGAGAGCTGGACGACTTCGAGCGCTTCGAGGTCCCCGTCCCCGCGAAACCGCCGGAGGAGGAACTGGTGGGCGATTGAGCTGGGGAACTTCGGCGCGCGCCCGAAGCCTCCATGGTCGAGATCGGCCATCGCCACGATCTCCTTTGCGGCTTGACGGAGGATCTGCGGCTCCGGCGGATCATCACCCGCGACGACTGAAGACATCGTGCGGATTCGCGCAGCGATCGCCTCGGCAGCCTCCTCCACATCGCGGCGGCGCGTGCGATAAGCCTCGGCGACCGAGACGAGCACGCGGTCGAACCCGGGCCTGCCCCAGCGGTCCTCCGGCGGGAAGTAAGTCCCCCCGAAGAAAGGCCGCAGATCGGGCGTGAGCCAGACGCTCATGGGCCATCCCCCGCTTCCCGACATCATCTGAACCGCGGCCATGTAGATTCGGTCGAGATCGGGGCGCTCCTCGCGGTCGACTTTGATGTTCACGAAGCGCTCGTTCATCCGGCGGGCGATCTCCGGATTCTCGAACGACTCGCGCTCCATCACGTGGCACCAGTGGCAGGCGGAGTAGCCGATCGAGAGGAAGATCGGGCGGTCTTCCCGGCGGGCGCGCTCGATCGCCTCCTCGCCCCATGGATACCAGTCGACCGGATTATGGGCGTGCTGGCGGAGATAGAGGTTCGACTCATGGATCAGGCGGTTCGGGGATCGCTGGCCCTGCATCCTCTCGCTCCTTCGCTCATGGCTCAACAAAGGCGGCCACTTGTGGTTGCGAGAGGACCGGGTCCCCGGGCAGATGGCATGCTCTGGCGGACCCGGTCCGTATGCGAACGCCCCGGGCCTCCGCCGGGGCTCGCCGCGCGTCTAGGGAAGCTGTCCGTACTCCTTGATGAGATCCAGGACCGAGGTCTTCTTCTCGGAGATCTCCTTCTCCTTGCCCGCGACCTCCCGTTCCAGGTCCGCCACCTTGGCGACAGCCTCGAGGACTTTGCGCTCGGTCTCGCGCAGCTCCTTCTCCTTTTCAGCCGCGACCAGATCGCCCGCTGGAATGACGGTGAATGCCTGCCGCCTGTCGAGAAGCTGAGCTTCCATCTCCAGGGACTTCTCCCTCTGCTCGGCGGCTTCCTTGGACTTCTCCGCCCTCTCGAGGTTCAGCTTCAAGATCTCGCCGAGCCGTTCGAGAAACTTCTGCTCGGTCTCTTCCCGCTTCTTCTGCCCTTCGAGGCTCTTCACATCCGCCTCGAGCTTCGCCTTCTTCGCCGCCTCGAGCTTCGCCTTGGTCACATCGATCAGCGCCTTCTTGACCTCGATGCGCGCCTTGGATTCGCCTTCGGCGACCTTGAGGGCCGAGATTCGCTCCTCGGCGTCCGATTTGATCTGACGGGCCAAGCTGCGGTCCTTCTCGATCGCCGAGCGATCGCGCGTCGGCACGACTTCGAAGCTCAAGATCTCATCGGCTTGCATATCCGCCTTCATCGCGTCTGGCGGGAGACCGGGATCCTGCGCTGCGCAAGGGACTGCCGCGGCGATGAGCAGGAGTGCCGCAAAGAGCGCATGGTTAACAGGAATTCGATGCATGTCGATTCCCTCCTCTGGCACATCCCAGGATACCGAAGCCTCTCGGGCCGTGCTAGAATTAGAACGGATCAAACGACGAGCACGGCGATAAGCTGGCTGAACCTGAGGAAACATGACCCGTTATGCCGCACTGTCCGTCCTGTCGACCGCAATCATCCTCGCCGCATCCGAATCCGATGCCGCACGCACGCTGAAGGAGATGTACGACGAGGCGGGTCCCGCCGGGGGATATGACAAGTACATCGTCCTGGAAACCGGCGAGATCTATACCGGCGGGTTGCTCATCGGCCCGATCCTGAGCCCGATCACGCACGATCTCGAGGGGGAGCCGGGCCGGGACGTGCGGATCGTGGGGAACGGCGCGCTCCTTGATCTCCAGGGAGAGCGCCTCTGCATCTCCTACTGCGCGAGACGGCTCGACATCGACGATTGCGTCGTTTTGAACGGCGACATCCGTTTCCGGGGGATCAACACCTTCGATCACTACGCGCTTCCGGTCGGGTCGGTCCGCAACGTCACATTCTACGCGGCCCATGACTATGGCATCCGCCTCCAGGGGGCGGGAGAGGGGATCACCCTCGAACGCAATCTCGTCGTCGACGCGATCGACACCGGATGGGACTTCATCTATACGAGCGGGATTTCGAGCGACTGGCTTCCCACCGGCGCCAACATCTCCTTCAGCGCGCAATCGGGGTTCTACGGCACGCCTGTGGTTCGCGAGAACTGGACCTTCCACAGCGATCCCGCGCGCAACGCCGATCCCCTCGCCCACTTCTCCCGGCTCTGCGAGTACGGCTGAGCCGAGCCCGATTCCTGGCCGTCGGCCGGGGAGCCGCCGCACAACAACGTCGTCGGAGTCGATCCGCAACTGGCCGACCCCGAGCACGGCGACTTCCGGCCGCTTCCGGGGTCCCCGGCCGAGGGGTACGGATGCCGGACTTTTCCGCGGCATGGATATCAGTCTGCGGAAACGCGAGAGGATCGCCCTGCCATCGATCCGCGTACGGGCCCCCGCGGCACGCTCGTCGTCTCGGGGCCGATCACGGAAGACGAGATCTGGGATGCGGACACCGTGCGCGTGACCGGAGAGCTCCTCGTCGAAGAGGACGCGACCCTCACGATCGCAGCGCCCGCCCGCGTCGAGTTCGAGGGCTACCACGCCCTCTCGATCCTCGGCCGCGTCCTGGCGGTCGGCGCGCCGGAAAGACGGATCGTCTTCACGACGGCTGATCCCGGCGGCTTCGTGGCGGACACCACCACCGCCGGAGGGTGGGCCGGCATCCGCTTCCCGAACACCTCCTCCGCGAGGGACTCGAGCCGATTCGAGTACTGCACGATCGAGTACGCCAAGGGCGTCGAAACGCGCCGCCGGGGAGGGGCGTTTCACTTCTACAACTTCTCCAAGGCGGAGATCGTCAACTGCGCGATTCGCAGAAACGTCGCCTTCTACGGGGCCGGCGTCTTCTGCTCCAACGGCGCCTCCCCGCGGATCACCGGATGCCTCTTCACGGAAAACCGCGCATTCCTCGAAGGCTCCGCGGCGCACGCGATCGACGCCTTCCCGAAGCTCGTCAACTGCACCGCTGCGGGCAACGAGATCCTGAACCAGGAGAGCTTCTGGGCGACAGCGACCATCCACAACCACATCGCGAAGATCCGCGTGGCGAACTGCATCCTCTGGGACAACACGAGCCACTACTTCATCCCGACGGAGCTCCGGGAGTCGAAGGCCTACTACACGACCGACTCCGACATCGAGCGGGGATTCCCGGGAGAAGGCAACATCGATCTCGATCCCCTTTTCGACAACGATGAGGATGCGCCCCATCGCCTGCGCGCCGATTCGCCCTGCGTCGACGCAGGGAGCCTCGAATCCGAGACGCTGGGGTTGCCCGGGAGCGACCTCTGGGGAGTGATCCGCGTCTACGGCGGGCGCGTCGACATGGGCGCATACGAGTGGGTCGCGCCCGCGGGGATTCCCGGGAACGCCGCGGCCCGCGGGTCCGTCGCCTGTCATCCGAATCCGTTCCATGACGGCGTCTCGATGCGCATCCGGGGTCTCGGAAGGGGCGTCCGTCTGGCGATCGTCGACGCCGGAGGCCGGCTCGTTCGCCGGGTCGAGGGACGCGCCTCCGGAACTGGAGACGGAGAGTTCGACTGGGACGGCAAGGACGGCAACGGGAGGCGTGTCGCGCCCGGGGTCTATTTGATCCGGATCGAGGGCGCCGGGGAGGGGCGCGCGCCGGGCCGGGTCGTCCGCGTCGAATGAGGCCGCCAGGTCGAAGCCGCTGCCGGCCGCAGATCTGCTATAATTGATCTAATCCGCTCGATGAGGCGTTCGATTCCACGGTCGACCGTCCGCGGGCTTTCGATTTTCGCCTCAGGAGTCTTCGAATGAAGGGTTTCTCCCCGACTGTGGCGATTCTGGCCGCCACGCTCCTCCACACTGCCGTCTGCGCCGCCGATCCCGATCTCCAATGGATCGACCTCTACGACGGCGGGGGCAGCTACATCGACCTCGGCGTCGCCGCCATCGCGGATCCTCTCGGGAACCTGGTCGTGGGGGGCGAGAGCGCCGACGGCGTCGACGGCGCCGATCTATCGATCCGCAAGCTCTCGCGGGACGCCCACGAGCCGATCTGGAGCGCGCGCTATGCGGCCTTCGACGGAAACGACATGGCCTTCTCCGGGATGGTCTGGGATCCGTTCGGCGACATCCTCATCGGGGGCTACATCCGCGGCTGCGTCGGGTGAGGCCACGGGGACGACATCATCGTCCTCAAGGTGGACGGTGAGACCGGGGAGTTTCTCTGGTCCCAGCACTACACCGGAACCGCAGACTACAACGAGTCGGCCTTCGCCATCGCATGCGACGCCGACGGAAACGCCTTCGTCACGGGCCGCAATCATAGCGTAACGGGGCTCGACCAGATCTTCACGATGAAGCTCTCCTTCCTCGACGGCGAGGTCATCTGGGAGAGAGAGATCGGCGGATCGGACAACCAGGACGATCGCGGCTGGGCCGTGGAGGTGGGCGCCGACGGGCACCCCGTGATCACGGGGGTGATGACGCATCCGGATGGATCGGCTGATTTCTACACGGCGAAGCTCGACTCCAACGACGGGTCGATTCTCTGGAGCCGCACCCTCCCGGGCGCCGTGGGCAATCTCGCCGAGCGCGCCGGGTGGATCGCCGTCTGCGGGAACGGCGATGTCGTCATGGCGAATCGCACGTGGGACCTCGCCACCTCCTACGATGTGGTCCTCCACCGGTATGCGGGTGCCGACGGCGAGACCGTCTGGTCGAGGCAGTACGGCTCGGGCGCCTCGCGCTCCGACAATCCGCGCCATATGGTGCTGGACCCGATCGACGGCATCCTGGTGAGCGGGGTGGTCGCCGGCGATTTCATGGCGGTCCGATTCGACGCCGAAACCGGCGAGCCGGTCTGGAACACCGCTTACGACGGGCCCGGACACGGATACGACACAGGCAACTCGGGGGCCATTGGGCCCAACGGGGAGGCGATCGTCACCGGTTTCGCCACCGGGACATCCACGGGATGGGACTGCGCGACGGCCGCCTTCGACTGGGAAAGCGGCGACCTGCTCTGGAGCGACTGCTATGACACCGGCCTGGCGCAGACGGAGGAGGGCACCACCCTGACCGTCGGCCGGAGCGGGACGCTCTACGTGGTCGGCTACGGATACAGCCTGGAGACTTACACCGATTTGCTGTCGATCCGCTACCAGATCGCCCCGGCCGCCGGTGCGGAGGATCCTATCCGAGACGCGCGGCTGCTCGCCGCCACACCCAATCCGTTCCAGTCGAGGATCGATCTGCGCTTCGACGTCCTCGCCGCGGGTCCGGCGCGGGTGATCGTGCACGACGCCGCAGGACGAAGGATTCGGACCCTCCTCGATGCGGAGATCGCGCTCGGCGCATTCTCGATCCCATGGGATGGTCGCGACGAGCTCGGTAGAGAAGCGACGGCCGGAGTCTACTGGGTGCGGCTCGAGACATCCGGCGCGCGCGAGGCGCGCAAGATCCTCCGGCTGCCCTGATCCGAACGACCGCTCAGAGCCAACCGGACGCGGACCAGAGCTCGCGGCGCTCGCGCCACTCCGACGCGAGAAGCGCATAGAGATACTCGCTTCCCCACGCCCCTTTGAACCAGACGTTCTGGAGAAAGTGCGCCTCTCTTCGGAAACCAAGCCGCTCGAGCAAGCGCACGGAACGGCCATTCTCCGTGTCGCAGATCGCTCGCACGCGGTGCAGCTCGAGCTCGCCATAGAGCCGATCGAGGAGATTCGCGACCGCCTCGACGGCGTAGCCCTTTCCCTGCTCGCGGCCCGATAAGGTGAATCCGATCTCCGCCTGTCTGGGGTCATCCGCGAGAACGAGAACTGCGCAGTCTCCGATGAGGCGTCCCTCTCCCGCCGTCTCGATCGCGATTTGACACCACCGGCCGGGCGTCCCGGGCGATTGGCCCGCAATCGCACGTACGAAGGCCTTTGCCTCCGAGCGCGCGAATGGGGCGCTCCAGCTCTGGTATCGCGCCACCTCGGGCTCGCTTCGATAGGCCTGGAAGGCGTCGAGATCCTCGATGCGAAACGATCGAAGGATCAGCCGGCGCGTGGGAATGGGCAGTGTGAGCGTGGTCATGGACTCGCAGATGCGGCGCCCCCGGCTCGGGGCCGGCGGCGCCGTCCGGGAAGTCTACTCGGGCTTTGCGATCACATTGTCGATATAGAACGTGCCGGGGCCGTCGTTCCAGGAGGCGAAGCTCACGTGGCTGAGCCTATGGATCGGCGTCTTGCCCGTGCGAAACGCGTCGAGCTCGATCGGTTGCGGTGTGACGCCCTTCACGCCGACCTCGTAGACCTCCGCGTCCGTATAGACGAAGACCTCGATCGTGTACCACTTGTTCAGGTCGAGGTCCTTGGCGACGATCGTCCTCTTCTCCCAGGGATTGTTGCCCTCCCGGGCGAAGAGGTTCATCTTGCCCGGAGTGGCGCCGTTCTCGAATCCGATGAAGACGAATCTCTCGGTTCCCGTGGAGTTCGCCCCGCCTTTCTTGTCCCGGTCGCTGCCGATCATGCAGAACGCCGAGCGGTTGTAGGTCGGCAGGATCTCCTTGACGAGCACGTCATACTGCAGGGAGAAATCGCCCGTCTGGGTCTTCGCGAATCGCTGCGTCAGGTAGGTGTTGAACCGCGGATCCGCTTTGATCATCGCCTTTGCCGTGGCGTTGCCGGCGATCGGCTTCTTGCTCAACATGAGTTGGAGACGGGAACCCTTCACGTCTCGGCGGCTCTCGCACCAGTCCTGGCCTTTGGCGTCGGCGCGCAGCTCCTTGCTCGTCTTGCTCGCGTCGAAGCTCCCGTCCACGATGAGGCCCGTGGCCGTCTGAGCCAGCGCCAATCCAGCCCCCATGCCGAAAAAGACCAAAACGATCAGCGTCGACACACGCTTCGCCATCGACATCCCATCCCCCTTCCTCTGTGAACCCCTGGACTCGCGGCTCCGGCCGGCGGAGCCGGCCTGATCCGTGCATGATGGTAACGGAATCGAGCGACCCGGCCAACCCGGGCGGGCCGGTCACGCCTGCGAGGCGTCCCATTATCCTCACAACTTATGGTGGCAAATACTCACTTGGTGCTAAACTTATAAAGCGCGTGGATGGTTCGGGATATCCGGGATCCATTGGGCGCAGGAATGCGTCGCCGCCCCGGAACGCCGTCGCTCGGGAGAGCTGGAGGGCGATGCGGCGAGGTGCCACATCGGAGGAGGAGCGCACCCCATGCAGCTTCAATGCCGCCTCACCGCCTTTTTCATCGCCTTGCTCGCCGTTTCCTTGATCTTCGGGATCGCCGCCGCCGAGAGAATCGAGGTCCGTGGAAGCACGGGCCAAGCCGGGATCACGCTCCAGGCTCAGGATCCTTCGGCCGTGACGATTCACTTCGAGATGGGCTCTTATCAGATGGACGCAATCTCCATCGAAGGCGAGCCCTACACCAAGCTCGGCCTTCCCGGCGTGATGCTACCCAACAACGCCGGCGCGCCCGACCTCCCGGGGATGGGACGATTTGTTGCGGTCCCCCAGGGGGCTCGCGCTCGGGTCGAGATTGTCGGGGTACGTACGCAGTCCTACAGCGGCCTCTCCATCTCTCCCGCCCCGGTGATTCCGAAGGAAACCGACCCCGCAGAGCTTGTCTACAGCAAGAACCCCGCGATCTTCGGACGCGACGCCTATTACCCGGAGCAGGTGGTGATGCTCTCGGAACCGACGCAGATGCGCGGCGTCGATGTCGTGACGATGGGGATCACTCCCTTCCAGTACAATCCGCAACGGCAAGAGCTTCTCGTCTATACCGAGATCGACGTGCGGATCGTCTTCGACGGGGGCAACGGCCGGTTCGGAGATGAGCGCCTGCGCAGCCGGTTCTGGGATCCGCTCCTCCGGCAGCATGTCTTGAACCACGAGAGCCTCCCCGTCGTCGACTTCCACGCGCCGCGCGGCGACCGGAATGGCTACCAGTATCTGATCATCTGTCCCGACAACCCCGAGTTCATCGCCTGGGCCGACACGCTGAAGGCCTGGCGGCAGCTGCAGGGGATCTCGACCGAGGTCTTCACGACCACGGAAGTGGGCGGAACCACATCGACCGCGATCGAGACCTTCCTCAACAACGCCTACAACACATGGGACCCCGCGCCGGACGCCTTCTTGCTCCTCGGCGACTTCCCCGGCACCGGCCTCCTGGATTCGGGGATCACGTCGCCGACGTGGAACAGCTACTGCGTCTCGGACAACATCTACGCCGATGTGAACAACGACAACATGCCCGATATGGTCCACGCGCGCCTGACGGGCCGCGACGGCGCCGAGATGGGCACGATGATCCAGAAGATGCTCGCTTACGAGCGCAGTCCCTACACCGACCCGGACTTCTACGACCATCCGCTGATCGCCGGAGGCTGGCAGACGGAGCGGTGGTTCATCCTCTGCTGCGAGATCATCTATGGCCATCAGGCGAACGCATTGGGGAAGACCCCGACCCGAGAGTACGCGATCTATCAGGGATCGCCGGGCTCGAGCTGGTCCTCGAATCCGAACACCTACATGCTCGTCGACTACTTCGGACCGGAAGGTCTCGGCTACATCCCGGAAACCCCGGGGCACTTGACGGACTGGGGCGGAAACGCCACCAGGATCAACAATGACTTGAACGCGGGCGCCTATCTCCTGCTCCACCGCGACCACGGGGCTGAGACCGGATGGGGGGAGCCGGCCTACGGGAACAGCAACCTGAGCGGGCTCTCGAACGAGATGCTCCCCTTCGTGTTCAGCATGAACTGCCTGACGGGCAAGTACAACTGGAGCGGCGAGTGCTTCACCGAAGCGTTTCACCGGATGGGCCAGGGAGCGCTGGGGCTCATCGCCGCCTCCGAGATCTCCTACTCGTTCGTGAACGACGCCTACGTCTTCGGGCTCTTCGACACGATGTGGCCCGACTTCATGCCCGACTACGGTCCCTATCCTCCGGAGAGCGGCTTCGCGACGGATCTCTTGCCCGCGTTTGGACAGGTGAGCGGCAAGTACTTCCTTCAGGCGAGCAACTGGCCTTACAACCCCGGCGACAAGATGGTCACCTATCACCTCTTCCACCATCACGGCGACGCCTTCATGACCCTCTACTCCCAGGTGCCGCAGGAGATGGCGGTGACCCACGACCCCGTCCTATTCCTGGGCCTCGACGTCGTGCGCGTGCAGGCTCCCATGGGGGCATTGATCGGATTGACCGTGAACGGAGAGATCGTCGGCGCGGCGGAAGCGACCGGCCTCCCCCAGGACGTGCCGATCATTCCCCAGGAGTATCCCGGCGAGCTTCGGGTCACGGTGACCAAGGCGAACTACTACCGCTACGACGAACGGATCCCGATCGTGCCGCCCGAGGGGCCGTATCTCGTCTTCGAAGCCTGCGACGTGGATGACGCCTACGGAGACGCCGATTCACTCATGGACGCCGGCGAGTCGGTCGGTCTCGTCGTGAGCCTCGAGAACGTCGGCATCGCCCCCACGACCGGGGTCGTCGCCACGCTGGCGAGCCTCGATCCCAACGTGACGATCACCACCCCGGCCCAGTCGTTCCCGGACATTCCGGCGGGCGAGATCGGAGCCTGCCTGGAGCCGTACCTCGTCGAGATCGCAGGGAATACCGCCGACAATCACGTCATTCCCTTCACGGTCTCCGCCCATTCGAATGAAGGGGACTGGAACTCGGCCTTCAGCCTCATCGTCCAGGCGCCCGTCCTCATCTCCGGCGGAGTGATGATCGACGATTCGGCGCCCCTGGGAGACGGCGATGGCGTCGCCGATCCAGGAGACGGCTTCTACATGCAACTCTGGACCGAGAACGTTGGGCACTCGGTCCCGCGTGATCTCACGGCCACCCTCTCCTGCGCGTATCTGGGCGTCACGATCCACGATCCCGACGGCTCATGCCTCAACGTTCCGGTCGGCGGAGAGGGGCTTCTGAGCGCCTTCCAGGTCGAGCTCTCGGAGCTCCTCCCGAGCCCGACGACGATCGAGTTCCAGGTGCATCTGAGCGCTCCGACGGGATTCGAGACCGATCTCGCCTACGAGCTCAACGTCGGAGCCTGGGTCGACGACGTCGAGAGCGACCGGGGCTGGAGCCTGAGCGCCTCGGACGACAACGCATCGAGCGGGCGGTGGGTGCGCGCCGAGCCGGTGGGGACCACGTACAACGGCCAGCAATGCCAGCCGGATTACGACCACACCGCCGACCCGGCCACGATCTGCTTCGTCACCGGCAACGGCTCGGTGGGAGGAGCCGCGGGCGAGGCCGACGTCGATGGCGGGAAGACGACTCTCATGACACCCGTCTTCGATCTCGGGTCGGCCGTCTCCGCCAACGTGGAGTACTGGCGCTGGTACACGAACAACCTCGGGAACAGCCCGGGGCAGGACTACTGGGACGTCGAGATCACATCGGACGGGACTACCTGGATCTCGCTGGAGCACACCCTCGAGAGCGCGAACTCCTGGGAGAACCATAACTTCGACATCGGCGCGATCATCCCGCTCACCGACCAGGTCCGCATGCGCTTCATCGCCCGCGACGATTCCCCCGGCTCCCTCGTCGAGGCCGCAATCGACGACTTCGCCCTGACGGCGGTCAAGACGCCGGTCACGCAGGCGGAGGATGGATCGATCGCTCTCGTGAGCGGCATCGTTTCCTGCAACCCGAACCCCTTCAATCCGAGGACGACGATCCTCTTCCGAACCTCGGCGAAGGGGCCCGCGGAGCTCTGTATCTACGATGTGGCGGGGCGTCGCGTTAAAACGCTGCACCAGGGGCCCACCGAAGCGGGCCTGCACACACTCGCCTTCGACGGCCGAGACGACGAGGGCCGCGCCCTCCCCTCGGGGATTTACTTCCTCCACCTCGACACGGCGGACATCCTCGATGTGAGGCAGCTGACGCTTCTGAAGTGATCGGCGAGGGCTTCTCTCCCAGAGCCGCCGAGGCCGCCGGGGTCCACCCCGGCGGCCTCTTTCCTCCGCGGGCGAACCTGCTATCTTCTGCGCCGTGAGCGAGCCTGAACGCAGCCAGCGCATCTCCATCCTCGAAGGATCCCTCGCTCAGGTCCACATCACGATCACTTCGGGGTCCCTTCTCACCGCCTACGCGTTGGCGATGGGCGCCGACGACTTTCAGCTCGGGCTGGTCGGGGCGCTCACCGCGCTCGCCACCCTCGGCTCGCTGCTCGGAGCGCAGCTCGTCGGACGCATCGGGCGCCGCAAGCCGATCTCTCTCGCTGCCTCGGTCGGAGGTCGCGCGCTCTGGGGGCTTCTCTGTCTGCTTCCTTTCGTGGGGATCCAGCCGGAGATCGCCTTCGCCGTCTTCCTTGGGGTCGTTCTGCTCGGCAACGGTCTGGTGAACCTTTCAGGGACGGCCTGGCTCTCCTGGATGACCGACCTCGTGCCGATCGAGCGGCGCGGTCGGTACTTCGGGATCCGAAACACGATCGTCGGCGGGATCGCAATGGCCGTCAGCTTCCTCGCCGGCCGCGCGTTCGACGCCTTCCTCGCAAGGGGCCAGCGCATGGAAGGGCTGGCGACGATCTTCGGCGTCGCGGTCGTCTGCTCGGCTCTTGCCGGCTTGGTCCTTGGCAGGCAGTGGGAACCGCCGCTGCGCGGAGAGTCCCGAAGCTCGCTGCGCGAGGTGGTGCGCCAGCCGCTTGCGAACCGCCGATTCCGCAGGCTGCTCGCCTTCATGGCCCTCTGGTCGGTCGCGACCGGGATCTCAGCGCCCTTCTTCGGCGCCCACATGATCAAGAACCTCGGGATGTCCTTCTCCACGATCGCTGTCTACTCGATCCTCGCGGGGATCGTGAGCCTCGCTACGCAGCCGTTGTGGGGACGGGTGATCGATCGCGTGGGGAATCGCCCCGTGCTGGCATTCAACCTGATCGGAGTCTTCCTGCTCCCGCTGCTCTGGCTCTTGGCCTCCCCCGAGCGGCTATGGCCGATCTGGCTGGATGCGGTCCTCACCGGGATATTCTGGCCCGGCTACAGCCTCGCGGGATTCAACCTGGTGCTCGCGACGGCTCCCGAGGAGAACCGGAGCTCCTTCCTGGGAATCCAGACGACGGCCGTCGGGCTCGCAAGCTTCCTCGCCGCTCTGGCGGGAGGCTGGATCGCCCGGTTGCTCTCGGACTTCTCCCTCGCGTGGTGGGGCACGCAGCTCGTGAACTTCCACGTTCTCTTCGCCGCGTCTTCCCTGCTGCGAATCGCGCTATTGCCGATGGCCCTGCGCTTGCGCGAGGCGCGCGCGCGATCCGTCGCGGCCCTCGTCGAGCTGGTGGGGGACAAGGCCTCGCAAGTCGCGGGCCAGGCATGGCGGGCGGGAGTCGCCACGATCCGGCGGATGGGAGGTCCCTGAAGCATCCTGACGATCGCCTTGACATCCGCTCACCCGGAACCTAACATCCCGGAGTCGTTACCCGCAGTCCCGGACAAGGGGAAAGGAGCGTTGATGCACACCGTCTCTGCCCAAGCCACAAAGACCGCTCCCGCCCGCAGTCGCGAGGAGTTCTAGGCTCCAGGTCGCCAGCCGACCCTTCGGATCCTCCTGCCTTGCGGCCGCAGAGCGGCCGCGGTCTTCCTGAGTCAACTCACCATTCGAGAACTGACCCTATTGCGGGCCGGTCGGCGACTCGTTGCGCCACGACGCCGGTCCCGCTGGAGGATCCTGCATTGGCAGAACCAAAGGGAGCGGCTGCGGAGACGATTCACGGCCTCGTCACGCAGAGGCTGAAGGACCGTTTCCAGGTCCAGGTGAAAGAGAGCGAGCGATCCTGCTCGCTCAAGGGTGATTTGCGCCGTCCGGGCGAGGAAATCCTTGCCGTCGGTGATTGGGTCGAGGTCCGCCCGCTCGAGGCGGACTCGGGCCTCATCGTCCGCGTCTTGCCGAGAAAAAACCGGTTCGCGCGACGAGCGGCGGGACCCAAGCCGATCGAGCAAGTGATCGCGGCAAACCTCGACCTCGCGGTGATCGTCTTCGCGGCGGCGGCTCCGAAGCCCCGCTGGACGATGCTCGATCGCTATCTGGTGGAATCCCACGCCGCCGGGATTCCGCCTCTCATCTGCATCACGAAGCTCGATCTCGTGGATCGCCGCGCGATCGAGGATGAACTCGATCCCTACCGATCCGCCGGCTATCCGGTCGTGTTCACCTCCGCGGAAACGGGAGAGGGCATCGAGGAGATCCGTGAACGCCTCGCCGGGAAGATCTCGCTCCTGGCGGGAAAGAGCGGCGTGGGCAAATCCAGCCTCATCAATGCCCTCCTCGGCTCGCAGATGATCCGGGTCGCCGAGGTGAGCCGTCAGACGGGGAAGGGACGGCACACGACGACCGAGTGCCGCATCCAGTGGCTGCCCGGCGGCGGGGGTCTCGTCGATACCCCGGGGGCGCGCGAGTTCGGCCTGTGGGAGATCGCGGTCGAGGAGATCGCGGGCCATTTCCCGGACATGCGGGAGTGGCTCGGCTCCTGCCGGTTCGGGGCAGGGTGCACGCACTCGCACGAGCCCGACTGCGGGGTCAAGATCGCGGTCCGCGAGGGCCGGATCGACCCGCGGCGTTACCGGAGCTATCTGAGGTTGATCGGCGCCTCGGAGGACGAATCGGAGCTCAAACACTGCGCGAAAAACGAGAGGAATCGCGACACGGTCGAGCCCGCGTTTCGATGCATCCGCTGCGATCTGACCGTCTCCGCGGATGCGCCGGGCACCGACCACCGCAATCACTGCCCCACCTGCCTCTGGAGCCGTCACCTCGACATGCGCCCAGGAGACCGGGCGGCGGCATGCGGAGGCGGGATGGAGCCGATCGCTGTCGCAGCGCGACGCGGAGGGGAGTGGGGGCTCATCCATCGATGCAAGGAATGCGGCGCGGTGAGAGTGAACCGGATCGCGGGAGACGACAATGCGGCCCTGCTCGTCTCCCTTGCGGCGCGGCCGCTCGCGACGCCACCGTTTCCGCTCGATCGACTCGAGTCGTCCATGGGGGGCCGCGCGGCTGACGCGCGGCCCTGAGCCCCTCCCGGATCGGCACGAATCAAACGCGCGTTCCACTCCTCGAGCGCCACGACCGACCGGAGCATTCGATTGCCGGAGCATGTTTCCATCCAGAGCCGGCGGGAGTACCTTTGGCGGTCCAGCGTCAGCTCGCCCGCAGGGCGGAGGAGGTCATCATGCGACGCCCGATTCACTTTGAGTTCCAGGTTGTCGATCCTGCACAGTCCGTGGTCTTCTTCGAAACCGTCTTCGGATGGAAGTTCAAGCGCTGGGAGGGCCCTCAGGACTATTGGCTGGTCACCACCGGAGACGGTGATGCCCCGGGAATCGACGGGGGTCTGATGGCGGCGCCCGATCGCAACGCTCGAACGGTCAACACGGTCGAGGTCCCCTCCGTCGACGAAGCGCTCGAGAGGATTGTCGCCAACGGCGGCGCCTGCGTGGTTCCCAAGATGGCGATCCCCGGAATCGGTCACCTCGCCTACTGCACTGACCCGGGGGGCCTCATCTTCGGAATCATGCACCACGATCCCGAAGCGCGGTAGCCGGAGGCGCGAGGAATGGAGTAGGCGAGAGACCCTGCGTTCCAGCCGAGATGGGGCCGCTTGGAGCGGGCGGCGATCGCCTTGACCCTCCTTGGCAGACGGAGTAGATTCGCCCCGGCTCTCATCAGACGCCAGTGAGGAGGTGAGAATGACTCGATCAGCCAACTGGGCTCTCATCATTCTGGGGGCCGTGCTCATTCTGATGGAGGTCCTCCTGGGGGCGGTGACCGGCTTCGATTTTCTTCTGCTTGGCTCGGCGATTCTCCTCGGCGGTCTCATCGGCCTGATCTCCGGATCGACGGCGGTGGGGATCGCGGCCGCGGGGGTTCTGTCGCTCGCATATGTGCTCGTCGGCAGGAGGTGGCTCCGGAATCGCCTGCAACGTCCCGGTCTGCAGTCGAACACCGACGCCCTCATCGGTCGCGTCGTCCTGGTGAGCGAGCGGATCTCGCGGGACCAGCCCGGCCGCATCAAGCACGAAGGCGATGAGTGGCGCGCCCTTCCCGAGAATGGAGTCCAGAACGCCATCGAGACGGGCACGCGCGCACGCGTCACCCGCTTCGAGGGAGTCACCGTCTATGTCGTGCCCGCGGCAGCGGAAACCACGAGCGGAGGTGTCTGACCATGCAGGGAAACGCGGCCTATATCCTGATTGGCTTCCTGGCGTTCATTCTCCTGATCATCCTTGCGCGCTGCGCGCGGATTGTCGCGCAGTATGAGAAAGGACTGGTCCTCCGTCTTGGCAAGTACCACGCGACTGCGGGATCAGGTCTCAAGATTCTCGCGCCGTTCGTCGATGAGATGATCAAGGTCGACATGCGCGAACAGGTGATCAATGTCGAGCCACAGAAGGTCATCACTCGAGACAATGTGACGGTGACCGTCGACGCGGTGATCTACTACCGCGTGGTCGATCCAGTCCGAGCCAAGTTCGAGGTCCAGAACTTCGGCCTCGCAGCGACGACCCTCGCGCAGACGAACCTCCGTAATCTGGTCGGCGACAAGACCCTGGACGAGACCCTCGTGGCGCGCGACATGATCAACACGAATCTCCGCGTCGTCCTTGACGAGGCGACGAACACCTGGGGAGTGAAGGTCACGCGCGTCGAAGTTCAGAAGATCGATCCGCCGGTCGACATCACCGAGGCGATGAGCCGTCAGATGAAGGCCGAGCGCGACAAGCGCGCCGTGATCCTCGAGTCCGAGGGAACGCGCCAGAGCGAGATCTACAAGGCCGAGGGCTTCAAGCAGGCCGAGATCCTGAAGGCCGAGGGCGACGCCCAGGCGAGGCTGTTGCGCGCTCAAGCCGAAGCGAAGGCGATCGAGATGGTCTCGAACGCCGCCGAGCAGTTTTTCCACGATCGTGCGGCGCTCTCGAAGCAGCTCGACGTCCTTCAGGCGACGCTGGGTCAGAACGTGAAATACGTGATTCCGGGTAATGCTGATCTCGTCACCGTGCTCGGGCTGGACGCGCAGACCTCGCCCGGTCTGATCCCGCTCAGGCAGAAGGAGCCGAGGACGCCGCCACCGCGGCCGATGACCTAGCCTGAGCGGGCGCGCTCGTGTCGGGAATGCAGCGCCTTCCGGTCACCCCGGAAGGCGCCGCTGCGATCCCCCCGGCCGGGATCTCTTGTTCTAGCGCAGGCGGATGAGTCTCGTCGACGCCGATCCTTCCGGCCATTCGAGGCGGACCATATAGACCCCCGCCCCGAGCTTTCCCGGCAGGGTGATCTCGTCTCGCCCCGCCCCCAGCGGAAGCTCGACCGGGTCGGCCGCTTCCCGCCCCAGCACATCCAGGATGCGCAGCCTCGCCTGTATGGGCTTCTCCACGCGAAGCCGAACCGCCACGCCGATCCTTGCCGGATTCGGGAAGATCGCGATCGAGGGCGCGGCGATCCCGGGATCGGTTCCGACCGCCACGTCTGCCGGATTGGCGGCGACGGCGTAGTGCAGGTCCTGCTCGACCGAGCTGCGATAGGCGGCATGGAGTTGCGCCATCCGATCCATGACGAGAGAGCACCACTGGTCGGTCCAACCCATCGACTCGATGGATTCGTGGGTCCAGCCGCCATTCTCGTAGGCATCGTAATCGACCCTCGAGTTGCCGAGATCCCAGCTCAAGATGCTCGGCTCGCCGTTCGGCCGCAGCCTGATGGAGCTGTACAGGCCGACCTGGCCGCCGGGCTTCACGATCTGTGTCACCCAGCTCCCGCCCGCTCCGCTGCGCACGGCGTACTTGAGATGGGATCCCAGCCCGAACTGGTAGGCGTAGCTGATGTGGGGAATGCCCGCCGCGTCGAGCTGAAGCGATGTCCCGATGGGGGTTCCGCCGTCCACCGTCTCGATGGACCACTGCGAGCCGTCCCACCAAGCGTAGCGGAGCTGCCCCAGCGTGTGCTCCGCGTAGGCGATATGCGGACGGCCCATGGGATCGAGCGCCAGGGAGGTGTAGAGACCCGCACCCATGAGCGGCTGGCCGTCGTCGACGCGCTCGATCTGCCAGGCGGATCCGTTCCACCGCGCGAACTTGAGATCCCCGTTCGTGTAATCGTAGTAGCTGACCGCGGGATTCTCTGCATCGTCGAGCGCGAGGCTGCAGCACTGCCCGACGTAGGCTGCGTTGTCGACCGTCTCCAGTGCCCACGCCATGCCCGTCCACCGCGCGTAGCGGAGGGCCGAGTTCGAGAGATCCCAGTAGGCGATCCTGGGGTTCCCCTCCGCGTCGAAGACGAGCGACGTGTACCATCCGGTCCGGCCGGTCGCATCGACGAGCTCAATCTGCCAGCTCGACCCCACGAGCCGGGCGAACTTCAGGTCGTCCGTCGAGGCGGCGCAGTAGGAGATGCCTGGACTCTGCGAGGAGTCCAGGGCGATCGAAGCGTACGCGCCGACATCGCCCGGACCGTCCACCGATGTGATCGCCCAGGGCAAGGCGGACGCCTTTGCGGCGAGGGTCAGGAACGCGGCCGCGATGAAGATCCTTCTTGTCATGTCTTAGCCTCCTTGGCCGAATGAAGCGGACGCTCTTCCGAATGGGCTCGCCGACCGCCTACCAGATCCCCGCAGCGGCGGCGACTTCAACCCGCGGCTCGAGTCGGATCGCTTCCCGCTTGCAGGCGGCGCGACACACTCCGCAGCCGTAGCACATCCTCGGATCGATCGTCGACTTGCCGCCGCCAAAGCTGTGGCCGATCGCGCCGAACTGGCAGTTGCGCAGGCAGTCGCGGCAGCCATTGCACCGATCCGCATCGATGCGGGCGACGTACTCCGCCCGGAACATGACCGGGACGCCATGGGTCACCGTGGAGCGCATGGCCATGCAGTCCGCGCGATCGCAATTGCATATGCCGGCGATGAATGGGGTGTTGAAGGTCCAGACCGTATGGCAAAGTCCCTCCTGGTCGTGCTTGCGGAATGCGGCGATCGCCTCCTCCCGCGAGATAGCCTCCAGGCCCTGCGTGTTCGGACCGTTCAGGAAACTCCCGTCCAGACCCCGGACGATCCGCGCGAACCCTCCGCCGTCGGGTCCAAGACTGATGCCGTAGCAGTACCGCTTCTCCTTGCCAAGCGTGACATGCCGGCAGATGCAGGCGACGCGCACGATGGAGTTGACGAAGCCGAGGATCTGCTCGATCTCCTCGATCGGAACGACCTGCCCGAAGTGCTCTCGCTTCATCCTCCTCGTCACCCTGCGGCGGATCATCTCTCGGATGAGCCGGGGAGCCCTGTCGAGCCGTTCGAAGCTTTGCGCCGCCTCGGTCATGCGATCGCTGTGCGTGAAGAACTCCGCGATGAAACGGCGCCGCCGGTCATTCAGCAGGTCGTCTGAGTAGTTCTTCGCCTGCAGGTACCACTTCTTCCCTTCCCCATGCTTGTGGCAGAACTCGCACATGGCGTTCTCCAGTCCCGACGGGAACGGCGCGGCCCAGCCCGAGCCGTGGAGATCGGGCGCGAGCATTCTACAACATCGGAGTTCGTTTGTCCGCTCTGGGGAAGGCGGCTATCGGGTCACCCGCCATTGGTCCCAAAGCCTCCGGAATCGCGGGGCGTAGATCCAGTCGAAGAGATACGGGCGCTCGGGGAAGCGGGCGCGGCACTGGCGCCGGAGCTCCCGCGCGGAGAGCTCGATGTCGATCCATGGAAGATCGCTGTAGAGGATGAGCGCGGAGATCCGGTCAGCCGCGCGGGCGATCTCCTCCGCGTCAGTCCATCGGGCTTCTACGCCGTTGTCGGCCATGAGCGCTCTCCATCGACGCAAGGGGGGCTCAATCGAGGACGATCGCGAGCGCCTCGACGATCGTCTGCTCGATGGGGCGCCCCAGGTGGTCGAGTCCGGTTCCGGTGATTCTACACCTCTCGGGGGTGGACGGATCCCTCCGCGGCCCAAGCCCGCGGCCGGCTCAGACCCGGAACAGATACTGGATCTTCCCGAATACCTGGCGGCTCCTCAATCTCAGACGCTCCTCCGGCTGCTCTGCGACTCCGTCGTTCTCCGTCAAGCGATCGTACTGATCGGCGATTCCGAGATAGAGGACGCTGAAGGCGTTCAGCCGGTAGGTCAGGAGCGGCTCGAACGCGAAGCGATGGTCGAACTTGTCGTACTCGACGACGAGGCGCACCGCCCCTTCGCGGTTGAGCTGCAAATCGAGGCGGTGTCTGAGGATCCACCCGTCGTAGACCAGCGACTCACCGTCCGGCGTCTTCATGCGGGCGTAATCGAGGCTCGTCTCGAGAGAGAGCCGCTGCAGGAGCTTCAGCGATGTCTCGCCGTAGATGCTGGCGATCTTGCCGAGGAAGGGCTCCAGCTCGGGATCGAAGCTTCGATAGATCGATCGTCCGAGCGTCGCGGCGAGTCCCACACCGATGCGCTCGGTCGGCCGGGACGACGCGTGCAGACTCACCCGCCTGATGCCGGGGATCAACTTCTCCCGGAAGCGCTCCCGGCTCAGGAGACCCTCGATCTCGAGCTCCGTCTGGCCCTTCAGAACCCCCCCAAGCTCACCGACGATCCACTCGTCCTGGAAGCGCCCCTCGTCGTCCCAGAGCCGGCCGATGGAGAGGGCGGGCATCCAGTTCACGATGGTCGCGCCGTTCGGGATGAACTCGAACCCGTTCCAGAGGTTCAGCGAGTGGTAGTCGTTACGCGTCACGAAGCCGTTGTCGGCGCGGAAGGTGGGGCTCCAGCCCTCGTACGCGAGCGATCCGTTCCAGATGCGTCCGCTCCGATCGAGCGCCGCGTAGACGGCGCGCCCGTCGTACTCCTCGCCGTCGAATCCGAGCGTGTGGCGTCCCTGGTCGAATCGCATACCGTCGAGCCAGGGGGCGAGAGTGGAGTCGTCGGGCTCGACCGTCCGGCTGCCGAGGAGCTGGGCGCGCAGCTGGAAGTTGCGCAGGAGGCGGACAGATCCATCAATCCCTCCGACCGTGTTGCTCCCCTCTCCGCTCAAGCGCCGATCAGTCACGAGGCCGCCGATGTGGGAGTCGGTTCCGAAGGCGTGCCGGACCCGAAAGAGGTTCGTCACGCTCTCTCCCGCGCTCACGAAGAAGCTCCGCTCCTCCGTCGGCAGGATCACGGGCGCGTGCTCGTCCCGCCCGATCGTCCAGGCGAAGGAGGTGCGGCCGTGGGAAGCGAGCAGCTTCCCCGCGGCAGTGGGATCGCTGATCGAGCGCGTGTAGATCGCCGAGAGATAGGAGCGGTAGAGCTCCGACCCCTCGAGGAAGAACGGACGCTTCTCGTCGTAGAAGAGCGTGAAGGGCTCGTTGATGTCGATCTGTCCCGCGTCCGACTCGATCTGGCTGAAGTCGGGATTGATGGTGAGTTCGGTGCTCACCGTCGAGGTGAGGGCGTAACGGAAGTTGACGGCGGCCTCCCCTTCCGGGTCGTCGTACTCGAAATCCGCGCGGCCGGGATCGAGCTCGCGCCGCGCCCCAGCGAGCGTGCCGATCGCGCTGGGGATGATCTCGAGATTCCGGGGCGGCCGGATGCCGCGAATCCCGGTGAGAGTTCCCCACTGGCACATCCAGCACGGGTCATCCCGATTCGTGGCCGCCCAGGCGTACTGGCGACGGATGTCGCGCTGGTGATCCCGCCAGAAGTTGACGCGCCACGCCTGCTCTTCCCTCTCGGGAAAGCGCAAGCTCGCGAAGGGAATCGCGATCTCGACCTGGTATCCGTCGGCGGTGACCCGGCCCTCCGAGAACCAGATCAGGTCGTAGGAGATGTCCTCTTCGCCGCCGCTGTAGATCCTGAGGTCTCCCTGGATTCCGATCGGATTGACGAAGAACTCGTATCCCCAGCTGTGATCGCCGTAGGTGTCGAGCATGAGACCGAAGTAGTCGTCATTCCAGATCGCGTCGCGCTCGCGGAGGGATACGCGGATCGCGTTCGGATCGTCGCGGGCGAGAAGCGCCAGGTAGAAGTTCTTCTCGTCGAAGGCGACCCATGCTTCCGATTCGACCGGAGGGCGGACCTGATCTCCCGGTTGGATCTCCGCGAATCCGACCGCGCGGGCGGCGGCGACCCAGCCCGGATCGTCCAGGTCCCCGTCGATCCGGATCTCTCCCTGGGCCGGGCGAACCTGCAGGGTGGGCTTGTAGAGAGGCTGGAAGGCCGTCGCGTCGTCGGCCCGGACCCCGCCGGCTCCAGCCAGGAGGGCGAGGAGCGAAAGCCGAGATACCCGCAGCGCCGTCCGCAGGCCCGCAGTATCCATGGATGCCCCCATTCGGTCTTCGGAGAGAGTAGCGCGCTCGACCCCGGCCGTGATACGGATGACATTCGAGGGAGGTTGCGATGCCGATTCGAGGGACGATCGATTGGGTTCGACACGAGAGCCAAATACTATGGGGGAATGCGCTCGGGGATCCCCATATCCGGGACCTCATCGTGTACCTTCCCCCGGGCTACGCCGACCTGGACCGGCGATTCCCGGTCATCTACTGCCTGACCGGGTTCACCGGCACGGGGGCGATGTTCCTGAACATCGAGCCCTGGACGCCCAACCTGCCCCAGCGCTTCGAGTCGCTCCTGGATGCGGGCCGCGCCGTGGAGGCGATCCTCGTCATGCCCGACTGCTTTACCCGCCTCGGCGGAAGCCAGTACATCGACTCGACGGCAACGGGTCGCTACGATGCCTACCTGACCGAGGAGATCGTCCCCTTCGTCGATTCCAGGTATCGAACGCTACCTGAGCCGTCGCGGCGGGGGATCATGGGAAAGTCCAGCGGAGGCTACGGCGCCATCATCCACGCCATGCGCCATCCGGAGATCTTCGGGGCCGTCGCCTGTCACAGCGGCGACATGTACTTCGAGTACGCATACCTCCCCGACTTCCCGAAGGCCGTGGCGCCCCTCCAGCGACACGGAGGAATCGATGGGTTTCTCGCCCACTTCGACCGCGAGGTCAAGAAATCGGACGAAAGCGTCGCGGCCTTGAACATCGTCGCGATGGCGGCATGCTACTCCCCCAATCCGGCGATGCCGGCCGGGATCGATCTCCCCTTCGAGATTGAAACGGGCGAGATCCGTGGCGACGTCTGGGCGCGGTGGCTCGAGCACGATCCCATCCGGATCCTGCCCGAGCGGGCTGAGGCGCTTCGCAGGGCGCGCCTCGTCTTCCTCGACTGCGGAACGCGGGACGAGTGGAACCTCCACCTCGGCGCCCGGATCTTCGCGAGCGGGCTCCGGGAGCGGGGCATCGCCCATATCCACGAGGAGTTCGCGGACGGGCACATGAAGATCACCTACCGCTACGAGCGATCGCTGGAGCTTCTGACAAGATCGCTCGCAGGCGCGTGAGCGCGCGGGCGGGCGGAGGACCGCGCCCCCGTCCGCCCGATGGGCTGATCAGTGCGCCGTCCGCCCCTTCGGCGTGGGCAGCGCCTTCCAGATCCTGAGGGCCAGGAAGAATCCGATCAGCGAGAAGGGGATCAGGAATACCGGCCAGAAGCTCCAGTTGCGCGTTGTGATGAAGCCGAGACAGAAGGACTGCAGCCCCGTGCCGAGGTAGACGAAACCGTCGATCAGCCCCACGGCGGTGGCGGCCGCGCGCTTGCCTCCGAAGTCCATGGTGGATGTTCCCGAGAGCATCCCATGCACGCCGATCACGCAGAACGACATGAGGACGACGGCGATCGCGAGCAGGGTCTGGTCTCCCTTCACGACGAAGACCATGAGAAGCGTGGCGAAGAACATGAGCCCGTAGAGCAGCCCGGCCACCGGTCCGCGCCGCGAGCCGAAGAGCCGGTCCGACATCGTGCCGGCGACCATCCCCCCGAAGACTCCGGCCAGCATCAGCATCAGGCCCCAGTGCTGGCGCATGATCGCGGTGCTCGGGAGATTCAAGAAGTCCTTCAGATAGATCGGGTACCAGTGCATGATCCCGTTGCGCAGGACACCCGTGCAGAACTCGATGCAGGCGATGGTGAGGATGATCCGGTTGGTGAGAATCCTGTGGAGGATCTCCTTCAGGTGGAAGGGCTTTTCCTCCTCGCCGGCCGAGGCGTCGGCGGTGTAGAAGTCCTCGAGCCCCGCGTCCCTGGGACGGTCCTTCAGCATGATGATGTTGACGATCCCAATCACGATCAGGATCGCAGCCGGCACGAAGAAGACCCACCAGGTCTCGTCCATCGCCCGGCCCCCCGCGCCGGTCACGGATCGGACCGCCTGCTGCAGCAGGGTGAGCCGGCCTTCGACCGCCGATCGGGTGGCGTTGATGATCGCAGCGCCCCAGTCGTAAGCGAAAAAGAGCCCGAGGGAGATCAGGATTCCGAATATCCCGCCGAAGACGCCGCGCTCCCGGACGTGGAACCAGGAAGCGTTGACCTTGACGATGGCCACCGCGCCGAAGCTCTGGAAGTACATGTTCAGGGCGTAGAGAATCGAGAAGGCGAGCGTGAGATCCATCGCCCAGCCGTTCACGAGCTTTCCATAGAGGAACCAACCCATGAAGATGTTCGACATCGCGGCGCCGAACATGCCGATCAGCATCGCCCTCTTCCCGCCGATTCGATCGGTCAGCGGTCCGTTCAGCAGGAAGGCCGCCGCATAGGTCACCGTCCCCACGGCGAAGATGATGCCGAAGTCCTCCTTCGTCATCAGGTTCCCGAGGGCGATCTTCGAGACGGTGAGGTTGTAGCGGGCCATGTAGAGGAGGGCGTACCCGAGCCCCATCGGGACCCAGTTGCCCACCCGCCGCATTTTGAAGGCCCGGCTGTGGTGAACCTCCGGGTTGTCCCGCTTGAGGTCCATGTAGATGTATGCCAGAACCATCAGGATGGGAACATAGGAGATGATCTCGAAGAGAATCCGCATCACGTCCTCCTCCGCCTGCCCGCGGGCAGTCTAGCGATGTCGCAGGAGGTCGGCAATGCTCTTCGGCGGTCGGGGAGAGCGAGCGCGCAGGCGCGCCTAACGGTATCCCGCCTTCACGTCGCCCCAGGAGGAGGTGCGGGTCTCGAAAGCGGACGGCGGGCAATCGTTCGCGCCGTTCACTCCCCAGCCGACGGACCCGAACTTGCGGATCAGGTCTTCCTCGGGAGGTCCGCCGTCGTCCACGAAGACGGCCCGATTGTCGCCCGGATAGACCGTCGATCCGAACGTGTCGCCTGACTCTCCTTCCACGGCGAACCAGTAGACCGGAAAGAAGGTGTCGAAGACCACCGAGCGGTAGACGGCGTTGCCGGTGTAGGGGCCGGGGAATCCGGGGTCGGGTAGCTCGAGGATCGAGGAGCCGCACGCGGCGTAGTCGGCGATCGCCCCGCGCGGGACGGTCGTGTCGAGCCCGAACTGGATGACGCTGACCCTCGGGCTTGCGTTGCCCGGGAACGCGGCGATCAGCCAGACCAGGACCGGCTCCCCGGCGACGTCGACGCGCGTTCGCGCGCTGAGACAGGTGCCCGGGTCCTGGAAGTCGCTCTCGCAGTAGTCGCGGCTTGCCGTGTAACCGATGAAGGGATCGGCGTGGACGATGAGCGCTCCATCGCTGTTTACTCCCGCTCGCGCAATGGGGGCCGCGAGCAGGACGAGCAGGAGCAGGAAGACGATTCTGGCGGGTCGATCCATGCGAGGCTCCTCCATCCGGACCTGACCGAATGCTAGCGCGGACCGAATCCCCGGGGCAACCGCCCGCGCTACTCTGAGAAGCGCCCGATC
The DNA here is from genome assembly GCA_034679345.1 of Candidatus Eiseniibacteriota bacterium. Lineage (GTDB taxonomy): Bacteria > Eisenbacteria > RBG-16-71-46 > CAIMUX01 > VGJL01 > JAXDAY01. The sequence continues at coordinate 180,905 of JAXDAY010000009.1, forward strand.
ACGGGGGTATGGTCGGAGGGCTTCTCGAGCTTGCGCGGTTCGACGTCGATCTCGCAGGAAATCGCCGAGTCCGCAATCGAGCGGGTGGCGAGGATCAGATCGATGCGCGCCCCCAGGTTTCTCCGGAAGGCGGCCATCCGGTAATCCCACCAGGAGTAGAGCCCCCCTCCGTCGTGGAATCTCCGGAAGAGGTCGACCAGGCCCCAATCCATGAGGCGCTTCAAGGCTGCCCGCTCCGGCTCGCTGAAGAGCACCTGGTCCTTGAACGCCACGGGATCGTGGATGTCCCGCTCGTCGGGAGCGATGTTGAAGTCGCCGACCAGGACGAGCTTCTCGTCCGGGCGGTAGCGCGCCTCGATGTGCCGCGCCAGGCAGTCGAGCCAGCGGAGCTTGTACGCGTACTTGTCCGAACCGACCTCGGCGCCGTTCGGCACATAGACATTGATGATCGCAATCTGACCGATCCTCCCCGAGACGAAGCGGGCCTGCGGATCATCCGCCATCTCGGGCAGCCCCTTCTGAACCTCCGCGAGGGGCGCGCGGCTCAGGATGGAGACGCCGTTCCACGTCTTCTGGCCGTGAACGGTGGACTGATAGCCGAGCTCCTCGAAGGCGGCCCGGGGATAGTCCTCCTCGGTCGATTTGAGCTCTTGGACGGCGAGCAGATCCGGCTCGTTCGCCCGCAGCCAGCTCGTCACCGCGCCGCTGCGCATCCTGATGGAGTTCACGTTCCAGGTCGCGATCGTCCGGACGTCGCCCATGGGGATCTCCTACCAGTACAGCTCGGCGTGCAGGTTGCCGATCACGCGTCCCTTGTCCGGAACGAATCCCATAGCCGAGAGTCTGGCCTTCGCATCGTCGATCATCGCGGGGTTTCCGCACAGAAAGACATCGAACCGGTCCGGCGACAGCGGGATCCCCGTCCGCTCCTCGATGACCGTGGAGAAGAGGACGTCCTGGAGATGGCCCGTGAGCCCTTTCCAGGTCGAGTCGTCGCGCGGTCTCGAGACGACGGCGAGATAGGTCATGTTCGGGCAGAGCCGGGCGAGGGAGTTCAGCTCGTTGCGGTAGCCGAGGTCCCAGGAGTAGCGCGCGCCGTGAAGGACGACGAAGCGGCGCGGCCCGCCGCAGACGAGCTCGGAGCGGAGCATGCTCATATAGGGAGCAAGCCCCGTGCCTGTTCCCACGAGCAGCACGTGCTTCTCCGGAGGCACGCGGTCGAGCGTGAAGACCCCGGTCGCCTTCTTGCCCAGATAGAGCCGATCCTTGAGCCGCAATGCGAACAGCCGGGGAGTCAGCTCGCCGCTCGCGACAAGCGTCACGTAGAACTCGACGTACTCGTCCGCCTTGCTCGACGAGGCGATCGAGTACGCGCGCCGGATGAGCTTCTCCGGATCTCCGGCAACTTCATCGCCGTCGGCCTCGGCGACGCGCGGCGCCCCCTTCTTGAGCCCGAGCACGGTGTACTGTCCCGCCTCGAAGGCGAAGAGCGGATCATCCGGCATCACGCGCAGGATGATCAGTCCGGGAGCCACCTCGATCCTCTGTCCCACCGTCGCGTTGTATGTGGTCTCCGCCATGCCGTCCCTCCAGTGAGTGCCGCTATGGTCCAACCGTTCCGTCGAATCGTCAAGTTGGCCCTGGAACGGGCTTTCGCATGTGAATCGGGACCGCTAGACTCCCCGCAGGACCGACCCCAAACCATGATCGACGCCTTCAAGAGCGCCCGGCCGGGCGAGGTCGTCTTCCATATCGGAACCGCGGGCTCGGGGAAGACCCGCCGGTGCGTCAATCGTATGCGCGAGCTCGAGGCGGCCGGGCGCCCCGGGATCCTCCTCGTTCCTGAGCAGTCGACCTACCTCGCCGATCGCCAGATCCTCGAGCCGTCATCCCCGGCCGCGGTCCGGCACGCGCGCGTGGCGTCTTTCCGGCGTCTCGCGACGCTTCTCGCCCCGTCTCCCGGGATCACGACGCTGCGGCCGATCGATGCTTCCGGCCGCCGTATCCTGCTGCGATCGATCCTGTCCAAGCTCGACCCGGATGTGAGCCGCCCGCTCGAGAGAATCCTTCATCGATCCGGCTTCACGGAGAGCCTGGTGGCCGTGCTGCGCGATCTGCGCACCGAAGGCGGCCCCGAGGAATGGAAGAGACTCCAGCAGCTCGCCCGCGAATCGGAGACCGAGGGGGGGCTCGCCGAGAAGCTCCGCGCGCTCGCGGCGATCGCCGAGGCGTATGACCGCGAGCTGCTGGCGCGCGGCCTTCGAGATCCCGAGCAGGCGCTGGCGGAGCTCCCCGAGCTCGTGCGGCAGGCGCGGGATCGGCTCGGCGACACCGAGGTGGAGGTGGACGGCTTCTTGAGCTTCACGCGAATCGAGGCGGTGGCGCTCCTGGAGCTCGCCCGCGCCGGCGCATCCCTCTCGATCAGCTTCTGCGTCGATCCGGAGATGGAAGCGTGGGTCAGGGACTGCAGTCCTCCTCCACCCTCCTTCCGTCTGGACGAGTGGCCTCAGGGTATCGTTCAGAAGACCGATCGCGCCTGTCTCCTCGCCCCGCTGCGCACCCTGGTCGAGCTGCGAGCTCGCTTGCGGGACGGCGGGCTTCGGATTCGCGTGGAGCCGCTCCGCCCGAACGGGGCGGCGCGACGATTTCGTTCTCCCGACCTGGCGCTCCTCGAGGAGCGGATCTTCCGAAGGGCGACGCCCGTGCCGCGCGAATGGGCCGACCTCGAGATCGTCGCCGCGCGCGATCCGTCCCACGAGGTGGAGATCTGGGCCAAGCGGATCGACTCGTGGCTGCGCCACGGCGAACCGAGCGTCCGGCCGGGCGAGATCGCCGTCATCGTGCGCGATCTCGAAACCTATCGCCCCCTGGTCGAGCGGTCGTTCGCGCGCTGGGGAATCCCGCTCTTCGTCGACCGCCACTGGGATCTCTCATCGAGACCCGCGGTCCGCGCCATCCTCGACGGACTCGAGGTCATCCGATCGGGTTGGCAGCGCACCTCGGTCATCGCGTTCCTCCGCTGCCCTCTCCTCGGAGCGCGCGGCGGCGAGATCGACCTGCTCGAGAATCTCTCGATCGAGGCGGGATACGACTTCCAGGATTGGAAGAGGGAGTGGACGCCCCTCCCCAGGCCGCCGCGGACCCGCTTCGTGCGCGCATGGGAGGAAGGGTCGGAGGAGCCGGCCGAGATCGAGGAGGAGGAGCGCGATTCGCAAGAGGATCCGGTCGAGGCCGCGCGCGTGCGCATCGCCAACCGCATCATGGCCGCATACCTGGCTCCCCTGCTCCGCCTCGAGCAGCAGCTCGCGCTCGAGGAAACGACCGGTTCGCGCTCGATCGAACGCGTGCGCGAGTGGATCGAAGCCGCCGGACTCCGCGACGCGGGAGTGGCGGAGGAGGACGGAGACCGGCGGAAAGAGTGGGAGGCGATCGATCACGTACTCTCGCAGATCGCCGCCGAGTGCGCGGAGATGTCGCTTCCGATCGACGAGCTCGTGGCGCTCGTCAAGGCCGGCCTCGATTCCCTCAGGCTGGGGCGAACACCGACGGGGCTCGACCGCGTCACACTCGCCGAGGTCCAGCGTTCGCGCCTCGGAGAGGTGCGGCGCGCGGTCCTGGGAGGGCTCTCCGCCGGGACGTTCCCGCGCATCGTCGCCCATGAGAGGTTCTTCAATGAGTCCGAGCGCAAGCGGCTCGCTGGACTGGGCATCCACCTGGGGCCGCCGGACCCGCTCCGGCAGGAGGAAGAAGCCTACTTCTTCTACATCGCGCTCACCCGCGCCTCGGAACGGCTGCTCATCACCCGTCCCGCGAGCGATCTCGAGGGCGACTCCATCGAGCCCTCCCCGTTCGTCCGCGAGGCGCTCCGGGCGGCGCACCCCTCGAAGGAAGCCACTCCCGCCGTCCTGGTCGATCCCGCCGATCTCAGCGAGACTCAGACGGTCGACGAGTTGAGCTCGCAGGTCGGAGCCTACATCGCCTCTCGCCTGGCGCATCGGCGCGAAGCGGGCCGCACCGGCGCTCCCACCGCGAGCGGCTCGACGGAGTCCGACCGGAGGATCCTCACCGTCTACAACCGGCTTCTCCTTCCTCCTTTCGCGCCTCCGGTCCGGGGACGGACGCCTCTCGCGGAGACGAGCGCCCTCTGGGGGTACGACAACCGTCCCGCGCTTCCCCCGGAGATCCTGAGCCTCGCCTTTCGCGATTCGGAGATCGCGGCGAGCGTCTCACGCCTGGAGTCGTTCGCGCGCTGCCCGTACCAGCACTTCGCGAAGCACCTCTTGCGCATCGGTCCCCGGCCCCGAGCCCGCGTCACGCCGATCGAGGCCGGCCTCCTCACGCATCGGGCGCTCGAGGCGCTCTGCGGAAGCGGCGAGATTCCCACCGACCCCGCTCGACTCAAGGAGCGGGTCAATGAAGCCTTCCGCGCGATCGAACAGGACGAGAGCCTGCGCGCCTTCGAGGTCGACCCCGCCGGGCGCTTCCGTCGCAGCAGCGTCCGCGGACAGCTGCTGCGATTCCTGGCCGTCGAGGCGCAGCGCGTCGAGGGATCCATGTTCAAGCCGGAGCGGCTCGAGCAGGAGTTCGGCACGAAACGGGTCGCTCCCCTGATCATCGATCTGCCGGGTGGAGGGCGCATCCTGCTTCGTGGGCGGATCGACCGCATCGACACGGCGCGCAGCGGGGATACGGTCGAGGCCCTCGTCCTCGACTACAAGTCGCGCGCGCAGATCGCATCCGACCGCGGACGGCCGGCCAATGTGCGCAGCGGCTTCGACCTGCAGCTGGCGGTCTATCTCATGGTGGTCGAAGAGGTCCTTCGACTCGTCGTGGCCGGAGCGCTGTACGCGCCGGTCCTTCCGAGGCCTGCGAAGGAACGAACCGCGGATGAGCGAAACCCGCTGGGCATCAAGCTGGTGGGACTCGTTCCCGAGGATCTGAGGGAGCGCGTTTCCGGCGGCCTCGAGGGGATGGTGGCCGGAAAGCGAGACCCGCTCAAGACCCGCGCCGATCTCGAGGCGCTCCTGGCCGAGACGCGGACCCTGATCGCGCGCCTCGGACGGCAGATTCTCGATGGGCGGATCGACATCGCTCCGACGCGCGTCTCGTCGCGGACAAGCTGCGAATACTGCGACTTCGCATCGCTTTGTCGATTCGACCCGGCGTACAACAAGGTCCGCCGGATGCCGCGCGAGGGGCTCGCCGATGCCCCCGCCCTCGCGCCGGAAGAGAAGGAGGACGGGAGTTGAGACCTTTCACGCGTAGGGCTCTGATCGTGGCGGGGATCGTTCTTCTGGTGGCGATCCTGCGCGTGACCCTCTTCCGGCCGGATCCGATTCCCGTGACCGTGCACACGGTCGACCGCGGGCGCGTCGAGGAGACGGTGGTCAACTCCCGCGCCGGAACGGTCGACTCCCGGCTTCGAGCGGAGATGAGCCCGGGGCTCGCGGGTCTGGTGACCGAGGTCAATGTGGCGAAGGGCCAATCGGTCCGCCGCGGCGAGCGGCTCCTCCGTCTTGATGATCAGGAATACCGCGCGCAGGTGACCCTGGCCGCCCGCTCGCTCGACGCCGCGCGCGCCGCCGCGCAGGAGGCCGCCCTCCTGGCGGCGCAGGCGGCCCGTGAGCGGGCGCGCGCCGAGTCGCTCGCCCCTCAGGGGTTGGTATCGGAGCAGCAACTCGAGGAAGCCCGCACGCGCGCGGAGAGCGCCGAAGCGGCTCAAGTCGCCGCCCGCGAGCGGGCGCGTCAGGCCGAGGCGGCCCTTGCCGCCTCCGAGGCGACTCTGGCGAAGACGGTCCTCGCCGCTCCGTTCGACGGCGTCGTGCTCGATGTCACCGCTGAGGTCGGCGAGTGGATCAGTCCCTCGCCTCCCGGGGTCTTCATCCCCCCGGTGATCGACCTGATCAACGCCGAGTCGCTCTATGTCGCCGCCCCGATCGACGAGGCCGATGTGGCCCGCATCCGCGTCGGCATGCCCGCCCGCATCACGATGGACGCCTTCCGGGGCCGCGCCTTCTCCGGACATCTGACCTTCGTCTCGTCCTATGTCGAGACCCGGCAAGAGCAGAACCGCACCCTCACCGTCGAGGCGGTCTTCGACGAGGAGGAGCTGCCCGAGAACCTTCTGCCAGGTCTCTCAGCCGACATCGAGGTCATCCTCGATGCGCGCGAAGACGTCTTGCGGATCCCGACCTTCGCCCTGCTCGAAGGGGATCGAGTCCTCGCCGCCCGTTCCGGCAAGCTCGTGAGCGTCCCCCTGGAGGTCGGAATCCGCAACTGGGAGTACGCGGAGATCCGCGAGGGCATCGCGGAGGGAGAGCGAGTGGTGACATCCCTCGACCGGCCGGAGATCAAGGCCGGGGTCCGCGTCATCGTCACGAACGCCGCTAAGAGATGATCGAGTTCGCCGCGATCCACCGGACCTTCCAGGTAGGCGACCAGCCGGTGCGGGCGCTGCGGGATCTCACCCTTCGGATCGACCGCGGGGAGTACCTCTCGATCATGGGCCCGTCCGGGTCGGGCAAGTCGACCTTGTTGAACATTCTGGGATGTCTCGATCGTCCGACATCGGGATCGTACAAGTTCGAAGGCAGGGAGACGGCTCATCTGGACGAGTCGGAGCTCTCGCTCATCCGCCGGCACAAGATCGGCTTCGTCTTCCAGTTCTTCCACCTCGTCCCCCGTCTCACAGCCGCGGAGAACGTGGAGCTTCCGATGATCTTCGCCTCGATCGACCCCGCGGAGAGGCGCGAACGGGCCGGCAAGGCTCTCTCCGCCGTGGGGCTCCTCCCCCGCGCCGGCCACCGTCCCGACCAGCTCTCCGGCGGAGAGAGGCAGCGGGTCGCGATCGCCCGCGCCACGGTCCTCTCTCCGGCGATCCTCCTGGCGGATGAGCCGACGGGAAACCTCGACAGCAGCTCGGGAGGCGAGATCATCCATCTGCTCGAGTCGATGAACGAGAAGGGGCTCACTCTCGTCATCGTGACGCACGATCCTCTGATCGGCGGACGCGCCCGGAGAAGAATCCGCCTGGCCGACGGTCTTCTCGTCGCGGACGAAGGCGGCGCGCATGCGTGAGGGCGACCTCCTCCGCTACGCCTCCGGAGGCTTGCGCGGGCACTCGGTCCGCACCTTCCTCTCGCTGCTCGGCGTCGCGATCGGCGTCGGTTCGGTCGTGATGCTCACGAGCCTGGGCGAGGGGGCGCGCCTGTATGTGGCCGGCGAGTTCGCGAGCCTGGGATCCAACCTGTTGATCGTTCTTCCCGGGAAAACCGAGACCCAGGGAGTCACCCCGTTCGTAACCAGCTCGACGAACGATCTGACCGTGGAGGATGCAGAAGCGATCCGGCGAATCCCCCGGATCACCCGCGTCGCCCCGATGGGTTTCGGCACGGCGACCGCCTCCTACGCGGCGCGGGGGCGGGACGTGCCGGTCTTCGGCACCACGAACGATCTCCTTCACATCCGAAAGCTCGAGATGGGAATCGGCCGCTATCTTCCGGCGGGCGAGGACGACGCCCCGGTCTGCGTGATCGGCGCCAAAGTGAGAAGCGAGCTCCTCGGAAACAGAAACCCCTTGGGGGAAGTGATCCGAATCGGCGAGACGCGCTTCCGCGTGATCGGGGTTCTCGCCGCGCGCGGCACATCGATCGGCTTCAATCTCGACGAGGCGGTCGACGTGCCGGTCCGGCAGGCGATGCGCATGTTCGATCGCGCGAGCCTCTTTCGGATCCTCGCCGAGGTGCGCGTGCACGAGGAGATGGAGGAGGCGAAGGCCGACATCGTCAAGCTGCTCAAGGAGCGACATGACGGTTCGGAGGATTTCACCGTTCTGACACAGGACTCGCTCCTCTCCACCTTCAACCGGATCCTCGCGATCCTGACCGCGGCCCTGGCCGGCATCGCCGCCGTCTCGCTGAGCGTCGCCGGGATCGGCATCATGAACCTCATGCTCGTCTCGGTGAGCGAGCGCACTCGTGAGATCGGCCTCCTGAAGGCGCTCGGCGTCACGCGGCGGCAGATCGTGAGCGTCTTCCTGCTGGAGGCGGCGATGATATCCACTCTCGGAGGGATTCTCGGGCTCGCCTTCGGCTACGGCGGCTGCGCGATCATGCGCCAGCTCGTCCGGGACTTCCCGGTCCAGCCGCCCGTCTGGGCGGTCGCCGCCGCCCTTGTCGTCTCCGCCTCGGTCGGGCTCCTCTTCGGGAGTCTGCCCGCGCGGCGCGCCGCCGATCTCGACCCGATCGAGGCGCTCATGAGGAAACGGGCGTGATCGCGGGCGACGTCTTTCGCCAGGCCTCGCGAGCCGTCCGCGCGCACCGGCAACGTTCGCTCCTCACGATGCTCGGGATCACGATCGGCATCGCATCGGTGATCCTGCTCACCTCGATCGGGGAAGGGACGCGCTTCTTCATCCTCTCGGAATTCACTCAGTTCGGCACGAATCTGATCTCGGTGAATCCCGGCAAGGTCGAGACCTCAGGGATCCCCGGCGCGCTCGGCGGAACGATCCATCCGCTGACCCTGGCCGACGCCGAGGCGCTCGGACGCGTGCGCGGCGTGAGCGAGACCGTCCCCGTGTCGATGGGAAGCGCCGCCGTCGAGTTCGGGGGGCGCACGCGCAACACCTTCGTCTACGGCGTGAGCGCCGCCGGTCCCGAGGTCTGGGGCATGAAGGTGCGAATCGGGCGGTTCCTTCCCCCCGGGGATCCTCGATTCGGCTCGCCGCAGGTGGTCCTGGGCCCGACCCTTCAACGGGAACTCTTCGGGGAACGCAATCCTCTCGGCGAGCATGTCCGAATCGGCGGACAAAGGTTTCTCGTGATCGGGGTGATGGAGTCGAAGGGGCAGTTCCTCGGCTTCGACATCGACGATTCGGCCTACATCCCCGTTTCTCACGCGATGCCCCTCTTCAATCGGGACGATCTGCACGAGATCGATCTGCTCGTTCCCAATGTGGCGGTGACCGACTCGGTCGCCGGACGCGTGGCGGCGCTCCTCCGGGAGCGGCACAGGGGCAAGGAGGATTTCACCGTCACGACCCAGACCGACATGCTCGCGACTCTCGACCGGGTGCTTCGAGTCATCAGTCTCGCGGTCGTCGGGATCGGGGCGATCTCGCTCCTCGTCGGGGCGATCGGCATCCTGACCATGATGTGGATCTCGGTGAACGAGAGAGTCTCCGAGATCGGCCTCGCCAAAGCGATCGGGGCCTCTCCCGGTCAGATCCTGTATCTGTTCCTGAGCGAGGCGGCCATGCTGGCGACGGCGGGAGGGCTCCTGGGCCTCGCCGCGGGCCTCGGAATCGCCGGACTGCTGCATATCTTCGTGCCCGCGCTTCCCGTGCGGGTTCCGATTCTCTATGTCCTCCTCGCTCTGGCGGTGAGCTTCCTCGTCGGGATCGCGAGTGGGATCCTCCCGGCGCGGCGGGCCGCCGCGCTCGATCCGATCGAGGCGCTCGCGGCGGAGTAAGGGGAGTTGAAAGGAATCTGATGAGCACACAAGAACCGAGATCGCCGGCCTCCGTCGTCGTCATCGCGAGCGACGAAATCGGGAATGGGCCTCCCGAGCTGGGAAAGATCCTCATGCGTCTGTTTCTGAAGACGTTGAAGGACGCGGCGCCCAAGCCGCAGATGGTGATCTTCCTGAACACGGGCGCCCGCCTGGTCGCCGAGGGATCGGATCTGGTGGACGATCTCGTCGCCTTGCAGGATATGGGAGTCGACCTGGCCGCGTGCGGCACCTGCCTCGACTACTTCCATCTGAAGGAGAAGGTCAAGGTCGGGCGGGTCTCGAACATGAGCGAGATCGTCGCATCACTTCTGAGTGCGGAGAAGGTCGTGCGGCCCTAGAATCACGGGTAGCATGGCCGAACCGCAAGGAGAGTGGATCCTCCTGTTCGATTCGATCCACGATGTCCTCGGAGCGGAACGCCTCTTCCGGGAGCGCGGGATCCGCGTCGATCTCGTTCCGACGCCCAGGACGCTGAGCGCCGACTGCGGCGTCGCGCTGACTGTGGAGTCAAGCCGCCACGACGCCGTTCTCGAGGCGCTGGCCTCGACCTCCTGCCGCCTGCGATCGATCCAGCGCGCCGTCACCGGCGGATACGAGGAGGTGCGCCTCTCGTGATCTACTTCGATCACGCCGCGACGTGCGGGCAGAGACCGCCGAGCATCGGCCGGGCGATGCTCCACGCCCTGGAGGAGGTGGCCGCGAATCCGGGGCGCAGCGGGCATCGTCGATCGATCGCCGCGGCGCGGATCGTCGACGGCGCTCGCCGGGACCTTGCGGAGCTGATCGGCGCGAACGATTCCGCGAATCTCGTCTTCACGAAGAATGCCACCGAGGGACTGAACGCCGTCCTCTTCGGGGTCGTGCGCGAGGGAGACGCGGTCCTCGCGAGTCGATTCGAGCACAACGCCGTCATGCGGCCCCTGCGTCATCTCGAGCGGGCGCGGGGCGTGCGGGTGGACGACATCCCAGGGGACCGCTCCCGTCCCGTCGATGTCGACGCGCTCGCCTCGTTGTTGCGCGATCGCCCCGGAAGCTATCGCCTCCTCGCCTTGACCCTGGCCTCGAACGTGACCGGTGAGATCATGCCCGTGCGCGAGGTGGGCTCGCTGTGCCGCCGGCACGGGATCTTCTTTCTGGTCGACGCGGCGCAAGGGGCGGGCCTGGCCGAGATCGATCTCGAGCGCGACGGCATCGACGCTCTTGCGATGACCGGGCACAAGTCGTTCATGGGACCTCCGGGCACCGGCGCCCTTTGGCTGCGTGAGGCCGCCAGCGTGCCGCCTCTCCTGCATGGCGGGACTGGAAGCCGCAGCGATGACCAGAGGCAGCCGGAGTTCGCGCCCGATCGCTTCGAGGCGGGAACGCTGAACCTTCCTGGGATCGCGGGGCTCGGGGAGGGAGTCCGCCATTTTCGAGAGACGGGCGGAAGCGTCATCCGGGAGCGTGAGACCGCCCTCCTGCGGCTCGCGTGGAAGGGCTTGCAGGAGATCCCGGGGCTGGTCCTGCACGGCCCCGGCGATCCCGGCCGACAGCTCGCCATCGTCTCCTTCTCGGTTCCCGGCCGCGACGGCGGAGGGATCGCCCAGATGCTCGATGCCCGAGGAATCTGCTGCCGGCAGGGACTTCACTGCGCCCCGCGCGCCCATGAGACCCTGGGAACCCTGTCCGGAGGCGGCACGATCCGTTGGAGCTTCTCCATGTTTAATAGTATGGGCGAGATCGAGACGGCGATCGCCGCTCTGCGCGAGATCCTCGCCCCGACCGTCTGATCCGATGCCCGAGCTTTCCGATCTCCAAGACCTGATCGTGCGGCAGTTCAGGGACCGCCGGCCGCGCGACCTCCTCGTCTCCGCGGGCGCCGGATCGGGCAAGACCTTCGTGCTGGTCGAGTCCGTCCTGGCCTGTCTCCGGGCGAAGACGCCCCTCGATCGGATCCTCGTCGTCACCTTCACGGAGAAGGCGGCATCCCAGGTTCGCAACCGGATCTACGCCGAAATGGGCAAAGATCCCGAGCTGGCCTCCTACCGGATCCGGCTCCCCCAGGCGTGGATCTCGACGATCCACTCCTTCTGCATGCGCCTGTTGCGGGAGCACTTCGACGCGGCGGAGGTCGATCCGCGATTTCGGGTGCTGGCGGAGGAGGACGCCCGGCTCCTTTTCGATGACGCCATGACCCGCGTCTTCCACGACGGATATTCCGGAGCATGGGGCGAGGGGACCACGGAGATCTTCGAGGAGCTGGTCGAGATGTGCGGCTTCGACGCGAGCGGCGAGAGGCTGCGCGAGGTGGTCCGCCGCTTGCTGGAATACGCCAGAACGAGCGAGCACCCCGGGGAGTTCCTGGCCCGGCACATGACGCAGCTCCGTCGCCCCCTCGAGAAGTGGGACGATCTGCCCTGGCGCGCCGACTACGCCGCGCGCATCCAGCGAGAATGGCGGACGGCCACCGGTCTCGTTCGCGCTCTGGCCGACGGGATCGACGCGCTCGGAAAGAAGTCGGCTGGCTTCCGCGCGATCGCGGACGCGATGGCGGCGGTCCCGCTGGATCGGCTCTCGGATCCCGCCGGGCAACAAGAGGCGCTCCGGGGTCTCCGCGAGGCGGGTCTCGCGGATGAGAACGGTGTCGCAATCCTCCTGCCCCGGCTTCCGGGCGGCACGGGGGACTCGCTCAAGAAGCTGAAGGAGCGGGCGGCCGGGCGGCTCGAGGATCGATGGATCCGCGAGCTTCCCCTGGCGCTCGATTCGATACTCGCCGAGGAGCGCAGCGCGGGGCGGTTGGCGCTCGGGCTTCTCGATCTGACGAAGCGCGTCTGGCAGCAGTATCAAACGCTGAAGGAGCGCGACAGCCGCCTCGACTTCGAGGATCTCCAGATCCAGGCGCATCAGCTCATCGAGAAGCTCGAGACGAGCGGGAACCCAATCCGGTTCGACCAGGCATTCATCGACGAGTACCAGGACGTCAACGCGCTCCAGGATCGGATCCTATCCAAGGTCGTCGATCCGCTTCGGATCTTCCGCGTCGGCGACATCAAGCAGAGCATCTACCAGTTCCGCCTCGCGAGCCCCGAGATCATTCGCGGTCTCGCAAGCCGGCGCGATTCGATCACGAAGCCGGCGAACGCCGGCGATGCGGACGCATGGAACGTGATCCTGCCGGCGAACTACCGGAGTCTCCCGGGAGTGCTCGAGCTCGCCAATCAGATCGCCTCCGGGCTCTTCAGCGACGAAGAGATCGGCAGCTCCTATGAAGAGCAGCGGCTCGTCGCGGCGGGCTCGACCTCCAATGTCGAGCACGACGCCGAGCTCCTCCTGATCCGCACCGAGGACAAGAAGGATGCGAACGACGAAGAGGGGGCGCTCGAGCCGAAGGACGCCGAGTATGCGGCGATCGGCGACCGGATCCGAGGGCTGATCGAGGCGCCGGCGATCGTGCGCGACCCCGATACGAACGAGCCGCGCCCCGTGCAGTACTCGGATATCGCCATCCTCCTGCGCGCGAAATCCGACGCGCCGGATCTCGCGCGATCGCTCGAGTCGCGCGGGATCCCCGTCTCGCTCGCGTCGGGCTCCTCCTTCTTCAAGGCCACCGAGGTCCTCGATCTCCTGAACCTCCTGCGCGCGACCGACAACCTCCTGGACGACATCGCCCTCGCCGCATCCCTGCGCTCCCCCGCCTTCGGATGGAGCGACGCGGAGCTCCTGGGGATCCGGCTCAGCCACCCCTCGGCGATCCATCTCGCCTTCGCGCTCGCGCTGCTCGCCGATCGCGCCCGCAGGACGACGATCTACTCCGAGGCGCTGCTTCCGGAGGATCCCCAGGCGCGCGAGATCCTGTCCGGCCCTCCGGCGACGCGGATCGAGGAGCTTCCGATCCAGGATCTCGGCGAACGCGCGGCCGCGGCGCTCGATCGCTTCCTCACGTGGCGGCGCGAGGCGGGACGCGTGGAGCTTCCCGCGTTGATCGCGAGGATCCTGGACGAGACCGCCCTGGAGCGGAGCGTCACCTCGATGCCCGACGGCTTGCGCGCGCAGGGGAATCTGCGCAAGTTCCTGGGGATCTCCCGCAGGCATGCCCGCGAGTCGGGTCACGACTTGCACCGGTTCCTGCGCTGGGTGGAGCTCCTCGAGGAGGGAGGAGCGAAGATCTCCGAGGTCCCCGCATCCTCCGAGTCGGTCCCGGCGGTGCGGATCATGACGATCCATGGCGCCAAGGGGCTCGAGTTCCCGGTCATCTTCCTGGCGCAGCTCGGACGGGATTTGCGACTCGGCGCTTCGATTCAGGCTCTCGCCCCGGGCCGCTCCTACATCGGCGTCCGCCTCCTGGACAACCGCGACTATGTCCTGCGCCAGCCGATCCCGCTGCGCCTGCTGCTCGACCAGGCGCGGGCCGATGCGATCGCCGAGGAGAAGCGGGTGCTCTACGTCGCGCTCACCCGGGCGCGCGATCTGCTGATCCTGACGGGCGTCCATCAGACCCGCTCCGTTCTCGATCCCACGCTGGAGAAGCTCTACCGCGATCTGGCGAGCGAAGGGGGCGAGGAGAGCCGCTCCTTGCGCGAGCACCTTCTCGGCGTGAAGGCGACTCCCCTGGCCTGGATCCTGAACACCCTGCCGCCGATCGTGGTGGGCGCCGCGGATGCCGAGGTGAGAATCCCGAGACCGCCGCTTCGCGTGCGCTGGATCCGTCCCGCGCCGGCCATCGAGGCGCCGCCGCCCGAGAATCCGATCCGCGCGATCGAGGCGAGACTTCGCGCGCTCGAGCCGGTCGAGATCCCCGGAGGAGAGGACCCCGCCGCCGTCGAGGCCGTCGAGAAGGCGCGCGCGCTTCCGCCGCTTCCCTCCCCCGGGCATCTGCAGACCGTGCGAGGGAAGATCTGGGCGACCGAGTTCAAGAGCGGACGGGGACCGTTGCCGTCCGCATCGGCCATGGGAGATGAGGAGGAAGGCCCCGACGAGCCGGCCGTGCCGCTCATCCCGAGCGATGCCGCGCGCGAGGAGGGGATCGCGATCCATTCATTGCTCGAGCGGATCGATCTGGCGGGTCTCGACGCGCGGAATCTCGAGGAGCGAATCGTCGCCGTCCCGGGGATCGACGCCGCAGCGCAGGAAGTGGCTCGATCGGGATTGCGGCGGCTGCTCGAAACGCCGCTCGCGGCGGCCGTCACCGGCGCAAGCGGCTGCCACCGCGAGGTCGCATTCGGCCTGCGACTGCCCTTCCTCGAGGTCACGCGCTGGCTCGCCCCGGTGCGCGAGGAGATCCTGGCCGACCCGGAGTGGAGCCGATGGGTCGAGGCCGGCGAGGACGGCGCGTTGCGCATCCGGCCCGGCCTTCCCGGCGAAGCCGGCGACCCCTGGGTTCTCATCCAGGGGAGGATCGATCTGATCGCCCGCGGCGGCGACGGATGGATCGTGCTCGACTGGAAGTCCGACCGGGTTCGCGCGGGCTCGGGGGCCGTGAGGCGCGCCGAAGTCTATCGCGGACAGATGGAGATCTATCGCCGCGCCGTGGAGTCGCTCTTCGGCTCTCCCGTGCGCACATTCCTCTACTTCCTTCGCCCCGGAATCATCCAGGAGGTCCAGGCCGATGCATGAAGATCCTCTCGATGCGATCCTTGCGCGATTCTCCTGCCGCGCTTATCTGCCCGATCCGATTCCGGAGAGCGACTTGAACCGCCTGCTCGAGGCGATGCGACGCGCCCCTTCCGCCGGCAACCGGCAACCTTGGCGATTCATCGTCGTCAGTTCGCAGGGCGAACGCGACGCTCTGAGCGACGCGGCCTTCGAGCAGACCTTCATCTCCCAGGCTCCGATCGCGATCGTCGTCTGCGCCGATCCCGAACGCTCCGCGTCCCGCTACGGCCAACGGGGCCGGACGCTCTACGTCCTCCAGGACACGGCGGCGGCGGTCGAGAATCTCCTGATCGCGGCGACGGCCTTGGGCTATGCGAGCTGCTGGGTGGGGGCTTTCGACGAGGAACGGGCGCGCGCGGCTCTCTCGATTCCCCCGCGCCTGCGCCCCGTGGCGATCGTGCCCGTCGGGAAGGCGAATGCGCGCCCCGAGCCCCCTTCGCGCAGGCCGATGAGCGAGATCGTCGAGATGCGATGAGCTATCTCGAGTGGATCCGAGGCAAGATTGGTCACGAACCGATCCTCCTGGTCTACGCGACCGCCCTCATCCGCGATGGGGCGGGGCGCGTGCTCTTCCAGCGCCGGACCGACTTCCCGATCTGGGGATTGCCGGGCGGCTTGCTCGAGCCGGGTGAAACGATCCTCGAGACCTTGCGGCGCGAAGCGCGCGAAGAGACCGGCTACGAGGTCCGGCCCGTGCGATTCGTGGGGCTCTATACCTCGCCCACCTACGAGATTCGTTACCGGAACGGGGATGCCGTTCAGCAGGTGACCGCCTGCTTCGAGTGCCGGATCGCGGGCGGAGACGGGAAGCCCGACGGCAACGAGTCGTTCGCCCAGGAGTTCCTGCGGGAGGAGGAAGCGCCCGAGGTCTTTCCCTGGTATGCGCAGATGCTCGCCGACGCGCGTGAGGACGGTCCGACGCGATTCGACTCCGGAGCGCCCGTGGGCGCCAATCCGAGGCCGGAGGGGCTCATTCGCTGGCTGAGAGCCCATGTGGGGCGCGAGCCGCTCCTCATGCCGTGCGCCGCGGCGGTCGTGCGCGATCCCGCCGGGCGGATTCTCCTGCATCGCCGCGGCGACACCGGTCTCTGGGGATTGCCCGCCGGCGGGATGGAGCTTGGGGAGCGTGTGGACCGCACGGTCATCCGCGAGGTGCGCGAGGAGACCGGCCTCGATGTGCGGCCGGTGCGATTGAGCGGCTTCTACACGGGACGGGAGCAGTGGAGCGTGTATCCGAACGGCGATCAGGTCTGGCTCGCCGTCGCGACCTTCCTCTGCGCGATCGAAGGCGGCGAGCTGCGACCCGATGGGATCGAGAGCCTCGAGGTTCGCTTCTTCGATCCCGCCGAGCTGCCGCTCGACCACCTACCGTGGGGGCCGCGGAACCGGCGACGGATCGAGGACGCGCTCACGCGGGGGCCGGCGGCCGTGGCGGAGTGAGAAGGGCCTCGGCTCCCCTAAGCCAGCGAAACGTGATCGTTGTCCTTCCCTACGCCGCGGACCGCGGAGGCTTCCGGCTGGTAGAGCACCTTCTGGATCTGAAGCCGCAGGCTCGCGACCGCCCCTTCCCACTCGATGATGTCTCCCTCCCGATGGCCCAGAATGGCCGCCCCGATCGGCGCCGTGACCGAGATGCGTCCGGCCCTGTAGTCGGCCTCTTCCGGGAAGACGAGGGTATACGTCAGCGTCTGCCCGGAGTTCTGATCGCGGACGATCACGCGGCTCTGCACCGTCACGATTCCCTTGTCCACTGCGTGCCAGGGGACGACGACCGCCCGCTTCAGCTTCTCTCGAAGGCGCAGCAGCGTCATCCGGTCCGGGTCGGGTATCCGGCCGATCCCCGTGGTGAGCTCTTCGATTCTCGCGGCATCGCTGTCCGTGAGGATTACTTTTTCTGCCACGGCAAGATCCCTCCTTTCGGTCAGGCGCCGCCCCAACGATGAACTTCCTCGAGCGCGCTCGGGTGGTCCGCCCACCAGGCATTGAGACGTTCGATCGTGCCGACATCCGTCCATCCGCAGTCCGGCAACGGAAGCACCCGCAACCGTTCCGTGACCAGCGGGAGCAGATCCCCGCTGAGATCCACGCGAGGAGAAGCCCGGTGGCGAACGTCAACGGATTTCTCTTCGTCCGGCCAAGACATCAGCCATCGCGCCGGCAGGACCTGCTCGTAGATCTCGAGCAGAGTCGGCAAGCCGGCTGTGAGAATCATCGTGTTCACATACCAACCGCCTCGCAGACCCATGCCGATCTTCGGCGAAGCGGGTTTCTCGACGAACTCCAGCACCGCATGAACGCGCCCAGCCTCCGCCGGCCCCGGCCGGATCCATCCGACCGAGGAATCCGCTCCGCGCGCCCTCGCCCCGAGCAGCACCGCGCACCGGCAGTCGTCCCGCACCGCGTCCACCGCCTCTCGGATGGTCCGCCGAAGGACTCCTTCATCGTCGACCATATGGTCGGAAGGCAGCACGACGACCGTCGCGTCGGGATCCCTCGCTTGGATATGAAGGAGCGCGACGTAGAGGGCATAGCCCGTTCCCCGGTTCCGAGATTGTCGGATCACATTCTCGGAGTCGATTCCCGCAAGCTCCTCTTCCCACCATTTGCGGTGCGCCTCCAGGACCGCCACGACGATGCGAGCTGATTCGGTGAGACCCCGCGCCCGTGCGATCGTGATGCCAAGCATCGATTCGCGGCCGTCCAGCCGGCAGAACTGCTTTGGCACCGGTCGTCCGAACTTCTCAGCGGTCATCGGCAAGAGCCTCTCACCGCTCCCCCCTGCCAGGACGACAACCCACGGACGATTGGCGAATCTCATTCGGCGACTCCTGCCAAAGCCGGCGGTCAAATGACGTAAAACGATGGAGCCCCCCCTCGTGGGATCGCTCCGTATTGCGGATGGATCAGATCGTGGAATGCAGAACGCGCGAGGCGCCGTCCTCGGGTGTCAGGGCCCGGATGAGCGCCCGCTCCGCCGAATGGCTCCTCCCTTGCGGCCAACGCCTGCCGCCTCCGTCGGGGCGGGGATTGGCGCCATGCCGGGAGGCGCGAAATCGACCCGCCCCATGCCGTGGTGGAACGCCCCCGGTGCGCCCACCGCTTCAATCGTCTCAGCGGTGTTCGAGTGGGACAATTCGATTATTCGCCATTGATTGATCGGTTTCTTCGATAGATGATAGCGCCATGGAGCGACTGAATTACGACCACCTTCTCTACTTCTGGCTCGTCGCCCGGGAGGGGGGGGTTTCCAGGGCGGCGGCCCGCCTGCACCTCACGCAATCGACATTGAGCGGACAGATCCGCACGCTGGAGGCATCCCTGGGAGGGCGGTTGTTCGAGAGAGTGGGCCGGCGGCTGCAGCTGACCGACCTGGGGCGTCTGGTCCTGCCTTTCGCAGAGGGGATCTTCACGCTCGGGACCGATCTCATGGAGGCTGTCCGCAGCGGTCCAGGCAACCGCACCATCCGACTGAACATCGGACTCGCCGATGTCGTCGCGAAGGCGCTCGCGCAGAGGTTGATTCAGCCGCTCCTGACGCCGCCCGGCCGTATCCACCTTGTCGTGCGCGAGGATAGCTCCGACAAACTCCTACTGGCCCTCGTCGCCGGTGAGCTGGATATCCTGATCCTGGATTCCCCGCCGGGCCCCCGCGAGGGGATGCGGCTCTTCAGCCGCCTGCTAGGAGATTCGGGGGTCGTCTTGATGGCGACGCCCGAGCTCGCCCGCCGCTACCGGCGGCGATTCCCGAAGAGCCTGAATGGCGCCCCGTTCATTCTGCCCGGCCGCGCGACCGCCCTCCGCCGGGGACTCGAGGAGTGGTTCGAGCGCTGGCAGATCAGCCCCCTCGTGGTGGCCACATTCGACGATACCGCGCTCATCACGGTCTCAGGTCACGCGGGAAGCGGGATTTTCGCCGTGCCGTCGATCGTCGAGCGTGAGATCCGCACCCAGGCCCGAGTCTCGCGGGTCGGAGAAGTCGAGGGGCTTCGAGAGCAGATCTTCGTGGCTTCCGCGCATCGCCAGTTCCGCAATCCGGCCGTGGGCGTTCTGCTCGAGCATGCGCGCAAAGAGATCTTCAAGAAAGACAGACCCGGTTCAAGAGAGCGGAAGTCGTGAACGAACCCCCTTCCGGGAATCTCGGGAGCCGCATCTGGATGTCGTGAAAGCGGCCATCCTCCGGACGGAACACTCCACGAAACCGGCGGGCGCCGTTGCCTGAATCCGACCCTACTCCATGATCACGACCCTTGCGGTGTGCGTGGTTCCCGCCGCCGCAGCGCGGATCAAGTAGACACCAGGCGCAACCTGATGGCCCATCGCATCGAACCCGTCCCAGGTCACATCGAGCGGACCGGAACGACGGCCGGCTTCCGGCAGTCTGCGGACGCGCCGGCCTGTCGCGTCGTAGATCGAGATCTCGAGGGGGCCGGCGCCTGAGGCCTGAGGAGCGTCGGTCGGGACGCCAATCCCGCTCATCTCCAATCGAATCCGCGTGGACCTCCCGTGCACACTCGGATTGGGTGCAATCTGCAGTTTGGCTCCGGCCGCGCCGCGCAGAGCCTCACCGTTCCGGCCCTCCACAGCGGTCGTCGGGGCGCACTGCCCCCAGTAGATGTACAGACCGGTATCCCCCGGATCGACATCAATCGAGTAGACCAGCGCTCCGCTCGGATCGACTCCAATCGAGTGTTCACCGGAGATGAACCCCAGGATGCGGAGCTGTTTCGGGTCCGAGACGTCCAGGATCTCCACGCCTCCGGCCACACAGGAATAGGCAATCGGGCCTCGCACATCGATCCACGGGTAGCCTGCGGGGCTGACGTCGCATGTGGAGACGATTTGAGGGGCCGTGGGCACGCTGATGTCGATCACGAAGATCTCGAGGCCCGCCACGTACAGGTAATGACCGGAGACCGCGAGGTCCCAGGTGTTCCCGCACGGGACGTTCGCGACGATCTGGGGGTCCGAGGGTGTGGAGACATCGACGACCTGGACACCGGCCGAGTAGTCGGCGATGTAGGCGTACGACCCGGAAAGCGCGATCGCTCCCGCCGATCCGGGAGTGTCCAGTGCACCGATCACCGGCCAGGAGTACTGCCTGGTATCGACGATCACGAGGCCGTTGGATCCCAGCGTCACATAGGCGATGCCCCGGCCCATGGTCACATCCTCTGGCGAGCCCGGCAGCTGGCTCCAGCGGACGATTGTGGGGTCAGTGGGACGTGACACATCGACCTCTGCCAAGCCCCAGTTCCTGATGGTCACATAGACGCTGCTCCGCTCGATGGCCATGCGGATACCCATGAGATCCGTGCTTCCGACGACGTTGGGATGGAACGGATCTGCCAGATCGACGACCTTGAGCCATCCCTCCCAGTATCCGCCCGTGACGTAGGCATACTGACCCCTCGCCAGCACATGCCACGCCTCGGCGAGGTCAAGCGTCGAGACCGGGGCGGGGTCTGTCGGATTCCGTACGTCGACAATCGAGAGCCCGCCGAGATAGAGGTGGTATCCAGACAGAGAGCCGCTTCCACCCGACCCCCGCAGCATTGCTCGGAGCACGGGACGAGTCGGATCGGAGACATCGATCGCTTGGACTCCCCCGTACTGCGTCACATAGGCCATCGTGTCCGAGACGATGACGTCGATGACGTTGTCTCCCGCCGGAAGACTGCATACGATCATTGGATTGGTGGGATCGGACAGGTCGATCACGTGGAAGGTAGACGATCCCCCGTACCAGGGGGTCACCACGAATGCATGGCTGCCGGCGATCGCGAAGTCCACAGGCCCTGCTTCGTCAGTGTGAACGAAGCCCACGATCACAGGAGATCCGGGGACGGAGATATCCACGATATAGAGGCCGGCGACGGCAGGATCATTCCCGTAGATGACGCGTGCTGCGACGCAGAGGTAGTGGTCGAAGACCTCGACGGCCACGGCGACTGCCGGTATCGGAATGCTTCCGACGACCACCGGCTCATGGGAGTCGGAGACATCGACGATGACGACCTCGGGATAGGCCGCGATGTAAGCGTAGTCGCCTGAAACCGCGATATCTTCAATGTTGCCGTACGCCGTCTCCAGGGTCGCGTCGAGGATGGGTTTCACGGGATCGCTGACATCGATGATCTGCATGCAGCGGAAACCATAGTATCCCTCGAGGCAGTAGACGTGGGTTCCCGACATGGCCATGGCCACTCCCGCTTCTTTGGTCGGGAGCCGGACCAGCAGCGCAGGATTCGCCGGATCCGCGATGTCGACGACGTCGAAGAAAACATCCTCCCCAGAGTCCCCGCTCTCCAGCACGAAGGTGTAGTGGCCGGCCACGACGTTGACGTCGCCGTGACCGCACCGGATGCGGGACACCTCATGCCAGTACTGGCTGTAGTCGATGCAGTCGGCCGACGCGGGCGTGGTGGTGGGGGGCGCAGCCAGACAGAGGAGTTGGGCGCCGATCAGGCCGAGAACCCCTGCGCCGATTCTGAACCAGCAGGAGAGAGGCCTTGAGCGTGAAGGCACGGTGGGCAGACACATAGCGACCACCTTCCCAGACGGGCGCTTCTTTCGCGGCTCCATTGTAGGGTGCGCGCGGCTCAGGCGCAAGGGATTGGCATCGATGGCCGGCGTCCGCGCTGCCTGATTCCACCTCCAGTGACCATCGCGGAGCACCCGCGGATCAAGCATCCTTCGATGTCGAGAGCCGAGTCAGACAGCGCCATCCCGCTGCCGTGGATGCGGCGGACGGCTGCGGCTACCGGTCGTGGCGGCGCCACGACCTCGGCGGATCTGCTCATCGCTGCCCCCCGCAGGTCGAACCGCGAGTGGAGCGAGGATGGAGTGTCCCGGAGGAGAAAGATAGCGAGGAGGCGGTGTTGGGCTGCATGGGGCGGGTCGGATGATAGACCTTGAGTTATTTAAGGTGACAGCTTCGATTTCTCAAACATGCGGTGTAGAAGTCGCAATCCGATCGGACAGGTTTCTTTCCGGAGATCGTCCATGAGATCACACGCTGATCAGCTTCTCCTTCACGAGTTCCTTCCCCGCTGCAAGAGTCGTGGCCGGTTTCTGCCCGTCGCATCGCTTCCCTGAGCGTCGGGTAGACTCTCACATTGCCTGGATCACGATTGGGGAGCAGATTCCATCAGCATGCTGGGGTAATCCGGCGCAGTACAAAGCCGCCGCCGGCATACCGGAAACCCATGTCACCAGGCGCTCTTACCTGGCAGCTTCAATCGTCTGCAAGAGGTTATGGTAGGCACACTGCCGCGCGTCGAGCGGCTTGAGCTGCTCGAGGCTGACGGAATTGCGCTTGGGGTGCACCTGATCCAAGACCTTTGTTGGAAGCACGTAGAAGTCCCATTGCTCCACGTCCAAGGGATCAATGCGGTCCTGATCCTTCTCCTTCAGGAGACAGAACACGTAAACATCCGACCCGCGCCGTGCCACCTTCTCAAACGTGTTCTTCGTGGGATCCCACGCCCGCGTCGGGCGGATCGAGAACGCGATTCGGCTCAGCTTCGGCTGGAACCAGGTCTGGATATAGCTGGCTGACTTCACCTCGACCCGACACCCCGAGGAGGTAGTGAGGTCGTATGGGGCCCAGTCGTTTCTGATCCCAGTGTGAGCACCAAGCGCGGTAGCGACAAGGAACTCCGCAATGGCACCGCGATCCGTGTTGCCCACCAGGTCCGAGTAGCACCACTGCCAGAAGTGAAGCAGGGAGATTCCAAGGTCGGTGCCTCCCGCGTGGAATCGCTCCCCACCGGACTTCCGGTCACGGGGCAAAGGAGGGTATGCGTCTCCGCCGGGTACGATCATACACTCACCTCAATAATCAGGGCCCGTCCATCGACTACTCGATCGGGCGTCTCGCTCGTTTGGTTGGTAGCGCGTTCTGACTGCACTTTCATCACCCTACTCCCTCTCGAACTCGTGATTCTCGAACTTCAAGGTGCGGCTGTTCTCCGTCACGGTGCGGATGATCTGATCGGAGGCGCCGTTTGGTAGCCGCGCTTCGATCTCGAGGGTGACCGTGACCTCCGCTCCCACCTGGCCAGCGAGATGCGCAATCACCTCGTCGGCGATTCGGCTCGCGTCACGGCCGACGCGCGTAGGATCGAGCTGGACCGTGCCGTGGAATCGCTTCAGCGCAGGTTCGGGCTTTCGAGGGGGCTGAGGCCGAGGGCCCGGACCGGGACTCGGGCCAGGGCCAGGAGACGGCGGTACCTCGGCATCCATCTGCCGCCGTGCAACGTCCGGCTTTACCAAGAGTCCCACGCTCTCTGCAGTAAGCGACACGACCTGGCCGCCCCGCAGTCCCGCGTAGCGCCCTGCTCCCTCATCGTAGCTCTCGGCGTAGGCGAACGTGTCCGTCAGCCAGGTGAGGAGAGCCACCCCGTCACGGATCGCCTGAATCAGAACTTCCGGTCCTGCAACCCTGGGCAGGTAGAGGTAGCGCCCGAAGTCCTCGACGATCTGCCTGACGGCAACATGGTCCCCGCGCCAGAGCGGCACCTCATCGAGGTGCTTCCGGAGAATGGTCGACCCCAAGGTGGTCACGAGCAGCTCGTCCGAGCGAAGCCGCTTCGCCGCCCGGACGGCGAGCGCATCACTGCCCGTCAGTCGGATTGCCTGCCACTCGACCGGCGCCTGCGGGTTCGCCTGTTCCGGTACTAGCAGCCACATGTAGGTCTCCGGAAGACGAGCAACGACCGCGCTCTCGGCTGCCTGCTTCTGGCTCTCCGCCTGACGGACCTGGTGGGGGTCGAGGTTCAGCGTTTCCTTCTCCGCGACGATCGACTTCCAGGCAAGGAATCGGCGCACGGCCTCGTCGAGGTCCTGCAGTCGGGTCTTGTCCGCTGCGAGGAAGACGAGTGTGTTGCGGTACAAGCGCGGAGCGTTGCCTCGCGACTCGAGGATCGCCTTGGCTGCGGTCTCGGCCGGATTGCCGGGCTCCTTCGCGTACGGGTGCTCGGCAGGGAGCACCACCAGGCGTGCGTCGGAGTCATCGGGGACGTCCGCCCCCGAACGCGGCACCGGGTGGATGCGTGAGAAGCCTCCGCCCTTCCGCAGATCCGCCCTCAATCGCTCATCCAGCTCCTGGCCCACCTTGTCGGGGTCGCGCTTGAGCTGCTCGGCTCGATCCTCCGCGAGCTTGGTGACTGTAGCCTGCGCCGAGTACCAGAACCTTGGTCCATCCTGATACAGGTAAGTCGCTGCAGCCGCGAGCCGGCGCAATGCGTCTCCGAACACGGCCGGCGACTCGCCAGGCATCACGCAGCCGAGCTTCACGCGACGGTCCTCAATCCCCCGGTGAGCCGCCGCCGAGGTCGGGGCCGAACCCAGGTAGATCGTGCGCGCGACTCTTCTCGTGGCGTGCAACTTCCCGAGGTTTGGTTGTTCGGAGTCGATCTTGAGCGGCAGCGAGCCAGAGCCGTCCACGTCCTTCTCGATGATGGGTGCCCAGTTGTCCGAGAGATACCGCGTCAGTTCCGACTGCACGCGACCATCATCGATCGGCACGGTGGACGGCAGGATCAGGGGGTTGCGATCACCCTTCTCCCAAAGGCTGTGAATCACGGCCGCCATCAGGCGGAGGACGCCACGGGTGCGCTGGAACTTCACCAGCGTGGACCAGTCCGCGTAGAGACGGTCGAAGATCTCGGGATGGATCGGATACGCCGCCTGAATGCGCTTCTCGTAGTCACCGGTCTTGCATTCAGGCGGGAACTCTGAACTCTGTGCGCGGTAGAGGTCGGCGAATCCGCGCGCCGTCAAGTCACGGTGCTTGTACTGATCGCCGGGAATGGGCTCGAAGAGCCGCCGCCGCACGATCTCGAAACCTTCCTCTGCTGTCGCCGGTCGCCAGGAAGACTCCACACGCCCGACAACGTTTCGCAGGCGATCCAGCGCCTCGCGCCCGCGGATCCCACCCACCTCCACGTCATCGGACTGCGCGTGCGGCGAGACCTGGGTGTCCGAGGCGGGCAGCGAGATGACCAGCATGCAGTTGCCCGCAAGCTTCGCGGACTCGGTCAACGCCTGGGCAAACGTGAACTGGGTTTCGAAGCTGCCGGCCGGAAGGTCACTCTGGTCGTGAAGCTGGCGCGCATAGGCGACCCATTCGTCCACCAGGACCAAGCACGGGCCGTATTCCTTGAACAGCTCGCGCAGCACGTCGCCGGGGTTCGTGGCATTCTCGTCATCGGCCTGAACGCGCGCGAACGCCTTCTTCCCGCCGAGCTGCCAGGCTAGCTCGCCCCAGAGAGTGCGCACCACTGAGCCATCGGCCTTGGTGACAGGATTCCCGGGGGAGATCTTGTTGCCGACAAGGACCACGCGACGGGCCTTGGGAAGCTTCTTCACCCCTGCTTCAGCCAGGACACCCTCTATTCCAGCCAGCTCACCCGGCGCAACACCGGAGAAGAGATGGTAGAGGGCCAGCATCGAGTGCGTCTTGCCGCCCCCGAAGTTCGTCTGAAGCTGAACCACGGGATCTCCGCCCTTGCCGGATAGGCGCTCCACGCCGCCCACTAGTAGACGCTTCAGGCTCTCGGTGAGGAATGTGCGGCGGAAGAACTCCTGCGGATTCCGGTACTCGTCGGTTCCCTCGCCCAGGTGCACCTGCCACAGATCGGCGGCGAACTCCGCTTGCTGGTACCTCCCGCTGGCGACGTCGGCGTGCGGCGTGACGACCTCGCGCCAGGGCTTGAGAGTTCCGGAGCCCCCGGCCTCGATCAGGGAACCGCCCGCCTTGCGCTTCTCCCCGCGGACCTGCTCATCATAGATCTGCCGGCGCAGCTCGAGCTTCATCCGCCCGACCTCATCCGCCTCCGGCGCCGACACCGCCGTGAGAAGCCGAGCCATTGAGTCGAGTGCGCGGTCCGCGTCGTCGCTGGAGAAAGGCTCTTGGTGTGCCCACTTGTTGCGCCAGTCACGCAGCTCCTGCACCAACGAGCGTTCCGCCCGGCCCAATGTCCGCCCGAAGACGTCGTTCCAGGTCTCCCACATCAGCTTGAGCAGACCTGAGACGTCCCACTGCGCGATGGGCTTCTGGCCCAGCATCGGATCGTCGGCGAAGCGCCGCACGGCATCCATTCGCACGGTGCCGGTTTTGACGGCCTGCTGCACCTCTCGCTCCACGAAGGGCGCGAGTCCCACGCGGAGGAGATCCATCGCCTTGCCCACCCGGTCCTGGTTGCTGATGGCCATGGGTTACTCCTCCGTATCCGCGAAGAGCCCTGCCTGTTCGGGCTTGGGTCTCCCGCCTTCGCGAGCCAGACGAACGATTTCCGGGAAGCTCTGCACGAGCCCGTTGTAGGCAAGCGCTTCGGCCGCGCGCTTCTTCCGCTCGCAGATCGCGTAGAGACGGTAGGCCAGCTCGCGTGCCGTTTCGCCTCTGGATCCGAGCTTGGCGACGAGCGTCGCCGCTGCGTTCTCACCGCCGGCTTCGAGGACACGGATCAGGTGGTGTACGGTCTCCCAATGAGTGAGGCGTCTATCCATGGCCGGGTCCCAGTCCTCGGGCAGTTCGCTGGGCCTCAGCAGGCGCACTTTGCCGCGGCCTTGCTTCAGGATGCCCGCGTCCTCCAGCCCCTTGACGCTTGTGTTCTTGGCCTTGGAGAGCGTCTCCGCTATACCGAACTCTCCCTCGACGAAGCCGTGCTGTTCGAACCACGCCAGCGCGAACCTGGTGTCGGCGTCGAAGTCGCCCTCTTGCTCGCTCAGCGTCTCGTCGAGTACCTGATTGATGAGTGCCAAGGCATCTCGCACCGGAACAGAGTTGCCCTCTGCGTCGAGCACCTTGGAGTAGCGCGTGTAGACTGCCATGCCTGGACCGATCGCGGCCTGCGCCAGATCCACCGGGGCGATGTTGCCTTCCTGTAGGCGACGTAGCGCCGTGGGCAACTCCGCCTTGAGCGCGGTGACCAACTCGCGGCGGGTGGCGGAGGGCGCGTCGGCGGCGCGCTTGCGACAGACGAGGACGATGCTGGAGGCGAGGGCGTTGGTGTCCCGGCCAATCATGCGATTACTCAGCTCCGTGCGCATCGGCCAGGTGCCGGTGATTCCGAAACCCGCGCGGATCACCGCGTCGAGGAAGGTCTCCCACCCGGTGCTCGCAGTACCGGAATCGGTGCCGCTCTCTGACTGCTTGAAGGCGTAGTAGATCGTGACGGGAAATGCGGGGTGTGACTGCTGGACCAGCCGGCGCATTGCCTGTGTCATCCCTTCGAGGAAGAAGGCTTCCGCTCTCTGCTTGCTGCCGTGGCGGTACGGCGTGGCAACCAGCTCTTCCACCTTGGGTACCGCAACGGTGGCGAAGAGCTCAGGAAAGACGCTACGCAGGGGACGCCGCAGCCATACGTAGAAGAAGTCAGAGAGATCGGCGTAGCCGACGTTGTCGTAGTAGGGCGGATCGGTCGACACACACTTGTCAATCGAGAGCAACTGAGTCTGCGCCCCTATCTGGACACCAGAACCGGCCAAACCTGATGGCATCGCCTCAAGCGCTTCGCCGGCCCAAGTCGTTCCGCTCAACACGTTGCCCGACGATCCAGAGAACACGTTTGTCTCCGCGAAATCCCAAGCCATCGGGATCGCCTGTCTGCTGAACACGTTGCGAATCAGCGCTTTGCTCTGGTGCCAGGTGCATATGGTGGCCCCGTAGTCCGCTGCCTTGTCAACGCTAAGCGCAAGATAAACCCCCACCGCCTCGGCATACGCCGCGGCGCCGGCACCCCCGTCGCGCAGGGGTTTGGGGTCGTCGGGGAGGCCGGCCGCGACGGCATCAGGGCGAACTTGCGCCATCGCCTCACTCACGAGATCGGAGAAGGTCGTCAGCGCCACAAGCTGGCGGGGGGTGAAGTAGTCGCCGAACGTCCGGAATCCGTACCGACGGCCTTGCGCGTTGCTTGCCCAGGTGCCTCGACTCGGAGCATCCGGCTTCCAGGTCGGCTGCGCAGCTCGCGCGATGGCTTCCATTTCCACGGTGGGCGATAGGTACAGGCGCCCGCGTTGGCCCTCGGCGACAATTGCCATGAGCCGCTCACCCATTCGACCCGCGTTGGCTTCGTCGTCGATGTATCCGTAGCGAAACGGCGTATTCGACATCAGGCATCGAAAGCTGCCCTGCGATAGTTTCGTCCCTTTCTTCGCCGCCTCCGCATCCTTCGGCTTCCCCACCTTCACCGTGAACCGGTACCCGCCCCCCTCAATCACCGGCTCGACGTAGGCTTCCTTTCCCGCCTTGGTCGAGAGCATGAAGGTCGAGGCTAGCGGCACATCCACCATCGCGAACGCCGGGTTCGGGCTCTTCACCGTGCGGGCCCAGAGCCAGGCGATCACGGTGAGCTTCTGGCCCACGTAGGGCTTCAGGTCCGGCCTTTCCTTCATCATCTCCGGCGTTACTTCGATCTTCGGATAGAGATGCCCGATGCGCTTCTCTGCCTCGTCGCGCATCCACTTGCCGTAGTAGCGAACGTCCTCTGCCAGCCCCTGCGCGCCCTGCCACTCTCGGGCGATGAGCGGCCTCTCCTTGCGCGCCTCGGGGTTCACCGGCGGCTTGCCAGCGAACTTCGGCGGGATCTCGATCATCGCCTTGTTGATCAGCACCGCCACCGGATTCAAGTCGCTGGCGTGCGCCTCGAGCCCAAGCCGCTGCGCCTCGAGCGGCAAGGCACCCCCTCCCGCGAAGGGATCGTGGAAGGCGGGCAGCTTGTGCCGGTCGAACAGCTCCTTGGCCCGCGGATGGTCGGCGTTCTCAGCGCAGGCGCGCCGCCAGCTCTGCCAGATCTCCGCCCGCGCCCGCTCTAGCACCGCCTCATTGGTGGTGTTCTCCCACTGCACGAGGTCCTCGACGATCTTGAAAAGCCGCTCGCGCTCCTTCTGCTGCTTCTTCTCGGTCGGAAAGAGGTCCGGCAGCGACGACGGATCGTCCACCATCTGGGCAAAAATCACCGCCCGCGCAGCCGCCAGCGGGCGTCGCGCCCACCACAGGTGCAGTGTGCTTGGATGACCGTGGCGGATGGACTTCTCACGCGCCGACGCCTTGTTGATGGCCTCGAGCGGAAGGGCGACTTCGATGAGCTTCTTGTGGATCAACGGTGACTTCACACTCGCTTCCTCACTGGACAATGCCCTCGTAGCGTTCAGCACAACCGTGGCAGACGTTTCCATGCCGATGTTCTATCGCTACTGATTCTCTGCAGTACTTACAGCTCCGAAACTCGCGAGCACGCGCATCGCGAGCCCTGGTCAACAGACTACCGAGCTCGAGTTTACCATCGAAGAGCGCTTCAGCTCGGACGCGCTTCCAGAGCCGGCTTGACGGCGCCGGGCCATACGCGCCACAGGTCCACTCCACCGTGGGAAGCCGGAGTTCGACTGCCTCGGCCGTCACAAGCACAACGATTCCCTGCTCGCCTCCATGCTCGATCTGGATCGCATCTCGCGTCCTCGTCAGCTGTGCATCGGGCAAGTACTCAAGCACCATCAGAGCGAGCGCTTCAACTCGGAGCAACCCGCCTGCTGGATACCGGTTCGTAGGATCGATGCGTTCCCGACCGCCCGTCAATTCGGCACCTCCCCCCGGCTCAGCAACTCCGGTAAGTCGTAGTTCACGCTCGTCACTCCAAAGTCCGGCTCCCTCCGGAACGGGCGGCGCACATAGTGAACGCGGTGTTCCTTGTCGTCGAGAAACTCGACCAGGGCCAGGATGAACTCGTCCGGCTTGTTGAGGCTGGTGAGGATCTCGTTCTTTGTGACGGTCACGGTCTCCGCCCCCGAGACGCGCCCTTTGACCTCAATGAACCGCAGCCTCCCGGTGCCAGGGATGCGGCTCTCGATGTCGTAGCCGAGCTTCTCGACCTCGCGGTCAGTAGGATCGAACCCCAGGGAACGCTCGACCTCCATCACGATGGCGCGGGCACGGGCAGCGGCGGCTTGCGTGTCAACTGCGCTCGTGGAGGTGGGTAGCTCTCGACCGGACATCTTCGCCAGGAGACCTAGCGGCACAACCACGAGCCCACCGAGGACCACAGGGGGAAGCGCGGAGATCTGTGCCTCCCGATCCAGTTCAGCGAGCCGGCGCTGGAGGCGGCCTTGCAGATCGTCTGCGCGCCGTCGCGCCTCCTGGGAGTTCAGCCGCGCTCCCGCCTTGCCCGCCTGCTCCTGGAGCTTTAGCTGCTCGGCCCGGTGATCCCAGTACGTGATCTCCTTGGTCAGGCGGTCCTTCACTGCGGCGCGGGTCTTCTCGATCCAGGCCAGCCGCCGGTTCCGGACCTCGGCGATGTGCTCGGGGACCACGTGCGCGATCGCGTGCCCCTGTGCCTTCTGCTCCAGGTCGCGCGTGATCCAGGCGCACTCGGGCCGTGCGAGCAGCTCCTCAATCACCGGCTCATTCTTCGCGAGGGGACGATAATCGAGATAGGGTGCGTACTGCAAATGATGCGACCTTCCTTCTGCATCCATCTCGACGTAGAGCATGCGGCGCGAAATTGTGCGCCGGTCGCCAGAAGGAATGAGGCTGGCGTCCTGGATGGCATGCTCCAGCGTGAACAGCACCCTTGGGCTCGTGCTAGAATCGCGTTCATCGACGAGTACCGTGCCCCGCTTCATCAAGTCGCGATGACGTTCCAGCGTGAGGTCGAGGACTGCGTCGAGCAGCGGGTGCCCCGGGCAGAGGAAAGCTGCGAGCGGCTGTCCTTGGGGCGCGATCAGGTCCTTTTCGAAAGCGATGCGCTCATAGCGCGACAGCACTGGATCGCCTGTGCCGATCTGGCGGTCACGGTTGCGGACGGGTGCCGGGACGTGCGTTACCTCGTATCGACGTGGTTCACGCTGGCGAACGCTTCCACCCAACTGCCTGAACGCTTCGAGAAAGAACGATTCGATGTAGTGCGGCTGGAGGCGGCGAGCTTCGGCCCGATCCATGTCCTCGCGGACTCGTGCAACCCGGCTGGAATCCATCGAATCATGGACGAGCGCCCGGTCCTCGATCAACCCTGCGATGTGGGACCGGTCCACGCCGTGCTCGATGGCGCGCGTAAGGCGAGCTCGAACCTCCGGCTGGTCCCCATAGCGGATCGCCTCGATCAGGAGGTCCCGCAGAGGACGTCCCTCGAACTGGAGCTTTCCGAGGACGTCAAAGACCTGTCCCCCCAGCGCCTGGCGCGCCTCTTCAAGCTTCTCGAGCAGGCGCCGGTAGACATCCCCTTCGCGCGTCTCCTCCGCCACCAGGTTCCAGAGGTGACACACCTCAGTCTGCCCGATCCGGTGGATGCGGCCAAATCTCTGCTCCAGCCGATTCGGGTTCCAGGGCAGATCGTAGTTCACCATCAGATGCGCACGCTGGAGGTTGATCCCCTCGCCGGCCGCGTCCGTCGCCAAGAGCACCTGCACCTCGGGGTCGTGGAGGAAGCTCTCTTGCGCCTTACGTCGGTCCTCTCGACCCATGCCACCGTGAATGATGACGAGCGATTGAGGTCTACCGAGCAGTGAGCCGATCTGCCGTTCCAGGTAGCTCAGCGTGTCTCGATGCTCGGTGAAGACCACGAGCTTCTGTCGAGGCGAGGGGATCGGCTTCGGAATCGGGCCAGCCCCGTAGGGTAGCGTCGGCTCGCCGACCTGGGGGCTGGATCCGGTGGAAGTGAAGATCTCCCCCACCAGGCGGGACAGCTCGCACCACTTGGTGTCCCGGCCGCTGCGACGGACTTCCGCGGCCCGCGTTTCCAATTGGGACAGCGTGGAAATCTCAATCCTCAGTTCGGCCAGTGTCGCCGAAGCCGTTGCCTGATCGAGAATCTCCTCCTCGGCGGTTTCCATCTCACCTTCGGGCGCCTCGTCTAGGTCCTCTACGTCATCTGCATCAAGCAGTGGACCGCTGGGTGGGAGCGTGGCGGCCGGGGCGGCGCCTCGCTGCAGGAGCTCCAGCTCACGCAGACGTTTCTCGAGGCGTTCACGCCGGCGACGCAGTGACTGATAGATCGCTTCCGGTGAAGAGGCCAGCCGGCGCTGCATGATTGTCAGCGCAAACCCTACCGTACCGGCGCGCTTGTCGTTCTGCAGCGCCTCGGCGCGTTTGAACTCCTCCCGCACATACTCGGTGACTTCCTTGTAGAGCCTGGCCTCGGGGTCAGAGAGCTTGTACGGGACCGTGTAGGCGATCCGCTCAGGAAAGAGCGGGGTGCCATCGAACTTGAGGAGGTTCTCCTTCACCATGCGGCGCATCAGATCGGAGACCTCGACCTGGTGCACTCCATCGCGGAACTTGCCTTCAAAGCGATCGCCGTCCAGGAGTGCCAGGAAGAGCTGGAAATCCTCCTCCTTG
This sequence comes from Candidatus Eiseniibacteriota bacterium, assembly GCA_034679345.1. Lineage (GTDB taxonomy): Bacteria > Eisenbacteria > RBG-16-71-46 > CAIMUX01 > VGJL01 > JAXDAY01. The sequence goes on from JAXDAY010000009.1 coordinate 213,381, forward strand.
CCGTTGTGTGGGGTCGCGGTCATCAGGAGGAAGTGCCGCGTGAGTCCGGAGAGGAGCTGACCTAGCCGGTAGCGTTTGGTGTACTTGACCTCGCCGCCGAAGAACGTCGCAGACAGCTTGTGCGCCTCGTCGCAGACGACGAGGTCGTATCGGCAGTCCTGCGCGGCGAGCTTCTGCTGGACATCCTCATTCCGGGAAAGCTTGTCGAGGCGAGCGATTGCGAGGTCGTTCTCGAGGAACCAGTTGCCCGTGCGGGCCGCCTCCAGCTTGTCATTGGTGAGAATCTCGAACGGCAGATGGAAGCGGCGCTGCATTTCATCCTGCCACTGCTCGGCCAGGCTTCCAGGACAGACAATGAGGCAGCGCTTCAGGTCTCCGCGGGCAATCAGCTCCTTGATGAAGAGCCCGGCCATGATGGTCTTCCCGGCGCCGGGGTCGTCTGCCAGCAAGAACCGCAGCGGCTGCCTGGGTAGCATCGCTTCATACACCGCAGTGATCTGGTGTGGGAGAGGATCGACCAAGGAAGTGTGGACGGCCAGCACCGGGTCGAAGAGGTGGGCCAAACGGATTCGGTGGGCTTCAGAGACCAGGCGGAACAACGCTCCGTCGCCGTCGAAGCTCCAGGGCCGGCCGACCTCGACAACTTCGATGCGCGGTTCGTCGTGGCGATAGAGAAGCTGATTGGCGACCTTGCCCGCAGGGTCTTTGAAGGTGAGCTCGAGGGCATCCGATCCGAACCACTGCACCCCGACGACTGTGACCAGGCAGTCTGGAAGAATGCCTCGGAGGGCTGCGCCCGGCCCGAGATCCTCCAGTCGACTCACTCTCGCAGAGTCGCGGTCTGGTGATCGCCGGGAATCCTCAGACATCCAGCACCTCACTGCCTAGATGGCACATCTTCGCACCGTGAATCACATGAACGAGGCCGCCCCTAAAGTCCCACACCCCACTCTGAAGGCCGGACACATGGAGCGTCTTGAGTTTAGCCCTGCTCGTCGATTGGGGCTAGGGGCTTTCCGCACCCGCATCCAGCCAACCGGGGCTCCCATCTCGGATCCAGAGCTCCGCACGATCATGAACTCCGAGGGGTGACAGGGGTTGACGCAGCCTACCGAGATTCGCCGATGAGCGAGGATAGGCAGGATATCCTCGCGGCAAGGTTCCTCCACGATCAGGAGTGGAAGAGCCGGCGGCCCACGGAGCCTCAGGTCCTGGAGGATCTCCCCGGGGGTGCCGCCAAAGAGATCGCCCATTTCTCGTGGCGCCGCCTGAGGACCCGTGGGGGTCAGACGAGTTGGGATATCCAGCAGATCCTCATTGCCATACGGACTGCGAAAGACGCGTTTCAGGCGCTCCTGACTGAGCACCCTCGAGCGAAGCTCGACACCTCCTGCTGCAGATATGCAGGGAGTTTCCGACCCTCACCATCAGGAATTGCAGTACGACAACACACCAAACGGCTCCGCGGACTCTTCGTGCGATCCGCTCTAAGTGCAGAGAGATTCCTGGATCTGGCATGGACCATCACGTCGTCTTCCCATCGGAAGGCGACATCCCTTCGGCCATGGACGCGGCAGATTTCGGGCAGGATTCTGCGCCGTTTCTGCGGTTTGGATGGGCAGTTGCGGAGATCGAGGGGCAGCGGATCGACATCGTGGGGTGAAATCCAGGCTCCCACACGCCTCGATCGGGCTGCATCGCATCGTGCCTGTCATCGATAGCGCCAGGAGTTACGCGACCGCACAGCTGCCGTCTCCTCGCGGCTCGACCCCCCGATCGGCCTCTGGGATGCCCATTACGGGGGGGGTTCGCGAAAACGCGATGCCCATTAACCGCGCGTTGCCGATCGACCGCTGCCCATTAATGGGCGGTTGGCTCGGGTTGCGTGCCGCGCCTCGCTAATGGGCAGTCCGCGAGTAAGCGGTCCCATCTTCGATCGACTCTCCCCTTGATGTGTTCGCCCGTAGCGCGACCCTTGGGACGTGAGGAGGAACCACCCATGTCGCATCTGAGCCCCCAGAGCATGACCGCCGATGAGCTGCAATCTCTTCTCCGCATGACCGCCCACCATCCACGGGACCACGTGCTGTTCTCACTCGCCCTCGGCACGGGCCTGCGCCTGGGTGAGCTGGTCGGCCTCAACGTCGGGGATCTCTTCTTCCCCACGGGGCAGCCCCGCCAGCGCGTCCGGGTGCGCCCCGATATCGCCACATCGGACGGCGGCGACCGATCAGTGGGTCACGCCCGCTGACCCGCCCTCGCAACACCCTTACGGTCTTCCTTAGGAGCCTTGCAGAGGCCACTTCACTGCAAGATCGGCACCTCTGCTGATCCGGCCAACCAGTACAGCTTCCACTTGCTGTCTGGTTGCCAATCCCGCACCAGGTAAACGGTAAGGGGCACCCCTGCGATCAGCCGGGCGGAGGCCGAAGGCTCCTCGTCCTCCTTGTACCATGCCTCGACGAGACACCCTCGGTGGATCCGCGGAGGGATCCTTCCCTTATTCTGACGAAACTGCCTATTCACTATCTGGCGCAGGACCTCGGGCGTCAGACGATCGAGGTCGTCTGCAACATCCTGAATGCACTCTTCGTCGTCCCACACCTTCGCCTCCAGGAACAATCCCCAATCTCGCGTAAAGAGGAACGCATCGATCCTCTTGGTCCCCGGATTCCTCTCATCCTCCACAAGCGGGACCTCAAGAGCCACATGTGCATCAGGATCCCCGTCAATGAAGGCATGTCCGAAGTGAAAGAGGCAGTTCTGCTCATTGTAGGCTCGGTGGCCATAGGCCGGCTTGAAGAGCTCAATGGTCTTCTTGTACTCCTCGATCGCCCGCCGGACAACGTCATCGAACTGATCACCATTCATTGCCTCACGTCCCCATCCTCCAATTCTCGCACTTCGACCACAACCTCGGAACGACCTCGCGCAGGATCTTGGGCCACACGCCCGCCTGTGTCTAGCCTAGTCAAAAGGGGTACAGACTGGCATCTCCCGACGCGTGAGTACGGAGGGAGTCTTGCACCAGTGAGTCGACATGCTCGGGCGCATCTGCTTCCGATGCTCTTGGATCCGGCTACATGACGAGACTGAATCACAGGGAAGTTCTGGGAGCCACTTAACGTCTGCCGCTTGTTCAGTCCCCGGGAGCGTCCACCACGTCCCGTTTCGAGAGTCGCTATTCGCGAGAGCCCGAGCTCAATCCCGCGCGAGCCATCGTGATCTGTCGCGCTCTCTGGTAAACGCACATGTCCGCTCGTGCGTCACGCCCGCGATCTTGCAGCCGGCATCCCCGCGACAAGTTAGGAATTTCGCGTGACGCATAATCACCAGCACAACACGCCCCTCTGGCTACCCTCGCCGCGTCGAACCCGCACCCAGCACTCGCAGGTCCCTGAAAAGGATTGGTGCGAACGATCTTCCAGTTTCGACATCTCGTGTCAGAGCACTGACACGATCGAATCATCAGTCTGCGGCTCGGAGTTGGGCCAAGGGGCGACCCATAAGACACTTTCCTTTCGCTGTAAACGCGCAGTTCTTGATGCTTTCTAACCCTCGGTCCGAAGCTATCGCGCCACCACCACCCTCCCCGTCTTCATCCCGACTCCCGTCACCATCCTTGCGAAGTAGATCCCCGCGGGCAGTTCATCCCCGCTTTCGTCTATCCTATCCCAGCGAACCGTGTACGCCCCCGCTGGTCTCTGCCCCTCCTCGATCCTGCGTACAAGGCTCCCGGCGGCGTCGAACAGCTCGATAGTGATGGTCGTCGGCGCGGGCAGGGCGTACTGGATCAGAGTCGCCCCACTGCTGGGATTCGGAATTGCCCGCATGGACAGCTCCAGGCCACCCATTGCATCTTCCACAGCAGATGTCGGGCAGGGATTCGGCTCGCACAGCGTCCCGTTGCCCTCGTAGGTGCCGCCGTAGGAGGCGCAGTCAGCAGCACTCAGCCGCGCGCAGTACGTGTGGAAGCAGCATGCTCCGGTGAAACAGGGATTAGGGTCGCAGGTAGTCCCAGAGCCCTGCCAGATCCCTACCTCAAGACAGTACTCGCCTGTGGTCATCTCACAGATTCCATCGGCCAGGCAGCAGGCACCTCCCGGCGGACAGGGGTTAGGGTCGCAGACTGTCGCCCAGCCTTGCCAGATCCCGAGTGACTCACAAGCCACTTCACTGGTCACTGTGCAAGAGCCATCCGGATGACAGCATGCGCCCCCATCGTGTGGACACTGTCGCGGCAGGACGTAGAAGTCCGTTTCCTCTGGGTACGGATGGTAGCCGTACGTAGATCCCGTTTCGCATACAAACCTATCACTCACCACGACGTCCACCCACTCTGTTGACGATGTTGGAAGACCACCAAGTACCCTGGGCATCGCGGGATCCACAATATCCACCACGACGATTCCCGCTCCTCCAGCCACGTAGACCCGCCCATTCTGCGCACACACACCACCGCAGTCCGCGATGGGGAGCACGGCCACCGTTTGCGGTGAAGCAGGATCGGAAATGTCCAGGATCTCTAGCCCGATCTGGTGCGACACATACGCATGGTCACCGACGGCAGTCACATCACTAGCATTGGCCAGAATGCTCCCGCTCCCAAGCTGCACGGGGAGGAGCGGGCTGGTGATGTCTATGATATCAAGCGCTCTGTTTCCATTGGCCACAATGGCAAGTGACCCTGTGACTGCTACGTGCGTCGCACCGCCCGAACTGAGGATGCTCGCGACAATTTCCGGTGCGCTCGGATTCGATATACTGATCACCTGCATCCCTGCTTGCTCGTCGGCAATCAGCGCATAGGGAGAGATGACGGCCACATCCCTGGCTACCCCTGGAGTCGGAATGCTAGCAACGAGGATGGGGTCTGTCGGCGTGCTCACGTCTACCACACCGACGTCCTCACAAGCGGCCACACAGACGTGCGCACCTCCCATGGCAAGACTAGTTGAATTGACCAGACCCGCAACTTGTATCGAGGTCACCTGTTTAGGCACCGCTGGGTCCGTAAGGTCGTAGGCAAAGAGTACAGCAGGTCCATCCATCCCTCTGACCACGAAGTAGGCGAACTCTCCGCTGACGGCAAGCCCACCGACCCACCTCGGACCATTCATCCCACCCCTTCCGATGACAGCCGGCGACGACGGATTCGATACATCGACAAGCTTCATACCCGAAGCACCAGCCGCGACATATGCGACATCACCGGCAATCGCTAACCTCCGCCCAGAGAGTATCCGCGTTCCACCGATTGCGCGCGGGTAAGTGAGGTCGTCCAAGTTCAAGGACTTTAGGAATCCTTCTGCGTCTATCACGAATCCCGTAGCGCCGACCATGGTGAAGGATGTTGCAGGCGCTCGTGTACCAACATATGAGAGAACTGCCGGGTGTAGTGGATCGGTGATGTCCATGACACATAAGTAGCCACCGCTGGGATCGCCTGCACATGTGAGAAAGGCGGTATCGCCGAAGATCTTGATGCCCAACGGCACAACAATGCTAATCGTTTGAACGGAGACAGGATCAAATGGGTTGGAAATGTCGATGACGTCCATGGCTCTCCCGCAAACCACAAAGACGTAGCTACCTGAGATAGCGACCCCACGTACATTTGCTTCCAAAGGGATGGTGAGGGCAATGTAAGGTTCTGTCGGCACGGTTGCGTCCACAACCACGAGACCATTGTCCCAATCCGCGACATATGCGAAGTCCCCGGAGGACGTCACGTCAACTGCATTTCCCGGCGTGTCAACAGCCCCAAGCGCCACAAGATGGTCTGGGTCAGTCACATCGACGATGGCAAGCCCTCCTAGCTCATCGGCGACGTATCCGCGCGAACCATCGATATGAACCTTGGCTGCACTGCCCTGAGTGTCGATCAAGTCAAGCGCTGCGGGGTGGACCGGATCCGACACGTCAAATGTGAGAAGGCCCGCCGAGCCAGCGGCGACATAGAGAATCCCGCCCTCGACGGTGACTCCCGCTGCGTCGCCTTCCGTGCTGATAGTTCCGATCTCATGCACGTAGTCCTGATAATCGATGCAGTCCCTGTCCTCCGGGGGAACGATGTACTCCCACTGGCTGGCGTCCGCACGTCCAGTCGTGCCCCCGTTTCTTGGAGGAAACGCTTCGCTATATGAATTGAAGAAGATCACTGCGACCGCCAGCAATGAGATCGTCGGTTTCACTGTTACTCCCCCGACTGAGTTAAAATGACGCGATTGGCGGCCGTCCCCTCTCGGGTCACAGCCCTTGCGAAGTACACCCCGGATGGAGCGAGAAGCCCACTTTGGGTCGTTCCGTCCCATCGCAGTTGATGAGACCCGGCCAGTCGAAGACCCTCAGACAACCTTCGAACGAGCGTCCCACCAACGTCAAAGATTTCGATGGTCACAGTAGTCGCGCGAGGTACCGCATACTCGATCATGATTGCCCCGGTGCTCGGGTTGGGCGTCGCGCGGATCGACAGCTCCAGGCCACCCACAGCATCTTCCACAGCAGACGTCGGACACGGATTCGGCTCGCAAAGCGTGCCGTCGCCCTCGTAGGTCCCGCCGTAAGAGGCGCAGTCAGCAGCGCTGAGCCGCGCGCAATAGGCGTGGAGACAGCAGGCGCCGGTCCGCGGACACGGATTCGGCTCACACATAACCCCGTCACCGAGATATGTCCCCACCTCGACGCACTCCGCCTCGCTTGATAGCGCGCACGTCTCATCTGGATAGCAGCAAGCCCCTTGGCTCGCGCACCCGACGTCTCGCGCTCCTACGAGCCCACACGCGCCATTCCCCGGCAGGCATGGGGAGTTGTCCGCCAGGGTGAAGTCTCCATCCTCAACAGCGCAAAACAGGGGGTCCAAAGCGAAGTTCCCATTGACACCCTCGAAGTTCTCTCCTAGCCAATTTCCCCCCGTATTATTGAACACGTCATTGCACGCAACTTGGCTTGGATCCGACACGCTTCCCAAGTCCATTCCAAGGTGGTTGCCTACCACGAGATTCCTTTGCACTATGACTTCGTTGACTTCATCATAGGTAACCCGTATTCCCGTCCCGCTGCTTCCATAGATGGTGTTGTTTTCAATCGTCGCTTCGTCACCATGAGACACAATTCCCGCGTCACCAGAGACCACGACATTCCCGTGAATCGACGTACCGCTACAGTGACCCCAGATCCACACGTCGATCGTACCTCCAACTACCGTATTGCCAGCGATGCTGTGTGTGCCACAATCTGCACTCATCCATATTGACCTTACGCCCACGTTGTTCTCGATGGTCAGCCCCTGTCCTTCTGCCTCGATTGCGCCGCCCGAACAGATATTGTCCATAATCGTCACACTCCCTAAGGTGTGCACGAAGATGCTGCCACCGCCTGCAAATGTGCAACCAGTGACATCGCCGTAGAAGCCTGTGTAGATGTCGACCCTCGCGCCTTCGTGAAATACGCAATTGCCCGCTGAGAAACCGGCTCCACTGACTGAGACGCCGTGATAGAACTCACACCCGCCTACGCCTCCCCAATTCCATGGATCTCCCCAACCGAAGGCGGCATCGAATGGTCCAATGAACACTGAATCATTTGCCCAGATGCATACGCCATCACTCCCCTGACCGAACGTCGATGACCCATCAATGATGCTTGACAGTATGCTGAGCCAGTACACCCCCCCGTCACCACTGATAGAGCCAAGGACGCGTATGTCGCTGAGGGCATCATTCATCGCCGTCCAGTTGTCTGGATACGACCAGCGAAGTGACTGGACGAATGTGTTTGCAGCGCCCGATCCACGGATGTCGACACCTTTCAGGAGGACTACCACGTCCTCGAGGTATGTGCCGGGCGCAATCATAATTGTGTCGCCACTTACGGCAGCAGCATCGACTGCATCCTGAATTGTTGGGTAGTCGGTTGGAACGTTGAGTACGGCTGCGAATGACGGTAGTGCATCGATCAGGCTCAGCAGGACACCCAGCAGCAGGATCACTTTCATGGTCCGCCCTCCGTGGTGCTCGGAATCTGCCTCAGACCCGCGCTATCCGAAGCGCATCGAGTATACCAGGCCGGGCGGGTGGCGGGTAGGCCGATCTCGGTGGCCGGCGTCCACGCTGCCCGGCGTCCAGGGAGAGACTAACGCGAGGGGGGTGACAGGGGTTGACGTAGGGACGGAGTATGCATTCCCGGACATGAAGCCAGCCTTGACCGAAACCCTGAACCGCCCCGAGTTCTCCGGAGACCCGATTACGTGACTCCGGCCAGTTCGGCTGGGGTCGGTTGGGCACTGTGATGCGCTTCCTCTAACTCGACATCCTCGACTCCGCGTCAGGGGTCGCGCCGTGGGATCACCTCGGTCTTGAACAACCCGATGACCGATTGGGCCCGGGCGTTGTCGTGGCTGTCGCCGCTGCCCCCCACCGAAGGCTCGATCCCAGCGTCTGCCAGGCACCCGGCGGTCCAATCGTTCCCCCCCGCCGGAAGCGTCTTCGTCACGGGCGGGATCGCGTCCAAGATGCTCCCGGCTCTGGAGGAACCCCGGCGGCATCCCCACCCCAGGGGCTCCTCTTGCCTGAAAAGCATGTTCGCTCCGATAAAGAGTTCTCACTCCCCGAGAGGAGCCGCGTTTCGGCCGTTGATGAACTCGGCGACTCGCTGAGCCGTCTCCTCAGGGGCTTCGATGAAGGGGAAGTGACCGAGTCCTGCCATGGTCTGGAATGTGACCTGCGGGATCCGATCGGCGACCTGCCTAACGATTTCGGCCGAAGCGATATCGTGCTCACCCCACAGAATGAGCGTCGGGGGCTTGAGCCCGGAGAGGTCGTCCCCCAGGTACAGCTCCGGTCGCAGGCCATCGGCCGTGGCGATTCGCTGCAGTAGCGTCGCCCACGTGCCTTGTTCCGATGGGAGCCGCAGGCCGGCGATGCGCGTCTCGAAGTACAGGTCGGAGACGACGGCGGGGTCGGTGTGAAACATCTCTCGATACTGGCTCTTCTGCGCCTCCATGCTCGCCCGTCCCGCCATGAACTCCTCCGCCGCGCCCGGCGTCCCGCAGATTCTTCGCATGGCGGGACCGATCTCCCTGCTCATGCCGGCTGCATAGCCGAGGAGCACCACGCGACGCACTCGCTCGGAATGGGCCAGGGCGGCGCACAGGGCGAAGAACCCTCCCATGCTGCCGCCGATGAGCGTCGCGCTGTCGAGGCCCAGAGCGTCGAGCAAGGATTCGACGAAGTCCGCCGCGTGGGTCCTCAGATCCACGCTGCGGTAGTCGAACGGATCGGTCAGCCCGAATCCGGGCCGGTCGACCGCGTAGAAGTGCGCGATGTCCTGAAGCGGCCGCAGGAAGGGGGCCCAGTTCACCGCCTCGCCGTCTCCGCCGTGGAAGAGCACGACCGGCTCTCCGCTGCCGCCTTCCAGCAAGTGGGCCCGGAGCCGCGGCACGGCGAGGTCGACGAAGCGCGAGTCGGCTGTGACTCCGTACGAGTCGAGCAGCCGTCCCTGAAGCTCAATGAAGCGGTCGATGGCCGACAGGTCGGCGGGCTTGCCATTCGGGCTCGAGGCGATTCCTTGGGTTCTCATCTTCGGTCTCCTTTCAGTCCCCCGGGGTTGCCGGGGTCGTCTGCTCACCTGCGGGAAGTTTCGGCCTCGCCGGCCCACTGAAACCAGCCACAGTGCCCTAACAGCTCCTGCAACAGTTGCCGTACAATGGCGGGCTGCAGACGGGAGACTGGTGTGTCCAACGCGTCAACGGAGAGCTTCGGGATTCATCTGCGGCGGCTGCGCCTCGCGGCGGGGCTGTCGCAAGAGGAGCTGGCCGAGCGCGCCGGGCTGACGGCCGCGGCCATCGGCCTGCTCGAACGCGGCGAGCGCCGGCGTCCCTATCCCCACACGCTGCGCGCGCTCGCCGACGCGCTGGGGCTGGAGCCCGCCGCACGCGCCGCGTTCTTCGCCGCGGTTCCCCGCCGAGCAGAGGGGAATATCCAGAGGGAGAGAGAGGATTCGCGCCGAGACGAGCAGCGCTGGTCGCGTCCCCCGGTTCCTCTCGCGCCGATGGTGGGACGCGAGGATCTCATCGCGTCCGTTCGCGACTTCCTCCGCGATGGCGCGGCCCGGATCGTCACGCTCACGGGACCGGGAGGAATCGGCAAGAGCCGGGCGGCCGTGGAGATCGCCGCGCGGCTGCGCGAGGATTTCGATCTCGGCCCGGTCTGGGTCGAGCTGGAGGCGCTGACCGACCCGACGGAAGTTCTCCCCGCGATCGGACGGGCGCTCGGCCTGATCGAGCGCCCGACGCAGGACGCCGCCCGGATCATCGAGAACCATCTCGAAGGCCGGCGCAGCCTGCTTCTGCTCGACGGTTTCGACCGACTTCTTGCGGCGACGCCCCTCATCACAAGCCTCCTGCACCGATGCGCCGGCTTGGCTCTTCTCGTGACGAGCCGCGAGGCCCTCCGCATCCGCGGGGAGCGCGCGATCGAGGTACCGCCTCTCGGCCTGCCGGGACCCGAGATGACGGCCAGCGCGGCCTCGGTCGAGCGCGCCGAGGCCGTGGCGCTCCTCCTCCAACGGGCGCGGGCCGCGCAGCCGGCGTTCATCCTGACCGATCCGGATGCGGAGGTCGTCGCGGCCATCTGCGCGCGACTGGACGGCATCCCCTTGGCGTTGGAGCTCGCGGCGGTCCAGCTCAAGTATCATTCTCCGCAGGCCTTGTTGAAGCGTCTGCAGAGACGGCTCTCGGTTCTCGAGGAGGGTCCGCGCGATCTGCCCGTCCGGCAGAGGGATCTGCGCGCGACGATCGCCTGGAGCTACGAGAGCCTCGATCCGCACGAGCAGCGCGTCTTCCGCCGCTGCTCCATCTTCCGGGGCGGATTCACGGCCGAAGCGGCGGAGGCGATCTGCGGCGAGGAGGCCACCCCGCAGGTTCGCGGCGCGCTGTCTTCCCTCGTGGACAAGAGCCTCGTCCGCGCCGCGCCCGATCCGGCAGGCGAGACGCGTTTCTCGATGCTGGAGACGATCCTCGAATACGCGGGCGAGCGATTGGCCGAGGACACGGATGGTCCCGAACTGGCGCGAAGACACGCCCAGTTCCATCGCGACCTGGTCGAGGCGGCATCTCCCCATCTCGCCGGCGGCTCGCGTTCGGCGTGGCTCTCGCAGCTCGATCGCGAGATCGCCAACCTGCGCGCTGCGTTGGCGTGGGCGGCGGCGAACGAGGAAGTGGAGATCCTGCTCGGGCTGGCGGGCGGGCTGGCCTGGTACTGGATCCTCCGGGGAATCGTTCGTGAGGGTTCAAGCTGGACGCAGCGCGCGCTCGCCTGTCCGGTCCGGCCGGGGATGGAAGCGGCACGGGGACAGGTCCTCTACGCGGCAGCCGCGATGGCCTGGAAGTTCGAGGACTTTCCGCTGGCGCGCCGCCGCGCCGGAGAAGCGGTCGCGCTCCTGCGGAACGGATTCGATTCCCGCAGGTTGGCTCTGGCGCTTGCCCTCAGTGGGCTCATCGCGAGCTCCGCGGGCGATCCGGGTCGCGCGGCGGAATCGCATCAGGAGTCCCTCGCCATCTTCCGCGACCTCGAGGACTCCTGGGGAATCGCCTATGCCGAGTCGAATCTCGCGGACGCGCTGCTGCAGATCGGGGAGACGGCCGCCGCCAAGGAGCGGTACCTCGATGCGCTCCGCCGATTCGCGGAGACGGGAGACGATTGGGGTCGAGGGATCGTTCTGCTCACGCTGGGCAATGTCGCCTGGGTCGAGGGCCGCATGGATGCCGCCCGCAGACGGTACGAGGAGTGCGTCGAGCTGTTCAGAGGGATGGGCAACGACGAGAACGCCGCGCGGGGGCTGCTCTGCCTCTCCGCGGTCTATCTGCGACAGGAGCGGATCGCCGATGCGGAGCGCGTCCTCCGGGAGAGCCTTCGGACATGGCGCGTCTTCGAGAGCAAGGCGGGCTTGGGGGCATGCCTGGAAGGCCTCGCCGCAATCCGGGCCGCTCTCGGAAACCTGCGCGCCGCCGCGCGCCTGTTCGCCGCCGCCGAAGTCCAGAACCCGGATCGGCTCTCCCTCTATGCGATGCCCGGAGATCTCTTCGCGCCCTACCGGACCAGAACCGAGGAAGGTCTCGAAGCGGCGGAGTTCGCCGAGTGCTGGGCGGAGGGGGAAACGATGAGCCTCCAAGACTCGATCGACAGCTCGGGGTAGGGAGAGCGCGCCGCTCGGGGAGGATCCCTCGGGCGAGCAGCGCCGCCCGGATCAGAATCCGGCGGCCATTCCTTCCCCGCGCGGATCGGTGCATGCGAGCCAGCCGCCCTCAGGCAGCCGCTCGATCGCTTGCACGAAGCCGCTGCCGCCCCACGGGCCCACGCGGACCACCGCATGCCCGTACTTCTCGAGCCTCCGCCTCGCCTCGCGAGGAATCCGCCCCTCGATTTCCACGCGATCCAGATCGTCGATTCCCCAGCGCGGCGCGCGCAGCGCTTCGTCGAGGGGACGATGAAACGCCATCCGAGATCGCAACACTTGCACATTCGTCTGGATCTGCCGCTGCGCCCCCGGCGTCCCGCCGATCAGCCAGGGCCTGCCATCGCGCAGAACCATCCACGCGTTCAGCGTGTGGACCGGCCGCTTCCCCGGCTCGAGGCAGTTGGGAGAGTCGGAATCGAGAGTGAAGCCGGCCATCCGATTGTTCAGGAGAACTCCCGTGCCGGGCACGACAAACCCCGCGCCAAAGGGGTGAAAGACGCTCTGGATCCAGCTCACGGCGTTCCCCTCCGGATCGACGACGCACAGATAGGTCGTGTCCCGGACATCGGAGTCCTCCGCGGCGGCGCCCCGGCTCGTCTTGCGCATGTCCAGACCAGCGGCGGTCGCCTCTCCCCACGCAGGCTCGATCCACTCGCGCACCTTGCGGAGCTGGGTCGCGCGCGAGCGCTCGGGATCGCCGAGCCACCGGTCCCGATATGCCCGCGCGCGCCGGTAGGCTTCGATCTGCAGGTGCATCTCGCGCGCGATCGATCGCGGCGAATCGTCCCCGATGCTCCAGCCGCGCCGGTCGCACGCTTCGAGCGCGCGCATCATGGCGAGGACCATGATCCCCTGCGATACGGGAGGCTGCTCCAGCACGCTGACGTCATCGAGATCGATCGACAGCGGATCGAGCTCCTCGGTCCGATGCGGCCGCAGATCGCTCATCGTCATGGGGCCGCCGCGCTGGCCGATCGCTTCGACGATCCTCTCTCCAAGGGGCCCTTGATAGAGGTGGGCGGCGCCATCGCGCGCGAGATCGCGCAGCGTCGAGGCAAGCTCGCCCTGGCGGACCCACGCGCCCGCCGTGATCGGCGCGCCATCGCGCAGGAACATCTCCCTCAGGACCGCGTCTCCCGCGATCACGTCGCGCTCGCGCCGCGCCACCTGCGCCCATCGTCCGCCGACCGGAAAGCCTTCCTCCGCGAGGCGCACCGCGGGGGCGAAGACCTCCTCGACGTGCAGCTTCCCGCGCGTCTCGAGCAGGTGAAACCAGGCGCCCACCATCCCCGGCACGGTCACCGGGATTGCGCCGCGCAGCGGGATCGCGCGAGCCGATCGAAGCGCCTCGACGTCGACCGCCGCCGGAGCGATCCCGCTTCCCTGGATCGCTCGGGCCCGCCGCTCCCGCGCGTCCCAGACCAGTGCGAACGCGTCGCCGCCGATCTGGCTCGCCCACGGCTCGACGACGGCCATGACGGCGCCCGCGCCGACCGCGGCATCCGCCGCAGATCCGCCCCGGCTCAGCAGTTCCAGCGCCGCCTGCGTCGCGAGCGGGTGGGCCGCGGCCGCCGCCGCCCGCGGACTCATCACCGCCGGTCGCTCCTTCACTTGACCTCCATTGTCCCTACGGATTTGATTCTGCTAAGCTTACGCGTTTATTCAACCGATCGGATCGAGGGAAAGATGATCTGCGAGACCTTCCCCGTTGGGCTCCTCCAATGCAACTGCACCCTACTCGGATGCGAGGAGACCCGCCACGCCATCGTGATCGACCCGGGCGATGAGCCGCAGGCGATCCTCGATCGGTTGCGGCGTCACGACTTGAAGCTCCAGACGATCTTCCACACCCACGCCCACCTCGACCATGTCGGGGCGACCCAGGCCCTGGCCGAGGCGACGGGCGCCCAGATCTTCCTCCATGAGGCGGACCAGTTCCTCTACGACCAGGTCGAGCTTCAGGCGCGGCTCTTCGGCTTTCCGATCCCGCGGATCCTCCCGGTCGACCACCATGTGGGCGACGGCGAGGAAGTCCTCTGGGGGCGGCGAAGCGGCGAGGTTCTCTACACGCCCGGCCACACGCCCGGAAGCCTCTGTCTGCACGTGCCCGTGTTCGGAGATGGAACGCCGAGGCTCTTCGCGGGCGACACGCTCTTCTCGGGAAGCATCGGCCGGACCGATCTGTGGGGCGGGGACATGGATGCGATCCTGCGCTCGATCCACGAGCGCCTGCTGGTCCTGCCCGATGAGACGATCGTGATCCCGGGACACGGCCCGGGCACGACCATCGGCCGCGAGCGGCGCGCCAACCCCTTCCTCCAATGAAGAAGCGGCAGATCCAGGAGCGGCTCGCCGAGTACACCCGACGCCTCGTCGAGACCTACCGCGATGAGTCGCCTCAGGCGCACAACCTGGACCAACATCGCCGCCACCCCTCGCAGGATCGCACGATCGAAACGCTCGGCAAGATCTTCGAGGTCCTCTATCCCGGCTTCCACGGAAGCCAGGATCTCACTCGCGGGAACGTCTCGTATCACGTCGGCGCGCTCCTCGACGACATCGCCGACGAGCTGGACGATCAGGTCTACCTCGCGATTCGAAGCGACTGCCCCGAGGAGGAGCCGTGCCTGCACTGCACCGAGGCCACCGATCGCGCCGTGGCCGGCTTCATCGAGGCCCTCCCCGAGGCGCGCCGCCTCCTGACGCTCGATCTCCAGGCCGCCTATGACGGCGATCCCGCGGCGAAGAGCTTCGCCGAGATCCTGTTGAGCTATCCCGGCGTCGAGGCGATCACGGTCTATCGGATCGCCCACATCCTGCACCGGCTGGGAGTTCCTCTCCTGCCGCGCATCATGACCGAGTGGGCTCACCGCGAGACGGGAGTCGACATCCATCCGGGGGCCGAGATCGGCGAGAGCTTCTTCATCGATCACGGGACGGGTGTCGTGGTCGGCGAGACGACGGTGATCGGATCGAACGTGAAGATCTACCAGGGCGTCACGCTCGGGGCGCTCTCCTTCAAGAAGGACGAGCGCGGACGGCTGATCCGCGGGCACAAGAGGCACCCCACCATCGAGGACGAGGTCGTGATCTACGCCGGCGCCACGATCCTGGGTGGCGAGACGGTGATCGGCCGCGGATCGGTGATCGGCGGAAACACCTGGGTCACCCACTCGATCCCACCCTACAGCAGGGTCCTGAGCACGCCGCAGGAGCAGCAGCGCATCGAGCAGGGACAGGATCCGAACGGCCGTTCCCGCTCCTGTTGAGGCCCTCGCCTCAACGAACACTCACATATCCGAATCACGAGAGAGAAGACCCGCCCCGACCGCCGCGCGGGGACGCACCATAGAAGCATTCCGGGAAGGAGACCGAACGATGTCGCGAATCTACGACTCCATCGCCGATACGATCGGGCGCACGCCGCTCGTCCGCACACCCCATCTCTCGAAGGGGCTCCGCGCCGATGTCGTCTTCAAGCTCGAATCGTTCAACCCGATGTCGAGCGTCAAGGATCGAATCGGCTACTCGATGGTCCAGGATGCGATCGACCGCGGGATCATCAAGGCCGGAACCACGGTGATCGAGCCGACCTCGGGCAACACCGGGATCGGTCTCGCATTCATCTGCGCGGCGAAGCGGATCCCATTGATCCTCACGATGCCCGAGACGATGTCGATCGAGCGGCGCAAGATCCTCGCTGCCCTCGGCGCGAAGGTCGTCTTGACGGACGGGACGAAGGGGATGAAGGGGGCGATCGCCAAGGCCGAGGAGATCCAGAAGCAGACGGCGAGCTCGATCATCATCGGCCAGTTCGAGAATCCCGCGAACCCCGAGATCCATCGCAAGACCACGGCGGTCGAGATCTGGGACGACACCGATGGAAAGGTCGACATCCTGGTCGCGGGGGTCGGGACGGGCGGGACGATCACCGGCTGCGGCGAGGTGCTGAAATCGAGGAAGCCCTCGGTCAAGGTGATCGCCGTCGAGCCGGTTCACTCGCCGGTCATCACGCAGAAGCTCGCGAGAGAAGAGCTGACGCCTGGGCCGCACAAGATCCAGGGGATCGGCGCGGGGTTCATTCCCGAGGTGCTGAACCTGAAAATCATCGAAGAGGTCGTCCAGGTCACGAACGATGAGTCGATCGAGACCGCGCGGCGGCTCTGCCGCGAGGAGGGCCTGATGGTGGGAATCTCGAGCGGAGCGGTCGCCCGGGCCGCCTACCGCGTCGCGGAGCGACCGGAGAGCCAGGGCAAGCTCATCGTCGCGGTCCTCGCGAGCCACGGGGAGCGCTACCTCTCGACCGTCCTCTATGACTTCCAGGAGGAGGCCCCCCTGGACCCTCAGCTGTAGGCCGGGACGCTCCGGCGCGGCGGGACTGAGCCTGCCGCGCCGGCCCGCCAACCGGCCGCGGCGACAGTCATCTAGGGCGTCAGGACCGCGGCGCCCCGCACGTCGCCTGCGCGCAGCGCATCCAGGGCCTCATTCGCCGATTCGAGGGGGTAGATCTCGACATCCGTGCGCACCGGGATCCTCGCGGCAAGCTCGAGGAACTCCGCGGCGTCGCGACGCGTGAGATTTGCCACCGATCGCACGACCCGCTCGTCCCAGAGAATCGAGTAGGGAAACGACGGGATGTCGCTCATGTGGATCCCGCCGCAGACGACCGTCCCGCCCTTGCGCACGGCGCGCAAGCCGGCGGGCACGAGCGCCCCGACCGGAGCGAAGAGGATCGCCGCATCGAGCGGGCGCGGCGGCTCCTCATCCGAGCCGCCCGCCCAGACGCACCCGAGGGAGCGCGCGAAGTCCTGCGCCGTCACATCTCCGGGCCGCGTGAAGGCGAAGATCTCCCGCCCCTCGTGCCGCGCCACTTGCGCCACGATATGCGCCGCCGCGCCGAAGCCGTAGATCCCGAGCCGCTCGCCTTCCCCGGCCATCCGAAGCGATCGGTAGCCGATCAACCCAGCGCATAGAAGCGGGGCCGCGTGCGCGTCGTCGATTCCATCCGGAATCGAGAAGCAGTAGCGCGCGTCGGCGATCGCCTCCTCCGCGTAGCCTCCGTCGATCTGGTATCCCGTGAAGCGGGCGCGATCGCAGAGATTCTCGCGTCCCGACCGGCAGAACTCGCACTCCCCGCAGGTCCAGCCGAGCCATGGGACGCCGATCCGATCGCCCGGCCGGAAGCGATCGACGCCCTCTCCCACATCGATCACACGCCCCACGATCTCGTGGCCCGGCACGATCGGCAGCTTCGGCTGGCTGAGCTCGCCGTCGACCACATGGAGATCGGTCCGGCAGACGGCGCAGGCCAAGACCCGCAGCCGGACCTGTCCGGGGTCGGGCGGGATCGACGCGCGCTCGATCATGCGCAGGCGCGCGCCGATCGAGTCGAGGATCATCGCGCGCATCGCCGCCGGGCCCTCCTCATGCGCCGTTTGTGACCTCGTGCTTCGCGATCACCTTCTTCAGGGGCGCGCTCACGAGCCATATCAGAATGCCCGCCGTCACGCCGAGCACGCAGAGCATCATGAAGAAGCTCGCCCGCGGCATCTTCTCCCAGAAGGTCCCGAGGAATCCGGAGAGGTAGTTGCCGAAGAAGCTCGAGAGGAACCATACGCCCATCATCATCGAGACGATGCGCGCCGGCGCCACCTTGGTGACGAGCGAGAGGCCGATCGGCGAGAGATAGAGCTCGCCGATCGTGAGCACGAAGGTCGTCATGACCAGCCAGATCACGTTGCGCCGGTCCTCGGGCCCCACGCCCTGGGAGGCCAGGATCATCACGATGAACGATGCGCCCAGGAGGAAGCAGCCGATCGACATCTTGACCACGCTCGACGGCTCGCGGTTGCGCCGGTTCTGCCAGGCCCAGACGATGTTCAGGAGAGGGGCGAAGATGAAGATCATCATCGGATTGAACGACTGGTACCAGGTCGAGGGCACCGTCCAGCCGAGCAGGTTCCAGTTCGTGTTGCGGTCGGCCCAGAGCTGCATCGTATTCCCCTGCTGCTCGTAGACTCCCCAGAAGATGATGTTCAGTCCGCAGAGGACGACGAGCGCCCAGACCCTCTTCCACTCGTCCCTGGTGAGAGGCTGCTTCACCTTCGCCTCTCCGGTGTCGCGGCGCTTCGTGAGGTCGTCGGAGGCGAGATGTCTCTGCCCCCAGAGGTACAGACAGAGCCCCAGCACCATCCCGACGCCGGCCGCGCCGAAACCGTAGTGCCAGCCGACCTTCTGGCCCAGCGTCCCGCAGACGAGCGGCGAGAAGAAGGCCCCGAGATTGATTCCCATGTAGAAGATCGTGAAGGCGCGGTCGCGTCGAGGATCGCCTTGCGCGTAGAGTCCGCCGACCTGGGTCGAGATGTTCGGCTTGAAGGCGCCGTTTCCCATGATGAGGAAGAGGAGGGCGACGAAGAAGAGCGACTGGACTGCCATCAGGAAGTGACCGATCGCCATCAGGATCGCGCCCAGGATCACGGTCTTCCGCTGACCCAGGATCCGGTCGGCAAGCATCCCGCCGAAGAACGGCGTCAGGTAGACGAAGGCGGTGTAGAGCCCGTAGATCTGCGAGGAGAGCGGCTGCGCCTCCATCGGGCCGAAGATCGACTCGAGCGTGCCGCGCACGAGCGTGTAGCCGAGCACCTCCTTGCCGACATCGGGACGAATGAACAGATGGTCCACCATGTAGAGGACGAGCAGGGAGCGCATCCCGTAGTAACTGAACCGCTCCCACATCTCGGTGAAGAAGAGGACGAAGAGTCCCGGCGGATGGCCCAGGATGGTGCGGCCCCCGGCCGCGGACGTCGCTGCGCTCATCGGTTCCATGCTCCTTGAGTTGTTTCCCCGGTCGAGGCAACCTGGGTGGAGAGTACGCCATGGGCAATCGGGTTTCCACAGCGTGGCGGGCGCGGCCGGGAGGGGCTCAACCGACCGTGATGATGGAGGAAGCCTCCGGAAGGCGTCGCGCCAGGTTCCGCAGCAGGTTCCCCCGCAGCATGTGGTAGATCGCCGTGCGCTGGCTTACGCCGAGCATGACCGCCTTGCACTCCAGCCGCGTCGCAGCGCTCGCGATCGTCCGGGCAGCGTCGTCGCTGATCGCCCAGATCGGCACCATGAAGATGCCCCGCCTCTGCGCAAGCCGTCCGAGCTCGTTCATCGCCTCCACGACTTCCGTGGAGGGCCGCGTCTCCGCTCCAGAGAAAAGGCCGGGCCACTCCGTCACGGAGATGACGTACACGGCGGGCTCGCCTCTGGCCTTCGCCCTCCGCAGGGCCTCGTCCATCAGCTTCTGGTTCGGTCCCAGGATCGCCACGAGAGTCGTCGATGGATAGAGGGCGCGCATGGCGACCGCCGATTCGATCGTGACGATCTCGTACTCCTCCTCCACGACGAGCGCGGTCTCCTCCCGGATCGCCATCGCCCGTCGCGCGACCGGAGGAAACCGATTGAGCAGGTGAACAATCCACTCTCGCCGGACCGCAAGCGTGGCGACAAGCCCGACGCCGGTCAGGGCGCCCCCGTAGACCGTCGCCAGAGGCTTCTCCACGATGTTGATGCCCCAGGAACCCACCACCATCACGGTCGTCACGAGGCCAAGGGCGAAGAGAGCGCCCCGCGCCTTCTCCCGCCAGCGGATCACGTCGAGCCCCACGGAAGTGAACGCGAACGCGCCCAGGAGGCCGAAGGAGTACATATCGCCCAGGATCGTCAGGTTCCCGCCCGTCGCCAGCACGGTCAGGAGGGGAACGAGCGCGGTAATGAGGATCGCCCAGTGGGGCGTCGAGAACTTCAGGCTGCGCCGGGCCAGAATCCTCGGGAAGAATCGGTTGCGGGAGAGCGCGAGGAAGACGTGGTAGCCGCCGATCATGGCCGTGTTCGACGCGAACAGCAACAGCGAGGAAGCCGCGGCGACAACCGAGATCTGGAGCCAAGGTCCCGCGCGGAGCGCCGCGAGATCGGAGATGAAGCTGTCGGTCCGAGTCGCCTTGATCTCATCGGGGATCACCGCTACGGACAGCGCCGTCAGGAATGGCGACGTCACGAGGACGGTGCCGACGACCGCCGCCATCGCGAGGCGCACCGTTCTTCGGGTCGGCAACTTCAGATTCGGCGAGAGCTGGCTGATGCTCTCGAGACCCGAGAAGGCGAGCCACGAGCCGGCGAACCCAACGAGGAGCATCCGCAGCGGAAGCCCCCGGAACTCGCCTGCGGCGCGCATCAGAGTCTCGATCTCACCGCGCTGCAGTCCAAGGACTCCCACGATGACCACGACGAGGTTCGCGGCGAGCGAGAGGGCCGCGAACGCCAAAGCGACCATCGCGCTCTCGCGGATTCCGATGATGTTCAGCGCGCAGAGCAAGGCGATCCCGGCGCATGCGAGAAGGCCGACATGCGGTTGGAGCACGGGTATCACGGAGCTCAGATAGGCGAACCCCGAGACCGCCGAGATCGCCGAGGTGAGGAAGTAGTCGATCGTGATGAGGATTCCCCCGAGGCACCCCCACCAGTCCCCGAACGCCTTCCGGGCGACCGTCACGACGCCGCCCCCCTCGGCATTGCGCCAGGATACCTCCGTGTACTTCTGGGCGAGGAGCAGGAAGCCGACGGTGGTCAAGAGGACGAAGTAGGGCGCCAGGTTTCCCACATGGTGGTGGAGGATTCCGGGGACGTAGTAGACGCTCGTGCCGATATCGCAGAAGACGATGGCCCACGCGAGGAGCCATCCGATCCGGCGAATCGAGTGACTCTCAGGGGAGGGCGCGCCTGTCGCGCCGTCCCGGTTCGTCCCGGTCACTGGAGGTTTGCCGCCGACCTCATCCGACTCGTTCATCGCTGCGTCCGGTCCCAGGCAACCTGGAAAGCGGGACGGTAGGCTCGGGAGGGGCGACTGTCAAGCGGTGTTCGGAAGCGACCGGAACCGGGGATCAGCCGATCGTGATGATCCTGTAATCGTCGGGCAGCAACTTCGTGAGGCCGCGCAGGACGCTGCCCCGGAGCATGTGATAGATCCCGCTGCGCTGGCTTACTCCGAGCATCACGGCGGTGCAGCCGAGCGCCTGCGCCGCCTCCGCGACCGTCCGCGCCGTGTTGTCGCTGATCGCCCAGATCGGAATCGCGAAGACCTTTCGCTCCTGCGCATGGCGCACCATCCGGTTCAAGGACTGGATGACCTCGGGCGAGGGGCGCGTGTCCGCGCCGGAGAAGAGCCCGGGCCACTCGGTGATGGAGATCAAGTAGAGGGCCGGTTCCCCCTCCGCCTTCACTCGATGAAGCGCCTCGTCGATCAGCTTCGGGTTGTAGTGGAGCACGGCGACCAGAGTCGTCGAGGGGTAGAGGGGCCGCATCGCGACCGCCGATTGGAGCGTGACGATCTCCTGCTCCTCCTCGACGGCCAGCTCGGTGCGCGTTCGGAGCAGACCGGCGCGCTCGGAGATCCAGGGAATCCGATTGAGCGCATGAACGATCCACTCGCGCCGAATCGAGATCGCCGCGCCAATCCCGACGGCCGTGAGGATTCCGCCGTAGATCGTGGCGAGCGGCTTCGTGACGATGTTGATCCCCCAGGAGCCGAGCACCATGAAGGTCGTGAGGATCCCGATCCCGAACATCCAACCCCGCGCTCGATTGCGCCATCGCAGGATGTCGAGTCCCACCGAGGTGAACGCGAAGGCCCCCAGGAGCCCGAAGGAGTACATGTCCCCCAGCACGGTGAGCTTCCCGCTCACCAGGAGGATCGTCGCGATCGGCACCGCGGCGGTGAAGAGAATCGCCCAGTGCGGTGTCGAGAACCTCTGGCTTCTCTTCGCGAAGATGCGCGGGAAGAAGCGGTCCCTCGAGAGGGCCAGGAACACGTGGTAGCCGCCGATCATCGCCGTGTTGGCGGCGAAGAGCAGGAGCGCGGAGGCCGCCGTCACGACGGCGATCCGCATCCCGAGCCCCGAGCGCACGAAGGCGAGATCGGAGATCAAGCTGTCCGTGCCCGCGGCTTTCATCGACTCGGGGATGATGGCGATCGAGAGAATCGCGAGCGTGGGAGAGGTGAGGATGATCGTCACGATGACGGCGATCATCGCGTAGCGGACGGTCCGGCGGATCGGCAGCCTCAATGCGGGCGAGAGCTGGCTGATCGACTCGAGCCCCGAGAAAGCGAGCCAGGCCGCGGCGAAGCCGATCAGGACTTCGCGCACGGGAAGCTGCGTGAACTGTCCGGCGGCGTCGCGCACGACCCGGATCTCCTCCGGATCGAGTCTCACGAGGCCGACGACGATCACGATGAAGTTCGTGAGGAGCGATATCCCAGCCATGCCGAAGGCGACGGTCGCGCTCTCGCGGATCCCGATGACGTTCAGGATCGCCAGCAGTCCGATCCCGAGACACGAGAGAAGCACCACGTGCTCCTTGAGCGACGGAAAGATCGAGCTCAGGTATTCGAAGCCGCTCACGGAGGAGATCGCCGAGGTGAGGAAGTAGGAGGTCGTGATGAGGATACCGCCCAGGCAACCCCACCAGGGGCCGAATGCGTCGTGGGCGACGCTTACGACGCCCCCTCCGCCGGGAAAGCTCCACGTCACCTCCGCGTATTTCTGCGCGAGGAGAAGAAACCCCACCGTGGTCAGAAGGATGAAGTACGGTGTGAGGTTTCCGACGTGGTGATAGAGGATTCCGGGGACGTAGTAGACGCTCGTGCCGATGTCGCAGAAGACGACCGCCCAGGCGAGGAGCCAGCCGATCTGCTTGATGCTTCGCGCGGAGCCTTTCCCGCCCACTGCCTGCGCGGCCGCGACGGTTCCACCTTCCACCTGCGCGGGCGGACTCGGTGGGCCCGTGGGACCGGACTCGTGCGTCACGTCTCCTCCACAAAGTGAGCATCCTATGGACTGCGCTGGCGCCCGGTCAAGCTCGGTTGACAGTCGATCGGGGCACCGCGTACCGTCGCTCGCGGGGTGTCGGAGGGATGGTGATGGACCGACGCAAGTTTCTGCATCGCGCCGTCGGGGCGACGCTCGCCGGCTGGAGCCTTCCCCAGATCGCCGGTTTCGGATCCGCCCTTGCGGCGGATCCACCACTCCCTGTTCTCGCCGTCGCGCACGGCCCCTCTCCGGCCGAGATCACGAAGGCGGCGATCGCCGCGATCGGCGGAATCGATCGGTTCGTCCACCGAGGCGATCGAGTCGTCGTCAAGCCCAACATCGGCTGGGATCGCACTCCGGAGCAGGCCGCCACCACCAATCCCGAGGTCGTCGCCGCGCTCATCCGCCTCTGCCTGGACGCCGGGGCGAAGTCGGTCCTCGTGATGGACAATCCCTGCAATGATCCGCGCCGCTGCTATCTGCGCTCCGGCATCGCCGAGGCGTCGAAGTCCGCGGGCGCCGAGGTGCGCTTCTTCGAGGAGGAGCGCACCCGCAAGATGCTGATCCGGGGAGAGATGCTGCAGGAATGGCCGGTCCATCCGGCCATCGTCGAGGCGGATGTGCGGATCAACGTGCCGATCGCGAAGCACCATGGGCTGACGGGCGTCACGCTGGGGATGAAGAACTGGCTCGGCGCGCTCGGCGGGCCGCGCAATCGTCTCCACCAGGAGATCGACCGCGCGATCGTCGATCTGGCGTCGTTCTTCCAACCGCAGCTGACCGTCATCGACGGCGTGCGGGTGCTCATGCGCGGCGGGCCGCAGGGAGGAAGTCTCGAGGATGTGCAACGCCTCGATACCGTGATCGCCTCCGCCGACGCGGTCGCAGCGGAGCGCCGGGGCGCGACGCTCTACGGCCGCCGGCCGGACGAGACGCCCCACATCGCGATGGCGGAGGAGCGCAACCTCGGCAGGGGCTCATGGCGCGAGGAGGAGGAGATCCGGGTGGAAGTGCCCGCCTCCTGATCCCATGCTTCGCCGCGCGCGCATCGCCGTTCAGCTCGCGTCTCTGGCGCTCTTTTTCTACCTCCTCCTTCGCACCGTGGGAATCGGCGAGGACCGTCTCGGGCCGCCGGTACGCCTCTTCCTCGAGATCGACCCTCTCATCGCGATCTCCACCTGGTTGCGCACGGGGGCTCTCCACGGCCTCATGGCGATCTCGCTGGCGACTCTGATCGCGACATTCTTTTTTGGGCGGTTCTTCTGCAGCTGGATCTGCCCTCTCGGCACGCTCAGCCAAGCGAGCGGCAGACTCCTCCGCGGACGCCGGGAGGAGAGGAGCGCGGAGCGCTCGACACGGTCGCGCCGCTGGAAGTATCTGATCCTCGCCTTCATTCTCGGCGGATCCGCGGCCGGGGTTCTCTGGGTCGGGCTCCTGGATCCGATCTCGCTCTTGATCCGTTCCCTCTCCGTGGGATTCGGCCCTCCCCTGGAGGCGCTCGTGCGCTCCGCCGCGGCGGGGCTGGCCTTCTCGCCGGCCGCCGCCGTGACCGAGCCCGTGTACGCATGGATCCGCGACCATGCCATGGCGCCCCGTGCGCCGCGGTTCGAGCAAGGGGCGCTCCTCGCGGGGATTCTCATCGTCCTTCTCGCCCTCTCCTGGATCCGGCGGCGCTTCTGGTGCCGGATCCTCTGTCCTCTGGGCGCGCTCCTGGGGACGGTGGGTCAGGCCGGCATGCTCACGCTGCGACAGAGGGAAGGCGCGTGCTCCGGCTGCGAGGTCTGCGCGTTTCACTGCCAGGGCGCCGCGGACCCGGATGTCGCGGGGGGCTGGCGGCCTTCCGAGTGCTTCGTCTGCGGCAACTGCACCGCGGGCTGCCGCCAGGGTAGCCTGAGCTTCGGCCTCGCCCGCCCTCGACTGGCCGCCCTCTTCCGCCGGCGCCCTCACGCGCGCGAGAATCCCCCACCCACCGCCGCCCTCGATCCTGGACGCCGCCGGATCCTCGTGAGTTTCGTCCTCGGGATCGTCTCGGGTCCGCTTGTTCGGGCGACTCCCTCGCGCGCGCGTCCACAGGCAAACCTCATCCGCCCTCCGGGCGCGGGCTCCGAGGCGGAGTTCCTCGATCGATGCGTCCGCTGCGGCGAGTGCATGAAGGTCTGCGTGGGCAACGGCCTGCACCCGGCGGGACTCGAGGCGGGCCCTGGCTCTCTCTGGACCCCGGTTCTGCGCGCGCGGATCGGTTACTGCGAGTACCACTGCACCCTATGCGGCCAGGTTTGTCCGACCGGGGCGATCCCGACGCTGACGCAGGCGGAAAAGGAGAAGGCCGTTCTCGGGATCGCCTACGTCGACCCGGGACGATGCCTCCCCTTCGCGTACGCGCGTCCCTGCATCGTCTGCGAGGAGCACTGCCCCACCTCGCCCAAGGCGATCGTCCTCGAAGAAGTCGCCGTTCGCGTGCCGGGAGGCGGGGAGCGTCGACTCCAGCGTCCCCAGGTGCTTCCGGAGCGGTGCGTCGGCTGCGGCATCTGCGAATACCGCTGCCCCGTCGACGGCGAGTCGGCGATCCGGATCGCGGCGACCGGCCGCACAGGCGAGGGATCGTTTCTCCCGACTGCCTGATTCCCTTCCGGGGCTTGCCGGCGCGGCTGGGCTGCCGACAGCCTGGCTACCACAGCCTGGTTATTAATGTAGCCCTCGGACCGGGCCACACCGATATCCGGGACGGCCGGCGCGGCCGGAGGGCCTGGCCGAGCTATTTTGGCGCGGCCGAGAGGCTTTGATCGGGACCCCACAACCGCGACCCGGGACGACTTCGGTCGCGCGGCATCAAATCGTGCTTGACGGCCGGGGCAAGATTCACTTAATCTACGAAACGGTTTTGCGCCGTAGCGCTAATACTTCCGGCCGCGACCCAATGAATTCGGGATGAGGGGTAGGGGTGCGGATTGGGATTCGCCCGGATCGAAGAGGGTCGCCGCCTCGTGCGGTCGACCCTCTTCCTGTATTTCCGAACGTCCCCCCGTTTGCCGCACGCCGGCGCACTTCTCCGAGACTACCCCCGCCACTCCGAGAGGATGTGCAGGTAGTTCGCCCTCTCGTACGCCTGGGGATTGGGGCTCTTCTGTAGATTCATGCTCCCCTGCATCTGCCGCAGGGACTCATACTCGTGCTCTTCCATCCAGGTCCGCATTCCGTCGAGGACGCTCTTCAAGGTCTTTGGACCGTGCAGGAGCAGGGCCGAGACCATCTGAACCGCATGCGCGCCGGCCATGACCGCCTTGATCGCATCCATCGGCGTGTGGACTCCGCCCGAGCAGGCCAGCGAACCGCGAACGCTTCCCGAGAGGATCGCGAGCCAGCGAAGCCGCAAGAGCAGATCCGAGGAGTCGGAAAGCCGGAGGCTGCGCACCGTCTCGAGGCGCTCCACATCGATGTCCGGTTGATAGAAGCGGTTGAAGAGGACCATCCCGTCGACGCCGACGGCGTCGAGCTGATGCGCGAACGCCGGGAGCGAGGAGTAGAACGGCGAGAGCTTGACCGCAACGGGGATGCCGACGGCGCGCTTGACCGCCTGCGCCATCCCGAGGGCGTTTCTCTCCACATCGAGCCCGCCGACGGCCGGATCCGTCGGCAAGTAGTAGACATTCAGCTCCAGGGCATCGGCGCCCGCCTGCTCCATCAGCTTGGAGTAGTCGAGCCACCCGCCCAGCGTCGTGCCGTTCAGCGATGCGATCACGGGCAGCTTGACCGCTGCCTTGATCTTGCGCACTTGCTCGAGATACTCCTCCGGCCCGAGGCGGTACTCGTCCGGACGCGGTAGATACGAAGTCGCTTCCGCGAACGACTCCGTGTGCGCGTCGACCGAGCGCAGCGCGCTCATCGCATCGCCTACGAGCTGCTCCTCGAAGAGGGAGTGCATCACGATGGCCGAGGCGCCGGCGTCCTCGAGGCGGCGGACGGTGTCGAGATCGTCCACCATCGGCGATGCGCCGGGCATCAGCGGATGCGCCAGGTCCAATCCCAGGTACTTCGTCGAGAGATCCATCGCCTACTCCTTCTCGGCCGCTGCCGCGCCCGTGCCGTCGCCCTCCACAGGAATCGTGAGCCCCGCCAGGTACTTGTAGACGGCGAGACGTTGCGTCGCGTCGCGCTGCGCGTCCTCGCACAGCTTCTTGAATCGCTTCGGGTCGACCTTCTCGACCATCTGGAAACGCGTCTCGGTCTTCGTGAACTCCGAGACCTTCGTCCCCTTGGGCGATGCGTCCAGGACCAGCGGGGGCAGCCCCTGGGCGATGCGCCGCGGATCGAAGCGGTAGAGCGGCCAGATCCCGGCGTCGACCGCAATCGACTGCTGCTGCGGGCCGAGGGCGAGGTCGTACCCATGGGCGATGCAGTGGCTGTAGGCGATGATGATCGAAGGGCCGTTGTACGAATCGGCCTCGACAAAGGCCTTCACCGTCTGCGTATCCTTCGCCCCGAAGGCGACGCTCGCCACATAGACGTGGCCATAGCTCATCGCCATGAGCCCCAGGTCCTTCTTGCCGATGGCCTTGCCCGCCATCGCGAACTTCGCTGCGGCTCCCAGCGGAGTCGCCTTCGATGCCTGCCCGCCCGTGTTCGAGTAGACCTCGGTGTCGAGCACGAGAAGGTTCACGTTGCGGTTCATCGCGAGGACGTGGTCGAGGCCGCCGTAGCCGATGTCGTAGGCCCAGCCGTCGCCGCCGACCATCCAGACGCTCTTCTTCACGAGGTAGTCGGCCACCGCCTCGAGCCGCTTCGCGTCCGGATCGTTCATCCCGGCGAGCCTCGAGCGGAGGATCGTCACTCGCTCGCGCTGCGAGGCGATCCCCGCCTCGGTCGTCTGGTCCGCGTTGAGAAGCTCTCCCACGAGGCCGTCGCCGATCTTTGGAGCCAGCCGCTTCAGAATCTCCTGCGCGAGCCGGATGTGCATGTCCACCGCCAGCCGGAAGCCGAAGCCGAACTCCGCGTTGTCCTCGAAGAGGGAGTTCGACCAGGCCGGACCGCGCCCGTCACGGTTCTTCGCGTACGGCGTGGTCGGAAGGTTGCCTCCATAGATCGAGGAGCAGCCGGTCGCATTCGCGATGAGCGCCCGGTCGCCGAAGAGCTGAGTGAGCAGCTTGACGTACGGCGTTTCCCCGCACCCCGCGCACGCTCCCGAGTACTCGAAGAGGGGTATCAGGAACTGCGACCCCTTCTGGTCGAGTTTCACGCTCGCGCGATCCGGATCGGGGAGGGAGAGGAAGAAGGCGTAGTTTTCTCTCTCCAGTTCGCGAAGCGGCATCTGCGGCATCATGTCGAGCGACTTGTGCTTGGGGTTCGACTTGTCCTTCGCCGGGCAGATGACGGAGCAGAGCTTGCAGCCCGTGCAGTCCTCCGGGGCGACCTGGATCGTGTAGGCCATCCCCGCGTATTCCTTCCCCTTGTAGGGAGTCGACTTGAACGTCTGCGGCTTCTTGCCGTCCAGAAGCTTCGGGTCGTAGACCTTCGGGCGGATCGCCGCGTGCGGGCAGACGAGGGCGCACTTGTTGCACTGAATGCAGATCGCCGGATCCCAGACCGGAATCTCCAGGGCGATGTTGCGCTT
Source organism: Candidatus Eiseniibacteriota bacterium (assembly GCA_034679345.1). GTDB lineage: Bacteria > Eisenbacteria > RBG-16-71-46 > CAIMUX01 > VGJL01 > JAXDAY01. Next base: position 242,076 of record JAXDAY010000009.1, read on the forward strand.
CTCCCACTGGCTCGTCGCGGTCGGCCATGTGCCGTCGGGCGTGAAGACGCTCACCGGAAGGTGATCGCCCTTCCCGGCGTAGAGCACCGCCGAGACGCGCTGGACGAACTCGGGAGCCTCCGTCGCGACGATCGGCGGACGGCCCAGCTTCGCCGTCGCCTTGGCCGGGACCTTCACTTCGAAGAGATTGGCGAGGGTCTCGTCGACCGCGGCGAAGTTGCGCTTGACGACCTCCATCCCTTTCTTCTCGTAAGTCTTCTTGATGGTCCCCTTGATCTTCTCGATCGCCTCCTCCCGGGGAAGGACTCCGGAAATCGCGAAGAAGCAGGTCTGCATGATCGTATTGATGCGATTGCCCATGCCCGTTTGCTTCGCGACCTTGTAGGCGTCGATCACGAAGAACTTGAGATTCTTCGAGGCGCACGACTCCTGGACCTCGCGCGGGAGATGATCCCAGACCTCCTCAGGACCGAACGGGGAGTTCAGCAGGAAGACCGAGCCCGGGGCGGCGTACTCGAGAACGTCGTACCGGTCGAGGAAGACCGACTGGTGGCAAGCCACGAACTTCGCCCTGCGGATCAGGTAGGTCGACCGGATCGGCCGCGGCCCGAAGCGGAGGTGCGAGATCGTCACCGCGCCCGCCTTCTTCGAGTCGTAGACGAAGTAGCCCTGAGCGAAGTTGTCCGTCTCCTCGCCGATGATCTTGATCGTGTTCTTGTTGGCGCCCACCGTGCCGTCGGAGCCGAGCCCGAAGAAGACGCCCCGATGGACGTCGTCGGGCTCGATGTCGAACTCGGGATCGACGTCGAGGGAGAAGTGCGTGACGTCATCGACGATGCCGACGGTGAAGTGGTTCTTCGGCTTCGCTCGGTTGAGCTCGTCGAAGACCGCCTTGACGCAGCCGGGCGTGAACTCCTTCGAGGAGAGGCCGAAGCGGCCCCCGATCACCACCGGCTCCGCATCGAAGCTTGAGATGCCGTCCGTGCGCGCCTCGTGGAGCGCCGTGACCACATCGATGTAGAGCGGCTCGCCGACGGCGCCCGCTTCCTTCGTCCGATCGAGGACGGCGATCTTGCGCACGGTGGACGGCAGCGTCGCGATGAAGTGATGAAGCGAGAAGGGACGGTAGAGACGCACCTTCACGAGGCCGACCTTCTCTCCGCGGGCGACCATCCACTCGACCGTCTCATGCGCCGCCTCGGCGCCCGAGCCCATCATCACGATCACGCGGTCCGCCTCGGGGTGTCCCACGTAATCGAAGAGGTGGTAGCTGCGGCCCGTCAGCTCCGCGAAACGGTCGAAGGTCTCTTGGACGATTCCGGGGCAGGCGAGGTAGAACGGATTGCAGGCCTCCCTCGCCTGGAAGAACGCGTCCGGGTTCTGCGCGGTGCCGCGGAGAACGGGACGCTCCGGCGAGAGGGCGCGCTCCCTGTGCTGGCGGATCAGCTCGTCCGGCAGCATGGTGCGCAGATCGTCGTCGTTCAGGACCTCGATCTTCGCGACCTCGTGCGAGGTGCGGAATCCGTCGAAGAAGTGCAGGAACGGGACGCGCGCGCGCAACGTGGCCGCCTGGCCAACACAGGCGAAGTCGTGCGCCTCCTGGACCGAGTTGGAGGAGAGCAGCGCGAAGCCGGTCTGTCGGCAGCTCATCACGTCGGAGTGGTCCCCGAAGATTGAGAGCGCATGCGTCGCGACCGAGCGGGCGGCGACGTGCAGGCAGTAGGAGTTCAGCTCCCCAGCGATCTTGAACATATCGGGGATCATGAGCAGAAGCCCCTGAGACGCGGTGAAGGTCGTCGTCAGGGCTCCCGCCTGGAGGGCACCATGCACGGCCCCGGAGGCTCCGCCCTCGGATTGCATCTCGACGACATCGGGGATGGCGCCCCAGATATTGCGCCGGCCGTAGGCGGACCACTCATCGGCCCACTCACCCATGTTCGACGACGGCGTGATGGGGTAGATGGCGATGACCTCGTTCGTCCGGTGCGCGACCGAGGCGGCCGCCTCGTTGCCATCAACCATGGTCAAATCTCTCTTACTCATGGAGTCCCTCCTGAGGGCTGCCTGGATCTGAACCGCCGGCGGTTGCGGCGGTCCGGATCGCACAAATAGCTCGACCCTTCGCACGGATGTGGAGATGCGCGGCGCTTCTTGGCTCGCCAGAATTGGGATGAGGACGGCGCCTGCGTGGTAGGAGAAACGCGTCAGCCCGCCGGACGCCTGATGGATGCTGCCGAATTGCGATCACCGCCGCTGCCCCACATCCCACGGGGCTCCTTGCCGGCGGATGCTTGGGAGGATCCCAACGCCATACCGCAGGGCCGGAGCCCGCATCGTCTCGGGGCTCCCCGAGCCCCCGAAGATCGACCGCGCCCGGGGCGCGGACCGATTCGCCAACGCCCCGAAACCTGGCCAATCCCGGCACTCACGGTAGGCTAACTCCCATCAGGAGGCAAGCATTCGCCTAGCGGCTGGCTGTTGATGACTCAAGTTAGACCAACTAATACGATGGTTGGCCAAATCTATACGGTCCCTTGCGAGTTCGCAGTTGATTCCCATCGCAAAAAGGCTCATCAAGGTATGGGGGCAATAAGCACGGGGCCGCCCAGAGCGCCCCGTTCTGATGAGTCTCTCGAATAGCCGGACTCGATGGTGCCGAACGGGCACCGCGCGAGGGCCGCCCGCGACGAGTCGGCGACGGTGGAAGGTGGGGAGAGCGCTCAAGACAAGGGCGACCCGGTTCAGGGGAAGAGGAGGTCCGAATGAGAGTGTCGCGCGCTTGGGTCATCATGCTCGGCCTGATGGCCGTCGTCTTCTTCGCGGGCTGCGAGGAGGACGATGATTGTGTGGAGTGTCCGGAAGTGGAGGCGCTGGCGGTCCAGATCAACGCGACGCCGGCGACACCCGCCACAGGCGCTACGGTGGCTCTCACGGCCACGGTGACGCCTGCGGGGACCGGTCGCAGCTTCCTCTGGGAGGTTTCGGACGGCCAGCTCATCGGGTCGACCTCCGAGTCGGCGTCATGGATTGTTCCCGATGCCGACGGGACGTATACGGTCGAGCTTCTTGTCGGGGACGGCACGATATCCGGAACCGCGAAGAAGTCGATCGTCGTTTCCGACTACGATCCAGCCGTGGATCCTCACTTCGTGGGAGACGCGAGCTGCGATCAGTGCCACGGCTCCATCCACGATGCCTGGGCCCAGACCGGTCATGCGAGCGCACTCGAGTCGCTCGCCGAGATCGGCATGGATCGCAACACGAACTGCATCGGCTGCCACACGGTTGGGTACGACGCGACCGTGGCGAATGGCGGCTACGACGAGCAGGCGGTCGCGAGGCTGGCCGGCGTCCAGTGCGAAAACTGCCACACGGCGGGAAGCGAGCACGGCGGGGACCCGGGGCTTCCGATCGACAGGGAAGCGGAGCTCTGCGGAAGCTGCCACGAAGGTGAACACCATCCCACATTCTCGGAGTGGGAGGAATCCGCCCACGGCGGACCACTGATTGCCAGCGCCGCGATGCGCGGCGGATCAAGTCAGTGCATGAAGTGTCACAACGGCCTTTATGCGATGGACTACCTCGACGATCCGTTGAACTACGGAGTGACGGAAACTCCGACCGATTCGCTCCGGATCAGCTGCGCCGTCTGCCATGATCCACATGGCAGCCCGAATTCCGCCAATCTCCGCGATGCGGTCAACGACATCGCGATTCCGGAGGGAACGCATCCGGGAGCAGGAAACGGCAGACTCTGCATCGCATGCCACAACGGGCGCCGGGCGGGTGACGACATCGAGGACATGATCCAGAATGGCAGCAGCCACTTCGGCCCGCATCACTCCTGCCAGGGGGACATGCTCACCGGCAAGGGCGCCTACGAAGATGTGGCGCCGGATTTCACTTTCGCAACATCGCGGCACGTCTCGATCCAAGATGGTTGCGTCAGTTGCCACAACCATCACATCCCCTTCGTCGAGGGCTCTGAGGCCTACACGGGACACGAGTTCAAGCCGATCGTCGAAGCCTGCCAGCCCTGTCACGGATCGATCCAAGACTTCGCCGAGATCTTCGCAAAGGATGACTTCGACGGGGACGGATCGGTCGAAGGCGTTCAGAGCGAGGTAGCTGGGCTGATCGATGCCTTGCAGACGGCTATCATCGAGGCGACACCGCCGGACTCCACCAGCGATCGCCAAGCGCTCGAGGATGCCCTAGCCAGCGGCGAATTCGATATCGCCGTGGGAGATGCGGAGATCACCTCGGTCGAGCAGAGGAAGGCAGGTTACAATCTCTTCTACGTCTCGTTCGATCAAAGCATGGGCGTCCACAACGCCACGTACGCCATTCAGCTCTTGCAGCAGTCGATTCTATCCCTGAACCCCGGGAAAATCGATCAGGCGAGCATCCTCATCGAATAGTCCGCGGACTGCGCGGAATCCGAACGAGGGGCGGGACCGCGGTCCCGCCCCTTGATCACTTCTCACGCATTGACATCTGGGGGGAACCTGCCGGAGTCTGGAGGGTGCCAACGCCGGGTGCCTGGTTCCCGAGCCGAAAGGCCCCACCGGATGTGGATGCATGGATCTGTAGGGAGGCAAACGAGATGCGCGGGATGTCCTATCTACTGGGGGGCGCTCTGGTCGCCGTCATCAGCGCCGGGCTCATCATGCCGAGCCTGACCTCCGCCCAGGAGGCGGCGAAGGAAGCGACCAAGGCAGCCGCCTTCAAGTATGTCGGCGCGCAGGCCTGCAAGGCCTGTCACATGGGGGAGAAGAACGGCAAGATCTGGGAGACCTACCTCGAATCGCCCCACGCGAAGGCCTTCGAGAAGCTCCCCGAGGCGAGCCGCGCGAACGCGGCCTGTCTCGGCTGCCACACGACGGGCCATGGCAAGGAGATCGCCAAGGGAAAGACCGCGGCGGATCTCCAGGGCGTCCAGTGCGAGGCCTGCCACGGACCCGGGAGCGAGTACAAGACCCTCGCCGTGATGAAGAGCCAAGAGCAGTCGCTCGCCAAGGGGCTCATCATCCCGAACGAGAAGGTCTGCGCGGGGTGCCACACGGCCTCGATCCCTAAGGATTGCTGGGCCGGGGCCGCCGCGGCGCCGAAGTTCGACTTCGCGACCGCGGTCAAGAAGGTCGAGCACCACATCCCCAAGAAGCCTTAGCCCCTGATCTCCGTACCCGGTCGGGCACCCCGATCGGGCCGGCGCGGCGGCCCCCCCCGGGCCGCCGTTTTCGTTCCCACAAATCGCCCCCAGATACGCTTCGCGCTGGACTTTCCTTGGGGAATTGCCATAAGAATTGCTGTTCACTCCCCGGCCGCAGGAGTTGGACCATGAATAGCCCAGCGTGCGCTGTTCCCGATGGGCGAACCAGGGTGCGCCCCCGCGCCCCTCGGAGATTGAGGAGGATGGACGATGGGACGACGGTGTTTCCGAAGGGCTCTATGCGGGATCGCCCTCTTGAGCCTTGGAACCGCACTCCTTGCGCCGGACGTTGCGCACTCGGTGCGCCTCCAAGGGAGGAGCAGCACTGCCTTCTATACCCAGGAGGTCGCCAAGGGCGGGTCGGGCGATGACTTCGAGAACCGAACGCGCGCCTACGAGCGGCTGCGTTTCAGCCTCCTCGACCTCGGCGCGAGCGCGCTGTCGTTCCACGGCTACCTGACGGCTCGAAACGATCTGACGAACGAGAGCATCGGAGACACCCGCGCCCGTCTCTACCACGGCTACCTGGAGTATCGGCCCCTGCGGAATCTCCTGGGCGTCTACCGTCTCCAGTCGCGGCTCGGAAGGCAGTGGATCTCGGCAGGAGTCGGCTCGGGAACTCTCGATGGAGCCTTGCTGCAAGTCGATCGCGCCGGCTGGGGTGGGATGAGCCTCTTCGGCGGGACGCTGGGAATCGACACCCGCGACCAGTGGAGATTCGACAAACCCGAGGACTCGCGCCGGCTCGGAGCCGAGTTGCGGATCCGACCCGACTTCGGCGATGCGGCGGTGCCCGAGGTCAAGGTGAGCTTCGCGGAGACGCGCCGAGATGAGGTGGACGAGTCACGGAGGCTCGGGGTGCGGGGATCTCTTCGCATCCGCCGCCAGCTTCACATCTGGAGCGAGGTGCGGCACGACTTCCTCCTCGATCGGACCTACGGGACGGCCTCCGGCCTCGAGTTCCTGAAGCCCGCGAAACGCCTGCGCGTCTGGGCCGAGTACAACCGGCGCTATTCCTCCATCCCGGCAACCTCGTTCTTCGCCTACTGGGACTCGAAGCCCGTCTCCGAGCTTCGTGGCGGGCTGGGATTCGGCATCGGCGGGCCCTACAGGGTTGGCTTCGATTTCACCCGCACCGACTTCAAGCAGGAGGCGAGCTACGTCAACGGCGCGAGTCGGTCGGAGGTGGACCGCGCCAACGCCTACCGGTTCGTTGTCGAGAGGGGCGCCATCCAGCTCGGCGCGCGCTTCGAGTCCGGCTTCGGCGGCGACCGGACCGGACTTGTTGCATCGGCCACTCACCGGATCGGCGAGCGATGGGATCTCCTCGCCGACCTCGGATGGCAGACCTACGAGTGGGACGACACCAAGCTCGCGGACGACGATGCCGCATCGGGAATCCTGGCCGCGACCTACAAGGCGGCGCCCGGCACCCACCTGACTGGTCAAGTCGAGATGATGAACAACCGCGATCTGAAGCAGGACCTCCGCTTCCTGCTCCGGGTCGACCAGCGCTTCCGGCTGGGACGCTCCTGAGGAGATGACGACCATGAGAAGAATCGACTGTCTTCGGTTCGGCTGGATCTCTCTCGCGCTGATCGCCGTCACGGTCCTCTTCGCCGCCGTCGTCATCGCGGGGACGCGCTTCCCCCACCCGACGCACCAGGAGGCGGGTCTCGAGTGCGCCGCATGCCACGCCGACGCGGCGACGAGCCAGAAGGGCGGGGATCACCTCATCCCGCAGGCCGCCGTCTGCCTCGACTGCCACGCTCAAGAGGATCTCGACGGTTGGGGATGGTCGCCTCCCCCGCCGGCAAAGAGCGGTTTCCCGAAGTTCTCCCATGAGGCGCACATCGCGCTGGTCGACGGCGACTGCGCGCGCTGCCACGGCGCGCTGATCGACGCGAACCTGACCGGAACCGGCAAGGGAGAGATTGGCCACGCCGTCTGCTTCGAATGCCACAACGGCCGGGAGATCGACGACTCCTGCGAGGGTTGCCACGATAACATCCATACGATCCGTCCCCTCGACCACGGCCCCGACTTCGTCCACACCCACCAGTTCTCAGCGCGTGGCTCCTCGGGCGATTGCGAGGAGTGTCACCGGCAGAGCGAGCAGTGCAGCGAGTGCCACCAGGGCGAGAACGTCCTCTTCATGAGCCATGATCGCAATTACCTATTCACCCACGCCATGGACGCCCGCAAGCACGAGAACGACTGCGCCTCGTGTCACGAGATCGCGACGTTCTGCAATGACTGCCATATGAGGGAGGGGATCAAGCCGGCGAACCACGCCGACAACTGGACGACGGGGACCCAGCAGCATGCTTCGGAGGCGCGCCGGGACATCTCCAACTGCGCTTCGTGCCACACCGAGGACGAGCCATTGTGCATCAGATGCCACAGCGACCGGAACCCCGGCCGCGGCAACGATCGCAGCATCCATCCCAGCGGTTTCGACAACATCGATGTGAAGGGCGAGTGGCACTTCGACAAGACGTACTACTGCTTCGATTGCCACGCCAGGGTGGGCGGCGTCGATCGGTTCTGCACGTACTGCCACCCATAGGAGCGAGATCGGTAGATGAGGAATGTCATCTCGGGGGTGCGCGACTTCGTCGTGCGGACGACCCGTCACCCCATCGGCTTCATTGGGCTCAATCTCACGACGGCGGCGGGGATCCTGCTCATCTTCTTCCTCGTCGCCTCCTCGTTTGGCCTCTCGGAGAACCCCTACATCGGCATCGTGATCTTCTTCGTGCTCCCGGCGATCTTCATCGCCGGGCTCGTGATGATGCCGGTCGGAACCTACCTCTACAAGCGAAGGCTCCGGAAGACGGGCGCCGAGGGCGCGTTCCCGATCTATGATCTGAACCGAGGCGAGACACGCAACAGGTTCCTGTTCATCGGCGCGATGACGATCGTGAACCTGGCGCTCCTGGGGCTCGTCTCCTTCAAAGGCGTCGAGCACATGGATTCGGTCTCCTTCTGCGGGCAGACGTGCCATCCGATCATGAAGCCCGAGTTCACCGTCTACCAGACGTCTCCACACTCCCGGGTGCGCTGCGTCGACTGCCACATTGGTCCCGGCGCCTCCTGGTTCGTCAAGAGCAAGCTCTCCGGGACGCGACAGGTCTTCGTTCAGCTCGCGGGGACCTGGCCCAAACCGATCGAGACCCCGGTGGAGGATTTGCGTCCGTCTCGCGACACCTGCGAGCAGTGCCACTGGCCGGAGAAGTTCCACGGCGACAAGGTCCAGGTCAAGACGCACTACCAGGAGGACGAGGCGAACACGCCTCTGAAGTCTGTGATCCTCCTCAAGGTCGGCGGCGGGAATCCGGAGTCGGGGGCCGCGAAGGGTATCCACTGGCACGTGGCGAACCGCGTATACTATCGATCCGATGCGAAGCGCGAGTTCATCCCCTACGTGCGCGTGGAACGCCTCGACGGAACGGTGACCGAGTACGTGAAGGACGGGATGGAGACCCTGCCCGATTCGATCGCTTCCAGGCCGCTTCGACTCATGGACTGCATCGACTGCCACAATCGCCCGACCCATATCTACCTGCTTCCCGGAAGCGCGCTGGACCAGGCCTTCAGCGATGGGCGGCTGCCGACGACGATCCCCTATCTCAAGCGCGAGGCGATGACGGCGATCCAGCAGGAGTATGACAACGCCGGGGCGGGCGCCGCGGGGATCCGGACGCACCTCCGGGAATTCTATGAGACGAACTATCCGGAACTGACCGCGCAGAACGGGGCCGCGCTCGATCACGCGATCGAGGAGGTTTGCTCCATCTGGTCTCGGTACGTCTACCCGGAGCTGAACATCCACTGGGGCACCTACCCCGATCACATCGGGCACCAGGACTTCGACGGCTGTTTCCGCTGCCATGACGGGGAGCATGTCTCCTCGGAGGGAGAGTCGATCTCTCAGGACTGCTCCACATGCCACAGCCTCCTCGCCGTGGAGGAGGAGAATCCCGAGATCCTGAAGACCTTGTTCCCGGATGAGCTCTAGGGAGGCATTGTTGTCGCGCATTCTGCAACCGCTGGATTCGCTCCGCGCGGGCGCGCCCTGGGCCGCGGTCATCGCGCTGCTTCTCTCCATCGCATCTCCCGGTCTCGCATTCACGAACCAGGAGTGCATGGATTGCCACTCCGACCCGAGCCTCGAGACCACGCGGGAAGACGGGAAGGTGGTGCGGCTCTACATCGGCGCCACCGAGTTCGAGAGCTCGGTCCACGGTGCGTTCGCCTGCACCGATTGCCATGCGGACATCGCCGAGATTCCGCACCCCGAGCGACTCGCGAAGGTCGATTGCGGCATCTGCCACGCGGATGCGCAGGAGGAGTACGCGGGAAGCCTCCACGGGGCGGCGGCCGCGCGCGGGGAGGCCGACGCTCCGGGGTGCGCCGACTGCCACGGCACCCACGCCATCGCCTCTTCCGGAAACCCCGCCTCGTCGGTCCATCCGCAGAATGTGGCGACCACCTGCGCCCGGTGCCACGCGAATCCCGAGATCGTCCAGCGTTATGACATCACGGCGAAGGCCCCTGTCGACGCCTACGTGAAGAGCGTCCACGGCAGGGCGTTGCTGATCGAGGGAAACCCCGAGGCGCCGACCTGCAGCTCCTGCCACCCGGGGCACTCGATGCTCCCCGCGAACGACCCCGCGAGCACCGTCCACCGGATGAACATCCCGGGCACGTGCGGGATGTGCCACGCCGAGGTGGCCGAGGTCTACAACGAGAGCATCCACGGCGCGGCGGTCGCGATAGGAGTCAGCGACTCCCCCGTCTGCACCGATTGCCATGGCGAGCATTCGATCCAGGAGCCCTCGAACCCCGCATCGAGCGTCTTCCCCGCCAACATCGCGCGGACCACCTGCACCCGGTGCCACGCCTCCGAGATCCTGGCCAGCCGCTATGGCTTCGACGCGACCCGCGTCTCATCGTTCATGGAGACCTACCACGGGCTCGCGAGCGAGAAGGGCGCTCTCGATGTCGCCAACTGCGCAAGCTGCCATGGGATCCACAACATCTTCCCGTCGAGCGATCCCCGCTCGACGGTGAACAAGGCGAACCTCCAGGCCACCTGCGGAACCTGCCACCCCAACGCGAGTGTCGAGTTCGCGAACATCCGGGTCCATCCGACGATCTCGGAAGGCCACGCCGACGGGGAAGCGCCGCGCCGCCCCCGCGACATCGCGAAGGGCATCTATGTTGCGCTTCTGCTCATCGTCATCGGAGGCATGGCGATCCACAATCTGGTGATCTGGCTCCACCAGGTCGCGGAGAAGCGCCGGCGTGAGCTCGGCCAGGCCCGTGTCCGCCGCTTCGCCCGTTTCCAGGTGGCGCAACATGTCCTGTTGCTCACGAGCTTCTTCACGCTCGTTCTGACCGGCTTCGCGCTGAAGTTCCCGGATGCGAGCTGGGTCAATCTGACCGAGTCGCTCGGACTATCGGAGCCGGTGCGGGGTCTCGTGCATCGAATCGCCGCGGTGATTCTGATCGCGGCGAGTCTGGCGCAGGCGGTGTGGCTCGTCTCCACGCGCACGGGCCGGCGCGACCTCTTCGCCCTGCGCCCCACGCTGCGCGATTTCAGCGATTTCTGGCACAACATGCGCTTCCACATGCGCTTGACGCCCCGGCGCCCCCATTTCCCCCGCTTTGACTACACGGAGAAGGCGGAGTATCTCGCTCTGATCTGGGGAACGATCGTCATGATCTTCACCGGATTCGTTCTGTGGTTTCCCACGTTCTTCACGCGATTCATGCCGGCGTGGATTTTCGAGGTCTCCGAGGTCGTGCATTACTACGAGGCGTGGCTCGCCTTCCTGGCGATCGTCGTCTGGCACTTTTTCTATGTGATCTATGGGCCGGAAGCCTCACCGATGAGTCTCACCTGGATGGACGGAATGACGACCGTCGATCGAGCGGTCCACCACCACGGCCAGCTCGAGGAGGGAGAGGAGATCGTCTACCCGCCGGCGCTTGCGCAAGAGGACGAGCGGGGCGAAGAGAAGGGCGACGCCTGACGCGATGACTCGATCGAGCGGCGGGCCTACCGCCCTCCGCCCGATCCAGCGCGGATTCCCTCCTCCATGCAGATTCGCACCGGCTCCGCGCCGAAGATCTGCACCGGGAACAGGAACGGCACGAGGCCAAGGAGAAACTGACGCTTCTTGAGCGCCCGGTGACTCGCGTAATGCTCGGTATGGATGGTGCGGAGGTAGGTCTCCAGCGTGTAGATCTGCATCTCGACGGGGAAGAAATAGGGCAGCGAATCGGGAGCGTGAGGAGAGCGATAGAGCACGTCGAGCTCGCACTTGAAGACGCGATAGCCCGAGCCGGTAAAGGGATTGAGCTCTCCAGAGCGGCTGATCCCCGTCAGGGTATCGACGACATTTCGCATCCTGAACGGCCCGCCGAACATGTCGACCAGGGCCTCCTTCAGGTGCTCCACCTCGAGGAGGTTCTCCACGATGAACATCGCCCCGATCAGGTCTTGGATCTGGCGTGGGTCGTTCACGCCCTTGCGAAGCATCTTGCTCACGATCGAGCCGTTGCGCCGCCGGTGAAGGCCGCTCCAGATCTCCGTGGGATGGAGGGCGTAGCGCTTCCCTCCCTTCCGGTACTCGTAAGGAATGATCTCCTTCTTGAACCGGCAGGAGTAGAAGTAGACGTGCAGATGGATCGGCCTGCCATGCATGAGCATGTCGATCTCCTGCAGCTCGAAGGTCCATTGCTCCTGATCGGGGTGCGTCCGCCGGTTGATCGAGTATTCCATCGAGATGCCGTCGGGGCTGATCCCGAAATAGACGTCAAGCGACTGCCTCTTGACGACTCCAGAGAACAGTTTGCGGTCGAGGAGCGATTCGAAGAGTCGCTTGTGGGCCACCCCGTCCTGAACCTCGCGGCAGTGGTCGACATCGAAGAAAAGCTTCGTCAGATACAGCTTGCGCTGCGCCTCGAAGCGGATTCGCGCGTCCGAGTTCATGAAGATCATCGAGAGCAGCTCGAGCATGTCGCTGCACTCGCGCACCTCGGCGATCGGCTCGACGATCCCCCGCACCTCGACCGGAAGGACCTGCAGGAGGTCGCGGATATACTGGGTCGCCTCGTTGAGGTAGTATCGCGCTGTTTCGAGATTCGATTCGAGGACGCGCTCCTCGCCCGGTGGGTAGAGCATGCGGTTCAGCAGGTCGTTGTACCGCTCCGTCCCCTGAATGATGCCGAGGTATCGTTTGTAGAGGAGCCGGAACGCGGCCGGATCGGTCTCGGAAAGGGTCGGGTCGAGAAGCGGGTGCGCCGTGTAATCGGCGCTCGGGAGATGATTCGTCCCCGTCGGTTCGCCGTTCGGCCGCCCGAGCGTGGTCATGGCAAGCTGGCTTCGCTTCCTCCCCGTTCCCTTCCGTACGCCTGAGGATATCATGACGACCTGGAACCCAGAAGACGAACGACTGGTTCCCCTGGATCGTGTCGAATCGATTCTGCGCGGAGATTCGCAGACCGGCCGCGTTCGCCTCGTCGACCTTCGCGATAGGGCGGATTTCGAGGCGGGCCACATTCCATCCTCTTGCCGCCTCGGGGTCAATGAGATCGAGATCGCCTACCTCCGCCCCCCCAAGTCGAGGTGTTTGATCCTGCTGGGCAACGAGGTTCGATTGGCGGAGGCTGCGGCCCTCCGCCTCCGGGAACTCGGGCACCCGGCCCGGGCGGCCGCCTTCGCGATTCCCGCGTGGCCCGGCCCATGGGAGACGGGCCCGGAGCGATCGCCCGTATGGGAGCCTTCCCCGCTCGCCGCACGATGGGTCGACTCCATCCCCCGGGAGGCGGTGCTCGACCTCGCCTGCGGCAGCGGCCGCGACGCGGTCTACCTTGCCCTCCGCGGTTGCGACGTGACCGCGGTCGACATCCTGCCGGATGCGATCGAGCGGGGCGCCGCGCTCGCGGCGCGCCATGGCGTCGTCGTGACGTTTCGAGTCGGCGATCTGGAGAGAGATCCCGACTGCTGGAACGGATCCTGGGGAGCGATCCATGTCCACCGATTCCTGCATCGGGAGGGGCTGGCCCTCATGCAGGCGCGGTTGCGCCCAGGAGGTTGGCTGCTCTATGAGACCTTCATCGAACAGCAAGCCATGGAAGGACGCAGACCCCTGCGGCCGGAACATCTTCTGAGAGCCGGAGAGCTATTCATGACGGCGGCGGGACTGGAGATCGTCGAGTATCGGGAAGGACCGAGGGAAGGCGGAGACTGGACCGCGGCACTCGTCGCAAGGAGGAGGATTGATGCGCAGCGCTGAGCCTCTCGAGACCCTATCGCTCTCGATCGATCCGGAGATCGCGCCCAAGATTCGGGTCGCTTCTTTCACCCTCTCGCCGGCGCTCGCAGGTCCGCGCCCCGCCAGCCTCGACGAGGAGCTGGCCCAGCTCACCGACCGGTACCGGGCCCTCTGGAAGGAACCGGCCGAGGCGCACGACGCCTTGAAACCGGCGCGCAGGCTCTACCACGCGCTCGGGATTGATCCATCCAAAACGCGTCCCTCCTCGGAGGCGCTGCTGCGCCGGGTCCTGCAAGGGAAGGGGCTCTACGAGGTGAACGCCGTCGTCGACGCGGCGAACTTGGCCTCGCTGAGCCTGCTGCTTCCCGTGGGGCTCTACGACACGGAGAAGCTCACGCCGCCGGTCGCCCTCCGATTCGGGAGGCAAGGCGAGGAGTACGAGGGTATCCGCAAGGATCGGATCCACCTCCACGATCGTCCAACTCTCGCGGATACGATCGGACCCTTCGGCAATCCGACATCCGATTCGCTGCGAACGGCGGTCACCGCCGCGACGCGATCGGTCTGGTTCGTTCTATTCGCCCCGGCGGATCACCCCGAGGCGACGCTCGAGCGCGACCTGCGCCGCGCGCACGAGATCCTGAGGAGGCACGCGACCATAGCGGGTTGAGGCGGCCCCGGCGGATGACCGGCCGGCAGCCGGAGCGAGCGCGTCCCCCGCGGCTTGACTCCCGCCAGTGGCTCGGTGTGCCATCTGAGGGCGCGGACCAGCAGGAGATCGTCCGTCGACACCCAAGGAGGGCACCATGGGCTCGATTCGGCATGGCTTTCTGTCGGTGGCATTCACTCTGGCGTTCGCCACTGCCACGGTGGGCGGGGCGCAGGACAGTTTCGCGAGAAAGGAGCTGCTACGCGCGGATCTCTCCGGGAAGCCCGACTCCATGGAGGTTATCGTCTCGATCAGCGAATACAGGCCCGGCGACGAGCTGCCCAGGCATGTCCATCACGGAATCGAAGCGGCTTATGTCCTCGAGGGCGGCACGATCGAACCACTCGGGAAGCCGGCGATCGAAGTCCCCGCAGGATCGTCCCTGATGAATCTCCGCGGCGTGCCCCATGGTTTCAAGGTCGTTGGCGAGAAGACGATCAAGGTCCTCACGATGCACGTCGTCGACAGGGGCAAGCCGCTCTTCGATCCCGCTGAAGAGGACTAGCCGCTCCAACGAACCGTCCGGTTCCTGCTCGAGTCGGGCGGATGCGGTTTACGTACTTGCCGGTCTAGCTCGCCGACATCAGTCCTGCGATGACCCCAATGATGACGGCCGCGGCAATGGCGATGATCTGCAGCTTGTACAATGTGCGCAGCGTGCCGAGAGCGCTCATGAGATGAAGGATGTCGTTCCCGTGGGTGGCGACGACGGTGCTGAAGGCCGTCGAGGCTCTGTACTGAAGCAGGCCCACCACGATGCTGAACGCCCCCTGCAGGAGTCCCGCGAGGAGATTCTCGCCCGAGGCGATCCCTCCCAGAGCAGCCAGGACTCCCGCGACGATCAGGATGATCCCGGTCAGCTTCATGAACCAGGCGAGGCTCTTGATCGTGGCATTCTCCTTCTCGGAAAACTCATAGCCCGGACCGGGCCCCATATCGGTCGACATGCGCTGAACCCTCCTCCTGTCCCAATGATTGCGCGCGCGTCGCGGCGTCCCCGCCGCACCGTGGTGTTGGATCGCGCCCAGTATATTCCGGCCGGCGCACGCCGTCCGCCGGCGTCCTCTCGGTCATCTCGTGCGCCAAGGCCGTGATGTGTGCCGAGCAATACATGAAAAGCAACGATTAATGGAGCCGGCCTGACGCCCCTCATCGCCGGATGATTTCCTGCGGTCCCTGGGCCGCGCGGCCTTAATCTAGATGGTTCCGATGCATGGGGCTTCCCGGTGCGGGACGACCCGGCTTCGGTGTCATGGAGATTCCATGCCCGGACCTGAGATCACAGCCCTCCTGCTCGACGCAACGGCCGCGACGGCGCTCCCCCGCTCGGCGGCCGATCAGATCTTCGCGGCCGCTTACGAGGAGCTCCACTCGATCGCGGTCCGCGAGATGCGCAAGGAGCGCGCCGGTCACACGCTCCAACCCACCGCGCTCCTGAACGAGGCCTATATCAAGCTCGTCGACGCATCCCGCGTGCGGTGGCAGAACCGCGCTCATTTCTTCGGAATCGCCGCTCATGCCATGCGACAGGTCCTGATCGACCATGCCCGAAAAAGCGCTGCGGCCAAGCGGGGTCGCGGATGGAAACGGGTCATGATCACCGTCTCGGGCCTCTACGCGGACGACCATGAGGTCAACGCGGTCGATCTGGAGCTCCTGCTCGCCCGTCTCGCCGGGCTTCACCCGCGGATGGCGCGTGTTGTCGAGCTTCGAGTCTTCGGCGGGCTTTCGGGGGCGGAGATCGCGTTTGTCCTGGGCGTGTCGCGAAAGACGATCGTGGACGACTGGCGCGTCGCGACCCTCTGGTTGCGCGCGGAGCTCTCCGGCGAATCGGCCGAGGACCCCGACCCGTGACGCCCGCCCAGTTCGCCCGGGTGCGCGAGATCCTCCTGGAGGCGCTCGATCTTCCGCTCGCGGAGCGCGCCGGTTTCGTCGATGCGCGCTGCGCGCACGACCCGGCGCTTGGCCGGATCGCCACGCGACTCCTTGCCCATGGCGATCCGAGGGATGGCTCGATCGCCGCGAGCGATCTGCCGGAGCTGCCGGAGCTTCCGGAACGACTGGCCGAGGACCTGCCGGAACGGATCGGACGCTATCGCGTGCTTCGACGGCTGGGCTCGGGCGGGATGGGGATCGTCTATCTGGGGCTCGATCCCGACCTCAATCGGGAGGTCGCGATCAAGACCCTGCCGGGGATCCTCTCGAGGGTCGAGCCCGCCCTCGACCGCTTCCGGCGCGAGGCGCGCATTCTCGCGCGCTTGAACCATCCCAATATCGCCACAATCTTCTCGCTCGAGCAGGACGGCGATCTCGTCTTTCTCACGATGGAGTGGATCCAGGGAGAGACGCTGGCGGTTCACATGGAGCGGGGCCCGATGGGGCTCGACGCGTTCCTTCCGATTCTGCGCCAGATCGCGTGCGCCCTCGAGGCCGCGCACGGCCACGGGGTCATCCACCGGGACCTGAAGCCCGCCAACGTGCTGGTCACGCGCGAGGGTTTCGTCAAGGTGCTGGACTTCGGCATCGCCAAGCTTGCCTCCGATCCGCAGGACGAGGACGATCCCGGCCCGATCGGCACGCCCGGCTACATGAGCCCCGAGCAGATTCGCGACGAGCCGATCGACGCGCGCGCCGATCTCTGGTCATTCGGCTGCATCCTGCACGAAGGGCTCGCCGGCGAGCCCGCGTTCGGGGGGGCGCCGGGAATCCGTGTGCGATCGAGTCTCGAGACGGACTATGACCCGAGCCGTCTCCCCGACGGCGTCCCGAGCGCGCTCCGCGAGATGACGCGACGCCTCCTCGCGCGCGATCCGCGCGAGCGTCCGCTGTCGGCGGCGGCGGCGCGCCGGACCCTGGACGAGGTGGTCGAGACCCAAGAGATCGCGCGCGTCGGCGACCTCTCGGCCGTCCATCTGCCCCTCTACCTCACGCGATTCATAGGACGCGAGGCGGAGAGCATCGAGATCCGCGGCCTGCTGGATGAGCGTCAACTCGTCACCCTCACGGGCCCGGGCGGCTGCGGGAAGACGCGTCTCGCCGTCGAGGTCGCCCGGACGCTCGCCGATCGTTTCCCCGACGGCATCCGGTTCGCCGATCTGGCATCCGCGCGCGATGCCGGAGGCGTTCCGCGGCGGATCGCCTTCGCATTGGGTCTCGACGAAGGCGCGGTCGGGGATCCCCGCGCGCGCATCCGCGCGCTACTCGCATCCCGGAAGTTCCTTCTCATCCTTGATAACTGCGAGCACCAGGCAGCCGCGTGCGGCGATCTCGTCATGAGCCTGCTCGAATCCTGCCCTGCGCTTCGAATCCTGGCGACCTCGCGCGGGCCGCTCGGAGTGGATGGCGAGAGCATCCTTCGGATCCCGCCGCTCGGCGCGTCCGGCAGGCAAAGCGAGGAGGCGGTGGATCTCTTCCTCGATCGGGCCGGGCCATTCGTCGACGCCAAAGAGTCCCACGACGCGATCCGCGAGATCTGCCGGCGTCTCGACGGGCTGCCGCTCGCGATCGAACTGGCCGCGACCTGGGCGAGCATTCTCTCGCCGGAGACCATCCTGGGAAGGCTTGACCGGCGCCTGGAGCTCCCCGCCGCCGGTAGCACGCCGCGCGCGGGCCGGCACCGGTCCCTGCGGGCGACCATCGACGGCAGCTACGAGGCGCTCGCGCCGGAGGAGAAGGCGCTCTTTCGCGCCCTCGCCATCTTCCGCGGGGGCTGCACGCTCGAAGCCCTCGAGACCGTCTGCATCCCTGGAGGAGGAAGCGGCTGGCGGGCCCTCGATCTCGTGCGATCCTTGGCGGCCAAATCCCTGCTCGAGCGTTCCGCGGGAGCGGACCCGCATGGCGGACCCCGGTACAGGATGCTCGAGACGATCCACGAATACGCTGCGGAGAAGCTTGGCGAGAGCGGCGAGGGGCCCGCGATGCGCCGCGCTCATTTCTCCTACTTCGCGAACCTCTTCTCCGGATGCGACCTCAAGGGAGCCGAGCAGGGACGATGGGCCGCCCGATTCCGCGAGGAGGAGGAGAACCTCCGCGCGGCGTTCGAGGACGACCCGGCGGCCTCCTCCGTCGCGGAGCGCGCGGCTCTCGCGGCTCGCCTCGCGGATCTTTGGATCCTCCTGGGGCGCTGGGAGGAAGGACGCCGGATCTGCGCCGGAATCCTCGAGGCGATTCGCGCATCCGGACCGCTCGATACGGCGGTCGCAGAGGACTTCGTTCGCGTGGCGGTGGCGGGCGTGGAGATGGCCCGGCACCAGGGGGAGCTCCTCGAGGCGGAGACCCTGGCTGCCGAGGCGCTCGCCGCGGCGGAGCGGACCGGCGACCCGGAGCTTCTGGCCATGAGCTCGAACGCGCTCGGGCGCATCCTGACCTTCCGCGGAAAGCCCGACGAGGCGCGGCGCCTGTTCGACGCTTTCCTCGCGCGGCTCGCCCAGGCCGGGGATCCGTGGAACCACGCGAATCTCCTGTTCAACCGCGGCGTGGCGCTCTTCACCATGGAGCGTCCCGAGGAGGCGACGGCCGACTTCAGGGAGTGCCTGCGCGCGATGCGTGAAGTGGGGGATCCCCGCGGCATCGCGCTCGCGCTCAACGCGCTCGGAAGATGCTTCCTCATCTCCGGCGAGCTGGATGAGGCGCGTCGAGCCTTTGAGGAAAGCCTCGCGATCAAGCGGGAGATCGGGGACCGGCCCGGGATCGTGACGACCCTGCTCAATCTCGGCCTGCTCGAGACCGACGCATTACGCTCCCTGGAGAGCGATTCCGACCGCGCATCGCTTCGACGCGCCCGCCGGGGTTTCGAAGAGGCGCTGGAGCTCACGCGCACGATGGGCGATCGTCCGAACGAGGCGCGCCTGCTCCTGAGCCTGGGGCACGCCGCCTTCCTCGCGGGGGACCACGACGCCGCCCGTCGCCGCTTCGAAGAGGGCCTGCGGGTTCCAGGCGAGCGGCACGGCTACGCAAGCTCGGTCCAGCTCGGTCTCGGGCACATCGCCCTGCGCGAACGACGGCTCGATGCGGCGCGTGAGCACGCGTCGGCCGCGCTGGCGTCCGCGCGGCGTGAGAAGTCGAGAAACGTCGAGGCCGAAGCCCTCGAGATTCTCGGCGCGGCCGAGGCCGCTTCGGGCCGACTCGAGTCGGCCATCGACTATCTCGCCCGAGCGAGCCGGATCCGCGGGGAGATCGGGATCATTGCGCCCCTCTGGGCTCAGGAGCAGGTCAGGAGGCTGATCGAGGATCTGACCCGCTCCATGGGCCGCCCCGCCTTCGAAGCCGCCTGGGCGCGGGGCCGTCAGCCGCCCCCGTCCGCGACGGCCCCGCCCTAGACCCCCACCCTCCCGGGATCTTCGTTCTTTTTTCTCACGGCCCGGGTTACATCTCCGGCTCCGTTTGCGCATGGGCACTGTCACGGACAATCGGCAAATCAAGGCGGGGGGAACGAGGTCTCCCCGCCAGGAGGAATCGACCCATGCGCATCAGTCTCATCCATATCTCTTTGGGGATTCTGCTCTTGACCGGCCCGCTCGCGGCGGCGAACGAGGCGGCCGGAGCAGACGCCTCCCCTCAATCCGTGGTGCCGGAATCCGGTCCCGCGGAGATTCCACCCGATCGATCGGTAGGAGAGGAAACCTTCGTTCCCGACGAACTCCCGCGCGGCCCGGCGGACATGCTCCAGCAGGTGACCTCCGGAGCCCCGCAGGAGATTCTCGCCGCCGATGGAACGCTCCTCGGCACGTTCACCGCAATCCAGGCGGGGTCTTCCGGGACGTCGCTGAACGCGATCATCCGCGCGAAGCTCGACCTCGCCCGCGCGGCCATCGCCACCGCGGATCGAGCCGGCACGCGCGGGCTTCGAATCGCGGAGCGCGACGAGCCGGCGCCCGAGTTAATCGAGCGGATCAAGCTTGAGCGCGCAGCCGCGCAGGCGCCCCAGCCGATGGAGACCCGGCCCGGGGTGCCGCAGGAGGCGCAAGCAGGCTCGGACCGCTTCGAGGAGACGCAGCCCGAGCGGCCATCCGGACCGGGTTCCGACGAGCCGCAGACGGCGGGCGCAGAGGAGGAAGGGCAATGAGACGGTCATGGCTTCCCATGATGGCCGCGGCGGCGCTGCTGGCGACGGCGATCGCCCGTTCGGCGACGGCCCTGCCCGATCCGATGGAGATGCTCCTGACGCCCGAGCAGATCGAGGCGGCCCGGTTCGAGGAACCCTCGGCCCCCAAGACCCCATTGACGAGCTGCATCATCGCGAGCAAGGAAGATGGCGACATGCTGCCCGACGGCCCTGACTGCGGATGGATCCTCAACACCAGGGACACGGCCCACTACGCCCGCGGGACGACGCTTATCTGGCACATCCTCGTCAACCACGCCGGGGGGAGTTGGGAAACGTCGGAGATCTCCACGGTCGGAAGCCGCGCCGCCGTGGCCAAGCAGTACTACCGCGACTTCGCGCCCTCGATTGCCTACATCCGGTTCGACCACGAGGATGAGGAAGGCTTCTACTACTACACGCCGACTCTCCCCTACGAAATCGAGGTCGGCGGCGACCACTGGGGCGACTGGGTGAACGACGCCTGCATCGCCCTCGGCGTCGTCGACGGCAACGGGGACGGGAAGTACTCCGACGATCTCACCCTCGGACTCCAGAGCTGGGGAGGCTGGGACAATGTGATCGCCATCTTCCAGCCCGCAGATCTGAGCTTTCGGGGAAGCGCGAGCATCGAGCGCGGCGCCTGCCAGATCGCCTACAACGATTGGTGGACTGTCTATGCCCACGAGTGGGGACACTGCTTCGGCAACTGCGACGAGTACGCAGAGGACTCGAACGGTCTCTGCAACGGCCACGACTGCAGCTGGATCTGTCAGAGCTGCTACGTGAACGACGACGTCCCGAACGGCAACTGCGAAGTCGGCGGTTGTCCGACGATCGACTGCATCATGAAGTACGATTCGGAGGGGGGCGACATTCCGCCATGCGAGTACACGGCCCGCAACTGGGCCTGGATCGACGCGAACGACAACGGCATCCTCGACGCGACGGTCTGGAAAAACAACGGCGTCGCCGCGAACATGCACGAGATCATCCACAACGGCTACTTCATTCACACGAACACGACCTGGGGTATGGTGGCAAACCAGAGGTGGACGAGCTGGAGCGCGATCGGGGTCCGATCCCGCGATACGGCGAACTACCAGCTCAGCGTTTACGCCGACAACAACCACCGCTGGCTCCAGGCGTCCTCCTCGATGCCCGGCTCGGAGATCGACTTCGTGGTCGGCAACTTCAACCACAACATCCTGAGCCAGGACCACATCGAGCTGACCAAGGCCTCGGGATCGGGCCAGTACGTGCTCAGCTATGAGGCCGGAAACGGAATGCTCTATCCCGACGGCGTCGTGCGAAACGCATCCTGGAACGACTACAATGTCGTGCGCACCTACGACGTGCCGCTGATCGGGGGCGAGAGGATCGGCTTCACCCTCGACATCGACACGCCCGGCCTCGATCTCGGCATGGCCCTCTTCCATTCGGACGGCGCCTACTGGACCGGCCGCGCCGGCGCCGTCTGGGAGGAAGACGACTGGCCGGCGGGCTTGAGCGAGTCGAGGACCTACGTCGTCCCGCACGACGATGTCTACGGACTCGTCGTCTGGGCGAACACGGAGGTCGACGGCAACTTCTCCATCCAGATCGGCCCGACGATGTACGAGCTCGCCGAGGAGTCGCCCACGAGCTCCTATCTCGACCTCTCGCTTTACAGCTACACGCCGAACGCCTTCTCCTGGGCCGTCTCGGCTGCCCGACCCGGCGAGGACACGAATCTCAGGCTCCAGCTCTTCGAAGACGCGCATTTCGAGAACTTGCTTGCCACTTCCGGGGCCTATCCACGCGTCGAGTTCATCGCCGCCGACTACAACCCAAGCAAGTCGACCGACTACCTGCGCGTCTTCCGGCAGAGCGGCGCCGACTACAAGCGGACCGAGTGGGAGCAGGACGACGAAATCCTCACGGGCTTTGAGACCGGCGTCTGGGAGGAGGATCACATCGTCAAGGTCTGGGACGTCCACCTGACCCAGGGCATGACCTACATGTTCCGTCAATACGAGGGGTTCTTCTCGCCATTGCACGCGGGGATCTACGTCATGAGCTCGCACGACGGCGATCGCTACATCCAGCGGAGCGGAGCCGCATCCGGGAGCATCAACAGCGGTCAGGCCGGCGAGTGGTTCCTCTACACCGCCCCCGCGAGCGACTTCTACGGTTTCGTGATGACGATGAACGACGCCACATCGAACGGCTCCTACTCGGTGGGAATGGGGCCGCGCATCTCGCTGCTGCCGAAGACCGTCCATAACCTCTCCGACGAGGTGGTCTGGACCGACGTCCCCGACGTCGAGGTCTGGTCGGCGGCCGGAGTGCGCCCCGAGACGGGTTCCGAGTCTGAAGTCCATGTCTGGGACTGCGAGGGATTCGGCGCCGCGTGTTACCTCAAGGGCGACGCTTCCGGTCCGGGGATCCGCTACATGGCCATCGACGGCCACGAAGCGCCCGACGCGCCATACTACCCCCGGTTCGATCGCGTCGTCGGCACGGGCGACCAAACGATCTCCTATGACAACGCCATCGGCCAGTCGATCGTCGTGAGCGATCCCGATGAGGTCGAGACCGCTCAGATGGCATTCTCGACCCAGACGGTCTTGAACGTCTGGGACCTGAACGTCCACATCGCTCCGATCCTCCTGGAGATCATGGTCACTCCCCTCGAGGGGAATCTCGATGTCGGGGTGGCCCTCTTCGGATCGGATGCGCAGGACTTCATTCAGAGATCGTACGAGGCGCTCGAATCGACGAACGACTTCGGCCCGGGTCAGGCGGAGCGACTTCTGGTCGACGTCGCCTCCAATGACATCTACGGGCTCGTCATCCTGAACCAGAACGGAGCTTCGGGCGGCTACAGGATCGACGTGCGCGACGCGGCGGCCTCCGACGTCGGTCCGCTCGCGAGCCTCCCCGAGCGACTTGGGCTGCGCGCGATCGGATCGGCGCCGAGCCCCGGGCCGGTCGGCCTCGAGCTGGCCCTGCCGGCGCGGGCAGGCGTCCGTCTCGACGTCTTCGACGTCCAGGGCCGGCGCGTGCGGGGGCTTCTCGACGCGGTGCTCGAGGCAGGCACCCACGCCGCGTCGTGGGACGGCCGGGACGAAACGGGCCGGGCGGCAAGCGCCGGATCGTACTTCGTGCGGATGGAGTCGCGCGGCGAGAGCCGGACCGTGAAGGTGGTTCGCATCGAGTAAGGCGATCCCATGGAGGCGATCGCCGTTCCGGCGGCCGGCCGGGGGGTCCACCCCCGGCCGGCTTTCTTGCCCAGGTTCGCCGGTGTGAAGCGGCGGCCTCTTACCGCGGCGCGGCGGGAATCTCGATCAGCTCGAAGGGAGGCAGCCCGGTCGGGACGAGGCGGATCCACTCCTCATGATCGCCCACTCCGTCGTAGACCCGAACACCGGGCTGCGTGTAGCTGCGATCGCTCACCATGAGATAGCCGCAGCACGTGACGATGAGATCGGAGAAGTCGTATCCATCCGATTCGGCAATCGTGCCGATGAGCGCTCCGGTCGCGGGATCGAAGCGCACGATCGAGGTGACATCGCCGTTTTCCCCGGACCGGCTCACGACGGCGTAGCCCGTTCCGTTCTCGGTGAGCGCAAAGTCGATGAGATCTCCGCCCAGCGCCTCCTCGCGCACGAGCCATCCCACCGATGCCCACGATTCCAGGTCGACCTTCTCGACGCCGCCATCGAGCTCCCCATAGACGCCCGATTCCGGAACGAGGAGGAGCGAGGAGGTCGATGGGGCTCGGACCATCGGCGCGCATGGATTGAGCCCGGCCAGAATGATCCCCTGGACGCCGTCCGCCTGCTCGTCCACATCGATGAGCGAGTTGTCGCGTGTGTCGACGACGGCGAGATGCGAGGGCGGGACGGGGTCGTAGGTTCCGCCGCCGAAGTCGATCCGCGTGACCGCGACGTAGAGGTAGGGCGGTTCGAAGAAGAGCCGGTCCATGTCGGGGACCCCGTCGGCATCGGCCAGGGGCGAGAGATCGATGGTGTCGCGGATGGCTCCGGTCCGCGGATCGAACGCGATCAAGCCGGTCGAGCCGAAGCGGCTCACGTAGGCGACCGAGTCGGAGACGAAGGCGATGTCGTGAGGGTTCGATCCCGCGCCCATGGGGATCTGGCGGACGGTCTGGAAGTCCCCCGTCATGGTGATCACTTGCACATTGTCGCCGCCGAATCGATTCACGACGTAGGCGGTGTTGCGCTCGACCCGCGCGACGGCGTCGGAGTGGATCGAGGCGAGATTGGTCTGGGTCGCGAAGGTCGAGTCGCCCTGGATGAGGGCGAGCGAGCCCACGGCGTAATCGCTTGCCACGACGAGGATCCGGCCACACTCGCCCGACGGCTCGGGCCCGGGCTTCGTTCCTTCGTCGTCGCCGCAGCCGGCGGCGAGCGTCAGGAGCGAGAGCAGGCAGCCGGCGAGCCCAATCGAGACTCTTGGACGCATGGAAGCACCTCCTCGGCTAACGGGCCGGACCCTGGGTGAGATCGGCCGTGAGCGAAAACCAAACCGAGCGGCCCGGCATCGGGAATCCGGAGACGTCTTGCGAGCGATGGTCGGTGACGTTTCGCAAGAGAAGCCCCGCCTCGAGGCGCGAGCGTCCCAGACGAAGGGCGAGGTCGAGATCCTGGAGCGCGCGCCCGCCGCGGCGCCGATCCGCCGAGTTGTACCGATCCCGGTAGACGCTCCCCTCCCAGTCGAGCGTGTGCTTCGCTCTCAGGAGCCCGAAATCGAGTTCCGTCGAGAGGGCGCCTTGCGCCTGGGGGAGATGGGGAAGCCGCTTGCCGTGGTAGACGGGCGAAGGGCCGTCGTCGCGCGCATCCTGGATCGTCCCCGCGGCGGTGAGGCTCACTGCCGGATCCCACGCCAGAGCATAGCGGGCGGTCATCTCGATCCCGTCGATCCGCGTCCGTTCGAGGTTCAGCGGGAGGCTCGTGCGCTGGCTGTTCTGCACCCAGACGATCGCGTCGTGCGTGCGGCTTCCGAAGTAAGCCACCTCGAGCGAGGCGCGCGGCCCCGCGAGAGCGAGCCCCAGATCCCACGACTCGCCGCGCTGCGGCGTGAGCTCCGGATTGCCGAGCTGGACGCCTCCCTGCCCGAAGAGCTCGACGAGAGTCGGCGCTCGATGGGTAATCCCCCACCCGCCGCGCACGCTCAAGGATCGTCGCGGATGCGCCGCGAAACCGATCCGCCGGTCGGCGAGGGTGCGCCGGCTCGTCTCTGCGCCGGTGCGGTCGGCGATCGCGGTCCAGCCGATGAGCGGCATCCACTCGATCGCCCCCGTGCGCAAGCTCCCCTCGATCCCGCCGCTTCGGGCGCGTCGCCGGGTCTCCGGCCGCTCCTCAAGGGCGATCCGATCGCTCTCGCTCCAGTCCTCGGCGCGGAAGCCGCCGAAGATGCGGGCTCCGACGGCCGAGCCCGGCCTGCGCCCTCCGGCGGCAAGATTCACGCCCCGCGCGTCGAGCCGGCTGCGGCGATCGGCGCGGCCGAGTCCGACCTCGCCGTCGGGATTCTCGAAGTGATCGCGGTCGACCTGCCGGTGCGCCGTGATCTTCCATCCGAACGCCCGCCGGTTCTCGGAGATCGAGAGGCCGTGGATCCAGCGTCGAAGACGGTCTTTTACATTCTTCGTCTGAAGGGATTCGGTACCGGGGATCCCGCCTTCCTTCGAGAGCGCCTGCCCGGTATAGTCGACGATGCGCCCCTCGCCCACCTTCGCGCGCAGGCGCATGAGGAGATCGTCCTGGCGCAGCGAATTGTTCTGCCTCCGCACGTCGCGATCGTCGGAACGCTCGAACGGCGTCGCCCCGCGGTCCCGATAGGAATAGTCGCCGTCGCTGCGCAGCGTTCCGCCCGCCACGAACAAGGAAACCGGGCCGCGAGCGGCGCCGCCGGCGCCCGAGAGCTGCAGCGTGCCGAAGGATCCGGCTCCGGCGCGCAGCCGAATCGGCTGGTTGAGCTGCTCGGGCGTGCGAAGGCGGATCGCGCCCGGTCCCCCGCCGGTGTCATCGGCGAGCGGACCGCGTCCGATCTCCGCGCTCTCGAAGGCGCGCGCGGGCAGGAGCGCTAGATTGACCATGCCGTCGACGGCGTTGGAGAGCGGGATATCGTCGAGATAGACGCGCACCTCGGCGGGGTTGCTCCCGCGCACCGACACGAAGCTGGGAGAGCCGAGCCCGCCATAGTGGCGCACCCGCGTCCCGACGGCCCGCTCGATCAGCCCGCCGAGATCGACGCCAGCGGGAGCTCGCAGGCCCAGCGGGACCTCGGTGACGAATCCTCGCGCGCCCCCGATGCGGTCGCCGAGATCGGGCCGCGGCGCCATGACATCGATGGTGTCGTAGATCGCGGGCCAGAGGGGAGGCGCCTGGGCCGCCGAAGGTTCCGGCGCAGCTGCGATGAGAAGAACGAGCAGAAGCGTTCTCGACTTCACGGGACCCCCGATCCTCGAGAGGTGCCCACGCGCGGACGCCCGGCATCGGCGCGTCGGAAGCCCATTCGGCGGGGAGGGATCGGGACGGTGGCGGCGCCGCCCCGGCCGCGCCCGGACCGGATGGCTTCGATGGAGCTTCCCGCCAGGTCTTCTGGCTCTCGGATCGTCCCGCTCTCCGCGCCTTCCCAGCTTTCGCCAGTGGCACTTCTTACGGAGGCGGTCCCCGACTACAGCGGCGGGCCCGCAACGGCATTCGACCGTTTTCCCTTGGATCCGGCGCGCCCGCGCCGGAGGGCGGGAAGCCCTATGGCCTAACGCGTCGGACTCTAGAAAGCCGGCGCGCGGGTGTCAAGCATGGGGGTCGATCGATCCGGTTCGAAACGAGGATCGCTCCTTGGAGGGCGCTCCGCGAATCGTTACCCTCCTCGGGTACCGTACCATCGATGGAGGACTCATGCCGAGCTTCGCTCTGGTCGGCCCGCCCGGCGGCGGGAAGAGCACGGTCTTCGAGCTGCTGGCCGGGATTCCGGCGAGCCGCAGGGCCCTGGCCCAGAACTACAGCCCCGATCGGGCGATGGTCGAGGTCCACGATCCCCGCTTCGAGCGACTGAGCGAGCTTTATTCGCCGAAGAAGCGCACCCCCGTGACAATCGAGATCATGGACGTCCCGGGATTCGACTCGCGCACCGACGCCAAGCTTCGGACGATCGCCCATACCGAGATCCGCAAGTGCGACGGGATGGCGATCGTCCTGGACCTCTTCACGCCCGGCGCAGCGGCGGAGACCGTCTCCGTCCTGAGAGATTTCTGGAACGAGCTCGTCTTCGCCGATTACGCCATCGCCCAGAAGGGGGTCGAGAGCGTGGAGATGGCGGCGAAGAGCAAGCACAACCCCGATGCGGAGCGGCGCCACACCTTCCTGCTGAGCCTCATCCCGCACCTCGAGACGGGAGACGGCCTGCGCGGGATGAGACTCGCGGAAGATGCGGAGGGCCTGATCCGGCAATACGGGCTTCTGACGCGAAAGCCGATCACGGTGGTCGCCAATCTCTCCGAGTCCGATGTGTCCAAGGGCTCTCGTGCTCCCGGAATCGCGGAGTTGCGCGCGCACTGCGACCGGCAGCGATGGCCGCTCTTCACGCTCTCGGCGAAGGTCGAGCAAGAGATCGGCGAGCTCGATCCGGCGGATCGCGCCGAGATCCTGAGATCGTACAACCTCGAAGAGCCGGGGCTGCACAGGTTCATCCGCGCCGCCTATGCGGCGCTGGATCTGATCACCTTCTTCACCGTCGGGGAGGACGAGGTCCGCGGCTGGACGATCCGCCGCGAGACGGTGGCACGGCGCGCCGCGGGCGCGATCCACTCGGATCTCGAGCGGGGGTTCATCCGAGCGGAAGTGATCGCGGGTTCACTGCTCCTGGAATGCGGCTCGCTGCCCGAGGCGAAGAAGCGGGGACTCGTCCGACTCGAGGGAAAAGACTATCCTGTGCAGGACGGCGAGATCTTCCACGTCCGATTCAGCGTCTAGGAGGCCGGAATGGCCGAGCCGCCGAGAAACGACCCCCAAGCCCTCGACCTGATCCTGCTGCATCCGGCGGGGAGCCAGGATCCTCAGCGCGTCTCGCTCGCGATCGGAGTGCTGGAGTGGTTGAGGCTATGGTTCGCGAATCGCAACTTGCGCGCCTCCCTCTGGCCCGAAACGGCCGTCGATTCCGAGGGACACAAACGCTTCATCCTGAGACCCATGCCGTGGCACGCGGCGGAGATCCGCCGGAAGCTCGATCTGGCGCCGCCCGCGGAGCGCATTCTCTACATGAACATCCGCGAATCGGCGCCGGCCCGGGCCGAGCTGACTCTCGAGGGCCCCGGCGGCGATCGGCTCGCGCAGGTCGAGGTCGACCTCGAGACATCGGCCATCTACGAGAGCCTTCCGGTCGCGATGGGAGATCTCCTGAAGGCGCTCGACCGGCCGATTCTCGCATCCTCGCCCGCTGAGATGTTCCAGACGCAGGATAGCCTGACGGCCATCGCGTCGCTCTACGCGCTCGAACGGCTGGTTGCGTTTCAGACGGGAGTGGGACGCGAGGAGCCACGACGGCTCTTCGAGCCGGTCCTGCACTGCCTCTCCCGCGAACCGCAGAATCCGATCGCGCGCGAGTGTCTGACGCGAATCTCCAGCGCTCTCGTCGAGGGACAGAATCCCGAGGGGCAAGCGGCCGCGTGCGAAGCCCTGGAACGCTGGTGCGATCTCGCCCCGCTGTCGGCGGCGCCGCCGTTCTTCCTCGCCATCGCGCGCCGGCGCTCCGGGGCGGCGGATTCGGCGCGCTCCGCCTTCGAGGAGGCGTTGCGCCGCGATCCCGCCTACCTGCCCGCATTGCAGGGATACGCCGATTGGCTCGCCGAGCATGGATTCGTCGATCAGGGCGTCGGCGTGCTCCGCCAGGCCCTCGGTCGCACGCCCTTCGAGGGTAACCTCCTCGATCAGGCCGGCTGTCTGCTCGCCAACGCCGGGCGGCTCGCCGAGGCCGAGCCGTTCTTCCAGCAGGCGATTCATGCGCAGGGCCCTTCGACCGCCCGCACGAACCTCGCCCGCTCCCTGCTGAATCGCGGGGAAGAAGCCCAGGCCCTCGAGATCCTGCGAACCGCGCTCGAGGAGAGCCCCGAGCCCGGCCAGCTCGAACTCGTGATCGCGATCGCCGAGCGCGGCGGGTTGACCGGATCGAGCGCGCGAGCCCTCCTGCGGGGACGAATCGCAGAGGGGACGCCGAACGAGGAGATCGCGCGTCTCCTGACCGCCTGGAGCCTCCAGACGGATGGGCCGCAAATCGCGGCGCCCAAGGCGCGCCGGCTTCTCGAGATCGCGAAGTCTCCCGACACCCGGCGCTTCGCGCACATCGTGATCCTGCGCGCCGAGGTCCCCGATTTCGAGGCGCGCTGGGACGCCGCGGTCCACCAGGCCATCGAAGGAGAGGCGGCGCAAAGCCTCGGGTTCTTCGAAGAGGTGATCCGCGCCGATCCCGATTACGGCCGCGCCCATTTCTTGATCGCGATCGGCATGGAGAGGCTTGGCCGGCTGAAGGAGGCGCTGCCCCATCTCGAGAAGGCCGCGGCCTCCGAAGGGGACGATCCCAACATCCTCGATCTGCTGGCCCGGGCGCGGGCCGAGGCGGGCGACGACGCCGGAGCGGCGCAGATCCACAACCGGGCTGCGTCGCTCGCGCCCGGTGACGCCC
The DNA here is from genome assembly GCA_034679345.1 of Candidatus Eiseniibacteriota bacterium. GTDB lineage: Bacteria > Eisenbacteria > RBG-16-71-46 > CAIMUX01 > VGJL01 > JAXDAY01. The sequence continues at coordinate 272,057 of JAXDAY010000009.1, forward strand.
GCATCCTGCGAAACGCGGCCGCATCTCTCCTGCGGGCGGGCTTCGTCGAGGAGGCGATCGCGCTGGGACAGGCGTCGCTCAAGCTCTCGCCCGACCAGCAAGAGCTCAGAGAGCTGCTCGATACGATCATCCAGCATCGTGGCGCCCAGCCGAAACCCCGCCTCCTGGGGCGCGTCGCGCGGCTGTTCGGAAAATGATCGCCCCGCGACGGGGGCACGCGGCTACTTGATGAGCCGCCGCTTCATCATGGCGAGGGCGAGGACCATCGAGACCATGGTGAGGGCTCCCAGGTAGAGCAGCGCGTAGGGCCAGATCGAGGGGAACCATCCAAGGAAGGCGCCGCGCACCAGGTAGGAGATGTGGGTCAGCGGCAGCCCCCAAGCGATCAGCCGCGCCCAGCCGGGCAGGATGTCGATCGGGAAGAAGGTCCCCGAGAAGACGAACATCGGCATGATCAGAAGGAAGATCGGCAGGTTCATCGACTCGATCGTCGGCACGAGGGCGGTCGTGATGAGGCCGAGCGAGGCGAAGAGAAGCCCCCCCAGGAGAGCGATCGGCAGGGCGAGCAGCCCGCTCGGGTAGTTCACGAGGCCAAAGCCGCTCAGGATCGCCCCCATGATGACGCAGGCGATGAGGCTCTTCGTCGCTCCCCAGAGCAGCTCGCCCATGATCACGTCCTCGACGAGCAGCGGGGTCGCGATGATCGCGTCGAAGGTCTTCTGATAGTACATGCGGACGAACGATGAGTAGGTGTTCTCGAAGTAGGCCCAGAACATGATGGCCACCGCGACGATCCCGGGACCCATGAAGGGGAGATAGCCCAGGGTGCGGCCCTGGTAGTCGACCTCGCCGATCAGCGAGCCCAATCCGAAGCCGAAGGCAAGAACGTAGAGAACCGGCTCGATCAGGGGTGGGAGAAAGTTTGTGAGCCAGGTCGTCCGGTAGACGTCCATGTCGCGGCGCCAGACGCTGAGACAGCGGGGCGAGACGTTTCGCAGCATCGAGATCATCGTTCAGTCCCTCAGCGCCCGACCGGCGCGACGCAGGAAGACGTCCTCGAGCGTCGCGCGCCTCAAGAGCCTCTCCTGATGCGGGAAGCGGTCCTCGATCAACCGCGCACCGTCTTCCCCCCGCGGGAGATAGATGATGAGGCGATCCTCGACGGTCTCGCTCGACCAGCCGCGTTCACGCACGAGCTCGGCGATTCCCGAAACGGGATTCCAGATCTCGATCACCTCCTCGCCGACTTCGCGCGCCACCAGATCGGTGGGGCTGCCCTCGAGCAGGATCTTGCCGACATCCATCAGGATCACCCGATCGCAGAGCTGGGTCGCCTCCTCCATATAGTGGGTCGTCAGAAGGACGGTCGTCCCCTCGCTCTTGAGAGTGCGCACGCGTTGCCAGATCAGATGCCGCGCCTGCGGATCGAGGCCCGTCGTCGGTTCGTCGAGGATCAGGAGGCTCGGCTGGTTCAGGAGGGCGCGGGCGAGGATCAATCGTCGCTTCATGCCCCCGGAGAGCTCGTCGATCTTCGCGCCGGCCTTCTCCTTGAGCTGGAGCAGATCGAGGAGGGAATCGGCGCGGGCGCGGGCTTCGTCGGAGGGGATGCGAAAGTAGCGCGCGTGGGTGAGGAGGTTCTTCCGCACCGTGAAATCGGGGTCGAGGTTGTCCTCCTGCGGACAGATCCCGAGGCGGGCCTTGACCTCGCGTGGCCTCAGCCTCACGTCCATGCCAAAGACGCGCACGCTCCCCGAGGTGATCGGCGTGAAACAGCTCACCATCCGGACGCTCGTCGTCTTGCCGGCGCCATTGGGTCCGAGGAATCCGACGCACTCTCCGGCCCGCACGTCGAAGTCGATCCCGTCCACCGCGACGAACTCGCCGTATCGTTTGGTCAGCCCGCGGGCCTCGATGACGTTGCCTTCGGTTCGCATGAGGGAGAGAGTAGCGAGCCGCGCCCCCGAGGGGCAAGGCGGAGGGCGACTTACGCCCACCTTTCTGGTAGACTCCCCCTCGTGCGTTTGCCTCCCCTGATTGCAGGCTCCGCCCTGAGCCATCTGAGCTGCGCCCGCTGCGAACGGCGCGAGGATGCCGATCGCATCCAGACCGTCTGTCCCGCGTGCGGCGGTCCGTTGCAGGCGCGATACAACCTGGATCGGAACGACCTGCGCGGACTCCCGTGGGATCTGGGGCAGCGCGATGCCGACATCTGGCGTTACAGCGAGCTCCTGCCGATCCGCTCGGCGCGCTACAGAGTCGGGCTCGGCGAGGGAATGACGCCGGTCCTCTCCGCGCCGCGGCTCGCCGGCGAGTTCGGCCTCGAGAGGCTCTGGGTGAAGGACGAAGGGCGGAACCCCACCGGCTCGTTCAAGTCGCGAGGGATGGCGGTCGCCGTCGCGCGCGCGGCCGAGCTCGGCGTGCGAGCGATGAGCGCGCCATCGGCGGGAAACGCGGGACTCGCCCTCGCCGCCTACGCGGCGCGCCACGGCCTTCGCGCCCTGATCGCCTTCCCGATGGACATTCCCGGGATCTACGTGCGGGATGCGCGGGCCTATGGCGCCGAGGTGATCACGGCGGGGACAACCATCCGGGAGGCCGGCGCGGCGCTCCGCCGCCACGCCGAGGAGAAGCCGGCCTGGAGGGACGCCCTCGACGCCTCGACGCTGCGGGAGCCCTATCGTCTCGAGGGGAAGAAGACGATGGGCTACGAGATCGCAGAGCAGATGAGAGACGAGATGCCCGAGGCGATCGTCTACCCCACCGGGGGCGGCACGGGGCTCATCGCGATCTGGAAGGCGGCTCTGGAAATGGAGTCGCTCGGCTGGATCCAGGCGAAGCGGCCGCGGATGATCGCCGTTCAGATGAAGGGCTGCCAGCCGATCGTTCAGGCGTTTCGAGGCGGTACTGAACGAGCGGTTCCTTGCGAGGAAGCGCAGACGCGGTGCTGGGGACTCCGGGTCCCTTCACCCTTCGCCGATCGCGAGATCCTGCAGGTGATCCGGGAAAGCCGCGGAGTCGCCGTGGCTGTCGCCGAAGAGGATCTCGCCGCTGCGGCCGAGAGGGCGGCGCGTCTCGAAGGCATCGATGTCGCGCCCGAGGGGGCCGCAGGTTTAGCCGCGCTGAGGCCGCTCCTGGAGCAGGGGGCGATCCGGCGCGACGAGCGGATCCTCGTCCTGAACACCGCCTCGTCTGGAATGTACAAATAGGCGGCCCGCGAGAAGCTCTAGCGCACGACCATCCAGAGCCCCACCATGATGAGACCGATCCCCGCGTACTGGACCGTCGTCAACCGCTCGGAGAAGAGGAACCAGCTCAGCGCGAGGATCAGAATGTACCCCAGGCTCACCATGAGCGGGTAGGCGAGGGAGATCTTCATTGTGCGCAGGGCGAGGGAGTAGCAGGCGAGGTTCGCCGCGAAACAGACCACGCCCGCGAGGAAGGGGATGGTCAGGAAGGGTCGCAGGGCGCCCTGGACCTCGATGAGAGGCTGAGCCGATCGGGACATGGCGTACTTGATCAGGACGTTCGCCACGGCGTTCAAGGTGAGGGCTGCGGCGAGGAAGAGGGGCGCGGTCAAGGCTTGGGGCTACGGCCGGCGCGGGCCGCCCTCCTCGAAGAGACCGAGTTGCTCCCCGCCCAAGGGCAGGGCCTCGATCACCTGCTCGATCCACGAGTCTCTCGACCAGGCGGGGAGCCGGACGCAGTCGACTCGGAACTCCTTCAGAAGGGATTCGATCGTCGAGTCGATCTCCTGCTGGTAGTCGGCCCCCGTGTCGCGGACGCCGTCGTAGCGAGGCCGGTCGACGATCGGGACCTTGACCAACAAGCCGTAGGTTGGCAGCCAGGAGGCCATCAGCTCGTCGAAGATGTGAATCCGGCCGAACTTCTGGACCAGATATGCATAGTTGTCTACGACCGCCCGATCGCAGACGATCACGTCGTGATGGACGAGCGCCTCGATCTCCTGGGCGATCTGGGTGTGGAGGATCCATGCCTGCGCCTCGACCGTCGTCGCCCGATTCAGCGGAAGGGGGCAGGAACGGGCGACTTCCTTGACCATGTCGACGCGCAGGTCGCGCCGCTTCAGGCGCGCGGCCAACTCGAAGCAGAGCGTCGTCTTCCCCACGCCGTGAGTCCCGACGAAGGCGATCTTCAGGGCCGGCGTCTCGGGCGCGTCGGGTGTGGCGGGCTGAAGGCTCATGTCGGCGGCGAGACTAGCACGCCGAAGCTCGAGCGGCAACGAGAGGCGGCGGGCGTCCCGTGACCCGCGTGCGAATCGGCTCGAGTCACTTCGTCATCCCGGACGATCAGTGGGAACATTGGGTCCGCCGCGGGTTGATCCCGCCCGAGGCCTGGATCCGATCCCCCATGTGGACTCAGGGCGCATGGCGCAGGGCCGACTCGTTGGAGGTCTACCATCTCTTCGTTCCCTCCCGGCCGACGGCTCCACCTCCGCCCGCTCCCGGACTCGGCGAGACGATCTTCCCGCGCCGGGGACTCTCGCTGACCGAGGCGCTTGTTCTCGCCAACGTGCTCGTCACGGCCCTGCTCTTCCTCGTCTGGAGGGAGGACTACTCCCAAAGTCTCTGGGCGTTCTCGCGCCGCCTCCGGGCCTTCGTCGGGGACGGCAGGGGCTTCCCCGCCGTGCTGATCCCGGTCTTCCTCCACGCGAACCCGAAGCACATCTTCTTCAACATGGTGGCATTGGCCGCCTCGGGCGCCGTGGTCGAATACTTCTACGGCCGCGCGAAGATGCTCTTGGGATACCTCCTCTGCGGCCTCGGCGGCGCCGCGCTCTCCCTCGCGCTGCGCGACAAGCCTGTCCTCTCCGTGGGCGCATCCGGCGCGATCTTCGGGCTCTATGGCATCGCGCTCTTCTTCCTGTTGCGCCATGTGCGGCTCTTCGGGAGGCGACAGAGGTGGAAGACAGTGCGCGTCTACCTGCCGATCGTCGTGCTCGCTCTGATCCCGGCGATCTTCGGAGGGGACTTCTACACGCACCTGGGAGGTTTCCTCACGGGATGCCTGGTCGGTCTCCTGATGCCTCCGGGCAACCGCCTGGTCTTCATGACCGACCCGCCGCCCCCCGTGGAGACGACGGAGGCGTCTGCGTGACGCGGCCCGTCTCGACCGAGCGGAGCTACTTCCGCTTCTGCCCCCGCTGCGCCGCGCAGCTCGAGCGACGCCTCCTCGATGGCCGGATCCGCCCGGTCTGTCCGACGTGCGGCTGGATCCAGTACCGCAACCCTGTGGTCGGAGTGGCCGCGATCATCCTCGACGGCGGGCGGGTCCTCCTGGGCCGGCGCGCGGCAGGCTCCAGCTTCCCCGGCCTCTGGTGCCTGCCCTGCGGCTATGTCGAGTACGACGAGGAGCTTCGGGAGGCGCTAACCCGCGAGGTCGCGGAGGAGACCGGGCTCGTGGTGGAAATCGGGGAGGTCTTCGCGGTCCACTCGAACTTCCACCTTCCGGACTCGCAGAGTGTCGGAATCTGGTTCCGCGCGCGACCGGTCGGCGGCGAGCTGCGGCCCGGCGACGATGTGGATGAGCTGCGCTTCGTCGAGCCGGGGAATCCCGGGCTGCCTCTCGCATTCCCGACCGACGCGCTCGTGCTCGAAACCCTCGCCGCCCGATGAAGTCCGCGCGATGACCGACCCGGAGAGAACGATCCGCACTCCCGGGACCGAACAAGATCCGCTATAATGCATGGCGTTCGGTCGCTTGCATGAGTCCACCAGGTCCGCATCCCTAGGAGGCCCCTCCCATGAGAACGCGGTTTCTACTAGCCGTCCTGGCCGTGGCCCTCGCCCCCGCGTGGGCATTCGCGCTCGACACATCGACCAGGCCGATCAGCTCGTTTCACACCTGGACAGAGGCCGATCTCGAGCGATTCGACCCGTCCTGGCTCCAGGTGAAGTTCGTCGAGGGAAGCAACGTCCTCTTCAACGGGGCGAACTTCGTCGACGATTCGGGGCTCGACATGTCCCGCGTCCAGGAGACCCTGAACCGGGCCGCGATCGCAGAGGTGCGTTCCACCATCCGGCGTGATCGCCCCACCCTGCGGGCCTGGAAGGCGCTCGGCGAGCAACGCTCCGGCGTCGTCGGTCCCGACCTCTCGCTCTGGTACGACGTGCGAGTGGAGGGCGGCCGGGCCGGCGTCGCCCGGCTCGTCAACGAGCTGAACGCCCTTCCCCAGGTCGAGATCGCCCACCCGGTGCCGATCCCCGAGCCGGCGGTGATCATGGGGCCGAACGAGGCGGCTCTCGCGCCGATCGACGAGGCGCTCTTGCCGACGCCCGATTTCTCGCCGCAGCAGACCTATCTCTACGAGCCGCCGATCGGGCTGAACGCCCCCGCGGCCTGGGCGATCCCTGGCGGCCTCGGCGACGGCATGAAGTTCATCGACGTCGAGCTCTGCTGGACCGAGAACCACGAGGATTTCGACGAGACCGCGAACTTCTACATCGGCGGGGCGGGGCAGGACCCGTCCTATGAGACCCACGGCACGGCGGTCCTCGGCGAGGTGATCGGCCAGCACAATGGCTTTGGCGTGATGGGATTCGCTCCGAACGTCGACTGGGGCGTGGTCGCCGTGACGGTCGCCGAGTGGCCCACGGTCCCCCACTACTTCCAGGAGGCGATCGACCATCTCGGCCCGGGCGATGTCTGGCTGATCGAGCTCCAGATGTATCCCGCCGGAAAGGACGCCACGCCGATGGAGTGGTTGCAGGTGAACTACGACGTGATCTGGACCGGCTGCTGGTCGCTCGGAATCAACTGTATCGAAGCAGGCGCCAACGGCACGCAGAACCTCGACGATCCGTCCTGGGGCGGCGTCTTCAACCGCTTCATACGAGACTCGGGCGCCACGATGGTCGCCGCGGGCACCCCGAGCGGCCTGGTGGCGGAGTGGTTCACGAACTGGGGAAGCCGGATGGACGTCCACGCCTGGGGTTCGTCGATCGTGACGACCGGCTACGGCGATCTCTACGGGAACACCCTCCAGAACCGTTACACCTCGCAGTTCGGAGGCACCTCGGGCGCCTCGCCCATGGTGACCGGCTCCGCGCTGGCTCTCGAGGGGATCGCCCTGGCGAACGTGGGGCGCGTCCTCACGCCACTCGAGGTCCGCACGATCCTCCACGACACAGGCACACCGTACAGCGGAGCGAAGTACATCGGCCCGCGGCCGAACCTGGAACCCGCCGCGGCCCGCGTGCTCTCGATCGCCGACGCGCCGGAGTCGGCCCTCGATCCCGCATGGACGACCCTCGTCTACCCGAACCCATTCCGCTCGAATGCGGAGATTCGCCTGTCGCTGCCGCAATCGGGTGACGCGAGCCTCGAGATCTTCGACGCGACGGGCCGCAAGGTGCGCACCCTCTTCGAAGGCGCCGCGCCTTCGACGCCGGTCCTGCGATGGGACGGTCGGGACGACGCCGGCCGAGACGTTGGGAGCGGCGTGTACTTCTATCGAGTCTCGAGCGCGACAGGCAGCCACGGCGGCCGCATCGACAAGATCAGATAACTGATGATGTGAGTTAGCTTTACGAGACCCCGGGAGATGGTTCGCCGGGGTCTCGCGCGCTTCGGGCATGACGGGCTCCGCCGAGCGGCGCGGCGATGATGCGGCGCCGGCGGCGATGCCCCCGCAACTGGACACTCCGCCTTCGGCCGGATACCTTTAGCGACGTTTGCCGGTGGGGAGCGCGCGCCGCTGCGGAAGGAGGACCCCGGCTTCATGACACGGAATCCCCTCATCACGAGATCCCGCAAGGGAGACCATATCCGCCGCGTCGGCATCGTCTTCGCCGGAGGGCCCGCCCCGGCCGCGAACGCGGTCATCAGCGCCGCGGCCGTGAGCTTCCTCGACGATCACCGCCAGGTCGTCGGGTTCATGCACGGCTACGAGAATCTCCAGCACTACCACCAGGTGACCCACCGCCTTGTCCGCGACGAGCACTATCGCGAACTGACCAGCAAGGAAGTCACGGGCAGCCGCAATTCGCAGGGAATTCTGATCGGCACCTCCCGGGCCAACCCGGGCAAGGGGATCACGTGTCCGGCCGATCTCGACAACCCCGAGAAGACGGTCAAGCTGCGCAACGTCTACTCCGCGCTGCTCGATCTGGGAATCGACGCTTTGATCTCGATCGGGGGCGACGACACGCTGAAGACCGCGAACTTCCTCTACGAGTACCAGAAACGGCTCCCGGAGGGCGCCAAGAAGATCCAGATCGTCCATCTGCCGAAGACGATCGACAACGACTACCAGGGGATCGATTTCACCTTCGGCTACTTCACGGCGGTCGACTTTCTCGCCAAAGAGGTCAAGAACCTCCGCGCGGACGCCGAGGCGGGCCGCGTCTACTATATCGCCGAGTGCATGGGACGCAAGGCGGGGTGGCTTTCCTACGGCGTGGGAATCGCGGGCGAGGCGAACATGGTCCTCTCGGTCGAGGACGTGGACGAGGAGATGACCTTCGAGGACGACGTCGTCGATCCGGAGACGGGCAAGACTCGCAAGGAGCGTCGCCTGCGCGTCGAGTCGTTGATCGACCAGATCGTGAATCTCATCCTCATTCGCGAGAAGCGCGAGCACAAGTACTTCGGTACGATCGTCCTCGCCGAGGGTCTTGCGGAACTGTTCCCCGAAAAATACATCCGCAACATTCCGAAGGACGAGCACGGAAACATCTCGATCGGCCGGATCGACATCGGCAAAGAGATGGCGCGGCTCGTCTCGGATGAGTACCGGCGGCGCACCGGCAAGGAGAAGAAGGTGATCGGGATCCAGATCGGCTACGAGTCGCGCTGCGCCCCGCCCCACGCCTTCGATGTGATGCTCGGAAGCCAGCTGGGCATCGGCGCCTATCGCGCGCTGGTCGAGGAGAATCTCGACGGCCATATGGTGAGCACGAGCGGTCAGCTCGACCTTACCTATGTGCCATTCGATAGATTGGTCAACCAGCAGACGATGAAGACCGAGGTGCGGTTCATCCGGCCCGGGTCCGACTTCCACCTCCTCGCCCGATTCCTCGAGAGCAAGACGGAGGTGCGGGAGGACTGACGGCGCGATCGGCGACCCGCCGATCGAGACGGGAGAATGCGATGCCTGATCTCCCCTGGCCCCCTTCCCCATCGGCCCTGCGCTCCCCGCCGGCCGGGGAGCGTGACGCGCGCGGACCGATGGCGACGATGCGACGAGAACATCGCGAGCTGGCCGCCATCATGGGAGCGATCGCGGATCTGATCGATTCGACGCCGTCGGGAGAGCCGGCGGCGCTGTGGCGCGAACGGCTCTTGGCCGAGACGGCGTCGCTCGGCACACGGCTCGAGGACCATCGGGACATGGAGGAGTCGCTGGCGTTCCCGCTGCTCCTCGAATCCGAGCCCGCGATCTCCCCGATCCTCGACGAGCTCGGCGACGATCATCTGGCGATCTTCGATGAGTGGCGGCGCGTGAGCGCGGCAATCTCCTGGGCGGATCAGGGAGCGGTCCCCGCGTTCCCGCCCGATGCGCTCCGGAGCCTGCGCGCGTTCATCGAGCACCTCTGGGGGCACACTCTGGGGGAGGAGAAGCTCCTCGATCGCGTTCTCGGGCCTGTCCGCTGACGCTGAGGAAGAGAGGACGCGCGCACGATGACCAAGGCTTCGAATCCCGGGTTCACGCCCCAAACGCTCCTCAAGCGCGTGCCCTTCTTCAAGGGTCTCGATGCCTCATCCATTCAGGATCTTGCCGCGGCGTGCCTGTCGGTGAGTTTCGAGAAGGGAGATGAGGTCTTCGCTGAAGGCGACGAGGCCCGCGGGATGTTCCTCGTCGTCTCCGGGAGCGTGAAGGTCTATCGGGCCTCCCTCTCGGGGCGCGAACAGATCCTGGCGATCGAGCCGCCGGGGGCGGTGATCGCTGAGCTGCCCTTGCTCGACGGCGAACCCTACCCGGCCTCCTGCGCCGCGCTGGAGGAGTGCGAGCTCCTGCTCCTTCCGATCGCGGCCTTCGAGGAGATCCTCCGCCGCCGGCCGGAAGTCGCCCTCGGCGCGCTTCGCGTCATCGGGGGCCGGCTGCGGCAACTCGTCATGCTCGTCGAGGAGCTCTCGCTCCTGGAGGTGCCCCAGCGGCTCGCGAAGTATCTGCTCACGATCTCCGAGCGGCGCGGCGACACGTTCACGCTCCCGCTCTCGAATCAGGAGATCGCCAACAGGCTCGGCACCGTTCGCGAGATCGTATCCCGCAATCTCCACCGCCTGGAACAGCAGGGAGCGATCCGCATCGAGGGGCGTCGCATCACGGTCCTCGACCCGCAGCGGCTGCAGGAGCTCGTCGAAGAGGGACGCTAGCGGGCTCTCGGCAGCTTCGATCGCCAGGACGCGAGAATCGCCTCGGCGGAGGCCGCGTCGAATCCGGCAAGCCCGAGGATCGAGCGTTGCAGTCGATCGTCCTGCGGCGTCCCGCTCCGCGGTTCCTCGGGCGTGATCTCGAGCAGCTCCTCCAGAGCGGCCGGCTCGAGAAACGGCAGCTCCTCGAGATCGCGCTTGAGCAGGTTGAGCCCGCCGCCGGCAAGGCCCGCGGGGCCCGCGCGCGCGCGATGGAGCTCCGTGAGCCAGGCGCTGTTCAAGAGGATCGCCGCCGCGCGCAGGCGCGCGCATGACCGCGCGCTTCGATCATTCGGGAGAATCATGAGAGTCCCCACGGATCCTGCATAGGCGCCCTCCGAGTCGAGCCGCGCCTTGAAGACGCGCGAGAGCCCGGCCACGATCACCTTGGGTGAATCGAAGTGGCGCTTGCGGGTGGGGAGAATCGCGCCGGTCTCTCTCGGCAGGATCGGTCGCAGCAGGTCGCGGCCGAGGACGCGGGAGCGCCGCCGTCCCCAGAGATCTCCATAGCGCGTGAGACTCCCGGCAGTCAGGAGCCGCCATCCCTGGGCATCGCCATCCTGCAGATCCGTCGCCGCCTCGTAAGCTTCGGCCACCGTCATCGACGCGCGGATCTCGAATGAGTCCCCGAGGCGCGGCAACGGCCGCGACGGATCGGCCAACCCCCCGAGCGGATCGAGGAGGGCGCCCCAGCTCGACAGTCGCAGGCGGGATCGCGGGACTGCGCGGAGAGCGCGCCCAGCGAGATCGACGACCGCGACATCCTGCAGGCCGTCGGCGGCCGCCCCGATCCAGCCGGCCATCGGCAAACCGACGTCCGGGATCAGGTCCGTCTCTTCGAGCGAGACGAGGCGCTCGAGGGGCGCGTGCCGATCCAGCCATTCGCGCAAACGCGTGGCGTAGCGCGCGGAGAGAAGCGCGCGCGGAAGAATCCACGCGTATCGACCGGCGGGCGTCAGCGACTCGGCGCCTAGGAGCACGAAGGGCACGCATCGATCGAACGGTCCGCGCAAGAGGCCGGGGAAGCGATCCTGGAGACGCTGTGACTCCCCGCCGCTTCTTCCCGTGCGGGCTTCGATCGCATTGCCGAACGGCGGATTGCCACAGACGAGATCGAATCCACCCGGCCGCACGGCCCGCCAGTCGGTCGCGGTCGAATCCGCATGCAGGATTCGTCCTGCGATCGACTCCTCATCCTCTCCCGCCAGCCAGAGAGCGGCTCGAGTCAGCAGGACGGCGACCGGATCGATGTCGGCGCCATGGAGCGCGACGCCCGCTCCGAAGACCTTCCGCGCTTGGACAAGGAAGACCCCGGCGCCCACTGCGGGATCGAGGATCGATCGTGGATGGAAAGGGGTGGTCCGGTCGAGCAGGGCGCGAGCGACCTCCGAAGGAGTGAGGTAGATCCCCGCCGATCGGCGCGACGGATGGCGGGCGATCCATGCGGCGGCCAGCGAGTCGAGATCGATCGCTTCCGTCCCCTCGTCACAAGACTCCGCCAATGGGACCGGCAAGCCCTCATGCAGAAGACGGCTGGGAATCGGCCGGCCCGACTCGCCGCAGATGCGCGAAGCCTCCCGCCGGATCCAGGCGAGGCGGCCCATCGATGAATCGTTCATCGAGCGCATTCTACGCGCCCACGTCGCAGAGGGAAGGCCCGGGGGTCGAGCGCCCTCCAGGACGCGGACCACCCGGGCCATCGGGCCGGCCTCGTTGCGGGAGTGAGGCCGGGCGCAACGCGTTACTTCAGAAGCACGAGCTTGTGGCTCTGCTTTCCCTCGACCGTCCGCAGGCGCGCGAAGTAGATCCCGCTATCCGCGGGCTTGCCCCATGCGGAGCTGCCGTCCCACGTGAAATGATGCTCTCCGGCGGCCAGGCTGCCATCGAAGAGCGAGGCGACACGCCGTCCGCTCGGGTCGAAGAGCTCCAGGCGGACCGGACCCGCCGCCGCGGAACTCAGCAGAATCGAGATCTCCGTGCGTGGGTTGAACGGGTTCGGCTGCACGCCCGTGATCCGACTCCTCGCCAGCGATCCACCCAGATCCTCGACGGCGGCCGGCGACTCCGGCCAGAGATAGTCGATGATCCGGCCCAGGACGACCTTGGTGTTGTTCGGATCGGGATCGTCCTGGTCGATCGCGTTGAACGCGCTCGCCATGAAGACCGACTTCGCGCCGTCGTCAGGCATCTGATAGCGCACGGTGGCGTTCCATCCTCCGGGGGCGGTCAAGCTGACGCTCGCTCCGCCGGGGATGATGTGATCGCCCTGCTTGAAGCTCGGGTATGGGATGGACAGCGGCAGATCGAGCCCGTCGCCGATCGGATCGCCCGCGACGCCATAGAGCTGCACGTAGCCCTTGTCGAGCTCCCAGTCGGAGACCCCGAGGCAGTTGGTGATGAACGCGTTCGGCACTCCGCCCATCGTGTCCAGGAACTCCTGGCTCGTCAGGAAGAGATTGCCGCCATTGTTCATGAACTGCGTGAGCGCGTCCATGTCGGCCGTTGTGAGCAGGTTGTTGAACCGCCACGCGGTGTGCCAGATCACGATATCGTAGGGTGCCATGTTGCTGTAGCCGGGCGAGGCGCCTCCGTAGACATTCATGATGTCCCACTTCTCGTGAAGTAGGTTGTTCGCGTTCATCGCGTTGACGAGCGGGACCTCATCGGCGTTGTAGGAGTCATCGTCGACCAGGAGGATCGACGGGCTGCCGTTGAACAGGCGGAAGTTGATCGCGGAGGTCCGCAGCGTGGTGTGCGATGTCACCTCGAAGGCGCCGGTCTGCAGGGCGACGACATCGTCCGTATGGACGCGCATCGACATGTTGCAGATCTCGCCGGGACCGAGCGTGATGTCGTAGGGCCCCGAGTGTGGCGTGTTGTCGCCGCAGACGAGGTAGTCGACCGTCGATCCGGCGAATCCCGTCGGCTCGAGGGTGTAGGTGTCCGCCGAGGGAAGGAGGTTCATCACCTGGAGATCGAAAGTCACCGTGCCGCTGCCGTCGGGAAGAGAGGCAATCTTCTTCGGCGCGTAAAGCGAAAAGTCAAGAGGCGCACCGAATCCGATCTTCTGAGCCTGGAAAACGTCCTTCGATCCGGTCGTCTGCTGGACATAGGCGACGCCGTGGAGATTGTCGGCGACATACCCGGCGATCGGGAATGCCGCCTGCACCTGAACCGCATCTCCCTGACCGGTGAAGCTGATGTTCTGGTGGTAGATCTTGCGCGTCACATGATCCCACTGGCCGCCGGCGACATCGTCCTCGTAGAGGAGCAGCGTCGCGCGGAGGTTCGTCAGCTCGACGGGGTCGACGAGCGTGTAAGTGGCGGTCAGAGTCGCCGTGCTGCCCACGATCGACATGCTGCTGCCGATCGCGATCGGGCTCAGCCCGTCAGTCTCCGCGAGCAAGCTCAGGATCTTGGGCCGGTATTTGTCCGCCATGGCGACGCATCCGCCTCCGCCGCCGATGACGGCGATCTTGCCGCCGATTCGCACATCGGGAATTCCACTCACGCCGTAAAAGTCTCCGAGCGCCTCGGTCTCCGCTGTGGCGTACTCGTCCCCGACGTGATTCTCATAGCTGACCATCGTGCCGTAACCGAGTTCGTCCTGGACGATTTGCATCCCGCACCGGGCGTCAGGGCAGTACCCTCACCAGGTCGCGCCGAACTCCTCGCAGAGAATCACCTTGGATACTCCGGCATAGGCCCCGGGCGCATAGATGCACCCGAGGACCAGAAGAATCGCTGCGATCGCGGCGGTCTTCCTGTACATGTCTCCTCCCTCTTGATGGATTCCCAGCACTCGACGCTGACCGCCGGAATTGATGAATCCCGGCGGGATGCACAGCATCAATTATAAGGGATTCGTGTCCGTTCCGGAATCTGGAATCGATTCCGCTAATGATGGGCCATCGCGACTTTTAGCCTGATGCGCAGGCGGAAGTCAGGTCGGCCGCCACCCCGATCGACCGGAACGACGGGAGAGCTTTCAAGCGGCCGGGCGATCAGCGCATGCCATCGACGATCTTCTCCCCCTGGAGCACGAGCAGCGGCGGTCCATCCGGCCGGCAGCCCAGCTCGAAGCGCAATCGGTGCGGCGCGCGGCCCGTGATCCGG
>JAXDAY010000010.1:0-99396 GCA_034679345.1 Candidatus Eiseniibacteriota bacterium
CGCAGTCCTTGCCGGCCTGCTCGGTGACGAACCTCGCGGCCTCGGTCACCTCATGGAATCCCATGTCGGGTCCCCCGACGATGTTGATGAGCAGAGCCTCGGCTCCCTGGATGCTCAGATCGTCGAGCAGCGGGCTTGCGATCGCCTTCTGCGCCGCGTCGTTCGCGCGGCTCGGCCCGCTCGCGACGCCGCAGCCGAGCAAGGCCGCTCCCCGGTTGCGCATCACGGTGCGGACGTCCGCGAAGTCGACGTTGATGAGGCCGTTGCCGACGATGACGTCTGAGATGCCCCGCGTCGACTGGAAGAGAACCTCGTCGGCCATCCGCAGCCCCGCATCGAACGTGGAGGAGCGGTCGACGAGGTGCAGCAGCTTGTCGTTCGGGATGACGATCAGGGTGTCGACCTCGTCGGTCAGCTGCAGGATCCCCTCCTCGGCCCTCGAGGTCCGCCGCGCTCCTTCGAGGGTGAACGGACGGGTCACGATCCCGACGGTGAGCGCCCCGAGGCCCCGCGCGATCCGCGCGACGACCGGGGCCGCCCCGGTCCCGGTTCCGCCGCCCATGCCGGCCGTGATGAAGACCATGTCGTAGCCCTCGAGCATCTCGGCGAGAAACTGGGAGTCCTCCTCCGCCGCGGCGCGGCCGATCTCCGGGTCGCCGCCGGCTCCCAGCCCACCCGTCAGAGCGGTCCCGAGCTGGTGGCGGTTCGGGCATGGCGAAGCTTCCAGCGCCTGGGCGTCGGTGTTCGCGACCCAGAAGGTCACGCTCTTCAGCCCTTCGGTCACCATGCGATTGACGGCGTTGGATCCTCCGCCCCCCAATCCGATCACTGCGATCCTCGCGGGATCCGTCCGACGCGTATCCATGTCGAGCATCCCTTCTACCTCCCTGCGCCGACGCCGCGGTGGGGCGTCGCGCAGTTCCAGACCCTTCCGATCTGGGCCAATCACCTAGAGATAATTCCGAACCCACTCGCGGATCGGACGGCGCAGGATCCCCCTGAGCCCCCCTCCGCGCCCCCCACGACCCCGAATCACCCATGCTGCATACCAGAGAAGCCCCAGAGCGGCCGCGTGCTCCGGCCCCCCCTCATCGTCCGGCAGACCTTCCATCGCCCGCGGGATCCCCACGCGCGCCGGAATCCCGAGAGTACGTTCCGTCAGCTCCACGGCGCCCGGCAGGAGCGCGCTTCCTCCGGTCAGCACCGCCCCGGCGGCCAGGAGGTCGGTGATCCCCTGGTGGTCCAGCTCCTGGAGGACGAGCCCCAAGGTTTCCTCGACGCGCGGCTCGATGATCGCCGCGAGCACCTGTCGGCTCACCTCTCGCGGCGCCCGTCCTCCGACGCCGGGAACCTCGACGACCTCCGAGGGAGGCACGGCCGAGGAGAGCGCGCACCCATGGGCCATCTTCAGCTCCTCGGCCCTCTCGCCGGGCGTCCGGAGGCCGATGGCGATGTCCTGAGTCACATGGCGCCCGCCGAGGCCGAGGACGGATGTGTGGCGAACCACGCCGTCCTGGAAGACGACGACGTCGGTCGTCCCGCCGCCGAGGTCGATGAGCGCGGCGCCCAGGCGCTTTTCGTCTTCCTCGAGCACCGCGAAGGAGGCGGCGAGTGACTGATAGACGATCGCCTGGGCGTTGAAACCGGCGCGCTCGATCGCGCGGGCGAGATTGCGCAGTGGAGTCGAGGAGGCCGAGATGATGTGGACCTCCGCCTCGAGGCGAACGCACGACATGCCGATCGGGTCGCGGATCCCGGATTGATCGTCCACCGTGAATCCTCGGGGGATCACGTGCAGGATCTCGCGATCCGCGGGGATTCTCACGGCGCGCGCGGCTTCCAGCACGCGGTCCAGATCCTCTCTCGCGACCTCCTTCTCACGCCGGCTGATCCCGATCGCCCCGCGGCTGTTCACACCCTTGACATGCTCGCCGCCGATGCCGACCCAGAAGTCCCGCAGCGTGAGGTCCGCCATCCTGGCGGCGCCCTCGACGGCGCAGGCGATGGCGTCGACGGTCGCCTCGAGGTTGACCATGCTCCCGCGGTCAAGCCCCTCGCAGGGGGAGTCGGCGAGGCCGAGGAGCTGGATCCCCCCATCCGGCAACGACTCACCTACGGAGCAGCAGACTTTGGTGGTCCCGATGTCGAGGGCTGCGATGATGTTGCGCTGGGCCATGAGATCCTAGACCCTCCCCCCCGGCGGAGCGGCCGAGGAGTCGATGACGACCGGTTCGGGAAGATGAACGACGATCCGTCCGCCGAATCGAAGATCGAGAACCGCGTCATCCCGCCCGCGGCGCTCGAGGTCCTCGAGCACGAGCCGGACGCTTTCCCAGAGCGATTCGTGAGCGCCCGGGAGGAAGCGGATCATCGCATTGCACGAGCGCAGATAGGCGTAGGCCTCGTCCTTGCGGACCTCGATCTCCGAGAGATCGCGATACAGCTCCGGACGGCTCTCGCGCAGAGCGGCCGCCAGACGCGCGATCTGAGCGGCGGAGCCGCTCGCTCGCTCTCCCGCCCGCGGCGGACTCCCATCGGTCGTCCGAAGGATCGGCAGATCGGCCGCCTCCGCGGCGGGACGCGGCGGGAGAACCCAGCCGTCGGCGGTGACCTCTCCTGGACTCGGCGGAAGCGTGGCCAGGACCGGCTCCTTCTCCACCACATCGACGCGGAGGCGGTGGAACCACTCGTAGCGTAGATCGATCCTCTCGACGCTCGGGTGCGCGGCGACGCGGGCGTGGATGAGCTCGGCGTCATACTTCCACCAGGGATCGCCTTGCCGCAACTCGAGGATGCGGGAGATCTCCTCCTCGGGAACCGTCCGGTTGCCGGCGATCGCGATCCCGCGCACGGTCCAGAAGGACAGGTCGGGCAGCGCGCGCGCGCGGATCAGCAGAGCGCCGCCGCCTCCGACGACGAGCAGCACGAGCACGACGATCGTCCAGCGACGCCGAAGATCCCTGCGCCTGCGATTGCGGCGCAGGTCATCGAAGGCCGCGGCCGCCCATGTCGAGCGGGACACCGTCATCGACCACACCTCACGGACGATTTCCTCCGCGCTCGATCGCCTCGGAGAGAGCGATGGGCGTTTCCGTGGGGACTGCGTTGCGCGTGCGTTCGTTCATGATCCGATCGCCCCATCGGTAGATGTCGCCGGCGCCAAGAGTCAAGAGCACATCGCCGGGCCGCAGGATCTCTCTCGCCGCGGCAGCGGCCTCATCGACATTCGCGACGAGGCGAGTCTCCGGCGGGTCGGGTTGAGCCCGGACGGCCGCGAGGATAAGCGACGAGGAGACCCCGGGCAAGGCTCGTTCGCCGGCGGCGTAGATTTCGGTGAGCAGAAGGACGTCCGACTGAGCCAGCGCGGGGCCGAACTCCGCTTGGAGAGCTCGCGTCCGGCTGTAGCGATGCGGCTGGAAGAGGGTCACCAGCCTGCGCGTCCAGACCTGCCGCGCCGTCCGAAGCACCGCGCCGACCTCCGTCGGGTGGTGGCCGTAGTCGTCGACGTGAAGGACCCCCTGCGCCTCGCCGCGGATCTCGAATCGCCGGCCGACTCCGCCGAATGTGGCGAGACCCTCCCGGAGCACGTCCACCCGCACCCCGATCTCCCGCGCGACGCCGTAGGCCGCAAGGGCGTTGAGGATGTTGTGGCGACCGGGCAGGTTCAGCTCGCACTCGTGCGGGGGCTCTCCCATGTAGCGGACGAGGAATCGCGAGCGCATCCCCTCCGCGATCGGCGACTCGGCCACGATCTGATTCTCGGCCCCAAAGCCGTAAGTGATGCAGCGCTTGCGAACATGGCGGATCACTTCACGCACATTCTCATCGTCCCCGCAGACCAAGGCTGCGCCGAAGAATGGGACGCGGTGGAGAAACCGCAGGAACGCCTCCTGGATATCCGGCAACCCCCGGTAGTGATCGAGATGCTCCCGGTCGATATTGGTCACGATCGAGAGAGTCGGGTTCAGGTCGAGGAAGGATCCGTCGCTCTCATCCGCTTCGGCGACGAGGTACTCCCCCGTCCCCAGCCTCGCGTGCGATCCGACCGCCCGCAACCGCCCCCCGACGACCACGGTCGGATCGAGGCCGGCGGTGGCCAGCAGGTGGCCGACCAGGGAGGTCGTGGTGGTCTTGCCGTGCGTGCCGGCGACGGCGATGCCGGTCTTCAGGCGCATGATCTCGGCGAGCAGCTCGCCGCGCTTGAGCATCGGGATCAGAAGGCGCGACCCCTCCCGGACTTCGGGGTTGGTCTTCCGGATCGCCGAGGAGATCACCAGCAGATCGGCTCCTTGGAGGTTCTCGGCCCGGTGGCCCAGGAAGACTCTTGCACCGAGGCTGGCGAGCCGCTCGGTCACCTCGCTCCGGGCCAGGTCGCTCCCCGTGACCTCGTAGCCCAGATTCAGACAGACCTCGGCGAGGCCGGACATGCCCGTCCCGCCGATCCCGACGAAGTGAATCCTATGCACCTTGGTGGGCGACATCTTTGCCTCGGGCCGGCCTCGACCGGCGATCCGGGTGCCTGCGGACGGGCCGAGGCGGCGGCGGCGCCTCGATCGGCTCGCCCCCCCCGCCCCATCGGAGGATCGCCTTGACGATCCGCTCCGTCGCGTCGGGACGGGCCAGCCGCATCGACTGGATCGACATCAGCCGCAGGCGACGGGAATGCTGGATGAGAGCGTCGATCTCCTGCGCGAGGCGCTCTCCCGTGAGCTCCGCGTCGGGGATCATCACGGCCGCTCCGGTCTCCGCGGTCACCTCGGCGTTCAGAGCCTGGTGATTCGCCGTGGCATGGGGGTAGGGAACCAGGATGGCCGGCTTCCCCATCGCGGCGAGCTCGGCGAGGGTGAGAGCGCCCGCCCGGCAGACGACGAGATCGGCAAGGGCGTAGGCATCTCCCATGTTCTGGATGAACGGGCGCACCCAGCTCCGTGCGGGCACCTCCCGGCATCGATCGAGCATCCAGGTATAGTCCTTCTGTCCCGACTGGATGACGAACTGGACATCGCGCCGCTGGGCGAAGCGCGGCAGCGCATCGAGGATCGCCTGGTTCAAGCGGTGAGCGCCCTGGCTTCCGCCGAAGAGAAGGATCGTCTTGCGATCGTCGTCGAGGCGAAAGAGCCGCAGCGCCTTGCTGCGACTGCCCTGGGTCACGCTCTCGCGGATCGGGATGCCGGAGAGCCGGAGATGCCCCCTCTTGCGGAAATAGCGGCGCGACCCGCTGTAGGTCAGGTGAACCTCGCGAGCGAAGCGGCTCGCAATCCGATTCGTCAGGCCGGGGACCGAGTTCTGCTCGTGGAGCACGACCGGCACTCGCGCCATCCAACCCGCGACGAGCACCCCGGCCGAGGCGAATCCGCCCGTGGCGAAGATGACATCGGGCGTCCACTCGTCGATGATCCTGCGCGCCTTCAGCAGCGAGCGCGCGTTCGCGATCGCCGCCCGGATGAACCGCAAGCCGATCCGTCGCGGGAGACTCACCGCGGGAAGTCCCCGAAAGGGGTATCCCGCCTGAGGCACCGCCGTCGCCTCGAGGCCCGTCAGAGAGCCCACGAAGAGGATCTCCGGCGGGGGGGAGTGCTTCTGCAAGGCATCGGCCACCGCGAGGGCAGGGAAGAGGTGCCCGCCGGTTCCTCCGCCCGTCATGAGGATCCTCACGGCGTCGATCTCCTCATCGAGGACCAGTCGCGCATGCGGGCGCGCACCGAACGGCGCGCCACCGAGATCAAGATCCCCATCGCGAGCAGGTTGGCGATCAAGGAGGATCCCCCGGCGCTCATGAACGGCAGGGGCACTCCGGTGACCGGCCCGAGTCCGAGATTCACGACGCCATGGACCACGATGTTGAGAGCCAGGTTCAGGGTGATTCCGGCGGCGAGCAGGGAGCCGAAGGGGTCTGTCGTGCGCCGGGCGACGCTGATTCCCGCGTAGATCAAAATGGCATACCCCAAGAGCAGCACGGTTGCGCCGAGCAAGCCTGTCTCTTCCCCCACGATGCCGAGAATGAAGTCCGTGTGGGGAAAGGGCAAGAAAAAGTACTTCTGCAATCCGTTGCCGAGCCCCAGTCCCCATAACCCGCCGGATCCGACGGCTGTGATGCTCTGCAGCCGCTGCCAGCTGCTCTCCGCCGTTCCTCCCCCGAGGATGTCGCTGATCCGCGACCATTGGTAGGCCCGCATCGTCAACAGTGCGAGCGCGGCGAGTACGCCGGTTGCGAGGACGATGTAGCGCTTGCGCACGCCGGCAAGGTAGAAGATGCAGGCGGCCACCGCGAAGAGGAGCACGCCCATCGAGAGGCTCGGTTGCAGAACGACCAGCCCCGCGGCTCCCGCCGCGATCAGCGCGGGGAGAATCAGATCCCGAGGCTGCATCTGCTCCGCTTCCTCTCCACGGGCGAGCGCCGAGGCGAGGTAGACGACGAGCGCCACGCGCGCGAACTCGGAGGGTTGGACGGTCATCCCGGCGACTCTGAACCACCGGAACTTGCCCAGGATGACGAGCATCAGGAGGGCCCCAAGGACGAAGAGCATCGCACCGAAGGCCCGGCGCTCCCCGAGGCGGCGGTAGTCGATGAACGAGAAGACGGCGAGCAGGACCAGCCCGATGCCCAGCTTCGGCAGCTGCTGGATGAGGTAGTGCGCCGAGGATGCGTTCGCCCGCGCAAGCCCCCAGACGGAGCCGGCCGAGTAGACCATCACCAGCCCGAACGCGCACAGCCCCAGGACGCTCCCCAGGATCCAGCGCTCGGGGCGAGCGGCGTCGAAGAGCCTCGCCATCTCAGTTCTCCCTGCGCGCCCGTTCCCGGACGAGGTCCCGGAAACGGTCTCCGCGCTCTTCGTAGCTCTGAAACTGATCGAAACTGGCGCACGCCGGCGAGAGGAGGACGATCTCCCCGGGCCGCGCGCCGGCGGCCGCCTCTTCCAGGGCCGATTCGAGATCGTCGTAGCGGCCGCACAAGTCCTCGCCCCACTGGCCGCGGATCTTTCCGGCGGATTCCCCGAAGAGGTAGGCGCGCCGGCAGCGTCGGCGGACCTGCGCGGCGATTCCGCGGAAGTCCTGCCCCTTGTCGCGCCCCCCTGCAAGCAGGAGCAGCGGCGCATCGAAGGCCTCGAGCGCTGTCGCCAGCGAATCGACGTTCGTCGCCTTCGAGTCGTTCACGAAGAGCACGCCGCCGATCTCGGCGATCCGCTCCAGCCGGTGGGGCAATCCCGGGAAGCTACGCAGCGACTCCACGAGCGACTCCATCGGCAGACCGAGCGGAGCCACCAGCGCCAGGGCCGCCAGCGCGTTCTCCCGGTTGTGAGGTCCGGGAAGGGAGAGCTCCCCTGCTCCACAAAGGAGACTCTCCCCCCCGTTCCACCGAAGGCCGATCCGCCCGTCGCGAATGAACGCCCCCTCCTCGCCGCGGTCCTCTCGCCGGAAGCGCAGGATCCGCGGGCGGAAGCGCCGCGCGACTTCGGCGGCGATACCGTCGTCGGGGCCCAAGACGGCGTGATCCTCCTGGGTCTGGTTGGCGAAGAGGCGCATCTTCGCCTCGCGGTACGCGGCCAGTCCGCCGTGCCGGTCGAGGTGGTCGGGAGTGAGATTCAGGAGCGCCGCCCCCCGCGGGCGGAAGACCTCGATCTCCTCGAGCTGGAAGCTCGAGATCTCCACGACAAAGATCGTTTCATCCGCCGACTCGAGCACGGCGTCGGCGAAGGACCGGCCGATGTTCCCGGCGAGCTCATGAGGGCGGGCCGCGCGCTTCACGAGATCCGCCGCCCAGGCCGTGGTCGTCGACTTTCCATTGGTGCCCGTGATGGCGAGGATCGTTCCCGCGGCGTAGCGGCAGGCCAGCTCGATCTCGCTCCAGATGGGGATCCCCAGTCGCCGCGCCTCGACGAGGAAGGGGATCTCGGAGGGAACTCCCGGGCTCTTGACGATCCGATCGGCCTCGCGCAGGCGCTCGATCGAATGCTCGCCGAAGATGAACGCGGCGCCGCGCGACTCGAGTCGCGCGATCTCCTCCCGGTGCTCCGCCGGCTCACGCAGGTCCAGGCCGATCGGCCGCGCCCCGGCCGCGAGACTGAGGCGGACCGCGCCGAGACCCGAGCGGGCCAACCCGACCACGAGCACCCGTTCATCCTCCCGCAAGGGACCGGCGCCGCGCAGATCGCGCGTCATTGCAGCTTCACCGTGGAGAGGGTGAGAAGCGCCAGGAGAATCGCGATGATCCAGAAACGGACCGTCACCTTCGTCTCCGGCCATCCCATCTTCTCGAAGTGATGATGGATCGGCGCCATGAGGAAGACCCGCTTGCCTCCCCGCCAGCGGTAGCTCAGGACCTGGATGACGATGCTCAGGGTCTCGGCGACGAACAACCCGCCGACGACCACCAGGAGCAGCTCGCGCTTCACGAGGACCGCCATCGTTCCGAGGGTGCCGCCGAGGGCGAGCGAGCCGGTGTCCCCCATGAAGACCTCGGCGGGATGCGCGTTGTACCACAGGAACCCGAGGCACGCCCCGAAGATCGCGCCCGCGCAGACGGTGAGCTCGCCGCAGCCCTCGAGAAACGGGATGTTGAGGTAGCGCGCGAAGACGGCGTTGCCGCTCACGTAAGCGAGCGCGCCGAATGCGATCACGATCGGCATCGTCATGCCCACCGCCAGCCCGTCGAGCCCATCGGCGAAGTTGACGGAGTTCGAGGTCGCCGTCACGACGATGACGACGAAGGGAATGAAGAAGACGCCCAGGTCGAAGAAACGATCCTTGAGGAATGGGATCGTCGTGCGCGTCGTCATCTCCCCGTAGAGGTTCGTCCCGATGACGACCAAGCCGATCCCGAGGCCGACGATGACCTGCCCCAGAATCTTGTAGCGGCCGAGCAGGCCCTTGCGGTGCCTGCGGACGACCCGGAGGTAGTCGTCGAGGAAGCCGAGCGCTCCGAGCGTCGAGGCGACGAAGAGCATGATCCAGACTCCGGTGTTGCGCAGATCCGCCCAGAGGAGGATCGGCACGATCGTGGCGCCCAGGATCAAGAGCCCTCCCATGGTCGGCGTCCCCTTCTTCTCCAGGTGCGTCGAGGGGCCGTCATCCCGGATCACCTGCGCGAGCTTCAACCGCCGCAGCTTCGCGATGAGCCAGGGCCCCATGAGGAAGCTCAGTAGAAGCGCCGTCACCGTGGCGTAGGCGGTGCGGAAGGTGATGTAACGGAAGACGTTCAGGAACGAGTACTCGTCGCGGAGCGGATAGAGCAGCTCGTAGAGCATTCCCGTTCACCTCCCCTGGCGGCCCGCGCCGCTTGCGCAGGCCTCGTAGACTCGCTCCATCGCCATCAAGCGAGATCCCTTGAAGAGCACCGCATCGCCCTCCCCGAGACGCGCCGTCAGATCCTTCGCGCACCGTTCGACGTCGACGTAGAGCGCGCCGAATCGATCCGTCCCCCCGGCGGCCCGGAAGGCCTCGAGGGCGGGCGCGCATCCCTCCCCCAGGAAGAACGCGCCGTCCAGCTGCGCGGCCGCGGCGCCGAGATTCCGGTGCGCTTCCTCGGAACGCGCGCCGAGCTCGCGCATCTCGCCGAAGACGAGCCACCGCTTGCCCGCCACGGGCACCGATCTCAGGAACTCGACCGCCATCATGCTCGACTCGGGACTGGCGTTGTAGCAGTCGAGCAACGCGGTCGCGCCGAGCAGCGGCCGCGGCTCCATCCGCAAGGGACGCGGACGAGCGGCCTCCAGGGCGCGAACCAGGGCGTCTCTCCCGACTCCCAGGGCCCCTCCGACGAGGCAGCCGGCCAGCGCGCCGAGAAGGGCCCCCCGACCCGGGCAACGATAGCGCACCGGGCCGATCGCCGAGGCGGAGAATCGGGTCTCCTCGAGCATCCATTCGATCGAGTCGGGGTGGAGGTCGGCCGCGGGGTCGAGGCCGTAGCTCCGGCGCGGCAGACCGCGCGCACGATTCTGGAGCCGCTCGATGAGCCAGCCGTCATGGCCGTGAAAGAATGTTCCGCCCGGCGCCATGCCGCTCAGGACATCGAGCTTCTCGCGCAGGATCGCCTCGCGGCTGCCGAAGGCGCCGATATGCGCCCACCCGACGGTCGTGATCAGGACATGATGCGGGGCGGCGAGCCGCGAGAGCGGCGCGATCTCGCCGGGTCGATTCATGGCGATCTCGACGACCGCCCAGCGGTGCTCGGGCGCGATGCCGAGGATCGTGATCGGCACTCCGATGTGGTTGTTGAGATTGCCGGGCGTGCCCCAGGTCGGCCCATTCGTGGAGAGGATCTCGACGAGTCGGTCCTTCGCCGTCGTCTTCCCGCTCGATCCGGTCACCACGATCACCTGGGAGGAGATCTCGCGCCGGTGGGCGGCGGCCCAGCGTTGCAGCCCGGCCACCGTGTCGTCGACGCGAATCAAGGGGAAGCGGTCGGGCGCGCGGACCGCGACTCCATCCTCCACCATCGCGGCGCAGGCGCCTGCCTGGGCCGCCGCATCCACGAAGTCGTGGCCGTCCCTCTCGGCCCGGATCGCGACGAAGAGATCCCCCGACTCGAGGCGACGTGAGTCGATCGCGATCCGGCCGTACCGGCAGAGACGGTCTCTGTCCGCCCCTTCGAGGTTCCCTGCCGCCATCTCGGCGATCCGTTCCAGGGTGAAGCCGCTCATGCCGTCCACCCGAGCTGCGCGAGCGCGGCTCTGGTCACGACGCGATCGTCGAGCTCCCGGAGACCTTGGGCGGTCTCCTGCGTCGTCTCCGCCCCCTTGCCCGCGACGAGGATCGTATCCCCCGGCGCGGCCATCGCGAGGGCATGCTGGATCGCCTGAGAGCGATCGTCGATCATCGCCGCGGGCGATCTCCCCTCTCTGCGAATCCCCGCCGCAATCGCCTGCAGGATCGCGCGCGGATCCTCGGATCTCGGATTGTCATTGGTCAGCACGACGAGGTCGGCGCCCCGCGCGGCGATCGCTCCCATCAACGGACGCTTGCCCTGATCGCGATCCCCGCCGCAACCGAAGACGACGACCAGGCGTCCGCCCGTCTGTGGGCGCAACGCCGCGAGCACACGCTCCAGGGCGTCGGGCGTGTGCGCGTAATCGATGACCACCAGGAACGGCTGCCCCTGATCGATCCGCTCCATCCGGCCCGGCACTCGCGCTCCCCGAAGCAGCGCGGCTTCCGCCGAGTCCGCGTCGACTCCGATGGCGAGGGCCGTCGCGTAGGCGGCCAGCAGGTTCCATCCGTTGAACGCCCCGGCCAGGGGCGAGCGGATCGTCCGCGTTCCGCGCGGGGTCTCGACGGCGAGGCGGAGCCCGGCCGTCTCGACGTCGATGGAGCGCAGGCGGCAGAAGGCGCCGGCGTGAGTCCCGTAGCCATGGAGCGCATCGGGGCTGCCTTCGATCAGCTCCCTGGCGGCCGGATCGTCGAGGTTCATCACCGCTGGGACCGGCGCCGGATCGCCGCGATGCTCCGGATGGAAGAGACGCCGCTTCGCCGCGCGGTAGGCTTCCTCGCTTCCGTGGTAGTCGAGATGATCGCGAGTCAGGTTCGTGAAGACGACGGCCCGGAAGCGGCTCGCATAGGTGCGATCCTGATCGAGAGCGTGAGAGGAGATCTCGGCCGCGACCGCGCGAAACCCCGCAGCCGCGAGAGCCCTCAGCGCGCCCTGGAAGCTCGGCGCGTCGGGAGTCGTGTAAGAGGTCGCGCCCAGGCGCGAGGGATGTCCGACTCCGAGGGTTCCCGAGACCGCGGCCGGGATGCCCGCGCCCTCCCAGATCGACTGCAGCAGCCAGCTCGTCGTCGTCTTTCCGTTGGTGCCCGTGATCCCCACGAGGTCGATCTCGTGAGACGGATCCCCCTCGTGGCGCGCGGCGAGGATCGCCGCGGCGCGGCGGGCGTCGCGCACGCAGAGATAAGGGAGCGGCCCTTCCGACGGGGCCTCGCCCACCGCCGCCGCCGCGCCGGCCGCCTTCGCGCTCGCCAGGAACTTTCGGCCGTCGGTCGTTCGCCCTGTCACCGCCACGAAGAGGGCGCCGGAGAGGATGCGCCGGCTATCCTGCTCCACGCGCGCAACGCGACCCTTGGGCCAATCAGGGGGAACTGGATCGATCGCGAGATCGCCGAGGATGCCGCGGACATCCTCGAAGAGGATCAACCTTCACCCCGCCGCATCACCGCGTACGCCCGGCACGAATCGCTGGAGAGCCGCAGGCGCACCCGCATCGCCGGCTCGATCAAGGTTCCCGCCGCGGGCTGTTGTTCCACGACCCAGCCGGCCCCGAGGATTTCGAGCCGGAGATCTTGGGATCGGGCCCGCGCCAGGGCGTCCCGCAGCGGATAGCCGCGGAGATCGGGCACCCGGGACGGAGCCGGCAGGCTGTCGCCGGGGTCTCCCAGCACCAGTGTGACCCGATCTCCCGTCCTGCAGAATTGCCCGGCCTCCGGGCTCGATTCGATCACGCACTGCCCCGAACCGACGAGATGCGGCATGAGATCCTGTCCCTTGACCAGCCGCCTCGCCGCCCCCGCGGGCAGACCGACCGTCCGGGGAACCCATGTGCGCTCGGCCACGGCGAGGTCGGCCGCGTGCAGCGACCGCGGCGCCTGGCCGAACGGGTGCATGTCGAGCTTGGCGGCATCCTCGATGATCGCGGCGAAGACCGGCGCGGCGACGCTTCCGCCCCAGATCGAGCCCTCCGGCTCATCGATCACGACGAGGCAGACCAGGCGCGGATCGTCATAGGGATAGAACCCCGCGAAGGATGCGATGTAGCGCTCCGTGGAGTATTCCATGCGATCGCGCACGAACTTCTGCGCCGTCCCCGTCTTCCCCCCCGGCCGCAGCGACTCGACCTCGGCCGCGGAGCCGGTGCCGTCGGTGACGGCCCGCCGGAGCATCTCGCGCAACAGCCGCGCCGTTTCGGGACTCACGGCCCGCCGGATGATTTCCGGCTCGCGGGTGAGCAGTGTCCGCCCATCCGGGTCGCGGACGGATCGCACGATGCGCGGACGCATGAGAATTCCGTCGTTGGCGATCGCGGCGTAAGCCATCGCCAGCTGCAGCGCCGTGCACGAGATCTCCTGCCCGAAGGCTTGCGTGATCAGCGACCTTCCACTCCAGAGGGAGGGATCGGGGATCCGACCCCTTTCCTCGCCCGGGATTTCCACCCCCGTGGGCACCCCGAAGCCGAGTAGCCGTTCCGTGGCAAAGAATCCCTCCCCCTTCACCCGCTCGGCGATGATGCCGGTGCCGATGTTGCTGCTCTTGGCGAGGACGAGCCATGCCGGCATCACGCCGTAAGGATCATGGTCCTTGATCGGGGGCCCCCCGGGCGCGGGACGCCGACCGTTCATGCAATCGATCAGATCGTTCTCCCCGATGACGCCCGCCTCGACGCCCGCCGCGAAGGCGACCAGCTTGTAAGTCGAGCCGGGCTCGTAGTTGACCCCGACGGCCCAGACGCGGAAGGCCAGGGTGTCGGCGCCGAGGACCGCCTCGGGCTCGAAGTCCGGAAACGAGGAGAGCGCCAGGATCTCTCCGGTGGACGGATCGATCAGAATCGCGGTCCCACCACGCGCGTTCTGCTCGCGGATGGTCCGGCGCAGGTGGGCGTCGGCGATCTCCTGCAGTCGGGCATCGATCGTCAGCTCCAGGGTCGCGCCTTCCTGTGGAGGCTCGAGGATCACGCATCCCGGACCCTCGTGCAGATCGGCGCGAGCCGAGCGGAAGTCGAGGATCCGGCCCTCCGCTCCTCGCAGGAGCGTGTCATAGCTCGCCTCGAGGCCGGTGAGGCCACGCCCTTTCGAGTTCGTCGAGCCGATCAGCGGAGCGGCGGCGGCGCCGAGCGGGTAGAGCCGCTTCGGCTCAGGAATGCGGATGAGCGGCTGCCCGAGCCGCTTCTCGAGCGAGGTGGCGACCGACTCTCGCACGTAGCCCTGATCGATCCAGACGAACCGGCTCGAATCGCGCCGCGCGCGCCGGATCTGCTCGAGAACGCGCGAGGCGGGGGCGATGCCGTACTCCTCGAGGACCGTGGCGAACTCCTCGGGATCCTCGATGAGGCCCGGATCCATCGCGAGCGAGCTGCCCTCGACCGTGAAGGCGACCGGCGAGCCGTGCCGGTCGACGATCACCCCTCGAAGGCTCGGGATCGTCCGGATCTCTCTCTGCTGATCGAGCGCCTTGGCGAGCAGCTCCTCGTGACGCACGAGCGTCAGATGGACAAGCCGCCCCCAGAGCAGCGCGAAGCAGCCGACCAGGACGAAGGCGACGAGGCGGAGCCGGTCAGTCCGCGGAAACACGGTCGCGTCTCCAACCCGTCGATGCCTTCGCTTCCTTCACTCCATCGGGTAGGTAGCCGCTCACGCGTTTCCATATCCCTGCTTCCTGCGCGTCCGCGACGCTCTCGTCCGCGGTCGCGAGGGGTAGGACATCGATCCGGACACGCTGATCGAGACTCGCGACGTCCATCTCCCACTCCTGCGAGGCCACGTCCTGGACGATTCCGTAGGTGCACGCCCTCTTGATCGAGACGGCCAGGTAGGCCTCGTCGGATCTCCTCTCCTTCAGGGTCCGTTCGAGTCGCTCGATCCGGGTGGTCTGCTCGTTGTACTCGACCCGCATGCGGGTCAACGCCAGGAGGTAGACGAATAGACCCAGCAGCAAAACGACCCACCGCAGGTGGAAGCGGCCGAGGTGCCGATGCCTCATGCTTGCCATGGTTCCTCAGTCCTCTCGAAGGCCCGGAGCTTCGCCGATCGGGCCCTCGGATTCCGCACGATCTCTTCCCTCTCGGGACGCACCACCCGCCGCGTCAGGGTTCGCCACAAGGGCTCGCCGTTGACGCCACACATGCGCCCGCATGACTTGGCGATTCGATCCGTGATCGATTCGTAGGTGATCACGACGAGCCTCCCCATCGGGACGATCCAGCCCGGCGCGCCGGCGAGCAGCCGCTGGAGCTCGCCGAGCTCGTCGTTGACCCGATACCGGAGACTCTGGTAGAGCCTCGAGAGCTCGGCCGGCCCTCCGCGAAGGGCTCCCCCCTTCCGCAGCGCGCGCACAAGATCGCCCGAGGTGAGGATCGGCTTCGCCTCCCGCTCACGGACGATGGCGCGGGCCGCCGCGCGCGCGTTGCGCACTCCGCCCAGCTCGCGAAAAGTGGTGGAGATCTCATCCTCGCCCGCGCGGGCGATGAAGTCGGCGGCCGTCATCGGCCGGCTGCGGTCCATTCGCATGTCGAGGGGCGATTCAGCGTCGCGGTATCGAAAGCCCCGACGTGAATCATCGAGCACGGTCGTGCTCAACCCCAGATCCACGATGATCGCGTCGCACAGCACGCCTTCCCTCGCGAGCTCCTCTCCGATCCTGGAGAATGGAGCATGGAAGAGGCGAACCTTCTCCGAGAACTCGGAGAGGCTTTCGGCCGCGGCGTGAATCATCTCCCCGTCCCAGTCGAAGCCCCAGAGGCGCCCTTGTTCCGTCTGCCTGCTGCAGATCAGACGCGCGAGGGTGCCGCCGTCGATCGTGCCGTCGCAGACGATCCCGGACGGATTCCAGCCGACGAGATCGGCCGAAACCTCCGCGAGTACGGGAACGTGCTTCGCCATGGGTCCCCAGTCTCAGGAGACGGCGGGGTCGCGGTCCGGGGCGGCTGTCCCACGGACGGACCAGGGAGGGAGGACCGAGTGGTTGGGTTTTGCCGGACCCCCCGAACCCCGGACCGCGAATGCCGTCTCTGAAGCGCGGGCTAGTTCTCCATCACACCCCAGGGAGTCGCCCGCGCGCCGGCCAACACGACCGGTCCGGGCGCTCCCCGCGCAGAAGAGCGTCCAGTCTCTTCCGCGAAATCCGCGAAGATCTCGGCTTCGTCCGTGGATAGCCCGACAAGCGCGATCGCGAGCAGATAGTCGCTCAGGCCGAAACCGATCACCGTCACACCGGAATCCCGCAGTCGTACGAGCGCCGCGCCGAGAGCCGGCAGGCCGCGGAAATCGCAGTGCCGCACTCTCGACCAATCGATGATGATCCTGCGGGAGAGGGAAACCGGCGCGTGGAGGAGACGATCGGCGATGGCTTCGAGATCCTGCCGCGAGAGCCAGCCTGCCGGCGTTTCGATCCACTCGTCGTTCTGAAGTCTCAGTTGCCGCATCTCAGGTCTCGCGCGGATCCGGAGGGTTCACGGACGGGCCGGTGTCGCGCGCGACGCCTTCGCCGCGATCCCACCGCCTCGCCATCTCCTCGATCGATCCGCCGAACTCCCGGTTGTATTCCCCGTAACGTTCGAGCTTGCCTTCGGGCCACAGCTCGATCCATTCTCCAAGCCCAAGGAAGACGACCGGCTCTTTCCCGATCTGCGCGTGCTCGCGCAGAGCCGGACTGAGTTGGATTCGACCCTGTGAGTCGGGAGTGACGATCTCCATGCCGCGGTAGATCGTCCGCTGGTAGAGGCGGGCTTCACGATCGGCGCGAAAGTCGGCGAGCCGGATCTGAGGCCGGAGCTTCTCCCAAGAGGAGAGAGGGAAGAGCATGATCGTGCGGTCCAGCCCCTTCATCGCGACCATCGCAGGAGCCTCCTCCTGCTTGATGATCGCGCGAAGAGCAGCCGGGAACGTCACGCGCCACTGGCTGTCCGGCTGGCTTTTCCCCTCGCCTACGTACGGCAGCAATCGACCATCCCCCCGACGTGATCGCGATGCCTTCCCCTATCCTTGACTGACTGACCCATTTTGCGCCTTTTTGCCCCTTCTGTCCAGAGAATTCGGCCACTTGGGACAGAAAACTTAGCCCCGTTTCGCCGGCGTGGACGGCCTGCCGGCCTCCACTCCAGGAGAATTCCTCCCTCAGATGAGGCGACGGGGGGAGCGGATCAGGAGGTGGAGAGGACCTCGTCGAGCAGCCGGGCGAGGTCGGCGGTCAGCCGTCGCCTCTCGAAGCGCTCGATCCCCGCGCCCACGGGGCAGACGGGACCGAGCTCGCCGGTCCGATAGAGGTCGTAGAGCCGCGCCAGATGCGCGGCGGCCGCGTCGGGATCCGTTGGAGGGGCCGCAAGGCCCGCCTGTAGCTCGCCGACGAGATCACGCGCCGCGCCATCCGGCACGAGGGCCAAGACCGGCCGACCCGCGCGGATCAGCTCGAAGGTCTTCCCCGGGAGAATGAGGCTTCCGCGCTCGCTCTCTTGCTCCAGCAGCAGCAGGACGCGCGCGCGACACAGCTGGAGGACGGCCTCGCGGTGCGGTATGGGATCGCGGAATCGGATCCGGCGCGCGAAGACCCTCCGCCGCGCGGACTCCTCGTGGGAGTCGTAGCGCGCGCCGATGAAGTCGACCCATGTCCGCTGCGCGGCCTCGGGGCGGAGGCGGAAGAAGCGATCGAGAGCGTCGAGGAGCGGCTCGATGCTGCGATCGGGGTTCAGCTGGCCGGCGTGGAGAATCCGGAACTCCGAGTCGGGCTCGGGCGCCTGCGCGGGAAAGTCCTCCTCGTCATAGCCGTTCGGAATCACGGCGATCCGATCTCGGTCGAGCTTCGGGTATCTCCGGATGAAGTCGTCCCTCGTCGCCCCCGAGGTCACCACGAGCCGCGATGCGCGATTCACGACTCGTCGCTCCATGGAGCGCTGGATCGCATCGTGGATCGGAGTCGGGGGAGCGTAGCTCATCCGCCGGACCCAGGGATCCCTGAAGTCGGCGACCCACCCGACTCCGGGGCGGTGGATTCCCAGTCCGGCCAGATGGGCGCTGTCGGGGGATGAGGTCGTCAGGAGCACTCCGCCCTCGGCCAGGATCCTCCCGGCCACCGCGGAGGCGCGGCGCGCCCAGGAGGCATAGACGTCGGGCACGAAGAGGAAGCGGGCGACTCCACGCGCCAGGAGGTGACGCCGCTGGCTGCGGCGCGCCGCGCTCGCCCCACTCGCGACGTCGCGACCGGCGAGCCGGCCGAGAAGAGGCCCCGCGGAGATGCGAGTCACCTGGACCTCGGGGGGGACATCGTCGAGCAGGGAAGGATCGGTCATCCAGTAAGCCCCCTCGCGGACGGTGATCACATGGGGCGACCATCCGTGGGCAGGGAGGTACCGGGCGAACTTCAGGGAACGCTGGACCCCGGCGCCTCCGAGCGGGGGAAAGAAGTAGGCGAGGTAGGCGAGCCTTCTGGGTCTCACTGGGGGCAGGGGCCGTCGATCAGTCCGACTCCCGCCATCCGGACCCCGGCCGGGCTCGAGAGCCGTATCCAGTAGAGCCCCGGAGCCACGGGATCCCCGGAGGCGTCCAGACCGTCCCACGCGGGAGATCCAGGGGCGAGCTGATCGAAGCGCCGCACCAGATTCCCGGCCGCATCGACGATCACGCCGTCGGCGAGGCCGGGGAATCCGAGCAGCCGCAGGCCGCCGCAATCGCGTGAGTAGGGATTGGGGTAAGCGATGAGCTCCCCCCCCGCGTCCATCCCGGCCGTGGGCGGGGTGATGCGGGCGAGTCCGCGCGATGTGCCCGCCCAGACCGTTCGGCCGTCCGGATCGAGGGCGAGGACCTCCGTGTTGGGATGCGGCAGATCGGGCGGCCCGTAGCGCGTGAAGACGAAGCCCTCCTCCTCCGGCGTCAACCGGACAATCCCGCCCTGCGAAGTCGCGACCCACGCCCCTCCGTCCGAGACGGGGAGCACGTCATTCACTTGCGGCGTCGGCAGGCGGTCGAATCCCGCGCCGAAGTTGGTGATCCGGCCCGGATCGATCAGGGATAGCCCACCCGTCGTCCCCACCCAGATGCGGCTGCCCTGCGATTCGATGCGGGTGATCGCATCGGAGATGAGCTTCCGCCCGGCCGTTTCCGTCGTGTAGAGGAACCATGTGTCATCGGCGCTCAGAGGGATCCGATCCGCGCCGAGATCCCACCGGTGCACCCCCGCGTCGGTGTAGCCGAGCCAGAGGATCCTGCCCACCGGACAGAGGGCCCGGACGCGATTCGCGAGCATCTGCGAACCCGGCGTGTCGGTGCGGAACTGACTCCACTCTCCCGAGGAGGCGTGGCGCATCCAAACGCCCTCGGCGAACTGCACCGCATCGGGAGCCTGATCGGAAGCGCCCCAGAGGTTGCCGAGATCATCGTATGCCAGATCTCGAAGGTTGCGCGGCGGACTCGCCTCGAAGCTCCCCTGCGAGAGTCGATCGAGATCGCAGCCGGTCTCCCGGCAGCAACATTGCGCGAACCAGAGATCCCCTTCCGGGCCGAATGCGAGATCGAAGGTCCAGTCCTGGAGCAGGCGTGGGACGCTCCAGAACACGCCGTCGAAGGTCTGATAGGTCGGCGGGGCGCCCCGCTGCGCGGTGGTCGCATGCAGGACGCGATCGGCGTCGAAGGCGAGGGCGAGATAATGGGAGCGCGCGCTGGGACCCGGGAAGACCGTGCGCACCCAGACGGAGCCGTCGAGACGCCAGAGACCGTCGAGGGCCTCCGCCGCGTCCCGGCCCCCGGCGTAGAGCGTGCCGTCGTCGTTGCGGACGAGACACGAGGCGTTGAAGCTCCGGTCTCCGACCTGAGTCCAGGAGCCGCCCCGCTCGAGCCGCCAGACTCCCTTCGCGCCCGCGGCCAGGAGATGGTCGCCCTCGGCAAGGAGGTCGACGATCGCCGGCGCGGCCGGAAGTCCCCCGGCCAGGGTCTCCCATACGCCGGAGCGCAGAACGCGGATGCCGTCATCGAAAGACGCGGTCCATTCGCCTGCGAACCGGACGATCCGATAAGCGGTCGGATCCGTCGGCCCGGTCGCATGGATCGTCCAGGCTCCCTGCGGATCGCGGTGCGCGACCCCTTCCTGAGTGGCAGCCCAGAGCCCGCCGTCATCCGCGGCCAGGTCGAGAACGTCGAAGGAGGGAAGGCCGCACAGGTCGATCCCCTCCTGACAGATGACGCGCTGCTCCCCGTCGACGAAGACGGCCAGTCCCCGGGTGGTCGCCACGAGGAGAGTGTCCGACTGGAAGCGGACGACGTGGATCCGGTCTCCCGGAATCGGGCGCAGGAGGCTTGTGAACGGCTCCCAGGTTCCGTCGGCGGGATCGAGAATCGAGATCCCCGCCATCTCGGAGCCGAACCACAATCTCCCGTCGGGAGAAACGGCGACGCTCGTCAGCGAATCGCTCAGCAACCCGTCCGGCGCGCGATGATAGACCTCCACCGATGCGCCGACCGGATCGAAGCCGAGCACCCCGCCTCCCGTCCCTGCCCAGAGCCGCCCCTCGCTCGCGGCGAGGGCGCGCACGTCGTTCGTGTTCAGATAGACGGTGAAGCTCGGCTCGCCGGCGCCGGCCGCGACGCCGACGAATGCGATCATGCCCAGCACGACGAATGGAAGACACGTACGTCGAAGACTCACCTTGCCCCCTTCAGGCGCCCGCGGCGCACGAGAATCAGATCCAGGTCGAGGGCGAGGCTCTGGCGCCCCGCGTACTCGAGGTTCGCGGCGCAGAGAGCATCGAGAGTCTGGCCCTCCGGGTTTCCTGCGAGCGTGACCCATCCCGGGGCCGCGTCCGGCGGCAACCTGCGGTAGTCCTCCGGGAGGCGCTCCCAGAGCTCTGCGGAGAAGGGATGGATCCCGACGAGGCTCCATTCGCCGCGAAGCCACAGGAGCAGTGTAGGGTACTCCCAGAGGGCGCGGAAGATCCCCGCAGGGCCAGGACCGGGCAGGCGGCCGCAGCGAATCCGCCTGCCCGCGCGGCCGATCCGCTCGCTCCACTCGAGTCTGCGTCCCGCGAGGAGGAGGACGAGCCGTGCGGCAGCGAAGGGAATCGCCGCGACCAGAATCGCGATCGACGCGAGCGCGCCGTCAAGCAACCGCTTCTCCCAGGAGCGCGCCGCCGGTCCGGCGCTCGAGAGGCGCAGGGCGGGAAATCCGAGAAAGTCGTCCATCCGCGCGCCGCGCCGCAAAGCCGGATGGAATCGGGGAACGAACCGCACCGGGATCGCCTCGCGATTGAGTCGCGCCAGCACGCGTTCGGCTCCCCCACCGGGCCAGTCCTCGAAGAGCACGACCTCGTGGACTCGCTCATCGTTGACCCAGAGGCGCACCGCCTCCTCCACCTCGGCCGGCCGGCCGCCGCGAGGCGTCATGAGAATCGCCGCCTCGCCCGCCAGAGGCAGGATGTCGAAACCGAACTCCGGGTGCTGGCCGAGGCGGCGCTCGATCTCGGCGAGCGCCTCGGGCGTGGCGAGGACCCCGATGCGCCTCAGATGCAGCCGGCGCGAGCGCGCGCTCCCCTGAAGACTGAAGATCCCCCATCGCAGGAGCAGGATCAGCACGAAGGCCAAGGGCAAGAAGAGGCCCACCACCAGCCGCGAGTAGACCGGCGTCGCGAAGAGGAAGGTCGAAGCCATCATGATGAGCGCGGTGGCCGCGAGGGCGCGGCCCGTTCCGAGCACCTGCTCCCCCGCCTCCTCGCGACGCCGGCTTCGGTACATCCCGGCCAGGGCCATCGCCAGCAGTGCGACCGCGTCCGAGAAGAGGAGGAAGCGGCTGTAGCGGCCGAACCCGAAGGTCGGCTTCGTGAGGAATCCCCCGCTCAGATCGCGAATGACGTAGGCGAGCAGGAAGGCGAGATTGACGGCGATGAAGTCGGAGATCACCAGAACGATTCTGCGGATCGTCGAGGTGCGCATCTTGAGCCAATACAGGACGAAGCTCCACTTCTCGTAGTATCGAAAGGTCGATGCGAGGTGGAGCAGCAGGCCCTTGCCCGGGCGGCGCGCGCTTTCGCGCGCATAGTGATGAATCATGCTCGCGGCGGGGTGGTAGACGACCTTCCAGCCGCGCGTCTGCATCCGCTGGCACCAGTCGACATCCTCGAAGTAGAGGAAGAATCGCTCGTCCATCGGGCCGACATCCTCGAGCGCGCGGCGCCGGACGAGGAGGCTCGCGCCGATGCACCAGTCCACGGGGCGGGTCGATGCGTGGTCGTAGTCGAGCATCAGGTGCTCGCGGATCAACCGATGGTTCGGGAAGAGCCGCCCCAGGAAGGTCCGGCGCAGCAGGAAGACGGAAAGCGTGTAGAAAGTGCGGCAGGAGTGCTGGAGGGAGCCGTCGGGATAGAGAAGCCTCGGGGCCGCGATCCCCACCGAGGAATCCCGCTCCATTTCCGCGACCAGCTCCTCGATGCTCCCGGGCTGCACTTCCACGTCGGGATTGAGCACCAGGAGATACTCCCCGCGACCCTCCTTGAGGCCCTGGTTCACCGCCCGGCCGAACCCGACGTTGCGGACGTTCTTGAAATAGCGGGCCCCCGCGGACGCGGCCGCGCGCTCCGATCGATCGTCGAGCGGGGCGTTGTCGACCACGATCACCTCGATCCCGGGCCCCGCCCCCGCTGCGCGGATCCGGTCGAGGCAGCGGACGAGGACATCCGGGGTCCTGTAATGGACGATGACGATCGAGACGAGGAGTCCGGCCGAACTCAAGCGTCCACCTCGCGCGGACGAACGCGCCGCGGCCGCCCCAGGAGGCGCTTGAAAAAGAGCCGCCAGATCACGAAGACCGCCTCCGCGACGATCCGGCGGTTCATCTTGCTGATTCCCGCGCGGCGGTCGACGAAGACGATCTCGATCTCCCTGATCCTGAAGCCGAGCCGCCAGGCGAGGAAGCTCACCTCGATCTGGAAGGAGTATCCATCCGAGTGGATCCTGTCGAGATCGATCGCCTCGAGGACGGCCCGGCGGAAGCACTTGAAGCCGCCGGTCGCATCCTTCACGGGCAGCCCCGTGATCACGCGCGAAACGACATTCGCCATGTAGGAGAGCATGAGCCGGCGCAGGGGCCAGTTGACCACCGTGACCCCGTTCAGATAACGGCTGCCGAGGACCAGATCGGCCTCCCGCGACGCCTCGATGAAGTTCGGGATCTCGTTCGGATCGTGGCTGAAGTCGGCGTCCATCTCGAAGATCAGATCCGCCCCGTGCCGCAAGGCGTAACGGAACCCGTCGATGTAGGCGCTGCCGAGTCCCATCTTCTGCGGCCGGCGAAGGGAGTGGACCCGCGGAACCTTCGCCGCCAGCTCCTCGACCCAAGCCCCCGTCCCGTCGGGCGAGTTGTCGTCGACGACGAGAACCTCCATGTTCGGGCCCAGCGCGAGCAGACGCGGGATGAGGGAGCGGACGTTGTCCAGCTCATCGTAAGTCGGGACGATGACCATCACACGCGGGAGGGCGTCCACCATGAGTTCGGCTCCCGCCTACACCTCCGTCGAGTGGAACCACTCGATCGTAAGACGCAAGGCGTCTCTCACGTCGACCTTCGGCTCCCATCCGAGGCGCTGCCTCGCCTGGGTGATGTCGGGCTGGCGCACCTTCGGATCGTCCTCGGGAAGGGCGGAGAAGACAATCTCGCTGCGGCTTCCCGTGAGCCGCTTGATCTCCTCGGCCATCTCCAGGACGGTCATCTCCTGCGGGTTGCCGATGTTCACCGGATCGGCGAGCTCGCTGTGCATCAGCGCTTCGACCCCGCGTACGAGGTCGGTGATGTACCCGAACGAGCGAGTCTGGGAGCCGTCGCCGAAGATCGTCATCGCCTCCCCTCGGAGCGCCTGCATGATGAAGGTCGGAACCGCGCGGCCGTCGTCGCGGCGCATCCTCGGACCGAAGGTATTGAAGATTCGAACGATCTTCGTGTCGACGCCGTGGTAGCGCCGGTAAGCCATCGTCAGGGCCTCGGCGTAGCGCTTCGCCTCGTCGTAAACCCCGCGGACGCCGATCGGGTTCACGTTGCCCCAGTACGACTCGGGCTGGGGATGGATCAAGGGATCCCCATAGACCTCGGAGGTGGAGGCGAGCAGGAAGCGGGCCTTCTTCTCCTTCGCGAGGCCCAGGGCCTTGTGGGTGCCGATCGCGCCGACCTTCAAGGTGTGGATCGGCAGGCGGAGGTAGTCGATGGGGCTCGCCGGGCTCGCGAAGTGGAGGACGAAGTCGAGGGGCCCCTCTACGTAGATGTAGTTCGTCACATCGTATTCGATGAACTGGAATCTCGGATCGCGAATATGGCTGATGTTCGCGACGGCGCCGGTGAGGAGGTTGTCCATGCAGATCACCTCCATCCCCTTGTCGAGGAGGTGGTCGCAGAGATGCGAGCCGATGAAGCCCGCTCCGCCCGTGATGAGAGCCCTCATGAAGCATCCTCCTCCGGCCGCCTCTTCTGCACGGGAAGGTCCCGTTTGGGTTGGACCCCGGCGATCATCTCGGCGAGCAGGCCCATCGAGATGAACTGGATCCCGATGATCACGAGGATCACCCCGAAGAGGAGCAGCGGGCGGACCCGAAGCCTCTCCTCGACCACCCAGATCACGGCCATGTAGGCATTGAGCGCAAGGCCGACGGCGAGGAAGGCGACCCCGAGCCGGCCGAACACGTGAAGCGGCGAGCGATACCTGCCGCTGTAGAAGACCACCAGGAGCAGATCGAGGAAGCCGTTGACGAAGCGATCCGTCCCGAACTTGCTGCGGCCGTGGCGCCGCGGATGATGGCGGACCTCCCGCTCCCCGACCTTCCATCCGGCCTGATGCGCCAGGACCGGCAGGAAGCGATGGAGCTCTCCGCGCACCTCGAGGGAGTCGACCACCGAGCGGCGGTAGGCCTT
This sequence comes from Candidatus Eiseniibacteriota bacterium, assembly GCA_034679345.1. Taxonomy (GTDB): domain Bacteria; phylum Eisenbacteria; class RBG-16-71-46; order CAIMUX01; family VGJL01; genus JAXDAY01. The sequence goes on from JAXDAY010000010.1 coordinate 24,575, forward strand.
GAACCCGCAGTTGAAGTCATGGAGGCGGATGCCGGACACGAGGGAGGTCGCGCGATTGAAAAACCAGCTTGGCACGGTCTTCGTCCACGGGTCGTGGCGCCGCCGCTTCCAGCCCGACACGAGGTCGTAACCCTCCTCCAGCATCGCGAGCATCGGCCCGATCTCCTCCGGATCGTCCTGGAGATCGGCGTCCATCGTCACGACGGCCTCGCGCCCGCGGCACTCGGCGAATCCGAGGGATAGCGCGGCGGCCTTGCCGCAGTTCGCGCGCAGGCGGATCAGCCTGAGCCCCGGCACGCGACCGATCCTCGCCTCCACCTCGGCATCGGTGCCGTCGCTGGAGCCGTCATCGATCACCAGGATCTCCGCGCTGCGATCGAGACCGGAGACGACCTCGGCGATCTTCTCGACGAGCGGCCCGATCGACTCCGCCTCGTTGAAGGCGGGGATGAGGATCGAGATCTCGGGGCCGGTCATCACTCAGGCCTCCCGGCGAGGAAATCGGCCATCCAGAGGTTCATGCGCCCCAACCCCTCCTCGATCCCGACCTCCGCCCTGAACCCGAGCAGGCCCTTCGCCCGCATCGTGTCGGCCCCCGTGTGGCGCACATCCCCCGGAGCCGGATCGAGGTGAACGACGCGGACCGGGCAATCCGCGATCCGGCCCATCAGATCGAGGACCTGGCGGAGCGGCACGCGCGCGCCGCCGCCGATATTGAAGGCCAGCCCCGGCTCAGTCGGGGTGCGCAGCGCCAGGATGTTCGCCTGGACGGCGTCCGAGACGAAGGTGAAGTCGCGCGTCTGCTCGCCGTCACCATAGATGGGGATCTCCCGGCCCTCGTAGAGGGCGCGGAAGAAGCGGTGGAATCCCATGTCGGGGCGCTGACGGGGCCCATAGACCGTGAAGTAGCGCAGGCTCACTGCGGGCAGCCCGTACTGCACGGCGTAGAGCCGGACGAGGAGCTCCCCGGCGAGCTTCGTGACCCCGTAGGGAGAGATCGGAAGCTTGGCGTCGTCCTCCCCGGTCGGGAATCGCGGAGCGTCGCCGTAGACCGAGGAGGAGGAGGCGTAGACGAAGCGCCGCAACCGCCCCTCGTGGCCCCGGCACGCCTCGAGGAGCCCCTGGGTGGCCTCCACGTTGTGCCGCGCGTAGTCGTGGAAGCTGTGGCCCCAGGACTGGCGCACCCCCGCCTGCGCGGCCTGATGGAAGACGGCGTCGACGGACTCGACGATTCCGGCGAGGTCCGAGGAGAGCAGATCCTGCTCGAGCAGCCGAAACCCCGGATGCTGCAGGATTCCTGCCAGATTTCGCCGTTTCAGCCCCGGGTCGTAGTAGTCGGTGAAGCAGTCGAGCCCCAGGACCTCCTCGCCCTCGTCGAGGAGCCTGCGGCAAAGGTGCGACCCGATGAATCCCGCGGCACCGGTGACGAGCGCGCGTCCCATGCTAGAGCGAATCCCGGAGCTGTTGCAGGCGCTGTCTCGCCTGCGTGTCCGCGGGGTGCCGGCGTACCCAGTCCTCGAGGATCGAGAGAGCCTCGCGCGAGCGGCCGGTCTCAATGTAGAAGGAGAAGATCTCCGCGAGCGCCTCATGGTCGTCGCGGTAGACCTCATAGCCCTTGCGGTAGATCTGCTCGGCGTCCTCGAGCCGGCCCTGGCGCTCCACGGACCGGCCGTAGAGGCGCACGACGTTGAAGTCGCCGAAGCCGCGAAAGGCGAGCTCCCCGTAGATCTCCTCCGCGCGGTCGAACCTCTCCGTCCGGTAGTAGAGGACCCCCGCGCTGTAAAGAATCGATGCCGACTGCGAGATCTTCAACGCCTCCTCGGCGGCCTGGATCGCCTCCTCCTTGCGTCCGAGGTCGAGAAGCCGCTCCGCGGCGCGGACGAAGCCGGCGGCGTAGTTCTGCACGAGCCGCTGCGCGTTCTCGTCCTTGTACACCCTCTCGTCGTAACTGCGATCGGCCTTCAGCAACCCGCGGTAGGAGTAGACCTCGCGGAGATTATGGAGAGCCAGGTCGACGTCGATCTCCTCCTGCCCCGACGGATTTCGATCGCCGACTTTGAAGACGACTCCCTCCATCGTGAGGCGGTCGGTGAATCCCATCAGGTCGGGGACGGTGAGGGCGAAGTAGATCGGTTTCTTGCCGTACTCACGCTCGACGATCCTGCGGCTCGCGATGTCCTTTGAGTAGATGAACTCGTCCGGATCCGGGATGTACGAGAAGATACCGTTCGACCGCAGGAATCCGATGTACGCATCCCGTGTGTGCTCCTGCCGCGCATAGGCGATGAAGCGTTCCGGGACCGAGCGGACGGCCTCGATCTGATCGTCGTTCCAGCCCACATCGACCTTCGGCGAGTAGTCCCGGAGCTGGCGGATGTACCAGTCGGTGTTGAGGAGGCTCAAGTTCAAGACGCGGACATCCCGCCGGACCTTCTCCACCTCTTGCAGGTACCAGAGAGGAAACGTGTCGTTGTCGCCATTGGTGAAGATGAGGGCGTTCGGTTCGAGCGGTTGGAGCATGTTCCAGGCCAGATCCCGCGCGAGGAAGAACTTGCTGCGGTCGCGCATCTGGTAGTAGTTCGAGCAGGTCGAGAATGCGAGGAGAACTCCGACGAGGGCGAATCCCCATCCGAGGTAGACGCCCATGCGGTCGCGCCCCTCGGAGTAGATCCACCTCCCCCAACGCCCCAGCGACGCGAATCCCAGGCCGATCCAGACGGCGAACGCCTGGTAGGCCATCGTGAAGAAGTAGTCTCGATCGCGGACCTCGTCTTCCCGGAAGTTGAGGTAGAAGACCAGCCCGATCGTCGTGATGAAGAAGAAGAGGAAGAAGCTCCAGAAGGTCTTCTTCTCGCGCCATGCATGCGTGATCAGACCGATGGCCCCCACCAGGAACGGCAGGGAGTTGGCCAGCCATATGGGCCGGAATCCGAGCTGGTACTGATCGTGGAAGTATCTCCAGAAGTGCTTGCTGATCTGGATGCCGAACTCGGCGTTGCGGATCATGAACGGGTTGGCCGGCTTGTACTGGTCTCGAATCAATGCGAGCCAGAGGGACCTCCAGTTGGAGGGGTCGGCCTCGTTGATCATCGGATCGAGCCCGGCGCGGATCGGAAGGTAGAGGTGATTCGCCAGCCCGAAGAGCCCCAGCAGGAGGCACCAGAAGACGACGCCCCGAGGGCCGAGCGGGGACCAGAGCCTGCCGAAGAGCAGGGAGGCCGCCAGGCCGGCCGCAAGCAGGACGAGCCACCATTCCTTCAGCACGGGCAACATCGCCGGCTGGAGTCCGATCAGGACGCCGCCCACGACGAGCGCCCCGAAGGTGCTGGGGGCGAAGGTGCGATGGTCGACGAGGAGCACGAAGAGGATGAGTCCCGGCACGACGAGGAACGTCCCCATGTGGATTCCCGCGGAGACGGCGACGAGGTAGTAGGCGAGGACGAACAGCCGGTTGTCGCGCTCCTTCGCGCCTTCCGCGCCCGCCCAGCGCACGACGAGCCAGATCGCCGCCATGACGATCGCGCTGGAGAGACCGTAGACCTCCGCCTCGAGGGCGTTTTCCCAGTAGGTGCGCGAGAATGCGGTGAAGAGCCCCGCGGCGATTCCGCCGAGGATGCCGATCTCGATCGGGGTCTTCTCCGTGCGTCCCCGATCCTGCCAGCGGAAGAACTCCACGGCGATCAGATAACCGAAGACGGCCCCGAGGCTCGAGGCGACAGCGGAGAGGAAGTTGACCCGGCTGGCGATCGAGCCGATCGGAATCAGCGTGAAGAGACGGCCGATGAGCACGTAGAAGGGGGTGCCGGGCGGATGGGGAATCCCCAGGATGTAAGAGGTGGCGATGTACTCGCCGCTGTCCCAGAAGGGGCAGGTGCGCGTGAGAGTCATCGCATAGACGATCAGGCTGGCCAGGAACACCACGAGCGCGCCGAGTTGGATCTTCCGTTTCTCGTCCATGATCACTCCGGTTTCCCTCTCCCCCATTCCGAGACGCACCGCTGCAGAAGCTCCTCGGTGTCATCCGCCATCCGATCCCAGTTGAACCGGCCGGCCCATTCGATCCCCGCCCGCCCCATGGTCTCCCAGAGAGAATCGTCGCTCAACAAGTCCGAGAGGCGTCCGGCGAGGACCGGAACGTCTCCATGGGGGACCAGGAAGCCCGTCTCGCCGTGGCGGACCGACTCCCGGAGCCCGGGGGCGTCGGAAGCGACCACGGGGATCCCCATGGCGTTCGCCTCGATGACCGACAGTCCCCAGCCCTCCTTCGGAGAGGTGTAGACCAGCACCCGGGCCTTCTCCAGGATCCGGATCTTCTCGGCCCCATCCCGGAAGCCGAGCAACTCGACGCGATCCGAGAGCCCCAGGCGGCGGATCTTCTCCTCCAGGTCTCCCCGGTAGTCCCCCTCGCCGGCGATCCAATAGCGGGCCCCGGGAACGCGTTCCAGGACCCTCGGGAGGGCCTCGATCGTGAGCTCGATCCCCTTGTACCGCTTGAGCCTCCCCAGGTACAGGATGACCGGCTCCGGGGTTCCTTGCCGGGCGGGGGGGCGGTAGGTTTCGTGGTCGATTCCGCAGCGGACCACGGTGATCCGGGAGGGATTGATCCCCCGCCCGATCAGGTCCTCCCGCGTCGAATCGGAGAGAACCTGGAAGCGGCTCCCGCCATAGCAGGCCGGGATGAGGCGCTCATGGAGATAGACGTAGAGCGCGATTGGCAAGCTCGCTTCCCGGAAGACCGTCGTTCCGAAGAGGTGAGGCACGTTGGCGAGGACCGGGATCTCCTTCTGCACCCAGGGCCCGAAGAAGGGGATCTTGTTCAGATCCTCGACCATGACGTCGAATCCCTGCCCCCGAAGCTTGCGCCACATCGACGGGACGACCCAGTTGAAGCTGTAGGTCGAGCCGGCTCGCACGATCTCCATTCCGTCGATCGTCTCGCGGCGCGGGGCGCCCCGCCAGGCCCCGGTGAGGAACGTCACTCGATGGCCGCGCGCGGCCAGACGCCGGTAGATCTCCCTCAGGATCACCTCGGCTCCGCCCATCTCGGGATGGCGCACGTCACGGTAGCTCACGATGAGGATCGAGAGTGCCATCCGTTCAGTCCCTCCGCCCGAGGGTTCCGATCATCGCGTAGGTGTAGAGCCCCGCCCTGGTCCCCCGCAGTTTCGAGCGGATCCAGGCGGGACCCATGTCGAGCCAGCGCGGAATGCGCGGATAGAGCGGCAGATTCGCGATCCCGAGCTTGCGCAGCACGTAGCGGAGGCCCCGGTAGAAGAAGCCCGGCTGGAACCAGTTGCCGTCGGTCCGCACGACCGTGAAGCCGGCCTCCCGCATCAGGCGCTCGAGCTGGGCCGGGGAGAACTCGGTCTCCCATCCCGCGAACCAGCGGTTCATGAGGATCAGGAGATGCTTCGCCACGGTGTAGATGTGGAAGCGCTGCGGCACGTCGACCAGGCAATGCCCCCCGCGCGCGGTCACGCGATGGTTCTCCGCGAGCAGAGGACGCGGATCGCGGAAGTGCTCCAGGAGACCCTGATGGAAGACGAGCGCGAAGGCGCCGTCGCGAAACGGCATCCGGGTGGCGTCGGCGCAAACGCAGATGAGATCGAGTCCGCGGCGCCGGGCGTTCTCACGGATCACCTCGAAGGAGGACGGGACATAGTCGAGGACCACGACCCGGGCGCCCCGTCGCGCCAGTTCGAGGCTGTCCCGGCCGGAGCCGGCGCCGACCTCGAGGACCCGCTCCCCCTCCAGCGCCAGCCCCTCGAACTGCCGTAGGATCCGATCCTCGTTGGCGTAGACCTCGTCGATCGAGCCGGTCCGCTGCTCCCAGTAGCGATGCCAGTGACCGGGCGTGGACGCGCGCATGCAGGCTCTGGGCCCTCCTCGAACCGCGCCCCCGAGCGTAGGGCCGCCCGCAGGTGGGTTTCTCGTTGATCGAAGCAAAGTCGCAGGTTAACAGAGGTGGCGGAGGGGGTCAACGCGCCTCGCCCGGCCCCGCAGGCGCATCCGGCGGGGCGAGGGAGCCCGGTCGCAAGCGGCGTGCCGCGGCGTCGAGCACCCCGTTGATGAAGCCCGCCTCATCCTCTTCTCCGTAGCGGTCCGCGAGCCGGTTCGCCTCGCTCAGGATCACTCGGACCGGACTCTCCGGAACCGCGATGAGCTCGGCCAGCGCGCCGCGCAGGATCGCGCGCGCGACGGCCGACACCCGGGAGAGGGACCAGCGTTCGAGGAGCCCGGCGAGCTCGGAGTCGATCGCCTCCCGGCGCTCCGCCAGTCCCTGGACGAGTCGCATCGCGAACTCCCGACCGTCGGGAGTGAAACGGAAGCGGCCGAGGGAGAGCTCGAAGACCTCGATCGGATCGTCGCCGCTCAAGTCGGCCTCGAAGAGGGCCCGAAAGACGACTTCGCGGGCCCTTCGACGCCCTCCGCGCGCGGCCTCGGAGGGGCCGGCAGGAGTCAACGCCGCTTGGCCTTCGGCAGGGCGGAGATGTGGGCGAGGACGCCGATCATCTCCAGGGCGACCTGGGCCGCGTCGTATCCCCGTCCTCCCCCCTTGAGCCCTGCGCGGCTGATCGCCTGATCCGTCGATTCGGCCGTGATCACTCCGAAGACTGTCGGCACGCCCGTGTCGTATCCGACCTGGAAGAGCCCTCGCGAGACTTCGCGCGAGATGTGCTCGAAATGCGGCGTCTCCCCCCGGATGACGCATCCCAGGCCGATCACCGCGTCGAAGCGGCCCGAGCGCGCCGCCGCAAGGGCCGCGAGGGGGATCTCGAAGGACCCAGGCACCCAGACGGTCTCCACGGCCTCTTCGGCCACTCCGTGCTGGCGGAGGCAATCGAGGGCCCCCTGCAGGAGGTGATCGGTCACCGACCGGCTGTACCGGCTCGCGATGATCGCGAATCGACGGCTCGTCGCATCCAGCGTGGCGATGAACTCCTTGGGCATCTCGAATCCTCCCTCAATCCGCATCGATACGGAGCATGTGCCCCATCTTGCTCTTCTTCGTGCCGAGGTAGCGCCGGTTGACACTGTTCGGCTCCACCTCGATCGCGATCCGCTCGACGATCTCGAGGCCATGGGCCGCGAGGCCGACGCGCTTGCGCGGGTTGTTCGTCAGCAGGCGAATCTTGCCGACGCCGAGATCGGCGAGGATCTGCGCCCCGATGCCGAAGTCCCGCTCATCGGCCTGGAAGCCGAGGCTCTCGTTCGCCTCCACCGTGTCCTGGCCGAGATCCTGGAGGTGGTAGGCCCGGATCTTGTTCGCGAGCCCGATCCCCCTCCCCTCCTGCCGCATGTAGAGGAAGACTCCCGTGCCCTCCTCGGCGATCATCTTGAGCGAGATCGCCAGCTGCTGTCCGCAGTCGCACCGCATGCTGCCCAGCACATCTCCCGTGAGACACTGGGAGTGGACCCGCACCAGCGCCGGGTTCTCCGGGCGAATCGTCCCCTTCACGAGAGCGACATGGTGGTCTCCGTCCAGCAGGTCTTCGTAGAGAACGAGATGGAAGAGACCGTGGGCGCTGGGAAAGTCGGTTTCACTGAGCCTTCGAATCAGCTTCTCGGTCCTGCGGCGATACTCGATCAATGACGCGATCGAGATCAGGGTGAGACCGTGACGCGCCGCCATCTCCGTGAGTTGCGGAAGGCGCGCCATCGAGCCGTCCTCGTTCAGGATCTCGCAGAGGACCCCGGCGGGATAGAGCCCCGCCAGAATCGCGAGATCGACGGCGGCTTCCGTGTGTCCCGCGCGCCGGAGCACGCCCCCGCGGGCCGCGGCCAGCGGGAAGATGTGGCCGGGGCGGGCGAGATCCTCCGGGCGCGTCCGCGGGTCGAGCAGCACCTTGATCGTCTCGGCGCGATCGAACGCGGAGATTCCCGTCGTCGTCCCCTCGACCGCATCGACGCTCACGGTGAAGGGGGTCCCCATCTTCGCCGTGTTGCGCCCGACCATCGGCGGAAGCTCCAGGGCCCGGAGCCGGTCCTCCATCATCGGCACGCAGATCAAACCGCGACCGTAGCGGGCGAAGAAGTTGACGCTCTGCGGCGTCACCCGCTCGGCCGCCATGATGAGGTCGCCCTCGTTCTCCCGGTCTTCATCGTCGACGACGATCACGATCCGTCCGGCGCGGATCTCCTCGATCGCCTTCTCGATCGGCGCAAACGGAGTCCCGTCGGGTCCCCTCATTCGGCCACCTCCCTCTCTTCCCTCGTCCCCGATCGCAGGATCGATTCCGCATACTTGGCCATGATGTCGACCTCGATGTTCACGCGCCGGCCGGGGCGATACGTCGCCAGGAGCGTCGCCTGGGCGGTGGCCGGGATGATCTGGACCTTGAACCGTCCCCTCCGGCGCTTCGCGACGGTGAGACTCACTCCGTCGACGGCGATCGAGCCCTTCTCGACCACATAGCGCATCCATGCCGAATCGAGCCCGATCTCCATCGACCAAGCCCCGCCCGTCCTTCCCGATCGCAGCAGCTCGCCGGTCCCATCCACATGCCCCTGGACGATGTGGCCGCCGAGTCGATCCCCGAGGCGCAATGCCCGCTCCAGATGAACCCGATCCCCCGCGCGCCACGAGCCGAGCGTGGTGCGCCGGATCGTTTCGGGGCCGGCCTCGACACGGAAGCGCCCATTCTGAGCCCCGGCTTGGGTGAGCGTGAGACAGACCCCCTGGATCGCGATGGAGGCGCCGCGAGTGAGGCTTGCCGGATCGAGGGGAGACTCGACCTCGAGCTCCCGCACGCCGCCGCGCGTGCGTGCGCTCCGAACGACCCCCACCGCCTCCACCAAGCCCGTGAACATACTGGCGAGCCCCTTGCGGGAGACTCTACCGCATCCGGCGTGATCGAGGGGAGACGATCGCCGCCCCCGCCACGCCGGCGACCTCGACGCGTCGGTCCCCGCCCGGCAGCGGTTCGAAGCGCAGCCGGAGGCGTCGCGCGCTCGAGAGCGGTACCGCTTCCGCCCCGGCGGACCAGTGACGGCCACCGGGCAGGAGCCGGGGCGCCAGATACAGAAGGATCCGGTCCACCGGGCCCGCGTCCAGGAACCCGGCTGCCAAGGTGGGACCGGCCTCGACCAGAAGATCGATCAATCCCTCCTGCCTCGCCCGGCGCGCGAGGGAGGGCAGATCGACTCCGTCCGAGGAGACCGGCAGATCCCAGATCTCCCAGCCCGCCCTCCGGAAGAGCTCCCTCCGCCGGAGACTCGGCTCGCTCGTCGCCGCCACCAGGCGCGGAACCCGGATCCAGCGACGGGATCGGCCTCCGGCCTCCAGACGCATCCAGTTGCCGATCCTCTCGCCGACCGCGTCGCGCGAGGCGCGTGCCTCGCGTCGATGGATCCGGGCCAGGCGGCAATCCGGATCGAAGCGCAGGGCGCGGGAGATCACGATCCGGCTGGGGAGGCGATCCTCGCTATCCCCGAAGCGGATCCGGGGATCGTCGGCTTCGACCGTCCCGGCGCCCAGGACGACGGCATCGCACGCGCGGCGCGCGCGGTGGACCTCGCGCCGCGCTGCCGGGCCGGTGATCCATCTCGATCGGCCGGAGGCGTCGCAGAGCATGCCGTCCATCGTCGAGGCGAGCTTCAGCCGCACCGAGGCCCGCCCTTCCCTCTGGGCCCGGAGGAAAGGAAGCAGCAGCTCCCGCGCCTCGTCCGCGAGGCGGCCCACGCGAACCCGGCGGCCGGCCTTGCGCAGGGCGGCGGCTCCACGGCCGCGAACGCGCGGATCGGGGTCGAGCATGGCGATCTCGAAGTTGCGGATCGGAGAGTCGAGCAGAGCATCGCAGCACGGCGGAGTCTTTCCCACATGCGTGCACGGCTCGAGGGTCAGAAAGAGAACGGAGTCCGGCGGGACCCTCCGTCCTGCGAGATCGCGCAGGAGATCCCTCTCGGCGTGAGGGCCACCGAACCTCCGGTGGAATCCGCAAGCGAGGATCCGTCCGCGATGCATGAGGATCGCGCCGACCATCGGGTTGGGAGAGACGCGCCCGCTTCCTCTGCGGGCGAGATCGAGCGCCGCGCGCATCGCTTCGCGGGCCCAATCCGTGGAGACCGTCACGCCTGCTGGACTCAGGGCTCCTCCGCCCCGCCAGGCTTCTCCGGCGGACAATCCTGGAATGAGACGTCCACGATCTCCTCCTCGGAGGCTGCCTGGCGCCCTGAGGACGGATCGGACGCCCCAGGCGTCGGGCGACGCCGCTCAGGTCTGGGAGACTGCAACCGGCGGATGAGCAAGAGCGCCACGAGGCAGATCAGAGCGAAGAGCAGGAGGTTTGACATGCTGTTCACCGAGGGCGAGACGCGGTCGAGGTTCGATCCCCGCGCGCCCTCGGGCACACAATAGTTACGGCCCGCGTGGGTGTCAAGGAAGCCAGGCCGACGCGTGAGCGAGCGAAAGACCCCACGGGGGAGGCTTCCCCGTGGGGTCTTGACGGGTTCACGGCTACCCGCCCTGCGGCGGGCCTCCGAGGTCGACCGATCTCGTTCCGGCGATCCTGACTACTGGATCACCTGGAACTCGATACGGCGGTTCCGAGCGCGACCCAGGTCCGAATCGTTGGTGTCGATCGGCTGGCTCTCGCCCTTGCCCTCGGTCGCGATCCGATCCGCAGCGATTCCGCGCTTCACGAGGTAATCCTTGATCGCCTCGGCGCGACGGATCGACAGCTTCATGTTCGCAGCGTCGCCGCCCACGTTGTCCGTGTGGCCCGTGATCTTCAACTTCATGTCCGGCCGCTCGCGCATGATCCGAGCGACGTCCTCGAGGACCGGGATCGGATCGGCGCCGCTGATCTCTGCCGTTGCGAACTTGAAGTTGATGTAAGCCAGCACCGGAATCATCGGCATCGACTCGTCCGGACAGCCGTCCGCGTCCTCGAAGCCGTTGAAGGTCTCGGCGACGCTCGGGCACTTGTCGTCCTTGTCCAGGATGCCGTCCCCGTCATTGTCGGCATCCGGACAACCGTCGCTATCCTGCCACCCGTCGACGTCTTCCGCCTGGTTCGGGCAGTCGTCATTGATGTCGGGGATGCCGTCCCCGTCATTGTCGCCTTCCGGACAGCCATCGGCGTCCTGGAACCCGTCCAGGTCCTCGGCGAGCGTCGGGCACTGATCGACGTCATCGGGAATGCCGTCCCGATCGGCGTCACCGAAGCCGACGGCTTGCATCCCCTCGTCACCGAACTTCAAGGCGACCGAGAACCGGTGGTTCTCGTTCAGGAAGTCCTGATTGTCGTTCACGTACGCGTAGTCCGCCTCGAGGAACTTGAACCGCATCCCGAAGCCCGCCGCGAAGTCACCGTCGTTCAGGCCGGCGCGGACCGCCGCAGCGACCTCCTCGGTGAGCGGCATCCGGAACTCGGCCCCGGTGTGGAACTGGTAGTCGTCGTCGTCCTGCGTCTTCTCCACGTCGAAGGCCGTGGTGAGGCCGTGGATCGGCCAGACCGCGAGGCCCGCGCGAAGGTTGGTCGGCAGGTCCTCCGCCTCGTCGACGCTGCCGAGCTTGCCCGCGATGTCCTGCACCGCGAGACCGAACCGGAACTGCTCGTGCAGCTGCAGACCGAAGCCCAAGTCGATGCCGTAGCCGTTGATGGCATCGTCCGACCCGCCGGCGAGATCCGCGCCGACAGACTCACGGAGATACTTCCCCGTGATTCCAAGCGACGCGATGTCCCAGCGCTTCGCGAGAGAGAGCATGAATGCGTTGTCGGAAAAGTCAAAGTCCTTGATGTACTGGCCGTCGGCCCCGCGCTGCTCGATGTCGGACATTCCCGCATTGAGCCAGTTGAAGCCGTAGGCGCCCCACTCGGCGTTGCGAGCGAAGCCGATATGGTTGTACTTCCGATCGACCTCCATCCCGCTGGAGAACATTCCGCCGACGCTCCAGCCGCGGGTCCAGGTCAGACCCGCCGGATTCCAGTAGCCGGCCGTCAGATCGTTCGCCACACCGACGAAGGCCCCACCCATCCCCAGGGCCCGAGCTCCGACTCCCATCCTCAGATAGGGAGCGTTGTGATTGTTGGCTTGGTCTCCGGGACTATCTGCCGCGAAGGCGGATCCCCCTGTTAGGAGAAGCAACCCTGTGAGCGCCACCACGGCCAGGATCGCCCTCCGATTCCGTCTAAGCATCTCACTACCTCCTTGTTGAACCCGTCGTCACACGATCATCAGAACAAGACTGAGGGCGGGGGGGAGGGTTCCCTCCCCCCCGCAGTAGACCGCTACTCCCTCCAGAGGACCACCTTCAGGTTCGCTTCCTCCGTCCGGGCGCCGTCGGAGGCGGTGACACGGACGATGTAGGCGCCGTTCGCGAGCTTCGTGCCGTCGCTGGCCGTGCCGCCCCAGTAGATCCCGCCCAACTTCGACGGAGTCATCTGTTCGTGGCTGGCGAGAGTCGTCACGTAGTTACCCGCGAAGTCGTAGACCTTGATGGTCACATCGCTCGTCTTGCTCAGGGCGAAGTGGATGAGAGCATCGCCGTCGGCAGGATCGAACGGGTTCGGGTAGGTGTAGACGTCGGTCAGGGTCAACATGGTCGCCTCGACCCGGACCGTCTTCGTCGAACTGCAGGTGTGGCCAAGGCGATCCCTGGCAGTCACAGTGATCGTGTAATCGCCGACTGCAAGCGGAGCCGGGATCGTGGCGGTGTAGTGGCCGTTGTTCCACTCCTCGTTCTCCGGAACGATCTCCTCGCCGTCCGGCCCGCGGATGATGACCACGAGGTCCTCAGCCGACGAACCGACGCCCACGCCCGTGTCCGCCGCGGTGACTTCGATCACCATCGGGGTATTCGGATCATGGACGGAGGCCGGGAGAATGATCGCGCACTCCGGAGCGAGCGCATCCACGATGAACCTCTGCTCAACGTACTTGCTGCCGCTGTTGCGCACCTGGTCGAGGACGCCCTGCTGGTAGATGATCCGCTGCTGGCTCAGGAAGTCGAACCAGCAACCGTCGAGCACGTACAGCGTCTCCCCGCCAACGACGAGGGTGTCGACCACGTCGCACTGGAGGGCCGGGCCCTCACCCAGGAGGGTGCGGGTCTTCTGGCTGTAAAGCGTGACCTCGAGGATGTCGCCATCCTGGATCCGTCCGCCGCCCACGATGGGCAGCTTCACGAGCAGTTCCTCGCTCGGGTCGTAGATGTTCTCAGCGCCGTAGAGAGGCGGCTCGAGGTAGGGCAGCAGCTCATCCGCCGTGCCCTCGTGCAGCAACTCGCGCTCCTCGAACTCGTCGATGTCGAGTTGCTCGTCCTCTCCGTCGACGCGCCACAGGTCGTAATGGATACCCCAGTCGATCGGGTTGAAGCATTCGAACCCGCCGACCGGATCCGTGAAGGGCTCGAGGAAGAGCTCGACGTCGTCGATGATCTCGTCGCAGTCGGGATCCTGGATGAACTCCTGCCGCTCCGGCCTCACGAAGATACCGGAGAGCGGATCGTACATCCGGACCGTCAGCATGGCGTCGTCACCGGCGATGTAACCGTGGACGTTCCGGAGCAGCGGATTCGAGACCCAGCCACCATGGAACTCCACGATCGGGGCGGTCAGGTCGACCGTGAACGGCATTGTCACCGAAGTCAGATCGTCCGTCCCGTGCGTCCTGTATTCCACTGTGATCGTGTGATCGCCCTCAGCCAGCCAGTCGCGCTGGATGGGAGAGTGGAAGTAGTCGAGCTCGTAGATGGTCGAGTGGCCATCGTTGCCGTCGTCGTTCGCGCTCATGAGGTGCGCGCCGCCAGCGCCCCAGACCCAGGTCGCGATGACGTCCTCGGCGAAGTCGCTCACGTCGTAGAACGTGGCGACGTCGCGGTCGTCCACCTTGACCTTGACTGTGCTGGCCTCGATGCCCTGTCCGCCGATGTCGTGCAGATAGAAGCTGAAGATCGGATCGGCATCCGTCACCCAGTTGCTCAGGTAAGCGGAGTGCGGCGTCACGTTGGCGAGGAACACCGGCGCGCCGCTCTTCGGAGCGAAGACCTCGAAGACCGTACCGTCGCTGTTGATCGACGAGAGATTGTCCACATTGAAGGAGATCTCGTTCGCCTCGGTGTTGACCCGGATGTTCATGATGCCCTCGGCATCCGAGTAGTCGTAGTCCCAACGCCGAACCGTCAGCATCTCCTCCGTGACGCCCTCGTTTTCAGCCAAGGCGGCATTCAGAGCTTCGTCGCTGTACTTGATCACGATCGTCGGAAGGTATCCTTCCCGGAAGTCGTCATAGTACTCGCTTTGGCTCTTCGTAACCTCGATGTGCCACGCAGTGTCCTTCAGAGGAGTCAGATAGACCCTCTCCTCGGGACTCAGCTGCGGCGCGATGGTCTCGCTGACGAGCAGGCAGGCGTCGTCCTCCATCCAGGCGCCGCTGACCACGGTCACCTGGCTATAGAGGTCTCCGTAGCCCTGCGTCACCACCGTGCCATTCGTGCCGAGTTCCGTCGTGACGGGGAACTCGTGAATCGCGGTGGTCACCTCATCGATGAACCACTCGGGATTCTGCATGCCGGTCACGAAGACCTTGAAGTGCAAGCATTCGTCGATTGGGTACTCATCGTCATAGGTTTCCGTGAGACTGATCCGTCCGCGCCAAACCGTCGGATCATCGAGGGAGCGGACCAGACCGAACTGGCCGTTCTCGGGATCGGACGGAACTCCGGCGGAGTAGATCCACCAGTAGTCGTTCGGCGCGACGACGTTGTCGCTCTCTCCGAGGACTACGACACGAGGCCGATCAGTCGAGTTCGGCATGTCGACGGTCAGGATCGCCTGCGGTTCGCTGTTTTCGTCCGCGCTTTCGATCTGAACCGACACGTCCTCGACGATCGGCGGCGCCGTGCGAAGGGCCCGGAAGGTCCAGGCGCCGTCATAGGGCCACTCGGTCGGATCGTTGACATCGTCGAGACGGATGAGCTCCGCCCGCATCATCGGCACCACGTCCGCCGGGTCATCGCCGTAGCGGTTGCCGTCGGAATCCTTCGCGAGAGCGCGCAACCAGAAGAGGGCGCCTTCCTGGAAGTTGAAGGCCGTCGTCTCGATACGCGTCCGCCACAGGACTTCAGTGGTGTAGTCGTGCTGGCCGGTCACCTGCTCGCCGAATCCGATGTTCACCCACTCATGATCGAGATCGTTCTCGCCCTCGATCGTGTCGTACTGGAACAGAACATCCTCGATGCTCGGGTCGCTCTCGGCGAGCGCGTAAATGTAGAGGTAAGTCAACGGATTCTCGCCGTGCGGATCCTGATCGGGGTCGAACGCCACGACCCGAGCCGTCGGCGGGATGTTGTCGCGAATGATGACATTGACGTTTCCGCTGGTCGCCGCGTTGCCGCACTCGTCGATCGCGGTGACCCGCAGCAGGTACTCGCCGTCCACCACCAGGCCGGTCGTGTTCCAGAGAACCGAACCGGTCACGGCGGAAGGATCATCGAGATCCGCCGGGTCGAAGACGATCGTCCCAAGGTCGCGCCAGATATCGCCATCCGGCTCATCGTCCTTGTTCAGATCCTCGGCGACCTGGAACTGCATCTGCGTGACGAACGTCTCGTGGCCGAGCGGAGCGTTCGGGATGTTGGCCTCGTCGTCCGAAGCCGTCGCCCAGATCTCCACCTCGAGGCCGCGCGTGACTTCCGTCACCTGCCCGAAGTCGATCGGATCCTGAGTCGGATCGTCGACCGCGAGCTTGATGTTGGTGATGTTCACCGGATCCGGAGCCGTCGTATCGAGCGTGTTCTTCCAGGAGTAGATCACGTTCGCGTTGCCGGCGACGTCCATGACCCTGACGCGCAGGTCGATCAGCTCGCCCAGCGCATCGAAGTCGGGATTCGGCTTGCAGCCATCCTCGTCGAACTCCATCGCGTCGAAGTCCATGGTCTTCGACAGGGTGTTCAGAGCGTCGTCGTAGAGGTAATCCTCCGAGACGCCGCAGGGACGCCACAGAGTCGAATCCTCGTACGACCACTTCCACTCGAACACTGCGTCGAACACGTCGTCGTGCTGGACATCGCCGTTCTCGTAGGTCTGGCCACGATCGGTGATCTGAGCGATCAGATCGAAGATCCGGTGGCCGTTGCGCTCGTCGATCTCCGCATCGCACCACTTCGAAGTCGCCTCCGTCGGGTGGAGCAGAGCAAACGGCGGGGCGGTCCAGTCGACGAAGACCAGGATCTTCGCCGCCGCATCGAACGGTTCGGTGTTGCCCGCGTCGTCGGCGCCGAGAGCCGCGACCTCGTACCAGGTCTGGTCATCGAGGGTCGTCAGATCCCACGGACCGGTGAGCCGCCAGGTGAACCGATCCACCTGCTCGGTGACCGCATCGATGAGGGTCGGCGTGTCCGCCGTCCCCAGCTTGCGGTAGACGAAGTTCACGTAGCTGAGATCGAGGTGACCCGTCAGCAGCTTCGCGTTGATGTGTTCGATCGACGAGGCGTGAAGCGCCGTCGGGTTCATGATCTGTTCGGTATCGCCGAAGGTGCGCTGCACCTCGGTGATCGTCATGTGAGGCGGGATCGTGTCGATGATCTCGAAGGTGAGGCCGCGGCCTTCGGTCAGGTTCGTCACCTGATCGGTCGCGTTGCCGACCTCGTCCTCGACGAGCGTCGAGAAGTCGTACTGCTCACCGACCTGAAGCGGGAGCGGCCAATCGACGTCATCGGGGTTCTCGAGACCCACCGAACCAAGATCCAGGTTGAAGCTGTAAGGACGAGTGTGGTCCGGGTTGATGTCGCCGTCCGTGGCGCTCCAGTCCTCGTCGAACGAGTGGTAGGAGCCCGGGAAGTTGACATCACGCGTCCTCTTGAAGAAGAACTCGACCGTGTCGTCCTCGTTCGCAGGATCCGTGGAGGCCAGGAACGTGACCACCTCGTTGCGCTGGATCCGATCGGCATCGGGATCCGCGGTCAACGTGGCGGTCGGAGCATCCATGTCGACCTTGATGATCGCCGTGGTCGTCTGCCCGACCTCTTCCACGTTACCGGCCTCGTCGGTCGCCTTTGCGGAGAGCTTGTACCAGCCGCTCCACTTGAGGCTGCCATCGAGGTTCGTCTCCGTGAGATCCCAGTACAGGTGCCACAGGTAGTAGTAGTTCCCGCCGTTCGGGTACTCGTCCTTGCCGATGGTCACCGGATCGCCGATCGCCTGGCCCTGCTCGTCCACCGGGGTGGCGAAGAACTCGACGAACTCGATTCCGTCGTCACCGTCCGGTAGCGGCGGGCCTGGGATCTCCTGATCCCCGCCGTTGAAGTCGTCGCCGAAGCGCGTCCTGGCAACGATCGTGACCAACCGGGCGACCTTCATCTTGTTCATGAGGTCGTTGTTCCCGAGGAAGCCCTCGTTGACATCGCGCGGCCAGGTGTTCTTCCACATACCGATGACCTCGTCGGACTCGGTCTCGTCGGGGATGTTCGCCCCGCCGGCCGTGCTCAGGACGAAGTCGGAGTAGTAGTCGTAGTCATCCTCGGTGTCCGAGGGATCGCTGCCATCGCGGTCGACCCAGACGTAGGTGTTCGCATCCTCGCTGGCATCCTCGGTGTCGAAGGCGAAGACCTTCGCCTCGACGTCGATGATCTTGGTAGCGACCGGCGGGTTCTCGTCGCGCACGACGTAGTCCGCGGCCTTCCAGTCGAGAGCGTTGCCGGCCGGATCGATGGCCATCACCCACACCTCGATCGGTGTGTCGTGGAAGACCTCGGTCGGCCAGACCCACGAAGCGTCGAACAGCCACTGGCAGTTCGGCGTGTCCAGGGTGCCCTCGACCGTGTCGTCCGGTCCGAGGCCGCCCTCAGGCGTCGAGGCGATGACGTACTTCGTCTCGTCGCCGGCCAGCTTGAAGTAGAGCTGAACGTGCCGCACGTCGGTGATGGCGTCCTGGAGAACGACGTGGAAGTCGACGTTCTCACCCGGCGCGATCTCCCCGTATGGCTGGTTGTCGCTGAAGTCCCACAGCGTCGGATCGCTGAAATCGACCGCGGCGGTGACGTAGGCCGGATCGGCCTGGTTCGCGTTCGTGTTACACGCCGCGTCGGTGGCGAGAACGCGCCACTCCAGCACCCCCTCCGGGATGCCCAAGCCGGCCGCGTTGTCGGCGAAGTCCTCGATGTGCGCGATCCACTGCTTGTGTCCGGCGACCTCGGGCGGCCCCGGCGCGTAGTGGAACTCGATCGCGACGTCGTTCCAGTCCAGGGTCCCCGGGAGGCGCCACTGGAGCGTGAGGACGTCGATCATGTCATCCGCCGGCGTGTAGACGTAGAACTCGACATCGCCCGTATACGGATCCGGAGCGATGACCGGGGACTCGTGGTCCACGACGCCGTCGTTGAAGTACATCGCGAGATTCACGAACGGACGACCGCCCTCCGGACCGTAGACGACGGCCGGGGCTTCGCGATCGACCTGGATGTTGGAATGGACCGAGGTCGTCCGGTTCCCGTCCGCATCCAGCGCCTCAGCCCACAGCTGGTAGAGGCCGTCCTGGTAGCGACCGTCGGGACCGTTGTCGGTGTCCCACTCCAAGACGAAGAACGCGGTGTTCGCGCCAGGCGTGTAGTCCCCGCGGCAATCCAGCGGGATGTCGCCGAAAGCGATGTCATCGGCGCGACCGAGGATGACCGCCTCGCCGCCGTCCGGCTGGAGCATGATGTCGACGCCCACCAGGTCCTCGAGCTCGAGGGCGCTGCCGGCCGTGACCATGCCGTAGAGGGTGACCACGCGGTTCGCGTAGCCCGTCTCGTCGGTCAGACGGTCGCAACCGCAGAGCTCGGTGTTCATCCACATCAGGAATGCGCCGGGCGCCGTCTGATCGTCGACGATCACCACCACCTCATCGGCGTGCAGATCGTCCTCGATCGTCGTGTTGCCCGCGACATCCGTGGCAAGCATCCGGAAGCGGAGGTAGGTGTCCTCGCGCGTCCCGAGCCAGTTCGTGTCGAAGTCGACGTTGAAGGTGACTTGCCCCTCCTCGGTCGGCTCGATCCGGTTCAGGTCCGTGTTGTCGTTCGGAGTCGGATCGATCTCGATCCAGTCCGCGTCTTCGAAGCGGTACTCGAAGACGACGTAGTCGATGGCGCTGGCCGGCGACTCAGGCGTCGCATGGTCGTCCGCCGTGCCGGTGACCTGGATCACATCTCCGAAGAGGAACGTGTCGCCGTCGTGCGGGTTGTTGATCATCGTCGTCGGCGCGTAGCCGTCGTAGATCAACGCCGGCTCGAGCATCGCGTAGACCGGGTTACCGGAACCCGGGAAGAGGTCGTCCGTCGGATCGCCGCCGTAGCCGGCGTCGTCGAAGACGACCGCGCGGACGGGCAGGACCGAGACGATCTCGTCCGGGTCGGCCGGAAGATCGACCTCGCCGTCGCCGTCGTTGTCGTATCCGTCGCTCTCGGGCGGATCGAATCCAGCGCCGCCGAAGTGAAGAACGCCGGACCAGCCGTCCGCGGGGTCACGATCGATGGCGAAGGTGAGCCACTCGTCCGGGGTGCCGTCGTCGTTCTTGTTCGGGCTGTACTGGAAGACCACCGTCCGGGTCGTGATGACGTTGATGTCGGGACCGTCCGTCGATTCGAGGTGGACGGTGATCTCCGACTCGGCGCCGGGCATGACGCCGCCATTGTCTGCCCAGAAGTTGGAGACGATGGGGGCATCCTTGTCATACATGAACATGATCGGTCCCTGCGGAGCATCGCTGCCATCCGACAGGTTCGTTCCGACCATGCCCTTGTTGTCGGTGACCGTCACGAGGACCCGATAGGCGTCGGACTCGAGGACGGAGGTGTCGAACATGTAGTAGTAGAACTCGTCGGGCAGCGCGATCAGCGATGTCGTTCCCTGACCGCCGCTGCTGTTCCGCCGGTCCGCGTAGTTCCCGTCGTCGTCACCGATCTTGTCGATGAAGAACCGGTACTCGTAGACCGTTCCCGGCATGAATCCGTCGTAGATCACCTGGTAGTAGTCCGGGTGCCCGACATTGCTCATCGGCAACGACGTGTAGTCGACGGCGCCTTCCTCACGGATCCAGAGGGCGACGTTCTCGATCTCGTCGCTCCGGACCTCGTAGTAGTCGGCGACGTACATCGTCAGAGCCATCGAGAGAGCCTTGTCGCCGGAGTAGAAGTCATTGACGACATCCAGCAGGACCGTCGAGAACGGATCGCTCTCGAAGGCCTGGTAGAAGTCGAGCTTGACCTCGGTGATCTCGGCCGTGGCGTCGGTCGTCGAGGCGGTCACGAAGACGTCGTTCTCGACGCCGCTTCCCTTGTGCTCGGGCGTGCCGGCGGGAGCGAGACCGAACGGGTTGCCCGGCCAACCGAGCTCCGGCGCTGCCGGAGGCTCCTGCTGCGGGTAACCCCACTCGTCGCCCTGCTCGTAATCGAGACCGTAGAGATGAACGATCGGGCGGGCGACCTCGCGAAGGATCACATGATTCCCCTCGCTGATGATCGGCTCCACGAGATCGCACACGCTCGTATCCTCGTACCAGCCCGAGCCGTCGAGGTCCATCAGACCGACGGCGACCAGGTCATAGGCGTTCGCGCCGCTCCAATCGAGCGTTCCCATGTCTCCGTCCGGGTTTTCCGGATCGGGGACGCCGCCCTCGGGACCTTCCGCCCACTCGACCGTGAAGGGCTCGACGTCATCGCCGGCCGCGATCAGCAACCAGCCGTCGCTGTAGGCGCCGGGGTACTGAATCGCGTCCGGAGGAACGCCGGTGCCCATGAAGTTGTAGCTGACCGTGATTTCCGCATCCGCATCCGGGGCGACCGCGAAGGTGATGAACGTGTCGCCCGCCGAGGCGGTGTAGTCGACTCCGCTGACGAGCTCCACGCCGCCGATGCAGACCACGACGCCCGCTCCCCTCTGATCGAGGATCGGCTTCTCGAGGGCCAGCATCAGGTTCGCGTCCACATCCGAGCCCGCGTAAGAGGTGTTCTGGATGCGCGGCGCGAAGTAGAACCGCACCTGAGCGACATTGTCGAAGTCGGGATCAACCTCGCCCACGATCGTCCTGCCGTCGCCGATGTTCAGGACCGTCTCGCTCGGCAGACAGAGGTCGTCGGGCTTCACGGGATCGATCACGTAGGCGAGATCCTCGCCCGCCCACTGGTTGAAACCGAACCCGTACGGGTAGACGGGGATCCAGGAGTAGTTGCCGATGCCGTCGATCGCCTCGGCGAAGAACTGGTAGTTCCCGTCTGTGAGATCCAACCCCTGCTCGTGGACCGTCCACCGGAAGTTGTACGGGTAGTCCCGATCCGGATAGGAGTCCCAAGGGGTGTCGTCCGGGAAGGTGTCCATCTGAGCCGCGGAGAGCAGCTTCCAGCCCGGCCGATCCGTCGTGCAGGCGGGATTCGGGCGGTACCACAGCCGCACCCACTCGATCTCATCGGAGTCTTCCGCCGTCACGTGGACGAGGAAGGTGCGCGAGGTGGCCGGATTCTCATCGGGTCCGAGGACCTGATAAGGATCGCCGTCGGAGACGGGGTGGAACACGTCCACAACCTCGTCGTCCTCGGTCTCGACGCGCACCGGGCCCGTCATGATCGGCGGGGTCCAGTCGCGGAAGAGGATCGACTCGAAGTCGGTGCCGGTCAGATCCGACTCGGGGCACTCGCGCGAACTCTCGACCGTCGCTGTGAGATCGCAGAGCTGGCTGCCCGCGACCGCGTAACCGGCGAGGTCGTAGTACGCGAAGTACGGCTCGACGGAGTCTGCCTGGTTGACCGAGTCCTGGTCGTCGACCGTCTGGCCGTCGTTGTCCCAGTCGCCGACGACCCAGTCGATGCCGTCCCAGTAGACGTCCTCGCGAACGAGTGGAACGAGGAGCTGCCCTTCCGGAGTGTCGACGAACGGCGCGTTGCGCCCGGCGTCCAGCACCTCGTCGATGCCCGGATCGTAGAGCCAGTTCTCGTTGACGTCGCGGATCCGCTCGTCATCGAGATACGGCGCGTAGCTCCTCTGATTGAGGAACTCGCTGCGCGTATCGCGGACGGGGTCGTCCCGATACTGGAAGCCGGGCAGACCGTTCAGATCGGCGTAGGAGTCGCCGTCCGGGTTCGGCCCGATGACCTCATTGGGCTCGCCCGTGAACGTGGCCGTGAAGACGATGTTCTCGATCTCTTCGCCCGCCGGGACGGCCCGCACGCGGAAGAACCGCGCGTTCTTCGGCATCTCATCGATATCCGGCGGCGTGGTGTCCAGGTCGAGCGTGACGATGTCGTAGCTCCAAGTGTCGTTGGAGGGATCGCCGTCGCCCTGGTCGTCATAGAGCGGCACGAAGGCCTCGACGACCGTCAGGTCGACATCGACCTCGGAGCAGTTGACGGTGACGATCTGAAGCTCGAGCGGGTTCCAGTTGTCCGGGTCGTACTGATGCTCCTGGATCTGGTCTTCCTCGCCGGAGCGGGTGATGGCGATCGTGCGGACGATGTAGTCGCCATCGCTCTGCGTCTCGTCGCCGCACGGATCCCAGTCGATCTTCCACAGATTCAGCCCGATGAGGGCCGGATCGAGGTCGTCGCCGTAATCCGTGTAGTTCTCGCGGTTCTCGCGGAAGATATAGTCGGACGGGTCAAGATTCTCCCAGTCGTTGGGAGTCCCGTCGCAATCGTCCGCCTGCTCGGCCCAGTAGTAGGCCGGGTTGGCGTTCGAATCGTCGTCGTAGGTCGTGAACCGGGTGAGCGGAACGCCGTCGGGGATGTTCTCGCTGTAGGTGTCCGACCCGATGACGACGATGTCGATTCCCTCGTCATAGACGTCGTTCTCGTTCACGTCCTCGATGACCGCGTCCCTCGAGGAGTAGACCGGGAAGCCGACGATGTAGTCGTTGTCGGCGTTGTAGTAGGAGTACCAGCGGTCGTCCGGCCCATACGAGAAGAACCGGCTGGCGCCGCCATAGGCCGCCTCGAGGAAAGCGAGGTCGTCGCGGCAGCCGTTGTCGGAGTTGAACCGGTAGATGAGCTGGTCGCCGCGCTCGCCGATCGCGTCAGGATCGGATCCGCCGACGGTGCCGATCGTCTCCCAGACCTCTCCGGCATCGAGATCGTTGCCGTTGACGACGATCTCCTTCAACCGCTCGAACCGGACCCGGTCCGGGTCGAGGCCGTTGCAGCCATGGATGTAGTGGAGGCCGTAGAGCTTCAGCTGCCCCTCGAGAGCGGGAGGAGAGGAGCAGTAGACCGGCTCGATATAGACGCGGCAGGGGAAGAAGTCCTGTCCGGGGTAGAGCCACTCCCACGCGGTCTCCTCCGGGTTGATCGTCTCGATGCGGCCGACGTTCCCTTGCCAGTCCGCGGCCGCCAGCAGGAACGCCAGCTCGCTCGGCGAGGTGATCTCGTCACCTTCCACCGTCTGCCAGATCGTCCCGTTGGGCGGGGGCGGAACATTCCCGTACGGGGGAAGCCCGTCTCCCACATAGATGCTCAGCCCGATCCGATGCGGAGAGTTCACTCCGTCGATCTGACGGGGCCTCATGTTCCCGAGCGCGATGGCCCTGTCCAGATAGGTGGCCATCTTCGTCTTGTCCCAGCTACCCTCGTTTCCGCGAAGCACGGGGTAGAGGAAGTACTGGTCGCCGTCGTCGATCCCCGACTCGTAGAACCGGAGATAGGCGGTGTAGGTCTGG
This sequence comes from Candidatus Eiseniibacteriota bacterium, assembly GCA_034679345.1. Lineage (GTDB taxonomy): Bacteria > Eisenbacteria > RBG-16-71-46 > CAIMUX01 > VGJL01 > JAXDAY01. The sequence goes on from JAXDAY010000010.1 coordinate 48,197, forward strand.
TTGGGCTCATCGAAGGTCCAACCATCCTCGCCGGAGACCCAGTCGTTGGTCAGCGTGACCAGGCGAGGGCGGCTCTCCTCCATCACCGGGGTCCAGAATAGGTTGGCGTCATAGTAGGAGTTGCCGTCGACGTCCTGCAGGTCCGTGCCCCCCTCCACCGGCTCGGCGAACCGGATCCGGCAGCCCTGCTCGTACGGATCGGCGCTCTCGCTGAAGTCCCGGATGATGATGACCGGGAAGTTGTCGCCGTCCGGCGGCTGATAGTCCACCACCTCGTTACCGCCGAAGGCGAATCCCTGGAGATCGAAGTTCTGGGTGATGTCCAGGGTCCCGTCGTCGATCTGGGCCGCCTGAGCGGGAAGGATCGGCAGCGACAGGTAGATGTAGAGCGCATCGTTGGAGAGATCATCGTTGTCGGGGTCGCTGGGATCCTTGTTCTCGTCGTACGAGGACCGCACGATGCCGCCGCCGACATGGATGCTGATCGTATCGTCGGGGACCGCCAGTTGACCTTGGTAATCCTCGAAGAACTGCGCGGATCCTGGAATCGTCACCCCGACGTCGTCGATGTTGACGTCGTTGATGCTGAAGTTCCGCACACGGACGATGTTCGACCAGAACGTCGAGTACCAGTTCTCGGTCACGCCGCCGAGGATCGCTCCCGCCGGATTCGACGTGAACCAGTTGTCGAACGGACCGCCTGCGTTCTTCGTGGTGACCATCTGGTCGAACACGCCGACCAGCACGTCGAGGTTCGCGTGGTAGTACATGGCGTGGAACAGCGGCCCGCCGCCATCGTTGGTCGTCTCGACGTAGGTTTCCACGTTCTGGAGCTTCGGGCTCCTCGGATCGTCCTCCCAGACCAAGTAGCCGTCGTCGAGGTGCAGATTCATGACGCCCGGCTGCATGTAGAGGAAGTCGTTCCCCGAGCTGCGGCTCAGATCGAGGACGTTCGTATTGATGCCAGCGCCCGTGAGGGTGGCTTCGTTGAACTCGATGGTCCCGCCGAAGGCGCCGTTCCAGTTGACGCCGGTCGCCCACACCACGTCGGCGTCGAAGGTGACGAGGACATGGTTGTCGTTGGGGCCGTCGTCGACCGAGAGATCGTTCGCGATGCCGGTGATCTCGACCCGCGTGATCACGGGGCCGTCGCCGACGATGAGAGTCGAGACGTCGATGCTGTCATAGCCGGTGAGGTCTCTGACCTCTCCCGCCTTGAGCGCGATCTCCTCGATCGCACCGTCCTCGAACTGGGCGTCGACGAGCCCGTTGGGGAAGGTGAGATAGAGAACGTTGTCCCCGTCGTTGCTGCCGTAACCCATCTCGGTGAGGTCCATGGTCTCCGAGACGAAGTCGTCGTCGGGAGTCCCGGTGTCCTCTCCGATCATCGCCGGATCGATGGCCTCGTTGAAGACCAGCACGACCCGCGGCCCGGTTGGGTTAAACGTCGTGGCAACTAGATACGGCGCACCGCTCACCGGGGTCTCTTGCGGTGGCAAGAGGCTTGTCCCAAAGCTGGTGGGATACGCCGGGTAGTTGATGACCGTGTTCTCCGCCGGCGCAAGGTCACGGGTGTCGGCGTATGCCCCGTAGACCGCACCGAGCAAGGTGAGCGCTAGGATAACCATGAAGACAGTGCTCCTGGTCCTGAATCCGCTCATCACCCTCTTCCTCCTTTGGTTGACCATGCCGCCCTGGAACCGATGCTGGGCGGACTTGTCCCTGTTCCCTCTGCGTGGCGCAACCCCCAAATGGCACAACGGGAGCTCGCGCTTCCCTTCGTTTGTGACTCCCCCATTTCGGGGCTGCCCATGAAGCGTCCTGCACACGTGATGCACGCGTCCTCGCATCTTCTCTAAAGCACCAAAGAGGGGCGATGGACATAGCGTCCCCGCTCCGCCTTGCCTACGGATGAGTCGACTTCGTTTCTTCAGCAAACTCCCCCATGATCATCCATCCCTTGCCGGACGTCGACGGACGTCATGCGCCATTGCGTATGGCGACCAACCCCCTGCAAGAGTGGACCTTACAGTGTCGCGCACAGAACCGGCTGGCAGACTGTCACAGCAGTCAAGCGGTGTCAACACGAAATTCTAGAACCCCCGAGCATCATTTGAGGAAGATCCCCCTGGGGGTTATCGGCCGTCGAGGAGCGATCCATCAGCGCGATTCCCGGACCCGTCGGAGTCACATTATTCAAGTGAACCGACGCAAATACAGACCACAGGGCTGGATGAAAACCGGCCCGCCCCAAGGATCGCGTCCGGGGCGGGCCGAGCAGGCAGTGATCACGCAACCTCTAGCGGACCAATACGATCTTGCGAACGAACGTCTCCGCTCCCAAGGCGATCCTGACGTAATAAACTCCAGCGGGAGCCTGCGCCCCGAGATTCGTCTCCCCGGTCCAGGCCCACTCTCCGCCGCCCGCTCCGATCTCGCCATTCCCGATGATTTGAACTTCCTTGCCCTGAACATCGAAGACCGCGACGCGAACCTGAGTGGCGAATCCCGGGACGATCCGGATCGGACTGCCGGGCAGATACGGGTTGCGGAAGAGGATGCGTCCACCCTCGAGCCGAGGGTCGAGACTCGCCAGCGAGATGCCATCGCCGGCTAGGTCGCCGCGCGCCAGATCCTTGTCGTACAGGCTGCCCCCGACCCGGTCGATCCGCGAACCCGCCAACCGGTCGGAGTCGAGAATCCGGAAGACGCAACGTCCGACCCGACCTCCGGTCCACTGGATCTCTTCCGAGAGATCGAACCTCGGGATGAAGGCGACGCGCGCCGTCCCTCCCGATTCGCCCTCGCGCGCCGCGAGGAAGTCGTGGGGCGCGCTCTCTCCCGGGGTCTGCTGGAGGGACTGGAAGTCGAGCACGGTCCCGTCGAAGGCGAGTTCCCACTCCCCGCCGATCAGCGTGTCATCCGCCTCGAGGTCCATCTCGACGAGCAGGCTGTCGCCGCCCTGGCTGAGGCTGGCCACAAGATGAAGCGATCCCATCGGATCCGAAGCGTTCTCCACGCGGGCGACTCGCGCCCCCTCCCCCACGAGGCCGCAGGGAGGATAGCTGACGCAGGTGAGACCGTCTGCCGTGGGATCCGGACCACAGGCGCCGAACGGGGCAGCCGGAGGCGGACCATTGGCGAACTGATAGTTCAGGCTGCCGAGAACGTCGGCGAGGTCGAGCGCGCCGGAATCGTTGAAGTCGGCCGCGTCCATGCAGGCCGGAGCCTCGCCGCCGCCGTACTGGTAGTGCAGGATCAGCAAGGCATCCGTGATGTCAATCGCCCCGTTGGCGTCGGCATCGCCCCGAATGAACCCGCTGCCGTGGATCAAGACGCTGCCGTCGACCACCTCGGGAACGACCGAGGTCGCATCGCAGAGGGTCATGCGGTTGAGCGTCCTTTGATCCTCGACGAGACGGATCTCCGTCGGGCCGCCCGGAGCGTTTGGCAGGACGTTGAAGACGAGATCGATGAACGTGTCATCGCCCGGCGGGATCGCATCGGGACAGAGGAAGGAGAAGAGCACGCCGACACGTCCGCTACCTGCAGCGCCCGAGTGCTGTACATGTTCGGCTCCCTCGCAACGGGTGCCCGTTGTGGAGACCCCCTGGTAGCCGAGGACAAGCGGGTCGTACTCGAACCGGAATCCCAGTCCGAGGATCGGCTCGCTGTTGCTGCCGCGAATCGGAATTCTGACCGCCGTGTCGCCCGGATCGAAGCTCAGGCCCGACGCGACTTCGAAGGAGAAGCCGACGATTGAGCAAGTGAAGCTCCCCGGGAGGCAATTGTTCGTCTCATCAGACTCGATGACGACCGAGCCGGCATCCGCGCACGCCTCGAGCGTATGGTCCCCCGCCGCGTACCCCTCGAGCGTGCACCAGCTGGTCCAGGCCTCGCCGTTGACCGCGAGCGCCGGGACCTGCAGGTTGCAGAGGGGATCCCCGTCGAGCGATATCTGGCAGAGCGACGCCGAAGAGGCGGCCTGCCCGATGTTCCGCACCAGAGCGCGGGCGCCGCCTGGGCAGTCGGGCGAGTCCAGCTCGAGCTGCGAGACGATCAGATCGGGCCGGAGGCAGGAGATGAACTCGGTTCGGAGATTGTTCTCCTCGTCGATCTCCTGGATCAGATTCGTCGCGTCCGCCCGCGCGGTGACGGAACGGTTCCCGGGCCCGTAGCTTCCGAGATCGCAATAGTCCGTCCAGACCGCCTGTCCCGGCTGCAGGGCGGGCACGGTCTTGTCGCACAGGGCGTTGCCGTCCAGCGAGATGCGGCAGATGGTGGACGGCGCGTCCGCCTCGCCGACATTCCGGACGTAGGCCCTCGCCTCGGTGGCGCAGTTCGCGCTCGGGAGGAAGTCGATGTCCTGCACCTCGAGATCGGCGGTGGCGCCGACGGTCTTGCGGATGCGGACTTCGTCAACGAAGGCTCCGTTGGGAATCACCGGCACGGTGGTGTTCGAGTTCGAGAAGAAGGCGAAAGCGACCCAGACCTCGGATCTCCCGACGACGGCTTGGAGGTCGAAGCGCTCGTTGCGGTGCCATTGGTCTCCGAAGTCGCCGGATCGGAACTCGCCGGCAAAGGACTGCCCATCGGTGCTCGATGCGACGAATAGACGGTCGAGGTTCCCCGATTGGCAACGCACCCACCAATCGTAGAGGACCTCCGCGCCCGTCGCGTCGGAGAGATCGAAGGGGCCGGCGATCATGAAGGCGGAGGAGCCGTTGGGATAGCTCTCATCGCATGGCTCGTAGCCGTCGCCGCCAAAGTTTCGGTACCCGTTCGCGCACCACGCGGCGGAACTTCCGACCGAGGACCTGCATCCCTGGACGTCATCCCAGGTCCATCCAAGCCCGCCCCACCGGAGCGTCCAAGGCCCACAGTCGCCGCCCTGCGGGAATCCGTCCTCGAACCCCTCCGTGCAGAGGGTGATGACCGACATGACCTCGGAAACGGATTCCTCCGACGCGGGCCGGACGCCTCCAGGGGCGAGATCCGAACCGTCATCCACCACCGTCCACTCGTCCTCGTGGCCGATCGTGACCCGGACTCCGCGCAGGATCTGCGGCTCGCCCAGCGTCCCGGCATCCTCCGCGGATGCAGGGAGCTGACCGAGCCAGCAGGCCGAGAGAACGACGAACAGCGAGCCGACCCACAGGCGACCCCGATGCTTCATTAGACTACCCTCCCTAGGATCCGCAGAGGTCGCACGCTGTCTCTCGCCAGCCGGACTCGTTCCTGTCTTGATCAGCCTCAGAGTTCGGGATCGATCGGATCGAGGCAGCCGAGGACTCATTGAGATGGAGACTCGACGCGAGAGCCATGCACGACGGCTTCCATGACCTGGTGCCCCCGGGATACGGGCAACCCGCTGGTGCCCGCTCTCGGGTACCATTGAGCCGCCCGCGCGGTCTCGACGGGCACGCACCCCGGGGAGTGTCGCGCGCCTGGATTGGATGCGTCAACCCGAATCCAATCTGCGCTGAGGCTCTGAGGCTTGTGCGAAGAGCTTGAGCCGCCCGGGACTCGAACCCGGCACGTCCTGCTTAAAAGGCAGGTGCTCTACCGGCTGAGCTAGCGGCTCTCGGCGAGCCTAACCTGCCGCGGCGCTTCGCGCAACGCCCGAGACCCGCGCATCAGCGAGGGGGCCGAAGCACCGCGTTCCGCTTCGAGCCGACGGAGACCAGACGGACGGGACAACCCACGAATGAAGAGACGCGCTCGACGTAGCGTCGCGCCGCCGCGGGAAGGCTCTTCCACTCTCGCACATCGCCGATCGCCTCGCTCCAACCCGCCATCTCCTCATAGACGGGCCTGCAACGCGACCATTCCTCGGCATCGATCGGAGGAGTCGAGACGGCGCGCCGACCGATCCGGTAGGCGACCGCAAATCGGAGCTTGGGGATCCCGCTCAGGATGTCGAGCTTCGTTAGGTGGATCTCGTCGAGCCCGTTCAACCGGACGGCCGCCCGGAGCATGACCAGGTCCAGCCACCCGCAGCGACGCGGCCGACCCGTCGTCGCGCCGAACTCCATCGCTCGTTTCCGGAACGCGTCCCCGAAACGCCCGCCGAATTCAGTCGGGAACGGCCCATTTCCGACGCGGGTCGCATAGGCCTTGGAAATGCCGATCACGCGGTCGATCCTCCGCGGCGGAAGTCCGAGCCCGGTCGTCGCTCCGCCGGCCGCGGTCGAGGCTGAGGTCACGAAAGGATAGGTACCGAGGTCGATGTCGAGGAAGGTCCCCTGGCTCCCTTCGCAGAGCACCCGTTCCCCGCGAGCGAGCGCCTCGTGCAGGAGGGCGATGGTGTCGGTGAGTCCGGGCCCGAGCGCGCGGGCGAACCGGGAGTAGCGTTGCGCCCACTCCTTCACGGCCCGCCGCCTCGGCTCCGGCATCGGCCGCCCCGCGGCGCGATGCAGCCGCTCCACACGCGCGAGTTCACGATCCAGGGCTTCGGCGAGGCGACGCCCGTCTTTGAGCTCGACCATGCGGATCCCCTGGCGGCCCATCTTGTCCTGGTAGGCGGGACCGATCCCGCGCCGCGTCGTCCCGACTCGGACGTCCTGACCGGCGAGGGCTTCCATCCACCGGTGGTACGGGAAGAGGACATGGGCCCCTTCGGAGACGAAGAGCCTCCCGCGGACCGCCACACCACGGTCCTCGAGCGCCTCGATCTCCGCGGCCAGATGGTCCGGGTCGACGACGACGCCATGGCCGATCACGCATCGGACCTTTGGCTGCAGGATGCCCGAGGGAACCAGATGGAGCACGAAGGTCTCCCGCCCGATGCAGACGGTGTGGCCCGCGTTCGGCCCTCCCGAGAAACGCGCCACCCAATCGTGGCGGCGGGCAAGGAGGTCGACGATCTTCCCCTTCCCCTCATCTCCCCACTGACAACCCACCAAGACGGTCGCGGGCATGCGCCCTCCCTTCGCGCAGTCAAGCCAACGTGCGCGATCATGGCGCTCGGGAATCGTATCCGCAAGGGAGTTCGGAGTCGGGCGATCGCCGCCGGCTCCCGCGCTGGACCGGCCTGCTAGGCCTCTTTCTTTCGCGGGCGATCGCGGAGCGTGACCTGGGGAGGCTGCCCGAGCGTGATCACCTCTTCCGTGATCGTCACCACCTCCACATCCCGCTTCGAGGGCAGGTCGTACATGATATTGAGCATCGCATCCTCGAGGACGGCGCGGAGCCCGCGGGCGCCGGTCTGCCGCTTCTGGGCGATCGCGACGACGGCGCGGAGCGCTCCCTCGGTGAACTCGAGACGGACGCTCTCCATCTCGAAGAACCGCTGGTACTGCTTCGTGATCGCGTTCTTCGGCTGCGTCAGGATCGAGAGGAGGGCCTCCTCGTTCAGGTCCTCGAGGGTCGCCGTGATCGGGAGCCGGCCGATCAGCTCGGGGATGAGGCCGTAGCGGAGCAGGTCCTCCGGCTCGATCTGGGCGTAGAGCTCGCCGGCCTTCTGATCCTTGCGCGACTTGACCTCGGCGCCGAAGCCGATCTGCTTGACGCCGACGCGGTTGGCGACGATCTTGTCGATCCCCTCGAAGGCTCCGCCGCAGATGAAGAGGATGTCCTTCGAGTTGACCTCGATGTACTTCTGCTGCGGGTGCTTGCGCCCCCCCTGGGGCGGGACGTTCGCGACGGTCCCCTCGAGGATCTTCAAGAGGGCCTGCTGGACCCCCTCGCCCGAGACGTCCCTCGTGATGGATGGGTTATCGCTCTTGCGCGAGATCTTGTCGATCTCATCGATATAGACGATCCCGTGCTCGGCCGCGACGAGGTTGAAGTCGGCGGCCTGCAGCAGGCGGACCAGGATGTTCTCGACATCCTCGCCCACGTACCCGGCCTCGGTGAGGCAGGTGGCGTCGATCATGGCGAACGGGACCTTCAGGAACCGCGAGAGGGTCCGCGCGAGCAGCGTCTTGCCGCTTCCCGTCGGGCCGATCAGGAGGATGTTGCCCTTCTCGAGCTCGACCTCGTCCAGGTTCGCCGGCTGGTTGATCCGCTTGTAGTGGTTGTAGACGGCGACCGAGAGGATCTTCTTCGCCCGCTCCTGGCCGATCACATACTCGTCCAGGACGCGCTTGATCTCCGAGGGCTTCGGCAGGCTCTCCCGGGAGACAGGGACGCTGTGCTCGACTTCCCCGTCGAGGATGTCGCTGCAGAGGCGGACACACTCGCTGCAGATATAGACCGAGGGGCCGCTCACCAGACGGGCGACCTCCTCCTGGCCTCGACCGCAGAAGGAGCACCGGATCGGGTGCGGTGAACTGATGCGCTTCTTCATCCGTGACTCCCGGTGGCCGGCTCCGGGCCGGCCGCACTGACGATGATACCCTGGTCCATGCCCGCGCCAGCCTACTTCTTCTTGACGATCACCGCGTCGACGATCCCGTACTCCTTCGCCTCTTCGGCCGACATGAAGAAGTTCCGGTCGGTGTCCCTCCGGATCTTCTCCATCGGCTGGCCGGTGTGGAGCGCCAGGATCTCGTTCAGCTTCTCCCGCAGTTTCAGGATCTCCCGCGTGTAAATCTGCATCTCGACCGCCTGGCCGCGGCTTCCGCCCATCGGCTGATGGATCATGATCCGGGAGTGCGGCAGTGCCGAGCGCTTTCCCTTCGCCCCGGCCGCCAGGAGCAGCGCCCCCATGCTCGATGCCTGCCCCATGCAGATCGTCGCGACGTCGGGCCGGATGAACTGCATGGTGTCGTAGATCGCGAGGCCCGCCGAAACGACCCCGCCAGGGGAATTGATATAGAGATGGATATCCCGGTCGGGATCCTCCGCCTCGAGGAAGAGGAGCTGGGCAATGACGAGGTTTGCGACGATGTCGTCCACCACGCTCCCCACGAAGATGATCCGGTCCCGGAGCAGGCGGGAGAAGATGTCATAGGCCCTCTCCCCCCGGCTGGACTGCTCGACGACGATCGGCACAAGTGACATCGATCCGCCTTTCCTGTGTCTATCTCGGGGTCCCGGCCTCGACCGATCCCGCGGCCCGCGTCCGAGGCTTCTTCACGCGATTGACCTGCGCGTTCGCGACGAGGAAATCCAGGACCTTGCGCTCCTGCATCGTGTCCCGGAGCCGGTCCAGATCTCCCTCCCCTTCCACCTTCCGCTTGAGGACGGCCGTTTCGACGCCGGCCTCCTCGGCCATCTTGTCGAGCTCCGCCTCGACCTCGGACTCGGCAAGCTGCAGCGACTCCTTGCGGATGATCGCCTCCATGAGGATGTCCCGGCGGCAGATCCGCTCCACGACGCCGCGGTACCGCTCCCGGAAGGCCTCCTCGTCCAGGTCCTCCGTCTCCTCCCGGGCGCGCTCGATCGCCCGCTCGAGGCGATAGGAAACCATCCGCTCGGGAACCTGGAACGGGTGCCCTTCCATGAGCCGCTCGACCAGTCGATCCTCCAGTCGCTGCTTGCTCCGGAGCAGCTCCTCCGACTCCAGCCGGAGGCGCAGCTTCGCCCGGAGCCCCTCCAGATCCAACCCGGAGTCGATGCTCCTGGCAAAATTGTCGTCCAGCTCAGGAAGAATCTTCTCATCGATTTCCTTCGCCGTCAGTCGGAAGCGGCGCGTCTTGCCCGCCAGCTCGGCATCCCCGAACTCCTGCGGGTACTCGACCGTCACGACCCGCGTCTCGCCCGCCGAGATCCCCATCGTGGCCTCTCGGAACTCCGGCAGCAGAGTCGGCGAGCCGACCTCGATGCGCACCTCCTCCTTCTTGCCCGAAGGCAACTTCTTGCCGTGCACGTCGACCGGCTCGAGGATCGCCTGCACGACGTCTCCGGCTTCGGAGGCGCGCTCCACCTTGCTGAGCGCGGCCCGGTTGCGGCGCATCATCTGGATCGCCTCGTCCAGCATCGTCTCGTCGACCTCGAGGATCTCCTGATCGACGACGAGCCCGCGGTAGCCGCCCACCTCGATGTCGGGATGGATCTCGATATCCGCGAGGAAGACGAGAGGCTCGCCCGGCTGGAATCGGATGCCGTGGATCCGCGGCGGCGCGACAGGGGAGAGCCCGAGATCCCGGATCGCCTCGTCATAGGCCTCGGGGATCAGATCGTTCAAGAGATCCGACTCGATGCTTCCCTGGAACTGGACACGCACCAGGTCCGTGGGGGCCTTCCCTTGCCGGAAGCCCGGGAGCGCCGCGCGCCGCCGGTAGTGCTCCACGAGGGACTCCATCCGCCTCTCCACCGACTCCGCGGGAACGACCACGCGGATCTCTCGACCCCACTCTCCACGCTCTGTGACCTGGAATTCCAACACGATCCTCCTCTCGCGCCACCTTCGAGTCCTGCCGATGCGCCGAGCACGCGGCGATTCACATCGCGCCTGCGAGAGGGGGGACTCGAACCCCCACGAGATAATCTCATCGGATCCTAAGTCCGACGCGTCTGCCAGTTCCGCCACTCTCGCGCAATCGGCTCAACCGGCCCATCATACGCCGATCGACGGGCAGTTCCAGCGGGCCGTCACTCCCCGCGGAACTCGGGCGGCCGCTTGGCGAGAAACGCCTCGGCCCCTTCCCGCCAGTCGCCGGTCGAGGCGGCGAGCCCAAAAGCGTCGGCCTCGATGAGCAAGCCGGTCGTCATCGGCCCATCCATCCCCCGCTGGACCGCATCCATCGCCAGCCGGACCGCGACCGGCGCCCGGGAGGCGATCCGGCGGGCCAGCTCCTCGCAGGCCGGCATCAGCTCCTCGGGGGCCACGACGCGGTTCAGGAGTCCGATCCGGTAGGCCTCCTCGGCGCCGATCGGATCTCCGCCGAGAATCATCTCGAGCCCGCGACCCAGTCCCACGATCCGGGGCAGGCGCTGCGTCCCCCCCCAGCCCGGGACCGCGCCGATCATCACTTCCGGCTGGCCGAGCCGGGCCTCGGTGCTCCCCAACCGGATGTGGCAAGCCAGCGCGACCTCGCATCCGCCGCCCAACGCGAATCCATTGACCGCCGCGATCACCGGCTTGCCGAGCCATTGGATCGCGTGGCAGACATGCTGTCCCTTGCGGGCGAAGGCGCGGGCCTCGAGCGCGCTCAGATGGGCGAGCTCGCGGATGTCCGCGCCGGCGATGAAGGCCTTCTCCCCCGCACCCGTGAGGATCGCCACGCGGACCTCGGGGGAATCGGCCACCTCGCCGAGGACCGCGATCATCTCATCGAGCGTCGCGAGGTTCATCGCGTTCATCACGCTCGGGCGATTGACGGTGATGCGCGCGATCGGGGCGTCTTTCTCGAAGCTCAGATTCTCGTAGCCCATGCGATTCTCCTCCTGGCGCCCGAGTCCGTCGCCGCCCGCGTCATCCTCGGGACTCGCCGCCATCCGGCTCCCGCCAACTTCCGGCGACGCGGACGCAGACTCCATTCGCCTCCGCGTAGACCGTGCCATCCTCCGCGTCCAGGATCCCGGCCGTCATGCGAATCCCGCGGCCTCCCTCGGACTCGATCCGTCCCTCGACGATAGCGGCGCGTCCCACGGCCAGGGGGGCGCGGAATCGGACTTCGAGGCGAATCGTCATGGCCGCGATCCCCCGCCCCCGCAAGCACTGGGCCATCGCCTCGTCGAGGAGCGCGGAGAGGATGCCTCCGTGCGCCACCCCGCTCCAGCCCTGGTGCTCCCGTCGCGGCAGGAAGCGGGCCCTGGCGATCCCCTCGGGAAGAAGAGCCCATGCGATGCGCAGACCCGAGGGATTCTCGGGACCGCAGACGAAGCACCAGCCATCGTCCCGGACGGCGGGCGCGTCATTCGGGTTCGGGGTTTCGGACATTCCTCTCCCGGGTCGATCGCGAAAGGGAATGGAAACGCTACGGCACGCGGCGCGCTTGCGCAAGGGGCGGATCGCCTCGGCGCGAGAGCTCGCCCAAGTTCCGTCCTTCCGGTCCGGGAGGGCCGAGCGGTACAGTCCTCGGATACTGGAGGAACCCCGATGCCCGAGGATCCCCGACTCGAATCGCTCCGCGACCGCAAGCGCCGCCTTCTCGACGGGGGCGGGCGTGAGAAGATCGACCGGCTCCACGCTCGAGGCCGCCTGACCGCCAGGGAACGGATCCAGGCGCTCTGCGACCCCGGCTCGTTCCAGGAGATGGGCGTCTTCGTCACCCATCGGTGCGTCGACTTTGGAATGGGGGATCGCCGGGTGGACGGGGACGGCGTCGTCAGCGGGTTCGGCCGGATCGACGGCCGCGCCGTCTATGTCTTCGCCCAGGACTTCACCGTCTTCGGCGGAACTCTATCGGAGGCCAACGCCCGCAAGATCTGCGACCTCATGGACCGAGCCCTCGAGAACGGCGCGCCCGTGATCGGCCTGAACGACTCCGGGGGAGCGCGGATCCAGGAAGGGGTCGCCTCCCTGGGAGGCTACGCCGAGATCTTCCTGCGCAACACCCTCGCCTCCGGCGTCGTCCCGCAGATCTCCGCCGTCTTCGGCCCCTGCGCGGGCGGGGCCGTCTACTCGCCCGCGATCACCGACTTCACCCTGATGGTGAAGGAGACGAGCCACATGTTCGTGACCGGACCCAGTGTCATCAAGGCGGTCACGAACGAGGAGGTTTCGTTCGAGGATCTGGGCGGAGCGATGACGCACAACACCAAGTCGGGAGTCGCCCATTTCGCCACGGAAGACGACCTGGACTGCGTCCGCACGATCCGGCGGCTGCTCTCCTACCTGCCGCAGAACAACGCGGAGGATCCGCCGACGGCGGAGCGCATCGACGATCCGCAGCGATGCGACTCCGAGCTCGACGCGATCGTGCCGCGCGAGCCGAATCTCCCCTATGACATCCGCGACATCGTCGAGCGGGTCGTCGATGTGGGCTCCTTCCTCGAGGTCCACGAGCACTTCGCGAAGAACATCGTCGTGGGATTCGCCCGTCTCGACGGTAGGAGCGTTGGGATCGTCGCGAACCAGCCGCGCTATCTGGCCGGCGTTCTCGACATCAACTCATCCGTCAAGGGCGCCCGGTTCGTTCGCTTCTGCGACGCCTTCAACATCCCGCTCGTCACCTTCGAGGACGTTCCGGGATTCCTCCCCGGCACCGCCCAGGAATGGGGCGGCATCATCCGAAACGGGGCGAAGCTCCTCTACGCCTACTGCGAGGCGACGGTGCCGAAGCTCACCGTCGTGGTCCGCAAAGCCTACGGCGGAGCCTACGACGTGATGAGCTCGAAGCACATCCGCGGCGACTACAATGTCGCCTGGCCCTCCGCAGAGCTCGCCGTGATGGGAGCCGAGGGAGCGGTGCGAATCGTCTTCAAGAAACGAATCGAGGAGGCGGCCGATCCCGCCGCCGAGGAGAAGCGCCTCGTCGAGGAGTACAACCGGACCTTCGCGCATCCTTACATCGCCGCCTCCCTGGGCTACATCGACGATGTGATCGAGCCGAGCGAGACGCGGCCCAAGCTGATCGGGGCGCTGGCGATGCTCGCGAACAAGCGCCAGCAGAATCCGCCGAGGAAGCATGGGAACATCCCGCTCTAGAGGAATCGGGGGGCGATCGCAGCGCCGCGGTCTCCTCGCGGGACGGCGCGTCCTCGTCGCCAATCGCGGCGAGATCGCCTGCCGCATCCTGCGCGCGGTGCGCGACGAGGGGGGGCTCGGAATCGCCGTCTACTCGGATGCCGACCGGCTCGCCCCGCATGTCCGGCTCGCCGACGAGGCGCATCGGCTGGGGCCGGCGCCCGTCGTGGAGAGTTATCTCGACGCGGGGAGGTTGCTCGAGATCGCGCGACACGCGCGGGTCGAGCTGCTCCATCCCGGCTATGGATTCTTCGCTGAGAACGCCGACTTCGCCCGTGATGTCGAGCGCGCCGGAATCCTCTGGGTCGGTCCGCCTCCCGAGGCGATCCGTACGATGGGTGACAAGCTGGAGGCGCGCCGCGCGGCTCTCGCCATCGGCCTTCCGATCGTTCCGGGAAGCCCCGCCCTGCCCGAGGATCCCTCCGCGGCGCTCACGGAGGCCGCGCGCCTGGGCTACCCGGTCCTCATCAAGGCCGCCTTCGGCGGCGGCGGCAAGGGGATGCGCCTCTGCGCCGGTCCCGGGGAACTCCAATCCTCGCTCGAGATGGCCCGCCGCGAATCGCAGCGGGCTTTCGGCGCCTCCACGGTCTACATCGAGAAGGTCATCGCCCGCCCGAGACACGTCGAGGTCCAGGTCCTCGCCGACCTGCATGGAAACGCGATCCATCTCGGTGAACGGGACTGCTCGATCCAGCGCCGCCACCAGAAGCTCCTCGAAGAGTGCCCGAGCCCGGGGCTCGACTCCCGCCTGCGCGAGAAGATGGGGTCGGCCGCAGTGGCTCTCGTCGAGCGGATCGGCTATGCGAATGCGGGCACCGTGGAGTTCCTGTGCGATCGGGAGGGGACGTTTCACTTCCTGGAGATGAATACGCGCCTACAGGTCGAGCATCCGGTGACGGAGATGGTGACCGGCATCGACATCGTCCGACGTCAGCTTCGCATCGCCCTGGGCGAGCGGCTCGGGATCCGCCGTGAATCGCCGCGGCTCCGGGGGCATGCCCTTGAATGCAGGATCAACGCCGAGGATCCGGAGAAGGGGTTCGTCCCGTCCGTAGGCCGGATCGACTCGATCCACCTCCCTCAGGGACCGGGGATCCGAAACGATGTCGGCTTCGTCCGCGGGATGCGGATCACGCCGCACTACGATCCCTTGATCGGCAAGCTGATCGTCTGGGGGGAGGATCGCGAGATGGCGATCCGTCGCGCGCAGCGCGCCCTTCACGAGTACCGGATCGCAGGGGTCCGTACGAACATCCTCTTCCATCGCTGGCTCCTCGCCCATCCGCGCTTCCGCAACGCGGATCTCGACACCGGGTTCCTCGAGGAGGAGTTCGGCCCCGGCTCGATCCCACAGGCCGAGAACGAGACGACGGCGATCATCGCCGCGGCCCTGGCCGCCTACCGGGGCTCGGCGCGGGATCCCCGGATCGAGGCCCCGGCGGCGCCATCCCCGTGGAAGACGCTCGCCCGGCCCCGCTTGCGAGGGTGGCGATGACCGGCGGGACCCGGGAGTACCTCGCCCGCGTGGGGGGGCGGGAGCGGCGGGTCCGGATCGAGCCGGACGGCGAGGGCCTGCGCATCCGCATCGATGGGGAGGAGTTCCACGTCACTTGCGAGGCTTACCCGGACGGCGAGCATTGCATCCTCCTGAACGGCCGCCCCCAAGTCGTGATCGTCAAACCGGCGGGGCCGCAGAGCTATCGCGTGATCCACGGGGCGGGCGAGATGGATGTCGAGCTGGCCGATCCGATCGAGTCGCGCCTCACGCGGCGCTCGGGCGTGATTCGCCACGAGGGCGAAATCGAGATCCGCTCGCCGATGCACGGCACGGTCATCGCCGTCCAGGCCGTCGAGGGCGATAGGATCGAGGAGGAGGCGCCCTTGGTCGTCCTCGAAGCGATGAAGATGCAGAATGCGCTGACCAGCCCGTCGCGCGGCCGAATCGCGCGGGTGCTGGTTCGCCCCGGGCAGACCGTCGAGGGCGATGCGTTGCTCGTCGTCCTCGAGAGGGACTCGACGGAGGGAGAAGCATGAGCGAGTCGCGGAGGAGATGGGAGGAATCGGCGGCGAAGCGCAAGGACCGCAAGGAGCGATTTCGCGCATCCTCCATCGGGATCGGATCGCTCTACACGCCCGATGATCTGCCGGGCTTCGTCCACGACCGCGACCTGGGCTATCCCGGCTTCTACCCGTTCGTCCGCGGCGTGCAGCCGTCGATGTACCGGGGCCGCCTCTGGACGATGCGCCAGTACGCGGGCTTCGGCTCCGCGGATGAGACGAACCGCCGCTTCCGTTACCTCCTCGACCAGGGACAGACCGGCCTCTCGATCGCATTCGACCTTCCCACGCAGATGGGATACGACTCGACCGACGCGCTGAGCGTCGGCGAGGTCGGCAAGGTCGGCGTGGCGATCGACTCCCTGGAAGACATGGAGCGATTGCTGGAAGGAATCCCGCTCGACTCCGTGACGACCTCGATGACGATCAACGCGACCGCATCGATCCTGCTTCTCATGTACGAGTCGGTCGCGAGGCGCCGGGGGATACCCAGCGAGAAGCTCGGCGGCACGATCCAGAACGATATCCTTAAAGAGTACGAGGCGCGCGGGACCTTCATCTTCCCGCCCGGACCCTCCCTGCGCCTCACGACCGATTGCCTCGAGTACTGCTCGAAGGCGATGCCCCTCTGGAATCCCATCTCGATCAGCGGCTATCACATTCGCGAAGCCGGGGCGACGGCGGCACAGGAACTGGCGTTCACCTTCGCCAACGCGCGCGCCTACGTTCGTGCCGCGGTCGAGAGGGGGCTCGCCGTCGACGCGTTCGCGCCGCGCCTCTCCTTCTTCTGGAACGCGCACAACAACCTCTTCGAGGAGGTGGCGAAGTTCCGCGCCGCGAGGCGCATCTGGGCCCGCACGATGCGCGAGGAGTTCGCGGCGAGCGATCCGCGCAGCTGGATGCTCCGCTTCCACGCCCAGACCGCCGGCAGCACTCTGACCGCGCAGCAGGTCGATGTGAACGTCGTGCGCACGACCGTGCAGGCAATTGCGGCCATCCTCGGCGGCGCCCAGTCGCTGCACACCAACAGCCGCGACGAAGCCCTCTCGCTCCCGGCGGAGGACTCGGCGGTGCTGGCGCTGCGAACCCAGCAGGTTCTGGCGGAGGAGTCGGGAATCGCCGACATCATCGATCCCCTGGGCGGCTCCTGGTTCGTCGAGTCGCTGACCAACGAGCTCGAGACGGCCGCCAATGCGCTCATCGTCCGGATCGACGAGGCCGGAGGGGTGCTCCGGGCGATCGAGAGCGGCTTCATCCAGCGGGAGATCCATCGTTCGGCCTACGAGCAGCAGCTGGCGGTCGAGCGGGGTGAGATGGGCGTCGTCGGCGTGAATCGCTTCGTCATGGACGAGCCGGCGCATCCGATCTCATTCCGAAGCGATCCCGAGGTGGGACGCCGACAGGCCGAGAGGCTCGAGACGCTGCGCCGCCGCAGGGACGCGGTGGCGGTGGAACGCGCCCTCGCGGCCCTGCGCGAGAGCGCCGGCGGCAACGGGAATCTCTTGCCCGTCTTGCGCGAGTGCGTGGAGTCGTGCGCGACGATCGGCGAGATCTGTCACAGCCTGCGAGCAGTATTCGGGGTCCACCGCGACACGGGCAGGCTGTGAAGCGCCCGCGATTGCGATTGCTCCGGCCGGCGGCGCTGGCGCTGATGGCGCTCTCGCTTGCATCCCTCGGGCGCGCGGAGGGAGCCGATTCGGTCGCGGCCCTAAAGCATCGGACGAGCTTCCTTCCGGCGCTCTTCTATACGCCCGACACGAAGCTCGGCGGCGGGGCGGTCGTCTTCACGGTGCTCTCGGATACGCTGCAGAGGCGACGATCCTCCCTTCTCATGGGGGCGGGATTCTACACGCAACGCCACCAGGTCCTCCTCTCGCTCCTGGCCGATCTGGAACTCTCCGGCGGAGGCCGCCGGGTCGCCGGCTCCGTCGGTTGGAGGAAGTTCCCCGACTATTTCTACGGCATCGGCCCGAGGAGCTCCTCGGAGGACGAGGAGACCTTCACGCCGCGCGTGGCCGATGCGCAGGCGTCCTTTCAACGGCGCATCTTCAGCCGCCTGCGGCCCGGAGTGCGCTTCGAGGCCCGCAAAGTCGACCTGCGCGACTTGCAGGCCGGCGGGGTCCTCTCCGCGGGCGGAGTCCCTGGCAGCGCGGGCGGCGTGAGCGCGGGGGCGGGAGCGTTGATCGAATGGGACGACCGCGGCCCGACCATCAGCCCTCCATGGGGCAGGATCTGGCGCCTCGAGTCGACCGGCTTCGGGCGGCTGTGGGGAAGCGACTACTCGTTCAGTCGACACCTGGCCGACCTGCGCGAGTACATCCCCGCTGGAGGCGATCGTGTCGTGGCGATCCGGGCACTCGCGGTGGAGAATCGCGGAGGGGTCCCGTTCGATCGGATGGCGACCCTCGGAGGCGAATCGCTCCTCAGGGGATACGCGGAGTCGCGTTACCGGGACGCCAGCGCGGCGATCCTTCAGGCGGAGATCCGCTCTCCGCTCTGGCGGAGATTCGGCGGAGTGATCTTCTGCGGCCTCGGCGATGTCGCGCCGCGGCTGGAGAAACTCGCGCCCCGGCGGTTCAAGCACGCGTTCGGGGCAGGACTTCGTTTCGCCCTGAACCAGAAGGATCGACTGAACCTACGCGCCGATCTCGGTTTCGGCTCCGGATCGAGCGGATTCTACTTCGGCGGAGCCGAGGCGTTCTGAGACGCCGATCGGAGGATTGAGATGTCGCTCGGAATCGATCACATCGGGATCGCGGTCACGCACGTGGAAGAGGCCCTCACGCTCTGGCGAGGGACGCTCGGGCTCGAGCTCGCTCAGATCGAGGAGGTTCCGTCTCAGAAGCTCGTCTCCTACCATCTCCGCGCCGGAGAGAGCCACATCGAGCTTCTCTCCCCGACCGATCCCGCGTCGGTGATCCATCGCTTCCTCGAGAAGAACGGTCCCGGGATCCACCACATCGCCCTGCGGGTCGAGGATCTCGATGGAATGCGCGCGCGGCTTCTGCAATCGGGCTATCAGCCGATCGGAGAACCCTCCATGGGGGCCAGCGGCAAACGAATCCAGTTCTTCCATCCCAAGACGACGGGCGGAGTCCTTCTGGAGATCTGCGCTACGGCCTGAGGAAGGGTTCGCTCCCCCCCGCCCCCCCTCTCGCCGGCCGGTGCGAACGAACGTCGCTTTCCTCAAAGCCGCGCCGGCAATTGGCCGATCTCAGAGAGAAGGGCCGGAAAGCCCCAACCGGGCCGACCAGCCGGGAAAGGCGGGCCATGTCGCTTGCCCCGCGCAAGACGCATGCCGAGATGACCGAGCCGGGCACGCCGGGAGCCGCCGATGCTTCGCGCGCCTGGTTCGACCTGTTCCTTCGAACCATCAAGATCTGCCGGACCTACAATCCGGGCAACCTGACCGTCCCGCGCATCCGGGCCCGGCTCGCGGCGGAGCTGCGCGAGATTCTCTCGCGGCAGGAGTCGTTGCGCTTCTGCGTGACATCGAAGGGGCCGACGACGATCGATGGGCAACCGCTCGCCGCCTCCGACTCGGAGCCAGACATCGGATTCCTCCTTTATCGAGACGGCATCCGCGCGATCGGCTTCCGCCGCGGGATCGCGCGGGACGAGCTCGATCGATTCCTCGATCTGCTGCTGGCGCGATCCGCAGCGGGTCTCGAGGAGGACGATCTGCAGATCGCCCTCTGGAAGATGGCGCCGGAGCGCATCGACTGCCTCGCCGTGCCGATCGAGAGCGAGCTCGAGGAAGAGGAGGAAGAAGGGGCCGCAGCGGAGACGAACTGGCCGGATGCGGGGCGCGAGGAGGAGACGCGCGAGGCGGAGGCGATCGAGGAAGCCCTCGCAACCGGGGACCAGCGGCTACCCGAAGCCGCCGACTCCGACGCGGAAGAGCTCGTGCGGGCGATCCGCGCGCGGTGTTCCGCGTCGATCTACGAGCGGGCGACAGGGATCGTCGAGCGCTGTCTCAGCCAATGTGCCACGGACCAGGAGAGGCGAGACTTCCTCCCGATCCTCCAGCGCCTGTCGCGCCACGCCATGGCGCAGGGAGACTGGTCGGAGGCCGCGAGCGCGCTCGAGGCGATGCGTCGTCACGCGGCGTTCGCGGAGACCGCCGAGGATCCGGCGCTCCGGCTTCTTTCGGTCGCATCGATCCTACGGGTGCACGAGCGTCTCGACGGGAGCGATCCCGCCGGCATCGCGGAGTTCATCCGCTTCGCCCGAAGCACCGGCGACGCTGCGGTCGATTGGCTCGTCTTCGCCGTGGGCGAGTGCCAGCAGCGGCGCAGTCGGAGGATCCTCGCGGATGCCCTGGTGCCGCTCTGCAAGGATCGCCCGGAAAGGCTCACGGGCTGGATCGGCGATCCCCGATGGTATCTCGTGCGCAACATCGTCTATGTCCTGGGCGCGATCGGGGGCGCGGGTACCGTCGGCCTGCTGGAACCTCTCCTCCATCACCCGGATCGTCGCGTCCGACGCGAAGTGGCGACTGCACTCAGCCACGCCGCCGCGCAAGAGGCTCGTCCACTCCTTTTGCAGATGCTAGGCGATTGCGACAGCGGCGTCCTGACGGCGGTCCTCGACCGCCTGGCCGGGACGGCCGACCCGGCGCTGGCGCGCAAGCTGCTCGAGCGCATCCATGAGCCGGACTTCGCCGAGCAACCGCCGGAACTTCGGCTCGCCATCTGCAGGACGGCCGGCTCCGCCGGAGGGGAAACGATCCTGCCGGCGCTCGAAGCCGAGCTCGCCAGGGGCGGTTGGATCGCCTCCTCTCGATTCACCCACAGCGATGCCATCGCTCTCTGCATCGCCGGCGTCGGGACGAAGGCGGCGAAAGAGGTCCTGGAGAGATCGGCCCGCTCCGCGCGCGCCTCGATCCGGCAGGCCGCCCGCTCGGCGCTCGATGGAGTTGCCCGATGAGCTCCACTCCCGAGGAACGCGCGGGTGGCCCTCGTGCCCTCGCTCCACCGGAAACGGAGGACATCTCATCGCGGATCGGGCCGCTCCTCGTTCTCCGGCTCGCGGCGACCTTGCGCACAGCGGCGAGCCACGGGGTCTCGAATCAGGTCTTCCTCCGGCACATGCGCGAGTTTCTTGCGACCGCAGCTCCGCTTCTTTCCCAGGGCGAGCTCTCGCTCGCGGCGGCCGCCGGCTACCTCCATGTCAACGGCGTCCGCGTCCTCGCCAAGCCGATCCACCTCGCGGTCCACCGCAGGCTGATGGCCGATCTCGCGAGGCTCGGGGTCGGAGGCCTCCTCTTCCTGCAGATGCCCGACCCGGACGAGATGGCCCGCGCGATCGAGATGCTTCTCGCCGAGGAGGCGCATCCCGCTTCCAGCGGGCTCTCGAGGAGGTTGAAGGAGATGGGAATCGAGTCGGTTCAGGCGCTCGAGCCCATCGGCCAGCAGGAGGAGAGACCCGAGGCGGAGTCTCCGATCGCGGCCAGCGGCGAGGCGACGGTCCCCGAGGAACATCGACTCGCAAGCGAAGCCCGCGCCTCCGCGATCCACGCCCTCGACCTGGCACTGCGCCGGACCCGGCGCAATGGGTATCCCGACCTTCGCAAGGCCCAACGGATCGTGCAGCCCCTCGTCGAGCGCGTCATCCGGCGCGAGGATTCGCTCCTGGACTGGGCCGCGCTCAGGCATCCCACGGATGGGGCCTGCGGCCACTGCGTCGATGTCGCGATCCTCTCGATCGCCGCGGGCAGGGAGCTCGGCCTCGGGCGCGCGGAGCTTGCCGACATCGGCGTCTGCGCCCTTCTTCATGACCTGGGGAGACTGGAGATGCGAGGTGCGCTTCCCGCCGATCCGGGCAGGTGCGCGGATCCCGCGCGGGAGACGGTCCGGCATCGTCGGCTCTCGGGGGCGAGGCTGCTCGCGCGCGCCCCAGGCCTCTCGCTTCTTCTGCTCGATGCGATGGAGACTTGTCTGTGGCAGCCTTTCGGCCCCGTGCCCTGCGGATCGCCGCCCGCCTTCGACGGAGCCACCGACTCCCCGATCGCGCGGATCGTGGCCGTCGCCGACCGCTACGACGCGCTCACCACCCCTCGGACGCCTCGAAGTGCCGTTTCGAGCCCCAAGGAGGCGATCGAGCGGCTTCGCGCAAGCGCGGGCAGCCGGTTCGATCCCGCCATCGTGTGCGCCCTCTCCCGGGCGCTGGGATGCTCGACGACGGATTCGTCGGCGTCCACTCGCGCGCTCCCGGCCGGCTGAATCGCCGCGCGAAGAGAGGCTCTACAGCGCCTGGCCCCGCTCGGCTCTCGCCAGCTCGGCTCTCGCGATGACGATGCGCTGCATCTCGCTCGTGCCTTCATAGATCTCCGTCACGCGCGCATCGCGGTAGTAGCGCTCCACGGGGTAATCCTTCGTGTAGCCGTACCCTCCGTGGATCTGGATTGCGGCGTGCGTGACCCGGGTCGCCGCCTCCGAGGCGAATAGCTTCGCGATCGAGGCTTGCGGTCCGTAGGGGATTCCCGCGTCCTTCATCGCGGCGGCCCGGTAGACCAGCAGCGAGGAGACCTGGATGTCGGTGTCCATCTCGGCCAGCTTCAGACGGATCGCCTCGAAGTCCGAAAGCGCCCTCCCGAACTGCCGACGCGTGCGGGCATAGGACAGCGCCTCGGCGTACGCCGCGCGCGCGATGCCCAATGCCTGGGCGCCGACGCCGATCCGTCCGTTGTCGAGGGCGCTCATCGCCACGCGGAATCCCGCCCCCTCCGCGCCGAGCTGTTGTTCCGCAGCCAATCTCACGGACTCGAAGACCAGCTCGGCGGTGTCGGACGCTCGAAGCCCCATCTTGCTCTCGAGCTTGCTGATCGAGAGACCCGGCGCATCGCGCTCCACGAGGAAGGCGGTGATCCCCTTGTGGCCCAGGACGGGATCGGGATCGCTCCTCGCGAAGACGAGGAAGATCCCCGCCTGGGTGGCGTTCGACACCCAGAGCTTCGTCCCGTTCAGCACCCAGCCCTCTCCATCCCGCTCGGCGCGCATTCTCAGGCTCGCCGCGTCGCTCCCCGCTTCCGCCTCCGAGAGGCAGAAGGCTCCCAGGTCGCGCGCCGCCAGGCGGGGCAGGAACCGCCGCCTCTGTTCCTCGGTGCCGTACATCAGCACCGGGAAGGCCCCGACGGAGTTGTGCACCGCGATGGCGATGGCGATCGCCGCGCAGACCTTCGCCAGCTCCTCGATGACGCGGGTGTAGACAATGGCCCTCACCCCGATTCCGCCGTACTCCTCAGGAATCAGGAGGCCGAAGAGCCCTAGCTCGCGCAGCTTCCCGATCGCCTCCACCGGGACGCGCCCCTCGCGGTCCAGATCGGAGGCGATCGGCGCGAGCTCGCCGGCGGCGAAATCGCGCACCATCTCGATCACCATCCGCTCATCTTCTGCGAGATCGGCGTCGAACACTTCTACTCCTCGAGGAGCCTGCGGGCGCAGCCGAGCAGGGCGGCCTCGCGCGTCGAGGGGTTGAGCTCCGTCGTCTTGGCGTCGCGGAAGTGGCGCTCGATCCCATGGTCCGCAAGCGATCCGACCCCTCCCACGATCTGGATTGCGGAGTCGGCGATGCGCACCGCCGAGCGAGAGGCATGCGCGCGCGCCTGAGCCGCCTCGTAAACGAAGTCGCCTCCGGCTTCTCGGGCGCGACAGGCGCGCAGCAGGAGGAGCCGGGAGGCGTCGAGCGCGACGCGCATGTCGGCGATCGGAAACTGCACGCGCTGGCGCGTTCCCGCCATCTCACCGTCCGCATCCCGGCTGCCGGCGAACGCCACCGCCCGCTCGTGAGCCGCCTCGGCGATTCCGACCGCCTGCGCCGCGACCAGGATATCCGCGAAGCCCAGGACCGCGCGGAGGCTCGCGCGGTCCTCCAGGGTGGAACCGATCTCGTGAATCGCGGGAACCGGAAGGGAATCGAATCGCACGCTCGCGGTCCCGGACGCCCGCACTCCGATCAGCGCATCCGCCTCGCCCACGAAGAGACGGCTTTCGTCCCTGGGGACGAGCAGAAGGACACGCTGGCGCGGGGCGTGAAGTGAGTCGTCCGCGACGAAGGCGTAGACCAGGAAGAGCCCGGCCCCCACGGCGCCGGGCACAAAGGATTTCCAGTTCCGCAGGACGAAACCCTTCTCCCCGCGGGCGGCGACGGCCGCGGCGCGGTCCGCGCGATGGACCGGATCGGCGAGCGCGAGCGCGCCCAGCATGCCTCCCCCGGCGAGGCCGGAGAGAAGACGCTCCCCGACCGGGGGAGGCGCGGCGCGCCGCACCGCGTCGAGAACGATGGTGTGGTATGCGAGGAGCAGTCCGATCGAGGCGCAGGCTCGGGAGAACTCCGCCACGACGATCGCGATCGAGGTCGTATCGAGATCCGAGCCGCCATGCTCGGCCCCCGCGCCGATCCCGAACCAGCCCGCCGCAGAGAGCCGGAGCAGCTCCTCTCGGGGGAAACGGCGCTCCGCATCGCGCCTCACCGCATCGGGAAGCGCGATCTGCGATGCGGCGAGGTACGCCCGCTCCCGGAGCGTGATCTGCTCCTCGCTCAGAGGAAAGCTGTAGGGATCGAGGCTCTCAGGAGGCGTAGTCGTAGAACCCCTTCCCCGTCTTGCGGCCAAGGCGGCCCGCCTTCACCATCTTGATGAGCAGCGGGCAGGGACGGTACTTCGGATCTCCTAGCCCATCGTAGAGGACATTCAGGATGTCGAGACAAACGTCGAGCCCGATGAAGTCGGCCAGCGTCAGCGGGCCCATCGGATGGTTCATCCCAAGCTTCATGACCGTGTCGATCGACTCCGGGGTCGCGACTCCCTCCATCACGCAGTAGATCGCCTCATTGATCATCGGCAACAGGATCCGGTTCGAGACGAATCCCGGATAGTCGTTGACCTCGACCGGGGTCTTTCCTAGCTCCCGGGTCAACCGCTCGATCTCCCGATACGTCTCGTCGGCGGTCGCGAGGCCGCGGATGATCTCCACCAGCTGCATGACCGGCACCGGGTTCATGAAGTGCATACCGATCACCTTCTCCGGCCTGCGGGTCGACGCGGCGATCTCGGTGATCGAGATCGATGAGGTGTTGCTCGCGAGAATCGCATCCTGGGGAAGGAGCATGTCGAGCCGAGCGAAGAGCTCCCGCTTCGCCGAAGCTTCCTCGACGATCGCCTCGACGGCGACATGGGCTTGCCCGACCGCGTCGAGCGCGGTGCTGGTATGGATCCGGCCGAGGATCCCGGGGATCTCGTTCTCGGCGATCGCGCCCTTCTTCGCCATCCGTCCCAGGTTCTTCTCAATCGTCTGGACGGCCTTCTCGAGAGCCCCCGGCGCCACATCGACGAGCTCCACCGGATAGCCTGCCTGGGCGAAGACCTGGGCGATCCCGTTGCCCATCGTCCCGGATCCGACGACTGCGACTACGCGCTTGCCGTTCAACTGCCGCCCCCTTCCCTAGATTCTCTCGACGGCCAACGCGACGGCGTTTCCACCCCCGAGGCAAAGAGTCGCAAGCCCGGTCGCGGCATCGCGGTGCTTCATCGCGTGCAGGAGGGTCACCAGAACGCGAGCGCCGCTGGCCCCGATCGGATGCCCGAGCGCGACCGCCCCGCCGTTCACGTTGACCCGGCTCCAGTCCCACCCAAGCTCCTGGCCATCCACGAGCGCCTGCGCGGAGAAGGCCTCGTTCGCCTCGATCAGATCGAAGTCGGCGATCGCCATTCCGAGCTTCCGCAGCAGCTTCTCGACGGCGACAACCGGCGCATAGAAGATCATCTCGGGCGCCGTCCCGCCGGTGGCGTAACCCAGGATCCTGGCCAGGGGCTTCGTCTCCGCCCGGGATGCGGCCTCGCGCGAGGCGACCACGAGAGCCGCTCCGCCGTCGTTGACGCTCGGGGCGTTGCCCGCCGTCACGCTGCCTCCCTCCTTGAAGGCGGGACGCAGCTTGCCCAGCGTCTCGAGTGTCGTGTCGCGTCTCGGCCCCTCGTCGACCGAGATCACGACCGGCTCCCCCTTCTTCTGCGGGAACGTCACGGGCAGGATCTCCTCCCGGAACTTTCCGCCGTCGATCGCCGCGACCGCCTTGCGATGGCTCTCTACCGCGAATCGGTCCTGCGCTTCGCGGGTCACCTTGTACTTCTCGGCGATCAGCTCCGCGGCCGCACCCATGTGCCAGTTCTTGAAGGAGCACCACAGCCCGTCGTGGACCATGAGATCCTTCACCTCGCCGTGGCCCATGCGCAGGCCCGAGCGTGCCGCCGGCATGAAGTAGGGAGCGTTCGACATGCTCTCCATCCCCCCGGCGACGATGATCTCGGACTGCCCGGCCCGGATCTCGCTCGCGGCGATCATGACCGCCTTGAGCCCCGAGCCGCAGACCTTGTTGATCGTCGTCGCCGCTACCGTATCGGGAAGCCCCCCCTTCAACGCCGCCTGACGCGCCGGAGCTTGCCCCGTCCCGCCCTGGAGCACATGTCCCATGAGGACCTCGTCGACCTCATCCGGCTTCACGCCGGCGCGACGGACGGCCTCGCGGATCGCAAGGCCGCCGAGATCGGTCGCCGCCAGGGGCGCGAGCCCGCCCTGGAAGCGCCCGATCGGCGTGCGCACGGCCGAGAGCACCACCGCATCACGATTCGATTGCGACATCCGATCTCCCTCCCGGATCCCGACCGCAGGTCGGGACCGCGCCGCGCGTCCTAGAACCCCTTGAGGATCTCTCGAGCGATCACGGTGCGCTGGATCTCCGAGGTCCCCTCGCCGATCTCGAGGAGCTTCGCGTCCCGGAAGTAACGCTCCACGGGCAGGTCGCGCATATAGCCGATCCCCCCATGCACCTGGATCGCCTTGGTCGTCACCCACATCGCCACCTCGGAGGCGTAGAGCTTTGCGAAGGCCGATTCCTTCTTGAACCGCGTGCCGGAGTCCTTCATGCGAGCCGCTTCGTAGACGAGATGGCGCGCCGCCTCGATCCGCATCCCCATGTCGGCCAGGATGTGCTGCACCGCCTGGAACTCGCAGATCGCCTTGCCGAACTGCTGCCGCGTCTGCGAGTGCCGCACGCTCGCCTCGAAGGCCGCCTGGGCGATGCCCAGGGCCATCGCGCCGATCGAGACGCGTCCGCCGTCGAGCGTATCCAGGAAGATCGGGTATCCCTTGTTCAGCTCGCCCAGGAGCGCATCATCGGGAAGCCGGACCTGCTCGAAGTGCAACTCCGCCGTCTCGCTGCCGCGGCAGCCGAGCTTGTCCTCGAGCTTTCCAACGCTGACGCCGGGATTCGGCTGTTCGACGATGAACGCCGAGATCCCGCGCGTTCCCGCCTCCTTCGAGGTCCGTGCGGCGGTCACGAGGACTCGCGCCATCCGGCCGTTGGTGATGTAGATCTTCGAGCCGTTCAGGATCCAACCATCGGAGTCGCGGGCCGCGGTCGTTTCAGTCGCGCCCGCGTCCGAGCCGGCGCCCGGCTCCGTCAGGCCGAAGGCGCCGATCCACTCGCCGCTCGTCAGCTTCCGGAGGTAGCGCTTCTTCTGCGCCTCAGTGCCGTATTTCAGGATCGGGTAGATTCCAAGGCTCGTGTGGGCCGCCATCGTGATCCCCGTCGAGGCGCAGACGCGGCTCACCTCCTCGACGGCGATCGCGTAGGAGAGGGTATCCATCCCCGCGCCTCCCCACTCCTCGTCATAGGGAATCCCGAGATAGCCGAGCTCCGCCATCTTGCCGAGGATCTCCTTCGGAATCTCCCCCTCGCGATCGATCGCCATCGCATGAGGTCCCACCTCGTTCTCGGCGAACTCCCGCACGGCCTGACGCAGCGCTTCATGATCCTCGCTCAGCTTGAGCATTCTGGATTCCTTCCCGGCATCCGTCGCCTCAGGCTTGTACCGCCACCTCGGGGACCTCGCCCTCGACATGCAGAATCGCCTCGGTCTTCTCCTGGATCTCCGCGACCGTCCAGCCCGGAGCACGCTCCCGCACGTAGAGCCCTTGGCCCGCCACGACGTCGATGACGCCCAGCTCGGTGATGATCCTGTTCACGCAGCGCATGCCGGTGAGCGGGAGCGAGCAGCGCCGCAGGATCTTCGGCGAGCCGTCCTTGGCCGTATGCTGCATCACGACGACGATCCGCTTCGCTCCCGCCACGAGATCCATCGCGCCGCCCATTCCCTTGACGAGCCGCTTCGGAATCATCCAGTTGGCGAGGTTTCCCTCCTCGTCGACCTCCATCCCGCCCAGGATGGTCAGATCGATGTGGCCTCCGCGGATCATCGCGAAGCTGTCGGCGCTCGAGAAGAACGCCGTGCCCGGGAGGGCCGTGATCGTCTGCTTGCCGGCGTTGATCAGGTCGGCATCCTCCTCGCCCTCATAAGGGAAGGGTCCGATCCCGAGCATCCCGTTCTCCGACTGCAGGACGATCTCCATCCCCTTCGGGACATGGTTCGCGACCAGGGTCGGCAGGCCGATCCCCAGATTCACGTACATCCGGTCCCGAAGCTCAGCCGCCGCTCTTTGGACGAGTTGTTCTCTGCTCAATGCGCTTTTCATATCCGCTTCCCTGGAAGATGGAGTCGATGTAGACCGAGGGAGTCACCACCGCCTCGGGATCGATCGATCCGATCGCGCCCAGCTCCTCGACCTCGGCGATGACGTGATCTCCCGCCGTGGCCATCATCGGGTTGAAATTGCGTGCGGTCCCTCGATACGCGAGATTGCCGGACCAGTCGCCCCGAAACGCCTTCACGAAGGCGAACGGCGCGCGGATCCCACGCTCCATGAGATAGAGCCTGCCGTCGATCTCGCGCGTCTCCTTGCCCTCGGCGATCAGAGTCCCCACGCCGGTCGGCGTGTAGAAGGCCGGGATCCCCGCCCCGCCGGCGCGGATCCTCTCGGAGAATGTCCCTTGCGGGACGAACTCCAGCTCGATCGTCCCGTCGAGGAACTGCCGCTCGAAGGTCGCGTTCTCGCCGACGTAGGAGGAGACCATCTTGCGGACCTGTCGGGTCTGCAGCAGCAGCCCGATCCCGAAGTCGTCGACGCCCGCGTTGTTGCTCACGATCGTGAGATCCTTCGTCCCCCTGCGCAGGAGCGCCGCGATCAGGTTCTCCGGGATCCCGCACAGCCCAAAGCCTCCCATGAGGATCGTGGCGCCGTCCTGGATCCCGGCCCGATCGAGGGCCTCGTCCGCGTCTCGAACCCGTTTGTCGATCGCCATCTGTCTCGACCTCAACGATTGGCCGGATCGCTCCGGCTCTCCCGGTACCAGTTGCGGATGTACTCGATCGGATCGCTCGTCGGGGTCCCGGGACCGAAGATCTCGCCGACTCCCATCTCCTTGAGCTTCGCCGCATCCTCCTCCGGGATGATGCCGCCTCCGATGACGTGGATCTCCTGCGCGCCTCGCTCCCGGAGCAGCTCCAGCAGTCGCGCGAAGAGGGTCATGTGGGCGCCGGAGAGGATGCTCACCGAGACGATGTCGACATCTTCCTGGATCGCCGCCTCGACGATCATCTCCGGAGTCTGGTGAAGGCCCGTGTAGATCACCTCGAAGCCTGCGTCGCGAAACGCCGTGGCGATCACCTTGGCGCCCCGGTCGTGCCCGTCGAGCCCCGGCTTCGCCACCAGGATCCGAATCCTGCCCTCGCTCATCGCTTGACTCCCTCCCTCCTCGCCGATTCATGGAATCCCGCTCCGCCTTGAAGGAGGCGCGCCACCGACTCGTCCACGATCCCGTAGGGGGACGCCTCTCCGCCGAGAATCCGCCGGCGGCTCTCGCTCACCCAGCGGTCGATCTCCCCGGATCGTTCCAGGTCGTGCAGGAGGCGATCCCGCAGGAGGCTCTTCAGCCGCTGGTCCATGCGCCGGGCTTGACGATCCTTCCAGCGTCCGGCATCGGACCGCAGGTGCCGCCTGTGGGCGTCGATCTGATCGAGGAGCTCCGTCGTCCCGTCGCCGCGCGTGGCGACCGTCCTGCAGATCGTCCGGGTCCATCCGGCAGACGTCGGGTCGGCCCCGGCGCGGTCGCGCGAGAGATCGAGCATCAGCGTGAGCTCCCTGAACAGCCGGTCCCCCCCCTCGCGATCGTACTTGTTGATCACGAAGAGATCTCCGGCCTCCATGAGGCCGGCCTTCATCATCTGGACGGCGTCTCCCGATTCGGGGACGAGAACGACCACGGTCGTGTCGGCCACCTGGACCACTTCCATCTCCGACTGCCCCACGCCCACCGTCTCGATGAGGATCCAGTCGAATCCAGCCGCCTCGATCGCCTCGCTCGCCTCATAGGTGGTCGAAGCCAGCCCCCCGAGACTCCCGCGGCTCGCCATGCTTCGGATATAGACCCCCGGGTCGCCGTGATGCGCCAGCATCCGGATCCGGTCCCCGAGGATGGCCCCCCCGGTGAACGGGCTCGAGGGGTCGACCGCGAGGATCCCGACGCGGGCGCCTCGTTCCCGCAGGACCTGGGTCAACTGGCTGGTGAGGGTCGACTTGCCGGAGCCGGGCGGACCGGTGATCCCAACCCGGTGGGCGCGCGCATCCGCGACGAAGAGGCGGTCCAGCAGCACTCGTCCTTCGATCGAACGATCCTCGATCCAGGAGATCGCCCGGGACAGCGCCCGGCGATCCCCTTGCAGAACCTTTGCGGCGATCCCCTCGATGGGGACCGCGCCGTCCGCGGCCACGCCTACCTCCCGGGGAAATCGAGGTGAATGGAACCTGCGAATTTACCAGACGGATCGTAGGATCGTCAATCGCTTTGGCCCCTTGCGCGTGCCGGACGTCCAGGGTGTCAGCCGAGGGCGACCGCGTCGGGGAATCGCTCGATGCGCAGTCCCCCCTCTCCGTCGGCGGTGATGGAGATCGCGTCGATCCTCCAGCAGACCCGGCCGCTCCGCCGCCCGGCGACGTAGGCGCGCGCCGCGCGAGCCATGGCGCGGGCTTTGCGACCCCTGAGCGTCTCGACCGGGCTGCCGAAACGGGTCGCCGATCGGAAGCGGACCTCGACGAAGATCAGCCAGTCGCCCTTCTCGGCGATGAGGTCGATCTCGCCTCCCCCGACCCGGACGTTGCGCCCGACGATCTCATACCCGAGCAGCCGGAAGTATGCGGCGGCCAGGTCCTCCGCGTCGCGGCCCCGGGCCGATCGCCCTTCCATTTCGTGCGATTCCATGGCGCAGACCGCAAGCGAGCGGCATGCCAATCGCCCGCGGGGGCGCTTCACCCGGCGCTCTGCTAGATCGGGAGGCGATCGTCGCCGTCGATGAGGCGGCGGACCGGGGCGAAGCTGCGGCGGTGGATGGGAGAGACGCCCAGCCTCTCCAGCGCCGCGATGTGGCCCGCGGTTGGATAGCCCATGTGCACGCCCAGGCCATAGCCCGGGTAGTCGCGATCCAGACGCACCATCCGACGATCCCGGGCCACCTTGGCGAGGACCGAAGCGGCGGCGATCGAACGGCAGCGGCGGTCGCCACCGATGAGCGGCGTCTGGGGGATTCCCAGATCGGGAATCATGAAGCCATCGACGAGGACATGGTCGATCGATCCACCGCACCTTCGCAGCGCCCGCCGCATCGCCAGGAACGAGGCGCGACGGATGTTGATCCGATCGATGCTCGCGTGCGAGACGCCCGCGATTCCAAAGGAAGCGCACGCGGCGAGAATTCCGCGAACGAGGCGGCGTCTCTTGCGCCGCGATAGCAGTTTGGAATCGCGCAGGCCCGGGATCCTGACCCCGGGCCTCAGGACGACGGCGGCGGCGACCACCGGGCCGGCGAGACAACCTCGACCGACCTCGTCGGTCCCCGCCACAGTCGCAAATCCGCTCCTGCGCAGCGACGCCTCGTAGCGGCCGCTGGGGATCGCGAGGCGGCTGGCGCCACTAGGCGTTGCCCGTCTCCTTGGCGACCTCGCGCTTCTCCTTGATCCTGGCTGATTTCCCCTTCAGCTCCTTCAGGTAGGTCAGCTTCGCGCGTCGCACGAGTCCCTTGCGGGTGACCTCGATCTTCGCGATGCTCGGCGAGTGGATCGGGAAGATCCTCTCCACGCCGATTCCCTCGGTGACCTTGCGGACGGTGAAGGTCTCGTTGAGCCCAGCGCCGCGGATACCGATGACGACCCCCTGGAAGACCTGGGTCCTCTCCTTCTCCCCTTCGATGACTTTCACGTGGACCCGGATGGTGTCGCCGGGCGCGAAGCGCGGAACGTCATCGCGGATGTGAGGGGCCTCGACTTTGCGCAACAGATCCATCGCACCACTCCTTGCCTAGGTCCCCTTCGCCGGAGACCTGCGTCGTTTCTTCGTCTCTACCGGCCGGGCGTCGCTCCAGCCGAGCTCCCCGAGGATCCGATGATCCTCCTCCGTCAATGGCGCGCTCGCCAGCAAGTCCGGCCGCCGCGCCAGCGTTCGCGCCAGGGCGTCCCGGCGCCTGTATCTGTCGACCGCCCCGTGATCCCCCGAGAGGAGGATCGACGGCACGCGCATCCCCCGGAACTCCTCCGGGCGCGTGAAGTATCCGCAGTCGAGGATCCCGGACTCGAATGAGTCGCCCCGCGCCGAGTCGAGATCGCCCAGCACTCCCGGCAACAGCCGTACCATCGCGTCGATCAGGACCAGCGCCGCCAGCTCGGCGCCCGAGAGAATATAGTCCCCGATCGAGATCTCGCGGGTGACGAAGGCGCGGATCCTCTCGTCCACCCCCTTGTATCGCCCCGTCAAGAGGACCACGTCCCCCGCCTCGGCGAGGCCATGGATCCGCTTCTGATCGCACCGCTCCCCCTGCGGCGAGAGGAGGACGACCTCCCTTCGCCCCCCCGCGGCGGGAGGCAATGCGTCAAGAGCCCGCGCCACGGGCTCGACCTTGAGGATCATCCCCGGCCCGCCGCCGTAGGGATAATCGTCGATCGAGCGATGCGAGTCCTCCGCGAACTCGCGCAAGTGCACGAGGCGGATGTCCGCCGCCCCCTTCGCGCGCGCCACCCGGATCATCCCCTCGTCAAGGGGTCCCTCGAAGATCCGAGGGAATCCGGTCAGCACATGGATCGTCAGACCGGGGGTTCTTCCTCCCCCAGAGCCGATCGCGGCACCGTCAGACGGATCCGCCGATTCTCCCGATCCACCTCCGCGATGAACTCGGGCACCGCAGGGACGAGGACCTCTTCCGAGCCTTCCCGCACGCAATAGACGTCGTTCCCCCCTGTCTCCAGGATCTGCTCGACCGTGCCGAGCCTCCGTCCATCCCCGTCCAGCACCTCGCATCCAAGGATCTCGAACTGGTAATAGACCCCCGGCGGAAGCTCCGGCAGATTCTGCGCCGCGACGGTCAGGACCCGCCCCCGAAATCGTTCCGCTTCCTCGACGCTCTCGACTCCCTCGAAGCGCACCGCCAGCACGTCCCGAGACGGCCGGCTCGCTTGCACGGTGAGCTCCACCGGGGGCTCTCCCTCCGCCTGCACCCGCGCTCCAGGCGAGAAGCGGGCGCGGTCATCCCCCGTGGGCTCGACGATCAACTCGCCCCGCAACCCGACCGGCCGGCGAACCTGCCCCACGACGATTCGGTCGGACCCTGAAGGGTCGGGCATGGAGAAGATCTACTCCAGGATCTCGAGAACGGCTCGTTTGTTCTCTTTCGTCGCCGCCGCAGACAGGAGGGTCCGGATCGCCCGGATCGTACGCCCGTGCTTGCCGATGATCTTGCCCAGATCACCGTCGCCCACGCGCAGCTCATACACCGTCGTCTTCTCGCCGGCGACTTCCTGCACGTCCACCTCTTCGGGCTTGTCGACGAGACGCTTGGCGATGTATTCGATCAGCTCCTTCATATTCCCAACCTCCTGCGTATGCGAGCGGGCCGGGCGCTCTTCCCCGACCCTCTCGGGCACGTGTCAATGGGTCGTAGTCGCGCTCACTTCGAATCTGCTTCGCCGGCGGCCGTCGATGGATGCTTCTTCAGGAGAATGGCAACCGCTTCGGACACCTTCGCCCCCTTGGCGATCCAGTCGCGGATCCGTTCGATATCGAGATGGATCTCCGCGGGCTGCTTCAATGGATCGTAGTACCCGATCTTCTCGATGAACCGTCCGTCCCTCGCCCTGCGCGGGTCGCACGCGACGATTCGATAGAAGGGAGCGTTCCGGCCCCCGGCCCTCTGCATTCGGATTGCTACCGCCAAGAATGATCCTCCTTCTCTCTGCCTCTCGAACCGTCCGCACCCTACTTCCGACCGAGTCGCGGGAGCTTCCTCCCGCCCCGTCTCGTCATCTGCTGCACCATCCGCTTCATCATCCCATAATCGCGGAGCAGTCGATTGACCTCCTGAACGGTCGTCCCGCTGCCGCCCGCGATCCTGCGTCGCCTGCTTCCGTTGACGATCTCAGGCCGCTGGCGCTCTCCCGGCGTCATCGACTGGATGATCGCCTCCACGCGAACGAGCGCCTTCTCGTCAAGTTCTCCCCCCTCCGGGAGGAGCTTGCCCGCGCCAGGGATCATCCGAAACACCTCTTCCAGCGGTCCCATCCGCCTCACCTGGCGGACTTGCTCGAGGAAGTCCTCGAGCGTGAACTGCCGGCTCGCAAGCCGCTCCTGGAGCCGCGCCGTCTTCTCGAGGTCGACGCTCTCCTGCACGCGCTCGACGAGGGAGAGAACATCTCCCATCCCCAGGATCCGGGATGCGAGGCGGTCCGGATGGAACACCTCGAGTCCCCCGATCTTCTCTCCCGTTCCCAGGAAGAGAACCGGCACTCCCGTCGCCGCGCGCACGCTCAACGCGGCGCCCCCGCGCGCGTCTCCGTCCATCTTCGTCAGCGCGACGCCGTCGACACCCAAGCGGTCGCGAAACGTCTCGGCGATCGCGACCGCGTCCTGCCCGACCATCCCGTCGAGCGCGAGGATCGTCTGATGGGGCCGCACGGCGTCCCGCACCCGCGCGAGCTCGTCCATCAACGCCTCGTCGATGTGCAGCCTCCCCGCCGTGTCGACGATCAGATCGTCCGACGCCTGCGCGCGCGCCGCCCTCACCGCGTCCGCCGCGACAGCGACCGGATCCTTCCCGTCGCGATCGAGGTGAATCCTCAGGCCCGCCTGACGGGCGAGAGTCTCCAGCTGGTCGATCGCGGCAGGACGCGCGAGATCGCACGCCGCCAGCATCGGAATCCGCTTGCGCCCCCGCAGGTGGTGGCCGAGCTTGGCGACGAAGGTCGTCTTGCCCGACCCCTGCAACCCCACCACGAGAATCTTGCGAGGGACATCCCCCGTCTCCACGAGCGGTCGCGCGGTATGGCCCAAAGTCTCGACGAGCACTTCGTGCACGACGCGGACGACCTGCTGTCCCGGGCTCAGACTCCGGAGAACTTCCTGGCCGACCGCACGGCTTTCGATCGAGCGGATGAGATCCCTGGCGACCGCGTAATGGACGTCCGCCTCCAGCAAGGCGCGTCGCACCTCGCGGAGGGCGTCCTTGATGTTCGCCTCCGTGAGGATTCCATGGCCGCGGAGCCGCCGGAAGACATCCTCCAGCCGCCCGGTCAACTGCTCGAACATATGCGACGTCCCCGGCGCCCCAGGGGACGCCAAAAGAGACAGGTTACCAGAACGGGCAAATCGGAACAAGACTGCTATCGAGTTTCGCGGGAACGGTTTCGGGGCTCGAGGACCTCCTGCTGCAACGCCCGGAACGCCGTCTCGGGATCGGGCGCGCGAAAGATCGCGTGACCCGCGACGAGCCAGTCGGCCCCGGCCGCGGATGCCTCTCCGGCCGTGCCGGAGCGGATCCCTCCGTCGACCTCGATCACCGGCCGTCGAGGGAAGCTCCGGGCCCTTTGCGCGGCGG
Source organism: Candidatus Eiseniibacteriota bacterium (assembly GCA_034679345.1). Lineage (GTDB taxonomy): Bacteria > Eisenbacteria > RBG-16-71-46 > CAIMUX01 > VGJL01 > JAXDAY01. The sequence continues at coordinate 83,581 of JAXDAY010000010.1, forward strand.
CCGCGATCCTCTCGCTCGAACCCGGCATGTAGCCCTGCCCGCCAAAGCCCGGCATGACCGACATGACGAGGATGAGATCGAACCACTCGCCGATCGCATCGAGGGTCGCCTCCATCGGCGTGTCCGGCCGGATCGCGAGGCCCAAGCGCACCCCCAGGCGGTCCGCCTCGTCGCGCAGCTTCACCGCGGAGACCCCGGTCTCGACGTGGACGGTGATGCTCTCCGCGCCGGCCTTCGCGAAGTCGGGCAGATAGCGCAGGGGATCCTCGATCATCAGATGCGCGTCGAGCCAGAGCTCCGTGATCCCGCGGAGCGACGCCACGAGGGGCGGACCGAAGGTGATGTTCGGAACGAAGCGGCCGTCCATCACGTCGAGGTGGAGCAGCCGCGCCCCGGCTCGCTCCATCCGAACCACCTCATCGGCGAGTCGCGTGAAGTCCGCGCTCAAGATCGAGGGCGCGATCCGCTTTCCTTCGCGGGTTTCCCGCCATCGTCGCGCGAGCCCATCTGCCTGGTTCATCCCGCCCGCCTCAGCCGACACGGATCGCTTCCCCGGTTCGGATCGGAGCGCCGGGTCGAGGATCCTGCGACATCACCCAGTCGCTCGTGCCCTCGAAGATCAAATGAATCCCCGTCTCGCGCACCATCGCCCGCGCCTCGCTCACGCGCAGGCCGCGCAGGTCCGGCACGAGATAAGTGAGCCGGCGCGGACCGGCGGAGACCAGGAAGTCGACTTTCCCATCGCGGCCCGGAGAGTCTCCCTGCGGCGGCCTGGTACCGAGAATGAGGCCCTTGGGCGCAGCGGCTGGGACGGCGAGCACTCCTCCCGGGCGGAGATCCAGCTGCGCCAGGGCGATCGTCGCCGATCGGACCGTCTGGCCCGCGAGCTCCGGCACGGCCCGCACCGGGGGACCCAGGCTCACGACGAGCCGGACGCGCCGCCCCTCGCGCACCCGGGCGCCCGCCTTCGGGTCTTGCGTCACGATCCGGCCAGCGGGCACCTCGTGGTCGATCACATCCATCACTTCGCCCACCTCGAGGTTCTTCGCGTGCAGGCGTCGGCGACCTTCTTCCAGGGCCGCGCCGTGGAGTTGCGGCACCGTCTCGTCTCCGCCCCAGCGGACGACGAACGGCATCAGAAGGCGATCGAAGAAGACGATGCCCAGGGCGATCCCCAGAACCATCTGGAGCGCCACCCACCATCGCCCCAGGCGTGGCGGGATCCGCCACCCGCGGCGGGAGCGCGACTTGCGTTCCGGTTGCATCCCGTCAGCCTCCGATCCGTTCAAGAAGGAGAGCATACACTCCGTCGCACTCCTCTTGCCCCGGTCGAATGAGCAGCGACCCGGGGCGCGGGACGATGTCCCCCCGAAGCGGCAATGCAAAGGGAATCGGGCGGAAGCGCGCCCCCGAGGCGAGGAACGCCTCGCAGACTTCCACGGTCTCCTCCGGCTCGGTGGAGCAAACGCTGTAGAGAAGCCACCCTCCGGGGCGCACCAGCGCGGCGGCCGCGCGCAGCAGCTCGCCCTGGCGCCTCCCATGCGCGGAGAGATCCCCCTCGCTCACGTTCCATCGGGCGTCCGGACGCCGTCGAAGAACCCCGAGATTGCTGCACGGCGCGTCCACGAGCGCCCCGGCGGCGAGAGCCGGACGAAACGGCGGGCGCAAGAGATCTCCGACCACGACCGCGCAATCGCCCCTCGTGCGCCGCAGCGTCTCGATGAGCCGTCGCACGCGGCGACGGGTCCGGTCCATCGCGATGATCTTTCCTTCGTGCCTCTCGGCGAGATGGCTCGTCTTGGTGCCCGGCGCCGCGCACAGATCGAGGATCGGCCCGGAGCGCGTCATCGGCGGAAGAAGCCCGACCAGCGTCTCGCTCGGATCCTGCACCGTCCAGCCCCCTTCGGCGAAGACGGGATCCGCCGCCGGCCGGTACTCCTCCGCCATCCGAAAGGTGCCCGGGACCCAACCCGGCGCGCCGGGCGGCGCCTCCTCTCCGGGACGCCCCCGCACCCAGATCGGCGGGCGCGAGTTGTCCCACTCGAGCGCCGCGCGCGCGACGGGATCTCCCCAACGCGCGCGCCATCTCTCGACAAGCCAGGCGGGATGGCTGAATCGGACCGGCCAAGTCTTGGGGTCCTCCCTGCCGTCGAGCTCGCCCCAACGAGCGCGGCCGTCGGCGGCGAGACGGCGGCTCACCGCGTTCACCAGCCGGTCGGAGCCCGGGGTACCTTCGGCCCGCGCGAGGCGTACGGCCTCGTCGACCGCGGCGTGCGCGGGGACCGAGTCGAGGAGGCAGAGCTGGACGGCGACGAGCCGCAGGATGACCCGCACTTCCGCGTCCAGCCGCTCCATCGGCCGGCTGACCAGGGGGGCGATCACCGAGTCGAGGCGCGACTTCCAGCGCGACGATTCCTGGACGAGGCTCCATAGAAAGCGCCGATTACGATCATCGAAGGTGGCGGCGGCCATTCGAAGCGGCGTGTCGAGGGAGCGGGGTCGCTCCTCGGCCCGCAACAGGATCTTGAAGGCCGCGCGTCGCACCGGGTCGGGAGGACGATCGCTCACTCGAACCGCTCGCCCACTTCGAGGCGGAAGCCCCTCGCCCACGCGTCCGCGTCCATCTCCCTCTTCCCCTCCGCCTGGACGCGCGCGATCGCGATGCGCCCCGGACGCGCGGCGAGAACGGGATGGGGATCGAAGCCGAGAACCGTGCCGGGAGGCGCGCCGGAATCGATGCGGTCCAGGGGCCGGACGCGGTGCAGACGGATCGCCGTCCCGCGCACCTTCGCGAAGGCCCCGGGCCAGGGATGGTAGGCGCGGACGAAGCGATCGATCTGGTCCGCTGGGCGCGAGAAGTCGCACCGGCCGTCCTCCTTGCGCAGGGTCGGCGCGTAGCTCGCCCCTTCCTCCTCCTGCGGCCGGAATCGGGCGCTGCCGGAGCGGATCCGATCGCAGGCCTCGCGGAGAAGCTCCGCCCCGAGCCGGGCCAGACGTTCCGCCAAGGTGGCCTGCGTATCGTCGCCGCGAATCGGCTCGAATCCCTGGAGGAGGAGCGGCCCGGTGTCCATCCCCTCGTCGAGGCGGAAGATCGTGATCCCGGTGAGGGCGTCGCCCTCCAGGATCGCTCGCGCGATCGGCGCCGCGCCGCGATGGCGTGGGAGAAGCGAGGCGTGCACGTTCAGGCACCCATGTCTCGGCAACGAGATGAGGGCGGGGCGAAGCAGACGCCCAAATGCCGCGGTCACGGCGAGATCGATATCGAGGGCGCGGAGCGCCTCGAGAAACTCCGCCGAGTGCAGCTTCTCCGGCTGAAAGAGCGGCACCCCGGCCTCGCGGGCGGCGCCGGCCACGGGGGTGACCTCGCGCCGCAGCCCCCGCCCCCGCGGTCGATCGGGCTGGCTCACCACTCCCACCACCGAATCGGGTCCGGCCAGCAGCGTCTCCAGCGAGGGGACCGCAAACTCGGGAGTGCCGAGAAAAAGGATGCGCACCTACCCGCTGACCACCTGCTGGACGGCCGACTTGGCCACCTCGACCTTCGTCTCCTCGCCGAGCTTCACGACCAGGCGGTCCTCCTTCACGTCGGAGATCGTCGCGAAGAAGCCGCTCGACAAGAGAACCTTGTCGCCGCGCTTGAGAGCCGCGATCATCTTCTGCAGCTCCTTCTGACGTTTCTGCTGCGGACGGATCAGGAGAAAGTAGAAGATCAGAATGAACGACCCCAATACGAAGAGGGTGCTCATCAGCTGCCCGCCCCCCGTCTGCACGCCCCTCTGCCCTTCGGCCGGCGGGGCTTGTCCCATGGCCTGAGCGACACCCACGAAGAGCCGTTCCATCATTCCTCCCCTGACGCCGCGCGGGCATCGCCCCGGGCGCCTCCACTCCTGAGATTCCTTCGCAGCCCCTCCAGCTCCTCCTCGAAACGGTCACCGGCGATCGAGCGGCGGAGCGATTCCATCAGACGAAGATAGGTCCGGATGTTGTGATGACTCAACAGCCGTGGACCGGAGAATTCCCCGACCGCGAAGAGGTGGCGGATATAGGCCCGGCTCGTCGAACGGCAAACCCGGCAGTCGCAGTCGGAATCGAGCGGCCCCGGATCCTCGGCATTCACGCGGGCCTTGATCGAATACCTCCCGGCGAGCGTGTAAACGGTTCCGTGGCGCGCCCCGCGCGTCGGCAGCACGCAGTCGAAGAGATCGCAGCCACGGGCGACCGCCTCGACGATGTCCTCGGGCTGCCCCACTCCCATGAGATACCGGGGCCGGTCCTCGGGGAGGCTGCGGTCGCCCAGGGACGTCATCTCCCAGCGAACCTCCTCCGGCTCGCCGACAGCCAGCCCCCCGAGCGCATATCCCTCGAATCCAATCTCGACGAGCCGGCCCGCGCACTCGGCGCGCAGCTCCGCGTGGACTCCACCCTGCACGATGCCGAACTGCCCCCGCCCCTCCGCCGTCGAATCGAGGAAACGGCGGCGCGAGCGAACCGCCCAGTCGAGGGTGCGCGTCATCTGACGAGCCGCCTCGCTCGGCGGGCATGGGTAGGGCGTGCAGACGTCGAACGCCATGGCGATGTCGGCCCCCAGGGCCTTCTGCACCTCGGTCGATAGCTCGGGCGTGAAGAGATGCTCGCTGCCGTCCAGGTGGGAGCGAAAGCGCACCCCATCGGGAAGAACGCGGCAGAGATCGGCGAGGCTGAAGACCTGGTAGCCGCCGCTGTCCGTCAGGACGCGCCCCGACCATCCCATGAAGCGATGAAGTCCCCCCAGGGACCGGATCCGCTCGTGTCCCGGGCGTAGATAGAGGTGATAGGTGTTGGCCAGAATGATCTCGGCGCCCACCTCCTCGAGGTCCCAGGAGGCCAGGGTCTTCACGCTCGCGCGCGTGCCGACCGGCATGAAGGCCGGCGTGGGGATCGTCATGCCGGCAAGCGTGAGCTCGCCGAGCCGGGCGCGACCGCCGGAAGAGGTCTTTCGCAGTCGGAAATCCATCAGAGGACCAGCATCGCATCCCCGTACGAGTAGAAGCGATACCCTTCCTCCACCGCCTCGCGATAGGCATCGAGGACCCTCGCGCGACCCGCGAAGGCGCTGACAAGCAGAAGCAGGCTCGAGCGCGGAAGATGGAAGTTCGTCAAGAGGACGTCGACCGCGCGGAACGTGAAGGGGGGGGCAATGGTGAGATCCGTCCACCCCGATCCCGGCGCCACGATTCCCTCTTTCGAGGCCGCTGCGCTCTCCAACGCGCGGACCGTGGTCGTGCCCACCGCGACGACGCGTCCCCCGCTCTCGCGGCAAGTCCTGATCGCCTGCGCGGCGGAAGCCTCGATCGAATACTCCTCGGCTTCCACGCGGTGCGAGCGGATGTCGTCGGCGCGGATCGGCCGGAAGGTCCCGGGCCCGACGTGGAGGCAGATGCGCGCGAGGCCGATGCCGCCCGCGGAGAAGAGGCCAAGCAGCCTCTCGGTGAAGTGAAGACCCGCGGTGGGCGCCGCGACGGCGCCCGGAATCCGCGCGAAGATCGTCTGATAGTCGGATCGATCGGCCGCATCCTCCTCCCGACGGATATAGGGCGGCAGCGGCATCCGGCCCCTCAATTGGAGAAGCGAGGCGACATCCCCCTCGAACTCGAGCGTGATCGCCTCCCCCTCCTTGCGGATCAAAGTCGCGCTGGCCCCCGCCGGGCCGAAGACGATCCGATCGCCCAGCCGCGTCCGCCGCGATCCCGGAACCCACGCGCTCCAGCGGCGCGGGGCGACCTCGCGGATCAGGAGCAGCTGGCGCGCTCGCCCCGTTCGCTCCCAGCGGCCCTCGATGCGCGCGGGGATCACGCGCGTCTCGTTGACCACCACGAGATCCCCGGGGCGCAGGAGCCCGGGCAGATCGAGAACGCGGAGGTGCCGCCGAACCCCCGATCCGCGCTCGAGCGCGAGAAGCCGCGCCTCGTCGCGCGGCGAGCACGGCCGCGCCGCGATCCTCTCGGGCGGCAGCTCGTACTCGTAGGCGGCCGGGTCGAACTCCGGGACTGCGGCGGCGCGATCCGTTTCGTCCTCCCTCATCGCCACGTGAACAGATTGAAGCGGAGGGTGAAACGCGCGCTCGGGAAGAGACGGGTCGCGACGGGGACGAAGACGAGCGAACGGTCCATCGATCGAGCCCGCTCTCAGAAGAGGCCGTCGATCCGCCCGCCGCCGGGGTGGCTCAGGCCGAGGACGGCGTACCCGCGCGGCGTCGCCTGACGTCCCAGGCGTGTGCGCTCGATCAGGCCCTGCTGGATCAGGAACGGTTCGTGGACCTCCTCCAGAGTGTCGGGCTCCTCGCCCACGCTCATCGCCAGGGTGACGAGGCCGACCGGCCCGCCCTGGAACTTTCGCACGAGCGTCTCCAGGATTCGCCGATCCATCTCGTCCAAGCCGCCGGCGTCGATGTCGAGGCGCGAGAGCATCCCATCGGCCGCGGCTCGGTCGATCCGCTCGCTTCTCTCCACCATGGCGAAGTCGCGGACGCGCCGCAGGAGCCGGTTTGCGATCCGGGGCGTGCCGCGCGAGCGCGCGGCGATCTCCGCGGCCGCCTCCGGCTCGACGGCGAGATCGAGGAGGGAAGCCGTGCGCGCCAGAATCTGCGTCAGCTCCCCGATCTCGTAGTAGTCGACCCTGCCATGGAAGCCGAACCTCGCCCGAAGCGGCGCGCTCAGGAGTCCTGCCCGGGTCGTGGCGCCGACCAGGGTGAAGCGCTCCAGATGCAGCCGCACGCTGCGCGCGCCGGGTCCCCGATCGAGGATGATGTCGAGTCGAAAGTCTTCCATCGCCGGGTAGAGGTATTCCTCGATCGTGCGGTGGAGGCGATGGATTTCGTCGATGAAGAGAATGCCTCCGGGCGGCAGCGATGTGAGAAGGCCTGCCAGGTCGCCGGCGCGCTCGAGCGCCGGACCGCTCGTGCAGCGGATCTCGGTCTCCATCTCTCGCGCGAGCAGAAGGGCCAGGGTCGTCTTGCCGAGCCCCGGAGGGCCGGTGAGCAGGATATGGTCGAGCGGCTCGTCCCGCAGGCGGGCGGCCTGGACGAGAATCCGCAAATTCTCGCGGAGCCTCTCCTGGCCGATGAACTCGTCGAGCCGGCGCGGGCGCAGGCTCGGCTCGATGGCGAGATCCTGCTCCTGCGGGACCGGATCCATCAGTGGCGAACGCGTCAACCTCTCCCCCTGTCTCTGCGGTGGTATCGTCGGCGCGAGGCTACCATACGCCCGTGCGGGCCTCAATCGCCGCGCCCAGGCTCGGATGGAGCGAGCGTTGACCCCGCGCGATGCGATCCGGGAGAATCGCACCCGACACCGCCCGAACAGGGGCGGCGTCGACACGGAAGGAGCCGACGCCCGATCTTGAGCTCTCCCCGACTCGCATCCCGTCTGTTGCCGAATCTCTCCCAGCTCGCACCGCTCATCGCGCGACGCCGCTCCGAGATCGCAATCGGATACGCCTGCGTCCTGGCGACGAACGGATTCAGCCTCGCGATCCCCTGGGTGATGGGAGACGGCATCGATCATCTCGAGGCGGGCCGCCGTGCGGAGATGCTCCGCTGCGCCGTCACGATCGTCCTCCTCTCGGCGGCGAGCGGCGTCTTCCTCTATGTGATGCGGCGGGTTCTGATCGGGATGAGCCGCCAGATCGAATACGAGCTGCGCGGCCGTTTCCACCGGCACATCCAATCTCTTTCCCTTTCCTTCTTCCAGCGGCAGCAGACGGGCGATCTGATGGCCCGGGCGAGCAACGATATCGGCGCCGTGCGCGACTGCGTCGGCCCGGGGATCATGTACGGGATGAACACCTTGACGACCGCGACGGCGAGCCTCGTCTTGATGACGCGCCTCGATCCGCACCTCACCCTCTATACGGTCCTCCCCCTGCCCCTGCTCGCATTCGTCGTCCGCCACTTCTCCGCCGAGATGCACCGTCGAAGCCGCGCCGTTCAGGATCACTACAGCGTCATCTCCTCCTTCCTCCAGGAGAACATATCAGGGATCCGGGTCCTCCAGGCCTACGCGCAGCGACCGTACGAGGTGGGTCACTTCGATGGATTGAATCGCGCATACAGAGACCTCGGTTTCCGGCTCATCCGCTCGAGGGCCCTCTTCATGTCGACGATGAGCTCCCTCGTGGGGTTTCTCGTGCTGGTGCTCCTGATCGCGGGCGGGTTGCGGGTGATCCAGGGGGGGATCGGACTGGGGACCTTCACGGCTTTCCTCGGCTACCTGGGGATGCTCACCTGGCCCTTCATCGCGCTGGGCCGGGTCCTCTCGATGGTGCAGCGCGGCGAGGCGGCTTTCGCGCGGATTCTCGAGATCGAGCGCGTGACCCCGGAGATCCGCTCGCCAGATACGCCGCTCCAAACGCTCCCCATCCACGGAGCAATCGAGATGGAGGACGTCTGGTTCCGCTACGGAGAGAACTCACCGGAAGTTCTGCGCGGCATCGACTCGCGGATCGCGGCCGGCTCCACCGTGGCGATCGTCGGCCGGACCGGAAGCGGCAAGTCGACCCTGCTCTCGCTGATCCCGCGCCTGCACGATCCGACGCGTGGGACGATCCGCCTGGATGGCGTCGATGCCCGCCGTCGCGATCTCGAGGAGATCCGCACCGCGATCGGCGTCGTCCCGCAGGAATCCTTCCTCTTCTCGGACACCCTCCGGGCGAATCTCCTCATGGGAAAGCCGGACGCTACGGAGGAGCAGATCGCCGATGCGATCCGCATGGCCCGGCTCGAGAGCGACCTCGAGGGGTTTCCCGCCGGGCTCGAGACGGTCGTAGGCGAACGCGGGGTGACCCTCTCGGGGGGACAGCGGCAGCGGATGGCGATCGCGCGCGCGCTTCTCGCCCAGCCCACGATCTTGATCCTGGACGACGCTCTTTCGAGCGTCGACAAGATCACCGAAGCCGACCTGCTCGCATCGCTCCGCGAGTTCCGCAAGGGACGCACGACCTTGATCGTCGCCCACCGGATATCGACCGTCCGAGACGCCGACCGGATCCTGGTCCTGGAGGAGGGCCGGATCTCCGAGGAAGGAACCCACGAGGAGCTTCTGGCCCTGGGCGGGATCTACGCCGCGATGGAGCATCGCCAGCGGCTCTCCGAGGAAATCGAGCATGTCGTCGCGACTTGAGGACGAACCGCTCTACCGGACGCAGATCGACCGGCGTCTCGTGCGCCGGCTGCTCCGGATGGCGGCTCCCCACCGGCGCACCCTGCTCGGCGCGGTCCTCCTCCTGATCGCCGTCTCGGCGGCGGAGCTCGCATTCCCCCTTCTCATGCGCGAGGGGGTGGACCGCTATATCCGGACGGGTCAGCCGGCGGGCCTGTTGAAGATCGGGGCGTTTTACCTGGGGCTCCTGATCGCCGTCTTCTTTCTCCGGTACGCGCAGACGGTCCTCACTCAGGGGCTCGGCCAGCGCGTGATGTTCGATCTGCGCCGCGACCTCTTCGGACATGTCGAGGGGCTCTCGATCCCCTACTTCGAGCGAAATCCGGTCGGGCGCGTGATGACCCGGCTCACCAGCGACGTCGAGGTCCTGAACGAGCTGTTCACATCCGGCTTCGTCTCGATCTTTGGCGACGTCGTGATCCTGATCGGCATCGTCACGATGATGCTCCTGCTCGACGTCCGCCTCGCTCTCGTCACATTCCTCGTCCTGCCGCCGCTCCTGCTCGCCACCGCCTCCTTCCGATCCCGCGTGCGCGCGGCCTACACGGAGATCCGGGTCAAGGTGGCGGCGATGAACGCCTACCTGCAAGAAAACCTGACCGGAATCGCGGTCATCCAGCTCTTCCGCCGCGAGAAGATGAGCGAGGAACGCTTCGAGCGGCTCAACCGCGGGCACCGCGAGGCCCACCTTCGCTCGGTTCGGGCCTACTCCGCCTACTTCCCTGTCGTCGAGTTCCTCGAGGTCGCCGCGGCGGCGCTGATCCTCGGATACGGCGGGTGGCGCGTCCTTTCGGGCTTCCTCACGTTGGGATCGCTCATCGCGTTCATCCAGTACAGCGAGCGCTTCTTCCGTCCGATCCGCGACCTCTCGGACCGCTTCAATACCTTGCAGGGCGCGATGGCATCGAGCGAGCGGATTTTCGAGCTCCTGGACACGCCGCCCGAGATCCGTTCCCCCGCCGATCCACTCGCCTGGGAGCATCCCCGAGGGGAGATCGTCTTCGATACGGTCCGCTTCGGCTACAAGAAGGAGGAGCCGGTGCTCCACGGCCTCTCCTTCCGGATCGCGGCCGGCGAGTCGGTCGCCCTCGTCGGCCACACGGGCGCCGGCAAGACGACGATCGCATCGCTCCTCGTGCGATTCCACGATCCGTGGGAGGGATCGATCCGCGTCGACGGCCTCGATCTGCGCGCCCTTGATCTGGACGAACTGCGCCGCGGAATCGGGATCGTTCCGCAGGATGTCTTCCTCTTCTCGGGCTCCGGGCTCCTGAATGTGGGGCTGCGCTCTCCCGACGTCGACCGGGAGCGGATCCTGGGGGCGATCGACGCGGTCGGCGCGCGCGATGTCCTCGAGTCAATGCCTCAGGGGTTGGAGACGAACCTGCGCGAGCGAGGAAACCTCATCTCGGTGGGGCAGAAGCAGCTTCTATCCTTCGCGCGCGCACTCGCTCACGATCCCATGATCCTGATCCTGGACGAGGCGACCTCGAGCGTCGACACGCAATCGGAGATGAAGATCCGCGAGGCCGTCCGCCTGCTGCAGCGCGGACGCACGAGCCTCGTCATTGCGCATCGTCTCTCGACGATCCGCCATGTCCAACGGATCCTCGTCCTCCACAAGGGAAGGCTCGTCGACTCAGGAACGCACGAAGAGCTTCTCGCGCGCGGTGGAATCTACCAGAAGCTCTACCAGCTCGAGTTCCAGATCCAGGAAGAGGCCGCGTCATGGGCCGGTCCGGACCTTCCCGCGGCGCCCTGATCCGCGATCAGCCTCCCTCGCGGCCGAGACGCCGGAGCGCGCGGCGGAGCAGCTGGTCGAGCGGCGGCGTGCCGCTCTCGCCCGGTTCGCTCAGGATCTCCCGGACGGCTTCACGGGACTCCGCGAGGGGATAGCCGAGGGCTGTGAGCGCGCGCACCGCGTCGGCGTTCGGATCGCTTCCGCTCCGCGCGCCGATCTCCTCGGACGGGAGGTTCTCGGGGAGGCGTCCCTTCAACTCCAGGAGGATGCGGCTCGCGAGCTTCCGACCCACGCCCGTGACGCCGATCAGCCTGGTCACCGATCCGCGCTCGGTCTCCAGGGCGATCTCCTCGGGCGTGAGCTGTGAGAGAATCGCCATCGCGATCCGCGCCCCGACGCCCGTGACCCCGAGCAGGGCGTCGAAGGCCACGCGCTCCTCCGGCCTCTCGAACCCGTAGAGCTGCGGCTCGCCGTCGCGCACGACGAGACGCGTGAGAAGCCTTCCGCTGTCGCGCTCCCGCAAGCGATCGGCGACAGAGCGCGGGACGATGACGCGAATCCCGATCCCCCCGATCCGCACGACCAGATGGTCGCCTCCCACATCCAGGAACTCCCCCTCCAGGGACTCGATCATCTTTCGTACCGCAATCCCGCGTTCGTGGGGATCGGCGGGCGCGTGAGATGGCAGTAGGCGATCGCGAGCGCATCCGCCTCGTCCTCCCCCGGATCGGCGGGAGGGTTCGAGAGCAGCCGTTTCATCATCGTCTTCACCTGGGGCTTCGGGGCGGCGCCGTTTCCCGTCAGGGCGCGCTTCACCTCCGCAGGCGAGTATTCGTGCACCGTCATTCCGGCCTCGAGGCAGATCATGAGCAACACCCCGCGAATATGGCCCAGGACGAGAGCGGCGCGCACTCCGCGCGAGAGGAAGCACGTTTCCAGAGCGGCTTCGCCGGGGGAATGCTCGCGGATGATCGCCGCGAGCTCCCGGTGCAGTTCAGGCAGGCGCTCCGCGAAGGGGCGGTCGACGTCGAGCCTCAACGTGCCGCTGGCGAGTCTCACCAGGCCGCTGTCGCCCCGGGGCCGGGAGAGGATCCCGAAACCCGTGCGGCGGCTTCCGGGGTCGAGACCGAGGACCGTGCGCGCGTTCGATCCCACTGAACACTCCATCGCGCCCGGGCGGCGCGAGGGCGCGCCCGGAGGGCGGGTCTAGCCGCGGAGCTTCTCCATCAGCTCGTCGGAAATGTCGAAGTTCGAGAATACCTTCTGGACGTCGTCGTGGTCCTCGATCAGCTCGAGCAGCTTGAGAAGCGCCTCGGCCTCCTTCTCCCCGACACTGATCATGGAGGAGGGAAGCCTCGTCAGCTCTACGCTCAGGCACGGGATTCCCGCGGCCTCGACCGCCTTCTGGACCGCGTCGAAGTCGGCGACCGCGCAATAGACTTCATAGGCGTCCGCCGAGGAGGAATCGACGTCCTCCGCGCCCGCGTCGAGGACGATCTCGATCAGACGGTCCTCCACGACGGCATTGCGGTCGATGGTGAGCATCCCCTTCGACGCGAACATCCAGGCGACGCATCCCGCCTCGCCCAGGTTTCCTCCGTGCTTCGTCAGCAGGTGGCGCAACTCCCCGGTCGTTCGATTCTTGTTATCGGTCAGCACTTGGATCAGGATCGCCACGCCGCCCGGGCCGTAACCTTCGTAGAGGTACTCCTCGTATGTCGTGCCCGGCAGCTCGCCGGTTCCCTTCTTGACCGCGCGTTCGATGTTCGCCGCCGGCATGTTGACCGCCTTGGCGTTGGCGATCGCCGTCCGCAACCGGGCATTGCCGACCGGATCGCCGCCGCCATCGCGCGCTGCGATGGTGATCTCCTTGATCACCTTCGTGAAGGTCTTCCCGCGCTCGGCGTCGAGCTTCCCCTTCTTGCGCTTGATGGTGGCCCATTTCGAATGGCCGCTCATGGCAATCCTCCTCTGCCAGGGAAGTCGAGACTACGCCCCGGCCTCCTGCTGCTCCTTGCGGAGCTGCTCGACCAGCTTCTCCTGGACCTCGCGCGGCACTTCCTCATAGTGATCGAAGCCGAATGTGAAACGCGCCCGCCCCTGCGTCATGGAGCGGAGCTTCGTCGAGTACTGGTAGATCTCCGCGGCCGGGACGAGGGCGCTCACGCGCTTGACCTTCCCTACCGGCTCCATCCCGAGGATCTTTCCCCGGCGGCTGCTCAGGTCGCCCATCACATCCCCCATGTAGTCGTCGGGGACGGTGACGTCCACGCGCATGATCGGCTCCAAGAGAACCGGCTGCGCCTTCTCGATGCCGTCCTTGAAGGCCTCGCGCGCCGCGATCTTGAAGGCCATCTCCGAGGAGTCGACGTCGTGGTAGCCGCCGAAGTGGAGCCGGACGCGGACATCCACGACAGGATAGCCACAGAGGACTCCTTCGCCCATCTTCTCCACGATCCCCTTCTCCACGGCCGGGATGAAGCGGGAAGGGATGACGCCGCCGACGATTTCGTCGAGGAACTCGAAACCCCCTCCGCGGGGAAGCGGCTCGACCTTGATCGAGACGTCGGCGAACTGGCCGCGGCCGCCCGTCTGCTTCTTGTGGCGGTAGGAGACGTCGGCATTGCCGCGAATCGTCTCGCGGAACGGGATCTTCGGCTTCGAGACGACCGCCTCGACCTGCCCGCGCCGGCGCATCCGGTCGAGCACCACGTCGATGTGGAGATCGCCCATGCAACGCAGGATCGTCTGGTGAAGGCTCGAGTCGACGCGCGTCTGGAGCGTGGGATCCTCGAGGTGGAAGCGGTTGAGCCAGCTTCCCACCTTCTCCTCGTCCCCCTTCTTCGCAGGCGAGATCGCGACCTCGTGGACCGGCTCGGGATAGTCGATCGCCCTCAGGACGATCTTGTTCTCTTTCGACGATAGGCAGTCGTTCGTCCCGGTCGACTTCAAGTTCACCGTTGCCCCGATGTCTCCGGCGACGATCCGATCGGCGTCGGTGCGCTCCTTCCCGCAGAAGTGGTAGAGCTGGCTCATCCGCTCGGATTGATCCCTGCGGGAGTTGTAGACGTCCATCCCCTTCTCGATGTAGCCGGAGAAGACGCGAATCAGATAGACGTCCTGGGGCAGGACCTCGGAGCTGGTCTTGAACACGATTGCGGCGAGCGGATCGGAGATGCCGCCCGTGATTGGAGCTTCGCTCTCCGCGCCTGGCCGGATCCCGAGCGGACCGGGAACCTCGTGTGGGGCCGGCGCGAGCGTGAGGATCGCATCGACGAGCGCGGAAGTGCCGATGTTCCGATCGGCGGACATGGCCAGGATCGGATATATCTTGCCCTTCGAGACGCCCGCATGGAATCCGCGCTCGATCTCCTCCGGCGTGAGTTCGCCGGCGAAGTACCGCTCCATGAGCGCGTCCTCCGTCTCGGCGGCGAGCTCGGTGATCTGCGTCCGGGCGACCTCGATCGTCTCATTGAGATCCGCGGGCGCCGTTCCCTCCTTCGGCGCCCTCGCATCGCCGAGATAAGCCTTTCCGGACAGCACGTGGGCCACACCCTCGAAGCCGGGGCCGGAGCCGATCGGGACGACGATCGGAACCGCACGGTCAGTCATCGCGCGAATTTGCTCGACCGTCTTCTGGAAGCTCGCCTGCTCCTTGTCGAGCATGTTGACGACGAAGATCGCGGGCTTCCCGCGCTCGACGACGAGGTCGAAGTGCTTCTCGGTGTCACCCTCGACTCCGGAAACGCCGTTGACGACGATGATCGCCGTGTCGGCGGCGTAGAGCCCGGCGTGCACCTCTCCGACGAAATCCGCATATCCGGGACAGTCGAGCAGGTTGACCTTTTTCCCGCGCACCTCGAAGGCGGCGAGCGAGAGATAGAGGCTGATCTGTCGCTTCACCTCATCGGCGGTGTGGGCGATCACCGAGGTTCCCTCCTGGACCTTGCCCTGACGGGTGGTCGCTCCCGCCGTGTAGAGAAGGGCCTCGCCCACCGAGGTCTTCCCCGCTCCGCTGTGTCCGACAACCGCCAGATTCCGGATTTCCGCCGTGTCGAAAGTCTTCACCGCTTCAAACCCCCATCCACCATATCCGTTTGAGGATAGCTACGGGGCCACGAGAGGTCCTCGAATCCCCCGAACGCCGCGCCCCCCTGGGAAGGAACGATCGAATCCAAGGCTATCATCCGATTCCGGGCAGCGGCAAGACGCCAATCGGCACAAAAAGAACAGGCTCCGGAATCGAAGATCCCGGAGCCTGACTCGAATAGATCCGGCGGCGTCCTACTCTCCCACACAGTCTCCCATGCAGTACCATCGGCGCTGGAGGGCTTAACGACCGTGTTCGGAATGGGAACGGGTGTGGCCCCTCCGCTTTGGCCACCGGAAAAATGGTCCCCGCCTTTCGACGAGGAAAACGCTGACAACCGTAAAGGGTCGATATCCACCAGCCAAGCCCATGCATCAAAACAGCCGATCAAGCCGCACGGCCGATTAGTACCGGTCGGCTAAACGCATTGCTGCGCGTACACCTCCGGCCTATCTACCTTCTAGTCTCGAAGGGGCCTTTAGGCAGGTTACCCTGCGGGAGATCTCATCTTGAGGTCGGCTTCACGCTTAGATGCTTTCAGCGCTTATCCGATCCGGACATAGCTACCCGGCGCTGCCGTTGGCACGACAACCGGCACACTAGAGGTCCGTCCGTCCCAGTCCTCTCGTACGAGGGACAGCTCCTCTCAAATCTCCTGCGCCCACGATGGATAGGGACCGAACTGTCTCACGACGTTCTGAACCCAGCTCACGTACCGCTTTAATTGGCGAACAGCCAAACCCTTGGGACCTTCTCCAGCCCCAGGATGCGATGAGCCGACATCGAGGTGC
>JAXDAY010000011.1:0-3038 GCA_034679345.1 Candidatus Eiseniibacteriota bacterium
CTTCGACGTGTCGGGCCGTGTGGTTCGCACGCTGATCGACGCGACCCGTACCGCGGGCGCTCATAGCGTTGAGTGGGACGGCACCGACGACATGGGCCATCCGCTCACGAGCGGGATCTACTTCTACGCGATGCAGGCGGGCGATTACCGCTCGCAGAGGAGAATGACGCTTCTGAAGTAACACGACCGGCGCGACGGGGCTCGGGCGAGAGGCGCTCGAGCCCCGCGCCGGCGCCAGAGATGCGGGGAAGGCATTCCCGGCCCCGGGAGGGCAGGATGGGAATCAGACGACTGCTGGTGGTCATCGGCGTTCTCTTAGCGACGACCATCCTCGCGGCGGCGACGCCTGTCGATGCAGGCGTTTCGGTATCGCTTCAACCGGCAGACAGCACGGTGGGGTTGGGCGCGATCTTCAAGATCTTCGTGCATGTCGATACGACGGGATCGGAGTTCAACGGATACCTAGGGGTCATTCGCTGGGATCCCGAGATCATCGATTTCGTATCGGTCCAGCCGGAGTCTCTCTTCGGCCACTACGACAACTTCTGGTGGGCTCCGGAGGTCTTTCCGGATCACGTGCTGATCTCCCACGTGATCCTGGAGGGAAACGCCACCGAGACGGGTCCGGGGGATCTCTCCTCGATCACCTTCACGGCGAGCGCGCTGGGGGTCAGCCCGGTCGCTTTCGATTCCATCGAGTTCTACTTGTTCGGCAACTACGTTCTGCCAGTGGAGTGGCGCGATGCGATCGTGCGGGTCGCCGACCCGACATCGGGGGCGCCGGAGGAGGAGACGGGGCGACTCGGGCAGATCCGGGTCGTTCCGAATCCCGCGGGGCGCCAAGGGAGGTTATTGGTGAGCGCGCCTCCGGGTGAGGCGGCGAGGGTAAGGCTCTTCGACGTGAGCGGGCGGCTGGTGTGGGAGCGCTCGATCGCAGCGGGATCGGCGCTCGCCCTCGACCTGGGCTCGACGGCTGGGCTGCGGGGAATGGGCAGTGGAGTCTTCTTTGCGCAACTTGTCTCGGGGGGGAGGAGTCGTGCGGTCCGATTCCTCCGGATCGACCCATGAACGGGACGAAGGAGGAGTGAGCCGACCTCAAGTGGATCGAGATTCGCTCGGCGCGATTCGTTTCGTGACTGTGAATGTGCAGAGTCGGGTCTCCGCGACCCGACGCCGGAGGAGAGGGACCATGAGATCGACTTCCAGGAATGCGCTTCTGATCGTCTGCTGCGTGACCGCAGCCGTCCTATTCGGAGCGGACTACCCCGTCGCCATCTCCGCCGACGCAACGAACGATGGCCCTGGGCCGGCGGGTGAGTGCGTGAGCGGCTCCGACTTCCGCACGAACACGGTCCTCATGGTCGCCCCGACGACATGCATCGCGCAGGCGACTCCTTGCGTGACGGTGCCGTTCAACATCATCCGCGGCGATGAAGCGCAGATGCGGGCCTTCAGCGTGCGATTCACGCTAAGCGCGCAGCTCCAGCTCTGCGAGGGGCTCGCCAGCATCGTTCAGGGGAGCTATCTCACCGGTGAGACGAGTTTTCAGCTGATCGACAACGGCGGCGGTACCTACACGGTCGACTGCGCCATTCTGGGGCTTCCATGCGGCGTGATCGCCCCGAGCGGGACTCTCTTCGAGATCCAGGTCGAGGCCGCCAGCGACGGCACGGGGACCATTGGAATCGACTATGTGCTCCTTCGCGACTGCGGCAACGAGCCGATCAGCGCCGCCGGAGGCGATCCGATCTCGATCACAGTCGACATGACCGCGCCGGCGCCCGTCACCGATGCTTCGGCCTCGCAGGTGAAGATCGGAAACGACGGCGATGGAACCACGCGGATCGTCGTAGACTTCACCCCCTCAGGAGACGCGGACGCCTTCGAGGTCTATCGCGCCCCGTACGGGTCTGCCGATGGGACGAACGCCTATCCGGAGTACGACGACATGCCTGGCGCGGGGATCCCCGCGATTCCGAGTTACCCGCCCAGCGCTCCCTGGGCGCTCACGGGCATCGTCGCGAGCGGCGAGACGGACGAGCCGACGGAGAGGGGAGTGTGGTACTACGTCGTCTTCTCGGTGGATCTCTGCGGGAATGCCGCGGCATCGAGCTTGACGGTCGGGACGCTCAACTACCACCTTGGGGATGTCGCTCCGATGGAAACCCCCGACAACCTGGTCGAGACGATCGACATCTCCGGTCTCGGCGGATGCTATGGACAGCCGATTTCCTACGGCGATCCGAGGAACATCCTGGACGTCGGTCCCACGACGAGCCACACGACCGACGGACGGCCGTTGACCGACAACCTGATCGAGTTCGAGGACCTCGTGATGTTCTCCCTGAACTACCACGCCGGGATCGGCTTCGCTGGAGATTCGCCGCCGCAGGTCCTACTCGGTGGGAAGGGCCTCGGCGGGATCGGTCTGACGCTCGCTCCAGGCTCCGCGCGCGTACGCGCGGGGCAGACCTTCACGGTCTCGATCCTCCTGCGCGGCCAGGTCGAGGACGTCCATGCCGCGAGGACGGTGCTCTCCTACGATCCGGCGGTCCTCTCCTACGAAGGTTCGTCGGTGGCCGATCCGATCTCACAGGCGACGCACTTCTTCAAGGACCTGCCGGAGCAAGGCTCGATCGACCTTGGCATGGCGCTTCTGGGCAACGACTCGGCGATCGAGGGTGAAGGAGCCATCTTCATGGCGCGCTTCAGCGCGCTTGCGAACGGCGATCCGGCGCTCGCCCTCTCCGGGACGAGGATCCGCGACTGCGAGAATCGGGAGCTCTCGGGCCAAGGGATGCTCCCGCCGGTCGCCCCGGCCCTGGAGCAGGCGCCGATCGACTACCGATTGGGCGATGCGCGGCCCAATCCGTTCAACCCGCGGACGACGATCTTGTTCGATCTGCCCGACGCGGGAGCGGTGAGAGTGCAGGTCTTCGACGTGTCGGGCCGTGTGGTTCGCACGCTGATCGACGCGACCCGTACCGCGGGCGCTCATAGCGTTGAGTGGGACGGCACCGACGACATGGGCCATCCGC
>JAXDAY010000012.1:0-6485 GCA_034679345.1 Candidatus Eiseniibacteriota bacterium
CTTCGACGTGTCGGGCCGTGTGGTTCGCACGCTGATCGACGCGACCCGTACCGCGGGCGCTCATAGCGTTGAGTGGGACGGCACCGACGACATGGGCCATCCGCTCACGAGCGGGATCTACTTCTACACGATGCAGGCGGGCGATTACCGCTCGCAGAGGAGAGTGACGCTTCTGAGATAATGGGGAAGCGACGGACGAGCGCCTTGCCGATCCGAGGCCCCAGCTCCTGACGGAAGATCTCCACGGTCCTGGCCGCGACCAACCGCCGAGAGATCGTGCAAACTGGAGGATCCAATGAAGTGCGATGTCGTGCCTTCAGAGGAGGAGGCTTCCAGGCTGAACCTCGCCTGGCGCGTCGTTCAACCGATCGTTCTGTGCATGCTATTGCTTGGCCCTGGCGCCGTCTTTGCCCAAGACTGCATCGAGTACGGCGACTACATCCACAGACTCGGGATCGCCCACGTGACGGACGATTTGGCGGCGGACGGGGTCATCAGCGGGTCCCATGCCTATGTGGCCACGACTGGTTCCCACAATTTCCTGCGCATCGTCGATCTCACCAACCCGGCCTCGCCGACGCAAGTCGACTCGATCGATATGGTAGGCATGGTAAACGATCTGGCGGTCCAGGACAGCTATCTTTATGCGGCATGCAGTGAAATCGGTCTCCGTATCTTCGACATCTCCAACCCGCTCGCTCCGAGCGCGGTGGCGACCGTGCCGCCGATCTCGACTGGCTATGTCTGTGTGACCGTGAGCGGCCCGTGGGCCTACTGCGGCACGGACCTGGGAGAGCTGGTCCAGATCAACATCCTGGATCCTTATACGCCTTGGGTGGAGACATCCGTGCCCGACCCACATGGGACATTCTTCCCCCTGGATCACGTCGCCAGGAGCGGGGATTTCGTCTATGGCGTTAGCGAGAACGGCGTCATGATGAACGCCTATTTCACCGCGCCCTCCGTTCTGCTGTACTTCGGCTCCGTCCCGCTTACTGGGATGCCGGTCGACATCGCCGTCTCCGGCTCATATGCGTATGTCGCCTGTGACAGCGAGGCGTTGCAGATCTACGACGTCTCGAACCCGTCGGCCCCGGTGTGGGCGGCGATGCTGCCATTCAGAGCATCAGCAACAGCTTATCCGAGCACGGATCGCGTGTTGATCGACGGCGGGCTCGCCTATGTCGCTGAATCATCGGGCGACTTCGGGTCCGCGGTCCGGGTCGTGGACATCTCCGATCCCATCGTCCCGGTCGTCGTGAAAGAAATCGAAGCGAGTGCATGGTGGTGCTACGGTCTTGGGGTAGATGACGGCCTGGCCATCACGGTGAACTATTATGATCCCGCCTACTACAACACAGGGACCTTCATCACGGTTCTGGACATAGCTAAACCCGCACCCGATCCGATCGGCGTCCTCGACACTCCAGGCCGCGCACAAGGGGTCTTTCTTCGTGGCAGCTATGCCTTCATCGCCGATGCGTCATCGCTTCGCATCGCGGACATTACCAATCCCGCCCTCCCGACGGAGGTCGGAAGCGTCACGCTGGAATCGGGGAGCGCCGGTCGTGTCTGGGTCGATGGGGATTATGCTTATCTGATCGGCATGACGTCCGGTGTCTTCATCGCCGATGTGTCCAATCCTGCGGCGCCGTCTCTGGTCGCGACCCTGGACACGCCCGGCAGTGTGTATGACGTCGTAGTCCGGGAAGGACGGGCGTACATCGCCGACAAGGACTACGGTCTACAGATCGCCGATGTCTCGAGTCCGACGAGCCCGAGTATCATTCTGTCCTGTGACACTCCCGGGACTGCCTACGGTGTGGCTCTGGTCGGCAATCACGCCTATGTCGCCGATGGAGCGGGTGGGCTGCAAGTAGTCGACATCTCCGATCCGGGCGTACCGATTGTCGGACAGCTGTCCGTGAGCAATGCGTACAGGATAGGCTGCGATGGAGCGTATGCTTACATTGGTTGTTCCTACTTCGGCCTTACTGTCGTCGATATCTCGAATCCGACGCTGCCCGTCCTCGCGGGGTCGTACCTGCCCTCTCACTTGAGCGGAAGGGTGGCCTTCGATGGTGACTATATCTACATGGCCGGCGCGGGTGGGGGCATGGAGATATACGACCGCGCGGACCCGACATCCTTAGTCCCCGTCGGCTCCTATCAGACGCAAACTTCGGCGGCGGCAGTTGCAGTCTCCGGCGATTATGCCTATCTCGCCGCCGGTACCGCGGGACTTCTCGTTCTTCCAGCCCAGTGTGGCGAGGTGGTGCCTGGCGGCCCGATCCAGGTTCCGGGCGACTATGCCACAATTCAGGCTGCGATCAATGCGGCGAGCCCCGGCGAGACCATCGAGGTCGCCGCGGGCCTCTACGCAGAGCGCCTGACGATCAACAAAGCGATCGACCTTCGCGGCGCGCAGTACGGCATCGATCCGACGCCTGCGGAAGCACGCACGAATCCTGCGGCGGAATCGATTGTCGACATTACGGGTCTGGGCACACCCAACCCCAATGTGGCGATTGAAATCCCAGACGGGGTGACGGGCGTCTCGATCGACGGGTTCACTCTCATCGGGAGCCCAACATTCCACTATGCCGATGAGGTGGTGATCCGTGCGTGGGACAGCGATATCGCCACGAAGAACTGCATCATCTCCGGGTACCAAGACATCCTGTGGAAGGGGCCGGGCAGCGGGTTCACGGTCGAGGCGAACCGCATCACCGCGAACAAGAACGGGATCATCCTGCAGCCGGGGACGGGATCCGATGTGACAATCCTCGGCAATACCTTCACCCTTGGCAGCGCGCCCGCGACGGACGCCGGACCGATCTATCTGACTGGAATCGACGGGGCCACGATCAGCGGGAATGCCGCCGCCGGGTGGACCGGAGGATCCCAGATTGCGGGGAGCAACAACTCCCACTGCGACATCGTCGCCAACTCCTTCACCGGTGGAGTGAAGGGGGTGAACTTCTGGGGCACGACGACCTTCATCACCGTCGTGGGAAACATCTTCACTGGGCAAACGAATGCCGGCGTGGGGATCAAGGGGCAGGACATCGAGATCCGGGACAACTCCATCAGCGGCAACCAGGTGGGTGTGAAGATCGAGTTCAATGTCATTACCACGGAGAGGGTGACCATTCGAGGCAACGACCTAAGCGGGAACACCGGCCTGAGCCTCGAGGTGGGGGACACGGTCGTGGATACGGTCGACGCCTCCGGCAACTGGTACGGCTCGAGCGATCCCGCTGTCGTCGCGGCAGAGGTCACGGCGGGGAAAGCCGACTACACTCCCTGGCTCGCGTCGGGTGCCGACACCTCGGCCGATCCTGGATTCCAGGGCGACTTCACCGGCATCTGGATCGATGACTCCTCTCCGCAGGTGGGGGGTCTCGGACGATTCGCTGAGGGGCTCGAGATGGTCAGCGGAAGCACGATCACCGTGGCGCCGGGCAGCTATGCCGAGACGATCACCTTCCCGGCCGACTACGCGAAGGCGGGGGTGACGATCGAAGGGGCCGCCGGCAGCCGACCCGCGGTCACGGGGGGAGTCCTGATCGCCAATGCGGGCGCGATCAATGGCCTCACCCTCCGCAACCTTCTTCTGACGGGCGTGCCAACCGGTTCGGACGAAATCTTGCGATTCGCCAACACGGGAGCGGTCAACGACTTCGCGATCGATCTCTGCGTGGTTGACGGTGAGAATGTTTCCGGCCGCCACGGTCTCGCCGGCAATCTGCTCGGCGCTTCCTTCAGCGTGACGAACAGCGAGTTCAAGCGGATCCTCGGTTTTGCGGTTCTCGACATGGACAGCAGCTCCGACTACTCGCCGTGGGGCGGAAACGGCCTGCCGCTTACGGCGGTGATTTTCAGCGACAACTACGTCCATGAGTGCAATGGCACGATCTCGCTTCGTGGCCACTACGTGAGCAAGACTCCGCTGGTGACGGTCGAGGACAACAAGATTGAGAACATCGGCGGAAACGAGGGCGAGCAGGGAGAGCAGTGGGCAGGTATCGAGATCAATCACGCCCAGGCGCTCTCCTTCCTCCGCAACGCGATCGACAATGTCTCCCAGGGTGCGTACGGAGAGGGGCAGGCCGTGCAGCTCTGGGACGTCGAGACTATCGACATGCGGAACAACTCCATGGCCAGCTGTTATCAAGGCCTCTACGTATTCGGCGGCGGAAGCGGGAATCCGTATGGTGGACCCTATGCGGTTCCCGGCGGATCGATCACGACGAACAACATCAGCGGCAACAGTCAGTACGGGGTGAGCGTCGATCCGGGAGCCACGGGAGGGCCGATGACGGCGCTCGGCAACTGGTGGGGGGATGCGAGCGGACCGCTGAATGCGACCCTGAATCCCGACGGCCTTGGCAACTCGGTCTCCGACAACGTCCTCTTCGATCCCTGGATCGGGGCGGCGGGCAGCGAGAATGTCGTCTGCCTCGCGGATCCCGAGGAGATCAGCCATGCCGACTGGACGGGTAGTCTGTACGCCGGTGTCGTGACGGCGCGCTACCTGGGCGGCGGGAGCGATGCGCTCTACGGCTACTCAATCGACGTGGAGTGGGACAACGCCATCGTGAACCTGGTCTCGATCACGCGACCGGCGAGCGGGCCGTTTGCGACGGCGCCGCTCTTCCAGGTTGTGAACCTGGGCGAGAGCAAGAGGCGCGTGGATGCGGCGCTGGGAGCAGACCATCCGGGCACCCTGGGCCCGGACGACCTCTTCAGGGTGACATACAGCGGTGTGGCGTGCGGCTCGAGCCCGGTGAACTTGACCCCGATCAAGTTCCGCAATGCCGAGAATCAGACGCTCTACGGTTTCTTCGAGGACGACGGCGAGGTGGTGGTGGACACCGAGGTGCCAGTGATTACTCTCTCCTCGATCACGCGGACGAACCTTATGGATACGGGCTACGCCAAGAACGGAGACGACTTGACTGTGGCCGTGACCATCACCGATGGATGCGGTGTGGATAGCTTGGAGGTGCTGGCGGACTTCTCCGGACTCCTGGACGGCGGAGGAGCGGCGGTGACGCCCACCAGCTATGCAGGTGGCGTGGCGACCTGGATCCTCACAGATGTGACGCTCGCATCCCCCGATGGGCTCAAGACTGCGACGGTGACGGTGACCGACGCCCTCGGGAACATGGCGAGCCAGGGAGTGACGATCTACGCCGATAACACGAAGCCGACGGTCGAGGTGACGGCCCTCACGGCGACGACAGCGCACAACGAGGTCGCGCTCGCCTGGACGAATCCTTCGGAAGATCCGGACCTGGACAACTACGGAATCATGATCCGTCGAGGCGACTGGGCCGAGGTGGACTATCCGGAATATACCGGAGCGGAGGCGGTCTTCCCGGATTCCGTGGGCGGGACTCGCGTGCTGCATTCGGTCGGGATGCCAGCGAGCTACGACGATGTCTTCGCATCGACGGGCGCCGAGAGGGACATCCACGCGTATACGGTCTTCGTCTTCGACCGGGCGTGCAATTACAGCGTCGGCACGACGGCGCCTCGGATGGTGACAAACTACTGGCTCGGCGATGTCTCGCCAAACTCGTGGCCGACCAGTATCGGAGACGGGCGCGTGGAGACGATTGACATCTCGGCATTGGGCGGGACCTACTACCTGCCGACGGACAATGCGCTATGGAACCCCCACTGCGACGTGGGGCCGACGGATGACGGCAGCCGGTTCGGTATCCCGCTGACGGACGGCTTGGTCGACTTCGAGGACCTGATGATCTTCTCGATGAACTACACGCGCGTCTTGCCCTTGCAGGGCGAGGGGCCAACGCTGGTCTCGTTGGGATCGAATGCCTCCGGCGGAATCGCGCTCGGGATCGGGCCGATGCCGGCTCGGGTGCATGCGGGGCAGATGCTGAGGGTTCCGATCCTTCTGCGCGGGGATGTGCAGAACGTGCAAGGCGTGCGGGCGGCGCTCCGCTTTGATCAGGCAATCTTCCGCTTCGACGGAGCCGAAGTTTCGAGCGCGATCGGTTCGGAGGAACACTTCTTTATGTGTCAGCCGCTCTCAAGTTCGGTGGGTCTGGACCTGGCCTTGCTGGGGGCGGACGCGTCGATGGAGGGCGAGGGAACGGTCTTCATCGTGCGGCTGCAGGTGCTACACACCGGTGCTGCGAGCTTCGCCTTGACGGGCGGCAAGGTGCGCGACACGGCGAACCGTGATCTGCTGCCGCAGGCCGACGAGAGGCCGGTTGGTCCCGCCGTCGAGGAGCCGCTCGTGGCGGTGCCGACCGATTACCGATTGGGCGATGCGCGGCCCAATCCGTTCAATCCGCGGACGACGATCTACTTCGATCTGCCCGAGGCGGGAGCGGTGAGAGTGCAGGTCTTCGACGTGTCGGGCCGTGTGGTTCGCACGCTGATCGACGCGACCCGTACCGCGGGCGCTCATAGCGTTGAGTGGGACGGCACCGACGACATGGGCCATCCGC
>JAXDAY010000013.1:0-284521 GCA_034679345.1 Candidatus Eiseniibacteriota bacterium
TCTTCGCGTTGCATCGAATTAAACCACATGCTCCACCGCTTGTGCGGGCCCCCGTCAATTCCTTTGAGTTTCAACCTTGCGGTCGTACTCCCCAGGCGGGGCACTTAATGCGTTAGCTGCGGCACGGGAGGGGTCGATGCCCCCCACACCTAGTGCCCACCGTTTACAGCCGGGACTACCAGGGTATCTAATCCTGTTTGCTCCCCCGGCTTTCGCGCCTCAGCGTCAGTAGCAGGCCAGATGGGCGCCTTCGCCACTGGTGTTCCTCCCGATATCAATGCATTTCACCGCTACACCGGGAATTCCCCCATCCTCTCCTGCACTCAAGCCCAGCAGTATGGGACGCAGTTCCCTGGTTGAGCCAGGGGCTTTCACATCCCACTTACAGAGCCGCCTGCGCGCCCTTTACGCCCAGTGATTCCGAACAACGTTCGCTCCCCCCGTATTACCGCGGCTGCTGGCACGGAGTTAGCCGGAGCTTCCTTCTGCGGTACCGTCAAGGTCCCGCGACTGTTTGCCGCTGGACCCTTCTTCCCGCACGACAGGGCTTTACAACCCGAAGGCCTTCATCGCCCACGCGGCGTCGCTCGTTCAGGGTTTCCCCCATTGACGAAGCCTCTCGACTGCTGCCTCCCGTAGGAGTCTGGGCCGTATCTCAGTCCCAGTGTGGCTGACCATCCTCTCAGACCAGCTACCCATCGTCGCCTTGGTGGGCTTTTACCCCGCCAACAAGCTAATGGGACGCGGGACCATCCTCAAGTGATAGCTTGCAAGCAGAGGCCATCTTTGACCTCAGGACCATGCGATCCCGTGGTCTTATCCGGTATTAGCACCTCGTTGGAAGTGTTATCCCCGTCTCGAGGGCAGGTTTCCCACGCGCTACTCACCCGTTCGCCACTAGGTGGGGTTGCCCCCACCCCGTTCGACTTGCATGCCTAATCCACGCCGCCAACGTTCGTTCTGAGCCAGGATCAAACTCTCCGTGTTCGGAAACTCGGAGCGCCCCGGAACCGAGGCCCCGGGACGTTGGAATTACTTACACGCACCTCCGAGTCCGCCGAGGCGGACCGGTGTGCGTCGATTCGGGCTCGCGCACCTACACTCTCTTCCCTTGTCAAACAACGTGCCTCGCGCTCAGGCGCAAGAGGGAAAACTATCCTCGCGGACCTTCCCGTCAAAGGGAAAATCTCACCTGGCAGGCGAGGTCCGAAGATGGAAAACCATCGGAGCTCTGTCCGCGGGAACTCAGAAGATACGAAACCCGCTCCGAAGCGTCAAGGAAGATTTTGATTTTTATTTCCCACCGTTCCGTTCCTCCTATCCTAGCCCATTGCATTGTGTTACGCTGCCGAGAAATTCCTGCCGCGCCGCTCTCTTGACCCCCCCGAGCGCCTGTGTTCTTCTCGCCGCGTGAGGACGTTTCTGCTCACATTGCTCCTCGTGCCAATCCTGATGGCCGCAGGCATTTACGGGCTTTTCGCGATCTGGGGCGGCGGGCTCCCAGAACCGGCCGGAACCGACGAGCTGCGCCCCAGCGCCCGCTCGGTCGTCCTCGACCGCGAGGGGCGGCCGATCGGGAGCTTCGCGATCGAGAACCGGGACCCGATCCCGCTCGGCCGTGTCCCCCCGATCGTCGTCGAGGCGGTCCTCGCCGCAGAGGACGGTCGCTTCTACGGGCACTGGGGAGTGAACCTCATCGCCTTCGTTCGCGCGGCGATCCGCAACCTCCGCGCGGGGGGCGTCGAGCAGGGCGCGAGCACGATCACGATGCAGCTCGCGCGCAATCTCTTCCTCGATCAGAGCCGCACGCTCGAACGAAAGCTGAAGGAGATCGTGCTCGCCATCCGGCTCGAGCGATCGTTCTCGAAGGACGAGATCCTCGAGCTCTATCTCAATCGGATCTACTTCGGCGAGGGAGCCTACGGCGTTCAAGCGGCATCGATGAGGTTCTTCGGCAAGAATCTCTCCGAGCTCTCCATCGCGGAGGCCGCGACCCTCGCGGGTTTGCCGGCGAATCCGGCGGCGTTCTCGCCGGTGCGGCATCCCGAGGCGGCGGAGGGCCGGCGAAACCGCGTTCTGCGATTGATGCGCACGCAGGAGAAGATCACGGAGAAGGTCTACAACGCGGCGCTCGGCGAGTCGCTCGTCGTGCGTTCCTCGGGTTCGAGCGTGGGCGAAGCTCCCTACTTCCTGGAATACGTCCGCATCCAGCTCGCCTCGCGGCTCGGATCCGATCGCGTCTACGAAGGCGGCCTTACGGTGCGCACGACTCTCGACCTCGAGCTCCAGCGCGCGGCGGAGCAGGCGGTGGAGCGTCACTGTCGGGAGATCGAGGAGGACCATCTCTACCGTGAGACATTCGAGTCGTTCCGCGAGGGGAAGCGCTCCGCCGAGGGCAGCACGCCTTACCTGCAGGCGGCCCTCATCGCCGTCGAGCCGCAAACGGGCAGGATCCTGGCGATGGTTGGAGGACGCTCCTATCAGGACAGCCGCTTCAACCGTGCGGTGCAGGCGCGCCGGCAGCCGGGCAGCGCCTTCAAGCCCTTCATCTATGCCCTGGCGCTCAAGTCCGGGATGACCCCGTACTCGGTCGTCGTCGACGAGCCGGTGAGCTACCCGATGGGCTACCGAGCCTCGATGGGGGTCTGGTCCCCCAAGAACTTCGGCAACAAGTACTCGGGCCCGGTCACTCTGCGCACGGCCCTTGCAAAATCGATCAACATCCCGAGCGTCAAGCTCCTCGAGAGGGTCGGACCGCGCACGGCCGTCGACTTCGCGCGCGCGTGCGGGATCCAGGGAGAGATCCCACCGTATCTCTCCCTCGCCCTGGGCACGGCCGAGGTGACGCCGCTGGAGATCGCTTCCGCCTACGGCGCTTGGATCAACGAAGGCATGCTCGTCTCCCCGATCAGCATCCTGTCGGTCGAGGACCCACTGGGCAGCAGCATCGAGGACAATCGTCCGGCCACTCGCGAGGTGCTCGATGAGAGGACGAGCGGGCTGCTCGTCGGGATGCTCCGCGCGGTCGTGGACAACGGCACCGCCGCACCGGCAAGAAGCAAGATGGGCTTCACGGCGCCTGCGGCCGGCAAGACGGGCACCACGGACGACTACACCGATGCTTGGTTCATCGGGGCCATTCCGCGCTGCGTCTGCGCCGTATGGGTCGGCTTCGACGAGAAGCGGACGATCGGTTCGGGGATGACCGGGGCGAAGGCGGCGCTTCCGATCTGGGTCGACTTCATGAAGGAGGCGGTCCGGCATAACGGAGAGGAGCCTTTCAGCGTGCCGGCAGGGGTCGTGGAGGTGAAGATCTGCCCGGACTCGGGGATGCTAGCGACGGAATACTGCCGCGCAGTCGTCGATAGGTTCTCGGCGGGCAGCGAACCGAAGTCGTACTGCACCATCCACGGGCCGGCGCTCCCGCAAGCGCCGGCTGAGGAAGAGCCGGAAGTCGACGAAAGCTGGTAGTCCTTCGATCCGCTAGGGCTCGATCGAGATCGTCTCGAGAACCGCCGGATCGGGCGGGGGACGATCGGGACCGATGTGAATCGCTGCGCGCAGCCGGGCGGCGACCGCCGCCTCGTCGAATCCCGAGGGCAAGTGAAGCACGGCGATCGGCGCCCCTGGAGCGACACGATCTCCCCGATCCACGAGAAGCTCGATTCCGACCGACGGATCGACGACATCGACCGCGCGCCGCCGCCCGCCCCCCATGTCGATGACGATCTCGCCAAGCTCCCGCGCATCGATCGACTGGATCCAGCCCTCCTCGGCCGCCTCTAGCCCCTCGATCCGTGCGGCTCTGGGGAGGACTCGGGCCGGAGCTTCGACGACATCGGCATCGCCGCCGTGCGCCGCGATCATCCGGCCGAGTCGATCGAGGCCCGTCCCGTCCGACAGCGCGCGCTCCACGAGACCGCGCGCGGCCGTATCGTCTGCGAGCCCGGCGACAGAGAGCATCCGCGCGGTCAGATCAAGACAGACCTGCAAGAGCGCCGCCGACCTCGACTCGCCCCGCAGCAGCTCTACCGCTTCGCGTATCTCGAGCGCGTTGCCGACGCATCTGCCGAGCGGATCCGCCATCGCCGTCAATGTCGCCACTGTCGCGATCCCCATGTCGGTGGAGACCTCGACGAGACGACGGGCGAGACGATGGGCGGATGCATGATCGGGCGCGAAGCCGCCATGCCCCACCTTCACATCGAGGACGAGGCCGTCGAGGCGGGCGGCGGCCTTCTTCGACACGATGCTCGAGACAATCAGAGGATGCGATTCGATCGTCCCCGACACGTCGCGAAGCGCGTACATCCGGCGGTCCGCAGGCACGAGATCCTCGGTCGCGCCTGCGATGCTGCAACCGATCTCG
Organism: Candidatus Eiseniibacteriota bacterium; assembly: GCA_034679345.1. Taxonomy (GTDB): domain Bacteria; phylum Eisenbacteria; class RBG-16-71-46; order CAIMUX01; family VGJL01; genus JAXDAY01. The sequence continues at coordinate 4,370 of JAXDAY010000013.1, forward strand.
TTCACGATGCGTCGGAACTCGCCGCCGTCGAGCTTCGTGCGGTAGCCGGGGATCGACTCGAGCTTGTCCAGGGTGCCGCCGGTGTGTCCGAGGGCGCGGCCCGAGATCATCGGCACTCTTAGACCGCAAGCGGCCGCGAGCGGCGCAAGCGCAATGGAGACCTTATCCCCCACGCCTCCCGTCGAATGCTTGTCGATCACGGGAGGTCCTTCGTCCCAGCGCTCCAAACGCCTACCCGACTCGAGCATCGCGCGAGTGAGCTCGGCCGTCTCCCTGCGGTCGAGCCCCGAAAAGTAGACCGCCATCATCCATGCCGTCATCTGGTAATCGGCGATCCGCCCTTCGACGAAGCCACGAATGAACTCGCCGATCTCTCCAGGCGGATGAGATCCCCCCTGCCGCTTGCGCAGGATCGCCCGCGTCGCGGAGAAGGGCGGAATCACGGACGCCGACCCGTCTTCAGGCCGGCGCTCGCCGGGAGGAGCCGGCGCAGCGGAAACGAGCGCCGCCCGGCCGAATCGCAGAGCAGGATCACTCGGATCTCCGGGGCCTCTCGCATCAAGAGCTCGCGGCATGCGCCGCAGGGCGGCGTCGGCCGCTCGGTGGCAGTGTAGATCCAGAGCCGCCGGAAGCCGCGCGCCCCGTGGGCGCGGGCGATCGCCAGGGCGGCGCGCTCCGCGCAGAGGCTCAAGCCGATCGAGGCCGATTCGAGATTGCACCCCGCATGCAGGTTCCCCTCTTCGTCCTCCAGGACGGCGCCGACGCGAAAGCCGGAGTAAGGGGCGTGCGCGCGCGCCGCCGCCTCTCGGCAGACCGATCGGGCGTCCTTCTCGGTCGTCCAGGTAGATCTCACGGACACCTCCCTTGTTCCCTCATGCTATCGTCCTATTGACATGGCTTCCGACTCCACAGCGATCTGGGCCGGCATCGCACGAATCTGCGCCTACCTGAGAGGCGAGCAGGGCTGCTCCTGGGATCGGGCGCAGACGCCGGAGAGCCTCCTGCCCTATCTCCTCGAGGAGGTCCACGAGGTCGCCGAGGCCCTTGCCGCGAGGGGGCCGGAGGAGCTGACCGAGGAAGTCGGGGACGCGATCTACCTTTGGGTCTTCTTCATGCAGGTTCTCGAGGATTCGGGGCGCATCCGGCTGGACGAGGCGGCGCGCTCGATCGAAGAGAAGCTGAAGCGCCGTCATCCGCACCTCTTCGGATCGGGGAATGGTGCGACGGACGAGGCGTCCCCGCGTTCGGCCTGGGAGAAACGCAAGAGACTCGAGGCGCCCGCGGGCGCGGAGATCCTGCGCCCGCTGCCACCCGGATTGCCCGCGCTCCTGCGGGCCCGGAGGCTCCAGGAAAAGGCGGCCGCGTTTGGATTCGACTGGAGAGCGGCGAAGGATGTCTTTCCCAAGGTGCGGGAGGAGGTGGAGGAGCTCGCCCTCGCGATCGAGAGCGGATCCAGCGCCGGCGCCGTGAGGGAGGAGTTGGGAGACCTCCTCTTTGCCGTCGTGAATCTGGCGCGCCATCTCGGCGAGGATCCGGAAGCGGCCCTCTCCGCCGCAACCGAGAAATTCCGGGGCCGGTTCAATCGCATGGCGGATGCGGTCGAGGAGAGGGGCCGCCGCATGGGCGAGGTCCCCCTCGATGAGCTCGAGATCGCCTGGCAGGAAGAAAAGCGACGCCGCCCTACGGAGACTCCCCCCAAGGATCGCTGACCAGCAAGAACCGTCCCATGATGCCCGGGGCGGCCGAAAACCGAGGAGTCCCCGGCAGGACTCCGTGGATCGAGTCGCCGGTGGTGAGGCTCATCGTCTGGTCGCCGACCATGAACTCGACTTTCCCCTCCAGGCAATAGAGGCAGAAGCCCTGCCCTTCGCTGAACAGTTCGCACTCGATCGCGCCGCCGGATTCGATCCGCGCCTCATAGGCGCGCACGTTTCCGCCGAGCACCCCAGGGGTGAGGCGATCCATCGAGGCCCTGAACAGACCGACGCCGCCGGCGCAGGGGTCGGCCGGCCGAGCCCCTTCGCTGCTGACGGTGACCTCGTCCATCTTCCGCTCCTCGATGAAGTAGCCCGGATCCTTCTGTAGCGCATGGGCGATCCGGATCAAGGCCCCAATCGTGGGCGAGGTCATTCCCCTCTCGATCTCCGATATATGCGTCGATGAGAGTCCGGAGATGTGCTCCACCTGCTTCAGCGTGAGCGTGCGCTGCTGCCGGATCTCGCGAACCCGCCGCCCCAACTCCTCCTTCGAGATCATCATCATCCCCTCCTCAAATGAACACGCGAGGCCGGACCACCCAGAAAGTCCGGCTCGGCGCGGGCGCCAGGTTGCGGATCCTGTGGGGGTGCGCCGCCTTGAAGTGGATCGAGTCCCCCCTGCGAAGGATGTGTGAGGAGCCGTCGACGACCACCTCGAGGATGCCCTCGATCACATAGCAGAACTCCTCGCCGAAATGCCCGGCCACTCCATCGATCTGACCGTTCGCCTGGATGGTCGAGACGAACAGCGACATCTCGGAGGGTGCCAGGCAGTCGGTGAGAGGATCGAGTTGGACCGTTCCGCCGCACATCGTCAAGGTCCGCCGCTCGCCGGGATGGAGCACGCGGAGCCGCGCCATCGGCGGAATGTCGATGACATGGGAAGGAGGAACCCCGAGCGCGTCGGCGATCTTCTCGAGAGCGCCGATCGTGGGGGATGTGTTCCCGCGTTCGATTTCGGAAACATGCGTTGCGCTCACGCCCGCCTTCGCCTCGATGTCCTTGAGCGTGAGCCCTTTCTCATGGCGAATCCTGCGGATTCGCAGGCCAAGCGCCTTGCTGATCGACTGCGTCATAACCATCCTCTCTCGTTCTGAACAGGACCTTGAATCACGGCCGTTCGCATGATGGTCATTTCGCCGATGAAGTCAGGCAAACCTCCTCGGCGGACACGTGTACCCCAGAACCTTGTACAGCAACTTTGCCGCCAGGAAATCCGGGGCGCGGAAGCCCGGGAGGGGGGAGAGCTCGACGATGTCGAAGCCAACGACCTCCCGGTCATGGGTCAACGTTCGGATCAGCCACAGGATCTCCTCCCAGAGGAATCCGCCCGGCTCGGGCGTGCCCGTCGCGGGGAGTATCGACGGGTCGAGACAGTCGAGATCGATCGTGAGATAGAGCCTGGGCCCCAAGATTGCGAGCGCGTCCCGGACCAGCCCCTCCCGGTCCTCCCGCAATCGAGATGCCGGGAACACCGGCAGTCGCTCGCGCTGGATGCGCGCGTACTCCGGATCACTGAGGCTTCGGATGCCGATCTGAACGGCGGGAAAGCGCTCCCGGGCGCGCGCCATCACGCAGGCGTGGCTGTAAGGCGTTCCCTGGTACTCCTCGCGCAGATCGGCATGAGCGTCGAGATGGAGAATCGTGAGATTCTCCTGCCGCTCCTCCAGGGCGAGGAACGCGCCGATCGAGACGCTGTGATCGCCCCCGACGAGGATCGGGACTTGCCCGCCCTCGAGGACGTCGGCGATCTCGCCGGCGATAGTCTGAACCATCCGCTCGGGGCCCCCGGCGATCTGCTCGATGACCTCGCCGGTGTGGACCCCGACGTCGATGGGGGAAAATCCCAGCTCCTGATCGAATAGCTCCATGTGAGTCGAAGCCTCGATCAGAGCGCGGGGGCCACCCCGGGCCCCTGTGCCATAGCTCGCCGTAAGATCATAGGCTACGGGAAGAAGCACGGCACGCGCTTCCCCTCGGGGGTACTGGAGTCCGCCAAACGCCCAGACGCTCTCGGTCACACCCACGCTCAGTCTCCTAAACTCCCGGTCCGCAGGGGCCTACGGCAAAAGCGTCCCGATCCATGGATACCGTATTTCTTCCTTCATGGCAAGGGATTACTCGGTCGCCGCGCCCCCGAGACGCCTCCCCGAGCTTGACAGCCCTGCAGGCGACTCGGTACGGTCCGTGCTCTGGGTAGACGCGAGCACGGAGGGTTCACTCGGGAATGCGATTCAACCTCTCACGGACGGTCCGGACGGGCCGGGCAGTGCCGTCCAGGGTCCTGGGGCAAATCCAGGCCTTGGCGGAGCTATCCCATTGCATTCCGCTGGAAGAAGTGGCGCCACCGGTCTGGAAGCTCCCCAGGGGCGTGCGTATCGCCGCGGTGTCGCTTGCGCTGGTCGCGCTGGTCACCGGCGTGCGGGTCCTCGACGCCGAGATCTCGACGCTGGAACCGGTCGTCGCGGCCGTGCAGGATGCCCGAATCCCCGCTCCGCCCCTCGCCCGACCGGAGAAGCCGGCGCCGACGGCGATCATGGTGGAGGTCCCGCCCGACGGGGACACGCATCGATTCCTCCAAGTCACCGTGAGCGCGTACACCAGCGCGGTCGACGAGACGGACCAATCGCCCCATTACACCGCCCAGGGAAAGCCGACGCGGCCGGGGACGCTCGCCCTCTCGCGCGATCTCCTCCGGACATTCACGCCGGACGCCCCCTTCGATTTCGGGGACCGCGTTCTGATTCCCGGCATGGGCATCTACCTGGTGGAGGACACGATGCACCCGCGGTGGACCCGGAAGGCGGACATCTGGTTCTCCGATCGCACGACCGCACTTCGCTGGGGCGTGAGGAACGTCTACCTCACGGAAGTCGAAGCGGGCGGGCCCTTCCTGGTCGCCCGTGAATGGCACTCCTGAGAGGACTCGGCCGGGCGGCTCCCCATTCGCTACCAGCTCCCCGCCTCCAGTGAGGTCAGAATCCTGAGATAGCTGTCGTATCGAAACGCGGGGATCGTCCCCCGTTCGACCTGCCGGCGCACCGCGCACTCGGGCTCGTGCCCGTGCCGGCAATCAGAGAACCTGCAGGGACCCGCGGCCCGGAACTCGCGGAACGCGGAGGCCAGTTGGGCGGAGTCGATCCCCCAGGCGCGGACCGACCGTAGGCCCGGCGTATCGAGGACGACTCCCCCGAATGGCAGATCGATCCACTCCACCCGCACGGTCGTATGGACGCCCCGCGAGGTGGCGCGGCTTACCGGTCGGGTTCTCAGGTGGAGGCCGGGAACGAGGGCGTTCATGAGGCTGCTCTTCCCGCACCCTGAAGGGCCGGTCAGAACCGTCGTCTTTCCCTCGAGATGCTCGCGCACCTCGCCGAGCCCCACGCCCTCATGGGCCGAACAACGCAGGAGTGGATAGCCGATGGCGGGATAAGCGGCAAGCTCGGGCGGATCGGGCTCGTGCCAGAGATCGCGCTTGTTGACCGCCACGAGGGCCGGGACGCCGGCGGCATGGGCGAGCAGGAGGAATCGATCGAGAGCGCGCAGGTTGAGCGGCGGGCGTCGGTACGACACCAAACAGAGGACCTGATCCACGTTCGCGGCCATCGCATGACAGCGTGTGGGATCCCCCGGGTCGGCGCGGGCGATGAGGCTCTTCCGGGGCAGCACGCGGCGGATCGAGAGGCCTCCATCCGGCTCCTCATCGAGGGCGACGCAGTCTCCGGTCGCCACCGGGTGCGTGCTCGTGCGGGGCCCCGATTTCAGGATCCCCCGGATCGTGGCCCTGCGATCGGAGTCGCCGACTCGAACGATCGCCACCGGCCCTTCGATCCGAATCACGCGCCCTGTGAGACCGACTGGCCTGCTTCGCTCCTCCGCCTGCATCGCGCAACAGGATGGCAGATTCGAGCCGTCCGCGTCTCTGCTATGCTGCCGCGGTAACCGCAACAGGAGCCCCCATGAGCCCGCGAGCCGATGACATCGCCCGAATGAACCGGACTGGGTCGAGCATCGTCGCCCCCGCGCGGGCCGGGATGCGGCTCGACACCTATCTCGCGAAGACGTTCCGGTACCGGTCTCGAACCCGCTGGGCCGCGCTCATCCGCGAGGGGAGAATCCTCCTGAACGGCGCGCCGGCGCGCGCGGGGCAAGTCCTCCGGGAGGGCGATCGGATCGAGTACCAGCGACAGGAGCGGCCGGAACCTGGGGTGAGCCGGGCCTGGCGCGTCATCCACGAGGACGACTCGATCCTCGCGATCTCGAAGCCTGCGAACCTCCCGGTCCACCCATCGGGTCGGTACTTCCACAACACCCTCCTGACCCTGTTGCTCGCCGAGAGGGGAGAATCGCTCGACGCGGCCACCCTGCGCGTCGTCCACCGGCTCGATCGTGAAACCAGCGGCCTGATCCTCTTCGGCAAGGGTCGCGAGGCGGCCGCGGCGCTCGCGACTCAGTTCGAGAGCCGGCAGGTCCGCAAGGAATACCTGGCCCTCGTCCATGGAGTCCCGACCGAGGATCGATTCAGCGTGGACGCGCCGATCGGGCCCGATCTCGAGTCCCCCGTGCGCAAGGCGATGACCGTGACCGCCGCGGGGAAGCCGTCGCGCACCCTCTTTCGCGTCATTCGACGCGGGAACGAGAGCGCGCTGCTCCGCGCGCGGCCGCTGACCGGAAGGCTCCATCAGATCCGCGTCCACTTGCGGGCCTCGGGGCATCCGATCATTGGAGACAAGGTCTATGGCCTCGATCCGCACCTGTTCATTCGATTCGCGGCGGGGAATCTCTCGGCGGAGGACCGTCAACGGCTTGTCTGGCGGCGGCAAGCGCTCCACGCCGCCCGCTTGCGCTTTCGCCATCCCGCCGACGGCAGGATCCTCGACCTCCGCTCCCCCGTGGGACGGAAGTGGATCCGATGCATGAGGCGTCTCGGAATGGTCGTGCCGTGAGACTTCGCGCCTGGGCCGCCACGCCCCTCCTCGTGGTTCTCCTCACGGGATTCGCCGTCCGGATCGCGGCGCTGATCGCCATGCGAGACGACCTCTCGATTCGCGTCCCGCTCCTCGATGCCCGCCATTACATCGACACGGCAACGGCGCTGGCGCAGGGCGGAGGTTGGCCGCCCGGGCCGCACTTCATGTCTCCGATCTATCCCTTCCTGCTCTCGGGGCTCTTCCGCCTGGCGCCGCCCACCACCCTCGTCGTGCAGTGGGCGCAGCTCATCCTCGGGCTGGGAACGGTGGCGTTCGTCACGCTTGCCGCGGGCAGGCATTCGGTCCTTGCCGGCTGGATCGCGGGACTGCTCTACGCCCTGTGCGGTCCGGCGATCGCATACGAGAACCATGTCCTGATGGAGCCGCTCATCGCATTCTCGCTCGCGCTCCTCATCTGGCTGGGCTCCACGGAGGAGCGGCCCGGACCAGCGCGCCTCGCGGCGGTGGGTCTCGCGATCGGCGTCGCCGCCGCGGGCCGTCCGACCTATCTGCTTCTGTTGCCCCTCGCCTGGCTCGTGATGGCGCGCCGGGAGCGGGAGCGCCAGCCCTCTCCCGCGTCGGTCGCCGCGATGGCCATCGGCGTCGCGCTCGTCATCCTGCCCCCGACGATCCACAACGTCCGGGCGACGGGGCGGTGGAGCCCCGTCACGACGAGCGGCGGGTTGAACCTCTACATCGGCAACCACGCGCAGGCGAGCGGGATCTACAGCCTTCCCCCCGGGCTCTTCCTGGAGAAGGACCCCACCGCGACGCGATCGGCGTCGCGACTGGCGGGCCGCCAGCTCACTCCCGCGCAGGCCTCGAGCTACTATGCGGGTCTGGCGTGGAACTGGATGGTGTCGAATCCAATCCCGACGGCGAAGCTATGGCTCCGGAAGGCCGGCTACATGATGGGTCCGGACGAGGTGCCGCAGATCGAGAGCTTCGACACCATCCGGCGGGACCACCTCGTGTTTCGCTGGATCGGCTGGATCGGTTTCCCTTTGTACCTCCTCCTGGCCGCGCTGGGATTGCGTCCCGGGCATCGAAACCCGACTCTGCGGCGACTCACGATCGCTGTCTTGATCGCTGGCGCAGCGGCGCATCTGATCTTCTTCTCCACGGGCCGCTACCGAGCCGCGATGCTCCCCGCGATGGCGATCCTCGCGGGAATGGGTGGTCGTTCCCTCGTGGAGAGGCTGCGTGGCGAGCCTGCCCGGGCGATCGGACTCTGGCCGATGCTCATCCCGCTCCTGATCCTGATGGTGGCGCCGCGAATCGACTCAAGGGCGGCGCAGGCCTGGTCGCGGCATCAAGATGGAATCCGATACGAGATGCTCGGGGATTTCCGCGAGGCGACGAAAGCCTACCGCGCGGCCCTGGCGGCCGACTCGACCCAGGGCGAGTCATGGCACAATCTGGCGGCTTGCGAAGTGCGAGCGGAGCTGCTCGAGGAGGCGGCGGTCCACTATCGGGCATCGCTCCGGCACCTCGGGGAAAACCCCGTCACCCTCGCCAACCTTGCGGTCGTCTATGGCCGGCTAGGCCAGGACGCGCGGGCGTTGGAGCATTTCGATCGCGCCGTGGCGGCCGATCCGGCGGATCTGGCCGTTCGCGTCGATCGGGGCGTGGCGCTCTATCGGCTTGGACGATTGCCCGAGGCGTTCGCCGCGTGGAGGGAAGTGGGATCCGAGAATCCCAGCGAGCCGAGCCTCACGCATACGCTCGTTCGCCTGAGGGCCGGAGGCGTCGAGCTCCCCCCCGATCTGGTCCGCCTGGCTCGCCCAGAGTAGGCCGATCCCTTCTCCTCGCTCGATCCAGGCAAGCGGCTACAACATAATAAGATGGCGGGTCTTCTAGACCCGTGCGAGCCTCATCAGGCAGAGGCGTTTGGTTTCGACCGCGCCGCGGCCTCGCCGCCCGAGAAGTTGCGCAGGGTCTCCGCGAAGGCCGCGAGCCGGGCGTCGGCCTTCCCGAAGACCGAACCCTCGCTCCACCTCCCCGTCGCGCCGCGTTCCCCCGCCGGGATACCCGTCAGCAGCTCGATGCCCTCGAGGATCGTGCGAACGCCGTAGACGTGGAACCGACCCGCGGCCACCGCCTCGACGACATCGGGGCGAAGCATCAAGTCCGGAACGTTGAGCGCCGGGATCAAGACGCCCTGTGTGCCGGTCAGCCCACGCGCTTTGCAGACCTCGAAGAATCCCTCGATCTTCTCGTTCACCCCGCCGATCGGTTGAACCTCGCCGTGCTGGTTCACGCTGCCGGTCACCGCCAGATCCTGCCGGATCGGCACCTCGGCGAGGCTGCTCAGGATGGCGTAGACCTCCGTGGAGGATGCGCTATCCCCGTCGACTCCGCTGTAGGACTGCTCGAAACAGACCGATGCGCTCATCGTCAACGGTTTGTCCTGCGCGAAGTGGTCCCGGAAGAATCCCTCCAAGATCAGCACCCCCTTGCTGTGGGTGCGCCCGGACATCTCGGCTTCCCGCTCGATGTTGATCACTCCAGCCCGGCCGACCCCCGTCTTCGCGGTGATCCTCGCGGGCTTGCCAAACGCGTAGTCGCCGATGTCGAAGACGGAAAGCCCGTTGATCTGGCCGACGCGACTGCCGGAGGAGTCGACCATGAGGGTCCCATCCACGATCATCTCCTGCAGCTTGTCCTCGATCAGCCCTACCCGCCGGATCCTCTGATCGATCGCCTTGTGGACGTGGTCGCTTGCGATCCTCGGGCTTCCTTCGAGCTGCGCCCAGTACGACGCCTCCCGGATCAGGTCGGCCGTCTCGCTGAAGCGCGTCGAGAGCTTCTTCTTGCGTCCCGACTGACGCACGCCCTGCTCGATGATCGCCGCGGCGCCCGTGCGGTCGATCGGCAGGAGGTCGTCCTCGACCTGGATCTTGCGAATGAACTTCGTGTAGAGGTCGACGCTCGATTCATCGAGAACCATCACCGAGTCGAACTCCGCCTTGACCTTGAAGATCTTCATGAAGTCGGGATCATGGGTGTAGAGGATGTGATAGCTGTAGGCATCTCCGATCATGACGATCCGCACCTGGACCTGGATCGGCTCGGGCTTCAGGGCCGATGTGGAGAAGAGGTAGAGCGGATCGTAGCCCTGGATGTCGACCTGGCGGTTCTTGAGGGTCCGCTTGAGCGCGGACCAGACTCCCGGCTCGCCGATCATGTCGTAGAGGTTCAAGACGAGGAACCCGCCGCTCGCGCGCAGAAGGGATCCTGCCTTGATGTGCGTGAAATCGCTGCGCCAGTGCCCCGAGCGGTCCACGACCTTCTCGATCGTGCCGAAGAGGTTGCGGTAGTTCGGCGAGGTCTCGACGATGACCGGGGGCCTCTTGGTGCCCGAGTTGTCCACAATCACGTTCACCTGGTAGGGCAGGTATCGCTCGTCGCTGACGTCGGGATGGGCGGTCGGCTGCTCCTCGCCATCGTGCTCGGTGAACTGGTCCATGTGCGAGAGGATGTGCTCGCGCACCCCATCCAGGTACTCGTGGACCTTGGGATGGGTGTGGCTTCGCTTGAGATCGCCGAGGTATCCGTCGACCACCGGGCGGCCGAACTCCTTTTCGAGCTCCGCAAGCTCCTGCCGCAGCCGGCGTTTGAGCTCCCGCGCTTCCCGGAAGGTCTCCTCCATGAGACCCGTGAGCTCCTGGTACTTCTCTCGCAGCCGCTGGTACTCCTCCGCGGGGAACTTCCCCTCGCGAACGAGCCCCTCGATCCGGTCGATCTGCTGCGGCTCCCCCGCGATCAGGGGAGCGATCTCGGGCTTCGAGAAGGGCCCGAGCTGGACCTGGATCAGCTGGAAGCTCTCCGCGCGGATCTTCTCCTCGAACTGCTGGACCAGGCTCTTCTCCCGCTCCTTATAGCGCTCGATCACCTCCTTCGTCCGGGTCTTGTAGACATCGCTCTCGTAGATCTGCTGGATGTTCGTTCTCATATGGACGATGAGATCCAGCATCCCCTGCTTGAGGCTGTTCCCCTGCCCGGCGGGCAGTAGGATCGCGACGGGCATGTCCGGCGTCTTGAAGCTGTTCACATAGATGACATCGGGTGGAGGCTCGAACGGGACGTCAATCGTCTCGAGCAGATGCCGGACCGAAGTCGTGCGGCCGGTGCCCGGCTGCCCGCAAACGAATACGTTGTGCCCCTTGCTGCGTACGCGCAGACCGAGCTGGATGGCCGCCACGGCGCGATCCTGTCCGATGATCCCCTCGCAACAGGGCAGCTCGTCGGTGGTCTCGAATGGCAGGCTCGCCGCGTCGCAGTTCCACCGGAGGTCCTCCGGTCTCAGGCGGCACTTCTCATCGATGCTCATCCGTCGTCTCTCCCTTCCTTCATTCACCGGCGTCGAGCGGAAACTCCCGCAGACTCTGGTTAAGACGCGTCTTGCGATCGGTGGATTCGGCCCGATCGGCGATGATCAATGCGCAGGGGAGCTGGAAGACTCCCGCGGGGAGCCGCTTCGGCCAGCTCCCCGGCACGACGACGACCCCTGGCGGAACGAAGCCCCGGGTCACCACGGGGGCCGATCCGCGCGCGTCCACGATCGGCGTCGAGGCGGTCAACACCGTCCCGGCGCTCAGGACCGCGCCCCGTCCCACGCGCACTCCTTCCACCACGATCGCGCGCGACCCTACGAAGACATCGTCCTCGATGATCACGGGATCGCTCTGGATCGGCTCCAGCACTCCGCCGATGCCGACGCCTCCCGAGAGGTGGACATTGCGGCCGATCTGCGCGCACGAGCCCACGGTCGCCCAGGTGTCGACCATCGTCCCGGCGCCCACGTAGGCGCCGATGTTGACATAGCCGGGCATGACGACGACGCCGGGCTCCAGATGCGCGCCGTAGCGGACCGCGCCAGGCGGGACGAGGCGGACTCCTTGCGCCTCGAGATCCCGCTTGAGGGGGATCTTGTCGCGGTACTCGAAGGGTCCGCACCGGATCGATTCGGCGTCGCGCATGCGGAAATAGAGGAGGATCGCCATCTTCACCCACGGATGGACGCGCCAGCCACCCTCGCCCGGCGAAGCGACGCGGATCTCGCCGCGATCGAGGGCGGCGACGGCCTGCTCGACCGCCGCCGCCGCCTCCGCATTCGGGACGGCAGCGGGATCCTCGAAAGCGCGACGGATGAGCAGCTCGAGTCCGTCCGCCTTCACAGGATGCTCTCCAGGATCGCCGCGGCATCGGCGCAGAGCTCGAGAGTCGGCACGAGGGCCATGCGCGCGTACCCTTCCCCCCCGCGTCCGAAATAGCTGCCCGGCGTGACGACGATCCCCGCTTCGAGCATCCTCGTGGCAAACGACTCGGAGCTTTCTCCGCGAGGCACCCGCATCCAGAGATAGAAGGTCGCCTGGCTGGCGAGGATCTCGATTCCCTTCCTGCGCAACACGGGGATGAGCACATCTCGCTTGGCGCGGTAGAGGTCTCGCTGTTCGGCCACATGGCTCTCATCGCGCCAGGCCGTGACGGCTGCCGCCTGGATGAAGCTCGGGGTCGCGACTCCCTGGCTGGGGCGCACCTGGCGCAGCAGGGAGATCATCTCGGGATCCCCCGCGATCATCCCGCTCCGGTAGCCGGTCATCGCGGAGCGCTTGGAGAGCGTGTTGAGGACGATCAACCCTTCGATCCCAACCTCGAGGGCGGAGCTCGGCGGCGCATCGAACCAGAGCTCGCTGTAGGCTTCGTCGCTCGCCACCCAGAAACCGAACTCCCGCGCCAGCTCCAGGGCTCTGCGATAGAGCCGCGGGTCGGTCAGCGCGCCGGTCGGGTTGTTCGGGTAATTGAGCCAGAGAAGCGCCGTGCGCCTCCAAGTCTGCGCCGGGATCGCGTCGAGATCAGGCAGGAATCCGCGCGACTCGGGCAGAGGCAGGGCTTCGGCGATCCCTCCGGCGAAGAGCGTGCCGATCTCGTAGACGGGATAGGCGGGATCGGGGATCAGGACGAGGCGGCGATCGCTTCCGGGGTCGATCACCGCCTGATGGAGGAGGTAGACGGCCTCCTTCGACCCGTTGGAGGGAAGCACGTGCCGGTTCGGATCGAGCTCGACGCCGAATCGTCTCTTCACCCAATCGGCCATCGCGCCGCGAAGCTCCGCGCTGCCCACGGCCGGTGGGTATCCGGCGCGATCCGGCACCGAATCGAGCAGCGAGCGCCGGATCCTCTCGGGAGTGCGTTCCTGAGGATCTCCCATGCCGAAGTCGATGATCCGGATCCCTCGGGAGGCAGCCTCGAGCTTGGCCTGCTCCAGTCGAACGAACGGGTAAGTTCCGAAGTGCGCGAATGCGGCGTTGCGCGGTCTCATGATTCCTCCTGCAAGTCGAACGGCGGCTCTCCTCGCAGGAACGCCCCGAGGGTATCGGCCGAGCGTTGGAGCGAGCCGATCGTCACCCTCTCGTCGTCCCGGTGGGCGAGATGGGGATCCCCCGGCCCGAAGTTGAGGGCGGGGATGCCTCGCTCGCCGAACTGCGCGACATCGGTCCACGCCTGCTTCGCCCTGCATTCGAGTCCGCTTCGGCGGACGAATGCCTCGAAGAGGGGCTTCTTGATTGGCACGTCCGCGGAGGGGGCGCTGTCGATCACGCGCAGCTCGGAGGCGCCCGCCGCGAGCGCCAGGGCCGAGGCGCGGCCCCGTTCCAGGTCCCATCCCGGCGGAAATCGGTAGTTCAGGTTCGCAGTCAGCTCTCCGGGGACCATGTTGCGCGCCGTGCCCGCGCGCAGGGTGGTCACCGTCGCGGTCTCCATGAAGACGAACCCGCCCACCTGGTGCTCCCTCGGAGCGTGGGAGGCCATCCGCTCGAGCCAGGGCAACGCTCCGTGGATCGCGCTGCGTCCGAGCCAAGGGCGCGCGCTGTGACAGGCCTCGCCCCGGAAGACGACCTCGAGATTCACGACGCCGACGCAACCGACCTCGATGGCGTTGTCGGTCGGCTCCAGGAGGATCGCCAGATCGGCGTGGGCGGCCCACGATCCGGCGCCGTCGAGCACGCGGCGCAGATCGTTCTCCTCCAGAGGCCCTTCCTCCCCCGCATAGAGGATCGCGCCGACGCGGATGCCGCCGGCCCCCACCGTTGGCTGGTCCAGCAAGGAGAGGAGCACGGCGAGGCCTCCCTTCATGTCGGAGGCGCCGCGGCCCCAGATCGTCTCGCCCTCCAGTCGCGGCTCGGCATTCCCCCTGGGCGGGACCGTATCGAGGTGGCCCGCGAGCACAGCCAGCGGGCGGCGATCGGATGGAGGGGGCACGAGAACCGTGCGTCCGTCCAGCACGACGGGGCGTCCACTGCCAATGATCCGATCGCGCAAGTGCTGCGCCAGCGCCTCCTCCCGGCCCGTCACGCTGGGGATGCCGATCAGGCGAATGAGATCCTCCGCGAGACTCATCGAACCCTCGGCGGTGGATTGCGGCTCAGGACTCAGCTCCGTGGTCGAGGCGGCACATCGAGCTCCCCCATCTGTTAGGGTTGGCGCACCGCCTGAGGTTAGCGGCAGGGAGGTTCCACTTTCAATGCGGCGCTCGTCCCCTGAATCCGGAGAATCGCTGCGGCTTCCGCCCCCCGCAAGCGCCTATCTGACTCCCGCGGGAGTCGAGCATCATCTGGCGTCGCTCGCCGCCGGCGGCCGGGGGCTTCGCGAGAGCGCGGGCTCGAGCCGAGAGGGCCGGATCGTCCCCTGCCATCGGTTCGGACCCGATCGCCCCGGCGGAGTCCTCCTGATCTCGTGGATCCATGCGGTCGAGTGGATCGGTCCCCTTGCGCTCCTCGATCTCGCGCGCCGGATCCTGGAAGAGCGCCCGCTCGTGCCGCTCACTCTCCTGCCGGTCGCGAATCCCGACGGCGTGGCGCGCGCCGCACGATCCGTGCGCGATCGCCTCCTGCGTCTCGATCGCGGCAACGCAGCCGGGGTCGACATCAATCGAAACTTCCCGCCGACCCACCGCACGGACGGCTTCTGGGCGTCGGTCCCGTTCTATCGGCCCGGTGCCGGCCCCGGCAGCGAGCCAGAGGTCGAGGCGATCATCAGGATCGCCGAACGATCGCGTCCCCGCCTCGTCTTGAGCTTCCACAGCTTCGGCCGCTGGATCTTCTATCCGCCTGCGCATCGCGCGGGGGGATCCGGCTCCGCCGACCGGCATCGCCGCGTTCTCGATCGCGCTGGTGGAGCCGCATCGATCGGCTATGCGGCCACCGCCCTCGGCGGATGGTCGCGCTGGTTCCGCGCATACGGCGCCGAGATCGACTACTTCGACTCGATCGGCGCGCTCGGATACATCGTGGAAGTCTCCAGGGGCGGATTCGGCCGCTGGGGCTTGCGGCGGATCTTCCTCCCCTTCTATGCCTTCAATCCTCCCGATCCGGAAGAGGACGTCCGCAAGGTCGCGGATCTCGGGCTGCGGCTGGTGGATTCCGTCATCGAGTGAGACGCAGGACTACGGTGTAGGGCTCCTCGATCTCGAAGACCGGCTCGAAGCGATCCTGTCGCGCCTGCACCGCGGGGATTAGGTAGCGGATGATGTCGTCGTAGGGAATGGGAGCGACAAGAACATAATCGATCGAGCGCTCCTCCATCCAGCGGAGCATCCGGGCCGGATCCTCCTCACGCGGGAAGGTGATCGCGCGGCGCCCAGAAGCGTAGCTGAGCAGAGCCGGCTTGCGATCGACCGTCAGCTCCTCGGGAGCCGCATTCTCCCCGATCCATGCCGCAGCCCGGAAGTAGGCGTCCCAGTCGGGCGGATAGGAGCGGACCTCCCCCGCCATCCGAGACTGGTTCCGGAATCCGAGCGCGATCCATGCCAGGAGCAGCGCGACCGCGACGCTCCGCCGCCGGGGAAAGCGCGACCTCACGACTCCCAGGATCCATAGCAGCCCTTCGAACATCGCCAGCGCAAGGAGAGGGAGGATCGGCACGAGGAACCGGATCCCCGTCCAGATCGAAGGCCAGACGAGGCAGATCGCAAGGTAGAGGAGCAGGTAGATTCCGGTCGCCTCCCTCCGACGCAGGATGCGCCAGAGCCCGATCGCGAGGAGGATCAGAACGACGAGCCCGATCGCGAAGGGGAGGAACCGGTATCGAAGCTCCGGCGGATCGTAGGTCCACCGGAAGAGGACCGGAAGCAGGTCAGTGGGGATCTCCCCGGCGAGGTAGACGCGAATGTTCTCGCCGATCCGAGCGAGCCAGCCGGAGAAACCGAGAATTCCCCACTCCGGATGGAACGGATTGACCTGCACCAGCTGGCGGAAATACGGATTCGCGGGCCCCGCGAGGGATCGGACGAGCCACGGCGCGAAGAAGGCCATGGAAGCGCCCGCGAAGACCCAGAGGCGACGGCCGGCCGGGCGGGCGCCGAGCGCAGCCGAGATCCCGAGGGCGACCCAGAGTGAGAGGCCCACGCTCCGCGTGTAGAAGGTCGCGGCGGCGGCCGCGGCGGCGAGAAGCGTCCAGAGATCCCTCCTTGGCAGTCGATCCCAGGCTTCGAGGGCGATCAACGCGAAGAAGAGGTAGGGGATCTCGGACATCACATAGTGGCCGTACTCCAGGACCGGGATCAGGGTCATCGCGATCCAGGCGATCGGCTCGCCCCAGCCGACGGGGAAGATCCGCCGGGATCGCATGATCAGAAGCGCGGCGCACGCTGCGTAGAGCAGGGCGACCAGGATCTTCTGCGGGAGCAGGGCGAGGCCGAAGATCGATTGCGGGAGGATCAGTAGGATCGGAAACAGAGGGGGATACTTCGGACTCGCCCAGAGATCGCCGGAACGCGCCTGCGCCGCGAGATTGATGTACTCGACATTGTCGCCGTTGATGTAGAGCTTCGGGTCGAACGTGACGAGACTCGAGGCCAGGATCAGGGCGAACCAGAGGATCGCCCACCGGCGATCGCCCGTCCAGGCGCGCGCGGCCGTCGGCGTCAACGAAACGGCCTACTCCTTCCAGTCGGCGATGAAGATGTTCGTCTCCCCTTCCTTCTCGTTGCCTCGGTTGGAGCCGAAGACGAGACGCTTCCCGTCCGGGGAGAACATGGGGAATCCGTCGAACTCCGGGTCCGTCGTCACACGCTCGATCTCCCGCGTCTCGATGTCGATCAGGTAGAGGTCGAAGTTGCGGCTTCGCGGCGCGTCGAGGTTCGAGGAGAAGATCAGCTTCTGACCGGACGGGTGGAAGTAGGGAGCGAAGTTCGCAGCGCCGTTGTCGGTCAGCTGCTTCTTGTTCGAGCCGTCCGCATCCATCACCCAGAGGTCCAGCTTCCCCGGGCGGACGAGACCCTTCGCGAGCAAGGCAAGGTAGTCGGCCTGTTCCTCCGGCGTCTGCGGGTGATGGGCGCGGTAGCAGATCCGCTTGCCGTCGGGCGAGAAGAAGGCGCCTCCGTCGTAGCCGAGCTCTGTCGTCAAGCGACGGACATTCAGGCCGTCGGAATCCATGAGGTAGAGATCAAGATCCCCATCGCGCGTCGAGGTGAAGACGATCCTCCCGTCAGGCCCGACCGTCGCTTCGGCGTCGTACCCGGGCGTATCGGTCAGCCGCGCCGGCTCGCCGCCGTCGCGGGGGACCTTGAAGATGTCGTACCCCGCGTAGATCGGCCAGGTGTAGCCGTGGGACATATCGGGAACCGGGGGGCAGTCGGGCGAGGCGAGGTGCGTCGAGGCGTAGAGAATCTCCCGATCCCCCAGCAGGAAGTAGGCGCAGGTCGTCCGGCCCCGACCCGTCGAGACAAGCCTGGTCCCTTCGGATGCGAGATCGTAATGGAAGATCTGGTCGCAGCCGCCCCCGCGGGGGGTCGCCTGAAAGACGAGCGCATCTCCCGCCCATGAGAAGTAGGCCTCCGCGTTCTCGCCGCCGTTGGTCAACTGGCGGAGAGAGCCGAGGTGGCTCTCGCCGCTTCGGATGAGCGAGTCGGCGGCAGCAGGGGTCCAGGAGCCATCAGCGCCCCGCCCGGGCATGGCGTCCCAGGCGAGCGCGCAGGACACGGCGGCGATCGCGATCCATCCCTTCATGAAGCCCTCCTTTGGCTTGTTGAAACCGGATTCTAGGAAATCTCCGCAAACCGATCCAGACGGGCCGCTTCCGAACATCCTTGGAGGTCGTAGGGAGAAGGGTCGGGGGAGGCGAATCCGGAATCGACCAGGTTCTCAGATAGTGCATAACCTGCTACAATTTAGACTGGTTTATGTGCATCCTGCCCGCCGTCTCGGATTGCCTTCGACGGCGGAGTCATCGGAGCTGGACTCAGTGGAGGACCTTATGCCCCGGATCATCTCGATCGCTCTTCTCGGCGTCGTGCTGGCACCCATCGCATCCCAGGCGGATCCCCCTCCCCTGATCCTGTCCTACGGCGAGGAAGCCGCGCAGATGCCCTCCATCGAGGTCATCCGGGAGGGAGACGATGGAGTCACCCTGGAGTTCTCTCTCCCCGCCCTGACGGTCGAGGAGTTGACCATCGAGGGGCGGGCCTTCCAACTGGTGGGTATCCCCGGAGGGGGCGAGACGGGCGAGGCCGGTCGGCCCCTGATTCCGACCTACACCCGCCTGGTCTCGATCCCCGATCGCGCGGCCGTCTCCGTCACGCCGACGATCGTCGAGGAGGAGACGATGGCGGGGTTCCGCCTCCTCCCCGCCCAGAGCGATGAGGGCGAGACCTTCGCCTATGATCCTGCGGCCTACGGCCTGGACGCCTTCACCAGCGGACCAGCGACGGACGCGGGCGAGCCGGCCATCCTTCGCGACCTGCGGATCGTGCCGCTGACCTTCCAGCCGGTGCGGTTCAACCCGGCCCGAGGGGAGATCAAGATCGCCCGCCGGATCCGGGTCGACGTCGCCTTCCAGGGCGAGGATTCGCGCAACGCGCGGTCGTCCCACCGGCGCACGATCCCGCCGACCTTCCACAGGCTCTACCAAGAGATCGTCGTCAACTACGCCGGCATCGAGCGGGAGATGAACGTCGCTCCCGGGGCCCTCGTGATCATCGCGCCGAACGACGCCGGGGTCCTCTCGCGCCTGCAACCCCTCGTCGAGTGGCATACGCGCAAGGGACTCCCCACCACCCTGGTTACGACTGCCGAGACCGGGACGTCGACCACGAGCATCAAGAACTGGCTCCAGAACGCGTATGACACTTGGCCCCAGCCGATCGAGTACGTCGCCTTCGCCGGGGACGCGAATGGCTCCTACGCGATTCCGACCTTCACGGAGAACCTCTCGGGATACGGCGGCGAAGGGGATCACCCCTACTCCCAGCTCGAGGGGGGCGACATCCTCGCCGATGTCCACCTGGGGCGCCTGTCCTTCCGCAGCTACACCGAGCTCGAGGTGATTGTCGCCAAGAGCGTCGGATACGAGAGCACCCCCTACACGGCGAACGATCCCAACTGGTTCCGCCGCGCCTGTCTCGTCGGTGATCCCGGCTCCTCCGGCCGCAGCACGATCTTCATCAACCAGTGGATCAAGGAACGCCTGCGCGACCTCAACTACGCCGAGATCGATACGGTCTGGAGCAACTTCGTCTCCGGGATGACGACCGCCCTGAACAAGGGCGACACGATCTTCTGCTATCGCGGCTATCTCAGCATGAGCGGCTGGAGCAACAGCAACACCTACGCGATGACGAACGGATGGAAGATGCCGATCGCCATCATTTCCACTTGCGGCACCGGGTCCTTCGAGGACGACACCGAGTGCAGGAGCGAGGCGTTCCTGCGCGCCAACTCGGGCGGCAATCCCCGCGGGGGGATCGGCGCGATGGGGACGGCGACCTTGGGAACGCACACCCGATTCAACAACTGCCTGACCCACGGCGTGATGCGCGGGCTTCTCTGGGAGGAGATGTACGCGATGGGCGCCGCGATCACTCGCGGCAAGGTGGAGATGTATCTGAACTACAACATGATCCTACCGAACCAGGTCGCGATCTGGTCGCACTGGAACAACCTGATGGGCGATCCCGCGGTGGAGATCTTCACCGGTTATCCTGATCCGCTCACCGTCACGCATCCGCTCTCGATCGCCGTCGGAACGAACTCGGTGACGGTGACTGTGAGCGAGGAGGGAGGCGCCCCCGCCGCCGACGCGCTGGTCTGCCTCATGAAAGGTACGGAGACCTACGCGGTCGGGTACACCGACGGCTCCGGTGCGATCGAGCTTCCCGTCAGCACCCCAACCGCGGGCGAGATGAAGCTCACGGTGACGAAGCACGATCGCCATCCCTATCTCGTGACGATCCCCGTTTCCAGCTCGGCCCACTTCGTCGGCTACCAGGCCTCGACGATCGACGACGATGCCTCGGGCGAGAGCATCGGCAATGCGGACGCCGCCGCGAACCCCGGCGAGACCATCGAGCTGCGCGTGCAGGTCAAGAACTATGGATCGAACGCGGAGAGCAACGTCACGGCGACACTCACCTGCGACGATCCCTATGTGACCCTCACTGACGCGTCGGAAACCTTCGGGAACATCGCCGCCGGGGGGAGCGCATGGTCGGCGGACGATTTCGGGCTGATGATCGACCGTGGATGCCCCCACGGACGACTGATCCGGCTGGGCCTGGACGTGCAGTCCGGGGTCAACGTCTGGCACTCCCTGATCGACCTGCCCGCGGTCTCGGCCGACTTCTCCGTCCAGGGATACTCCCTTTACAACGCGGGGACGAACGGTCTGTTCGATCCGGGTGAATCGATCCAGATGAGCGTGAAGATCCGCAACAACGGTGGGATGGCGGCCACGAGCACAGTCGGAACGCTGACTCCTCTCGGCTCGTTCGTGAGCGTCACGGACCCCTCGGGCGGCTTCGGGACGATCATTCCGGGCGACGCCGCAGAGAACATCGCCGATCGGTTCGGCATCGCCGCATCGCCCGACACCTACCAAGGGTATCTCGCGAGCTTCCAGCTGGTGACCAGCTTCTCCGGAGGAACGCGCGACACGACGGTGATCTCGATCCCGGTAGGGACCCGCTCGAGCGACGATCCGATCGGGCCCGATCGCCACGGATACATGGCCTTCGACAACACCGACCTCGCCTATCCCGACGCGCCGGTCTATCAATGGATCGAGATCGACCCGACCTACGGCGGTTCCGGAACGGAGATTCCGTTGACCGACACCGGCACATACCTCGATGACACCGACCATGTCGATCTCCCCTTCCCGTTCATGTACTACGGGGACAGCTACGACAAGATCAGCGTCTGCTCGAACGGATGGATCGCGATGGGCTGGTCCTACCTGGTGAACTACCGCAACTGGACCATTCCGGGGGCCGGTGGCCCCCCCGCGATGATCGCTGGATTCTGGGACGATCTGAATCTAGGAAGCGGCGGAAAGGTCTTCTATCACTACGACTCGGCGAACCACCGCTTCATCGTCGAGTGGAGCCGCGTCCGCAACGAGCCCGGCGGCCAGCAGACCTTCGAGATCATCCTCTATGATCCCGCCTACCACACGACGAGCACCGGAGACGGGATCATCGAGATGCTCTACCACACGGTCAACAACACCGACTCGGGCGACAACTACGCGACCGCCGGGATCGAGGACTACCTGCACAACGACGGGCTGCTCTACACCTTCCAGAACCAGTATCCCGCCGGCGCCGCGCCGCTCGCCGCGGGGCGCGCGGTCCGCTATGTCCCCATGAGCGAATCGCCGACCGGGACTCTGAGCGGAAGAGTCTCCAACGCGTCCTATGGAGGCGTGGGAATCGCCGGGGCCGAGGTGGTTCTCCTGCAGACGGGCAGGACGTTTCTCACCGGATCCGACGGCGGTTACGGCGGCTCCGCCGCGGCGGGGACCTACACCGTCGTGGCGCGACACGCGAGCTTCGAGCCCGACACCGCCCTCGCGGTCGAGATCGTCGAGGGACAGGCGACGGAGCTCGACTTCTCCCTCCTCGACGTCATGGGCCCCGAGATCGAGGACGTCGCGAATCCCATGACCACCACCGATACGGTGGGCCCGTATCCGATCACCGCCACGATCACCGATTTCAGCGCGGTCTCGTCGGCGAAGCTCTTCTATCGGCTTCATGGCGGAGGCTGGATCGAGCTTCCCATGACGGCGGCGGGCGATGTCTACAGCGCCGATCTGCCCGGATCTCACCCGGGAACGCAGATCGACTACTACGTCTGGGCGGAGGATATGGGTGGCATGACCGCGACCTCCCCGGACGACGCGCCCGCGAGCTTCTACACCCTCTTCGTCACGGAGCTCGTCTACGACTACGCAGTGGAGGACCCCGAAGACCCGGAATGGCAGATGGGCGCGGCGGGCGACGCCGCCACGAGCGGAGTCTGGACGCGAGTGGATCCCATCGGCACCGAGTACAACAGCGTCGTCATGCAGCCCGAGGATGACCACACGGCGGACCCCGGCGTCCTCTGCTTCATCACGGGACAGGGGACGGTCGGCGGGGCCGCAGGCGATCAGGATGTCGATGGCGGATGCACGACGCTCCTTTCTCCCGTGTTCGACCTGAGCGCGGCGACCCTCGCGTTCCTGCGCTATCACCGCTGGTACGGCGAAGGAGGCAACTCGATCGACGACGAGTTCGCGGTCGATCTCTCGAGCGACGGGGGCTCGTCATGGACTCCCCTGGAGAGGGTCGTGGACATCGATAACGCATGGCGGGAGGTCTCCTTCGATCTCTCGGGGGTCGCCACGCTGACAGACCAGATGCAGGTCCGGTTCCGGGCGTGCGACCTGAACACCGCGGGGCTGATCGAGGCGGGAATCGACGACTTCTCCCTGGAGGTGTTCGTGCCTCAAATCGTCGGCGCTCCGGATGCGCCGGCGATTCCGTTGCGCACCGCTCTTTCCCAGAACCGGCCGAATCCGTTCAATCCCGTCACGAGGATCCAGTTCGACCTCGCCGAGGCGGCTCGGGCCCGCATCACGATCTTCGACGCGGCGGGGCGGGCGGTCCGGACCCTGGTCGACGCGAATCTGGCGCCGGGGTCGTATCAGCGGATCTGGGACGGCAGGGACGACGAGGGCCGATCGGTCGGATCGGGAGTCTATTTCTACAGATTGGAGGCGGGCGCCCACAAGGAGAGCCGCAGCATGACGGTTCTTCGCTGACGGCCGACGATCGAGGCAGGGCGGAGGCCCGAAAAACCGGGTCGATTCCCCCTTGAGAGCTCGGCGGGCGTTGGCTTACGATGCGGGTTGCTCGAGGTAGGCCAGTAGCTCAATTTGGCAGAGCAACGGTCTCCAAAACCGTAGGTTGGGGGTTCGAGTCCCTCCTGGCCTGCCAGTCTCGAAGGAAGCCGTCGGCGTGAGCCGGCGGCCTTCGTGCCTTCGGATCCGGCCATCCTCCCCCGCATCGAAGGCGCGGGCTTCGATCTTCACGGCTCAACCATTCACTTGGCGCATGCGAAGCGGCGCGGCTATCATGGCCGCAGTCGCCGTTCGAGCCGGTGCTCAGATGGAGTGCGGATGGCCGATCTCAGTTTCAGCATGCCGCGGGTGGTGGCGATGGTCCTGGCGGGGGGGCGCGTCGGCGAGCTGTCCGTCCTGACGCTCGACCGTCCCAAGTCGGCGATCCCGTTCGCGGGACACTTCCGCATCATCGACTTTCCTCTCTCGAATCTCATGCACGCCGGGATCAATCACGTGGGCATCCTCTCGCAGTACCGGCCATCCAGCCTCATCGACCATGTCCGGGTAGGCGAGAGCTGGGACTTTGTCGGTCTCGAGCGGGGGGCGAAGATCCTCCCGCCCTTTCGCGGAGCCGAGGCCTCCGATTGGTACCGAGGAACGGCCGATGCGGTCTACCGCAATCTGAACTATATCCGGGACCACGGGGCCGAGCTCATTCTGATCCTCTCAGGCGATCACATCTACCAGATGGACTATCGCAAGCTCATCCGCTTCCACCTCGATAAGGAGTCGGACTTCACGGTCGCCTTCAAGCGGATGGGCTCGAACGTGAGCCAGCGATTCGGCTACGGGGAGATCGACCCGTCGGGGCGCCTGATCGCCTACGAGGAGAAGCCGGCGACTCCAAAAACCGATCTCGCCTCCCTGACGATCTATGTGGCGAACGTCGATCCGCTGGTGCGGGTCCTCGAGGAGTGCGTCCGGCTGGAGTCCTACGAGTTCGGACGCGACGTGATCCCCCGCATGCTCGCCCGGTCGAGGGCCTACGGGTATGAGTTCGACGGCTACTGGGCCTATGCGCGGACGATCGATGCCTACTATCAGGCCACGCAGGATCTGATCCTCGGCAGAATCGACATCGACGCCTGGCAGGTGCGCACGAACGTCAACGACAGCGGAGTGGCCGACTCGCCTCCGCCGTGGCTCCACGCCGGAGCGGAGGTGCGCAACAGTCTGCTCAGTCCCGGATGCGTCATCCAGGGGATTGTGCGCGGGAGCGTGCTCTCCCCCGGCGTCCGTGTCGAACGCGGAGCGATCGTCGAGGGCTCGATCGTCTTCCACCGATCCGTCATCGAGGAGGGAGCGGTCGTCGAGCGGGCCATCCTCGACAAGGATGTCCGGGTGGGGCGCGGGGCCCGCGTCGGCGGTCCGGCGATGGTCGGCGCGGAGATCTCCCTCGACTCCCCGACCTCGAGCGGGATCTGCGTGGCGGGCAAGGGGGCGTCGATCTCGCCGGGGTGCGCCGTCGCCCCGGGCGCGGTCGTCGAGCCTCACACAGTCTGGACCCGGCCATGAGCGCGATCGCCCCTTCGATCGACATGCGCCGCACGCTGGCCATTCTCATGGCCGGCGGGGAGGGTAGCCGCCTCAACTGCCTCGTCCACCGGCGGGCCAAGCCCGCGGTCCCCTTCGGCTCGATCTATCGGATCATCGACTTCGCCATGAGCAACGTGATGCACGCGGGGCTCGAGAAGATCGGGATACTGACGCAGTACATGCCCTACTCCTTGAGCGATCACATCGGGGGAGGCGAGAGCTGGGGGCTGATCGGCCGCAACCGCGAGGCTCGCATCCTGCCGCCCCATCGGGGGCAGCGGGATTCCGACTGGTATCGGGGAACGGCCGATGCAGTCTACCGAAATCGCAGCTACATCGAGCGCCATCGGCCCGCCTCCGTGCTGATCCTCTCGGGAGACCATGTTTATCGCATGGATTACGCACGGATGGTGGGCGAGCATCTGAACAGCGGCGCGGACGCGACGATTGCCGTCCGCGAGGCGCCATGGGAGGAGGTCCCGAACTTCGGCACCGTCCTGACCGACGCCACCGGACGGATCACCGGATTCGAGGAGAAGCCGAAGAAGCCGAAGAGCAATCTGATCTCCATGGGGATCTACGTCTTCGCGAGGAGGACGCTCGCCGAGGAGCTCGACGAGGTGATCGGAAACCAGGGGCTCACCGACTTCGGGCAGCACATCTTCCCGTCCATGCTTGCATCCGGCCGCCATCTCCAGACCTACCGGTTCAGCGGCTACTGGCAGGACGTCGGCACGGTGCGCGCCTACTTCGAGAGCCACATGGAGATGCTGCGGCCGGGGACCGCGATCGATCTTGCGGCCTGGAAGATCCGCACGAACCTGGCCGAGGCGCGCCAGGGAGACCGGCCCCCCGCCGAGTTCGCCCCGACTGCCGATGTGGAGAACTCGCTCGTCGCGAGCGGCTGCCGGATTGCAGGACAGGTGCGCGAGAGCGTCCTTTCGCCCGGGGTGATCCTCGAAGCGGGAGCGAGCGTGGAGCGGTCGATCCTGATGCACGATGTCCGCATCCAGGCGGGCGCTCGCATCCGCGAAGCGATCCTGGACAAGCACGTGCAGGTCGGGGAGGGCGCGATCGTCGGCGGGGAAGGCGAGGCGAAGCCGAACCACCGCTTCCCCAGCCATCTCGATTCCGGCCTCGTCCTGATCGGCAAGGGAGCGGTGATCCCTTCCGATTCGATCATCGAGCGAAACGCCGTCCTCTTCCCCTTCGTCACGCTTCCCCGGGGCCACCACGCGCATGTGGAGGCCGGCGGAACGATCGGCGAGATCGATCACTGATTCCCACGCCCCGGCGGCGCCGGGGTCTCAGGGGAGCCTTACCACCCGCAACGTCCTGGCCTCGCGGGGCGTGCGAAGCCGCACGAAGTAGCTGCCAGCCGGCAGTGTCCTGCCTTCGTCGTCGCGGCCGTCCCAGTCGATCTCCCGCCAGCCCGATCCGGAGGGAGGCGTGTCGAGGCGTCGGACCCGTCGCCCCTGCGCGTCAAAGATCGTCAGCTCGCTCGTGATCTCGCCGGGCAGGAGAACCCGGAGGTGGGCGCCATTCGCGCGGTGAGGATTCGGAGCCGCGACCAGGACCGCCTGCGTGAGGTCTCCGGCTCCGCCGCTGTCCGTCACCGTGAACGACGACGGCACGCTGAAGTAGCTCCTCTCGATGGCATCGTCGGCGAAGACGCGCCAGGAGTAGGTCCCGGCGTCGAGCCTGCGGTCCACCCTCCAGATCGTTCGCGGACCCGCTTCCGGCACGCCGTCCGCCGAAGCGACGAGCCGTGTCGGATCATCCCCGCTGTAGACGCGGAAGCCATAGACGAGCGGATCGCCGTCGGGATCATGGGCGTTGACGATCGAGAGGCTCACCCAGCCGCCCAGGCCGGTCGCTCCGTCCTCCGGCGCGTCGGCCACGGGTGGATCCGGAGGCGTGTTCGGGACGGCGGACTCGAGGATCTGGAAATCGTCGATTCCTCCCTCGACCACATCTCGCTCCGTCGGGCCGTCCGCGACCTGGATCCGGAAACAGACCTGATCGGTTAGGGGAATCACATCTGCAAGGTCGAGATCAAGGCTCCGCCAATCCGGGAGCGAGGCCTGGTCGTCCATCCGCAGGAGATTCACCCAGCTTGCGCCCGCGTCGGCGGAAGCATCGATCGAGAACCAGTCGCCGCCGGGGTCGTCCCCCCCGTCGCGCTGGCCATGGAAGTAGCGCATCCTCATCCGCGCGTGCTGTCGATCGGAGAGATCGTAGAGCGGCGAGCGGGAGGCGACCACGCCGTCGTCGACATCGTCGGTCGACTCATCCACGTTCTGCCCCGTGATCCAGGCGTAGCTTCCCGTGGGACCGGTCGCGTCGTCGCCAGGCTGGTACGGCGTCGCGTGGGGCTCCGCCCGAACGAAGGCGCCCACCGGCGTGGTCTGGCTGGGATCGATCTGCCAGAGGTCGTCCGGGGACTCGAAGTCGGTCGACGCGAGGATCCGCGCGGCGCCGACGTCGAGCTGAAATGCGACCTCCGCTCGTTGCGCCCCCTGGGCCGTCACGACCACGGAGAATGGGGCCCGGCGCCCCTCCGGGCACTCCTGCGCCACGGAGAACCGAAACGGGTCGGTGTCATTGCTTCGGATCTCCCCCGAGGGGATCGCCCCCAGGTCGGCCGCGGCATCCGCCAGCTCGACGTAAGGATCCTCGCAAGTCAGCCGCGCGTGCACATCCCGCGCCTCTTCGAGGATCCCGGCGCTCCGTACCGAGACGACGATCTCCCCCTCCTCGCCCGGATCAACCACGGCGTCCCCCCCCGCGACGATCTCGAGACCGTCGACGGAGATCGCCGTGCCCGCAACCTGCACGAGGTAGAGCATCGAGTGGATGTTCTCCTGCACCAGGGGCTCGCGCTCCGACGGGGCGGGCCAGAAACCCGTTCCGCCCACTTCCGTCGAGAACGAGAGAATCCTCGGTTTCTCGATCTGCTCCCCGTAGGTCCAGTCGATCATCCCCCCCGTGACCAGGTAGAGGATCTCGGGACACTGGCCGAAGACGTAACCATTCCGCATGGAGCGGACACCGGCGATCTCTCTCAGAAGCGCGTCGTCGACCGTCGGGGCCTGCGAGTCGCACCATGGGATCAGGATCGCTCCCACCACCGAATGGAACGAGTCGTGCGTCACGAACCGGCGGCTCTTGATGAACTCGATCATCGCCTGCGTCTCGGGCTCGCTCGCGGGGTACGCGCCGCGGTAGGTTTCGGAGCAGGGATTCCCCGACGAGCCGGAGTTGCCGCCCCAGTGGAACGGGTAGTTGCGATTGATATCGACGCCGACGCACTCCCCTTCCCCGGGCCGGCGGTTCTTCCTCCACATGCCGCCCCCCTCCGGACGGATCGTCTCGTTGTAGACGAAGCCGTCGGGGTTGACGATGGGGACAAAGAAGATCTCCCGATTGTCCACGAGATAGGAGACGAGCGGATCGACGCCGTCATTCTCGCAGAGATAGCGGGCGAAGGCGAGCAGGGCCTCGACGCTCATGATCTCCCGCGCGTGGTGAAGGCCGTCGAAGAGGACCTCGGGCTCTCCTTCATCCGTCTGCGGGTCGTCCGATATCTTGATTGCCCAGATCTCGCGTCCCTCGAAGGAGCGTCCAATGGAGAAGGGCGCCGTGGTGATCCCCGGATACTGCGCATGGAGGAGCTCCAGCTCATCGGTCGTTTCGGCATAGGTGTGCCAGATGCCGAAATCAATCGCTCCTTGCTGGAGGCTCGCGTAGTGCGACTCGAGATCTTCCCGCAGGATCTCGACGTCCCATCCTTCCGCGCACAGCCTCTCGACCCCCTCCCGGGAGAGCGCCAGGCGCAGATCCCCCTCGCCGCGACCGAGGATTTCCAGGTCCTCGATCCCGGCCAGCGCCGCGAATCCGCGGCCGGGCGGAAGCTGGACGCGGACCTCCTGAAGCGGAGTGCCGCGAGCTGCGGCGACCCAGGCCGTGACGAGGCATGCCAGCACGAGAGGCCGGCATCGGCGACGGATCATCGTTCGGACCCCCGCTCCTCTCCATCCCCGGCAACCGACTCGCTCTCAAGACTACCGGCATTGCGGAGCAAGGCTCAAGTGAAGCGCCGCGGCGTCCGCCCCAAGGCGGAACCGCGGCGCTCGACCCATGATCCGGGTCAGCGCGACTCAGTCGATCCGCACGACCCGGACGGTGCGCGTCTCCAGGGGCGTCCAGAGTCGGACCCAGTAGCTGCCGCTCGGGACCTGCCGGCCCGAGTCGTCCGTGCCGTCCCATGTGATCTCGTGCCACCCCGATGCGGACGGGACATTCGGCAGATCCCTCACGAGGCGTCCCTGCGGGTCGTAGACGGCCAGCCGGCTCGTCGTGACCGAGGGCACCAGGTAGCGTATCTGCACGCCCGACCGCGCCGGGTTCGGCTCGGCCGAGACGCTCGCGCGTCCTCCAATCGCCAGATCCTCGGCCCCGGTCACCGTCGTCACCGTGAAGCTCGAGGTCGCCGTGAAGAGGCTGCGCTGGTAGGGATCCTCCGCGAACGCCCTCCAGTAGTAGGTGCCGAGCGGAATTGCCGGCGTGAGCCAAGTGGTGTTGCCGATTCCCTGCTCCACACCATCCGCCAAGGCGACCAGGGTGGTGAGATCGGCGTCGGAATAGACACGGAAACCATAGGTGAGCAGGTCTCCATCCGGATCGAGAGAGTTGCTGATCGTCAGGCTGACGGGGGAGCTCACATTCCCACCGTCGGGAGGAGAGATAACGAAGGGCGTCGAAGGTGGCATGTTCCCCGCGCCGTTGTCGTAGAGATAGAAGTCGTCGATCCCGCCCTCGACAATGTCGTTCGCCGGCCCGGCGTCGGCGGCCTGAACGCGGAAGCGCACCGCATTGGTCAGGGGGATATAGTCCTCGAGCTCAACCACGAGATTGCGCCAATCCGGCCGCGTGGCCACATCGCCCAGTTGCACGAGATTCACCCAGGAGCCGCCCGCATTCGGCGAGACGTCGAGGCGGAAGAAGTCGCCGTTGGGATCATCGCCGCTGTCCCGCTGCCCCATGAAATAGTTCACCGCAAGGCGGACGCTCGTGTATGCGGAGAGATCGAAGTCGCCCGAGCGCGACGCCGCGATCCCGGTGTCGACATCGTCGGTCCCCTCCAGGCCGTTCGGGTTCTGGGCCGTGATCCACGCATAGACGCCAGGTGCGGGCGTCGTGTCGTCGCCGGGCTGGTAGGTCGTCGCGACGGGATCGACCCGCACGAACGCCCCCGTCGCCGCGGTGTGGGTCGCATCCTGGGTCCACTCCTCGCCGGAGTTCTCGAAGTCGTTCGCGTGGATGGCCGGGAGCTGCCCGACGTAGAAGACGAACGGGGCCTCGGCGTGAAGCCCGCCGTCCGCGTCCGCCGTGACCGTGAAGGTGACTGCGCGTCCCTCGGGGCACTCGGCCTCGGCCGCGATCTCGAAGGGATCGAGGCTGTTCGTGTAGTTCTCCTGCGGTCCGAGACTCGCCAACGTGTGCGCGACATCCTGGAGAACGATGTAGGGATCGTCGCAGCGGAGCCTCAGCGTCACATTGGTGAGGTTCGAGAAGATTCCGGCATTCCTGATCGTGGCCAGGAGGCTCACCGCCTCGCCCGGCTCGATCTGCCCGTTGCCGTTCCCCCCGGAGACCGCGAGGCCCTCGACGCTGATCGCGGGACCAGCGATCTGGGTGAGATAGATGATCGAGTGCATGTTCTCGGCGATCAAACCCTCACGCTCCGCCGGCGCCGGCCAGAATCCGCTGCCGGAGATCTCCGTGCAGAATGAGAAGCACTTGGGCTTCAAGGCCTGCTCGCCGTAGAACCAGTCGTTGCACCCGCCGTTGACGAGATAGAGGAGCTCCGGCGCCTGGCCGATCTGGTAGCCGTTGTCCCTCGCGCGCTCCTCCGCGATGTAGCGGAAGAGGTCGTCGTCCGGCGTGTGCGCGGTCGTATATCCCCAGGGGAAGAGGATCAGTCCGGCCACGGAATGCCAGGAGTCGTGCGTCACGAAGTCCTGCGCGATGCCGAGGTTCATGAGCGCTTGGTTCTCCGGCTCGCTGCCCGCGGAAGGACCGCGGTAGGTCTCGTCGCACGGATTCGTCGAGGAACCGCTTCCAATCCATTCGAAGGGGTAGTTCCGATTATTGTCCACGCCGTAGCAGCCGCCGTTGTTCCGGCGGTTCTTCCGCCACATGCCGCCGCCGTTCGGATTGGTGAGCTCGTTGTAGACGAAGCCATCGACGTTGAGGAGGGGAACGAAGTAGATCTCCCGATTATCGACGAGGAAGGTCGACATCGGATCGGTCCCGTAGTTCTCGCAGAGGTAGCGGGCGAAGTGGAGAATCATCTCCACCGTCATGATCTCCCGGGCGTGGTGCATGCCGTCGTGCAGGACGGCCGGCTCGTTCTCCTCGACATTCGGATTGTCGGAGATCTTGATCGCCCAGATCGTGCGCCCTTCTCCCGTCGTGCCGATCGAATAGGGAGCGGTCGTGATCGTCGGGAACTGCTGGTGGAGCAGTTCGATCTCGGCGACGGTCTCGTCATACGTGTGCCATACGCCGTAATCCAGAACGGCGCCTTGCCGCGCGGCGTAGAACGCTTCCAGATCCGGGTGGACGATCTCGACCGCGTAACCCCTGGCGATCAGATCTGCCGTGATCGAGGGCCGAGAGAGGATCTGGATGTCCCCATCGCCCAATCCCATCAGCTCGATGTTCGGATTGGCGAGGATCTGCTGAATCTGGTCGGTCGACTGGACGGTGATCCTGATCTCCTGATACGGCTCCTCCCCCGCCCCGGCCGGGACGGAAAGGAGCGCCAGCAGGGCGAGGCCCCACACCAAACGCCGCGAACAATCCATGATTTCCTCCAAGGAGTCCGATCCTGTTGGTGGCAAATACCCGAGCGCAATTATACGCAATCTCCGAGGCAACCTCAACGAGCTCAAGGATCTGCATTCTCGGTCCCCGGAGCGGGGATGTTCGGCCGCTGATCCCGGATCGATCGCACCTCCTCGAGCCGGCGCAACGCGCCTGGCGAGCGGGACCAGCGGCTCGCGCGGTCCTGGGTGATGGCCGTCCCCGCGAGAATGAGCGCGCACCAGAAGATCAGGCCGACCCGAAGCAAGGCCCCGCGTCCGGCGGCCGTCCGGATGACGAGACTCCCCGCCGCCGGGCTCAAGAATGCCGCGGCCGGATAGAGGTGGCGCACGTCGATCCATCCCTTGGGCTGCGGAAGAAGAAGCGGTGGCGCCATGAGGACGAGTCCGACCGCAATCGTGCCGCGGAGGCTCTTGCGACGCACGAAGAGCCAGACGATGACGCACCACCAGATCCCGCCGATGATGAACGGAAGTGAGCGGATCGCCACTTCCGCAATCGCGCCCATTCCGAGCCCTGCGGCGCCCCGCTGGAACAGCTCGAGGCGCTGAATCGGGGCGAGAAACGCCGAGGGGTAGTGGAAGAAGTTGCGGGCGAGATTATCGAGCCCTCCCGAGTGGACCGCGTGGGCCCGATGCACGCCCCAAGTGAGGAGCAGATAGGCGCCCGTCATGGCGGCCGCGATTCCCCCACACCAGGCCCGCCGTGGATCCCGTCGCAGGATCAGGCTGGCCGCGAGGATAGCGGGAGCGAGGCTGAACAGCTCGTGGGTGATCGACGCAACCCCGACGAGGATGATCGCGGCGGCGCCGTGCAGAGTCGCGCGCGGGCCCGCGCCGGTACGATCCGCGAGCAGGAGGCGGACCGCTCCCAGAAAGAGAGCGGTCCCCAGCAGGATCGAGTGGCTGCATGCCCAGGCGACCGGCTTCCCATAGTGCCCCCAGCCGGCGACGAAGAGCAGCGAGGCGGCGGCGGACTCCGACTGCGACGCGCCGAGCCGACGGGATAGACGAAGGATCATCCACGCGACGACGAGGTGGAGAACGAGGCCCAGGAGGTTGAAGAGGAGAGGCCGCAGGCCGAAGACGCGGGTCTGCAGCCAGAAGAAGAGCTGAGCGACGGGCCGGAACTCCCCCGCGCGCCAGACCGAGACAATCCGTGCCAGCTCGCCGTCCGATCGGAACGCCTGCTCGAGCCAGCGGAAGTCGTCCTGATAGAAACCATGCCCGAGCCCGAACACGAGTGGTCCCGCCGCGACCGCGCAGGCGGCCGCCCACCAAAGCCTGAGGCCTCGCCTCGTGGAGAGCGGCTCGGAGACCCCCACCATGATCCTTCCTCGCAGACCGATCCCGGGCTCTCCCGCGGCCGGTCGTCCGCGGCGCTATCTTAGCGGGATCTCCCGCGACGGGGGAGATCTCGAGCGACGGCGGGCCCAGCACGCTTCGCCTCGGACGCCGAGCGTCCACGCGGCCTCCATCGATAGCGTGCGAGGTCGATGCGGCCCGCGGCGTCGAATCGAACGCCCTCCTCCTCCAGCAGGGTCCTCTGGAGATTCCCTTCTCCCCCGAGAAGCGAAGGAGCGCGCGCCGAGATCCGCCCCAGCGCGTTGACTACGCGGTGCCAGGGGATATTCGCCCCGTCAGGCGAGCATCGCAGCGCGTAGCCGGCCAGGCGCGGTTGTCCCGGACGGCCCGCGAGGGCAGCGATCTGACCGTAGGTGGCGACCCTGCCGCGCGGAATCCTGGCGACAACCTGCCAGATCGAGCGGTAGAGCGCGGAGGCGCCGGCTGTCGTATCCCGTGACTCGGATGCCGCCCGGCTCCTGCGTTTCGTCATTTCACAACCTCCGATCTTCGGGGCATCTGCCCACAGCATGCTATGCTACTCCGCGAACTTGGGGATGAAAGCGGAGTCGCATGCTCCACGGCATCCGACCCGCGGAAGGGAGGGGAGAGATGTTCGCATGGAGGATGCCGGCCGTCGTGGGGCTGGCGCTAGCCGTGGCCGGAGCGGCGGCGGCTCAGGCGCCGGAGGAGGCGAAGAAGGACGAGAAGCGGGTGCTGATCGTCGGCAAGTGGTATCCGAGCATGGAAGCGGGCCTCGGGATCACGCAGAGCTCCTACTCGGACAACTGGGCCGGCGGAGACAAGGGCTCGATCGTCTGGGCGGCCATCGCCAACGGCGCGCTCGAGAACCAGCTCCACACAAAGGTCAACTGGAACAACACGCTGAAGCTGGCCTACGGACAGACCCACCAGCAATCGGCCATGGCGGACGGCTCACGCAGGTGGGATCGCCCCGACAAGTCGACCGACCTCGTGGACCTCGAGAGCATGGCCCGCTTCACATTGGGGGGATTCGTCGATCCGTTCGCCTCGGTCCGCTTCGAGAGCCAGTTCCAGGACGCATCCGATCCGGACGGGCGCGTGCTCGCGCTCAATCCGCTCAAATTCAAGGAGTCGGCCGGCATCGCCCGCAAGTTCATCGATCGCGAGGAGGAGTCCCTCCTGAGCCGCCTCGGCTTCGCTTTCCGGCAGACCGCGCGCAAGCTCTATGAGAATCCGGCGCCGGATGACGTGACGACGACGGAGACGACGAACGACGGCGGCCTCGAATGGGTGACCGACTACAAGAAGAAGATCCTGGAGAATCGAGTCGCGTGGACCTCGAAGCTGACGCTCTACCAGCCCGTATTCTACTCGGGCAAGGACGAGCTCGAGGATCTGCTCCCCTCGGACCTGGAGACCGCGGGTCTCGATTCCGATCTCGCGGATTTCTCGACGGCTCTCGACGTCGACTTCGAGAACCTCTTCTCCTCTCAGATCACGAAGCTGCTCTCCGTGAACCTGTACACTCGCTGGGTTTACGACAAGTACGACAACAGCATCCTGCCGATCCTCGGAGAGGACGGCGCCCTGGAGAACGGAGCCGTCCTTCGGCAGGCGGTCCGCAAGTCGGGGCAGTTCAAGCAGACCCTCTCCGTCGGCCTGACGTATCGCTTCTTCTAGGGCCGCAATGCAGACGCCCGGGAACGCGGGGATCCCGCGCTCCCGGGCGAAGCCTCCAGCCCCGCAGGGTCTACTTCTTCTGCGACGCCTTCGCCCCCGGGCAGCTCTTCGCGCTCGGGCACTTCCCGCAATCGCTTCCCGCAGCCTTGGGATCGGCAGGAACGACCTTCTCCAGGCGAACGTCCTTCGCCACGGCCGAGAGCGCCTTGAGGATCTCCTCCGGGTTCGTCTTCTTCGGCTCGAAGGTCACATGAAAGCTCCCCGATGCCTTGTCCACCTGGGCGAGCACGATACCAGGATTCGAATCGAGCGCCTTGACCAGGTCCCGCAGCAGAGTCCCCTCCATCAGCTTCGGCACCTGGAAGACTGCCGTCTCCTGCCCCGTGCGCTCCACTTTCTTCACCTTCGGCGTCTCCCCCGAGTGGACGACCGTCGCCGCGGCCGCGGCGAGGACGAGGAGCAGTAGAATCGAGCGACTACGAATTCGGATCATGGCGTCAACCTCCATCCAATCGAAACGGCGGAACGAGCGTTCGTCATCTATCGAATCGCGTCCTTCCCATCGATGGAGAGGACGCTGAACTGGTCGAATCGGATCTCCCCCGATTCCTCGTCGAAGACGGGCGCCTCGATCGCCTCGCGGATCGCAGCCGGGCCGACGCGCGCGGGATCGAAGTCGATGCGCGCCTCGTTGCGCGAGGCATAGCAGACGCAGCGCGCGACTCCCGCGACCCCGGCGAGCTGCCGCGTCAACGTTCGAGCCGTGTCGACGCAGCGCAGGCCCTCCACCCGCATCACGACCGTCTCCACCGGCGCCCGGAGATCCCGTCCGGCGGGATACTCCTCGGTCCAGCTCGGCGCGGCAAAGATCCGCGCCGAGAAGACTCCGAGCAGCGCCGCGGCGAGGATGGCCAAGGGAATGGCGAGCCAGGGCGCCCTCATCGTTCCACCCCGCGAACCCTTAGCTCGAGCGCGGCGCCGGCAGGGCAGCTTCCGACGCACTCGAGACAGAGGGTGCACTCCCCCGACCGAATCTCCCGCGCGCGCGAGACCTCGATTCCGTGGGGGCAAGTCGCGTCGCAGGAACCGCACGCGGTGCAATGCTCCGCTGCCCGGCGGAGGCGTAGGACAGCGAGCCTCGAGAATGGCCACAGCACGATCCCGAGCGGGCAGAGATAACGGCACCACGCCATCGGAACGACGGCGGCCGCGGCGAGGACCACCGCGAGGACCGCGTAGCTCCAGAGCCGGACATCGTGTCCATGGAAGCTGAAGAGGACGTAATAGGGATCGAAGCCGCGGAAGATCAGCTCTCCCGTCCTGTATGTGAAATAGAGGATGAGCACGAGCATCGGGAGTCGCAGCCACCGGAGGCGCGAGTCGATCCGCCTCGGCGGTTCGATGAGGCCGGCGTGGGAACCGCGCCGCAAGCGGCCGGCGAGCGAGCCGATCCATTCGCTGACAGTTCCGAACGGGCAGATCCACGAGCAAAACGACTTTCGGGCGACGAGGGTCAGACCCAGCAGCGCGAGGAAGAGCGAAAGGTTCCTCTCCCCGGTGACGCAGCTGAAGCTGCGCTGCGTCACGAACGACCAGGCGGCCTCCAGCCCCCCGAACGGGCAGTAGGTCTCGATGCTGGTGAGACTGAGCCCTCGGGCAAGCCGGTAGCCGGTCACGGCCACGGCGATGACGACGACAAGCTGGAAGAGCTTGCGTAGCAATAAGATCGCCGATATCCCCCCGATCCCTCCGCGCGTGGATCGACCGGCTCGGGAAGGCGTCTGTGAGATGGACTGGGATGCGCGGCGCATCTGTGTAGTTTATCGGTTCGCGGAGCCCTGTTCAATGCGTCCGGGCGGGGCCGCGCGATCGTGGCGTAGGCGGCTTCGCCAGACCCCCGACCACGCAGAAGCCGGCCCACTCCCAGGGATGGCGGGAGTTCTGGAGCCGCACTCGCCTCGCATGCCCAAGCGCCGTGATCGGATCGCTCCCCGAAGAGAGGGCGCGATAGAACTCCTCCATCAGCCCAAGCGTCGGGGCTTCGTGAATGGGCCACAAGGGCGCCACCACCGTGGAAGCCCCGGCGAGCAGGAATCCCCGGCCGATCCCGATCCACTCCTCCGCCGCGGGAGCAGCGCTGCCGCCTGAGGAACAGGCGCTCAGCACGATGATCGAGCCCGAGAAGCGCTGTCCTGCCAGATCATGAACGAAGAGCGGGCCATCGGCGAGTTCGATCGACGAGAACGCCGGGTTGTCCTCCCGCAGCGAGCCGTGGGTCGCGAGGTGCACGATCGCCGCCCCGATCCCTGAGGCGCGCAAGGCGGCCGCCGTCGGGCGGAGATCACGCTCCGCCCGCCCCCGGCCCAAGATGCGCGCGATGCGATCGGTTTCCCGGGCCACCCCGGGAAGCTCCGGGGCCGGCAAGCCGGCGATCCACGCGCGGCCCTCGGACACGGCGGGAGGATCCGGCATCGCCAGCCACGCTTTCGCGCCGGGCACGACGCCGAGCTCGCAGATCTCCGCGAGATACCTCCCGGAGGCGCGCAGCGCGTGAAACGGAATCCGGTGAAGCGGTCCGTGAGGGGAAACGAGCCATCGAGTCCCGGGAGTAAAGCCCATCGAGGCGACCGGATCCCACAACCAACCTCCGGCATCGTCGAGCAGCCCATTCGTGGTCCTGCACAACCCGGGAAGACTCGACCGATCCCCCGCCAGCGCCGCGTCCATCGCGGCGGCCGACCACTGGAAGTCGAGCCGGTCCGCGAGCGCCGCCGTCATCGTGCGAGCGCGGGGGTCCAGTCTTCGCCAATCCGCGCGTCCCTCCGAGACGGCGAAGACAAGAGAGGCGCCTGGCGCCAGGTGATAGCTCAGGAATCCCCAACCCGGGGGGAGCTTGCGAGCGACCGTCTCGATGCGGATATCCTCGTCGTCGATCTCCCCCGGCTCTCCTGCGGCGCCCACGCGCCCCTCCCCCGCCTCGCGAAGCGCCTTCGCCCAGCCGGCCTCCGCATCGATGAGCCTTCTGCGCACGGCGAGAGCGTGCGGCCTGCGGGCGGGCCCCTCGAGCTCGAGTCGGGAGAGGCGCGCGTGAAGCCAGGAAAGCCTTCGCCTCAATCCCGGAAGACCCTCCTCATCCGCGGCAGGGACGCGCCGCTCAGAGGAAGCATCGAGGAATCGTGATGGAGATCGCAGACGGTCGCGAAGCGACTGCTCCCGCGAGCGCTCCATCCAGGCAAACAACCGTTCCGCCGACGGCCGCGGCCGGTCGAGCTCCATCCCGATCAGCCGGTCGTAGAGGTGCCCCTTGTCGCCCAGGAACGCGATCTTCGAGTCCTCCGTCGGGATGCGAATCCGCAGATCGTCCAGGCGGCGGACGCCGCGAAGGTAGCTCCGGCGCGCATCGGCCTTCCTGCCGGCCATCTCCTGGGCCTCGCCGAGCACGATCACTGCCTGCAACGAGACAAGCGGGTAGATCCGCCGCGGGATCTTCCCCAGGAGAGGCGTCAGCAGCTCGATCGACCGCCCCGGATTGCCCGCCTCGTTCTCCATGCGAGCCACGAGCACCGCGGCCGCGCTCTCCCATCGCAGGAGCCCTTCCTCCTGGAAGCGCCGGACGACGGAGCGCGCGAGCTCCAGCGCCTCCTTCCGCCGTCCGCGGCGACGCAGGGCCTCCGCGCGGAGGAGATCCGATACCGCGACCCGGCTGGCGTTCTTCTCCCGGACGAAGATCCTCCTCGCCCGTGCGAGCTCCGTGAGCGATTCCTTCAACTCGCCGATCTCGAGGCGGGAGATCGCGGCTTGCGCCCGAGCGAGCGCGGTGTCCAGAGCGAGCCCCGTCTCGACGAAGAGGGGAACCGCCTCGACCGCAAGCTCACCCGCCTCCTTCGAGAGGTTCAACTGCTGGTAGATCTCCGCGCGGTTGAGAAGGCAGGAGGCCAAGTATGCTGGATGGCCGGACTGGCGGAAGTAGCGCGCCGCCTCGGCGAGCTGGGCGAGCGCTTGGTCGAACTCGCCCCGCTGGGAGCGAACGACCGCCATGTTCATCCGCGTCTGAGCGAGCAGGAGCTCCTGCCCGCGCTTCTCGCACTCCCGCTCCAGGCTCGCGAACAGCTCCAGCGACTCGTCGTCCCGGTCGAGCTGGCTCAAGACGACACCGCGATTGACGTCGAGGGCAAGAACCGTCGCGTCGCGCTCGGCCGAGCGGGCGAAGATCGCGGCGGCGCGGTCGTACTCCTCCAGGGCGCGCGCATGCTGCTCGCGCTGGAAGTGCACGCTGCCGAGGTTCATCGCAAGCTTCGCGAGGTAGGTGTCATCCCGGGCCGCTTCGAGATGACGCCTCGCCTGGCGCGCGGCCAAGCCCGCGTCCCTGTAACGGCCGAGCATCGCCAGAAGGTGGGTCCGGGCCACGAGGATCTGCCCCAGAAGCCCGGTCGCCTTCGTCCGGCGCGCGGCATCGACTGCGCGCGCGTAGAAAGACTCCGATTGGGCCATTCTTCCGGAGAACAGAAGAGCCTCCGCTTGGGCCCGATGGGCCCAAGCGAGCGCGAGGGGATCGCCGCTCATCTCGGCCCAGCCGGCGGCGCACCGCGCGATCCTGAGGGCGCGCGGCGGATCCGAATGGAAGTGGCGGGCCGCCTCGTTACGGAGGGATTCAGCGACTTCCGAGGGCGGCCCAAAGCCCCCCTCTTCAAATCTACGGCGCAGCTCGGCCGTCGAGAGGTCGATGAGCGTGTCCGGATGCGTCTCGCTTCTGCGGCTCACATCGACGCGTTCGTTTCCAACTCCATAGGACCGGCGCGGAAAGCGATGCCTCCGCACTCGATCCTGAGCTCGACCGTCTTTCCCCGGACGCCGGTCAACCGGAACTCCCCCGTCGGGAGCGCTTCCGCGCGCGCTGCCCGGCCGCCCTTGAGCAGACGCACCCGCAATCGCGAGAGATCGAGCTCTTCAGACGACGGCACAAGTTGCCCGATCAAGTCGTGGGTCCCGGGCTTCGCGGTCCGGACCTGCAAGTGGAGGATCGCGGAGGCGTCCTCATAGATGATTCTCCGGCCCGTCCCGGCCGGTCCCCGAACCCCTGCCAACGCGGGAGTCAGGAGCGTGTCAAGGCGCAACGCCATCACGATCTCCCGGGCCTTTTGGACCAGACCGGCCGGCGCCCGGCCGCCCTCCAGCGCGCTTTCAGAAGAAGCCGAACGGATCCTCCGCAACGCGCCCTGGATCCACTCCTCCGGAACAGCATCCATAGGGGGGGTCGTGAGCGAGGCAAGAAGCTCCCGGTATTGCCGCAATCGCTCCTCGCACCTGCGGCATCCCCCGTCGAGGTGGGCGGCCACTCTGGAAGCGGCCGATCCCGCCCCGCCTTCACAGACGTCAAGAAGCTCCGAGTCCGCCGGATGTCCACGCATCTTCATTCCTACTCCCCGGAGCGGCGCCCGCATCGGGCGTCCCGATCTCCTTGAACGAGAGGTCGGCGGTCCGGCGGATTTGATACGCCCCGTCCGGACCGATCGCGCGCGGCTCCGGTCCGCCGGGCGGCTGCGGATCCCGCTGGAACGAAGACAGGGCATTGCTGCCCCGTGAGGAATGGCGGGGTCGACGGGGTTCGAACCCGCGACCTCTGGCTTGACAGGCCAGCGTTCTAACCGAACTGAACTACGACCCCGCGTGAGCATGTTCCGCCGATGGGGCGGAATCGAAGCTGTAGCCTAGCCAACCCGGTGGGAGGGTGTCAATCCGAGAGTGGCTCCTCCTCGGCCCACGCCCTCCGCAGGGCCTCGATCTCGATCTCCCCGAAACCGAGGCATTCCGCGCGCCAGATTCCCCAGCGAGTCGCCGAGACCGGCCCGTCGAGCAGATAGGCCACCGCATCGAGCCGGCCGGCATGCTTGCCGGCGACCCGCTCCCCTGGATCGTCTTGTGCGCCGCGGTGGATCACGCCCAGGAGGACCGGACCTTCCGATCCAGCCGCGCGAATCGCCCGGAGCGGTTGACCGGGATCTCCGGCGGCATATCGGATGACGCGGCCGAGCCAGCGCATGCCGGAAGGACGGGATCCAGGCTTCGGCGCCGCCACCTCCCCATAGGCGCCCCACTCCTCCGGGAGGAGCCAGGTCCACTCTCCCCGCGCGATCGGCCGGCGCTCGATGATCCGCAGGGCGGCTCGCGCGATCGTTTCGAGCGACTCCGCCGCGACCGGCTCGGGGATCGGTGGGCGGATCAGCGCAGGCGGCCACGGGACGAGAGATGGTTCGTCCCGGCGGGGACCGGTCCGCGCGACGGCGAGGGCCGCATCGACGTCGGCGCCGAAGAGAATGAAGTCGCTGCCAGCCCTCGAGGCGAGCTCGGCCCGTTCGGGGGCGTCGCCCCACGCGCGAAGAGCCCCCATGTCGAGAGAATCCGTGAAGACGGGCCCCAGGCCCCGCGGCCGCTGCGAGAGGACCTCGGGATCGAGAGATGCGGGCAAGCGGCGTCCGGCCAGGAGAAGATGGGCGGTCATGATGCCGGGGGCAGGCCCGTCCGCAGTTCGCCATGAGGCCGCGATCGCGCGGTAGGGGCGCAGGTGCGGCTCCATCGGCGTCGCCGCGTCGATCCGGGGCAGAGCGCGATGCGTGTCCAGCGCTGTTGCGCCGTGGCCGGGATAGTGCTTCAGGCACCCCAGCGCCCCCGCAGAGGAGAGGCCGCGCGACCAGGCGAGCGCGAGCGACGCCACGCGATCGGGATCGGAGCCGAAGCATCGCGTTCCCAGCACCGGGCTCGCGGGTCCCGGATCGAGGTCGACCAGAGGGGCCAGGGTCGCATCGAGCCCGACGCGACGGAGACGTCTCCCGACCTCCCGGCCGTGCGCGTATGCGAGCGCGTGGTCTCCCGTCCGCCCGATCGCGCGCGGGGACGGAAGCCGGGGCCAGGCTCCGACGCCTGCCTCGACGACGCCGCAGAGCTGCTGGATCAGTCCGCCCTCCTCATCGATCACGAAGAGCGGAGCGACATCCGGGGGCCAGAGAGAGCGAAGCCGGTCCATCCGCGCGGAGATCTCGCCCGCATCGCCCCGCAGTCCGTCCCGGAACCATAGCAGCCCCGCGATCCTTCCTGCGCGGATCGCCTCCGTCAGAGCCGGCGACGGTTCGCGCTCGCGGATGCCGACGATCAGTCCGGCCATCGCGTGTAGGCCCGCATGAGACGGATATCGTGGTAGTAGAATCGAAGGATCCTGGCGTAGTCGTGGCCTGCTTTCGCCATCCCGATGGCCCCCATCTGGCAAAGCCCCACGCCGTGACCGTAGCCTGCTCCGGAGACCTTCACGGCCGTCACGCGTCCCCCCTTCCGCTGCTGCTGAACCTTCAGCAGGAGCGCGCTGCGCAGAGGATCCCCGCCCGGCCTGCGGAGGATCCAGCGGATCCGATCTCCCCCCACGGAGAAGCTCTTGTGCTCGAAATCGATCGACACCTCTGCCGCCCTCAACGACTTCGACTGCCGCTCGAGCCGGATGCTCTTGAGCCGCCCCCAGCGATCGGGCCCCTTGGCGCCGAG
Organism: Candidatus Eiseniibacteriota bacterium; assembly: GCA_034679345.1. Lineage (GTDB taxonomy): Bacteria > Eisenbacteria > RBG-16-71-46 > CAIMUX01 > VGJL01 > JAXDAY01. Next base: position 46,226 of record JAXDAY010000013.1, read on the forward strand.
CACCGAGACGAGCGAGGAACGCAGGATCTTCTCCAGCTCGCTCCCCTTCCATTGCTCTTCCCATCGGTGATATGGAGAAGCCTCGCAGAAGGCCGCATCCCCTCTGCCGGGAGAGTCGCGGCGCGCGCGCAGATAGGGCCGGGCGGGACGGCCCCAGACCTCGTCCGGGGTGGCCGTCATCCCACCGCAGGTCGAGGAGTAGAAGGCCTCGATCGGCCACCCATCGTGCAGGGCGACGATCCCGCAGGTCTCCTTGAGCGCCCGGTCCGCGTCGGGCCGCTCCCCGGCCATGCCCAGGTAGACCTGATCCGAGACGGTGGCCAGCAAGTCGAAGCCGCGGCTCTTCCACCGGTTCAGATAGGCGAGCGTATAGGAGCGCGCGGCGACCGCCTGCGCCTTGATCGCCTCGAACCGGTCCTTCCCGCCCCCGATTTCCGCCGGGAGCACCCCGCGCAGATACGACTCGAGATCGAGCACGTTGACAACGCTGAGCCGATCCCCTCCCGCGGCGAAGGCGATGAACTCACCGCGGTACATCCGGCCGTCCAGCTCGACGCGCCCCGCCTGCGACCTCGCGGGCGCGAAGAAGAGCGTGTCGGCGCCTCCGCCCCGCGATCGCCCGAGGTGATCGCGCACCTGAAGCCGATCGCCCTCGGCCGTGAGCGTCCAGATCGATCCGGTGGGGATCTCCTCCGGCTCGACGCCCCTGCCGAGCACCCCGGCGATCCAGCTCCCGCTGCAGCCGATCGACGCCGAGACGACCTCCGGAGCGACGCCGATGCGGACGATGGGAATCCGCGGTTCCGAACGCCCCGCGACCGCGGCCGGCGCGATGCCCCCGAGAAGAACGACCGCGGCGATCCAACATGGAAGCGTCCGCGGTCGCAGCATGCGTGTCGTTTCCGGAGTCACTCTAGGGTCCGATCTGATACCCCAGGAGAAAAGCCGCGTCGTAGGCATATGCCCACTCCGAGGGAGTGTCGATCGCATGAACGGTCGCCTCGAGAGCGAGAAAGACGCCGGATGTTCGATAGAAGCGGACGCCGCCGGTGCCCAGGAATCCGGCGTCCCAGGCGATGTCCCGCCGGATGTCATAGGTTGGGCCGCCGCCGGGCGTCTCGAGCTCAGAGGGGCGCGCGAAGTCGACCCTGCGCTCATGGAATGCGAATCCCCCACCGATGTAAGGCACGCCCACGTCGCCGATCGCGAGCCGCTCCACGCGCCAGAGCAGCGAGGCCGCGACCGTGGTGCGCCGGTAGGCGTCGGCAAGCTCCCCGGGCTCGGCGCCGAGGTCCGGACCTTCCTCGCGCGCGCGTTCGCGCATCGATCCGTTATTCCAGACCATCGCCGCCGTGAGCCGGCCCTCGAGGTCGCACTTGCAGGGGAACTGGATGAAGACCGTCCCGCCGGGTCCGGCATCCCAGTCGTGGCGCAAGTCCCCGAAGTAGCCGCCGGCGACGATCCCTCCGCCCAGGTCGACGGGGATCGCCCCGCCGGCGGGGATCGCAATCGCGCTCGCTAGGGCGATCAGGGCCCAGGCACGGAATGCAGCTCGGACATCCATGCTTCACCTCCATGGATCGATGGGATCCGGCCCCGGACCCTACCACCCGCCCCAAGGCGCCGCAAGGACCGAGGAGCGGAAGATTGAGAAGCGCGCGTCCGAGCCGCGTCGCGCCGGGTGGCGTTGACAGGCGGGATGCCGGCGGAGTAGCGTGAGAACGTTGCTGCAACTGAATCTCAATAAGAAGGACCGATATCCAAACATGTCGCCTCAGGCTGCGTTTCAGAAAGCAAGCTCCCGACTCCGTGACCACCTCAAGAATCAGCGCCTCCGTCTGACGCCGGAGCGTCTGCTCCTCCTGCGGGCCATCGTCTCGCAGGCGGGCCACTTCGATGCCGAGCAGATGAGCTCGCGCCTCTCGCGCGGGAGGCATCCGATCAGCCGCGCCACCGTCTATCGAAACCTGGGCCTCTTCGAGGAATGCGGCATCGTTCGCAAATCGATCGTTGGACAGGGGCGCGGGCTCTACGAGAGCGTCGTCGGGCGCGAGCCGCACGATCACATCGTCTGCACCAGTTGTGGGAGGATCGACGAGTTCGAGGATCCTAAGGTCGAGGAGGCGCAGAGCGGCCTCGCCCGCTCCACCGGCTATCGCCTGCAGGGGCGTGTCTTCGAGGTGATCGGAATCTGTCCAGCGTGTCAGAAGAGGGCGGGCGCGCCGCCCAAGTCGGAGTGACGATGGCGAAGCTTCATCGCGCGGTCGACGTCGGCGCGACGCTACCTCCGGTTCTCCTCGTCGGCAATCCGAATGTCGGCAAGAGCGTCCTCTTCGGCGTGCTGACCGGTCGCTACGCAAACGTCTCGAACTATCCGGGCACGACAATCGAGGTCACCCGAGGCCGGATGAATGCCGCGAGAGGCGGCTTCGACCTCATCGACACTCCCGGCACGAACCATCTCATCCCGATGTCGGAGGACGAGCGGGTGACTCGCGACATCCTCCTGAATGAGCCCGAAGCCGCGGTCCTTCAGGTCGGCGATGCCAAGAATCTGCGGCGCACCCTCTCCCTGACGCTTGAGCTAGCGCTCATGGGTCGGCCTGTCGTGCTCGCTCTGAACATGATGGACGAGGCGCGCTCGCTCGGGATTCGTCTCCATCGGGCGCAGCTCGAGCAGCGTCTCGGGATTCCCGTCGTGGAGACCGTCGCGATCCGCCACACAGGACTGGGCGCGCTCCAGGATGCGCTCGGAAGTGGCCGCGCCCCGCGGATCGAAGTGCAGTATCCGGCCGCGATCGAGCGAGCGATCCAGGAGATCTCGACGTGCCTACCCGAGACCGGCGCGTCCCGAAGGTACATCGCGATCTGTCTCCTCTCGGGGGACCGGACGATTCTCCCATGGCTGCGGCAGCGGATGAACCAGCGCCAGATCGAGGCCTGCGACGCCGTGCGCCTCGCGGCGGGCCGGGCCAGCGGCGAGCCCCTCTCCCAGACGATCCTCCGGGCGCACCTCGAGATCGTCGATGAGATCATCTCCGAGTGCTACATCTCCGCCGACCGTCCCCGCGCCGGGTGGACGCACCGGCTCGGACGATGGTCGATCCACCCGGTGCGAGGAGTCGCGATCCTCGCCCTGGTGCTCCTGGCGACATTCTGGTTCGTCGGGCTCTTCGGCGCCGGAACACTCGTCGACCTGATGGAGACGGGCCTCTTTGGCCAGGTCTTGAGCCCGGCCGTCATCGATGTGACTGATGCGCTGTTCCCGTTTCCCCACACGCATCCGCCCACCGATGTGACCGTGAACCTCCAAATCCCGCTGAGTCCCGCTCACGGACTCGACACGGGGATCGAGTGGACGAGGAGCGTCTCCACGCCGGAGTATGCGGTCGACGCCCCCCTGTCGGGTTGGCAGCGCCTGTTTCGCCTGATCCACGACCTCCTGGTGGGCCCCTACGGAATTTTCACGATGGCGCTGGCCTACGGCTTCGCGATCGTTCTGCCGATCGTCTTCACCTTCTTCATCCTCTTCAGCATCCTCGAGGACACGGGGTATCTCCCCCGCCTGGCCGTGATGGTCAACGACTTCTTCCGGCTGATGGGGCTCAACGGACGTGCGGTTCTACCGATGGTCCTGGGGCTCGGATGCGACACGATGGCGACTCTCACCACTCGCATCCTCCAGACGCGAAAGCAGCGGTTGATCGTGACCCTCCTGCTCGCCCTGGGGGTGCCCTGCTCCGCGCAGCTCGGCGTCCTGCTGGCCATGATGAGCGTCGTCTCTCCAGGGGGCACCATCATCTGGCTCGGCGCGGTCACCCTGATCATGGTCACCGTCGGCTGGCTTTCCTCCCGTCTCTTCCCGGGACGGTCATCCGATTTCCTGCTCGAGATCCCCCCGATCCGCCGACCCGTTCTTTCGAACATCGCGGTCAAGACGATCGCCCGGATCGAATGGTACCTCCGGGAGGTGCTGCCTCTTTTCGTGCTGGGAACCCTGATTCTCTTCGTGCTCGATCGGACCGGAGCGCTTCCGGGGATCCGGGACGCGGCCGCCCCGCTGGTCCGCGGCTGGCTTGGACTGCCGGGAGAGGCCACCGACGCCTTCCTGATCGGATTCCTCCGAAGGGATTACGGAGCGGTCTTCCTGCTGGAGGCCGCGACGGGACCCGATGCGATCCTCACCGGCAACCAGGTTCTGGTGAGCATGCTCATCATCACGCTCTTCGTTCCCTGCATCGCCAATGTCTTCATGATCCTCAAGGAGCACGGCTGGCGCATCACGGCGGCGATGGTCGCCTTCATATTCCCGTTCGCATTCTTCGTAGGAGGGCTCTTGATGCGCTTCCTGAGGGTTGCGGGTTTGGAGGTCTGAGTGGCCGCGGTCAGGCAGGAGGTCCCTTGTCCGCTTTGCGGAAGCCTCGTCCGGCTCGATCGGGACGGTTGCCCGAGCGGGTGCCCGATCGCCAAGAAGTGCAAGGTGCTATGCTGTCCGAACTGCGGCTATGAGTTCGTGGAGGAATCGACGATCGTCACAGGCGTGAGACGTCTCGCTCGATGGTTCAGGGGGCGGCGATGACAAACGAGCATCGTCTCGACGAGGGTCTTGAAACGATCTTCGTGCTCAAGGAGCGCGGCATGAGCGACCGGGACTCTTTCCTCGAGGCGTGCCGCGAGACCGATCCAAAGGAGCTCCTGGCGGAGCTGACGCGAGCTGGCCTCGTGTCCGAGGGAGACGGGGAGATTCACTTCACCTCCCAAGGTTTCAGCCGCGCCGAGGGCATCCTGCGGCGGCATCGCCTCGCGGAAGTTCTGATGCAAACCGTCCTCCAGATCGAGGAGCATGAGATCGAGGAGACCGCATGCGCGTTCGAGCACCTGTTGAGCGAGCGGGCAGTCGACCGGGTCTGCTCATTCCTCGGCCATCCGACCCATTGCCCCCACGGCAGACCGATCCCTCCCGGCAAGTGCTGCGGTTCGCAGGAGAACGGGGAGGCGCGCGTCTATCCCCTCTCGGAGATGAGCGTCGGGGATCTGTGCGAGATCGTGCACATCCGCCCGCGGGACCATGGCCGGCTCGATCGACTCGGCGCTTACGGACTCGTGCCCTCCTCGATCATCCGTCTTCACCAGAAGAAACCGAGCTTCGTCATCCAGATCGACGAGACCGACCTGGCCATCGATCTTGACGTCGCCCGGGACATCTATGTCCGCCTCAGAGGCTGAGGGGTAGACTGGCGGAGGTTGGCCTCCCCCGGCGCCGGAAAGGGTGGCGTCCTCCCGCCGAATCGTCTAGCCTATCTCCGAGCGCGCCCGGGTTGGGTACTATGAGGGAGGAGGTGCGATGCGCCCTTGCAGGATTGCCGCGACGATCTCGATCGCGCTCCTGCCGTTCGCCTCCCTCACGACCCCTGAAGCCCAGGAGCTGAATCCTCCGAGTCTTCCGCCCGTATCGGATCTCTCGGTCGAGGACAAACCGCTCGACGCCGGCGAAGCTCTCAAGATCTCCTTCTCCCGTTCCCCCGGAGACCCCGCCGGCCATGGACCCGTCACCCGCTACGAGCTATTCCGTTCGGGGCCCGGCGGGACCGAGTTCGTCGCGGTCAAGTCCTTCCAGGCGCAGCAGGCGGGCAATCGATTCTCATACGAGGACCTGAATCTACGTCCCGGCCGGGATTACGCGTACTTTGTCCGGACCCACCTCCAGAACGGCGCCTACGTCGACGGAGCCCGGGTCGGACCGGTCGCGCCCATCCGGCAGTGGTTTTTCACGAACAAGTTCAACACGCTCATCACGACGGCGCTCTTCATCGCGCTCGTGCTCTTCATGATCAGGGCGGCGAAGCAGGGTCGCGAGCTCTTCATCCGCAAGATCGCCGGTCTCGATGCGATCGACGAGGCGGTCGGCCGCTGCACCGAGATGGGCAAGCCGACGCTCTACGTTCCCGGGATCAGCACGATCGCCGATGTGGCGACCATCGCATCGCTCAACATCCTCGGCCAGGTCGCCAAGAGAATCGCCAGTTACCAGAGCCGGATCCTCGTCCCCAACCGCGATCCGATCGTCTTCCCCGTCACCCAGGACGTCGTGAAGCTGGCCTTCACGGAGGCCGGCTATCCCCACAACTACCGGCCCGACGACATTTACTTCGTCACCAACGACCAGTTCGCATACGCCGCCGCAGTCTGCGGGACGATGGTGCGCGAGCGACCCGGAGCCAACCTGCTGCTGGGCATGTTCGCCGCCGAGTCGCTGGTCCTGGCCGAGACCGGAGCATCGGTCGGAGCGATCCAGATCGCCGGAACCGACGCCATTTCCCAGCTTCCGTTCTTCGTCACCGCCTGCGACTACACCATCATCGGCGAGGAGCTCTATGCGGCAAGCGCCTATATCGGCCGCGAGACAAGCCTTCTAGGCAGCCTCAAGGGACAGGATTACTTCAAGGCGGTCTGCATCGTGCTGATCGTCATCGGAGTGCTCGCGATGACCCTGGGCGTGATCCTCGAGGGTGCGCCGTTTAACTTCGTCAAGGAGATGCTCCGGGTACGGAGCACGGGCGGATGAGGATCCAGCTTCCCCTCCTCATCTGCGCAATCGTCGGCATCTTCATGGCCGTGCAGTACTTCGTTCCTGCGCTGTTGCCGATCTACAACCGCCTGAACGACTACCTGCAAATCGTCTACGCGTTCTCCATCGTCCTGGGCGTGGCGAGCGTTCTGCACCGGCACGGCGGCAAGGTCCAGAAGCGGCGGAAGGACTGGGTCTATTCGCTCGCGGCGATCGCTGCGATGGTCCTCATGATGCTCGCCGGGTTCATCGAGGGACGCGGCTCCGGGACGCTCTTTCAGAATCTCTTCAATGCCGTCCTCTTGCCGGTCCAGGCGACGATGTTCGCGCTGCTCGCCTTCTACCTCGCCTCGGCTTCGTTTCGCGCATTCCGCACAAGGAGCACGGACGCCACCGTCCTGCTCGTGGCTGCCGTGATCGTCATGATCGGCCGGCTCGACGACGGACGGTCGCTCGCAATCCCCGATATGGCCCGGTGGATCCTCAACACCCCCAATCTCGTCGCCAAGCGCGCGATCCTCATCGGCGTCGGCTTGGGGATGGCCTCGACGGCGCTCAAGGTCGTCCTCGGCATCGAACGCTCCTACTTGGGCTCGGGGAAGGAGTGATCCGATGCAGTTCCAGGAAATTCTCCGGCTGCTCCAGAACATCGATCGACGGATCATCTACTCCGTTCTCTTCGTTGCGGTGACCTTCCCCTTCTACATCGACTGGCCGCCGGTGCGCATCGAGGTCTCCCGCGAGGTCGAGGATGCCTACAATGTGATCGAGAGCATCCCACCCCACTCGAATCCGCTCATGATCTCCTTTGATTATGACCCGGCCTCCGCGGCGGAGCTGACCCCGATGGCGGAGGCGGTCCTCCACCACTGCTTCTCGAGAGGAATCCGCGTCCTCGCCATCAGCCTTCAGTACTCGGGCCTGGGCGCGGGGATTGCGAGCGACGTCGTCCCGCGCATCGCCGCCGAGTACGGACGGAAGCAGAACGTCGACTGGGCTTTCCTGGGCTTCCAGCCCAACGCAGTGATCGCCATGCTTCAAATGGGGGAGGACTTCAAGAAGACCTTTCCGATCGACTACTACGGGACTCCGGTGAATGAGATCCCGCTGATGGAGCCGATCCAGAACTACGACCAGATACCTGCGGTCATCACCCTCGCCTCGACGGCCGTCGGCGAGTACTGGGCCGTATATCCCGGCTCGCGCTACGGGCTGAAGGTCCTCGCCGGCCTCACGGCGGTCTACACCGCGGATATCCAGCCCTTCTATCAGAGCGGGCAAATCAGCGGAATCCTCGGGGGACTGAAAGGCGCGGCGGAGTACGAGAAGCGAATCGACAAGATCGGCGACGGGACGGCGGGAATGCGCTCGCAGAAGACGGTTCACTACATGATCATCCTCTTCATCGTCATCGGGAACATCGCCTACCTGCTCTCCCGGAGGAGGGGCTAGACCATGGACGCGGCGCTCGCCAATCCGATCTGGACGATTCTCGCGGGACTCGTGACGCTCGCGATCTTCTCATTCCTCTATCGTGACAATCCTCTATACAAGATGGCAGAACACATCGCAGTTGGCCTCTCGGTCGGCTTCCTCGTCGTGACCTATTACAACAACGTCTTCAGGCCGAAGGTCTGGGACAACGTTCTTCACAACGGCCAGTTCGACTACCTGATCCCCTTCTTCCTGGGAATCATCCTCTTCACGCGTTTCGTCCCGAAGATCGGCTGGGTGAGCCGTTGGGCGCTCGCCTTCTACATCGGCGGCTTTTCCGGCGTGAGCATCCCCTCCACCCTCGAAGGCCGAGTCCTGCAGCAGACCGAGGCGACGATCCAGCCTTTGCTCTCGATCGACTCCGCCCGGTCCTGGAGCGCGAACTTCTTCGCAACCGTCGACTCGACCTTCCTGGTCGTCGGGACTCTCGCCTGCCTGGTCTTCTTCTTCTTCTCGCTGGAGCACAAGGGTGGGATCGGGCGCTTCGCCTACTTCGGCAGGCTCTGCATCATGGCTGGCTTCGGGGCTTCGTTCGGCTATACGGTGATGGCGCGGGTCTCGCTTCTCATCGGCAGGATCCAGTACCTGACGCGCGACATGGTGGACTCGATCGGCCGGCTATTCGGCTGATGCCTTCCGCGCTCCCCGGCGCGGCCCGGCGCCGCGTCGCCTCCCCCCGGCCGTCGTGAGCTCGTCCGGCGAGATTCCAAGACGCTCCATCCGATAACGCAACTGCCCGCGACCCATCATGAGGGCGGAAGCCGCCCCGCTGACGTTCCCGCCAGCTCTCTCAATAGCGTGCAGCAGGATCGCCCGCTCGATGGCGTCGAAACCCACGCCCTCCGGGATCGCGACCTGCAAGCCCCGTTTGGAGCGCTCGATGCGCACGGCGCGCATCGCGCCCGCCAGCTCCGGCAGGTCGCCGGGTCGGATCTCGCCGGGACCCGGGCTCAGGAGGGCGACGCGCTCGCAGAGATTCACCAGCTCGCGCGTATTCCCGGGCCAGGAGTGCGCCTCGAGGAGTTTCAGCGCATCCTCGCCCCAAGCGATCGCGCCCTTTCCGAGACGTCCAGCGAACTGGGCGAGATAGTGCCCCAAGAGGAGCCGGACGTCCTTGCGGCGCTCGCGCAGGGGCGGGATCCGGACACGAATGACATGGAGGCGATGGAAGAGATCGAGCCGGAAGCGTCCCTCGTTCGATTCCCGTTCGAGGTCCTTCTGCGTTGCCGCGAGGACGCGCACATCCACCTCCCGCTCCTCGATCCCCCCGACCCGGCGGAACGTCCCCGAATCGAGAAACTTCAGAATCTTCGCCTGGACCTGGGGATCCGTTTCCGCCACCTCGTCCAGGAAGAAGGTGCCCGAATCGGCGAGCTCCAGGAGGCCAGGCTTGGCGGTCTGGGCATGCGTGAAGGCGCCGCGCTCGTGTCCGAACAGCTCCGACTCGAGCAGCCCGCCGGGAAGCGAGGCGCAGTTGACCTCGACGAATGGGCCGCCCGCTCGGGGGCTCTCACGGTGGATCGCCCTCGCGAAGACGCCCTTCCCGGTGCCCGTCTCCCCCTCGAGGAGAATCACCGTCGAGGGGCTTCCAGCCGCCCGGCGCGCAAGCTCGCAGGCCCGGAGGAATGCGGGGTCCCTTCCGATCAGATCGTCAAAGGTCGGATGCTCCCTCGATCGGGTCCGCAGGCGCGCGATCTCGGCCTTTCGTGAGCGCAGAGCCGCGCGAAGGACCCGGCGCACGGCGTCGAGATCGAGCGGGCGCAGGAACCAGTGGCGGACACCGAGGCGCGCCAGCTCGGAGGGAACGGGCGAGCGCGGATCGCCTGCGATCAGGAAGAGCTGGCTCTCCGGATGCTCCCTCTTGAATGATTCGAGGTCCGCGGCGCGCAGGCACTTCGATCCAAGATCCGCGATCAGCCAGTCGGGGTAGATCGACTCCCCGCCGCCGCCGGGGTCGGGGAAGCGTTCGAGGCGCAGGACCTGGGTCCCCGATCCATGCATCGCCCGCGCGACCTGCTCGGCGATTCTCGGATCGTCGCTCAGGATCCAAAGACCCGGGAGGTCGGCGTCGCTCGGGCGACCCGCCCCTCCGTCAGTCATCGTCACCCGCCGGTCCTCGCGAGACGCACACGCGCGCAGGGCGCAACAGAATGCCCCGGAAGAGGTATCCCGGCTGCAGGGTCTCCACGATGTCGCCTTCGGGGTACTCGTCGGAGTTTGCGGAGGCGAACGCCTCGTGGATCTCCGGATTGAATCGCGTGCCCGCTTCCGTCATCTGGCGTTCCAGCCCCGCCGCCTGCAGAATCTCCTCGAGGCGAGAGCAGACGAGGTGCAGGCCCTCCGCCTCTTTCGAGATCGTCTGCATGTCGAGGTGGGACCGAGCCCGATCGAGGTCGTCGAGGACAGGCACGAGACTGGAAACCAGATCTCCCTTCGCGCGAATCTCCCATTCCGCGCGCTCCCTCATCGTCCGGCGTCTGTAGTTCGCGAACTCCGCCGAGAGACGCTGGAGCTGCTCGAGGTATTCCTCCGCGGGAGCGAGCTCGCGCTCCGTCACGGACTCGACTCCCGGCTCCTCCGTCGGGGGCGCCTCGTCTTCCGCGGAGCGCACTTGCACGGGCTCCTCGACGGGGTCCGCGTGACTCCGGGGATCAGGCGCCGATTCCCGCATCGTCAGGGCCTGCTTCCGCCGCCTCTTCTTCTGCCTTCGGCTCATCGGAGGATTCGCCTCGCTTGGTCTCGTCGAGATAGGTCAGGCGGAGCGTCGTCAGCGCCTGCTGGAGAAGCTTCCCCTCCTCGCTGGTCAGATTCCCACGGGTCTTCTCCTCGAACATCCCGAGGATGTCGATCGTGAAGCGGGCTGCATCGAGATTCCGATCCGCCTCGCCCGTGTCAGGGCGAACGATCTTGCCCATGTACATCATGGCGGCCATCTGCTGCTGCATCACGAAGTGCAGGAACAGCTCGTTCGCTTGGATCTCGTCGCCTGCCATCGCCATCCCGTCCTAGCTCTTCTTGTCTTCGTCCACGACTTCGAAGTCGGCATCGACCGGTCCCCCCGAGCCGGGCGCGCCCCCCCCCGACGGGGGCGGGGGCTCGCCGGTCTGCGAGGGCCCGCCCGCCTGCTTGTACATCTCGGCGGCGAGCGCATGGAGCTCCTTCTGAAGGCTTTCCGCAGCCGAGCGGATCGGTCCGGGCGTCTCGGATGACAGGGATACCCTCACAGTGGCGACGGCGGCCTCGATCCGGGCGCGCGTGGCCGGATCGACCTTATCGCCCCACTCCTTGAGATTCTTCTCCGTCTCGTAGGCGAGGTTCTCCGACTGATTGCGCGCATCGATCAGCTCGCGCCGGCTCTTGTCCTCGGCCGCATGCGACTCGGCGTCCTGGACCATCTTCTTGATCTCGGATTCGGTGAGCCCGCTGCCGGCCTCGATGCGGATCGATTGCTCCCGGTTGGTCGCTTTGTCCTTGGCCGAAACCTTGAGGATCCCATTGGCGTCGATGTCGAAGGTCACCTCGATCTGCGGCAAGCCGCGAGGCGCGGGAGGAATCCCGGTCAGCTGGAACTTGCCGAGGCTCTTGTTGTCGACCGCCATCTCGCGCTCGCCTTGCAGAACGTGGATCTCCACGAGAGTCTGGTTGTCCCCGGCGGTGGAAAAGATCTGGCTCTTGCGCGTCGGAATGGTCGTGTTCCTCTCGATGAGCCTCGTGCAGACTCCTCCAAGCGTCTCGATCCCGAGCGAGAGCGGCGTCACATCGAGCAGCAGGACGTCCTTCACCTCCCCGGCAAGGACTGCCCCCTGAATGGCCGCGCCCACGGCGACGACCTCGTCGGGATTCACACCCTTGTGGGGTTCGCGATTGAAGAGCTGGCGCACCGTCTCCTGCACCTTGGGAATGCGCGTGGAGCCGCCCACGAGGATCACCTCGTCGATCTCCGATGCGGTGAGCCCCGCGTCCTTGAGGGCCTGGCGGCAGGGCCCCACCGTGCGCTCGATCAGATCGCCGATCAGCTGCTCGAGCTTCGATCGCGTCATCGTCGACGTCAGGTGCTTCGGCCCAGTTTGGTCGGCGGTGATGAATGGGAGGTTGATCTCCGTCTGCTGCGAGGAGGAGAGCTCGATCTTCGCCTTCTCAGCCGCTTCCTTCAGCCGCTGCAGGGCCATCGGATCCTTGCGGAGATCGATGCCGTTCTCGCGCTTGAAGTCATCGGCCAGCATGTCGATGATCCGCTGATCAAGATCGTCTCCGCCCAGATGCGTGTCGCCGTTGGTCGACTTGACCTCGAAGACCCCATCACCCAGCTCGAGAATCGAGATGTCGAATGTCCCGCCGCCAAGGTCGTAGACGGCGATCTTCTGATCCTTCTTCGCCTTGTCGAGCCCGTAGGCGAGGGCGGCCGCGGTCGGCTCGTTGATGATCCGCTTTACCTCGAGCCCGGCGATACGGCCCGCGTCCTTCGTCGCCTGACGCTGCGAGTCATTGAAGTAGGCCGGTACGGTGATGACCGCCTCGGTCACCTTCACGCCGAGGTAGTCCTCCGCCGTCTGCTTCATCTTCTGCAAGACCATCGCGGAGATCTCGGGAGGCGAATAGACGCGATCGCCGATCTTCACGCGGGCGACGTCGTTGTCGCCGCGAATCACCTCGTAGGGCACCTCGCCGATCTCGGTACTCACCTCGTCGTACTTGCGGCCCATGAACCGCTTGATCGAGTAGATCGTCTGGGTGGGATTGGTCACCGCCTGCCTCCGGGCGGCGGCGCCAACGATCTTCTCCCCGTCCTTCTTGAAGGCGACGACAGAAGGCGTGGTGCGGCCTCCCTCGGAGTTGGGGATGACGACCGGCTCATTCCCCTCCATCACGGCCACACAGGAATTGGTGGTCCCGAGGTCGATCCCGATGATCTTGCCCATCTTCATCTCCTTTTTTGGGCCGGCGCTCCCGCACCGTCGCCCGCTGGATTTCGATTGGAAGTTAAGCCAGGAGTGGTTGGAGCAAGAAGCGAGCCAACCCTACGCCCCGCAGATGAGACGGTCGACCATGTAATATATTGCTATTCAATAAGATAGCTAGTGGCATCTCTATCGCGCAGACTACCGGGTGGCTCTGTTCCTCATCTGAACAGAGCCACCCGTTTCATTCTGTAACCGAGCGGATGCCGTAGCGGCGCATCTTCCTCCACAGAGTCGTGCGGGAGATTCCGAGGCTCTTGGCCGCGTTCGTGAGGCTCCCCTGCTCCCGCCGGATCGCGCGGCGGATGTAGCGCTCCTCCACCTCCTCCAGAGCCAACCCGTCGGGGATCGTCTCGTCGCCGCCTTCCTCGAGCCGGGGCAAGCCCCGCTCGATGATCTCCGGGGGAAGATCTCGGGGCGCGATCAACGGCCCCTCGCTGACGATCACGGCACGCTCGATGGCGTTCTCCAGCTCGCGCACATTTCCGGGCCATTCGTAGTTGACCAGGTAGCCCCAGATCGTGTCGCTGAAGCCGCCTACCGTTCGCTCATAGCGCTCGGCCAGGTTCTTCAGGAAGAACCGCGCGAGGAAGGGGATGTCCTCCTTGCGCTCCCGCAGGGGAGGCATGTGGATTCGGAAGACATTGAGGCGGTAGAAGAGGTCCTCGCGGAACCTGCCCGAGCGGATCGAGTCGCGGAGGTCCTGGTTTGTGGCGGCGATGACCCGCACGTCGACCTGCTGGGTGAAGTCGGCCCCAACGGGACGGATCTCCCGCTCTTGCAGGACTCGAAGGAGTCTCACCTGGAGGGAGGGAGGCATCTCGCCCACCTCATCGAGGAAGATCGTTCCCGTGTCGGCCAGCTCGAAGAGGCCCCGCTTGCGCTCCCGCGCGTCGGTGAAGGCTCCCCGGACGTGGCCGAAGAGCTCGCTCTCGATCAAGGTTTCGGGGATCGCGCCCGCGTTGACCGCGACAAAGGGCCTACCGGCGCGCTTGCTCTGCAGGTGGATGAAGCGGGCGATCTTCTCCTTCCCCGTGCCGCTCTCCCCCGTGATGAGGACCGTGCTCTCAGTGGGGCCGATCTTCTCCACGAGGTGAAGGATCCTCTTCATCACATCGGAGACTCCGACGATCTGCTCGCTCTGGGAGGCGCGGCCGCGGGGCGTGGTCACTGCTGCAACTCCTCCGACTTGCCTGTCCGCTCGATGGGCTTCAGGTGGGGGAAGAAGATGACATCGCGGATGCTCGCCTCGCCGGCAAGAAGCATCACCAATCGATCGACGCCGATGCCCACTCCGGCCGCCGGCGGCATGCCGTGCTCGATCGCGGTGAGGAACTCCTCGTCCAGGCGCTGCGCCTCCTCGTCGCCCATCTCGCCGCGACGCGCCTGCTCTTCCAGGCGCGCCCGCTGGTCGGCGGGATCGTTCAACTCGCTGAAGGCGTTCGCGTATTCGTGCCCTCCGATGTAGAGCTCGAATCGCTCCGTCAGCTCGGGCATCCCGGAGCGATGGCCTTTCGCCAGCGGACTGGTGCTCTTGGGATGATCGGTGACGAAGGTCGGTTGGTTCAGGTGGGGCACCGCCGCCGCATCGAAGACATACTCGATGAGCGGTCCGCGGCCCGGGATCTTCGGAAGCGGGAGCGAACGCTCCTGGAGATAGGCGAGGAGCCTCTCATCGGGATCACTGATCATGTCGATCCCCGCGTGCTCGGCGATCAGCTCGCGCATGGACATCCGCTGGAAGGGCGCCTCCAGGTCGATCGCCCCTTCCCCCGCCGGCGAGGGGAACCGCAGCGCTCCCGCCGCTTCGAGCGCGGCGGTACGAACCATCTCCTCCACCAGATCCATCGCGTCGAAGTAGTCTGCATAGGCCCAGTAGAACTCAAGGAGGGTGAACTCCGGGTTGTGCTCGCGGTCCATCCCCTCATTCCGGAAGACCTTGGCGAGTTCGTAGACTTTCTCGATTCCCCCGACCAGCAGGCGTTTCAGGTGCAGCTCCAGGGCAATCCTGAGGTAGAGGTCGATCCCCAGCGCGTTGTGATGGGTGACGAAGGGCCGCGCGTTGGCCCCGCCGGGCAGGATCTGGAGCACGGGCGTCTCCACTTCCAGAAAGGAGCGCGCGTCGAGGAAGCCGCGGAGCGAGCGAATCATGCGCGAACGCAGCTCGAGGCTCTTGCGCGCGGCTGGATTCAGAATCAGATCCGCATGGCGCTGCCGGTAGCGATGCTCCTTGTCGGTCACATCGTCGAAGCGCTGGCCGTCCTTCTCCTTGACGATCGGAAGCGGGAGGGCCGCTTTGCAGAGGACTGCGATCGACCCGGCCCGCACCGAGATCTCTCCGGTCCTCGTGCGGAAGACGACGCCGCTCACGCCGACGATGTCACCCAAGTCGAGCAGCCGCACGATCTCGAAGCCGTCGGCTCCGATCGAGTCCGAGCGCAAGTAGATCTGGATCCTCCCCGAGCCGTCCTGCAGATGCGCGAAGGAGGCCTTGCCCATCTCGCGCAGGCTCATGACCCGGCCTGCCACGCGCACGGGGGGGCCCTCCTCGAGCGAGTCGAATCGTTCGATGATCTCCGAGGCGAGATGGGTGCGCTCGAATCGGGGCGGGTAGGGATCGATTCCGATTTCCCGCATGCGGGCGAGCTTCTCCGAGCGGATGCGGCGCAACTGGTCGAGCCGATCCAAGTCTTCCTCCTCTGTGTCGATGGTCACGGTCCGGGCCGCGGCTGAATCGCAGGCTAGTCTAGGTCCCGATCGAGGGGCGATCAAGTCGCGCCCCCGGGGCGGTCGCGCCGCCGAGACGCGCGATTCCTGTGACGCAGACGGCGCGGAGAGGACAGCGGTCGCAGTCGGCAGCGGTCAAATCAGGCGGGCAGCCGCCTCGGATCCCCAGGTGGCAAAGGGGAAAGTCGTATCGGATGGGATCGGCTGGATCCAGGATCCGGAGGGAGGATGTGACTTCCTCGACCATGCGCCAGTCGGCGGTTCGCCGCGAGGTGAATCCCAGACGTCGGCTGATCCGCACGAGGTGCGCGTCCAGCGGAATCCGGAGCACGGCAGGGGAGACGAGATCGTTCCATGGTCCCGGATCGGGATCCCCGTCGGCGCGCCGGACCATCCAGCGCAGGTAGAGATTCCATCTCTTGCAGGCCCCTCCGCGGGACGGATCGGCGAGAAGGAATCGGAGCCCCGGCCCGCCCGGGCCGGCCGCGGAGGAGATCTCGTGGGCGAAGCCCGCAAGCCCGCCGCGGAGATCGCCGCTCGCCGCGTCTAGATGGGAACGAAACGCGCCACCCAGCCGGCCATGCCTCAGGAGAAGCGAGCGCACTCCGCGCAGGAGAGCGGAAAGATCGCGGGTGCGGTGGAAGCGGTAGGCCATGGAGGGAAGTCGCGGAAGGCGGTTGCGGAGGGTCGCGGCGGGATGCGGCCCGAGACAGGAGAGGACCCGCCGCGTGTGGGCGAGGAGCAGATCGACCCGTCCATAGGCGAGGACCGCCGCGATCAGGCCGGCCACCTCCTGGTCGAGTGGATCGGAGAAGGCGATCACGCCGGCCAGGGGATCGGATTCGACGAACCTCTCGCTGGCTGCGCGCTCGCGCAGCCGTTCCAGGGCGCGGCGCATCCGCCCGACCGTTGCGCGATCGCGACGTCTGCGCGTACGATCCGCTGCAATGGAAGAGCAGCTCCCGACCATGGCCGCCCGCTACGCCGCCGTTCGCGCGGCGATGACGGCAGCCGCGCGGCGAATCGGACGCGACCCGGACGAGATCGTCCTGATCTGCGTCAGCAAGACGATTCCCGAAGAGACGGTGCGCGAAGCCCATGCCCTCGGTATCGCCGACTTCGGAGAGAACCGGGTGCAGGAGCTTCTCTCGAAGTCCGCGTCGTTGCTCGAGCTCCCGCTGCGCTGGCATCTCATCGGACATCTCCAGACCAACAAGGTTCGCGCGGTGCTGCCGCGCGTGGCGATGATCCACTCGCTCGATTCGATCCGCCTCGCCGAGACGATCCAGTCGCACGCCGAAGCCGGGCGGAGGATCGATCTCCTCCTGCAGGTCAACACCTCCGGCGAGGCGACGAAGTTCGGCACATCTCCGGATGCGGCGCCCGAGTTGGCCGCAGCGGTCAGCGCTCTTCCCGCGCTTCGACTTCGCGGGCTGATGACGCTCGGCCCACTCACGGACGATCGAGAAGCGATCCGGCGATCATTTCGCCTCCTGCGGGAGCTTCGCGACGCGATTCGTGGCTCCCTCCCCGAAGTCGAGCTGCTCTCGATGGGGATGTCGGGCGACTATGAAATCGCCATCGAGGAGGGAGCCACCCACATCCGCGTCGGGACCGCCATCTTCGGTCCACGCGCATGACGGGCCCGCGACGCCGCCCTAGGTTTCCCTGAGCAGCGCATCGACCGCCTGGGCGATCGATTCCTTCGGCCCCGCGCCGACCATGCTCGCCGCGATCCTCCCGGATCGATCGATGAGGAAGAAAGTCGGGATCCCCTGCACGCCCCCGAACTGCTCGGCCGAGCGCCCCTGGGGATCGAGAAGGATCGTGTAGTTGATTCCCATCTGCCGGACGAAGGGCTCGACGATCGGCGCGCCGCCCTGGTCAAGGGAGATGCCCACGATCGCGAGGCGCTCCTCCCCGATCGTCTGACGCAGCTCGATCATATGAGGAATCGTCATCCGGCATGGGCCGCACCAGGTCGCCCAGAAGTCGACGAGGACGACCTTCCCCTTCTGATCGGCGAGGCGCCAGGTTGACCCGCCGAGAGAGGGGATCGCCAAGTCAGGCGCGCGCATGCGATCCTTCGCCTCGATGATCGAGATTCCACGGCCAGGGCGGCCGGGGGGCGGAACTTGGGCGGCCTCCTGCTTTTCCGCGCAGGATGCGAGGAGCAGGAGGAGCGGAACGAAGTAGCCGAACCGGCGAGATGACCGCAACCGAGACCTCCTTGGCCGCATGATCGGATCCGGATGCGCGGCCCACGGAAGTGACCTTACCATAGCCGCCGGAAGCCGGGTCGGATCGAAGGAGGAAGCATGCGATCGTTCCGGAAGGTCCTCACCATGCGGATCCCGGCCCGCATGGAGTTCAGGAACCTCACGCCCGAGGTGGAGCAGGCGCTCGCCGAGAGCGGAATCCGCGAAGGGCTCTGCCTGGTCAATGCGATGCACATCACGGCCAGCGTGTTCATCAACGACGACGAGGCGGGACTCCTGCGCGACTACGCTCGCTGGCTCGAGCAGCTCGCGCCCCACGCGCCGGTCGACCGGTACGAGCACAACCGCACCGGAGAGGACAACGGAGACGCGCACCACAAGCGGCAAATCATGGGGCGAGAGGTGGTCGTCGCGGTCACCGACGGCCGCCTCGACTTCGGGCCCTGGGAGCAGATCTTCTATGGGGAGTTCGACGGAAACCGTCCGAAGCGGATCCTGATCAAGATCATCGGGGACTGAGTCGGCCCGCCCAAGATCGGGGAGGCTCGCAGAAGCCCCCTTCCTCGATCCGCGCCCTCACGGCATACTCGGAGCCATGTCGAGTCGCGCGATCCGAACGGCCGTTGTCACGATCAGCGATCGCTGCTCGCGGGGCGAGCCCGCCGACGCGAGCGGCCCACGCCTCGCCGGCATCCTCGGGCGGTGGGGGTGGAAGCCGGAACGGCTCGATCTGCTGCCCGACGACGAGGCGGCCATCGCCCACAGGCTCGCCGATCTCGCGGATGCGGGCTTCGATCTCGTCGTGACCACGGGGGGCACGGGGCTCGGCCCGCGCGATCGGACCCCCGAAGCGACGGCGAAGATCGCCGATCGGCTCGTGCCGGGCATCCCCGAGTGGATCCGGAGAAGAACCGGCGAGATCCAGCCGCGCGCCTTCCTCTCCCGCGGAGTCGCCGCGATCCGCGGGCGCTGCCTGCTCCTGAACCTCCCCGGATCGCCGGCAGGCGCGGCCGAATGCCTGGAGGTCGCGCGCGCCCTACTTCCCCACGCGCTGGAGGTCCTCTCCGAGACCGAAGCGTCTCCCGCACCCCACGCCGCCCCGGAGCCCGCATCGGCAGACCGGGGCGATCCTCCCACTGACCCCCGCCCATGAAGGAGATGTCAGATGCGCCGTTCGGCAATCGTTCTCTGCGGATTCCTCTTGATCGGAGGAAGCGCTCGCGCGACGAGTCTTCATCCGCTCCTCTCGCCGCTACTCGATGAGGGCCGGCGGGCGGCACGATCGCTCGATGCCTCGCCCGTGATGGAGGAAGCAGTACCGCCCGACGCGCGCCCGATCGGAGCTTGGGTCCGGACCCGCGACGGCGGCGCATCCCTCGAGGCCGCGGGCTTGCTGCCGCCGGGAGCCGATCGGCGACTGCGGAGCGCTCGGTGGAGCCGCGCCCAGCTGCGCGCGGCGCTCACGGACCCCTCGGTCCTTGCCATCGCGCCGGCCGTCCGGTGCGCCGCCCTCCTCGACTCCAGCCTCCTCGAGACCGGCACTGCGGCGACCCACGAGGGCTCGGGGAATCCGCCGGTCTACGCCGGTTTGACGGGCCGTCAGACGATCGTCGGGATCGTCGACACCGGGATCGATCTCTCGCATGAGGATTTCGTCGATTCGAACGGCAACACGCGAATCCTCTCCATCTGGGACCAGACGGTCGCTTCCGCCGATCCGCCGCGGTTCTTCTCCTACGGAAAGGAGTGGACTGCGGACCAGATCGACGCGGGGATCGCAATGGAGACCGATCCGATCGGCCATGGCAGCCACGTCGCGGGAATCGCGGCAGGGGACGGTTCGGCGACAGGAAACGGCCAGGCCCCATTCCAGCTCGTTGGGGTCGCGCCCGAAGCGACCATCGTCTTCGTCAAGACCGACTTCCTCACGACGAGCATCGCCGACGGCGTGAGCTACATCTTCCAGAAGGCAGACAGCCTCGGCTGGCCCGCGGTGGTCAACCTTAGCCTCGGAACCCACTACGGCCCTCACGATGGGACCGACGACTTCTGTCTCGGGCTGGCCGAGCTTGTCGGGCCGGGAAGGGCGATCATCGCCGCCGCGGGCAATGATAACGGCGATCGGGTCCACGCGGAGCGTCGGCTCGAGGCTCTCGGCTCGACAGCGATCAGCTTCAGCGTCCCCGTCTACTCGCCGAACGACGGACCCGAGACCGACGAGATCGACATCGACTGCTGGTACACCGGCGCGACGGCGGTGTCGATCCGCGTCCTGACGCCGCACGGCCATTCCGTCGGCCCAGCCCCGAAAGGCGGCTCGAGCGCCGCCGACACGCCCGACGGCCGCGTGGAGATCGAGAACAACATGACCGGGGATCCGAACGGCGACGAGAACGCCCATCTGAGGATCTATGATCGCATCGTCGGCGCGCCACCCGCGTCGGGGACCTGGACGATCGAGATGGTCTCCTCATCCCCCACTCCCGTGGAGTTCGACGCATGGACCTACTGGTGGACGATGCCCGATGGGGTGGCCTTCCTGATCGGCGCCGAGGAGAGCGAGATCGTCGCCGCCCCCGCCTCGGGCGACTCCGTCATCGCGGTCGGGGCCTATGTCACAAAGACGAGCTGGATCAATGTGGATGGTGAGCGCGTCGGTTATTCGGGGCAGATCCAGAGCGGGGCGATCGCCCACTTCTCGAGCGTGGGCCCGCGACGCGACGGCGTGATCAAGCCCGATCTCTGTGCGCCGGGCCGCGGAGTGGCCTCAGCCTACTCCTCCGACTCCTTCGAGGATCCGGACTTCATCACCCAGGATGGCCAGCATGTCGTCATGCAGGGCACGAGCATGGCAGCCCCGCACGTGGCCGGGCTGGCCGCTCTCGTCTTCGAGAGCCACGGCCCCCTCAGTGTGAAGGCCCTGCGCGAACGTCTCACCCTCACGGCCCGCAACGACAACTACACCGGAGCCGCGCTTCCCGACTCCATCTGGGGGTACGGGAAGATGGACGCCCTCGGCGCGACCGGCTACGTCGTCCCCATCCTGCTGCAAGAGGCCGAGGCCGTGCAGATCGGCGACCGGGTCCACCTTCGCTTCCTCCTCTCCGAGGACGTGGGCTTGGATCCCTTCCTCATTTGCCGGCAGGATCCCGGCAGTGAGGAGAAGCGCCCCCTCGGATTCACATCGTCCGGCAGGCAGCGTTCCTTCGTGGACTCCACGCTTTCCGTGGACGGCGAGTACGCGTACTGGCTCCGGGCGCCGAGCTTGGGCGGGGCGCTATGGCTCGGCCCCGTTTCTGTGCGCTTCGCGCGCGGGCTTCGCCCATCGCTCGTCGCGAGTCCGAATCCGTTCGCCCAATCGACGGAGATTCGCCTCCAGGGATTCTCCACCGCGCAGGAGATTGGCATCTTCGACGCGGCCGGCCGGCGCGTGCGAGCCTTGCGTCTCGATGAGACGCAGGGATGGCGGGCGGCCTGGGACGGGAGAGGCGCGGATGGCGTTTCGCTGCCGGCGGGGGTCTACTTCCTCCGTCTTCAAGGGTCGAACGGCGCTTCACTTGACCGCAAGCTCCTCCGGCTTCGTTGACGGGGACCGATCACGGCTCCTGCGCCGTCGCCTTGGATCGAGCGAAGCGCTGGAAGTACTGGATCGTCCCGTCGGCGATGCATGCCGCGAGACGCCCTCGGTGCTCCTCGTCCTTCAGTCGCTTCGCCTCGGCTGGATTCGACAGGAAGCCGACCTCCACGAGGATGGATGGAACCTGAAACGACTTCAGAACGGCGAATCCCGCCTGCTTCACGCCGCGGCTGGCGGCGAGGCGCGAGGACTCGAAGGAGTCGAGCACCGACTCGGCCAGACGGCTGCTTCGCAGCAGCGTATCCGACTGCCGGAGATCGAACGAGAAGGGGATCCCCTGGAGCAGCGAATCCTCCTCCATGACGAACTCGGGGTCGGCCTCGTTCTCCAGGAGGGCGAGCTCCCGGGAGGCTTCATCGGAAGCCCCGCCGAGCGACAGGAAGAACACTTCGACCCCAAAGGCATCCTTCCTCTTGGCGGCGTTTACGTGGATGCTCACGAACGCGTCAGCGTCGAACTTCTCCGCAAAGGCGAATCTCTGCCTCAGCCCGATCCTGCGGTCGTCCGTACGAGTGAGGCGCGCATCGAAATCGTCCGTCGCGTTCAGGATGCGAGCCACGCGGCGCGCCACATCGAGAACGATCTCCTTCTCCTGAATGCCTGGCCGCTTCGCGCCCGGATCGGCGCCTCCGTGCCCGGGGTCGATCGCGATCCGCCACTTCCCCGATCTTCGGGGCGCGGGCTCTTCGACGACAGGGAATGCCGGCTCCTGCCCCTTTCCCGTCGGATCGATCGCCCCCGCATCCGATGGACCGCCGGACGCATCTTCCGAGGTAGGATCCAGTGGAGTGAGGTCGACCACGAAACGCTCCGGCTTCCCATCGCCCGCTGGCAGTCGGAAACCGCGCGCCTCCACGGCGACGCGCGTCCTTAGACGTATGGCCAGATCCTTGCCCTCACACCCGATCTCGACGCCGCTCAGGCAGGCTCGATTCGCGGGCGCCTTCGCGGCCGAGGCGTCCTGGCACCTCCCGGGAAGGACGACCTTCCAGACTGCGGCATTCTCGCCAGGCTCGAGCCGACACTGCAACGCGCCGCTCAGGTCGAAGACGACGCGCGCTCCATCCCCCCGCACGCCGCTCCGGATCGCGGCGAGGCGTGATTCCGAATGGGCCGTGGAGAGGCAGCAGAGCAGCAGGAGCGCCGGGACCCAAACCCGGACGTGAGGAATCCGAGTGGCTCTCTCACTCAAGCGTGCCCTATCCCGCGCGGCGTGCATCGCACGAAGGATAGGGCTCGAGGGCGGCGCAGGCTAGTCGACGATGACCAGGGGAGTGAGGATGTATGTCGAAGGGTCGGCCGGTCGGCCGGACTCCCAGACTTCGTAATGGAGATGGGAGCCTGTGCTGCGGCCAGAGCTGCCCACCTCGCCGACCTGCTCGCCCCGCCTGACCGTCTGTCCGCTCCGGACCCCAGCCGAGGAGAGATGACAATAGGAGGTCTCGATCCCGATGCCATGATCGATATGCACGCTGAGACCGAAGTCGCCGTTGTGACCGACGTAGGACACCGTTCCGTCCGCCGTCGCGAGGACCGGGGTCCCCGGTGCCGCGCGGAAGTCGACGCCGTTGTGCCAGCCCGATCTTCCGGTGAAAGGATCGGTCCGGGCCCCGAAGCCGCTCGACAACGAGTACCCGCTGCGCACAGGCGGGATCGTCGGCGTATGATCCAGCCTCTCCTTTCGGCTCTGGAGCGCGACGAGCACCTCGCCGTAGCTCTTCTTCTGGAACTCGAGCTGCCGCTGCATCGCGTCGAGACGACGGCTCTGCTCCAGCAGCTCCTGCCGAAGCTCCTCGGAACGGATCGAGCCGGGCGGATCGAGGGCGAGGTGCGGTCCGCCGATTCCCAGCCTGCGCGTGTCGAGGTCGACTGGATCGAGTCCCGCGAGCAGCCGTGCATCCCGCTCACGCTTCTCCGCCAGACGTAGCCCTTCCTCGAGACGATCCGCGACCTGGCCGAACTCAACGAGCTGCGCATGGAGCGCTCGGTTCTCTCCCCGAAGCTGGTCCATCTGGGCCGCATCGCGAAACGTGCGGATGTGGAAGAGGATCGAAGCGCTCAAGGCGACGACCAGGGAAACCAGCAGGACCAGGGCGCCGCGAAGGGCGCCGCTCGTGATCCTGAAGTTGCGGACCGCCCCCCCGTCCGCAGGCATTAAGACAACGTGGAGGAACCGCCGAGCCATGCGCCTCCCTACAGGTAGTTTGTGAAATACGTAACAAGAGACCGTCCAGGACGCCGCCTGGAGGCCCTATCCGGCAAAACCCGGGGGAAAGGTACCTGCCCACCCCCCGTCCGTCAAGGAATGGAACGGGGAGTGGAGAAGCTGGGGGAAGGAGGGCAGCCGGGCGTGCGGCCCCGGTTCACCGGGCCGTCAAGGTGAGAAAGGCCCGCGCACCGTCTCGGTCGACTCGCAGAACGGCCGAGCCGCGCTCACGGAGCGCTTCGTCAACTTCCTCCCTAAACCCTTCGCTGGTCGAGACTTCCCGCCACCCGACCTCGAGTATGCGATCGCCCTCGCGCAGACCCGCCTCGAAAGCTGGGCCGCCTACTGCGATGGAATCGACATAGACGCCCCCTTCTCCGACCGTCCCGTAAGGGACCACGGAGAGCCCAAGATCGGGGGGAGAAGGATTCGGAGCTCTGGGGAGAAGAACCGGCACGGGATCGCTCCGCTCGACCAGATGCACTTCCAGGTCGATCGGACGGCCGTGCCGCAGGAGGCGCAATGGGATCCGCCGGCCGATCTCGGTGCGCGCCACCATGAGGCGGAAGGAGCTCACCTGCCGAATCGGCGCCGAGTCGAACTCGACAATGATGTCTCCTTCCTCGATCCCGGCCTCGCCCGCGGGAGTCCCCTCCTGGACATCGGTCACCACGACCCCGCGCACGCCATCGAGCCCCCAGCCTCGGGCGAGCTCCGGGCTCAGCTCGATGAGGCTCACGCCGAGCAGGGCGCGCGGCACTCGCCCTCTGCGGATCAGCTGCTCGGCCACCTCACGGGCCATGTTCATCGCGATCGCGAAGCCGATCCCGCTGCCCGGCGCGTTGTAGGCGGTATTGACGCCGATCGCCTCTCCTTCCGCGTTCACGAGAGGTCCGCCGCTGTTCCCGGGGTTGATCGAGGCATCGGTCTGGATGAAATCCTGATAGGAGGGGCCGCCGCCCCGAATGGCGATGTCCGTCCTCCCCTTGGCGCTCACGATCCCCGCCGTGACGCTGCCCTCCAGCATGCCGAGCGGATTCCCGATCGCGACAACCCAATCTCCGATCTCGACGTCGTCGGAGTCCCCCAGTGGAACGACTGGAAGCGGCGAGGAAGCGTCGACCTTGAGCACCGCGATGTCGGTCATCGGGTCGCGTCCAACGAGTCGCGCCGGAAGAACCTCCCCTCCGGCTATATGCACATCGATTCGCACCCCGTCGCGAACGACATGGTCATTGGTGATCAAGTACCCGTCCGAGGCGATGACGAATCCGCTCCCGCTCGATGGGATCTCGAACTCGTCGTCCCCGAAGTCCGGGTCGAACGGATCGCCCGCGCCATCGTCGAATCCCAGATCCGAATGACGAAAGCGCTTCTGCACCTCGATCGAGACGACTGCAGGAAGAAGTTCCGAGACGACCGGGCCGAAATTCGATCGGAGATCCGCCGTCGGGGCGGCTGCGTCCCGTCCTCCGCGCGGATTGCCCGTCAGGGCGGTGATCGCCAGTCCGAAGAGGACTCCGCAGATCAGCACCAAGACGGTCCAGAGGGCCATCCGAATGGAGTCGCCGGTCGCGTCGAGCCGTTCCCCGCCCATCAGCGAGGCGCTCCCCGATCCGGGCCGGCCACCGCCCGGATCCGATCGATCTCGGCTTCGTGCCCCCGCAGCGTGGCGTCGAGATCCGCGATCCTCCGCCGGATCTGCTCTACGGTCGAGTCTCGGCCGGGGCGCCCCTCTCCACCCCGCTCGAGGAGCTCGAGGTACCGCTCGCCGAGAGCCTGCAGCTCCCTGGCCCTCTCCCGCCGGATCGCAAGGCAGTCGAGTTGCAACCTTCCGGCGCGCGCGATCCTCTCCGTGGCAGTCCCCGCGGCGCCGACCCACTGCCGGGCCTGCCGGGCGAACCGCTCGGCCAACGTCTCGGAATCCGACATGAGACCTCCTGGGCGCGGTCTCTCGCCAAGCCAAAGGTCCTGGATCGAGGACTGATGATGGGAGCGGGACGACCTCCAATCCTCAGACCGCGACCCAAGCCTAACACACCCATGCCTTTGAGGTGCGCCGCCCCGAGAGCCTCGGTACACTGGCTTCATGCTCGAATCGGCCTTCGAGGATTGCCGTCGCATCCTTTTCGTCAGCGATGCCCATCTGGGATCCCCCGCGGGCCCGCCCGACCGGGAGACTCGATTCGTCACGTTCCTTCGACGAATGCGCGATGGGATCGACGGTCTCATGATCGTCGGAGACCTGTTCGACTTCTGGTTCGAGTACCGTCACGCGATCCCGAAAGGGCACTTTCGGGTCCTCGAGGCGATATCGGAGATCCGGGCCCGAGGGGTTCCCGTCCTCTACTTCGGGGGCAACCATGATTTCTGGGCGGGCGCACACCTCCGGAGCGAGGTCGGGATCGATACGGTCGACGCGCCGGTCACCTTCCGGATACAGGGCCGCCGTCTTTTCGTGGCGCACGGCGACGGCTTGGGGGGGGGAGATCGCGGCTACAAGCTCTTGAAGAGGATTCTCCGCAACCGAGCCAGCATTGCCCTCTACAGGTCGATTCATCCCGACATCGGAATCCCCTTCGCCCGTCGACTTTCCTCGGTCAGCCGCCGCCACACCCAGCCGAGGGAGATTCTCCTGCCGAAGCTCGTTCGGGACATCGCTCGGCCCAGGCTACGCGATGGCCATGATGCGGTCGTGATGGGCCATGTCCACGAACCGACGCACCTCCTGCTCGACGGGGGCGACTACATCATTCTCGGAGACTGGATCGAGAACTTCACCTATGCCCTATTCGAGGAAGGTCGATTCACCCTGCTGCGGGAGCGTTTCCCTCTTCAGGCCGAGGTGATCGCGCCGGAGGTCATGGACGGTAGGTGAGCCCGATCCTGTGGGCGTCGCCCAGATCCTCGTCGAAAGGAACATAGGCGTAGTCGGCGCGAAGGGCGCCCCTTCCCAATCCGATGCCGAAGCTCACGTCCTGCGTCTCGAGCCCGCTCCGGTAGCCGATGCGTAACCGGGCAGCCTGCTGGAGCCGGTACTCGAAACCGAGGACCATTGCGGCATCCTCATCGCGGAGCTTGCGCACCTCCGCCGCAAGGAGCGCCTCCGCTCCGAGGCGTTCCAGCGGGAGGTGATACGTGATGCCCCCCTGGAGGCTCAGCGGGAGGCGAAACGGCTCATCGATGTAGGTCAGATCCGATCCGAGGTGAAGCACGGAGAACCCGACGTCGAGCCGGGGAAGGATGCGGCGGGCGGTCACTCCCACGTCGAAGGCGACGCCCGAGGCGTCGTAGACATCGAACGCCTCGCGGAGATACTTCACCGTTGCGCCGGCCGCGAGAACATCGGTCAAGCGATAGGCCCCCGAGAGGCCCGCCGCGAGCCCGTAGTAGCCGAAGTGGCCGAGGAAGTTCGCCGATTCGTCATAAGCACGAAGATCATCGGTCCATGAGCCGTTGAACGCTGCGCCGACGGCGAATCGACCGAGCTGGCGCGTCGCGCCCGCGAACTCCTGGCGAACGGAGCTGAAGCTCTCATTGTGGACCACCGTCGCCTGGAAACCGGGGAGGAATGCGAGGGCGGCCGGATTCCAGTAAGTCGCGATCGGTCCGTCGACGTTCGAGACCACTGCTTCTCCCATGCCGACGGCGTCGGCTCCGGCCCCGATCTTGAGGTAGGCGAGCCCCACGGGGGATGCGGCACGAACCCCGGGCGCTCCCAGCGCCAGGACGAGGAGGACGACGGATGACCGAAATGCGCTCATGACTCTCCCGGGCGGGCAGGCGGCCCGCGGTGAGGACGACTCAACGATTCAATTCAGCATACGGGCAGGCTCACGGGGGGGTCAACGCCCTCCCCCGTCCGAGCCGGCGGAGGCGAGGTATCCCTTCGGCGAGCGCAGGGGAGCGGACGGTGTCCCGCTGGGATCGCGGCCGGACGGCCGCTCACGGAGCTCCTGGTTTCCCCGAGCGACCTGGTAGGCCCAGTCGAGGACCACCTGGGACGGTGAGAGCTCGACCACCTGGAACTTCGCGTAGTGATCGTCCCGCGTCCAGCAGACGTAGATGTGACCCTCGATCAGTTCCACGGCCGCTGCGGGCGACCACCCGCCGGGCGGCGCCCATCCGACGTAGTCGAACCGCTCGTGGTATCCCGCGTCCTGAATCTCCGTGTAGAGATCGGCATCCTCCGCATCCTGGAGGCCGAACATCCATCCCCCCGACTCCTCGTCGTAGACGTATGCGATGTCGGCGTCGGGGTCCTCGTAGGCGGTGATCATCCCGGAGCTGTACAGGGAAAAGTCGCAGGCGCATCGATCCGGGTCGACGTCGTAGCTTCGCAGGACTAGATCCCGCCCCTCAGGTCTCGGCGTGTCGAATGCGGCATCGGGAGAGAGTTCGCTCTCGTTGCCGTGGAGGTCGACGGCGCTCACGGCGTAGTAATAGGTATCGCCGTTTCGCACGTCACGATCGAGGTACTCCGCGGCCCCGCCCGCGTCGACCCACCCGATCCGCTCATAGCGGCCTTCAGCTCGATCGTTTCTGTAGACGCGGTAGCCGTCGAGATCCCACTCCTCGTTCGGATACCACGCCACGAGAACCTCCTCGTCGCCGGTGATCGTCGTCAATCCACGCGGAGCCGCGGGCGGGTCGAGGTCCCGGGGATCACAGGGATCGTCATCATCGCATCCCCCGGATGCGAAGATCAGACACAATGAGAAGAGCCAGACGCTCCAACGGGGCAGATTCATAGGGTCCATCCTCCTCGAGCGCTCCACTCGGACTTCCTGAACCCGGGCCGCTTTGCCGGATTCTAAACCCCGCTGCGGGTTGGCGGTTCAGAATCGGAGCCGGTCATGGATCGCGGGGGTGGCTTTCGGGACGCAGATGGCAGAATCGATCCGGTGGATGGGGAAGGGCGGCGTGGGCCGGCGAGCGAATCCGGGCTCGGATTGTCTGGGGGGATTCGGGACGGAAGATCGCGACCGTCCCTCGGACTCAGCCAGCCAGCCCACGCGCCGCACCCGTTAGGAGGGTGCTCACCTGAAACGGCGCCAATACGGGCGTCTTGGGAAGTTCCGGGGGACCGGGTCAGTAACCGACAACCGGCTCCATGTTTAGGCTGACCGTTGGAACCCTGGGCTTTGTACGAACCAACCCGGCCCCGGAATGGAGGTCCCCCCTCCGCGGGCATACTATTGCAGCTTTGGTGCCACCGGGGGGCGCACGGGGCGACTTCCGTCTAACTGCCAAAATGATGGGTATTTCTGGATCCCTTGCAGGCGCCTCTTCCGGGATCGTCCCCCGTCGCGCCAGGCCGAGTCCGTAGACTTTTTGCCAGTCGCAATGAAGGTACTGCATAACGTGTTCGCGGGAATCAAGTAACGGGTTATAAAGAAGTCTGAGAGAGGCCTAGCGGTTCTTTCGAGTCTGGGGAGGATGCAGGTCGTATCGGCGGATCTTGTCCAGCAGGGCTGGGTAGCTCAGACGCAGGCGCCGGCTTGTCTCGGACTTGTTCCAGTTCGTCTCGTCGAGGGTCCTGCGAATCAGCTCAGCCTCGAGACGGCCCACCGCCTCGCGGAGAGTCCGCCCCCGGGAAGGGTCGGCGACCTCTCCGGCGACCTCGGGAGGCAGCAGGTCGCTCGTGATCCACTCGCCGTCCTCGCACAGCACGACGGCGCGGCGAATGCACTTCTCCACCTCGCGGACGTTTCCGCGCCATTCGTGATCCATCATCCGCCGCAGGGCGTCCCGGGTGATCCCCGCGGGTCGCCGGCCCGATTCCTTCGTGAAGCGCTCGAGGAAGTGCCGGACGAGGATCGCGATGTCCTCGCGCCGATCGCGAAGAGGCGGGATGGAAACCCGAAAATCATTCAGACGATAGTAGAGGTCTTCGAGGAAATCGCCCGAGCGGATCGCCGTCGCGAGATCGGTGTTCGTCGCGCAGATGATCCGCACGTCCACGCTCCGCGATCGGACGTCTCCCACGGGACGAAACTCCTTGCGGTCGAGGACGTGAAGAAGCTTCGCCTGGACGCTGCGATGACAGCGGTCGACCTCGTCGAGGAAAAGCGTTCCCCCGTCGGCCTCTTCGATCAGACCGCGCTTGTTCTTCACCGCACCGGTGAACGCGCCCTGCATGTATCCGAACAGCTCGCTCTCCAGCAGCTGTTCCGGCAGGGCTGCGCAGTTGACCTGGATGAAGGGTCCCGACGTCCGGCGGCTCGCGTTGTGGATGCACTGCGCGAGATGCCCCTTTCCGGTGCCCGTCTCGCCGGTGATCAGGATGGTCGCATCGCTCTTCGAGACCCTGCGAAGCAGGAGGAGCTGCTGGCGGGTCGCCGGATCGACCGTCTTGAAATCGACGAACGGGTCCCCATCAGGGTCCGCCTCGACCGCCGCCGGCTCCCTCGATTGGGTGGCTAGCCGCGATTCGATCGCCACGGAGAGCAGGGTTCCGAAGAGGGAGAAGAGACGGAGGTCACGCGCTGTGAAGGGCTCGCCCTCCGCGCCACGCTCGGCGACCAACATCCCCCAGAGGTCCTCCGCGGGCTTGAGCCTCGCGGCGACGATCGGTCCCTCCTGCCGCCAGCGCGCGGCAACGATCCCCTCGTCCCGGCTGCCGCCATTGCCGGCGAGCCAGACCTTCCGCCCGGCGGCCAGGGCCTGGGTGATCGGATCGAGCGCCCGGAGCATCGCGGCGGGCCGGTCAACCCCGAGCGTCGCATCCACCTTGAGCCGCGCCAGGTTGGGGCCCGTCGCCAGGAGCGCCCGGGCGAGTTGCAGGTGCCGTCCCATTTGATCGAGCAGGCGCGTGAGCCCGTCCAGTCCGCCGAGCGCATGCGACTCCGGTTGCGCGAACTCCTGGAGTATCTGGAACTCCTCTGTCGTCCCGAGGACCCATTCCGCTTGGTTCTCGACAAGCTGGATTCGCAGGGCGATGAGCTTCGCCCGTTGATCTGTCCGACCATGGGTCTCCATCTGGGAGAGGGCCCGGTCGAGGGTGCGAAGCGCTCCCTCGAGATCGCCGCTGGCCACGAGGGAGCGAGCAAGCGTCTCGGCGTACTCCGGAATCAGGCCGTGGAGATCCATTCGCACGATCCGGTCCCAGACCGGATCGAGGATCTCAATCGCAGATCCGGCCGCTCCATTTCCGCCCGGCGTCCCCGCGATGAAGACCAGCGCTCCCGCGAGACGCAACCGGGCCTCGATCTCTTCGATCGCCGCCGGGGTCTCTGCGAGAAGAGCGACCGATTTCCGCAGGAGGTCGATTGCCTCTTCGAGTCGCCCACTCTCCCATGCCGCCTCGCCCATCAGCCGCAGACAGATCCCCTGCTCGCAATGATCGACGATTCGACCCGCGACCCAGGCGGCTTCGGTCGCCCAGCGCGTCGCCGCCGCGGTATCCCCCCTGCGAAGCGACTCCTCGGCGAGCCGGCGCTTGACCTCCGCGACGAGATCCCCTTCGGGAGCGACAGATTCGGCCCGCCGGAGGGCATCGAAGAGATGCCCTCGGGCTTCCGCGAGCCTCCCATCGCGTAGCTCCATCTCTCCGAGAAACTCGAGGGCGAGCACCTCCTCTCTCCGGTACCCCTGGCGTCGCGCGATCTCGAGGGCTTGCTCGTAGTGCCCGGCAGCGACCCGGGTCTGACCGATGCGGAGCTTGAGATTCCCCAGAGCCAGAAGGGCCTTCGTGACACCCGAGGAGTTGTCGACCTCGCGGAAGGTGAGCAGGGCGCGGGAGAGCACCTGAGAAGCGTGCGCCCATTCGCAACGCTTTGTCAGCAAGAGACCGAGGTTGAGGCAGTGGGAGGCGATCCTTGGGGCGTTGCCCGCCTGCTCGCTCACGGCCAGTGCCCGCTCCAGGTAGTCCAGCGCTTCCTTCCAGCGCGGAGTCGGCGTGAGCACGAGACCGAGGTTGTTCAGCGCCCGGGCGATCCCCTCCTGAAAGTCGATCCTGCGGAAGGTGAACAGGGCGCTCTCGAAATACTCGCGAGCGCTCTCGACTTCGCCCAGTCGGGAGGCGA
Source organism: Candidatus Eiseniibacteriota bacterium (assembly GCA_034679345.1). Taxonomy (GTDB): domain Bacteria; phylum Eisenbacteria; class RBG-16-71-46; order CAIMUX01; family VGJL01; genus JAXDAY01. Next base: position 78,062 of record JAXDAY010000013.1, read on the forward strand.
TCGCGCCCAGGGTCAGCTCCAGCAGGCCGATCTCCTGGTTGTCGCTGCCGCTTCGGAGGGCTTCGTACGCCTCGAGGCAGTTGCGGCGCGCGAGAAGATAGTCTCCGAGGCTCTGCTGGATGATCCCGGTGCGGCCGGTCACCTTCGCGGCGAGATCGACATCGATGTTCGGGTCGATCTCCCTGCGAATCGATTCGAGCGACCGGAGACCCTCATGGTAGTCGCCGCGCCTTCGGTGGCATTCCGAGATCCGAAGCTTCGCCTCGGCGCGTTCACGACGCCATCGGGGATGATCGCCGAGAGCGGCGAGGGCACGCTCGAATGATTCGAGCGCGGCCGCGAAGCCATCGGCGGCGAGATGCATGTCCCCCATCGCGATGGACCGGGCGTAGCCGGCGGCCTCGACGCTCTCCTCTCCCGCCCCTCCGCGACGCGCGGACGCGGGAGACGAGGGCACGCGACCGCGGCCGGCTTCGTGAGCTTCCATGCTGCTGTATGCCCTACCCTATGCGAACCCAGGACCCCATCCAGAGCCAGATCGGGATCCAGTAGTCATAGTCGTTCGGGTCCCCGTCGCCATTCCCCGGCGTCCAGGGACCTCCCCAAGACGTGTCCGACGGCGCCCCAACACCGCAATCAGGAGGTCCCGGAATCAGTTCGTCCTGTCCGGCACCAGCCCCGATATCTCCCGCACCAACGAAGAGCAGAAACACGAACAGGATGATTCCGCAGAGTTGCGCTCCCGCTTTGGTCTTGCTCACGGCAGCTCTCCTTATGGTTTCTGAGCCCACCCCTCCGGTTCTCGCGCTCCGACTGGGGACCTCCGGCGCATCGAGATCGGCTAGAAACCCTCATGGAAGAGTCTGCTCTCCCGAGTCGCCAGGGTCAAGCCGTTTCCGGGCGCCATGCTAGACTGGCCGCGCATGGCTCAAGCGAATTCCGACACCGGCCGCGCGCCGACCGAGATCTACGGTCTTCATCCGACTGAGATCGCGGCCCTCCCCCAGCTCGCCGGGGAGCCGCCCTATCGCGCTCGCCAGGTCGCCCAATGGCTCTACGGACGCGGCGCCTCGAAGTTCTCCGAGATGACCAATCTGACCAAGGAAGTCCGTCGACGGCTGGAGGAGGGGTGCTCGATCGGGCGACTTCGCCCCGCCGAGGCGCGGGAAGCCCCGGACGGCTCAGCGGTCAAGTACCTCTTCCGGATCCCCGACACAGGTTCCATCGAAGCGGTCTGGATCCGCGATGCCAGGCGCGACACGCTCTGCATCTCCTCGCAGGCGGGATGCGCGTACGGTTGCACCTTCTGCGCCACAGCATCGATGAGAGCGGGGCGAAACCTCACATCCGGAGAAATCGTGGGGCAGGTCGCGGCGCTTCGCGTGGAGCTGGCGAGGGCGGGGGGAAAGGAGATCCACAACCTGGTCTTCATGGGGATGGGCGAGCCTTTGGCCAACTACGACTCCGTCGTCCGGGCTCTCCGAATCCTGACGGAAGAGCCGGGATTCGGGGTCGCCGCGCGCCGGATTACCGTCTCGACGGTGGGGCTCGAACCGGAGATCCGGAGACTCGCGCGCGAACCGATCGGAGTCCGGCTGGCCTTCAGCCTGAATGCGACGACCGACGACTTGCGTTCCCGGCTCATGCCGGTCAATCGCAAGTACCCATTCCGGGATGTCTTCCGTGCCCTCAGGGAGTATCAGGCGGTCAAGGGAGTGCCTGTCACCCTCGAGTACGTTCTCCTGAAGGGCGTGAATGACTCGCCCGAGGACGCTCACCGGCTGGCGCGCTTCGCGCGGAGCCTCCAGTGCAAGGTGAATCTCATCGCCTACAATCCCCACGCCTTCGCGCCGTATGCTCCGGCTTCCGACGAGGAGATCGAGGAGTTCCGCCGCCAGATGCTCCCCGCCGCGATGACGACGGTGACGGTGCGCTGGAGCAAGGGCCGGGAGATCCAGGCCGCATGCGGGCAGCTCGCGACGGGGGCAAGTGGAGAGGTCTCCTGAGCGATTCCCCTTCGCGGGATCAGGGGAGGAGTCGCACCGATACGGTGCGCGTCGCCGTCCCCGCTTCGATCCTGCAGAAGTAGACGCCGGCGGGGAGCGTCCGATCCTGCGCGCCCAGCCCGCCCCAGTCGAGAGAGATGGTCCCGTCGGCCTCGGGCCGGAGAGGCTCGAAGCGGCGCACGGAGCGGCCGGTGACATCGAAGAGCTCGATGGCGGTCGCCTCCACCGACGGGGTCAGACGGAATCGCAGAGTGCCGCAGTCGCGGCAGGGGTTCGGGTAGGCGATCGCGGCGGCCATCGTCGCTTCGACCGGCGCGCCGATCAGGCGGAGGAAATAGTCGCGCAAGCCCGGGATCCGATCCGGAGCCGGCAGATCCGAGTTCTCGATCGCGTCGGGGACGCTCTCGATCCGAGCGCCGAAGAAGTAGCGGAAGTCCTCGGCGAAGATCTCGTGGGGCCGGTCACGGTGGACTGCGTCCTCGTGGAAGCGCGCAGTGTCCTGGATGCCTCGAATCTCCCTGTACTCCGCCCAGCCGGCCACATCCTCGTCGGGCAGGTAAGTGCGGTGGATCAGGTGTCCGAGCTCGTGCGAGACGAGGTAGTGGATCTGCCGGTCGGAAAGCTTCCGCACGCCTGGCGATAGATAGATCGCCCGACCGTCCGCCCAGGAGGTGAGGGGGCTGACGACGGGGTAGGGAAGAAGGTAGGTCTCGAATGCCAGGCGACTGGTGAACCGCACGTCGGCGCCTTCGAGAGCGGCAAGGGCCGCATCGAGCGCGACCGGGTGGAAGGCGCCATCGCCGGGATTGGCGATCAGGGGATCCGTCGGGGATGTGACGAAGGGGCGGAGCATGCCCCACTCGTCCACCAGGCAGAGGGCGCCGGCGGCATCCGTCCGGGTGCGTTCCGCCAGCACATCCTCTGGAGCGAGGATGCGGATTCCGAGGGGCAGGCCGGGAGCGGGCGCCGCGGAGATCCCAAGGATCAGTCCGACCAGGAGAAGGGGCCTTCGGACGCTGGATCTCAATCGCCACCTCCAGGGCACATACCGTGCCTTGACGTCACCTTTTGTTGACACAAGTCTAGCAGGCGACTTCGGATGGCGCAAGAGCCAGTTGTATCGACGAATAAACACGATCTGACTGCAGGTTACGGACGCGGGCGGTCAGCGGAAGGCCCCGATGGGGTGCGCCACCGGGGCCGTTCGTCTGGCACGGATCTGGGGTCCTAGGGGGTCGGGGTTGGGGAAGGAGGGGTCGCCTCTGTCACAGTAGGGGCCGGGACGGGCTCGGCATTCGGGGCCTGCCTGCCGAACCGCGAGATGATGAGTCCGCCGAATCCCACGGTAATCAGGACGAACCAAGCGGTCTTGCCGATGGCGCGGATCGAGCCGCCGATCACCGAGCCTCCGTCCCCCGCGATATCGAGGAGTCGGCCGATGAGCTGCAGAAGGAAGAGCACCGCGAGGCCGCCGAGAAGGGTCCAGGACCAGCCCTTGGCGTCCGACACGGGACGGCGGATCAGCACTTCGCCAAGGAGGCTCACCGTGACGGCGCCGCCAGCCGCGAGCGCGACCAGGAAGAGGAAGAAACCAGGCACGGCCGCGAGGATCCCGATACAGGTGATGACGAGAAGCGCCAGACCCGTCAGGACGGCCACGATGCCGGCAAGTCCGACCACGAGGGAGAGCCAGAAGCGCGAACGCGCGGTCTCGCGTATGACCGTCATCCGTCGGGGGAAGGCGAGGTAGAGGACCAGCCCGACCAAGAAGAAGCCGATCAGCTTCAGGAAGTCCCACCAGATCTTGATCCCGGCGAATCCATCCTCGTCCCTGGCTCCCACGCGCCCCATGAACCGGCCGATCTCCTTGGGGACGAATCCCATGCTCACGTTCTGCCCGAGAACGGTGGCGCCTTCCTCCTGATCGAGGTTGCCTCCGATGGTGACGACATCCCCGACGACCGTGCTTCCGGCTTTGAGCGACACGGGACCGCCGATGGCGACGACATCCCCCTCGACCTTCCCGTAAACGGTGATCGGCCCGCCGACGGCGACGACGTCTCCCTCGACCACTTCATCGGCCTCGATCTCGATCGGCTCACCCATCCGCACGACATCCCGGCTCGTCTCCCCCGCCGCCTCAACCTCCACCACGTCGCCGGTGGAATCGCCGGCCTCGATGGAGATGCTGACGCTGGGATCGGCCGTGGCGAGAGGAGCCAGCAGGGTCGTCGCGAGGGCGATCGGAAGGAGGCCGGAGAGCAGGAGCAGGCGCCGCCTCGCGGGCCAACGAGTGAAGCTAGTATTTCGCACTGCCGTACTTCTCCTTTCGGATCTGCCCGAGAAGCCTGCCCAAGAGCAGGACAGTCGCCAGGCTCAGAACGAAGGTCCCGGAGGTGGTGCGGTCGGATACGGTGAGAAGCGCCTCGCCCACCACGCGGCCGAGCGCCTCGAGCCGGACCACCGCGTCGACGATCAGCCGCAGGAAGACCGCCACCTCGGATGACTTGCTGAGAAGGTCCCGGACCATCGCGACGAGCCCCGTCGCGAACTCCGTAGCGAAATCGCCGGTCAGCCGACCGATGGCGAGCAGGACCGGACGATGGAAGACGGCCATCAGGAGCCCGAGCATCGCAAGGGTGCCCATCGCGAGCGCGGGCGCCCTGCGGTAGCGGGCGAGGGAGACCGGAGCGGGCCCGAGGCGCGAGAGAACCGCGTCGGCGATCCCCCCGGGGACCGGCGGGAACGGGAGCAGGGTCAGCTCACGAAACAGCCGACGATACTGCTCCGCCTTCCTCCGACAGGCCGGGCAGGAGGAAATGTGGCGCTCCGCCTCGTCCCTCTCGGCCAGCGGTAGGGACTCCAGGATGAGGTCCTGAATCCGGTTCTCGTCGCAGCCGTTCATCTAGAAATCTCCATCCGGCGATCCGTCAGGCGAAACGATGCGGAGCCACAGATCGCGGAGCCGATGGTGGGCCCGATGGAGCCGCGCCTTGACCGTCCCCAGCGGGATTTCGAGGAGTTCCGCAATTTCCTCATAGCTGAGCTGCTCCCGGTGCCGCAGGTGGATGACCATCCGGTAGTCGTCGGGGAGCATCTCCACGATCTTGCCGAGCCGTTCCGATAGCCAGGTCTGCTCGTGCCTCTCGTCGGGCAGCTCTCGGGGATCCACCAGGATCGGGGCGCGCCACTGCGTCGCGTCGTCCTCGTCCACGTCGATCGAGACGGTCCGAACGCGGCGCCGACGGAGGTGGTCGATCGCGAGATTCGATGCGATCCGGAAGATCCAGTTGCGAAAGGGACGGGCGATATCGAAACGGTCGAGGGTTCTGAGGGTCCGCACGAAGGTCTCCTGGGTGAGATCCCTCGCGTCCTCGATGTTTCCGGTGAGTCTCCAGACGAGGTGAAAGACCGGCCCCTCGTACAGGCCCACGAGCTGTCGAATCGCATCCGAGTCACCCTCCCTGCACCGGAGGATGAGGGCCGCTTCATCTCGCTGGCCGTCATCCATTCCGTACTCCTCGAACCTGGGCGCCTTTACGGCCCCGGGCGACGGAGGGTTTCACGCGATCGAAGGCCTGGGGTACGTCCTCCCGCCTGGGTGGAGGACCGACCCGGAAGCTAACCGGCAAGTGGCGATGCGTCAAGGGGATCCCGCTTGACGCACCGCAGCGGGAGGGTCTAGCTTGCGTGGGGCAACCATCACAGGTTTCGATCCTTGAGGAGAGGCGATGACGACGATCGAGCAAGTTCAGGCCCGAGAGATCCTCGATTCCCGGGGATTCCCCACGATTGAGGTGGAGGTCCAGCTGGTCGGAGGCGCCCGCGCGCGGGCCGCCATCCCGTCGGGCAAGTCGAAGGGGAAACTCGAGGCCTGCGAGCTGAGAGACGGCGATCCCGCCCGTTACCTCGGCAAGGGAGTGCGCAAGGCCGTCGAGAACGTCCACGATTCGATCGCGCCGGAGGTCCTGGGCCTCGACGCCGCCGATCAGGCGGCCGTCGATCGCGTCCTCTGCGAGGTCGACGGGACCGACCAGAAGACGAACATGGGCGCGAACGCGATTCTCGCGGTCAGCCTTGCCGTGGCGAGGGCCGCGGCCGAGACTGTGGGACTTCCCCTCTACAAGTACATCGGCGGCGTGCGGGCGCGCACGCTCCCGGTTCCGCTGATGAACGTCCTGAACGGCGGCGAGCATGCGGACAACAACCTCGACATCCAGGAGTTCATGATCGTCCCGCTCGGCGCGGCGAACTTCACCGAGGCGCTGCGGATGGGCTCCGAGGTCTTCCACAACCTGAAGAAGATCCTGGTCAGGATGGGGCTCTCGACCAACGTCGGCGACGAGGGGGGCTTTGCGCCCCAGTGCGAGTCGAATCGCGCCGGCTGCCAGTATCTCTTCGATGCGATCAAGGAGGCGGGATACGAGCCCGGGGCGCAGGTGGCGATCGCGCTCGACTGCGCGGCGAGCTCCTTCTTCACGAAGGACCGCAAGTATCTGTTTGGCAAGGAGGAGATGACCGCCGAGGGGATGGTGTCCGTCTACGAGGAGCTCATGCGGGACTTTCCGGTCGTCTCGATCGAGGACGGCCTCGCCGAGGATGATTGGGAGGGATGGAAGATCATGACCGAGCGGCTTGGCTCCAGGACACAGCTCGTTGGCGATGACATCTTCGTCACGAACACGGCGCTCCTGCGCAAGGGCATCGACCTCGGAGTCGGAAACTCGATTCTCATCAAGCCCAACCAGATCGGAACTCTCACCGAGACGCTCGAGGCGATCGATCTGGCGCGGAACAACCGCTACTCGACTGTGATCTCCCACCGCAGCGGGGAGACGGAGGATACCTTCATCGCCGACCTCGCCGTGGCAACGAACGCCGGCATGATCAAGACCGGTTCGCTCTCGCGCAGCGAGCGGATCGCGAAGTACAACCAGCTCCTCCGGATCGAGGAGGAGCTCGGAGAGGATGCGCGCTACCCCGGACGGCGGGCGTTCCGGGGAATGCCGTAAGGTCTCGTTCGGACTGGCGGGCAGAGTCGGGGGAAGCCATGCCTTCGCTACACGATCCTTGGTCGCAGCCGGAGCGGACGCCGCGCCGCGGGAAGGGGCGGGACTGGCAAGCGGGAAGGGATCGGATCTTCAACATCATGATCGGGGCGCTGGTCGTCGTGGGGATCTACACGATCGTCGCTGGGGATCAGGGGATCCTGCCCCGCCGGGCGCTCGCGCTGAAGGAGGCGCGCCTCAACGAGGAGATCCTGGCGGCGGAGCGCAGGCTACATGCGCTCGAGCGCGACTGGGATGACTTGCAGAGGACCCGGGAGCTGCGGGCGCGCACCGAGTACAACATGGTGCGCCCGAACGAGATCATCTACGAGATCGCCCCGGCCGACAGCGCCACGTGGCCGAGGCTTGGATCATCCCCCGGAGAGCCATGAGGCCAGGAAGGTCAGCGACCTTGACATGCGCGGCCGAGGCGTCTAGATTCACGACTTGCTGCGGGGTGGAGCAGTCCGGTAGCTCGTTGGGCTCATAACCCAAAGGTCGTTGGTTCGAATCCAACCCCCGCTACCATATTGAAAGAGCTCCCGGTGCCAAGATGTTCTGGCACCGGGAGTTTCTGCATTCGGGGCGGATTCCGTTGATCGGCTGTGGTATGAATCCCGTGAACTCGGCCGCGCGGCTTTGCACGCCGCCGCCAAGTGACAACAGAAGAGGCCGCGGTGGAGGTCTCTCCTATGATGTCCGATCATTCTGAAACCCCGGCCGGGCCGCCCCACGTCAACCAGCCGACCGGCCCTGCCTGGACCGATGAAACTCTCATCGCGCAAGCGCGCTCTCTTGAGCCGATCATTCGCCAGCATGTGGAGACCACCGAGCGCGAACGCCGGCTCGCGCGTCCCGTCCTGCAGGCGATGCGGGAGGCGGGGCTCTTCCGGATGTTCACTCCGCGGGCGTTGGGCGGGCTGGAGGCGGATCCGCTGACCGTCGCGCGCGTCGTCGAGGAGATCGCGAGCTTCGACAGCGCGGCGGCGTGGGCCCTGCAAGCGAGCACCGCCGGTTCGTGGTGGGCGGGGCACTTTCCGGAGAGCGGCATCGCCGAGCTGTACGCCGAAGGCCCCGATCTCCTCATGGCCGCCTCTTTCAGCCCGCCGCATCGCGCCGAGTCGGTCCCCGGAGGTTATCGATTCACCGGCCGAGGGCCCCTCGCCAGCACGATTCACGATTCGCCGTGGGTCTTCTTGAGCGGCATCGTCTTCGATGGCGAGCAGGCGCGCACGACCTCGTTTGGCCCGGTCGTGGTCGGGCTCGCTCTGCGCACGAGCGAGGTGCAGATCATCGACACCTGGCGGTCGCTCGGCATGCGCGGCACGGACAGCAATGATGTCGCTGCCGATGGCGTGTTCGTCCCCGAGGCCCGGAGCTTCATCGTCGCCCCCGTCTACGAACCCTCGCCGCAGTTCGCCGGGCCGCTCTACCGGCTCCCGGCATTGCTGGCAACGGACGTCATCATCGCCCCGGTCGCCCTCGCCATCGCGCGCGGCGCCATTGACGCGCTTCGCGAAATCGTCGACCGCAAGACGCCGCTCGGCGCGACGAAGACCATTCGGCACCGGCCCGCGGTGCAGTTCGCGTTGGCCGATGCCGAGGCTCAACTGCGCGCGGCACGTCTCCTATTCTATGAGGCGCTCGCCGCGACGTGGCAGCGCGCCCTCGCGAACCAGTCGCCGACGCTCGAACAGCGCGCCGACCTGATGCTCGCCTGCGCGCATGCCGTGCGCGTGTCGGCGCACGTGGCGGATCTGATGCATCGGATGGGCGGCACAAACGGGATTTACGAACGCAGCCGGCTGGAGCGGCACTTCCGCGATGCGCAGACGGTGCGGCATCATGGGTTTCTATCGGAGGCACGCCTGGAGACCGTGGGACAGGTGTATCTGGGAATCGAGCCCGAGTTTGGATTCGTCGCCTTTTGAGCATGCGTATCGGCCTGCCCACGGTGAGCGATCCCAGACGAGAATCGACGAGGGCGTGAGATCCGGACGGCAGAGGGAAGTCACCGCAACAGCACGATCCGCGCCGTCCTCATCCCCCCGCCGACGAGGCGCGCGAGGTAAACCCCGGACGCCACGGCGCGACCCTGCTCGTCTCGGCCGTTCCAGATCCACTCGCGTTCGGCCCCAGCAAGCGACCCCTTGCTGAGACGCGTCACAACGCGCCCCGCGATGTCATGGATGACGGCGCTCTCATACTCCGCCCCAACCGCCACCAATCGCATCGGCACTCCCGCCACAGCGGGATTCGGAGTGACACGAAGGTCGTCCTGTCGCGCGAGGCCGGTCTCCTGTGTGTCGTTCGTCGCGAAGCACGGAGCCGAGAGGATCGTAACTCCGCTGTGTCCTGATGCGAGAAGGATGAGCCCATTCGAGACAGAGACTCCATGGGCGCTGGAAAACCATCCGAACCCCTTGACCGTCGTGAAGACAAGCGCCTGCACAGGATCGGTGACATCGACGATCTGCAGCCTGGCTTCCTGACCGATTTCCTCTTGATAGATCACATACGGCCCGTGGCAGGCGACAGCCCCCATGCTCCAGGATGCGGTCGAGATGTGTGCCACGGCTCGCGGGTCGAGGGGATCCTGGACATCGACGATCTGAAGACCGCCGTACGGGCTCACAAGATAGGCGAACCCCTCCCCGACGGCCACCTTGACCGGCCATGCCAGATCCGGACTCGCGCTGACGACCATCGGATTCGTTGGATCGAGGATATCGACGATGACGAGGCCATCCGATGTCGCCGCAAGATAGGCGTACCGTTCGCGCACGGCGACGCCCGCCACGTCGACCTGGAAGTCGAGGGCGCCGACGAGCCTCGGATTCGCCGGATCGCTCCGATCGATCAGATTCAGTTGGCCAGTGTCGTAGTAGTGGGTCGCCAGGCAGAGATAGTCCCCTGATAGCTTCAGATCCGCAGGCGCCAACTCGACAGGCAGTGTGGATGCGATGGCAGGGTTTCGCGGATCCCGGATGTCGACCACGACGAGTGCGCTGGGGTTGGGATCGTAGTTCTCACATCCGCAGTACGCGTAATCCCCCTCGATGACGATCCCGGTGATCATCTCACCGCACGGGATCGCGCTCAACCATTGGGGATTCTCCGGGTCCGTCAGATCATAGAGCGCCATGTCGCCTCGCGCCCCCACGCACGCGAGGGTTCCCGAGTGCGCGACGGCCATCGTGTAGTCGCCAGGATCGATGCCGCTCCCGAGCCTTGGGACGCCCGCGGGGTTTGAGACATCGAAGATGATGAGACCGGCGCTTCCATCAGCGACATAGGCGCGCGATCCCACAGCGCAGACTCCGGACGCGCCTCCGCAGGTGGTGACGCCGCCCACGAGACGAGGGGAGGTCGGGTCGGCAATGTCGACGGCCTGCAATCCCGAATATCCGGTAGCGACATAGACGAGGCTGCCGGACACGCTGACATCCTTGGCCGGGCCGGTCAGCCCGACAGTCGTGACGATGTGGGGAGCTTGGGGATCCGCGACGTCGACGACCTGAAGCCCCGCGGCGTCGTCGGCGACAAAGGCATAGGAGCCCGATACGACGACCCTCCCTGCGTAACCGGGAGTATCGACGATTCCAACAAACGCCGGAGCGGTCGGGTCGGTGACATCGATGATCCTCAGCCCGTCATTCCAGTCTGCGACATACGCGTACGAGCCGGAGAGGGCCACGCCCCGGGCCTCTCCAGGCGTCGTGATGACCCCGACGCAGCAGGGCGCTCGCGGATCTGCGATGTCGACGATCTGCAGTTTCCCTTGCGCTCCCGATACCACATAGGCGTAGTGGTCCGAGACCGCCACGCCTGTCGTCCATCCACCCGTTTCCATTCTGGCGACGATGCTCGGGTTCTGCGGATTCGAGATGTCGACGACCTGAAGGCCGAAGGACGCGTCGGCGACATATGCGTACGAGTCGGAGATGGCGACGTCCAAGGCGCTCTCAAAGAGGTCGACACGTCCAACCACTTGCGGGCTCCATGGATTCGACACCTCGACGACCTCGAGCGCGGGAACATCGTCCGGCCATCTCCGTTCGTCGGCGACGAAGGCATAGTTGCCCCGGACTTCGACCGCGGCCGCCCGCCCGTGGGTTTCGATCCCGCCGGTGCGGTGGATGTAGTCCGCGTAGTCGATGCAGGGGAAATCCGCGAGTGACTCTCGCGGAGCATTGGAGCACAAGAGGAGGAGTGCAACTGCGAACGAGGGCGATCTCATGGCCCGACCCTCCACTCGATCATTTGGATCCTGGCTGGTTTGCGACGCCAGGCAATTGTACAACTTCCCCGAGCATCCTGCAGGCCCGCAGATGAAGGCGCCAGGACGGCCTGGGAGTGGCACAGAGCGACTGCTAGACTGGACCATGGAATGGCCGGACCGCTGGAGAAGACCGAGGCGATGGCGCGACCGCCGCGCGAGGGCATGGGCGAAGGCCCGATGGTCTTCCTTCCCGGCTTCGCCTGCCGCTCTTGGGTCTGGGAGAAGTGCATGCCCCTCCTGCGGGGCCGGGAAGTCGTGCTGGTGGACTGGCCCGAGGATCAGACCCCCGGCTGGCGCACCCTCCAGGATTACGCCGACTGGTTGGCCTCGGCGCGCGGCCCGGCGCTCGCCCGCGCCTCCGCGGTAGTCGGGCACAGCATGGGTGGGTTGCTGGCGTTGATGCTGAGCGGACGCGGCGCGGCGCCCCGTGCCAGGGCCGTGCTCGTGGACGCGCATCTCTCCCCTGCCGCTCCGTTCTACCGAACGACCTTCGCCCCCTCCACGGACGAGGCCGTGCGCCGCCGGGGGATCGAGATGGTCCGGCAGGCTCTTCCGCGCTACGACCCCCTGCTGGGGCAGCGACTGAAGACGGAGAGCTTCCTGAACCTCGCGGAGGATGCCGTCGGGGCATTCGGGGCGATCTATGGCGGCCGCGGCAGCGGCGAGGAAGAGGCCTCCGCGAATCTGCGCTGGCCGGAGCGGCTGCGGAAGAAGGCGATCCTGCGAATCGTACCGAACAGCGCGCATTTCCCCATGCTCGAGACCCCGGAGTCCTTCGTCGCGGCCCTCGAGGGGATCCTGTCCGCATTGCGGGGATACGACTCGCGGCCTTGAAGAGGGCCCGAGCCTTGACGCTCGCTCTGACCTCCTTCGAGTCTTCAGCTTCCTCCGCCCAGCTCCATCAAGAGCGCGCGGGCCTCTGCGTTCCCGGGGCTCCAGCGGAGAGCCCGCCCGACGGCCCAGCGGGCGCCACCCCGGTCTCCGCGCGCGAGAGAGACGCGCGCGAGGCGCAGCCAGATCGCGGGATCGATGGGGTAGAGCGCCGCGGCGGCGCGAAGCTCGAGCGCGGCGCCTGCATGGTCGGAGTTCTGGATCCTCCACTCGGCAAGCGCGAGGTGGGCTTCGAGGATGTTCGTCTGCTTCGACATGAGCCGCTGCAGGAACGACTTCTCCCCCTCGTCGAGGGCATGGAAGTAACGCATGCCGGCGCTATCGCCGGCTCCGGCCCGCAGCGCCATCGCCTCGCCGAGCACCGAGGCGGCGACATAACCGATCGGCGAGCCGCCCTCTTCGATCCGACGAAACGGCCAGCGGTCGAGCAGCTGGGCCATCCGCGCATCGGCAAATGCGAGATCGAGCCGCGTGAGGCCGGAGGAGGCCAGCCAACGCGCCTCATCTCGCGGATCGATCGGACTCGAGTCCCGTCCGAGGAGAGCGTCGGCCGCCGCCGAGGCGATCTGGGCGTTGCCGAGGAAGGTCGGATGTAGATGCTCGACGAAGTGCCCGCTTCCGGCTGCGCCGAACATGCTCATGGATCTGAAGAGCCGCTCGGTGGGAACCAGAACCGCGCCGTGCCGCCGCCCCTCCTCGCGAAGGATGCGGTTGATCGGATCGGGCGCGCGGAAGGGGATCGTGTCGAAGTTGCGCGCCGCGACGAGATCGGCGACTCCATCGGCCTCCCCGGCGGCCAGCCGGGCCATGCCGTAGAGGTAGCGTAGGCCGGCGTTCGTCGAGTCGCGGCCGGCGGCCGCCTTCAGCCGCGGGAGCAGCCGCACGGGTCCCAGGGGATCGATCGGAGGCGTTCGCCACCGGGCGATCTCGCGCGTGATCTCGTCGAGCCCTTCGCGGGAGCGGATCTCGCTTCCGAAGGGATAGTGATCGCGCTCATTCGAGACGACTTCGCAGAGGATGACGCGCACTCCGGCGCGCCGCGAGCGCTCCAGGATCGCGACGAGGTTCTTGCGGAACGCGGAGAAGGCGCGATCTCTCAGCGGGCTGTCGACCGGGATCTCCGCGCGGACGCGCGACTCCTCGAGCGCCTCGCGCTCCTCCCCCGCGCCTTCGGGAGCGCGAGCCAGTAGCCCTTCGAGCAGCCGGACGAGCCGAAGCGATCGAAGCGCCGCGAGCGGGCCGTGCGCGCCCGGCGTGGCGACGCCTCCCGCGCCGTAGAACTCGTTGTGTCCGAGGTAGACCACGAGCGCGTCGGGACGAGTCGCGAGGATCTCATCCATCATCGATGCGACCGAGGAGGAGGAGAGCGCGGTCACACCGAGGTTCGTCACCTCCCAGGCGATCGAGGGGTCGCGCTCCTCGAGGATCAGCTGCAGGATCGCCGGAAACGCGCCGTGCGCGGGGAATGGGAAACCCGCCGTCGTGGATTCTCCGAGACAGAGGATGCGCCTCGTCGCCGGCGGCTTTTCCTCGGGCAGGATCTGCGTGCTCGCGGCTCGGACCTCTCCCCCCTGCCCCACGTGGAAGAATCTCCGGGCGACCTCGGGATTCAGGACGAGCAGACGCTGCCCGTCGACTTCGCGGACCAGAAACACCGGCGGCGGAGCTGCGATGCCGGCGGCGCGCAAGAGCAGCTCCGCCGAGCCGAGGACCAAAAACGGAAGGAGAATCAGAACGGCCGTGAAGTACCAGGGGGATTTCTCCGCGCGCGAACGGGGCGCTCGATTACCGCGGTTCGACATCGCCTCCCTCGAGAGTTCCACGACGGCGCAGGAGAAGCGCACGCACGCGCGCCGCCCCATCGACCGCCTTGCGGTAGGATGGGTCGATGCGCGCCGCCGTTTCGTAATGGATGAGGCTCTGATCGAGCCTTCCCAGCTGCTCCAGGATCGCCGCGAGATTCAGGTGGACCTGCTTGTCGTCGGGCTCCAGGCGGGCCGCCTCCTGGAGATGGACGAGCGCCTGGTCGAAGCGACCACCGAGCGCCAATGAGAGGCCGAGATCGTTGTGGGCGGAGGCGTAGCCTGGATTGAGCTCGACGGCGCTCCTGTATTCCTCGATCGCCGAATCGGGCTTTTGACCGGCCGTGTAGGCGATCCCCCGGGCGTAATGCCACCGAGCCCGATCGACACGATAGTGCGTCCAGTTGACGCTCGCGAGGCCGAAGAAGACCGCCGCGCCGGCGATCATCGGCAGCAGGGGGCGCCATTCCCTGCGGCGGAACGATTCCACGGACCTCAGGATCGCCGGGACGGCGAGCAACAGGAGGAAGGGCACGATCGGGGCACGATAGCGGGCGGCGACGAAGAAGGGGAGAAAGGAAAGGAACCAGGCGAGCGCCACGGAGCCCAGGAGAACGCCTGCTTCCCACGCGCGATCCCGATCGGTCGAGGCGCCGCTCGATCCCCGTCCCGCGCGCCGGCGGTCGAACCAGAGCCAAGCGAGACCGAGCATCCCGAGCGTGAAGGCCAGCGAGAAGCCGCCCGGAAGGGCGCTCAGGATCGGGGAGTTGTCCCGCTCCGCCTCCTCCACCTTGTTGTGCGAGACCTCGAGGGGACCCCAGAACATGAGGGTCTTTCGCGCCAGGAGCTCGAGGGTGCGTCCCGGGTGGCGCGCGATATGGTCGAGCGCTTGGACCGCGAAATAGCGGTCGATCTGGGACTCGGTGAGCGGGCGGCCCAGCCGTTTCTCGAGATTGCGGACGATCCCCGGCCACTCGAAGCAGGTCCGGAAATCCCCGAGCCCTTCGATTCCTCCCGGACAGCGGCCGTCGGCCGCCGGATTGTTGCCGAGGAAGAGATTCACCCCGCCGTTGGAGCTGATGAGGACCAACTCCCCAGAGGCGGAGAGGTTTCGAAGAGTCGCCGGCAGGATCGCGATCGCCGAGCCTACGACGAGGGCGAGGAGGGATGAGCGAAGGCGCGCGATGGCCCCTCGCCGGCGAAGGATCCAGTACATCCACGCCGCCGCGACGGGCAGAAGGAGCAGCGCGTTGGGCCGCACCAGCGCGCCGAGTCCCAGGAGCAGGCCGCAGAAGAGGCCCGCGAGCGCGCCTGGACGATCGCTCCAGCGCAGGAGGCTGAGCGCGAGCCCCAGGAGCAGAAGCACCATGAGCGGAGGCTCGAGGAGCTCGCCTTCGTAGTAGACGAAGGCCCAGTAGGTTCCGGTGAGCATGGCGGCCAGGACTCCCGCTGCCCTGCCGAGCCAGCTTCGCGCCAGCATGAAGGCGAGCAGCACGGATGCCAGACCCAGGAAAATCTGGGCGATCCGTGGCCCGAGGTACCCCGGTCCGAAGATCTTGTAGACGAGGGCGAGGAAGTAGGGATACCCGGGCGGGCGGAAGTAGGGGGAGACCTGAATCCCCGGATTCGCCTTCCCGGCGGGCGGAGTCCAGTCGCCGAAGGCCAGAGCGCGGGCCCAGTAGTCGTGGAACTCCGCGTCGACCTGCGGACGCGCGAAGTCGGGGGCCTGGCGGACCTCGCTCAGGTAGGCCAGCCGCAGGAGGAGCGAGATCAGGAGAACAAGTCCCAGCAAGAGGAGGATCAAGCGCCCACCACGGGGCGCCCCGTCCACGACGGCCGATGCCCGTGCGCGTTGCCGCTTCGTCACGCGGTGCTCCTACCGGCCCTGCGATGCCCGGTCAAATCGCACCCCTCATTCCCTTGTGACGCGCACGAGGAGGCGCCTTCTGCGTGGTCCGTCGAACTCGCAGAAGTAGACCCCCTGCCAGGTGCCGAGGACGAGATTCCCCTCGTCCACGAGGATCGTCTGCGAGCATCCGAAGAGGCTCGACTTGAAGTGAGCCGCGCTGTTCCCCTCGCCGTGCCGGTAATAGGGCTGGCAGGTCGGGATCATTCTCTCCAGATCGGCAAGCATATCGCGGATCACGTCGGGATCGGCATTCTCGTTGATCGTCACCGCGGCCGTCGTGTGCGGGACGCAGATATGCGCCACCCCCTTCTCCACGCCCGATTCCGCGACTGCCTCGCGCACCCGTCCGGTCACGTCGATGAACTCCGTGTGCAATCCGGTCCGGATCTCGATCGTCTTCACATCTTCACCACCCTTCGAGTTCAACCCAAGACGCGCTTCGCCGCCTGGACGGCGCCCATCGCCGTCAGGTTCACCACGTCTTCGACGGAGCTTCCGAATTGCAGGAGGTGCACGGGCAGCCTCGTGCCCATGAGCACCGGCCCCACGAGCACGGCATCCCCCATCTTCTGCAGCAGATGGAGGGCGAGATTGCCGCTCTGGAGGTCCGGGAAGACGAGAACGTTCGCGTCTCGTTTGAGATTCGAGAAGGGAAAGTACTCCCGGCGGATCTGCGCATCCAGCGCCGTGGCGAGCTGCATCTCGCCGTCGACCGTGAGATCCGGCGCCCGCTCCTTGACCTGCGCCACCGCGCTGCGGACCTTGCGCGCGTGCGGATGATCGACGCTGCCGAAGTTCGAGAAGGAGAGCATCGCCACGCGCGGCTCGAGCCCGAGGGTCCTGACCATGCGCGCGCTCAGAAGCGCGATCTCGCACAACGTCTCCGAATCGGGATCGATGTTCACGGCGCAGTCGGCGAGGAAGTAGACATCGCGCGGAAGGAGAGCCATATAGTGCCCCGAGACGCGCCGCACCCCGGGGGCGGGCCCGATGATCTCCATCACGGTCCTCAGGGAGTCGACGTAATGGGACGTGAGGCCCGAGATCATCATGTCGGCATCCCCCGAGTGGAGCATCGCGGCTCCGAAGACCTCGGGACGCGAGAGACGGGCGCGCGCGGAGGCGGGGGTGACCCCGCGTCGCGCGCGCAGGGCGAAGTAGGAGGCGGCGTACTCCTCGACGCGCGGACTGCGGGCGGGGTCGACGACGGTGAAGCTTCCCAGGTCGAGGCCCAGCCGGGCGATCTCCTCGTGGATCGAATCCTCGCGGCCCACCAGGATCGGGCGCGCGATCCCCTCGTCTGCGAGGATGTGGCAGGCGCGCAAGATCGTCTCGCACTCCCCCTCGGGGAAGACGACCCGGAGCCGCTCCTTGCGCGCCTTGAGGGAGACCTGGCGCATCATCTCCCGACCCGTGCCGATCCGGGTGATCAGCGTCTCCTGGTACGCCTCGCGCGCGAGCGGCCGGCGCGCGACCCGCTCGGCGATCGCCTGCTCGGCGACGGCGAGCGACTCGCGCACGAAGACGCGCGGATCGATCGGCTTGGGCAGGAGGTACTCGGGCCCGAAGCTCAGATGTTCGCCTCCGTAGGCGCGGATCACCTCCTCGATCACGTCCTCCCGCGCCAGTTCGGCGAGCGCGCGCGAGGCGGCGAGCATCATCTCCTCGGTGATCTTCGTCGCCTGCACGTCGAGGGCGCCGCGGAAGAGATAGGGGAAGCTCAACAGGTCGCTCACGGCGTTCGGCCACTCTCCCAGGCTCGTCGCCACGATGGCGTCGCGCCGGCTCGCCCGGGCCGCTTCATACCCGATCTCGGGCTCGGGAGTCGCGAGGGCGAAGACGATCGGGTAGCGCGCCATCGTGCGAATCGCCTCCTCGTCGATCACTCCTCCAGCGGATGCGCCGACGAAGACATCGGCTCCGCCAAGCGCCTCGCCCAGGGCGCGCGGGATCCCGCCGCGGGCGAAGCTGCGCTGATACTCGTTCAGGTCGTCCCGGCCGGGATGCACGGCGCCCCGGATGTCGTAGAGCCAGAGATTCTCGGGATCGACCCCCAGCCGCAGGAAGAGGCGCGCGCATCCGATCGCGACCGTCCCGGCGCCCGAGACGACGATCCGCACCTTGTTCATCTCCTTCTCCACCAGATCAAGGGCGTTTCGAAGCGCGGCCGAGGCGACGATCGCTGTGCTGTATAGATTCTCGTGAAAGACGGGAACGTCGAGCGTTTCCCGGAGGCGCTCGTAGATCGCAAGGCCCTCGGGCGCCTTGACATCCTTGATGTTGATCCCGCCGAAGGTGGGAGCGACGCGTCGCACCGTCTCGATGAAGGCGTCCGAATCGGCCGCGTTCAGCTCGAGGTCGAAGACGTCGATGTCGGCCAGCCGCTTGAACAGGACCGCGATCCCTTCCTGCATCGGCTTCGCGGCCGCCGGGCCCACATCGCCCAAGCCGGGCACGGCGGAGCCGTTGGTGATCACTCCGACGAGGTTTCCCCGCGTCGTATAGGAGAAGACCGCGTTGGGATCCGTGGAGATCGCCTGAGAGGGGAATCGCGCTCCGGGCAGATAGGCAAGCCTCAGATCGCGCGGCGAAAGGCAGGGCTTCGTCGCCTTGATCTCGATCTTCCCCGGACGCCGGCCGCCGTGGTACTCGAGGGAATCGTCTCTTCGGATCATCCTCCGCCTCCTCTCGTCCGCGTCTGCACCTCCCCGCAGGGAGCGTCCGGCACCTCCGGAGTCAGGGGAAAGCGACGCCGCGTCTCCTCCATGCAGGCCGCGAGCGCGCCGACCGGGCGCATCTGCAGCAGCCGAAGGGAGGATCCTTCGAACGCAAACTCGATGTCGAGCGGCATGCCAAGGGCTTCCTCGAGCGCGACGGCCGCGCCCACCACCTCCAGGAGCTCCGCGTACTCCAGCGCGGGCCGCAGCCGCTCGTGGTAGAGGGTCTCCACACGGATCGTCCCGCCGCCGGAACGTTCATCGAAGACAACCTTCTCCCGCTTCTCGGCGGTCGCATAGCGGAATCGCAGCGGGCCTCGAGCGAGGTCTCCCGTCTTCTCCACAACGACCCAGTCGGCCTCGACCGAGCCCGATACGATCCCTTCACCGATCCCGAGGCCCGCGTTGAGGAGGATCTCATCGTCGCGCCGCGAGGCCAGGTGAATCGTCTGGAGCACGCCGGAGACGCGCGACCAGCAGATGCGCTGCACGAGGACTCCGCCGCCGATCCCCCCTTCGATCGCGCCGAAGATCGCGCGGTTGTGGATCGCGCGGGACGTCCAGAGCCCGGCCCACACGCCGCGGATCGCGCGCAGGAGCTCGCTCTCGCCGCGGATGAAGAGGAAGGTCTCGAACTCGCCGGCGCGCGGGGCTGTCTCGGTGTCCTCCTCGCGGCCAGAGGAGCGCACCGCGACGAACGCCTCGCCTCCAGCCGTCGATTCAGCGCCGATCGCCTCGGCGTCGCCCAGCGCGCGGTAGGCCGCCAGAATCTCCCGCGCGATCTCCCAGGGCGGCTGTACCACTTCCCAGAGCCTGCGAATCCGAGACGCCTTCTGCGAATCGCTCAGGTCCTTCGCCCGCTCGACCGACTCGATCTCTTGCGCGAGCTTGGCCTGGCCGGGTCCGACCGGCCGTTCGAGAACCTCGCGGAAAGCCGCGTCGGAGACGACGAACCAATCCGGCACCCTTCCGGGACCGAGGATCCGCTCGACCTCCGCGAGATTGGAGGCTTTCGAGCCCGTGAGCTGGCGAATCTCCTCGCCGCCATGCTCGAGACGGAGAATGCGAAGCCCCGAGGCGGCGGCCAGTCTTGCGCGATCGAATCGTTCGAGATCCCGCAGCCGCGCATCGAAGAGCGGGTCCGGCCTCGCCCCGAGCAACGAGTTGATCCTCGCGATCCTGCGGAGTCGATGGCGAAGGGTGGGATCATCCTGCGCCGGCGGCTCTTCGATCGAGGCCAGCAAGTCCGCGCGCAGGCGACGGAGCCGCTCGCGCGCGAGGGAATCGAGATCGACGGAGGGCTCGATGGCCGGAGCCGCGATCCCGGCGAGCCTCTCCCGCGGGCGCAGGGCCTCGAGCCGAAGGGAGATCACTTCGTAGAGATCCTCAGCGGCGGGGATTCTCGTGGCCGCCTCGAGCTCGCGTGTGCGCCAGATCCTCTCGAGGTCGCAGCGGGCCGTCTCGATCATCGCGCGCGCCGATTCCCCGATCTCTGGCTCGTCGAGAAGAAGGGAGAGCAGTTTCTCCTTCTCCCCACGAAGCCCCTCCAAGGCCCCTTCCGAGAAGAGGATCTCCTCGACGGCGTAGCGGACCAGGACCGGATCGCGCAGTCGCGCGAAGAGCCGCTCCATCTGATGAAGCAAGCGCAGCCTGCGCCCCCTCTGCTCGAGGAGGCTGCCGGCGTCCTGCTCCCGGGAAAGATTGTGGCCCGCCTCGGCGAGGCCCCGCAATCCATCGTGGAGCGCGATCGCGTCGGGCTCCTGGCCCAGGATCCTCAGGCTCCCCTCCTCGACATCGAGCGTCGCCAGATCCCCGTCGCGCAACCGCTCCTCGCGTTCGATGAGATCGTGCCGGACGACCACATCGAGATCGCCCACGCGCTCCCGCTCCTCCCTGAAGTCGGTGGCCCGGTAGAGAAGCTCGCCCGGCGGCGGCGCGGAGGAATCCCATCGGGCCTCGATCATCATCGCGGGCTTGCGGAACTGAAGCGCCAGAAGGCCCGCATGGCTCAGGATCCCGCCCCCGGTCGTGACGATCCCTGCGGCGTGGTAGAGGTGCGCGTTGTCCTCCGGGCGCAGGAGCGCCGCGACGAGGATGGCGCCCTCGAGCTCCTCGGGCCTGCGATTCGAGGTGCCCAGCCGAACGATCCCCGTCGTGCGGCCCGGCGAGGCGCGCACTCCGCCGATCGTCCTCTCCCCGGGCAATGCCCGCGGCGGAGGATGGAGACTGCGCTCGCGAAAGAGACGACGCGTTTGCTCCGGCTCGCCCTCTTCGACGATCGGATCGGCGCCCGCGGTCAGGTAACGCAACGAGCGGAGGATCGATGCAGCCTCGCCCGGGGCGATCTCACACGCCCCGTCACCCGCGGCGGCGGTATCGCAGCGCGAGAGCAGCGCGAGGCGGATCACCCCCGCCGCGTCCCGCAGGACATGCCAGACCGCCTCCTCGCCCAGGAGCGCCATCGAAGCGGTCTGCACTTCATATCCTTGCACGCTCCCGGTCGTGCGGAACCGCATACCCCGCTCGAGCGGGAGAATCAAGCGAGCGAGCCGGATCGATCGAACGAGCGCCTCTCCCCCCGCAGTGAGGATCTCGGCGAAGCGCGTCGGCGCCGCGGCGCGTTCGATTCCAGCCGTTGGCGCGCCTTCGCGCCGCATGAACAACCCTGCCGTGGAGAAGGGCGAGAACCCCTCGGGCGGCGGGGCGGGGAATCGGTCCCGGTACGGCAGCAGGCCGCTCCAGGCGATCTCGCGATCCCCCGACGGTTCAGGCGCAAGCCGCTCGAGGATCCCGAGGCGGTCGGCCGTGAGGACGGGCGCGATCGGCAGGGCTCCCCACGCGGCGAAACGTTCGGCCCAGGCGTCGGAGACGAGCCGCCTCGCCGGCTCGTCGAGTCGAAGCGAGCCGATCACCCAGTCCAGATCCATCAGGTGAGGCAACAGCCGGAACAGGCTCTCGGCGTGCGCGCAGAGATCGGAGAGGTCGAGGGCCCGCTCCTTGTCATAGCGGACGTGGATTCGAGTCCGGCTGACCGTGCAGTCGAACTCGAGTCTTCCCAGGAAGCGACGGATCGCGGGCAGATCGGGCGCGGGATGGGTCTCCAGCTCGTTCTTGCTCACGCCGTAGTACTCGAGATCGATCATGCCGCCGCGCAGGGGCGGGGCGAAATCGATCCGCAGAAACGCCGGATGGCTGCCGTAGGCGACGTAGTAGTGGACCTCGTTGCCGTAGCAAAAGGCCTTCACCTCGGGCGTCGATGCGCCTCCGTGCAGGAGATGGAGGAGGAGCCCCTCCGCGACGATCCGCACCGCGTAGGGAACCGCGCGGGGCTCGCCTGCCGGCGGCTCGAAGTCGATGTACTGGATGGCTCGGGCGTGCGCGAGGATCCTATCCCGCGAGGCGACGATCAGATCCAGCGTCCGGTTCGTGGCTCGATCTCCCTCCACGAGACGAAAGCCCAGCTGCAGCCCCTTCTGATGGAGATAGCGCTTCAGCCCGTGCAGCGTGGTCACCTCTCCGAGGTGTCGGGGATCCTCGAACATCTGGATCCGGCGCGTGAGCTCGAGCGAGAGCGGGAAATCTCCTTCCTGCGCCGCAAGAAGCTCTGAGATCCGCGCGCGGAGCTCGGCGTAGCGCTCCGGCAGGCGCGCGCACTCCTCATCGAAGTCCCCGAAAAGACCCACGAAGTCGCCCACGATACGATCCATCGAGTCGCGGATCCGCTCGACCTGCTCCCGGGTGAGAGCCGAGAGACTCAAGAACTCCGCGAGCGCCTCGGCGTGAGCGAGGTTGTAGTCCCGGAAGCGCGCCACCGCGTCGTTTCTCTCGGCGTGGGTCGGGGATTCTCCGAGCCGGCCACCGAGGGTCGCGATGCAGTAACGCTCCTCCCCCAGAGACGCTCCCGGGAGCGATCGCAGGGCCTCTAGCTGTTCGGCGGCGACATAGAGCGGCAGCGACCCCTCCCGTCGGATCTCGATCAGCTTTCGCGACTCCAGGCCGAATGCGACTCTTCCCCAGCCGACCCGCGCGATCGCTTCGCGCAGGAGGCGTTCTCCGCAGATCGACTCCGCTCGCTGAAGCGCGTCGAGCGTCTCCGGCGCCAGCCCTCCCGGCGGCGCGAGATCGAGGAGCTCGCTGTGGGTCGCGCCTGCGTATGCCAGGTGGGGTCCCAGGAAGCGCGCCGCGTCGCGCCCGATCAGCCGCTCGACGCGGGCGGAGGGGATGCGCTGGCCTGAGCGATCGAGAATCGCCGCGGCGAGGCGCCGGATCGCGTACGTGCGGCCGTTCAGGTAGAGATCGACCGGCGGGGAGTCGCCGGGCATGCCGGGCGGCGCCGAGTACCGCCCCACGAGGCGTGCCGCGCGATCCAGGCAATCGCCATCGAGTTCCTCTCCACCCGCCGGAAGGAGCCCCGACGCCAGGCGCGAGACGACCGTCTCGTCCACCGCGAGGCGTCCGTCGCCGGCAAGCCGGTCGGCGAGATCCAGGCTCTGCAGCCGCAACTGGCGATCGCGGCATCGGAGCATCCCCTGCAGCCAGGGCCAGGGATCTTCCGCGCGCATGGCGAAGTCCGCTACCAAGGGGAACAGGGCGGCGGCGATCCGGCCGGATCGCTTCTCCAGGAGGGCTACGAGACGAGCGGCCTCCGCTGGAACCTCCCCTTCCCCGTAGCCGCTTCGGATCGAATCGACGGCCGCCCTGACCCTCTCGGGCCGTCCGAGGGCGACCTCGAACTCCGCTTCGATCGCGCGCACAAGGGATTCGATCGTCATCGGAACCGGATCCTAGCTCTCGCCTCTAACTTCGTCAAACACTCGCAGATCGATGATTCATGCGGCGGATGAACGTCCGGCCCGGAGAAGCTACAATCCAATGTTGCGCGCGCAATGATGACCGAAAGGAGAACAAAGCGAGATGGCGTCTCCACGCAAGACGACGAAGACCGCGGGCGCGGCCAAGACTGCGATCCCCCGGCAGGATCGGGATCTCTACGAGAAGCTCTGGCTCGTGCGCGAGTTCGACGAGCGAGTCTCGATCCTGCACAAGCAAGGCAAGATCGTGGGCGGAGCATACTCGGGACGCGGCCAGGAAGCGATCCAGGTGGGAGCCTGCCAGATCCTCGTGGAAGGTGACGTCATCTTTCCGCTGCACCGGGACCTGGGAGTCCCGCTCCTGCGCGGAGTCGATCCCGGGAGCTTCGTCGCGCAGCTACTTGGCCGCCGCGACGGCCTCTCTGGCGGTCGCGACTCGTTCCTGCACTCCGGCGATCCGCGACACGGCGTGATCGGCGCGACCAGCATGCTCGCGGCGACCCTTCCCGTGGCCGCTGGGGTGGCGCTCGCCTACAAGCTGAAGAAGCGCCCCCACATCGCAGTCGCCCTCTTCGGCGAGGGTTCGACGAGCCGGGGCGATTTCCACGAGGCGCTGAACTTCGCCGGGATCCACAAGCTGCCGGTGCTCTTCGTCTGCGAGAACAACTACTACGCCTACTCGACCCCGACGAGGCTGCAGATGCCGGTCGAGACGGTGGCGGAGCGAGCCGAGGCCTATGGGATGCGCGGCGTTCGCGTCAATGGCAATGACCTTCTGCGCGTGCTGAACGTCATGGAGGACTGCGCGCGGCGCGCCCGCTCCGGCGAGGGACCGGCGCTGATCGAGTGCCTCACCTACCGCATCCACGGCCACTCGGAACACGATCCGGCGCGCTATCGGGCGGAGGACGAGCTGACGGAGTGGTCGGGACGCGATCCGATCGAGCTCTTCGAGCTCCACCTCTCGAAGCGCGGACACGACGTGCCCGCGCTGCGCGAGGAGGTGCGCGACCGCGTGCGCGCGATCGCGGATCAGGCGATCGCATTCGCCGAGGCGAGCCCCCTGCCCGAGCCCGCCGACGCGTACGGCGCGATCTGGGCGGATCCGGTCGAGCTGCCATTGCCTCCCGCTCCGGCCGGCGAATCGCAGGCGGCCGCGGCGGAAGCGGAAAGCGAGGGCCTTCCGGTTCGCTCCCAGCTGCCGGAGGGCACGATGAGCTGGGTCGTCTCGGAGCGCGCGCCCGCGCCCAAGGAGGGTTCGAGCTACATCGAGGCGATCCGCCTTGCGCTCGACGAGGAGATGGCCTCCGACCCGAACGTGATCCTCCTGGGAGAGGACATCGGCTCCCTGGGGGGCGCCTTCGGAGTCACGAAGGGCTTGATCGAGAAGTACGGCGAGGAGCGGGTGATCGATACGCCCATCTCCGAGTCGCTCATCATCGGCGCTTCCGTCGGGGCGGGGATCGCAGGGATGCGGCCGGTCGCCGAGATGCAGTTCGCCGACTTCATCTCGTGCGGCTTCGACCAGCTGGTCAACACGGCCGCGACGATGAGTTACCGCCACGCAGGGAAGGTTCCGGCGCGGATCGTCGTGCGCGCTCCCGCCGGAGCGCGGATCCACGGCGGGCTGTTCCATTCGCAGAACGTCGAGTCGTTCTTCCTCTCCACTCCCGGAATCAAGATCGTCGCGGCCTCAACGGCCGCCGACGCGCGCGGCCTGTTGCGCTCGGCGATCCGCGACGACAACCCGGTGATCTTCCTCGAATACAAGTACCTCTACCGCAGGGAGAAATCGGATCTCGCGGCCGTATCGCCCATGGTGCCGATCGGAGTGGCCGCGATGCGCCGGGAGGGCTCGGATCTCACGATCCTGACCTATGGGCCGACGCTCCCCATCTGTCTCGAGGCGGCCGGAACGTTGGCGGCCGAGGGAACCGAGGCGGAGGTGATGGATCTGCGCACGCTGAAGCCTCTCGACATGGATGCGATCCGCCGCTCGATCGGCCGGACGGGGAGGCTCTTGATCGTCCACGAGGATCGCCGCTTCTGCGGGATCGGAGCGGAGATCGCGGCGCGCGTCTCCGAGGAGATGTTCGATTC
This sequence comes from Candidatus Eiseniibacteriota bacterium, assembly GCA_034679345.1. Classification (GTDB taxonomy): domain Bacteria; phylum Eisenbacteria; class RBG-16-71-46; order CAIMUX01; family VGJL01; genus JAXDAY01. The sequence goes on from JAXDAY010000013.1 coordinate 103,628, forward strand.
CCTCGACGCGCCGATCCTGCGTGTCGCCACTCCGGATGTGCACTATCCCTATAGTCCACCGCTCGAGGAGGAGGTTCTGCCGAGTGTCGAGAAGGTGCTCGAGGCGGCGAGGAAGCTCGTCCGCTACTAGCGATCCACCCACGAGATGCAAGAGGAGACGCGATGATTCGATTCCGACCTGCCGGTGAGCGCGGTCACTTCGACCATGGGTGGCTCGACACCCGCCACACATTCTCCTTCGCCGACTATTACGATCCCGCGCATATGGGTTTCCGCGTGCTTCGCGTCATCAACGAGGACCTGGTGGCGCCGGGTCGGGGCTTCCCCATGCATCCGCACCGGGACATGGAGATCATCACCTACATCGTCGATGGGGCCCTGGAACACAAGGACAGCATGGGCAACGGGTCGATCATCCGACCCGGCGACGCGCAGAGGATGAGCGCGGGCACGGGGGTCTTCCATAGCGAGTTCAATCCCTCGAGCGACGGACCGGTCCACCTCCTCCAGATCTGGCTCCTCCCGGAGCGCAAGGGGATCGATCCGAGCTACGAGCAGAAGAGCTTCTCCGACGAGGCCAGAACGGGACGGCTCTGCCTGCTCGCATCCAGGGACGCAAGGAACGGCTCGATCCGGATCCACCAGTCGGTCGATCTCTACGCGGCGATCCTCGCGGCGGGCGCGACGCTCGAGCATCGGCTCGAGAGCGACCGGCACGCGTGGCTTCAGGTCGTGAAGGGAAGCGTGGCTCTAAACGGCGCGGATCTCGCTGTCTCCGACGGCGCGGCGGTGAGCGACGAGGATGTGCTATCGATCCGCGCGGGCAAGGACGCCGAGATCCTGCTCTTCGATCTTCCTTGACTCCGCGAGGCGGCGCCGGGAACGCGGGGCGCTTCGCCTACTCGGCGATGCGGCCCTGCCCGGCGAGCAGGCGAAGCAGCCGCTCCGCCTCCTCCCGCGCCACGACCCGGTAGGCCGGCCGGCGCGCCGCCGCGTAGCGCGCGGAGTGGTGAACCGCGGGATATCCGAGACGCGAGAGCCGCGCATCGAGCGAGTCGTAGGCGCTGGCCTCGAATCGACTTCCCCGCGCGCGGATCCTCTCGCCGACTTCTTCCCAGGTCAGGCGGAAACGTGCCGAATCTCGCGGGGCGGCGCCGGACCGCAGGAATGCGGCGAGCAAGCTGTCGATCGATCCGCCGCGATCTCTGTAGCCGCGCAGATGGAGGCGGACGAAGGGGGCGCCCCGGATCTCGGTCACCAGGAGCGTGTCGCCCGGCGCCGCCGGCCCGAGGCCGGCCCACTCCGCGCGCAGGTAGCGCTCCGCGATCTCCCGGCTGGGGATGGCGTGCTCCGGCCCCAGGAAGGATTGGTGCACCGCCTTGTAGAGATCCTGCAGTTCCGCAAAAGGCTCCTCGAGCAGAGGTCCTGCGAGGACAAGAAGGACGAGCACGAGGATCATCGGTCGTATCCTCGATCCGCGGTTTCCAGCCGCGTGGCGCAGTTCGGACAGAAGCGATCCCCCTTGATGTCGACCTCCTCCACGGAGCTCGAAAAGCGCATCACGCAGCCGTAGTCGTCGCAGTGGACCAGCCCGAGGGTGTGCCCCAGCTCGTGAATGGCTTCCTTCTCCGCGCGCCGGTAGAGAAGATCCGGGTCTTCGTCCTCTCCGTAGTAGGAGGATCGCAGACGGGCGAGGGAGAGCAGGGCGACCCGCCCCCCGAGCTGCGCCTCGCCGAAGACGAAGGTGAGGATCGGGATGAAGAGATCGACCTCCGCCACCCCGAGGACTTGACCGACGTGCGGCGGGTGGGCCCGCTCCAGCATCGCGAGGATCTCGGTCGAGTAGTACTGCCGGCGGCGTGGATCGAGGGCGCGATCCGGGGAGAGGGCCTCGGCGGCGATGTGGGTCGCGCAGCCCAGCGCCTCGCCCACCATGAGGGAGAGGTATTCCACCAGCGGCGCATCCACCGCGCCGACGGGGACGAGCAGCACGTTGCGCAATGCGATCAGGGCCTCTCGATGCCGTACTTGCGCATCTTGTTGTAGAGAGTGACTCGATCGATCTCCAGAATGCGCGCCGCCTGCGAGATGTTCCAGCCTGTCTCCTCCAGGACGCGGGCGATGTGGACGCGCTCCAGATCCGAGAGGCTCTTGCCGTTCATCTGCTCTCGCGAGGCCGCAGAATCGGCGAACGGGAAGTCCTCTCTTTGGATCAGGCCGCGGACGCGCACAACCGCCGCCCTCTCGATGGCGTTCTGCAACTCGCGAACGTTTCCCGGCCAGGCGCGCTCCATGAGGAGTTCCATCGCCTCAGGCGCAAACCCCTCCAGCTGCCGGTTCATGCTCCGCGCAAGCTTCTGCAGGAAGTGCGCGGCCAGGACCGGGATGTCCTCGCGCCGCTCGCGTAGCGGAGGGATCGTGATCGTGAAGACGTTCAGCCGATAGTAGAGGTCCTCCCGGAACGACTTCTCCCGGACCGCCTCCTCGAGATCCCGATTCGTCGCCGCGATCGTGCGAAAATCGACCTGGATGCGCGTGTTCCCGCCCACGCGGTAGATCGCCTTCTCCTCGAGGACGCGAAGCAGGTCCATCTGGGTCTTCGGACCCACATCGCCGATCTCGTCGAGGAAGAGGGTCCCCCCGTCGGCCATCTCGAACTTCCCCTTGCGCCGGTACTGCGCGCCCGTGAAAGAGCCCTTCTCATGGCCGAAGAGCTCGCTCTCCAGCACCCCCTCAGGCAGGGCGCCGCAGTTGACGACGACGATCGGCATGTAGCGGCGGGCACTGTGGGCGTGAATCGCGCGGGCGACCAGCTCCTTTCCGGTTCCGCTCTCGCCGCGGACCAGGACCGTCGAGTCGGTCGCCGCGACCATCTGCACCTTCTCGAGCACCTCTCGAACGGCGGAAGAGCTCCCCACGATCTCGGAGAACTGCTCGAGCTCATCCAGACTCCGCTTGAGCTGCTGATTCTCCTTCTCCAGCCGGCGCTTCTCGACGGCGGCGCGCACCATCTTCTCCAGGGTCTCGGGATCGAAGGGCTTGGTGATATAGTCGTGAGCGCCCTGCTTCATCGCCTGCACGGCGGTGTCCACCGACGCGTAGGCGGTCATGATGATCACGACGGCATCGGGGTGGGTCTCCCGGATCCGCCCCTGCAGCTCGATTCCGTCCATGCCGGGCATCCGGATGTCGATGAGAAAGATGTCCCAGTCGGCCGAGGCGAGCTTCGTCAGGGCCTCCTTGCCGCTGGCGGCCGTGTCGACCACGCATCCCTCCTCGCGGAACCAGTGCTCGAGGGAGGTTCGAACCACCTGCTCGTCGTCGACGATCAAGATCCTGATCTGCTGGCTCATCGATTCTCCGATTCGGTCTCGGAATCGGGAGGCCGAGGAGGCAAGAGGAAGCGGATCGTCGTCCCCGCTCCCAGGCTCGAGTCGACCTCGACCTTCCCGCCGTGACTCTTCATGATCCCATAGACAACCGCCATCCCCAAACCTGCCCCCCCCTCCTTCGTCGTGTAGAATGGCTCGAAGAGGTGCGCGCGAACCTCCTCATCCATCCCCGGGCCCGTGTCGCAGACTTCGATGATCACTCCCGAATCCGCGCCCGGCCGCGTGCGAACGGTGATCGATCCGTCGTTCTGCATCGCCTCGCACGCGTTGATGAGAACCGCGACCAGCGCCTGACGGATCTGCTGGGCGTCGCAGACGATTGAGGGAAGATCCGGGGCGTAGTCGAGGTTCAGGGCCAGGCCCTGCAGGTCGATCTGATGGCGCACGAGCCGGACCGACCCGTCGGTGATCTCATTGACGTCGCACGCCTCCGCCCGGGGTCGTGACGGCCGGGCGAACTGGAGCAGGTTCTTCACGATCTCCCCGCAGCGGGTCGCTTCCGACTCGATCTGCCCCAGGATCTCCGCCGACTCGGCCGTCTCGCCGGATGCGCCTTCCTTGGCGGGGCCCTGCCGCTCGAGCCGTCGCAGCAGCAAGCGGGCGAAGGTCCTGATTCCAGCGAGCGGGTTGTTGATCTCGTGCGCGACGATCGCCGCCAGCTTGCCCATGGAGGCGAGGCGCTCCATCTGCAGGATCTCCTCCTGCACCCGCTGCAGAGCCCGTGTCTTCTCCTCGACGCGCTGCTCCAGGGTCCGGGCCGCGGCTTCGGATTCCTCCCGCGCCTGGGCCAGCTCCTCGGTCATCCGATTGAACGATTCCGCCAGCTCTCTCAGCTCGTCCCGGGAGTCGAGGGGAATCTGATGCCGCAGATCGCCGGCGGCGACCCGCTGCGTTCCCAGGATCAAGCGGCGGACCGGCCGGTGGACCATCCGGTAGAAGAGCAGCGTGTAGAGGATCACGAGACCCAGGAGCGTGAGCACGGTCGAGAGGATCAAGTGCCGCGTCAGCTCCGCCTGGTCCCGGTCGACCGCCCCGAGCGACATCTGCACGTCGAGAACCCCGAGAATCCGCTGTCCATCCGGATGGACGTGGCAGGGCGCGGTCGAGCAGTCTGCTTCGTTCTCGATCGGCGTGATCAGCCCCAGGATCTGGTGGCCTCCATCCGTACGGAAGATCCGATGGCGTACCGACGGCGGGAGATCGGGGATCGGCGCGTTGCCCCGGTGGCAGTGGATGCAGGCCTCGGTGGTCGTGTCCACCGCCTGGTCGATCTCGGTGGAGCGGGTCGAGTAGCGGATGTGGCCCAGCTTGTCGTAGATCCGAATCCGGTCGATTCCAGGCTGCTCGCCGATCGACTGGATGATCTCGAAGATCTCGCGTCGCTCGTTGCCCAGCATGAAGACGCGCGTGCTGCGCCGGATGACGTCGCTGATCCGATTGGCCGACGAGATCACGGACTGTTCGAGGTGGGACCGGCTCTCGCGGGCGGTCCACGCCCCGAACAGACCCAGAAAGATCGCGGCGATCGCCGCTACGGTGAGGGATAGCCGGTAGGCAAGTCCGCGCCCCGTCCTTCCCATCGCTCCTTCGCCTTCGCTTCCTTTCGAACCTCGACCAGGTCATCCGCCGCCTGATGCTCGAAGACCGGAAGGTGTCGCGCCGCCAGGCTGAAGCCCGCGAACCCAAGGGCCACGATCATCATCGTGACGGCGACCTCGGTCCATGCAGGAAAATACCCCGCCCGGATCGTCGCTTCCATCCCGGTGATTCCCACGTTCATCCGGTTGAGGACGAATCCGAGGATGATCAGCACCGCGCCGCCCAACTGCCCGGGGGCGGATGCCCGCACGCGGGAGCTCAGAAGAAGGGCCAAAGGTAGAAGGACTCCCAATCCCACCTCGAGGAGGAACATCGCTCCCTCCAGACCCGGCCGGAAAGCCAAGGAGAGAGCGCCTCTCTGGAGGAGGTCCAAGATCCGGAGCAGGGCGTAGGGGATCAAGAGGACCAGCGCCATGCTCGCCAACCCCTCACGGACATGCCTGGGCAGCGCGTGCCCGAAGGCCTGCTGGCTCAGGAACGATTCCAGGATGACCATGGCGCACCCCACGGTGACCGCCGAGAGCCAGAAGAGGACCGGCAGGAGCGGGCTGTACCAGAGGGGATGCAGCTTGTTGGGCACGATGAGATAAAGCGAACCCAGCGAGGACTGGTGCAGGGTCGAGAGCAGGACGCCCGCGACGACGAAGAACGGCAGCGACCTGCGGACGATTCCGAGCAGCCGGCGCAACTTGAACCGCTCGAGGACGGCGGGACTGAACTCCACGGCCAGGACGGTCGTGTAGAGCATGACGCACCAGGCGACCTCGAACATCACCGAGTGGTGGTTCCACATGATGATCGGATGCCAGATGAACCAGGGCCGTCCCAGGTCGACCAGGAGCGCCAGGATGACCAGCACATAGCCCAGGAAGGCGGTCAGGATCGCGGGGCGCACCACCGAGTGGTATCGCTTGACGTTGAAGACATGCACGACCGCGGCCATCGTGAATCCGCCCGCCGCCAGGCCGACGCCGCAGAGCAGGTCGAAGCCGATCCAGAGCCCCCAGGGGAACTCATCGGAGAGGTTCGTCGCCGCGCCCAGCCCCTGGGTGAATCGCAGGACGACCCCATAGATGCCGAGGGCCACGATGACGGCGAACACGATCTTCCAGAATGTGATCTTGAGCCTCATCGTCCACCTCCCTCGGCGCTCTCCCGCTCGCGATTCCGTTCCTTCGTCTGCTCGATCCTCCGGTTGATGATCCAGTAGAGCCCGGAGAGCAGGCTGCCGCCCACCACCACGACGTTGGGCAGTTTCGAGAGGACGGCCTCCGTGTACTCGTTCATCGCGTGGCTGGGGAGGTTGCCCGGCAAGCCCATTTCGCTGAACGGACGATCCGAGAGGAAGAGCACCGAGGTCCCTCCCCCTTCAACCTCTCCGTAGACCTGCTGGACATAGAGCTCCGGTTGCTCCCGGATGCGCCGGTGCGCCTCCTCGAGCAACTCCTTGCGCTCGCCGAAGAGGGTCGCCCCCGTGGGGCAGATCTCCGAGCAAGCGGTGGGAAGCCCCTCCGCGAGGCGAGGCGCGCAGAGCACGCACTTGCGAACTCTTGGGTTGCGCGATTCCCATTCGTAGCGCGGGATCTCGTAGGGACAGGCCATCATGCAATAGCGACATCCGATGCACTTGCCTTCATCGTAGAGAACCGGCCCTTCCGCCGTCTTGGAGAAGGCTCCCACCGGACAGACCGATGCGCAGGTCGGATGCTCGCAGTGCATGCAGAGCTTTCGCACGTAGCGCGTCTCCCCGTCCGCCAGCGGCGTCTCCTGGACGATCGTGTACCGATCGCCGGAGAGCCTGGTCTCGTCCGCCTCCGGGAGCATGCCGTTCGCCTCGACGCAGGCTTCCTGGCACGCCCCGCAGCCCACACACTGTGTGATGTCGATCAGTAGACCCTTCGACATTTGTCCCTACCTCCTCCCCAAGCGGCTCGCTTGCCGACCATGGGCCGTCGCTCAGGCATCCCGCCGGATGAACTCTTCGACGACTGCATCCCGGTCCTTGGGCTCGAGGATCCGTAGCAGTCCGCTCGCCAGCTCGCCGCCGTCGGGCAGAGTCATCGCGGGCCGCAGCTGAAGCGTATGGAGCATCTCCCGCAGTCGCTGGAACTCGCCCGCCATCCAGGCGGTAGCCTGCTCGGCGATCCGCATCGGACGAATCTCCTCGCCGAGGCGTTCGGGCTCGATCGAGCAGAGCCAGGAGTCGGGGCTGAGCGTCGCGTCCCCTTCCGGGACCTGAGTCGCCTGGAGCGTCCCAGAGATCGGAGAGGCGATGGGGACTTCCACGTCGCCAAGCTGGACGCTGAAGAGCGTTTCGCCCCGGGCGATGCGGCGGCCGACCGCCTGGAAGCGGACGACCTCGAGCGGACCCATCAGGCGCTGCGCGAGCTCGTCGAGCCCCACGCGGACCGAGCCTTTCGGATCGACGGCGACCCACAAGTGGGACGGGTGGACGAAGAGGCCGGCAGGGACTCCGTGGGGCTGCAACCCTGTCGCCGCGATCGACGCCGGAACCTCGAGCTTGGCCCGCTTCCTCCTCCTCGCGTAGATCACCGCAAGATCGGCGACCAGGAAGAGGGCGATCGTGATGATTACGAATAGGGCGACCATGGTCGTTACCTTCCTTTCTTCTGACGCGTCGCGGGGTAGAGGAGGATCTCCTCGATCAGCGTGCGCCGCAGGCTGACATCCAATCGATCGAGGACGGAGGGATCAAAGCTCCCGCCGTCCGGAAGCGTTCCCGTGGCGACGGCTTGCGCCGCCAGGAGTCTGCTGCGCACCTTCTCGGTCTCCGAACGCATCCAGGCGGCGGCTCGGTGTCCGTAGAGAAGATGCTCCAGGTCTTCGCGCAGGCGTTCCGGCCGCAGCCGCGCGAGCCACAGCCGGTTCGGGCGCATGCTCGCCGCGCGCTCGGGGGCAGCCCGCAGGGCCCTGTTGCGAGCGACCACCGTGCCGCTCGCGGGCGACGGCAGGACCACGCTGCCCGCCGGCCCCTCGAAGGTCCACGCAGGCGCATCGCGCAGGATCTCTTCTCCGGGGCGGGGAAGTTTCACGCGGGTCAAAGGACCGAGGATTCGCCGAGCGAGATCGTCGATGCCCACGCGCACCGTCCCCCCATCCCCGATCCGGACCCACAGGTGACACGCGTGGTAGAACGCCGCGCGAGCCCCTGGGATCGGCAGCGCTTCACCCGGCGCCGCTTCGGGATGCCCCGCATCCCCGATCGCCGCGGACACAGCTTCGCCGGCCGGCGCATGGCCCTCGCGAAGCGCCAGGTCGACCAGGCAGTGGTCGCAATCGTATCCGCGGTCGCAGAGTCGGTAGTTGAGAACTCCGGCGGTCATCCAAACGCACTTGTAGAGCGGTTCCATACCTTCCCCTCCGCAATTCATGTCCGACCATTGAATCGCTGAGCAGGTAGCATGCCCGAGCGTGGAGGATATGTACATATTTTCACAAATACCCACCCACCAAGGGACTAGCTTCACATGGATTTCGACATGCCGGAGTCCTCATCGATGATAATTTCTACGCCCGCGAACTCTCCGGAGAGATTGTAGCGCTTCTAATGCATGACGCAACAGATGATTCGCACAAGTTGTAGAATACTAAACCGGGATTGTGGAGAAATGCTACATTCCCCCTTGCCCCAGAGCGATGAGCAGCCAGTCGGGGAGTCGAATCACTTGGCCCGACGTCCCATCGAGCGGGGCGTGCTGGGTCCAGCCGTCGGCCAAGCAGACGCCATCCCGAAGAATCCGATAGTCGAACCGGAGGCTGCGAGAGCGGATCTCGGCCAGGCGCGCCTCCACATCAAGCATGTCGTCGTAGCGCGCGGCGCGTCGGAGGCGCAGGTGGGCTTCGACCACCGGGAGGGTCAGTCCCTTCTCCTCCACCGCCCGGTAGGGCAGGCCGCGCGCGCGAAGCCACTCGGTGCGGCCCACCTCGAACCAAGTGAGGTAGACGCCGTTGTAAGCCACTCCCATGGCATCGGTGTCGGCATAGCGCACGCGAATGGGATGCCGGTGGGCCATCTCGTTATTCCCTCCCCTCTTGCCGCGAGACTACCATGAGTGGCATACCTTCCTTGTAAGCGGCGCGCGCGGCTGTTAGAATTCATACAACGGTAACGCGATGGACGGGACCGGAGAGGGGCCGCAAGAGGAGAGCGAATGCGTCAACGCAGCTGGGCATGGGCATTGGGCCTCGGGTGCGCGTTCTTCATGGGCGTTGCGGCGTTGCCGGCCGCGGCCATCCAGGTCGGCGAGCAGGCTCCGAACTTCACCCTCTACGACCTCGAGGGGATGCCTCACCAGCTCTCCGCCTTCGCGACCCACCCGGTGCTGCTCTTCTTCTTCGGATGCAACGACGATGCTTCGCGCTCGATCGCCTCGCAGATCCAAGCCTCGATCTACGACACCTACGCATCCCGCGGCCTCTTCCTTCGGGGCATCGAGTGCACGGGATGCGGCAGCTCCGAGACGAGCCATTTCCGCACGGAATCGGGGTTGCAGTACCCATTGCTGCTCCACGGCGAAGCCGTCCGCGACGACTACGATGTGCCGGTCAACTCGATCGTGCTCGTTAGCGGCGAGGGGACGGTCGCCTATTTGGGACTCGGACCGGGGATCGACGCATACGACGAGCCGCGGCTCCAGAGCGCCGTCGAGGAAGTGCTGCGCGAGGCGAACGACGTGAAGACAATGACCTGGGGTCTGATCCGAAACCTCTACAAGTAGCTCCCCGTCCTCGGATCCTCGAACCCCGCCTCCCGGAATCCTTCCGCTCGCAAGAGGCACGCATCGCAGCGTCCGCACGCCTTGCCGTCCGCATCCGGGTCGTAGCAGCTCGAGGTAAGGGAAAAGTCGACTCCCAGCGCCCGTCCTAGCCTCACAATCTCGCCCTTGCCCATCCCGAGCAGGGGAGCGCGAATCTCGGCTCCTCTTCCCTCGATCCCGGCGCGCGTCGCCACCCGCGCCAGGCGATCGAATGCGTCGATGAACTCGGGACGGGCGTCGGGGTAGCCGCCGGCGTCCTGCGCGTGCGCCCCGATGTAGATCGCCTCGGCGCCGAGCGTCTCCGCCCAGGCCAGGGCGATGGAGAGGAGAATCGTGTTGCGCGCGGGCACATAGGTGGGCGGGATCGAACCGGTCGCGACTGCGGGATCGCGGTCCTTGGGCACGATTCCGTCACCGGTGAGGGCCGAACCGCCGAAGGAGGCAAGGTCGAGATCGATGATGCGATGCTCACGCGCCCCGAGAGACCGGGCGATCGCGGCGGCGCACTCGATCTCGATGGCGTGCCGCTGGCCGTAGCGGAGGGTGAGCGCGTGGGCGTCGCACTCGCGCACGGCGAGGGCCAAGGTGACGGCGGAATCGAGCCCGCCGCTCAAGAGGACGACTCCTGGACGCATCAGACTCCCCTCGCCTCCCGGCCCCAGATGATCTTGTGGAGCTGGAGCTGCAGACGGACCGGGGCGGCGTCCTGCAGAATCCAAGCGGCCAGGAGGGCGGGGTCGAGCGTCCCATCCACCGGCGAGAACAGGATCTCGTGACGGCCGATCAGGGATCGTTCCCGGATCGTCTCAAGCGACCAGAGGTAGTCCTCGCGGGAGGCGATGACGAACTTGATCTCGTCGACCCCGGGTTTGAGGAGGAGGAGATTCTCCCAGAGGTTGGACTGCGACTCCCCGCTGCCGGGACACTTGATGTCATAGACAAGGATTGCCCGGGGATCGCAGGCAGCAACGGACACTCCCCCGCCGGTCTCGATGAGCACCGTCGCGCCATCGTCCAGAAGCCGTCGGATCAGCTCGGGCGAATCGCGCTGCGCCAAGGGCTCTCCTCCGGTCACCTCGACGAGCCGGCAGGGATACCGGCGCACCTCCGCGAGGATTTCATCGATCGTCAGAGTTCGCCCTCCCTCGAACGCGTAGGCGGTGTCGCACCAGCGACAGCGCATCGGACAGCCGGTGAGGCGCACGAAGACGCAGGGCAGCCCCGCCCGGGTCGACTCGCCCTGGACGCTGTGAAAGATCTCTGTGACCCGGAGCGAAGCCATGGATTCCTAACCGCGCCGCGTCGATTCGATCACCGGTCCGCCTCGCGCACGGCGATCGAGCGGGCCGATCCCATCTCCGTGAAGATCCGATCCGCATCGGTCCCGAGAGCCTCGAGCACCGCGATCGTGTCTCGAACCATTTCCGGACTCCCGCAGACATAGACGGCCCGATCCACCCCCCCGGGAAAGAGCCGCGGAAGCACGGTGGTCACCCGCCCTCGCATCCCCGCCCAGGCGCCGTCCTCGCGGGAGAGGCAGGGATGGTAGGAGAAGCCCGCATTGCGCCGCTCCAGCGCCGCGAACTCCTCGGGATACAGGAGATCGGCTCTCCGTCGCGCGCCGAAGAGCAGATCGATCCGCTCCCCGCGGCCGCCGGCGAGGAGTTCGAGGATCATCGAGCGCAGAGGCGCGAGCCCCACCCCGCCGGCGATGAAGAGCAGGCCGTCTCCCACCTCCTCCCGCAACACGAAGGCGCCGCTTGGCCCCGTGTAGGAGATCCGTTCGCCGGGCCGGAGGGACGCGAGATGCGCGGAGACCGCCCCGGCGTCGATCGGCTTGATGCAGAACTGCAGACTGCGGCGAAGTCCTGGGGGAGATGCGATCGAGTAGGGGCGCGACTCGCCCCTCGCCTCGATCCAGATGTGCTGGCCGGCGAGAAAGGTCTCTCCGTCCGGCGCCTCGGGCCGGACCGTCAGCTCGACGACCCGAGGAGTGAGCCGGCGCACTCGCTCGATGGCCGCCGTCTTCGTCGCTCGTTCGCTCAACACTCACTCCTCTCGCCCATCGGGGGATGGGCGGACCCATTGCGCCCGCGGCAGGTCAGGCATCCCCAAGCCATCCCCCCATCCGAAGGGCGTCGAGGACCGGTTCGCTCGCATCCGGCAAAGGATACGCGAGGAGCTCCTCGGGCGTGACCCATCTCCACTCCTGGCAGCCTAGGGGACGCGGCGCCCCGGAAATCCTGCGGGCCACGAAGAAAGAGAGATCCACCCGGCGGTCGGCATAGTCATAGGGCCGACGGAGCAGGGGGCCGAGGATCTCGATGGCGATCCCCAGCTCCTCGGCCACCTCCCGGATCGCGCAGTCCTCGGCCGATTCTCCGGGAAGGAGCTTGCCCCCGGGAAACTCCCACAGGTCCGGAAGATGCGCGTGGGGGAAGCGATGGGCGATCAGGATCCGCCCCACATCGAGGATCACCGCGGCGGCCACGGCGACCCTCCCCTCCCCGCCGGCGGACCGGGCAGGGCGGCTCATGGGCCCTTCCTGACTTGTCTCCGGGACGTCCTCCGGGTAGACTGGAACATTTGCGGGGTCACTGGGTTCTCCATCCAGATCGGTCTCGGATCCCCTCCGAGCATGACCGGATCATACGGGAAGGAGGCAAGAACTCGATATGAAGCGCTGGATATGGATTCTGACGCTCTCCCTGGCCGTCGGCGCCGGTCTCACGTGGTTCGCCCGCCCGCTCGAGGTGCAGGTGCGCTGGGGGGAGAGGGCGGAGCAGGCGGCGAGTTTGAGCATAGAGGAGTCGACCGCGCTCGCCCAGTGGACGCCCGACGAACACCGCGCCATCGAGGGGGCCCGCTCCCTCAGCCGCGCCTTCACGGCGATCGCCCGGGAGGTATCGCCGTCGGTCGTGACGATTCACAGCGAGCGTACTGTCGCGGTCAACAACCCATGGGGAAACCGGAATCCGTTCGGCGGGATGTTCCCGTTCTTCGAGATGCCCGATCGCGTTCCGCAGCGAGGGATGGGTTCGGGCGTCATCGTCTCCGAGGACGGGAAAGTGCTGACGAACAACCATGTCGTCTCCGGGGCCGATCGCGTGAAAGTCACCCTGGCCGATGAACGCACCTTCGACGCCAAGGTCGTCGGTACGGATCCCAAGAGCGACATCGCCGTCCTGCAGATCGACGCCTCGGGGCTGCCCGCGGCAAAGATCGGCGACTCCCATCGGATCGAGGTGGGCGAGTGGGTTCTCGCGATCGGCAACCCCTTCGAGCTCTCGCAAACCGTAACCGCCGGCATCGTGAGCGCCAAGGGGCGCTCGAGCGTCGGCCTGGCCGACTACGAGGACTTCATCCAGACCGACGCGGCGATCAATCCGGGCAACTCGGGAGGCGCCTTGGTGAACCTCGACGGCGAGCTCATCGGGATCAACACCGCCATCGCGACCCGCAGCGGGGGCTCCCAGGGCGTCGGCTTCGCCATTCCGATCGACATGGCCGGCAAGATCATGGATAGCCTCGTCCGGACCGGCAAGGTCGTCCGGGGCTATCTCGGCGTGACGATCCAGAACGTGGACGCGGCGCTGGCCGACAACTACGGCCTTGACCGCCCCTACGGCGCTCTGGTCAACAGCGTTTCGAGAGGCAGCCCCGCGGACGAGGCGGGAGTCGAGGCCGGCGATCTCATCCTCGAGATCGATGGACGGGAAGTCAGGGATCGCGATGATCTGCGACTCAGGGTCGGGGAGATGTCTCCGGGGTCGGGCGTCGATCTGACCGTGCTGCGGGACGGCAAGCAGAGGCGGATGAACGTCCGACTGGGGGAGCTGCCGAGCGACGAGGAGCTGGCGGGCACGCCGTCGGAGGAGCCGTCGGGCGGTTCGCAGCTCGATGACCTCGGGCTCGCGGTTGCGCGGCTCGATCGCGAGGCGCGCGCGACGTATGAGATCGACAGCGACATCCAGGGGCTCGTCGTGACGGATGTCGCCATGGGAAGTCCGGCCGCCGACTCCGGGCTCCGCGAGGGCGATGTGATCCTCGAAGCAGGACGGGATCCCGTCACATCCGTCTCGGAACTGATCGAAAAGATTCGCGGCGTCCCCGAGGGACGCACCCTGTTGTTGAAGGTGCGCAGGCAGGAGGCCAACATCTTTCTCGCGCTGCGCGTGCCGAAGTCCTAAGGAGGATCCATGACTGAAGAGAGCAAGCCGATGCGCGTCGGACGGAAACTGCCCGAGGGAATCCGCTCGAAGTACGAGCTGGTCGTCGCCGCCGCGAAGGAGGCGGAGCGTCTGAACGACGTCAGTCGCAATCGCGGCGGAGAGAGCACCGAGAAGGTGACGATGCTCGCCATCAGGCGCGTCGAGCGCGGTCTCTCGAAGGTGGTCTACGAAGAGGCCGAGAAGCCGGGCGACGAGGCGCAGCGTCGCGAGACCACATTCTTCTTCGGATCTTGACGGATCCGGGCGACGAAGTGCACAGGCGCCGGCCCGGGAGCCACCCGGGCCGGCGGTTTCTATCCGTCTGCGGGGGCGATGGATCACGATGCGCTTCCCATCGATCGGAATCCGGACGATCGGCACGTTCCTCGCCGACACGCGCCGGGATTTGCAGATCCTGCGGCGGATGATCTCCGCATACAGGAGCGGGGCCTACCGGCGCATCCCGTGGAGAGGCCTCGCTTTCCTTGTGGGAGCGGCGGCCTACCTGCTCCTGCCTCTCGATCTCATCCCCGACTTCATCCTGGGACTCGGAATCCTCGACGACGCGACCGTGTTCGGCCTGGCGCTCGCGGCCGCCCGCCGCGAGATCACGGCCTTCGCGCGCTGGGAAGAGGAGCATCTCCGAGCGGAGGGCAACGGGTCGGGCGGCGCGAGGGCGTCGGGACCTACAGGCCGCCCGTCATGAGAACTGTCGAGCCGTTCACTCCGGAGGAGGCGGGAGAACAGAGATGGAGGATCGTCTCCGCGATCCGGGAAGGGGAAACCCAATCCTCTCGCCGCCCCTGGGGCATCGCCGCGCGGTTCGCCTCCGTGTCGATGATCCCCGGCACGATGCAGTTGGCGCGCACGCCGTGCTTCTTTCCCTCCTCGGCGAGGCAGCGCGTGAAGTTGATCACGGCAGCCTTGGCGACTGCGTAGGCTGCCGCTCTGGCGGTTCCCTCGAGGCCGGCGATCGATCCGATCGTCACGATCGCCCCCCCACCGCGCCGGCGCATCGCGCCGAAGGCGAGGGTCCCGGCGACGCGCAGGCTTTCCCAGTTCGACCGGAACATCGACTCCCACTCGCCCGAGCCGGGATCGATCTCGTCGATCCAGCGGCCCCCTACCCACCCTCCCGCAAGATGGACGTAACCCGCCAGCCCGTCGCCCGACTCGATGGATGCGATCAGATCCTTCATCGCCGCTCCATCGGTGGCGTCGATGGCGAAACCGCGCGCCTCCGGCGCAATCGCCTCGACCGCGCGCACCCCGTCCGGCCGCCTTCCGGTGAAGACGACGGTGAACCCGCCTTCCGCGAGCCGGCGAACGACCACGGGACCGAGGCCTCCCGTCCCTCCCACAACAAGAATGGAGCCCGGATTCATGGGTCCTTCCCTCCCTCGATCTGCCAGGGGTTGGCCGGGCTGAAAGAGATCACGCAGTCGAAGGCCTCCTCGAGGAGTCCGATCGCGGCGAGCAGGCGGACCGGAGCTCCCTTCGGCGGACGACGCTCCGCGAGCGCGCTCCGCCACGACTCGGCCTCTCCCGGCCTGGCCCGCTCGATCGATTCGCGCAATGCCGAGCCCGCCCAGTCGCGAGCGCCCGCATCGGCATGGACGAGCGCCACGAGGACTTCGCGCAGACGCCTCGCCCAGTCGTCGGTCCGCGAGACGCTGCGATCGATCTGGCGGATCCACGGGCGGATCTCCCGCGTCGCGAACGCGGCAACCGCCGGCAGGGTCGAGGCCGGAATCCCCCGCGGCTCCCACTCGGCGTCGGCTCCGGGGTGCTCGAGTTCGAGGCGGAAGAGCAGCTGCTCGAGCGCCCGGTTCGCATCGCGACATCCCCGGATCGCTTCGCGCGACCCAAGCAGGGCGAGGCCGATCATCTCGTAGACCTTCGGGCCAGGCTCGTGCGCCGTCGGATTCACGCCTCCTCGACTCCTCTCACCAGATGAGGCCGTAACTCCGGAGAAGAGCCGTCTCCGAGACGACCTCCTCCGGGTTTCCCGTCGCAAGCAGCCTCTCCTCCGATTTCTGCCGGACGACGCCGACCGAGTCGGCGATCGCGAGCTCTGTAGTGATCGTGCGGCTCAGGAAGGGGATCCCCCCTTCGCGGCCGGTGACCGTCAACACGCTCTTCCCGAGATAGACATCCTCGAAGGTCCCCGCAGGGACCTGGATCGAGCCGCGCCCCTGGCTCCAGATCTCGAGGCTCAAGGTGAAATCGCCGTAGCCCGAGACGGTCGTGTCGGCCTGGAAGGAGTCGATCCGTCCGGGGGGCGCGCCGAAGTCGGCGAGAGTCCAGGGAAGGCTCGCCGCCAGGATCCGCAAGAACGAGCCGACCGCGGAGGAATCTTCAAGCTGGCCGGCGAATCCCGGGACCGCCAGAAGAGCCTGCCCCGACTGGCGCACGAGGGTCGTCTCCGAGGAGCCCCACGTCTGATCCGAGGACATCACGAAGTAGGTCTCGCCGGAGTAGCTCCGCGTTCCCGTGAGCCGGTCGACCTGGGTCGTCGTGTCAGCGTCCTGTCCCTCGAGCCTCGTCACCGCGTAGCTCCACCGGTTGCCAACCGCCAGGGGCAAATGGATCGGCTTCCCCGCTCCGTTCCCCGCCGGAGCGGTCCCGGAGTCGTCGCCGCACGCGCCCGCGAGGAGCATCAGGATCGTCGCGAGCGCCGGGCCGATCGGGCGCCGCCCGATTTGCAGGATCATGCTCCATCTCCCCTTCCTCGGAGAACCGCCCGCACCGGCGCGCCATCGGAGACCGGAAGGCGCAACGGCAAGGCGATCAGATGATACGAACCCGGGGCCGCGCGCTCCAGGCGAAGATTCTCGAGAATCAGCGTGCCTCGCGATAGCAGGGCGCGGTGGGCGGGCAGCTCCGCTCCCGGCGGGTCGATCGAGAGCGCGTCGGTCCCGACGAGGATCGCGCGGCCCGCGAGCCACGCGGCCGCCTCCGGCGAGAGTCCCCGCCATCGCCTGCCGGAGGCGCCGGTGCGAAGGAGGAGACGGCGCGGCGGGCGGCGGCCGACCGCCGAGAGGATCTCATCGAGCGAGATCGTCCGGCCGCCCTTGCGCGCGACGGCGATGACGCGGGCCGAGCCGACGAGCGCGCCGAAGATCGCCTGCGCCGGCGGCGATGCCGCGCTGGGCCGAAGATGGCCGGGCAGATCGAGGTGGGTGCCGGTATGGGTCGTGATCGCGAAGCGCGTGACGGTGACGCCCTGCGCGTCCGTCGAGGATTCGATCCGCGGCGCCGGATCGCCCGGATAGATGGCGAGCCGATCGTCGAGCGAGCGCGTGACATCGATCCAGAGACTTCGACTCATCGTTCCTCCGGTGGAGGGATCCGCTCCAGTTCTGAGACCGCCTCGCGCCATCGCTTTGCCTCGGCGTCGCGCCCCGCTGCATCGAGGAATCGAAGCCGCGCCCGGCCGAGCTGCAGCGGGAACGACCATGCGTTGCGGCGAACTGGCTCGCCCGCGAATCGCGCCTGCGCGCGCCACGCGTCGGGCTCGAGCGGCTCGGCGGGCGGGGCCCGTGAGGGATCTTCCACCATCCGGATGGCCAGCGCCTCGGGAATCCCGAACCAGCCCCCATAGAAGTGAGTCTCCACCTCGGGAGTGTGGTAGACCGGCCGCCGGTCTCGATGCGCCTCGAAGATGCCCGCGATGAGGGCGCGATAGCGCTCTTCGATCCGCGAGGCATCGTAGGGCAGTCCCTCCTCGAAGAGTCGCAGGTCCTCGAGGAACAGCGCCACCCGATCCTCGATCGGGGCCAGGAGCGTCGGATCGGCGCGGCGAAGCTGCTGGAAATACCAGCTTCGCCTCAGGAGCTCCGGGTCGACGATCGTCACGTCGCGGCGAGCCCCCTCGACTTGCTGCATGTAGAGCAGGGGGGAGACGACGATGTCCCAGTGGCGCGAGAGGAGAATCGTCCCCTGGGGCAATCGATCCAGGAGATCCCCCGCGTAGGTTCGGATGAACCGATCCCCGTTGCGCGCGGTCGATTGCCATCCCGCTGCTGCGAGGACCACGGCGCCGGCGATCGGAATCGCCGCGAGAGCCATCCCGATTCGCCGCCGCAGGCCGCAGACCAGATAGGCGAACCCCGCGAAGGCGAGGCAGACGAGGCAGAGCCGGGCAACGAGGAAGTAGGGCTCCAAGTCATGGATCTCGTAGCCCGATGCCCACAGGGCGCCGACCAGGAAGCCGAGCGCCAGGCGTACTGCTGCCGGCCGGTCGGCCCGCGCGAGGAACACGGCGCCGGGGATGGAGAGGGCGACGACGAGGAGCCAGCCCCCCTGAAGCAGCCCGCGGAGGAAGCCCTCGAGGTTGGATGCAAAGGCATCCGCGGAGGCGAACATCCAGACGCGATACTGCGCGCCGCCGAGGTGGCGCAGGAGACGCGCGGGCGAGGTGGGATCCCCCCAGTCGAGCGGGGGCTCGCGCGAGCTTCGGATCGGCAGATAGAGATAGAGGAGAACGGGCAGCGCGAAGGCTCCGACGGTGAGGAGGATTCCGCCCCGGCGGCGAAGGGCCGCGCGAGTCCCGGAATCCAGCGCCGCGGCGGCCGCGAGACCCGGGACGAGGTAGACGACGGTCATGTGATTCGCGAAGGCGAGTCCCAGGAGATAGGCGAGGAGGAGGACTCGTCTCGGGCCGGCAGGTTGCGCGGCAACGCCGAGGATCATGGTCACCAGAAGAAGCTGCAGCGCGTGGACCTCGTTGCCGAGCGCCTGGGTCCACGCCGGTCCGCTCGCCGCCCACGCGAGGGCGCATCCGCACGAGACGATCCGCGCGCGCGACCGGTCCGCGGATGGGCGGATTCGCAGGAGGATCCGCCGGAAGAGCGCGCAGGCGAAACCCGCGGCGGAGGCGGCGCAGACCGCCGAGAGCAGGTTCAGACGCAGAATCGTCGGCGCGGTGGGGATCAAGAGCACCGCGCAGCGGCCGAGGAGGGTGTAGAGGGGATATCCGGTGGGATGGGCGACTCCCAGGCGCGCGCAGACGGCTCCCAGCTCCCCGCTGTCGATCGCCCCGAGGTCCGGGGCGAGCGAGGCGAGGTAGAGCATGAGCGCTCCGGTCGCGGCGATCCCGTCCGCCGCCGCGCTACTGAATCGGATCCTCAAAGGAAGGAAGACCGGAGAAGCGGAACGGTCCGCTCTCCGGATGGAACTCCCCCGTCGCCGGATCCTGCAGGTAGCGGCCCCTCCAGCGCCGCTCGGCGACCGCTCGAACCCCTGTCAGGAAACGGTCCACATCCTCTTCGGTGTTGTGGATCCCGATGGAGACGCGAACCGCTCCGGGAATCTCGCGTCGATCGCCCCTTCGAATCGCCGACTCCAGGCGCGCTTCATCCTCATACGGGACACGCAGGAGCCGCTTGATCAGCGGGTGGGCGCAGAAGCAACCGCTTCGCACCGAGACGCCATGCTCGAATGCGAGGATCGCCGCGACGAGAGCATGATGCACGCCGTCGATCGTGAAGGTGACCACGCCGAGGCGGTCGTCTGTCGCAGCCGGGTCGCAGCTTCCGAGCGTCCGCATGCCGGGGATCTCGCGGAGCCCGCCGAGGAGGCGCACGGTCAGCCTTTTCTCGTGCGCCTCGACGCGATCCATGCCAAAGGTCTCGAGGACCTGGCAGGCGCGGGCCATGGCGAGCATGCCGAAGATGTTGGGCGTCCCCGCCTCCTGGCGGTCCGGAGGATCGGCCCAGACGACCTTGTCGAGGGAGACGGAGTACACCGTGCCGCCGCCTTGGAGATAGGGGATCGCCTCCGCGAAAGGGTCCTTCAGGCCGATGACGGCGCCCTCCCCGTATGGGCTGTTCATCTTGTGGGCGGAGAAGACGACGAAGTCGACGCTCTGCGGCTCGCCCGGCGGACCCATCCGGAAACTCCGATGCGGGAGAAGCTGCGCGCCATCGACAATGACGTACGCCCCGCGGGCGTGCGCGCGGCGCGCGATCTCGGGGATCGGCAGGATCTGGCCGGTGACGTTCGAGGCTCCCGTGAAGGTCACGATCCGCACGGAGCCCGGCTCCCGGTCCAGGGCTCGATCGAGCTCCGAGAGGACGAGCCGTCCATCGTCGTCGACGGGGACGTACTCCACCCGCGCCTTGCCGCGCCAGGGAAGGTCATTGGAGTGGTGCTCGAGGATCGTCGTCAGGATCCGATCCTCAGGGCGGAGCGGCAGTGTGTTTGCCAGGAGGTTCAGTCCCTCGGTCGTGTTCCGCACGGGGATGACCACGTGGCGGCTCGAGTCTCCGCCGACGAAGCGGAGGATCCTCGCGCGGGCATCCTCGTAGAGCTCGGTGATGTACGCCGAGTCGTAGCCCGTCCCCCGGTGGATGTTGGAGTAATAGGGCTCGATCGTGCGTACGAAATCGCTTACATCACGAAACGACTTCGTGCTCGCCGCGTTGTCGAGAAAGACCTGGCGGACCCGGCGTCCATCGAGCAGCGGCACCATGCGATGCGAGCCGAGGACCTCCGGGACTCGATGATCCGTCGCCCTTTCCATGCTTCCCCTTTCATCCGTAGTTGGCGGCTCGGAGGGAATCTAGCACGCCGAGGCGCGTTGACACACCGGGCGCGGTTTCACTAAGGTCTTGGCGATCAGGGGGGATCGCACCGGGAGAGGGGGATGGGATGGGGTCGCGCTCTCGCCTCCGCCGGGGATCCGTCGATTCAAGACCGGAGCGCCTTATGGCGGAGGAGCCATCCCATGAGCTCGAGCAAGCACGTCCATGTAGTAGGCACGGGAACGATCGGCGAGCCCCTGATCGGCCTTCTGTGCGACTTCCGCAAGGAGCTGGGCGTCGAGACGGTGAGCTTCCATAAGCGCACGCCGTTGACGACCGAGCGCGCCAAGGTGCGCGATCTCCTGCAGCGAGGAGCGCTCCTCGCCACCGACGGCGAGACGATCCCCAAGTTCGAGGCGCAGGGTCTCAAGGTCACATACGAGGCGGAAGATGCGATTCAGCGCGCGAGCGTCGTGATCGACTGCACTCCGTCCGGAGTCGGGCACGCGAACAAGGCCCAGTACTACGAGCGCCACGCCGCCTCCACCCTCGGCTTCGTCGCGCAGGGATCGGAGTTCGGCTTCGGGAAGATGTACGCGCGCGGGATCAATGACCGGGTCCTCGAACGGGGCAAGGACAAGTTCGTCCAGGTGGTCAGCTGCAACACGCACAACATCTCGGTCCTGATCAACACGATCGCCCTCGACGGAGGAGATCCCGGCAATCTCGTCGAGGGGAAGTTCCTGCTGATGCGCCGATCCAGCGACATCAGCCAGGATGACGATTTCATCCCGGCCCCGAAGGTCGGCAAGCACGACGATCCCCAGTTCGGGACCCATCACGCGCGGGACGCATTCCATCTCTTCGAGACCCTCGGCTACAGGCTCAACATCTTCTCGAGCGCGATCAAGCTGCCGACCCAGTACATGCACTGCCTCTGGTTCAACATCAAGCTGAAGGAGAGGGTGACCGCCCAGCAGGTCATCGACCGGATGAAGTCGAACGATCGCATCGCGCTCACCGAGAAGAAATCGGCCAACCAGATCTTCTCGTTCGGACGGGATCACGGCCACTTCGGGCGGATCCTGAACCAGACGGTCTTCGTCGTCCCGACGCTCCAGGTGCGCCCAGCCGGGGAGGGCTCGGAGGTCGTCGGTTTCAGCTTCACGCCACAGGACGGCAACTCGCTTCTCTCGAGCATCGCCATCTCATCATGGTTCATGTACCCGGATGAGTACGAGAAGCGCATCCAGTGTCTGAAGAAGTACTTCTTCCCGGAGGTCTAAGACGGGATATCGGCCGGAGGGAGGGCGACTCCTTCCGGCCGATCCGCGCGCGGTCGATCCCCTAGGGCGTGGTCGAGGGCTGCGGGCCCTGGGGCGCCAAGACGAAGGCTCGCACCGCCGAGCGATCGTACTCGTGGAGCCTTCTCCATCCGTCGATCGCCATGGCCGCCACGTACAGGTTCTCGGAGAAGCCCGCGACCGTGCAGCCGCCCAGGAGATCCGCCACCGTCTCGGTGTCGCTGAACGCGCCGGCCCCGATGAGAGCGCGCCCTCCCGCCGGAAGCCGCTGAGGGGGCGGCGAGACGGGGGGCAGGACGAGCTGATTGACCCCGCGGTAGAGACGGAAGCTGTAGGTGGCGAATCCCTCCGCGGCGACTCCGTTCGGATGGGAGGCGCGCCAGCCCATCACGACCGACGCCGGGGGGCTCACGGGGTAGCGCAGGACGCCGCAGTTGTCGTCCGCGGGCATGCCGTTCAGAGTCGGAGCGTCGATCACCGCGTCGTTGCAGGGGCTGTTGTCGACATGCAGGGTCATGATGAAGCTGTTGCCGCTCACCAGGCCCAGCGCAGCCGCGTCGGTCGTCTCGATCGTTCCGCTCAGATCGATCGAGGTCGGAACGACGAACCGGATCCCCTTCGCCGCGATGTTCACTGGCGCGCCGTTGATGTCGAAGAGGTCGACCTTGATCTGGTACTTGCCGTGTTCGACGGCAGGCGCCAGCTCGGCGCTCGGGAACTTCGCGCTCGTCGTCCCCTCGATGACGTCAGGTAGGCTCCATTGCCCTTCGGGCGGCAGGGCCGGCGGGATCTCGAAGAGGTTCGGGACCCCGTTGACCGTCTGGGGGCCCAGCGGGTAAGGGGTCAGCACGAGCTGGCCCGCCGTCATGTGGGCGTAGTGGCGCTGCACGTCTCCCGTCATCGGATGGAAGTCGCCCGCGGAGCCCTTGCGCCACGAGACCTGGTAGTACTTCACGCCGAGGCTGTCGCGCAGCAGATTGTCGAACTCGATCCTGGGCCGCAGGAGCCCTCCCCAGGGCGCCCCTCCGTCAGTCAGGCCGATGTTCGTCGAGTCCGTCGTCGCCTGCAGCGAGAGCCCGGTCCCTCGAATCCGGCTCAGGGGGAAGTTCCCGATCGCCATGACGAGGACCCAGTTGTCCGGCGCGATGACGGGAGGGCAGGGCGGACAGGTGTGCGCGAGAGGGTGCCGCGTGTAGAGCGTGACCTCCGTTCCGCACTCGTAGTCCCAGTGGGTATGGCATGCGACCGGAAGCGGCTCGAGGATCGTGACGCTGAAGAATCCGAAGAGGACCTGCTTGGCCTTGAAGTAAAGGTCGGGCGCATCCGTGTTGTGGCAGCCCCGGAAGAAGAAGGTCCTGAAATGGCCGCACTCGTCGGTGCGCGCGGTGGCGATCCGATCCATGCGCACGAACCAGGGGAAGTGCCGGCACAGGATCGGGCGGATCAGATCCTCGAGATCGATGAAGATCCTGCGCAGCTGGGCCGGAGGAGCGCTTCGCAGGAGGTGCAGATACTCGGGGCTCAGCGATCGCTCGCCGAGACGCGCCTGCGCGCTGCCGGACTCGATCGGCCGGGCGAGGGTCGCGAGCGATTCGATCGACTGGCCAACCCGGAGGAAGTCGTCCACGGGCGGCTCCGGCTGCGGGAAGCGGAACGGAGGCGGATCGGGAAGCGGAGGCTTCGGGGGAACGAGGAGGATCTCCCGGATCCGTTCGATGACGTCGTCGGGGATTCGCGGGAGGACCAGCCGGATCGCGTCGACTTCGTAGATCTCGACGGTCGCCTCGCAGACGGGCAGGTCGATGTCGACCCCGCCGGAGCGGACCCGCTTCAGCAGCGTGCCACGGACGAAACAGGCGCTTCGAAGCCAGCAGAACCAGACGTCGGGGATGATCTGGAAGTCGATCTGGTATTCCTGCGTGTCGAGATCCGCGCGGAGGTGGCGCTCCACCGCGCCGCGGCGGAGAAGCTCCGCCAGACCCGACTGCGCTTCATCGAGCTTCGGTCCCACGAGGACGCGGACCGACATCCCCTCGAGGGCCGCGGGGAACTTGAGCAGGGCGTTGCCCTCCTTGTCCACGGGTCGGCTGTCGAGCAGCCGGCCGCCGGAGGAGTAGGCATAGGCGACGACGGCGGGACGATCCGAAGCGTCCTCGGATTCCAGCAGCTCCAGGCGGAGCCTGACGGCGATGGATTTCCTGGGGTTCTTGGTTTCAGCCATTGATCATCTCCATCTGAGCGCGGCCGACCGGTCACGGGATCGCGGGAGGAGTTGGAGCAAACGCTCCGCGAGGCTCAGCGGGAACGCTCGGACGCAATCGTGGAATCGCGCGCGCAGATCTCTGGAGTCCACCGGGAGACCGCTCGTAGAGCGCTGGGCATCCAATCCTCCGGGTTCGCGCGGCAACGCCGGAGTATAACGAAATGCCGTTCGGCTCCTAGTGGAATGCTATCGACTTCCCCGAGATCAGGCGCGAATCCGATGGAACCGATGCGATCCAGAGGTCACGGCGAATGGATCGATCTCGGAATCGAATCGATCGACCGAGTTATTGAAGAAACTAGTTGGCAGAGGCGAAATGCCGGCAAGACTCCGAGGGGTCCGACGTCATCCTCGCCGCTTGCGGGTCGTCGCCGCATTGCCGCTCGATCGCTTCGTCGCCGTCGAGCGCTTGCCGGACCGACGCGCCGAGGCGGCCGATGACCGGGACCGCCGCCTGCGGGCGGCGGCCCGATCGCTCACCTGAAGCGCCGCGATCGGCGTCCCCTCCATCATCCTGTCATAGCTCTCGCAGACGCGTTTCCACTGCTCGTGCAGCGGACAGGGGGCGGCGTCATCGCATTCGGGGAATCCGAAGATGCAGGGATGGAGGGCGCCGGGGCCGCGCCCCTCGAGGCCCCGGAGGATCTCGATGATCGGCCGGTCCAGCACTTCCTGCCGGATGCGAAATCCGCCGCCCCAGCCCTTCAACGAGTCGACCACGCCTTCCTTCGCGAGACGGTTCAGGATCTTCGAGAGGTAGTTCGCGGGAACGCCGGTCTCCTCGGCGATCTCCTTGACGGGAGACCAGGAGTCGCGACGGTTCACCAGATGGCCGACGATGATCAGGGCGTAGCGCGTCGTCTGGTTGACCATGTTTCCCTCCCCTTCCCGAGCCGCGGGATTCCTCAGCGCGCGGGGCGCCTCCACTCCTTTGCCAGATGCCAGCCTGCGATGGCGAAGAGGCCCACGGAGAACACCCCGACGAGGAGCGTACCCAGGTGCGGATGGGAGTGGGTCGTGAAGTTGGCGATCTGTTTCGTGCCCACGATCACCGGCATGAACGGCGCCACCGTGACCGCCGCCTTCGGATCGAGGTCGTGGCCGTAGCGGTAGAGCATCAGCACGAAGCGCGCGAAGAAGAATGCCGTGACATAGGTGAGCAGCGCGCTCACATCGATCAAGTCACGCAAGTTCCCCACCGCGGCGACGCGAAGAACCAGCAGGGCCAGGATTCCGAAGGCGAAGGGTATCCACCCCAGCTCGGGGATCCCGCTCTCGTCGATCTTCCTCATGCCGATGTAATGGTTGAGATTGTTGATCTCGACGATGTCGCGGCCGTCGTTTCCCCCATGGAGCCGATAGGCGTAGATGTCCATGGAAAGCCCCTGCGGGTACTGCGGAGCCTCCATGCGGATCTGCCAGAGCGGAAAGAGGAAGCTCGCGGCGAGGGGGAGCAGGAGCAGCACGAGCAGCAGGCGCGATCTCCCGCCGAGCCCGGCGCCGAGCGCCGAGTAGAATCGCCAGAACCTCCCGGGCATCGAATCCTCCCTTCCGCGCGGCGGCGCCTAGACGAGATCGCCGCGGACGAATCGCCTTCGCGCGGCCAGCCAGCTGAGGGTCCCGATGGCGAGAGGCCATACGATCCCCGTGAGCGTGACCCAGCCCGCGCCCAGACGATGTGCAAGAAAGAACCCGACGGGACCGAGCAGCGACAGACTCGGCTCCGCCGCGACCAGAAGCGCCAGGCGGGCGCTCTCGACGGGGTTCAAGGCCGCCAGCAGGAACACGCTCCTCGGATCGAGCCGCCAGCGCAGCATGAGCCCGATCAGGGCGAAGTCGAGCAGGGCGACGGCGGTCACCCAGAGCGCCAGGAGGACCATGACGGCGCGGGCCGGGTTGCGGACGGTCACCGAAACCAGGAGGCCGAGCCCGGTGAACGCCCAGAGGAGCGATCCGCTCACCAGCAGGCTGCGCCCCAGAAAGCTCCATGGCACCGCGCTGCCGAGCCACGCTCGCCCCAACAGCGAGATGAGGAGCATCAATGCGATGAGCGGACCCATCAGCACCGCGACGCGGACGAGCGTCATGGCAGAGAAGTACCGCGCCCGCGAGAACGGATGGCCGAAGAGCAGCTCGAGCGTCCCGTCGTCGCGGGCGCGATTGATCACCTGGCCCGTGGCCGTGAGCGCCAGGAGAGGAAGCAGGATCGTCAGGCCGTGGCAGAGCGAGAGGAGAACGCGCCCCGTCCCGGTGAAGCCGAGCACGCTCGACTCCCGCAGTCCCACGAAGATGAAGAGAAGCGCCAAGAGCGAATAGAGGACGACGCAGAAGACGAGCCAGCGCGACCGAAGCGTTTCGGCGAAGTCGAGCCGGGCGGATGCCAGGGTCTGCTCAGTCATGGGGGCAACACCCGCCCGGCCCACGCGACCGGACCTTCTCTCGAGCGGCTTCGAAGCTGAGGCCGCCGGCGGCTCCGAGGTCCTCCGCCCCCAGGCCGAAGGCCATGGGCGAAGGGCCGGCCTCGACGAACACGGCGCGCGCGGCGGGAAGCCAGCGATCCTCCCGCACATGGTGGAAATAGATCGCATGCACGTCGACCTCGTTCGCGTCGAGGTAGAGGAAGAGACAGCCGGGATCGTCGAAGTCGAGGACCTCGCCGCCGCGGGTCTGCAGCTGGGCCGCGTATCCGCGCTCGCTCACCGCCATCCGGCATTCGGCGCATGCCGTCCGATCCCAGACGACGGGCCTCACGCCCTCCGGCAGCGACTCCGAGCGCGCAATCAGAATGACGAGGACGGCCCCGATCCCCGCGATCGCAAGGCCGAATCTCAAGGCTCCGTTCAGACGTCGCCGGCTCATGATCTCCCTCCATCCAGCGGGGACCGGTCGGCTTCCGCCGCGGCGTCGACCGCATCGAGATCGTGCACGCGAATCCCTTCGATCCCCCCGTTGAGCCCGGAGAGGATCTCCCGCAGGAGCGCCACCGAGTCGGATTGGAGGACGAGGCGCGACCACGCCCCTGCGCGGCCCGGCTGGAAGGCCTTCGCGCGGAGCCAATCGGAAGCCTCGCTGTCCCGCGCGCGCACCTCGATCAGGGCGTGCGAGGATCTCGAGAGGAACTCCGAGACGGGACCCTGCCAGGCGAGCCGCCCCTCCTCCAGGGCGATGACCGTATCGACCAGGTGACGGACCTCCTCCAGCCGGTGCGAGCAGAGCAGCAGCGTGGCGCCGCGGCCCTTCTCCTCGGCGAGGGCGTAGAAGGCGGCGCGCGTCGGGGCGTCGAGGCTCGCGGTCGGCTCATCCAGGAGGATCAACTCGGCATCGGCGGCGAAGGCGAGCGAGAGCAGGAGCTTCTGCTTCATCCCGCCGGAGAGCGCTTTCACCGGCTTCCGCGCGACGGCGGCGATGTCGAGGTCCAGGCGGGCCGCGGTCCGTTCGATCGCCGTCGTCTCCAGGCCGCGGACCGTTGCGACGGCCGCGACGATCTCGGAGACGCTCGCCCCGAGCTGCGGCGCGGCCTGCGGGACATAGACCATGCGCTGGGCGAGTCGAGGGCGGTCGCTCATCGGCGAGAGCCCGTCGATGCGCGCTTCCCCGTCGTAGGCGAGCATGCCGGCGAGCACGCGCGTCAGAGTCGACTTGCCCGACCCGTTGGGTCCGATCAATGCGACCCTGCGGCCGGAGGGGATCTCGAGGCTCAGACGGTCGAGCGCGGTCAGTCGCCCGAACCGGCGGGAGAGATCGCGCAGCTCAATGCGCATCGGTCGCCTCCATGAGCGGCAGGGGATCCATCCGAGGGCTGCCGTCCCTCAGGAGGGCCACAGGACGAAGCAGGGGGAAGACGCGGCCCGCGATGTCGAGCAGCTCGAGGGCCGGGGTGCCGAGCAGAAACCGCAGATCCTCGTGCGCTCCGATCAGCCGGCCCGTGAGGCCGGTCACCTCGTGCGGGAGATCCCCGATCCCGTCGCCGTCGAGGTCGTAGCCCGCATAGTCGTCGAAGTGGTTTCCGATCCACTGGACGCCGGTCGCATCCCCCCGTCCATCCACGCGCACCGTGAGGGCGCAGCCGAGCCAGTCGTTGCCTTCGAACCGGTTCTGAGTCTCGCTCCTGTGGAAGACGATTCCCGCGTCGCAGGAGAGCAACCGGTTTCCGGAGAAGGTGTTGTGATGGCCCCGCTGGAGCGGCGAGGTGTCGAGGTAGATGCCGACCTGGTCGCGAAGCATGAGATTGTCGCGGACGATGAGCTCCCCGGATTCCTTGATCCCGAGGCCGAGCCCGCCCGCCGGATCGGAGAATGCGAGGCGATTCCCTTCCACGGCGATCGAGTCGCTGTACATCACAAAGATGCCGACCAGGTTTCCGATGTAGGTGTTGCCCGCCACCCGATTGCCGTCGCTGTACATGAAATGCGTCCCGTAACGGCCGAACTCGAACCAGTTCTCCTCGACGCGATTGTCCGGGGAGTACCAGACGACGATGTCCCGGCTGTCGGCGACTCGATTGGCGCGGATCTGCGATTCGCGCACCTCCCAGAATCGCACGGCGTCTCCGCGCAATCCCAGATCGGGCCCTCCCAGTCCACGGATGTCGTTGCCGAGGACGGCGACCCGCCGCGAGGATTCGACGGAGATCCCGAAGAGAGCGTCGCGAATCCGCAGGCCTTCCACGCGGCAATCGTCGCCGCGCACATGCACCGCCGAGTCGGTGAGATCGAACCTCCGCCCGCTCCCGCTTATGCCGAAGCCGAGGAGCCGGACGCCGGAGGAGCGGATCTCCACCGTGTGGCCTACCCCGCCGGAACGGATGATCGCCTCGGGCGGGCCCCAGAGCGTGAGAGGCTTTTCGATCCGGATCGGGCCTTCGTGGATGCCGGCCTCCAGGAGGAGGACCTCTCCGGGTTCGGCGGCGTCGATGGCCGCCTGAAGCGCGGATCCCTCGGCAACGGAGATGCCCCGAGCCGGCGCCGGGACGGGATGCGTCCGAGGAGCGGGCCAGGAGCGGGTGACCGCCTGCGCGAGCCGTCTCGCCGGTCCGTCGCTCGCTGTGGCCCCTCCCTCCATGGCCAGCTCCGCCCTGCCCGCAGTCGATGCGAGGGTGAGCAGGACTGCGCAGGGAAGGACCTCGAGGAAGAAACGCCGCGTCATCACGCCCCCACGTGCGGCTGGAGACCGCAGTCCCCAGCCGCAGCCTCGAAGCGGGCCTCTCAAGGCTTGACGAGCAGGTAGCCGGCCATCTCCAGGTGGAGGGCCGAGCAGAACTCCGTGCAGTAATAGGGGAAGACCCCCGCGCGGTCGGCACGGAAGCTCGCGTTGGCGGTCTTCCCCGGCTCCACGCTCAGATTGATGTTGTAGCGGTCGACCGCGAAGCCGTGCGTCGCGTCACGCGCCTGTTCGATGCTCGTCACATGGAAGTGGATCATCTCGCCGCGATTCACCTCCACGATGTCCGGGTTCAAGTGGCTTCGGACGAGCGTCATATAGACGTGCACGCCGTCGCTCCCGCGCTCCACGCGCGCCTTGCTCTCATGGTCGACCGCATGGGGATCGAGCTGCCAGGTGACGGGGTTGGTCCCGACAGGGGTGTACATGTCGATCGCGTGGATCTTCTCGACGCTGACGATTTGCGCGTAGTGAGGCTCCCCCAACGGAATCGGGAGGTCGTAGAGGACCTTCATCTCGGGGCCGGAGATGTCCACGAGCTGGAAGTTCTGCGGCAGCAGCGGACCGACGTCGTTGAACCGGTCGATCGCCCACTTGTTCATCACGACCAGGTATCTTCCCCTCGGGTGGAGCGCGTCCCCCTCGGCCGCGGCGATGTGACCCACGTTGTAGTGGACGGGGATCTTCTCGATGAGCTTCAGGTCCTGCAGCGACCAGCGGGAGACCTTCGACTCGATGAAGATCGATGTGTAGGCGTTGCCCCGATCGTCGAACTGGGTGTGGAGGGGCCCGAGACCGATCTCGACCTGGCCCCGGATCGCCTCGGCGAACGGGAGGATCGGCACGCCGTAGGGGTCGGTCCCGTCGTAACGCTTCTGCTCGATCAGCGCGACAATCTTGTTGAAGTCGTAGACGGTGCAGTGGGTGTCGAGCTTGCCCGAGACGACGATATCGGTCCCGTTGGGGGCGACGTCGACCCCGTGCGGGCTCTTCGGCTCCGGCACGAAGTGGAGCAGCCCCTCGGCGACGGCGGTTTCGAGCGTGATCACCGGCATCCCCGCGATCGTCTTGGCCTTCCCGGCACGGACGGCGGCCTCGGCTTTCTTCCAGTCGAAGACGTGGAGGTAATCCATGTCGTTCTGGGACGCTCCGGACTCGAGCGGCGGATTGCCCTGCTGCAGTCCGCCGTACGAGCGCTCCGTGTTGAAGGAGTTGGTGAAGATCCACCCCTCGCTCGCGAGCTTGCCCGCATCGGCCAGGTCCTGCATGTAGGGGGGCAGCTCCACCGCCCAGGACTCCTCCGGCACGATCCGCCCGCGGGCGCGGTCGAACTTCCAGAAGATCTGCGCGCCTCGGTACTTCTCGTTGTACTCGCTGAGCGGCGCGTAGGTCGCTCCCAAGGGGGCGGCGAGCTGTGAGGTCTCGACGATGTACTCCGTGTTCGGCGTGACGAAGGTGCCGCCGTGATCGGAGTTGATCAGCTCGCTCGCGACGATCTGCTTGGTGGCGAAGTCGCGCAGATCGACGACCGCGATGCGGGCGTTCGCCTTGTCGTTGACGAAGATGAACTGGCCGTCGTAATCCCCGGCGGTCTCGCTGAGCGCCGGATGGTGCATGTCGCCCCAGGTGAGATCCACGCCATCCGGAGAGCCCTCCTCGAGGATTCCCTTCGTCTCGGCGTCGAATCCGTATCCCTGCCACGGCTCGGGAGTGAAGACGCCGATATACTTCAGGATCCGCATGCTCGGGACCCCGATGACGAGGAGGTTGCCGCCGTGGCCCCCGGAGGCGAAGAGGAGGAACTCGTCTTTGCGTCCCGTCGGCGTATAGGTCTTCAGGGCCGCCGCGACGTCGTCCTCCGTCAGCCCGCGGTCCTGCATGAGGGCGCGAAGATCGGCCGAGCCGCCTCCTCCCGACTTCGGGCCGCCACAGGACGTCGCCCAGGCGAAGAGCCCCACGAAGCCGACGAGCGCCGCCGCCGCGGCAATGAGCATCCGATTCTTGGTCATCTGTCGTCTCCCTGACCGGCGGGGCCTCGCCACCGCCGGATCGAGTCTGGGATCGCCTAGTCGGCCGACGTCAGTTGCGGCCGAAGCTGCGCACCTTCTCCCGGAGCGCGGCCACGACTCCGGGCTTCGCCTGCAGATCGGGATTGGCCACCATCTGCGCGCTCTTGCCCACGGCGGCGCCTCCATAGACGATCACCTTCTCGATCTCCTCGTCGGTCACCGTCTTCTGCCAGGCCGCGTCGCGGTAGTTGCGCGGCTTCGGATCGAGGCCGAAGGCGCCGGGGCCGTTGCCCGAGCCGTCCGTGCCGTGGCAAGCGGCGCATCGTTTCGTGAAGAGCTCCTCCGCCTCGGCGCGGTCCGCGGCCGTGACCGCGACGGCGGGGGGCTTGCCGGCGCCGCGATCGGTGGCCGCATCGCCCCCACCGCCACAACCGACTAGGGGCGCAAGGAGAGTCGCCATCGCGATTCCGAGGCCGGCTCTCCGCAGCATGGACTTCATCGTTTTCCTCCCTGGTTGATGACAACAACTCTACGCATGAGAATATCCGTTGAGTGGAAATTGTCAAGAGCGAAGTGGGTTTCGACCGAAAGGCCCCTCCCCCGGCAACGGTCCGGCGGGGCCGGCCGGCTCTCCCGGCGACGGACTCAGAAGAGCGCGTAGATGAAGGGTGCGAGCGCGCTCGAGCCGGTGAGGACGACGAAGAGGCCCAGCAGAAGGAGCATCGCCAGAAGCGGTAGCAGCCAGAACTTCTTTCTGACTCTGAGGTAGTCCCAGAGATCGCGCAGGATCGCAATCCGGCTCACCCTCTCCCCCCGATCAGAACGGACGCCTGTAGCGCTCGGCGGTCGTCTCGGCAGCCGGCTTCTCGACCCAGTAGCTCGAGCGGGGCTTCTTCCAGGCGAGATCGAGCGCACGGCGCCCCGCGAGGCGGAGGATCCACCCGTAGGGCGTCAGGACCAGGAAGAAGAAGCCCGTGAGAAGCGTCAGCGTGACTGCGCGACCGATCTTCTCCACGACCCACATCCAGCCCCTGAAGAACCGGATCCAGAGGGGCCGGGCTGCCAGCGTGAAGGCGAGCGCGACGGTCGCGACCACGGTGAGCGCGAAAGCCCGCGTGGGCGCGTCCCTCCACCATGAGATCGCGCCCAGGATCAGCAGGAGCGCCGAGAGGATGATCCCGAAGCGGCCCGCCTCGTAGCTTTCCGATCGCCTGCGCGCCATGGGCCCATCCTAGTCCAGCGGGAAGGTCTCCTGCCAGCGCGCGTCCGGCGCGGGGAGGTTCTGCCGAGAGCGCTCGATCCGGAACGGACCGAGCACGAGCACATCCATGTTCGTGCGCACGAAGCAGCGCCAGGCGTCGTGCGGGGTGCAGACGATCGGCTCGCCCCGCACGTTGAAGGAGGTGTTCACGACGAGGGGGCAGCCGGTCTTCTCGGCGAAGCGCTCGATCAGGCGGTGATAGAGCGGATGATCGACGCGGTCGACCGTCTGGATCCGGGCCGAGTAGTCGACATGCGTGATGGCCGGGACGGTCGAGCGCGGGCTCTTCAGACGCTCCAGGCCGCGCCGGATGGCTCCATCGTCAGCGAGGCGATGCTCCTTCCGGACGCCCGCGACGAGGAGCATGTACGGGCTGGGCGAGTCGAGATCGAAGATCTCCGCCGCCCGCTCCCTCAGAACCGAGGGGGCGAAGGGACGGAACGACTCGCGGAACTTGATCTTGAGGTTCATCGTCGTCTGCATCTCGCGCGAGCGGGGGTCGCCGAGGATCGACCGCGCGCCCAGGGCCCGCGGACCGAACTCCATCCGTCCCTGGAACCAGCCGACCACCTTCTCGGATGCGAGATCCTCCGCGACGCGCTCGACGAGCGACTCGGCATCGTCGATCCGCTCGGCGGCGATTCCCTCGGAACGGATGAAGCGCTCGATCTCCTCCGCGTCGAAGGCAGGCCCGAGGTAGGAGCCCCTCTGCGAGTCGCGCGTGCCGTCGGCAGCGCGCGGTTCGTTCATGATCTGGTGGTGGAGATGGAGGGCGGCGCCCAGCGCCCCGCCGGCGTCGCCCGCCGCGGGCTGGATCCATAGCGAATCGAAGATCCTCTCGCGGAGGATTCTGCCGTTCGCGACGCAGTTGAGCGCCACGCCGCCGGCAAGGCAGAGGTTCGGCATGCCCGTCGTCTCCCGGGCGTGACGCGCCAGGCGCAGCATGATCTCCTCGGTCACGGCCTGGATCGACGCGGCCAGGTCCATATCGATCTCGCGGATCGGCGTCTCCGGCGCGCGGCGTCCGGCGCCGAAGAGGCGCGCGAAGCGATCGTTGGTCATCGTCAGCCCCGCGCAGTAGTCGAAGTAGCGCATGTTGAGGCGAAACGACCCGTCCTCGCGCAGATCGATCAGCTCGCGCCGGATCGTCTCGGCGAATCGAGGCTCCCCGTACGGGGCGAGCCCCATCAGCTTGTACTCCCCGCTGTTCACCTTGAAGCCGGTGAAGTAGGTGAAGGCCGAGTAAAGCAGCCCGAGGGAGTGAGGGAAGTGGATCTCCTTGAGGATTCGAATGCGGTTGCCCTCGCCCAAGCCCAGGCTCGCGGTCGCCCATTCCCCCACGCCGTCGATGGTGAGGATCGCGGCCCGCTCATAGGGAGAGGGGAAGAAGGCGCTCGCCGCGTGGGCCTCGTGGTGCTCGGTGAAGTAGATCCCGCCTTCGTAGTCGAGGCGCTCGCGAATCTCCTCGCGCATCCAGAGCTTCTTCTTGAGCCAGAGCGGCATCGACTTCAGAAAGGAGGCGAGGCCGCGCGGGGCGTAGGCGAGGTATGTCTCCACGAGGCGCTCGAACTTGACCAGCGGCTTGTCGTAGAAGACGACCGCATCGAGCTCTGAGGTCTCCGCGATCCCGCCCTCCCGGAGGCAGTAGGCCGCTGCGTTCGCCGGGAAGTCGGGATCATGCTTGCGCCGCGTGAAGCGCTCCTCCTGGGCGGCGGCAACGATGCGGCCGTCGACCACAAGGCAAGCCGCGCTGTCGTGATAGAAGGCGGATAGGCCCAGGATCTTCATCGCGAGCGGTCTCCGCTTCAGAGGTTTCCGAGGATTGGCGCGATTCGGATCTCCTCGACCATCGCTTCAGGGGGAGCCTCGGCGGCCTCGCGCACCGCGCGCGCGACGATCGATGGGGGCATCATCCGCGCGCGATCCCACCGATCGCCAAGGGCGTCCCAGAAGGGCGTGTCGGTCGCTCCGGGCAGGACGGCCGTCACTCGGATTCCCGCTCCCCGGACCTCGCCGCGCAGGGCCTCGGTGAAGCCCAGGGCGCCGAACTTCGAGGCGTTGTATGCGCCGTTCTTGGGAAACGCCGTCCGCGCGGCCACCGAGAGGATGTTCACGAGATGCCCCGCCCCGCGATCGAGCATCCCGGGGAGCACCGCCTTGGTCACCAGGAAGAGGCCGGTCAGGTTGGTGCGGATGGTCCGATCCCAGTCCTCATCGCTCGTCCGGTGCACCTTCTCGAAGATGCCCCAGCCGGCGCTATAGACGACGAGATCGGGCTGCCCGACCGCCTGGCGGAGCCCCTCGGCCCAGGCAGCCACCGAGGCGGGATCACAGACATCGAGCTCGAGGGCGGCGTGCGGGCCGGGCCCGGCGAGGGAGGCGGCGACTTCGCGAAGGGGCGTGATCCTCCGGGCCCCGATGCCGAGGCGCCACCCGCCCCCGGCCAGCTCGGCCGCGACGGCGCGCCCGATCCCCGATGAAGCCCCCGTGATCCAGCCGATCCTGCCCGTCCTGTCCATCCTGCCCATCCCGTCCATCCCGTCCGACTTCCCCTCAGCGAAGCGTGTGATGCCCGATGAGGTTCATGAACTCGCTGCGCGTCGCCCGGTCGTCCCGGAAGACCCCGAGCATGGCGCTGGTCGTGGCGAAGCAGTTCTGCTTCTCGACACCCCGCATCGCCATGCAGAGGTGGAAGGCCTCGATCACGACGGCCACCCCCTGCGGCTTCAAGAGATCATTCAGGCACTCGGCCACCTGCTGCGTGAGCCTCTCCTGGACCTGGAGCCTTCGGGCGAAGACGTCCAGGATCCGCGGAAGCTTGGAGAGGCCGATGATCCTCCCGTTCGGGAGGTAGGCGATGTGGGCTCGGCCGTAGAAGGGGAGCATGTGATGCTCGCAGAGGGAGTAGAAGTCGATCTCCTTGACGATCACCATCTCGTCGTAGGCCTCGTCGAATATGGCGTTGTTCAGGACCTCCGCGACGCTCTGCTTGTATCCGCTGGTCAGGAACTCAAAGGCCTTTGCCACGCGGCGCGGGGTCTCGGCCAGCCCCTGGCGGTCGGGATCCTCGCCGAGCGCCGAAAGGAGATCTCGGATCAGCTTCTCCATCGCTCCACCTCCCGCGGGCCGCGATAGCGGGCAAAGTTCGTCCGCGACTCATAAAGGACCAGCTCGCTCAATTCGCAGCCCTGGATCTTTCCATCCAGCTCGTCCCAGAAGCGAATCGCCAGGTTCTCGACCGTGGGAACGCAATCACGGAGGAAGTCGACATCGAGGTTCAGGTTCTTGTGATCGACCCTGGAGACGACGAGACGATCCAGGATCTCCTTTAGCTCCTTCAGGTCGATGATCATCCCCGTCGCCGGATCAGGCTCCCCGCGGAGCGTCACGTCCAGGACGTAGTTGTGACCGTGGCCGTTCGGGTTGTTGCATATCCCGAAGACCTCGCAGTTCTTCTCGTCGCTGAAGCTCGGATTATAGAGCCGATGGCAGGCGCTGAACTCGACGCGCTTGGTGATCTCGACGATCCTGGCGACCCGAGGCCGCGTCCGGGCGGCGCGGGCGGCCGCATCTGTCGATCGACGCATGGAAATCTCCTTCCGTCGGCAGCTTCTGCGGAGAGGCGAAAGCGTCCAACGGGAGGACTCTACCACGCCGGCCTAGTCGCGCAGGCGGCCCCGCTCGAACTCGCCATCGGAGGCGTCGTAGAGGTCGCGGACCATCGGCAGGACGAGATCCTGCGCCTCCATGACCTCCACCGGAAGGAAGACGCCAGCCGCCGTGGGGCGTCCCCCGCCCCCGAGGCGCGAGGCGAGGCATCCCACGTCATGCCGTCCCTTCGACCTGAAGGTCACCCGCACGCCGGATCCGCTGACCTCCCTGAAGAGGACGCAGATCTCCACCTCCTGAATCGAGAGGAGATTGTCCAGAATGCCGTCACCATCGTGGAGGGTGGTCGCCGTCTCCTGGAAGGTGGTATGGGGAAGAGAGACCCAGGCGATCTGACCATCCCGGTCCTGGCGAAGGTTCTCGAGGGCTCGGCGGTAGAGCGCGGCTCTGGGGTAGCTCTCGCTCTGAAAGATGGCGCGCGTCACCCTCTGGTGGTCGACGCCGTGGCGAAGCAGATCGGCGGCGACGAGAACCGAGCGGTTCGTCGTGTTGGGGAGCCGCAACCCCCCGGTGTCGAACATGAGACTCACATAGATCGCCTGCGCGATCTCCGGGGTGATCCTGGCCCCTGCCCAGCGAAGATAGTTGTAGAGCATCTCCCCCGTGCTGCCCGCAGTCGGGTCGGTCATGAGGAGATCGCCGAACTCGGCACCCGGATGATGGTGGTCGATCGCGACGATCGGCAGGCGACCTCCCTGGAACATGGCGGCGAGGTCGCCGAGGTAGTCCCATTGGCTGACATCGAGGGCGATCACCACCTCGGTCCCGGGCGGAACGGGAGGGTGGCCGTTCTCGCCGAGGTAGTGTACCGGGAAGAGGCCGAGCAGTGAGTTGTAGCACTCGCGCGCCGCAGTGGGATTGAGGATGGTGGCGGACTTTCCGCGGTCCCGGAGATGGAGAGCCAGGGCGACCTCGGAGCCGATGGAGTCGCCTT
Organism: Candidatus Eiseniibacteriota bacterium; assembly: GCA_034679345.1. Taxonomy (GTDB): domain Bacteria; phylum Eisenbacteria; class RBG-16-71-46; order CAIMUX01; family VGJL01; genus JAXDAY01. Next base: position 140,735 of record JAXDAY010000013.1, read on the forward strand.
CGGGGAACACATGCGATGTGAGGAGGAAACGATCGTGTCGATCTAGGACTTCAGCAAGGCTCTGCCACCCTCGGCCTGGTCCAATGTCCATCCCACCGCCCCTCTTGGTATGGAACTAGCGTCTGAATTCGGTCCGCACGAGTCGTTGCGCAAAGCGCAGGAGGGAAACTGCCATAGTGCCGGCCCAGGCGTCAACAAGTTTCTTAAGCGCAGCCCATAACTAGCTCATTTATAATGACTTGCATATGTGTCACAAAGTGCGAACGGCTGACGATCCGGTCTGCGCCCGCCTCTCGCATCGCCTGAAGCCCCTCGCGATCGACATGGGAGCCGATGACGCAGACGCGCCAGACAGGAGCCGGATCATCGCGCAGCTGCCGGATGATCGCCCGGGCCTCCTCGACGCCGATGTCGAGATCCAGCAGAAGGATTCCCCCCGCGGCGCGGATTTCCAGGAGATCCGCGGGCTGGATCCGGCGAAACGGAACTTCTGCCGCGCGCATGACCGGCTCGATTCGGCTCGGCAGCAGGAGACTCGCCGATAAGAAGTAGGCCCTGCGGGGAACGACCATCTCAAACATGGCGCCCCTCGCGGAACGGGAGGTTCTCGATCGTCGCGTCCCGATTCCCGATGCGGACAATGGTGCCCTCCTCGAAGGCTTCCGCGCGAACGGTGGCGAGGCCGATGGCGTCGCCCTCAGTTTCCATCGGCGGGGACGCGACGCTTCTCAAGCGGCCGACGTCTCGCCCATCGAGGAAGATCGAAGCTCCGGGAGGGGCGGGCGCGCCTCGAAATCGCACGCCGGCCAGCCGCGAGCGGAGGTGGCCGCGATAGTGGAGGCGGGCGACGGCCTCCTGGCCGAGGTAGCAGCCTTTTTCGAAGGAGATCGCCTCTTCAAGACCGACCTCCAAGGGAAGGGACTCGGCGTCCATCTCCCGGCCGAACCACGGGCGACCCGCCTCGATGCGGAGCCGGTCGAGGGTCTCTCCTCCGATCTCGACCGCCCCGGACAAGGAGAGCGCCGCGCCGAGCGCGAGAGGATCTTCCGTGACGAGATGGAAGTCGTTCTCGCCGGCCTCGCGGACAGGCCAGCCCTCGCACTGCGTGGCTGTCAGGACTCGCGCCGCGTCGGGTCCGCTCAGCAGCAGCACGGCGAGATCGGGTCTCGCCTCCATCTCGACCTCCTCCATGACCCGATGCCGCTCGAGCGCGTCGAGGATCTGAGGCAGGCAGTCGACTTGCGTCTCCAGATCGGCGCCATCGGCGCGACGGCGAAGCCACATCTCGGCGATGAGCCGCCCCCGGCGATCGACCTGGCAGGCCCGGCGCACCTCGCCGGGCGGAAGCTTCGAGACCTCCTGGGTCAGCATGCCCTGCAGGAAGCCAACCGCGTCCCGGCCGCGGACATGCAGCACTCCCCTCCAGGGAAGCGCGAGCCAGACCGACCCGCGCTTCGCGGACTCCCATTCAGCGATGGGATCGCCGACTCGCGCCGAAACGGAGCGGCCCGCATGCTCAAACCGCTCGCCTCGCATCAGGGCTGGGGCTGGTAATACTCCAGCGCCTTGGGGATCAGCTTCTCCAGGTTCTCGATCCGGGTCTCGTGGCTCGGATGGGTGCTCAGCCACTCGGGGGGAGCTCCGCCGCTGGAGGCGGCTTCCATCCGCTGCCAGAATGAGAGCGCCTCGCGCGGGTCGTACCCCGCCTTGGCCATATAGACGAGGCCGATGTGATCCGCCTCCGACTCGTGCGATCGACTGAAAGGCAGCATCACCCCGACCTGGCCGCCCACTCCATACGCGGAGAGAAGGAGATTCCGCGTGGCCGGGCTCTTCTCCTTCAGGAGCGCCGAAAGGCCCATCCCCCCGATCTGGAAGGCCAGCTCGTTGGTCATCCTCTGTCCACCGTGACGCGCGATCGCGTGTCCGATTTCATGGCCCATCACCGTCGCGAGCCCCGCCTCGGTCTGGCTCACGGGGAGGATTCCGGTGTAGACGGCGACCTTCCCTCCGGGAAGGCAGAAGGCGTTGATCATCGCGTCGTCGCGGATCAGGTTGAACTCCCACTGGAAGTCGGGTCGGTCGGAGACGGCCGCGATCCTCCCTCCAACGCGACGCACCATCTCGAGATCAGGGCCGCTCGTCACCAGCTCGGCGCCGGCGAGGACTTGCTGGTAGCTGTCCAGCCCGAGGGCCAACTCCTGGCTCTCCGGGATCAGGTTGAACGACTTGCTGCCCATCACCGGGACGGTCGCGCACCCGATCGCAAGGAGAGCGACAATGGCGAGAGCGGCCATCGTGGTCTGGAAACGAGTTCTCGTACGAGTCGGCATGGCGCATTCCTCCCTGAGAGGAGCCTAACAACCACGGGGCGAATCCACGAGATGCCGTTTACCCCACCCCGCGGATCCGATAGGTTCGCGATGGAGCCTATGAACGATCCAGATCCCATGCCGCCGGAGGCGCAGACCCATCGGAGCGAATCGGCCTCGGCCGGGCGGACCTCGCCGGGCCGATCCGCGCCAAGCGGGTGGCGCGTCTCTTGTTCCGAGGCCGATCTCTCCTCACTTCGAGGGGCCGGCGCCGGCCGCGATATCCATCCCCAGCATCCCCAGGTCTACTGGGCCGACGAGTCCGGCGAAGAGTGGATCGGCCTCGGCGAGGCCGATCGGCTCGAATCGGACGGGGCTACGCCCCCCGAGAGGCTGCCGGATCAGGTCCGCGAGCGACTCGCCTCGATCCAGGCCTCCCCCGAGGCGAGGGACATGATGCGCTACCTGGGCGGGATCGCGTTCGATCCCTTGGTGTCCCCCCACCCGTCGTGGCCCGCCGGCATCGGAGGCCGTTTCGTTCTCCCCCGTCTCCTCCTCCGCAGGAAGCGGGGCTCCCCGCGCTGCCGTTGGATTCAGGTCGAGCGCGCGGGAGGAGAAGACGTGGACCCGCACGTTCTGCGCGGGCTTGCAGCGTCGCTTCTCGCGCCCGCCCCCACCGGCGCCGGCGAGCTGCAGGGCCTTCGACTCGTCGAGTCGCGGAGCCAACGCGCACATTTCGAGGCGGCCGTGCTCCGCGCCTTGCGCGCAATCGAGGAGGGGGAGCTGCGCAAGGTCGTTCTCTCGCGTGATCTCGTCTTCGACTCGCCCGATCTGGTCGATCCGTGGAGGCTCATGCGACGGATCGCCTCGCGCAATCCGCGCGGCGTCCAGTTCCTGTTCCGCTTCGATCCCAACGGCGCCTTCCTGGGCGCCACTCCGGAGAGGCTCTTCGTCCAGGAGGGGCGCAGAGTGCGAAGCGATTGTCTCGCGGGGACCGCGTCCCGGGGCTTTGACGCGGACGGGGATGCCAGGCTCGCGGAGCTTCTCCGTTCGAGCGAGAAGGATCGCCGGGAGCACCGATTCGTCCTCGATGGGATCGTGGAGGCCCTCGCCCCGCTCTGCATGTGGATCGAGGCGCCGACCTCGCCGGCCGTGCAGCCGCTGCCGATGGTCCAGCACCTCCACACCCCGGTCGCCGGATGGCTGCGCCCGGCGGTCTCCTTGAGCGAGATCCTCCGATCGCTGCATCCGACCCCCGCCGTGGGGGGCGCTCCGCGGGAGGCGGCGATCCGCTGGATTCGGAGGCTCGAGGGTCGGCCGCGAGGATGGTACGCGGGAGCGGTCGGATCGATCGGAGTCGACCGCGCGGACTTCGCCGTGGGTATCCGCAGCGCGATCGTCCGCGACCGGCGCGTCACGGTCTTCGGAGGGGCGGGGATCGTCCGCGGATCCGAGCCGGCAATGGAATGGGAGGAGACCGCCCGAAAGGCGGCCTCGCTCATGAGCCTCTTCGCGGAGGAGGGGTGCCCGACCCCAACCTGAACGTCCTCTGGTCCCGCTTGATCCTGGAGGCGTGCGCGCGCGCCGGCGTCCGCGACCTCGTCCTGTGCCCCGGCTCCCGATCGGGCCCGCTGGTCATCGCCGCCAGCGCGATGCCGGGAATCCGCAAGCGCGTGCTCTACGACGAGCGTTCGGCCGCCTATTTCGCCGTCGGGCTCACGATGGGCGGAGCGCGCCCCGCCGCAGTGCTGTGCACCTCGGGCACCGCAGCGGCGAACTTCCTGCCGGCCGTGGTCGAGGCCTCCCTTGCCCACCGGCCCCTCGTGGTGCTCACGGCCGACCGACCGCCGGAGCTGCGCCATAGCGGCGCGCCGCAGACGATCGATCAACTCCACCTCTACGGCCGGTTCGTCCGCGCGTTCGAGGACTTGCCGCTGCCCGCCGGGACGACCCCGGCGCTGCGGGATCTCCGATCCCGGGTCGAGGCGGTCTGCCGGCGCGCCTGCGGTCCGCGTCCCGGTCCGGTCCACTTGAATATCCCGCTGACCGATCCGCTGTCGCCCGCCCCGCTCGACGAAGACCATGTGGCGCGGCTCGCGCGCGAGATCGAGAGAGAACACGAGACGGGGGGCAGGGAGCAGGTCCTGGCCAGGCACGATCTCCTGAAGGAAGAGCCGATCGAGACGCTTCGAAACGAGCTGCAGCGCCGATCGCGCGGCTGGATCGTAGCGGGTCCCGAGGCCGCGCGGGCGGGCGAGACGGAGCCGATCCTCCGCCTGGCTCGCGGCCTCCACTGGCCGCTCTTCGCGGATGTCGCCTCCGGCCTGCGCGTCGCCGCGGCGGCGGACACGGCCTGCGCCCACGCGGAGCTCTTTCTTCGCGCCCGGCCGCTCGCCGATGAGTCGCCCGAATTCGTTCTGCGACTCGGCGGGCTTCCGACGAGCAAGATCCTGAACGAGGCGATCGCGCGTCACCGTCCTCCGGTCGTCTCGATCCAGCCCGATGGCGATCGCCGCGATCCCGACGGGGTCGTGGCCTCCGCGCGCGTCGCTTCGCCGGCCGAGGCATGCGCGCGGCTCGCGCGAGGCATCGACTCCCCGGCGCCGGGCGCGACGGCATGGCGCGACCGATGGCTGCGGGCCGATCGGGCGGCCGCGGCGGCGCTCGCCGAGGAGATCCTGCCCCTCGAAGCGGCAGCTCTGCGGTCGGCGATCGCCGCAATGCCCGCCGGGGCGTCGATCTTCCTCTCGAGCAGCATGCCGATCCGATGGGGCGAGGCATATGTGCCCTTCGACCCGGGGGCGCCGGCGGTCTTCGCGAACCGGGGGGCGAACGGAATCGACGGCGTCACCTCCACGGCGATGGGCGTCGCGGCCTCGAGCGGGCGCCCGCTGCTCCTCGTCACCGGCGACCTTGCGTTCCTGCACGACCTGAACGGCCTCCACGCGGCGCGGGAGGCCGAGGCGCCGGTCGAAGTACTCCTGCTGAACAACGACGGCGGCGGGATCTTCTCCTATCTGCCCGTCTCCAACTACCCCGAGATCTGCGAGCCGCTCTTCGCGACCCCCCACGGCCGCGACCTCGGGCCCGCGGGGCGGATCTTCTCCTTGGAGCACGAGCGGGCCGCCGGCGTCTCCGATGTGGCCGCGGCGATTCGAAGGCTCCTCCAAGGGGGCGTCTCGGGTATCGTGGAGGTTCGGATCGATCGTCAGGAGGGGGCAGCCGCCCACCGGGCGGCGATCGCGCGGGTCGTCGCGGCCGTGACGGAGGCAGTGGGGGCGTGACGGAGTCCATCGACAACTTCATCGAGACGGCCGGATTCCGCTGGCGGATCCGGGAGACCGGATCCGGCGAGGGAGCGCCGCTGCTTCTCCTTCATGGCTTCACCGGATCCGGCGAGCTGTGGAGCGACGCGGCGACGCGGTTGCAGGAGAGGCGCTGCATCATGCCCGACCTCCCCGGCCACGGCGGCAGCGGCTCGGTCGAGCCGGAGGGGCAGTGGTCGCTCCGGTGGACCGCCGATCGATTGCTCGATCTCGTCGAGACGATGCGGATCGACGCCTTCGACCTGGCCGGCTACTCGATGGGAGGACGCCTGGCCCTTCAGCTCGCGATCCGCCACACGACCCGCGTGCGCCGGCTGGTCCTGATCGGGGCATCGGCGGGAATCGCTTCGGAGAAGGAGAGGCAAGAGAGGCTCGCGGCCGACGAGGAGATCGCCCGCATGCTCGAGGAGCGCGGGATCGAGGCGTTCGTCGACTACTGGGAGGCGCTGCCGCTCTTCTCGGGCGGCTCCCTCTCCGGAGAGACGCGCCAGCGCATGCGCATGATCCGGCTCGCGAACGATCCCGTGAGGTTGGCGGCGGCCCTGCGTCGCCTGGGGCCCGGCGCTCAGACGCCCCTTCACCCCTACCTGCCCGATCTCATGACACCCACCCTGCTCGTCGCGGGCGGGCGGGACGCGAAGTACCGCGCCATCGCCTACGAGATGGCCGCCACGCTTCCCCGGGCGCGCGTGGAGATCATCGGGGAAGCCGGACACGCGGTCCCGGTCGAGGCGCCATGGGAGCTGGCCCTCGCGATGAACCGGTTTCTCTCATCCCCTAACCCGACGGAAGGAGACGAGGAGCGTGAGTGAACCGAGAATCCCCTCCTGGACGCCCGCCGGAGAGTATGAGGACATCCTCTACTTCAAGGCGGAAGGAATCGCGAAGCTCGTGATCCACCGGCCCGAGGTGCGAAACGCGTTTCGGCCGGCGACGATCATCGAGCTCTCGCGCGCGCTCGAGGATGCGCGAAACGACGCCTCGATCGGCGTGATCGTTCTGACGGGGGCCGGAGAGAAAGCCTTCTGCTCCGGCGGGGACCAGCGCATCCGAGCGGCGGCCGGCTACGTCGGCGCCGACGGGGTGCCGCGCCTGAACGTCCTGGATCTCCAGAAGCAGATCCGCTCCTGTCCGAAGCCGACGATCGCGATGGTGGCGGGATACGCGATCGGCGGCGGCCATGTCCTGCACCTCGTCTGCGATCTGACCATCGCGGCGGAGAATGCCCGCTTCGGCCAGACGGGACCGAGGGTGGGAAGTTTCGACGGCGGATTCGGAGCGAGCATCCTGGCCGATCTCGTGGGGGTCAAGAAGGCCAAGGAGATCTGGTTCCTCTGCCGCCAGTACGACGCGCAGGAGGCGCTGCGGATGGGGCTCGTCAACGCCGTCGTCGCCCTGGAGGATCTCGAGGCGGAGACGATCCGCTGGTGCCGCGAGATCCTGCGCCACTCCCCGCTTGCGATCCGCTGCCTCAAGTCGGCGTTCAACGCCCGGACCGACGGCGAGGCCGGGCTGCAGGAACTCGCGGGCAACGCGACTCTGCTCTATTACATGAGCGAGGAGGCGCAGGAGGGCCATCGCGCCTACATCGAGAAGCGCTCCCCCGATTTCAAGCGTTTCCCGAGGCTTCCCTAGGAGAGAGATGGAGCGGGCGGCGCGTCCATCGGGCCTCGCGATCTGGGTCCTCGCGGCCCGCCCGCGAACCTTGAGCGCCGCGGTCGTTCCCGTCATGGCCGGCACCGCCGCCGCCGCCGCCGAGGGAGCCTTCTCTCCCCTTGCGGCGGCTGCCGCCCTGGCCGGATCCCTCGCGGTCCAGATCCTCGCCAACTTCTCCAACGACTACTTCGACGCGAAGAAAGGCGCCGACCGCGACCGCCAGGGGCCGCTGCGCGTGATGCAGTCGGGACTCGTGACGGAAGGACAGATGCGCGCGGCGATCGCGGCGGCGATCGGCTTCGCCGTGCTCTGCGGGATCTACCTCGTGGCGGTGGGGGGCATTCCGATCGCCGTGATCGGAATCGCCTCGATTCTGGCGGGCCTCGCCTACACCGGAGGACCCTTCCCGCTCGGTTACCACGGCCTCGGGGACGTCTTCGTCTTCGTCTTCTTCGGCCTGGTCGCGGTCGCGGGGACCTATTACGTCCAGGCGCTTCGATGGTCGCAGTCGATCCTGTGGATCGCCACGCCGGTCGGCCTCATGACGACGGCGATCCTCGTCGTCAACAATCTGCGCGACGCCCCGCGCGATCGCGCGGCCGGCAAGCTCACCCTGGTCGCGCGCTTCGGACGCCGCTTCGGCCGCTGGGAGTATGCGCTTCTCCTGCTCTTCTCCTACGCCGTGCCGGTCTTCCTCGCCGCCGGCCGCCGGACGGGACCCGGCGTTCTTCTCACGTGGCTCTCGCTGCCTCTGGCGATCCGAACGGCCCGGCGCGCCTTCTCCGATCCCGAGGCGCCCTCCTTCAATCGGGCGCTCGCGGCGACCTCGCAGCTCGTGCTGGTCTACGGGCTTCTCCTCTCGGCCGGACTCCTCCTGGGAGCGCCGTGATCCGGGCGATCGCCTACCGGATCCCCTTCCGCAGATCGGTGGCGACCCGCTCCGGCCGTGTCGAGGAACGGCGCGGCTTCTGGGTCCTCGCCCAGGACGACGTCGAGGGGAGAGTCGGGCTCGGGGAGGCGGCTCCGCTGCCCGAGATCGGAACCGAGTCGATCGAGGAAACCGCCAAGGCGCTGCAATCGGGAGTGACCGACTCGGCTCCGGCGGCGCGGGCCGGCATCGAGCTCGCCCTGCTCGATCTCGAAGCGCAGCGGGCCGGCCGGAGGCTTGCCGAGCGGTTCTCGCCCAACCCGAGAGAGTCGGTGCCCGTCAACGCGCTTTTGACCGGAGAGGATCCGGAGATCCTCGCGGGCGAGGGGGCGGCCGCGATCGGCGCCGGCTTCACGACCCTCAAGATCAAGGTCGGCATCGCTGGGGCCGAACGAGACGAGCGTCGCGTCGCCGCCCTGCGTGAGGCGGTCGGCGACGCCGTGCGCATTCGCATCGACGCCAACGGCGCCTGGGAGATCGGCGAGGCGGTGGCAATCCTCCGTCGCCTCGAGCGCTACGCGATCGAATACGTCGAGCAGCCCGTGCCCCGAGCCCTCGCGGAGGTCCGGTCCAAGTGCGGGATCCGCGTCGCCGCCGACGAGTCGGTCCGCTCCGCCCACGACGCGAAGCGGCTCATCCGCCAGCGCGCCGCCGACATCCTCATCGTCAAGCCGATGGCGGTCGGCGGCCTCACGATCGCCTGGGAGATCGCCCGCATGGCGCAGGATGCGGGCCTCGGAGTCGTCATCACCTCGATCCTGGAGACGGCCGTCGGAATCGCGGGGGCGCTTCACCTCGCCGCGGCGCTTCCCGAGAGCGATCTCGCCCATGGCCTGGCGACGGCCGACATCCTCGCCACGAATCCGGCCCGCGGGTTGTCGATCCCTCACCGCGGGCGAATCCCTCTGCCTGCGGGACCCGGGACGGGCATCCGCCTGGTCGATTGGGAGTCGTACGTCGCATGAGCGCCGATCTCCTATCGGAGGCGGCGCGAATCTCACCGGATCGCCCGGCGCTTCTCTTCGACGAGGAGACGATCTCCTACCGCGCGCTCGAGCGGAGGACAGCCGCCGCCGCGGGGCGACTGCGGGAGATGGGGATCGGCGAGGGAGACACGGTGGCGGTGCGCTCGGGCTCGTGCGTCGCGTGGGTCGCGCTTGCGCACGCGATCCCGCGGCTCGGCGCGATCCTGGCTCCGCTCAACACGCATTGGACTCCCCAGGAGCTCCGATCCCACCTCGCGCGCTCGAGGGCGAAGATCATCATCGCCGACGGCGAGCTTCCGGAGGGAGTCGCCGCGCGCGCGCTTGCGATCGCGGGCATCGACGCCCCCCACGCCTCTCCCGTCGAAGGCGCGCGGGAAATCGATCCGGACCGTCCGCAGAGCCTGATCTTCACATCAGGCACGACCGGCGCGTCGAAGGGCGCGATCCTGACCGCGGGAAACCACGAAGCCGCGGCCAGGATCGCCGTGCGGGCGCTCGGCATGACCGAGTCGGACCGCTGGCTCGCCGCGCTCCCCCTGTTTCACATCGGCGGATTGAACGTCCTCTACCGCGCCGCCCTCGCGCGCGCCGCGGTCATCCTGCGGCGCGGCTTCGATCCGGGCGAGGCGAATCGCGCAATCGTCGAGGAGGGGGCGACGATCGTATCCTTCGTCGAGCGGATGTTGCGCCTCGCCCTCGAGCGCCGGGTCGGCCGTCCCTACCCGCGCTCGCTTCGCGCGATCGTCGTGGGCGGGGGACCGGTGGCGAGGGAACTGATCGCTTCCTGCCCGCAGGCCTTGGCGAGCTACGGGCTCACCGAGGCCTGCTCGATGGCGACTCTCGCGCCCATCGGCGCCGGCAGCGAGGAGCGCGCAAGCTCCGGGCGGGTCCTGCCCGGGATCGAGCTTCGGATCGTGGGCGACGGCGGCGCGATCCTCCCGCCCGGATCGGAGGGGCGGATCGAGCTTCGCGGAGCGACGGTGATGCGCGGGTACCTGGATGATCCGCAGGCGACCCGCGAGGCGCTTCGCGACGGGTGGCTCGTCACCAACGACATCGGAGAGATCGACGACCGCGGCTTCCTGCGCGTCTCCGCCCGCCGGGAGGATCTCATCATCTCGGGCGGGGAGAACATCTATCCCGCCGAGATCGAGGCGTGCCTGCTCGCCCATCCGCGGATCGCCGATGCGGCCGTCGTGGGCATCGCGGATCCCGACTGGGGCCAGCGCCCGCTCGCGGTCGTCGTCCCGCGGATTCCCCCGCCCTCGGTCCGCGAGATCTCGGGCTTCCTCGGGGAGCGGCTCGCCGCTTACAAGATCCCGCGCGTCGTCTTCGCGTCGTCTCTCCCCTACCTTCCCACCGGCAAGCCGGACCGCGCCCGTCTGCGGTCGCTTCACGACGATGCGGGCGGGATCGGCCCGCGCGAGCGTCCGCGGCCCGGTTGACACTCCCTGAGGCGGAGGCATAGCCTGTTGCACGGGATGGGTGGACGGCGGGGGGCCGGCGGGAAAGCGTCAGCGCCGGCCGGAAGTTCCCTCGAGTCAGAAAGGTCGGTTCCCTCCGGATGCGCTCCGTTGCAGCGCCTCTTTTCACGCCCCGGCAGATCGCCGAAGCGCGAAGCCTGATCGAATCGCAGGATCTGCGGTTCGAGGAGGATTTCCACGACCTGATCGGCGTCTACGACCCGGACGGCCTGGCCGCGGTCGCGGCGCGCTCAGGCTATGTCCTGAAGATGTTCGCCATCCGTCCCGACGCCCAGGGAGGCGAGCTCCTCGGCCTATTGATCGACGAGCTGGTCCGCCTCGGCGCCGCGGCGGGCGAGGAGGCGCTCCTGGTCTATACCAAGCCGGAGCACGCTTCGAGCTTCGAGCGCTTCAACTTCTCGGTCCTCGTCGCCTCCCGCGCGGCCGTGCTGCTCGAATACGGAGACGGGCTGGCGCGCTACCTGGACTCCTACGCCGCGCTGCGGAGTCCCGGCCGCAACGGGGCGATCGTCGTCAACGGCAATCCCTTCACGCTCGGCCACCTCCATCTCGCGCGCAGCGCGGCGCAGAGGGTCGAGCGGCTCCACATCTTCGTCGTGCGCGAGGACCGATCGGCCTTCCCCTTCGTGGCGCGCGAGCGCTTGATCCGCGAGGCGACCGCGGAGATCCCCAACATCGTCGTTCTCGAGACTTCGCGTTACGCCATCAGCGCGGCGACATTCCCTTCCTACTTCCTGCGGGAGATCGGCGAGCGCGTCCGCGTCCAGATGGAGATCGATCTGCGGCTCTTCGCCACGCGCATCGCGCCCCCATTCGGGGTTCGCGTGCGCTTCGCCGGCGAGGAGCCTTACTGCCAGACGACGGCGGCCTACAACCAGGCGATGCGGGAGGTCCTCCCCGATCTCGGCGTGGAGTTCGTCGAGATCCCGCGCGCGGCCGTCGAGGGGCGCTTCATCAGCGCCACGCGGGTCCGTGAGCTGCTCGCCGAGGGAGACCTCGACGCCATCGCACCGCTCGTCCCCGAGCCGACCTGGGCGTACCTCCGCTCGGAGGAGGGCGCGGCGATCGCACGGCGTCTCGCCGCGCAGAACAGAAGGAGTCCCGCATGAAGATCCAGCGCAAGGCGTCTGCCGGAACCATGCAGTCGAGCGATCTGATGGTGCAGGTCGAGCCCGCGGAGCGCCTCGCCATCGAGATCGACTCGACGGTCAAGAAGCAGTTCGAGCACCTGATCCGCGATCGGATCGCGGTCGTTCTCTCGCGCCACGAGGTCGTCTCGGGGCGGATCCGTGTGACCGACCGCGGCGCTCTGGACTACGCGATCGAGGCGCGCGTCGAGGCGGCCCTCCGCCGCGCCGCCGAGGAGACCCGAGATGAGTAACGTCTGGTATCGGGAGTGCGATCCGGGCCGCCGCTTCTTCGTGCGGATCGAGCCGGGATCGAAGCTGGTCGAGACGCTGATCTCCTTCGCGAGAGACGTGGGCTTGAAGCACGGCGTCGTCCTTTCGGCGATCGGCTCGGTGCGCGACGTCCAGTTCAGCGACATCCAGGCGGGGGCGCATCTGCCGATCACGCAACCGCGGATGCCGGTGCATGCGATCGAAGGGCCGCTGGACCTCCTGGGCGTCGACGGGAATCTCGCGCCGACCGAGTCGGGGAAGATCGACGCGCACCTGCACATCTTCGGTTCGAAGTCGAGCGGCGAGGTCGTCGGCGGGCACCTGATCGAGGCCGAGGTCTTCGCCACCTGCGAGATCTTCATGTTCGAGCTGATCGTGGAAGGCGTCGAGCGCCACCGCTCCGAATCGGGCGGGATCGACACCCTCTACTTCGAGGATCGTTGACCATGGATCCGAGATTGCGCCTGCGCCGCTCCCTTCTCTACGTGCCGGGCAACATGCCGGGCATGCTCCAGAACATCCCCGTCTTCGACGCCGACGGAGTCATGGTGGACCTCGAGGACGCCGTCCCGTTGAGCGAGAAAGACGCCGCGCGGATCCTCGCCCGGAACTTCCTGCGAAGGTTCTCGGGGCGCGAGAAGGAGATCTTCGTCCGGATCAACGGCCTCGACACGCGCTACGCGATCGACGATCTCAAGGAGATCCTGCCTGCCCTCCCCGACGGGATTCGTTTGCCCAAGGCGGACCACCCCGAGGTGGTCGAGCGGCTCGACACGATCCTGACCGAGGCGGAGGAGCGACTCGGCCTGCCGATCGGCCACTTCACGATCCTTCCCTCCATCGAGAGCGCGGTCGGGATCTTGAACTGCGTGGAGACTGCCCGCGCTTCCCAGCGGATCGTCGCCCTCGCCTTCGGAGCGGAGGATTACACCGCATCGATGGAGATCGATCGCACCAAGACGGGCGAGGAGCTCTTCACGGCGCGCTCGCGCGTCGTCTGGGCCGCCAAGGCGGCGGGGATCCAGGCGATCGACTCGATCTTTTCGGACGTGAACGACGAGGCGGGCTTGCGCAAGGAGACCGAGCTCGTGAAGCGACTCGGCTTCACCGGCAAGTCCCTCGTCAACCCGCGCCAGATCGAGGTCGTGCACGAGGTCTTCCGCCCGAAGCCCGAGGAGATCGAAAACGCCCTCGAGGTGATGGCGGCGATCCAGAAGGCCCGGGAGATGGGGACCGGAGTCATCTCGCTCCGCGGTCGGATGGTCGATGCGCCGGTGGTGAAGCGCGCGGCGCGTATCCTGCGGACTGCCGTGGCCTTCGGAATGGTCGACTTCGATCTCTCCGACGAGGTGATCCATGGCGCGCAATAGCCTCGGCCGCGAAGTGCCCGAGCTCTGGCGCGGAAAGGCCTACGAACCCTACCGGGATCCCTGGTCGAGAATGCCCCAAACCCTGCGCGCGACGCGCCCCCTGGAACGCACCCGTCCCGGGGAATCGAAGATCGTTCCGAATCTTCGCGCCGCGATCGAGAAGTGCGGCCTGCGCGACGGCATGACGATCAGCACCCACCACCACCTGCGAAACGGCGATCGACTGCTGAACCTCGTCGTCCAGGAGCTGGACGCGATGGGCCTGAGGGAGATCTCGATCGCTTCGAGCTCCGTCCATCCCGTCCATGCGGAGATCATTCCCGCCATCCGGAAGGGCGTCGTCACGCGCTGCGAGACGGGCGTGAACGGCCTGATCGGGGAGCTGGCGAGCAAGGGCGAGATCGATCTTCCGATCATCGTTCGAAGCCACGGAGGGCGCGCCCGATCCCTCGTGACGGGCGAGGTGACCGTCGATGCCGCGTTCATCGCCGCCCCCTGCTGCGACGAGACGGGGAACCTGAACGGCGTGAGCGGCCCCTCGGCGTGCGGCAGTCTGGGCTACGCCTACACCGACGCTCGGTACGCCCGCAAGGTCGTCGCCGTCACCGACAACCTGGTCCCCTATCCCGCATCTCCGGTGTCGATCTCGCAGAGCGACGTCGACTATGTCGTCGAGATCGACTCGCTCGGGGATCCGCAGAAGATCGTCTCGACGACCACGCGGGTCACGCGGGACCCCGCGGGGCTTCTGATCGCCCGCTACGCGGCCGAGGTGATCGAGGCGAGCGGGCTTCTGAAGGACGGCTTCTCCTTCCAGACGGGGGCGGGGGGCACCTCCCTCGCCGTCGCCGAGGCGATCCGCGGCAAGATGCTCGAGCGGAAGATCCAGGGAAGCTTCGGCTGCGGCGGAATCACCGGCTACTTCGTCGATATGCTCGAGGAGGGCTACTTCCGCACCCTCTTCGACGTGCAGTGCTTCGACCTGCGCGCGGTCGAGTCGATCGGCAGAAACCTCCAGCACCGCGAAATCAGCGCCGATCTCTATGCGAACCCGTTCAACCGCGGCTCGGTCGTGAACATGCTCGACTGCGTGATCCTGGGGGCCACCGAGGTCGACGTCGACTTCAACGTGAACGTCAACACCGAGTCGAACGGGTATCTGCTCCACAATACCGGCGGCCACTCCGACACGGCCGCCGGAGCGAAGCTCGCCATCGTCGTCGCACCGTCGATCCGCGGGAGGCTGCCGATCATCCGCGAACGGGTGACGACGATCACGACCCCGGGAGAGACGATCGACGTCGTGGTGACCGAGCGCGGGATCGCCGTGGCGCCGCAACACGAGGAGCTTCGTCGAGAGCTCCTGCGCCGGCGCCTGCCGGTCAAGGAGATCCGGGAGCTTCACGAGGAGATCTGCCAGCTCACCGGAAAGCCCCGCGAGATCGAGTTCACGGACGAAGTGGTCGCTTTGATCGAGTATCGGGATGGGACGATCATCGATTGTGTGCGCCGCGTCCGGGAGTGAGATCCTCTCCACCCGGGAGGAGCGGGACCGGGCGATCCGCGCCCTCGCCGGGCACGGGACGATTCTGGCGTTCTCATTGATCCTCCCCGGCGCCGCGAAGAGGCGGCGCGATCTGGGGTATCTCGCGCGCCGCGCCGCGGGACGGCTCGCCGAGGCGATTCCCGACCTGCGTCTCGCGTCGGCGACAAGCGACGCTCTGGGACCCTTCCGCCTCTGGCTCGCCGGGGGCGGAGCGGTGTCCCTCAAGCGGGCTGCCGTGCGCGTGGAGGAGGACGATCCCCTGGGGCGGCTCTACGACATCGATGTCTACGACTCGGCCGCCCGACCGGTCGATCGCGCGCGACTGTGGCTTCCCCCGCGCCCGTGCCTTCTCTGCGGCGAGCCGGCGCGGGAGTGCATCTGGATGCGACGCCATGATCTCCGCGCCCTCGAGGAGGCCGTCGATGCCCTCATCGATCGATCCCTCTGAGCTGGCGCGCGCCCTCGTCGCGGGAACGCGGGAGGAGCTCGCGCTCACCCCTAAGCCGGGTCTCGTCGATCGCGCCGACAATGGATCCCACCCCGATCTCGATTATGCCCGGATGAGCCGCTCGATCGATCTCATGCCGCTCTACTTCGACGAGCTGATCACGCTCGCGCGCGCCGGCCGCCCGCTCGCCGAGCAGATCGCCGCCGGGCGTCGAGCCGAGGCGCGCATGGAGGATGCGATTCATGCCAACGCCCACCGAGGCTTCATCTTCCTCGCGGGTCTCGTCCTTCTGGGTGCGCTGCGCGGGAACGGAGGCGGGCTACGAGATTCGATCGCCGGAGTCGCGCGGGAGTTCTTCGCCGGCGCCGATCCGCGGCTCGGCCGGCGCGGCGGGCTCGGCGGCATCCGCGAGGAGGCGCTTCGCGGCCTGCCTTCGGTCTTCGAGATCGGCTTGCCGGGTCTGCGGCGCCGCCGCGACGCCGGCGGGAACCGGCGGATCGCCTCCTACGAGCTCATGGCCCGTCTGATGCGCTGCGTGGCGGACACGACCGCCTTGCGCCGTTGCGGGTCCGCGGGGCTCGCGCGGCTGCGGCGCGACGGCGATCAGATCCTCGATGCGATCGAGCATGGAGGCGATCCGCGCGCGATGCTTTCTCGCATGAACGACGAGTACCGCGCCATGCTCCTCACGATGGGCGGAGTGGCCGATTGCATGGCGATCACGTTCGCGATCGACCGGTTCGCTTCTCCGGGCTCGCTTCGGGAAACCGCGCCGAACGAGACTACCGTCCCAGCCAGTTCCACTTGATCCGGCTCCATGTCATCCGCACGCTCGGTACGATGGATCCGGGCAGAGGGAGATCCTCCCAGCGCACGAGTCTCCAGAGCGACGGTCCTCCCGGCCAGGCGGGCGTATCGGTCGCGACGCAGTAGAAGCGTCCCTCGTCTCCCTGGACCACATACCAGAGCCACTCCTCGGTCGTCGCGTGACGGCATTCGACCGTCAGATCGAGGCTCCGGTAGCCGACGACGACCGTGTCGGGCGATCCCGCGAGCGTATCGGGCGGCTCCGTCTGGAACTCGAGGATGATCTGCCGCGAGCGGTACTCCTCGCGATTCACCTGCTGGGTGAAGAGCCGGCGCGTCGCGGCGATCTCCTCGTCCACGCCCCAGCTCCTGGGAATCCCATCCTGGCCGACCTCGAAGGCCGCGAAGTCGAATCGGAAGCCGGGATCGAAGAGCTTCTCGATCTCCGCGACGTTGAGGTCGTTGTAGGCGATCTTCAGGATCTCGATCAGGTTCTCCGGCCGCGTGCGCTCGGGGTAGCGGATCAGAACACCCGTCTCGTTCGAGAGCGCCGACTGGTTGCCCGCGGAATCGATCGACCGCATCCGGAAGAAGTAATGGAGACCCTGTTGCCCGCCGTGAAACCAGAGCGACTCGGGCGAGGCGGCCGCGCCCGGCGCGGGCTCCGCCTCGTACGGATTCGCCGTCTCCCAGTCCGCTTCGGGGAAAGGATCGTTCGACCAGCGGATCTCGTAGGATGCGGCTCGCCCCGCATCGCCGTCGTCCGCGGGGGCCGTCCAGGTGAGGAGGATTCCGTCTGAAGTGGAGGCGTCGGCCCGCAGATCGCCGATCCGCGTGGGCGGATGATCCGTCGGCTTCGACGATTCATCCGAGCACCCGATCGACACGGCCGCAAGAGAGAGCAGGATCCGAACGAGGCACCTCCGCATCGATCGCCTCCGTTTCCGGGCCATCCATGTCGTGGCGGCCGCGCGGGGACTCTACCAGACCTTGCGGCGCGGCGGGAAGAGCGCGATACTCCCGCGCGGGAGGAACCGTGAAGGGAGCTCACGTCGCGCGAATCGCGCTCCTCGGAATGCTCGTCTGCCCATCCTTCGCGAGCGCCTCCGGAGGCGAGACCGGCCTACCGCCGCCGCACGTGTTTCCGATCCCCGGGGTCACGGCCGAGCAAGCGCGGCGCATCGAGGATGCCGATCGCCTTCGTCTCCATATCCAGGGGAGCGGCGCGCAGACCCGAGTCCCGATCACCCCCGTCTGGCAGGAATGGATGGTGCGGGGCGATTCGCTCGTCATCGAGGATCGGTTCCTGACCCATCGGCTCGCCGTCGAAGGCCGGATTGCGCGGATCGAGTTGCCGGCAGGCCGAAGGACGGAGGCCGGGGCGCGGCGCGGACTCGTCATGGGGACGCTCGCGGGCGTGATCGGCGCGCCGATGATCATCTATCGAACCGTGACGAATAGCTGGCACGACAACGATTGCGGGGATTTCCCGTGCTTCGAGGGGGATCTCCTCCGCGACTGGGGTGTGAGCATCATGATGGGCGCCGGAATCGGCGCCGCCGTCGGCGCGCTGGCCGGATCGCTCTCGGAGCGATGGGAAGGCGTCTACCCGCAGCCGGCGCGAGAGCCGCCGGCGCCTTAGCGACCCTCAGCGCCAGATCCATTTGATCTGCCCCCATGTGGAGTTCTCGACGGCGGGCGCGGCGCCGACCAGCGGCTTGTCCTCCCAGCGGACGATCCTCCACTCCTCGCCGGTCTTCGCGAGGTACAGATCGGCCCGGTGGTTCGCGAACTCGAAGTAGAGCGGATCCCCCGTGATCTCCTCGGCGGAGCGCACCTGGATCGTGACGGACGAGAGGCTGACGAGCGTCCACCCGGGATGGCCCGGGGGGTTCTCGACCGGCGCGCCGGCGACGAAGCTCAAGTGGATCTCGTACGCCTTGTATCCTTCCTGGTTCGCGCGCTTCGAGAGCAGGCGCTCCGCGCTCGCAAGCTCGTCGGCCAGCGGCCAGGAGCCCGGCATGCCGGCATGCCCCGCCGTGTCGACGGGGGAGAAGACGAAGACGAACGCCGGATCGAACAGCGTGGCGTATTCGTCATACTCCATTTCCTCGTAGGAGCGTTCGAGATTCGAAAGGACGTTCGCGATGCTCGTGGGCGACAGGTAGCCGTCGGAGGGATCATCCTTGGGCTTCGAGGGATCGTCCGAGCAGCCAGCGGCAAGACTGAGCAACGCGAACCCGGCGATGAGCAGAATCGAGCGGCCCATGGCGCACCTCCATCTTCGGACGCGCAACGTCGCGATCCGGACACAACGATTCTCACGCGACCGAAGCCAGATGTCCAGCCGGAGAGCCCGCGGGCGCCGGAGGAGCCGGATCCAGGGCGGCTAGGCGGTGAAGGAGCTCCCGCAGCCGCAGCTCCCCTTCGCGTTCGGGTTCTGGAAGACGAACCCCTGGCCGTTCAGGCCGCTCGTATAGTCGAGCGTGGTGCCCGCGAGGTACAGCTCGCTCTTCGGATCGAGCAACAGGCGCACGCCGTCCTTCTCGATGATCCGGTCCTCCTCGCGCGCCTCTCTCTCGAAGGCGAGGACGTAGGAGAGCCCCGAGCAGCCGCCTCCCTTGACGCCCACGCGCAGGAAGACCTCCTCGCCCGCCTTCTCGGCCTCCGCCGCCTGCTTGACCGCGGCCACGGCCGCGTCGGTGATCTCGATGCTCATCGATCTATCCTCCTCGTCGCGCCTCCCGGCGCGGCGTTTGCCTTCTCCTCGTGCGATCGCTTCTCCAGCGTCGTCTCCCGCATCATCTCGTAGAGAGGAGAGAGCCGCCGGAGCCCGCTGACGGCTTCGACCACGCGATCGGCCGTCGCGCGGATCTCCTCTTCCGTATTGAACCGCCCGATGCTGAAGCGGATCGAGGCGTGGGCGAGCTCCTCGCTCACCCCGAGCGCCTTCAGGACGTGCGACGGCTCGAGCGTGGCCGAAGTGCAGGCGCTCCCGCTCGAGACCGCGATTCCCTTCAAGCTCATCATCATCGCCTCGCCCTCGACGTAGGCGAAGCTCAAGTTCAAGTTCCCCGGCAGGCGGGGTTCGCGCGCGCCGTTGACGACGACCTCGTCGAGGCGCTCGAGAATCGAGTCGCGCAAGAGATCCCGCAGCCGCCCGGTGCGCGCCGCGTCGCGCTCCATTTCGGCGCGCGCAATCCCGCAGGCGGCGCCGAATCCGACGATCGCGGGGACATTGAGCGTTCCGGAACGGAATCCCCGCTCGTGCCCGCCGCCGTCGATCACCGGGACGAGCTGGACGCGCGGCGCGCGCCGGCGCGCCGTGAGCGCTCCCACACCCTTGGGGCCATAGATCTTGTGCGCGGAGATCGAGACCAGATCGACCCCGAGCTCCTGGGCGTCGAAGGGGATCTTGCCCACCGACTGCGCGGCATCGGTATGGAAGATCACTCCCCGTTTCTTGCAGATCGCCCCGATCGCGCGGAGGTCCTGGATCACGCCGACCTCGTTGTTCGCGTGCATCACCGAGACGAGCACCGTCTCGTCGCGGATCGCCCGCCCGACCGTCTCCGGATCGACGAACCCGCCCGGGTCGACCGGAAGGAGCGTCACCTCCGCGCCATCCCGCCGGAGGGCCTCGCACGTGTCCAGGACCGCCTTGTGCTCGATCGCACAAGTGACGATGTGCCGACCTTTCGACCGGTAGGCGGCCGCGACCCCCTTCAGGGCCAGGTTGTTCGCCTCCGTGGCGCCGCTGACGAAGATCACCTCGTTCGGCTTCACCCCGACGAGGGAGGCGACCTGCGCGCGCGAGCGCTCCACCGCCTCCTCGGCCTCCCAGCCATAGGCGTGGCTGTGGCTCGCGGCGTTGCCGAATCGGTCGGTCAGGTAGGGCAGCATCGCCTCCAGGACCCGGGGGTCGATGGGGGTCGTCGCCGCATTGTCGAGGTAGATCCAGCCTTTCATCGGCTCTCCGCCGCCTCGGGAGGGCCAGCTCCGAGGGGAACGTCCCATTATCTCGGCCCCGGCAGGACCGGTCAACGCGCATCGCCCCAAGAATGGAGGCCATCGCGCGCATCCGCGCCGCGCCGAGCCGAATCCTCGCTGATCCGGCAGAATTCCATCGATGTCCGAGCCCCCCGCAGCCGATAGAATCATGGATAGGGCCCGCAGGGAGAACCCGCGAGGAGAACCCAAATGGCAGGCAACGACCCCGGACAGGAGCCCCGCTCCGGAAGGATCATCCCCTTCCCGGCCGTGCGTCGCCCCAGTCTGGGGCTCACGCTCCTTGAGTTCGCCCACACCCTCGTTCTGATGCTCTGGATCGGGACGCTCGCGGGACTCGCCCTCGTGGTGACGCCGGTTCTCTTCTCCCATCTGCCGGATCGCGAGACCGCCGCGAGCGCCGTCCTTGCCATCCTCGAGCAGACGGCCTTCCTCGGTTGCGGCGCCGGCGCCTTCCTGCTCTTGACGACGCTCCTCATGCAGCTGCTCTCCCTGCGCAGGACGCGGGCGAGCATCGTTCAAATGGTCTTGATCCTCGCGATGACGGGACTCGCCGTGACTTCGCAGCTCGTCTTGAATCCGAAGCTGCACGCGATCCTCACGAGCCTCGAGGCGCCGCTCTCGGCGCTGCCGGCCGATGATCCCGCGCGCGCGGCCTTTGGCCGGCTCTTCGACGCGGCGATCGGCGTCAACCTCCTGCAGATCGCGGCGGGAATCGGAGTCCTCTTCTTCGCGGTCCGGCGCTGGTACCGCTATCTTCCCCTGCGACGGGCGACCGGCCCGATCCGTGACGACGTTTCCGATCCGCCTCTGCGCTAGTCCTCTTCGCTTGGAGAGACGCCATCCGCCTCGACGGCTCCGGCCGCCTCGGCCGCTTCGGTCGCTACGGCGGCCGCGGCCGCGCCAACGCCCTCGGCGATCAGAGTGTGCGAGGTGGCGGCCGCGATCCGGACGCGACGGATCGAGCCGGGACGCGTCCCATCCGCCGGCAGGATGACGGTCTTGAGATCATCCGCCTTTCCGCGCGCGGCCGCGGGATCCCGGCGCGAGGGTCCCTCGACGAGGACATCCACCTCGCGTCCGATCCAGTAGGCGTACCGCTCCCTCGAGATCTCCTCCTGGAGATCGATCATCCGGCGAAGCCGCTCGCCCTTCACGGACTCGGGCACGTCGTCGGGTTGCCTGCGGTACGCGTAGGTGCCCGGACGGGGGGAATAGCGGAAGAGGAAGGCCCCGTCGAAGCGCACCTCCGCCATCAGGGAGAGGGTTTCGGCGAAATCCTCCTGTGTCTCGCCCGGGAATCCGCACAACAGATCGGTCGTGAGCCCGGCTTCGGGAAGGCGCGATCGGATCGTGGCGACGAGATCGAGGAACTCGC
Source organism: Candidatus Eiseniibacteriota bacterium (assembly GCA_034679345.1). Taxonomy (GTDB): domain Bacteria; phylum Eisenbacteria; class RBG-16-71-46; order CAIMUX01; family VGJL01; genus JAXDAY01. Next base: position 162,384 of record JAXDAY010000013.1, read on the forward strand.
GCCGCGTATGCCCCCTCCTCATCGCGGCAAGGACACGATCCGATCCGCTCTGCACCGGAAGATGGATGTGCCCGGCAAGGTTCGCGTGGCGCGCCATCGTCTCGAAGACCGCGGGCGTGAAATCGGCCGGGTGCGGTGAGGTGAACCGGATCCGCAGGATCCCATCGATCCGCGCCATCCGATCGAGGAGCCCGGCAAAATCGACCTCTCCGTCGCGATAGGAGTTGACCGTCTGGCCAAGGAGGGTGAGGGCGACCGTTCCGCCGGCGGCGAGGGCTCGCGCCTGCGACTCGAGCTCCTCGGCCGGAAGGCTCTTCTCGCGGCCGCGCACGAGCGGCACGACGCAGAAGGTGCAGAACCGGTCGCACCCCCGCATGATCGGAAGAAAGGCGTGCATCGATCCCATGGGCGCGGGCGAGAGCCCCTCATAGCGCTCCGTCTTGTCCAGGACAAGATCGACGAGCGGACCCTCGTCGGCGCGCGAGAGGATCTCGGCCAGGCGGCGGTAGGAATCGGGGCCGATCAGGAGATCGACGTCGGGAAGCTTCTCGCGCAGTCCCGGACCGAGATGCCGGGCCATGCATCCGGCGAGCCCGATCTTGAGATCGGGCCGGTAGCGCTTGAGAAGCGCGATCTGGCCGATACGCCGCGCGACGCGCTCCTCGGCGCGCTCGCGGACGGCGCAGGTGTTCAGGAGCACGACGTCGGCGACCTCAGGCCCCCCGCTGATCCTCCAGCCCGCTTCTTCGAGCAGGCCGATCATCATCGCCGTGTCTGCCTCGTTCATCTGGCAGCCGTAGGTCTCGAGATAGATGCTCGGGGCGCGCGAGCTCATCGGCCTTCCATCCAGCGCGGATCCCCGCTCCAGGCGAGGCGGACCCGGGCCCAGGCGCCCGCGGGCCGGCTGTCGCGGAGGCGCACGCGCACGAAGTTGTCGGTCAATCCGCTCTGCCCTTCGCCTCCGCCCTCGCCCGCTTCCACGAGGATCTCGTGGACCTCTCCCTCCCGGGCCCGCAGGAAATCTCCCCGGAGTGTCGCATCGAGCCGCCTCAATCGTCGCGCGCGCTCCTTTCGCGCCGCGTTGGCGACCGCGCCCGGAAGCCGCAGGGCGGCCGTTCCCGGCCGTTCCGAGTAGCTGAAGATATGGAGGTAGGCGGGCCGGATCTCCTCGAGCAGGCGGCAGGTGCGCTCGGCCGCGGCCTCATCCTCTCCCGGGAAGCCGACCATCACATCGCAGCCGATGGCGACACCGGGAATCCGCTCCCGCACGCCATCGACCACGCGACGGTATTGCTCGGGCGTGTAGCCTCTTCCCATCCGCTTCAGGATCCCCGCGTCACCGCTCTGAAGCGGAAGGTGAAGATGCCGGGCGAAGCGCTCCGAGGAGGCCAGCGTCTCGATCAACTCGGGATCGACCCACTGCGGCTCGAGGGAGTTGACGCGGATCCGTCGCAGCCCCCCGACCTCGAGCAGCGAGCGCAACAGCGCGGCAAGCCCGCCCGCCTCGCTGCGATAGGAGGCGCTGTGAATCCCGGTCAGCGTGATCTCGGGGTATCCGGCGTCGACCAGCCGGCGCGCTTCCTCCAGGACCTCCTCCGGCGATCGGCTCACGCTCCTCCCGCGCAGGGAAGGAATGATGCAGTAGGTGCAGCGCTCATCGCAGCCATCCTGGATCTTGAGCGATGCGCGCGTGCGATAGCCGCTCTCGCCGAGGCCGTGGCGGAGAAACCGGGTCGTCGTCGGATCAGGTCGGAAGAGAAGCCCCGTGCAGGCGTCGTCGACTCCTCCATCCGCCGCGATCAGATCTGGAATCCGCCACTTCTCCCCGTTGCCGACCACATAGCGCGCGCCGAGCCGGAGCGCTCCATCCGGGTCGCGCTGCGCGAAGCAACCGGTGACGATCACCCTGCCTTGCGGGTTCGTGCGGATCGCGCGGCGGACTGCCTGGCGCGCGTCCGATTCCCCCGCGCTCGTGACGGAGCATGTGTTCACGACGACCCAGTCGGCCGCCTCTCCGAAGGGGACGATTCGGAAGCCGCGATCGCGGAGGTGGGAAGCGACGCACTCGATCTCTTCCTGGTTCGCCCGGCAGCCCAGGGTGACCAGAGCGACCTTCGGGCGTTCGTCCCCCTCCGCATCCCCCGCACGCGGCCGGCCGGTCTGCCCTGTGACATTTCCCATGACTCCCCCATGGTACAGCGACCGCCCGTGGAAGAGGTGGCGGACCCTTCGGTCGATAAGCCCGGGCACTACTTTCTATTCGGTGGACGGCGTTTCGCCTTGCATGGCGATCGGACGGCATGGTATCAGGTTCAAACTGACCTGGGGCGTGAGTGGATTAGTGACCCTAATCGTCTCGAGCGGGAAGGGGACGGCCGATGCAAATCGAGACTTTGAAGATCTTTTGCGACGTGATCGAGACTCAGAGCTTCTCCAAGGCAGCGATGCTCAACTACATCAGCCAATCCGCGGTGAGCCAGCAGATACGGGGGCTCGAGGAGAAGTACGATCGTAAACTAATCGAACGGGGCAAGAGAAACCTCGCCCCCACACAGGCCGGACGGATCCTCTACGACAGCGCGCGGGAGATCCTGGAGCGGTACCGGATGATGGAAAACCGGATCCAGGTCTTAAGCAAAACGATTGCCGGCTCGCTGCGCGTCGCGACCGTCTACAGCGTCGGCCTCCACGAGCTGCCCCCCTACATGACGGAGTTCTTGCGCCGCTACCCCTCCGCGAACATTCACGTCGAGTACAGCCGCGCCAACAAGATCTACGATGATCTGGTCAGCGGGACGGTCGACCTCGGCATCGTCGCCTATCCCGTCCGGCGCACCGGCATCGAGGTCATCCTCTTCCGTGAGGACCAGCTCGTTCTGATCTGCGACCCCGAGAACCCCCTGGCCAAGCAGAAGAGAGTCGAGCTGCCAAAGATCGCCCGCGCGCGATTCATCGCTTTCGAGCGGGACATCCCCACGCGTCGCGCGATCGACAGGATCCTCCGCCAGCGCGGGGTGCCGGTGGAGATCGTCATGGAGTTCGATAACATCGAGACGATCAAGCGAGCCGTGGAGATCGGCGCGGGGATGAGCATCGTGCCCTCCATGACTGTGCAGTCCGAGATCCAGACCGGGGCGCTGGTCGCCATCGAGCTCGCCGGCGGGGACTTCCGCCGTCCCCTCGGTGTTATCAGCAAGAAGGGCAAGGAAAAGACGCAGGTCATGGAGAAGTTCATCGAGGTGCTGCTCGAGGGACGGGCGCCGATTCCGGAACCCGAGGACTGATCCGGCGAGAAAACCGACGAGAGCAGAAGCTGTTAGAAGGTGAGCAGGGGATTTTGCTTGCATCCCCCCTCCCCTCCCTCTAGAGTCCCGCCTTGCCCCTCGGAGAGGGGCTCGTACCCGTGATCACAAACGCATGGCAATGGAATCAACTGCTTCGGAAAGGCCGTCGGTAGCGACCCGATAGAGAATTGAGCCGACCACCCAACAGGAGGAGATGGGGCATGACGCGCAGGGAGTTCGGCGACGAGGGAACGCGGAAGGGATCCGCTCCCCGCACTTTGGGGGAGACGGGAATCGATGGCCGTTCCGCTGGTCTTCGCATTCGCCGGCAGATGACGCGCCCGGGGATCGATCCGTTCGACACAGTGAGCTGGGAGAAGCGCACGGCAGTCATCACCAATGAGTCCGGCGAGACGATCTTCGAGCAGGCGGGAGTCGAGTTCCCGCGATTCTGGTCGATGATTGCGACGAACGTCGTCGCATCGAAGTATTTTCACGGCACGATCGGAACCCCGCAACGCGAGTCGAGCCTCCGGCAGGTGATCGGCCGGGTCTCAGACACTATCTCCAACTGGGGTAAGGAGTTAGGGTACTTCGCGTCCGAGGAGGACGCTTCGGCGTTCCACGACGAGCTCAAGCACCTGCTCGTCTACCAGATGGCCTCCTTCAACAGCCCCGTCTGGTTCAACGTCGGCATCGAGGAGCAGCCGCAGTGCTCCGCGTGCTTCATCAACTCCGTCCAGGACACGATGGCATCGATCCTGGAGCTCGCCAAGACCGAAGGAATGCTCTTCAAGTGGGGCTCCGGAAGCGGAACGAACTTCTCGACCCTGCGGTCGAGCCGCGAGCGCCTCTCCGGAGGCGGCACGGCCTCGGGCCCGGTTTCTTTCATGCGCGGCTACGACGCGTTCGCGGGCGTGATCAAGAGCGGGGGCAAGACCCGCCGCGCGGCGAAGATGGTGATCCTCAACATCGACCATCCCGACATCGTCGAGTTCATCGGTTGCAAGGCGAGCGAGGAGAAGAAGGCCTGGACGCTCATCGAGGCCGGCTACGACGCCTCTCTGACCGGCGACGCGTATTCGAGCGTCTTCTTCCAAAACTCGAACAACTCGGTGCGCGTCACCGACGACTTCATGCGCGCGGTCGAGGCGGACGCGCAGTGGCACACCCGCGCGGTTCTGGATGACGAGCCGGTCGACACCTATAAAGCGCGCGACCTCTTCCGCCGCATGGCGGACGCGGCGTGGGCCTGCGGCGATCCCGGCATCCAGTACGACACCACGGTCAACACCTGGCACACATGCCCCGCCTCCGGACGGATCAACGCGTCGAACCCATGCAGCGAATACATGTTCCTCGACGACACCGCCTGCAACCTCTCGAGCTTGAACTTGATGAAGTTCCGGACTCCGAGCGGCGAGCTGGACGTCGAGTCCTTCGCGCACGCCGTCTCGGTCATGATCCTGGCCCAGGAGATCATCGTCGACTCCGCGTCCTACCCGACGCCGAGGATCGCCGAGAACAGCAACGACTACCGCCCTCTCGGCCTCGGATTCGCGAACCTGGGGACGTTTCTGATGGCGCGCGGCCTGCCCTACGACAGCGAGGCGGGGCGCCACGTCGCCGGAGCCATCGCCGCTCTCATGACCGGCCAGGCCTACAAGACATCGGCCGAGATCGCTTCGGTGACGGGCCCGTTCCGGGGATTCCCGCCGAACCGCGAGCCGATGCTCGGCGTCATCGCCCGCCACCGGAGCCACGTGGCCAAGATCAATCCGAGCCTGGTGCCGGAGATGCTCCTGAACAGCGCCCGCCGCGTCTGGGACGAAGCGCTCGAGCTCGGCGAACGCTGGGGATACCGCAACGCCCAAGCCACGGTCCTTGCCCCCACGGGAACGATCGCCTTCATGATGGACTGCGACACGACCGGCATCGAGCCCGACATCGCCTTGATCAAGTACAAGAGGCTCGTGGGCGGCGGCATGCTGAAGATCGTCAACCAGAGCGTCCCGGAGGCGCTGACCTACCTGGGCTACCCCGAGTCCCAGCGGCGGGAAATCCTCGATCACCTCGAGAAGAACGAGACGATCGAAGGCGCCCCGCATCTGCTCGACGACCATCTGTCGGTCTTCGATTGCGCCTTCAAGCCCCGCAACGGAAAGCGGTTCATCCATTACATGGGCCACGTCCGGATGATGGCCGCCGTCCAGCCATTCCTCTCCGGCGCCATCAGCAAGACCGTCAACATGCCCAATGACGCGACCATCGAGGAGGTCGAGCAGGTCTACCTCGAGGGCTGGAAGCTGGGGCTCAAGGCGATCGCCATCTATCGCGACGGATGCAAGCGCGCCCAGCCCCTCTCGACCACGATCGAGACCGATGAATCGGGTCGCGCGACGCGGGTCGTGGCGCGCCCCATCCGCCGCCGCCTACCCGACGAGCGCAACTCGATCACACACAAGTTCTCCATCGGCGAGCATGAGGGATACATCACGGTCGGGCTCTACGAGGACGGAAAGCCCGGCGAGATCTTCATCGTGATGGCCAAGGAAGGGAGCGTCGTTTCCGGCCTGGTCGACTGCTTCGCCACTTCGGTGTCGATCGCCCTCCAGTATGGGGTTCCGCTCAAGGTGCTCGCCGACAAGTTCGTGCTGACCCGCTTCGAGCCTTCGGGCTACACGGGACATCCGCACATCCGCTTCGCGAACTCGATCGCCGATTACATCTTCAGGTGGCTCGCGTGGAAGTTCCTCCCCGACCATCCGATCAACCAGAACGGCAAGATCGATGAGTTCGACTCCAGCCCGGTCCAGCACGAAGGACCGGAAGCGACTGCGGGCGCCGAGCCAATGGAGGCCCCGATCTACGACTCGGGCACCGACGCTTCCCCGTGTCCGACCTGCGGCTCTCTCATGCACCGCACGGGAAGCTGCTTCTCCTGCAAGAACTGCGGGACCTCCAACGGCTGCGCCGGCTAGCCGGAGCGGCGGCGGCGATGCGGATCTACACGCGAACAGGCGATGAAGGCGAGACCGGGCTCCTGGGCCCGGTCCGCGTTTATAAGGACCATCTGCGGATCTCCGCCTACGGCGAGGTCGATGAGCTGAACGCGATGATCGGCGCGTTGCGGCCGCTCGCCGCCACGCCGGAAACCTCCGCCGAGCTCGAGTCGATCCAGCGCCTCCTCTTCGAGGCCGGCGGCGAGCTCGCCCGACCGGCCGGAGCGCCCGCGCCGATCACGCGAATCGGAAGCGCCGACGTCGAGTCGCTCGAGCACGCCATCGACCGGCTCGCCTCGGAGCTCGAGCCCTTGAGCTCCTTCATCCTCCCCGGGGGCTGCCCGGCGGCGATCGCCGCCCACCAGGCGCGCTGCGTTTGCCGTCGCGCCGAGCGCGCGGTCGTGCGTCTTCTCCGATCGGAGCCGGCTCCGACCGAAGTCCTGCGATACCTGAATCGCCTCTCGGACTACTTCTTCGTTCTTGCCCGCTGGGCGAATCGCCGTGCGGGGTTCGCGGAGACCACCTGGTCCCCCCGGTCCAAGGAGTCCCATTCGGAGGGGCAGTCCTAGACGACTCCCCTCCGTTCCGACTTGCCGGAGGCGTTTGGCGTTGACCTGGAGCCCTCTCCCGCGCCAATCTCGCCGCAGGGCGCCTGTTGCCCTGGGGGAGGATGGGTCGATGCAAGAGCTGCATGCTGCCGCGAATCGCGAAGTGACCAAGATCACCCTCGAAGGCGTGCCCGACCGTCCCGGAATCGCCGCCGAGGTGTTCGGCGCCTTGGGTGCCCAGGGATTCAACGTGGAGCTCGTCGTCTCGACCGGAGGCTCCGGGGGCCGCGCCGACATTTCACTCGCCGTGAGTCGCGCAGATCAGGAATCAGTGGAACGGGCTCTGGAGAATCTTCGCGAGGAGATCGGAGCCCGCTCGATCTCCGTCAACTCAGGCGTCGCGCTCGTGAGCATCATCGGGCAGCACCTCTCGACGGAGCCGGGGATCGCCGGCAGGATGTTTCGCGCGCTCTCGAGTCACGGGATCAACATCGAGGTGATCTCCACCTCCATGTCCTCCGTCACCTGCATGATAGACGAGGGTCGCTCGGAGGAGGCGCTGATCGCCCTCCGCAGCGAGTTCAACCTGGTCGCATGATCCGCCCGCCTTCGCGCCGCGAGGCCGGGGGCATCTGCTAGAATGAGCAGTTAGCGTCGGACCCTCGCCGGGAATGAAGCACCCTGGCCGCAGAGCGGACCACGCTCAGGAGGAAGGGATGAGATCGAAGCGCCCGGCGGCCGAACCGGAAGCTCCCCCGCATCGCTCGCAGCCGGCCCCGTCCGCGCTCCGACCGATGACCGACACCCTCTCGGGGATCCCGGTCGATGTCTGTTATCACCCGGGGAGCGTGGCGGACCGCGACTCGAAGGATGCCGAGCGCCCCGGGAGATATCCGTTCACGCGCGGGATCCACGAGGACATGTACCGGGGCAAGCTCTGGACCATGCGGATGTTCGCGGGCTTCGGCACGCCGGAGGACACCAACGCCCGTTTCCACTATCTCCTGAGGCATGGTCAGACCGGCCTCTCCACGGCGTTCGACATGCCGACACTCATGGGATACGACCCGGACGATCCGTTGAGCCTCGGCGAGGTCGGCCGCGAGGGCGTCTCCGTCGCCTCGATCGACGACATGGAGATCCTCTTTCGTGGAATTCCCCTCGATCAGGTGACGACGTCCATGACGATCAACGCGACCGCCGTGATCCTCCTGGCCCTCTATGTGGCGGTGGCCGAGAAGCAGGGCGTCGGTTCCGACAAGCTCCGCGGAACGCTTCAGAACGACATCCTGAAGGAGTTCATCGCCCAGAAGGAGTGGATCTCCCCGCCGGAGCCCTCGATGAGGGTGATCCGCGACATGCTCGTCTACAGCACCCGGCGGATGCCCCTCTGGAACACGATCTCGATCAGCGGATACCACATCCGCGAGGCAGGCGCGACAGCGGTGCAGGAACTCGCCTTCACCCTCGCCGACGGGATCGGCTACCTGCAGTGCGGGATCGACGGGGGGCTCGCCGTGGACGACTTCGCGCCACGCCTCTCCTTCTTCTTCGATGTGCACAACGATTTCTTCGAGGAGATCGCGAAGTTCCGGGCGGCCCGAAGGATGTGGGCTCGGATCGTGCGGGAGCGCTTCGGGGCGACGAAGGAGCGATCGTGGCTGTTGCGGACCCACGCGCAGACCGCCGGCGTCTCTCTCACCGCGCAGCAGCCGCAGAACAACATCGTCCGAGTGGCGCTTCAGGCGCTTGCCGCGGTCCTGGGCGGGACGCAATCGCTGCATACCAACTCCCTCGACGAGACCTTCGCCCTGCCCACTGAGGATGCGGCGAAGATCGCGCTGCGCACGCAGCAGATCATCGCCGACGAAACGGGGGTCGCCGGCGTTGCCGATCCCCTCGGCGGGTCCCATTACGTGGAGTGGCTCACCGACGAAGTGGAGCGTCGTGCCTGGCAGATCATCGAGAGGATCGATCAGCTCGGGGGGATCGTCGCCGCGATCAACCAGGGATACCCGCAGAAGGAGATCGCCGCATCGGCGTACCAGTTCCAGCGGGAGGTCGAGGAGGGCAAGCGGATCATCGTCGGGGTCAATCGATACCACGACGAGGACGATCGGCCGATCCCGACCCTCAAGATCGACCACGAGGTCGAACGCAGGCAGATCGAGCGCGTGCGAGCCCTACGCGCGCGGAGGAGCGCGACGTCGGTCGAGGAGGCGATGCGCCGCCTCGAGGATGCGTGCGTCAGCGACGGGAACATCGTCGAGCCGATCCTGGAGGCGGTGCGCCGCGGCGTCACCGTGGGCGAGATCTCGGGCCTCTTCCGGAAGGTCTTCGGAGTCTACCGGGATCCGGCGTTCCTCTAGAGACGTCTCTCGCCGATGGAAGACCCGGCCGGCCGCGCCACGCTCTCCGAACGGATCGGGATCGATCCCGGCCGGCTTCGAGTCGGCGAGAGCCGATTCTTGCTGTCTCCGCGCGACCTCACGATCCTGCCGCGGCAAGGAAGTCCCCCGCATCCAACGATCCTCGCCATCCACGGCCTTGGGATGAGGATCGAGACCTTCTCGCGCTGGCTTCAACCGGTCTTTGACGAAAACTGGGCCTGCCTCCTCCCGGAGGGCCCCTATCCCCTCGAGCGGCGCCTCGGCGGCCTGCGACAGATCGGGCATGCGTGGTATCTGTGGGAGGGAGACACCCCGGCCTTCCGCAGGAGCTTACGACAGAGCGAGGAGCGGATCCTTGCGATCCTGCCCGAGCGCGCCGCTGCTCACGGATTGGATCCCACGCGGATGGTCGCGCTCGGCTTCTCGCAGGGGGCCGTCTTCGCCGGAAGCCTGGCCTTGCGATCCCCCGAGCGATTCCGGGGCCTCGTCATCGCCGCCGGACGGGTGCGGAGCCGTTTCTCGGGGAACGAAGCCGGCATGGCCCCCAGGTGGCCGGTCCTCTTCCTCCATGGCGTCGACGACGATGTCGTGCCGATCGAGGGAGCAAGGGAATCGGCTGCGGAGCTCGAACGCGCGGGCTTCGATGTCACCTTCTCCACGGCGCCGGGCGGACACATCTGGAGCGATGCGATGACCCGAAACCTGCTCGATTGGCTACTCCGCCTCGGCCTCTGAGTGGTCTTGAGGCAAGAGGAAACCCAGGGATCCTTCTGGACCGTTTCCGATCCGCGTCCCGGATGACGAGTCCGGGAATCCCTGGGTTCGGCTACCTGTTGAGATTCCGCAGGCGACCTGGCCTACGACGAATCACAGCACGCGGCCAGGCCGCCTAACGTTCAGGCACCTCACGGGTCGTATATTTCATAGACGGACCACCTCCTTTCTCGTGTACGGAGAACATAGAATGGGGGCGTGGGCACCCGCAAGTCGAAATCGACCCCGGGCGGACGGCGGGCGCAGCGCCGGGGGATCCGCCGGTGGGGCGAGCGCAACGCCCGGCTCTACCGGCACTGGGCCGCCCTGCTCGCGGCATTCGGCTACCGGCGCATGGCGGCCGGCTGCGTCGACTCCCTCCCGGGGGCCGGGCGAGTGATCGACCTCGGGTGCGGCTCCGGCGAGGCTCTTCGGATCATCGCGCGATCGAGGCCCGGCCTTCGCGCCTTCGCCTGCGACCTGTCCGAGGCCTTCCTTCGAGAGGCCCGCGCCTCGCATCCGCTCGCGCACCGCATCGCCTGCGACATCGAGGCCGTGCCCTTCCGGACGGCGTCGGCCGACGCGGTGCTCTGCCTCGGCGTCCTGGGGCACCTGATCGAGGCGGAGCAGGCGATCCGGGAGATCGCCAGGATCGCTCGCCCCGGCGCGATCGTCCACCTCTGGACGAGGACCGACGGCCTCACATCTCGAGTCGTTCGCCGGCTCTTCGAGGCCTCCAATCCGGGCGCGCGTTTCGTCCTCCATGACCCCGAGACGATCCGACGCCTCCTCGAGCGGCACGGGATCGGGCCCCAGGCTCAGCGGAGGGTAGCTGGCGGGACGCTCTGGAGCGGTCGCGCCGCGCGAGGTCCCGAATGAGCCGGCAGGCTTCCCCGATCGCGGTGCTCTATGACGGCGGCTGCCCGTTTTGTCTTCGCTCGATCCGCTGGCTGCGCCATCTCGATCGATACGGGAGACTCGAGTTCCTGAACGCCCGCGACTGGGAGCCGATCTCGAGACGCTTTCCGCGTCTCGACCGCCAGGCTTGCCTCGAGGAGATCCATGTCGTCCATCCGAACGGGAAGATCCTTCGAGGATTCGACGCCTACCGCTCCCTCGCTCGGGTCCTTCCCGGCGCGCGTCTCCTGGCGCCGCTGCTCCACCTTCCGGGGATCGCGCAGATCGGCCGGCCGATGGCCCGCGGCTTCGCTCGCCACAGGATGAGGATCGCCTTCTTCGGTCCGGGGAGATTCCCGGGACCGAAGGACTCATAGACCCAACGGGTTGCCGGAGTCCGACTCCCGCGGCTCCGAGCCGTTCGGGAAGAGACCCAGCCGCTTCATCTTTCCGATCAGGGTCGTCCGGCTCATCCCTCCGAGGCTTCGCGCGGCGCGCGCGCGATTCCATCCATTGCGCTCGAGGGCCTGCAGAATGAGCCGTCGCTCGACGCGCGCGAGATAGGCATCCAGACCTCCCGCCCGGGCGACCTCGTCCTCCTCGAGCTCCTCGGGCGCCTCGGGCGTCGGGACCGCGCGCGCCTTGACCTCGACCACATCCGCTTCCACGCAGTTGCGCTCGAGGGCGGAGGTCCATGCGATCGCCCGCTCCATCGTGAACCGCAGCTCTCGCACGTTTCCCGGCCAGTCGTGCCGCAAGAGCCGATCGAGCGCGGCCGGCGTCGGAACAGGCGGCGGCGTCTCCCGATCCCAGAAGAGCCGCGCGAAGTGCGCGGCAAGCAGCGGCACATCGGCCATCCGATCCCGCAGCGGAGGAAGCTGGACCGACAGCCCGCAAAGGCGGTAGTAGAGATCGAGCCGGAATGCCCCGCTGCGGATTCCCTCGATCGGATCGGCATTCGTCGCGGCGATGACGCGCACCTGGACCCTTCGCGTCTTCGTCTCCCCGACGCGGCGAACCTCTCCCAGCTCCAGAATCCTCAGCAGCTTCACCTGAGCTCGCGGCGACATCTCGCCGATCTCGTCGAGGAGAAGGGTGCCGCCGTTGGCGGCCTCGAAAAGCCCCGTCTTGTCGGCGATTGCCCCGGTGAAAGCCCCGCGGACATGGCCGAAGAGCTCGCTCTCCTGCAGATCCGAAGGAAGCGCCCCGCAGTTGACCGGCACGAACGATCCCCTCAATCCCGCGGCGCGATGGAGCGCGCGGGCGAGCACCTCCTTGCCGGTCCCGGACTCCCCCAGGATCAGGATCGGAATCTGCGTTCGGCCCAGCGATTCGAGCGGCTCCAGGGCAGCGAGCGTTGCAGGATCGCACGTGAGGAATCCGAGGTGAGTGAGCCTCCGGGAGCGCGGAACGCGCGGCGGCCGGCGGATCGGCGCGGTGGCGCCCGTCTCCGTGACGGCGCAGGTCCGCCTTCCCGCCTCGAGGAGGAGATCGCATCGCGCCGCGTCGCGCGCCCGGCCGAGCCGACGGAGGATCGACTGCGCCTCGATGAGATCCTGCTGCGAGCGCTCCCGCATCGGTCCGCCGGCAACCCTCAGGAATACCGCTTCCGCGCGAGAGATGAGAAGCAGGGCGAGGTCTTCTTCCGCGTTGGCCCCGCGCATGGATTGCTCCGCGCGATCGAAAGCCCGGAACAGACCCACCTCGTCCTCCGCCTCCGCCGCGAGGCGGGCCTCGAGATGGCCGATCCGCCCGAGCTCGGCGGGATCGATGTCGGCAAGCGCGTCCGGGAAGGACAGGGCTCGATCGACCTTCTCCCGCGCCTCCGTCCAGCGGTCGAGGGCGATGAGCGCCTCGGCCCAACCGCGCAACGCGGCGCTCAGTCGCGAGTCGGTCCCGGCCGTCGCTCCCTCCGTCTCGAGGAGCGTTACGGTGTCGCGATAGGCGGCCGCGGCCGCCTCGAAGCGCCGCTCATCCAGCATGAGGTCCGCTTCGCACCGCCGGATCAGGATGGCCGCCTCGCCGATATCATTCCAGGGGACGGCCTCGCGAATCCGATCGAGACAGCGACGCGCGCGATCGAGATCGTCCGTCCTGCGGTAGGCCCGGAACGCAAGGCGGCGAATCCGCGCGGCGGCCATCGGTTGGGTGCCCGGTTCCAGGAGGCGCAGCGCCCGCGCGCAGTCGTGGATCGCCGGGCCTGCAGGACCGCCCATCAGGCGGGCCACCCCGCGCGCATAGAGCAGGCTGGCCGCGAGCCGCCGATCGCGCGCGGGTGGAGCGATCAACCGCAGGATCTCCAGCGCCCCCGACCAGGCCCCGCGATCCAGGAGATGGAAGGCGATCATGAGTTCCGAGGGCTCTCGCCACCCGCGACCCACGAAGTCCGAGACCGTCCGCAGCGTCTCCGGAGAGAGGCGGCCGCATTGGGGTCGGACGTCGGGGGGAGCGTGCGATGCGGAAGAAGACTCGATCGGGATCGCGCGCGCAGCCGATTCGAGGTCGAAGGGCACATCGGTCATCGCCGTTCTCTCCTCCGGAGGCGAAGCTGACAGGATCAGTGATCCCTGGGAGATGGATCGCTTCCTGGAGGCGCGAACGAGACGCACGCAAAGGATCCCGCCGGGCGGACCTCGGACCGATGGGGTCGGTCGCGGAACGGGGCAGCCTAGCAGGCGGACTCGGCGGCGGTCAAGGAGTGACCGCGCACGCGCCGGAACGCCCTTCGTGGACTTGCTCCCCGGCGGGCGGTACCCTTCCCCAGGTCCCTCCAACCACCCGGGGGACGGATGGAGTCTCATGACGATCGCTCTTCGCGGGAAGCCACGATTCCTCCGCCCGGGCGGACGCCGCTTGATCTGCATCGCGGCGATCGCCGTGGCAATCGCCCTGCCGGCGGCCCGCGCCGCGCTGGGCCAGGGCGCCTTCGTCCTGCTCAACGAGCGCAATCATCCGGAACTCCGCTGGCAAGAGATCCAGTCCGACCACTTCCGGATCATTTATCACGACCCGCTGGAGCTCTGGGCGCGGGAGGCGGCGTCGATCCTCGAACGCTTCCACGCGCCGCTCTGTCGGCGTCTCGACACCTATCCCGAGCGTCGGACTCGCGTCTATCTCTCCGATCAGGATCAGATCGCAAACGGCGCCGCGGTCGGGCACGACTATTTCTTCGTCTGGATCCCCTCTTACGCGTCGACGCGTAGCTTCTCGGGCATGAGGCCCTGGTTCGAGGAAGTCCTGATCCACGAGTACACCCATGTGCTCGTCGCGCGCGCCTCCCGCACCTGGCTCGGCAACCTCGCCTATCCGCTCGGCCTGTATCCTCCCCGCTGGCTCCATGAGGGGATCGCGCAATGGACCGCGGAGGATTGGAACGTCTACCGGGGGGACCGCACCCTCGCCGCCGCCGTGCTGGACGGCTCGATCGAGCGCCATCCGGCGGGCGTTCCCGGCGCCGGCCGGCTCCTCTACGCCCGCGGCCATGCGCGGGTGCGCTGGCTGGCGTCGGTCTACGGCGACTCCACGATCCCCCGCCTCGCCCGCGCCGCCGGTCCCCTGGGCATCTACACCTACGACACCTCGCAGCGGCGGGCTCTGGGAAAGCACGCCGCCGGCGCGCTCGATCGCTTCCGGCGGGAGATCATTGCGCACTACGGCGATCGATTCCGCGCGGGAGAGCCCTCTGAGTCGCTCGGCGCGGCGCTCGACCTCGGGATCCGATTCCCGCAGGCGCTTGCGGCCGGACGCGACGAGTCCCGCTGGATCGCCGGCCAGCGAACGACCGGGCCCGGGGAAGCGTCCCTCTTCCGCAGGCTCGGCGATGAGGTCGAACGGATCATCCCCGGCAGCGTCACGGGCCGGCCGTTGCCGCTCGACAACGGAGGAGTCCTGAGCGCCCGGTTCCATCGCGCCTCGCACGGTTCCTGGATCGCCGATCTCGGGCTCTGGGATCCGGGCGACGGTTTCCGCTTCGTCGGTTCGGATGAGCGCGTCGGTGAGATCGTGGCCGTCGACCGGGATCGAATCCTCGTCCTGCTCGACTCCTCCGCCGGCCCGTCGCTCGAGCTCCGCGCGCTCGGCGAATCGGGCGCCCCGGTGAGCGCGCGAGCCCTCCATCGCTGGCCGCGCGGCACACTCGTGCACTCGATCGCCGTCTCGTCGCGCGATGCCCAGGTGCTCTGGAGCGAGATCGGCCCCGGCGGGGAACGCCGTCGCTTCGTGGCGTGCCTCGATTCCATGCGGGCGGGCTCGACCCTCCTCGAGTCGGGAAGAGTCGATGAGCGGGACAATCTCTGGCTCGGCGACTCGACGATTGCCTGGACGTCGCATCGCGACGGCCGATCGCAAGTCCGCACCGCGATCTGGAGCCCTCGGGACGGCCTGAGGGCCGACGTCGCGCGCAGCGCCGCGGGCGTCGGCATCGCCGCGTTCGGAGTCGATCGCGACTCGCTGCTCGTCCTCGACTTCAGCTCGCGGCGCCGGACGTCCGTGCTCCGGATCGATCCCGACCGGTCAGTCCGCGCCGAGGCGCCGCCGCCGCCCCCCTTCCACGTCGAAGCCTCCGTTCTTCCAGAGGAGATTTCTCCGATCGTCTCGAATCCGCGTCCCTATCGTCCCGTTCGCGAGATCCGTCCGTGGCTGCGTGTCCCGCTCGCGGGTCCGCAATCGCGCAGACTCGCGCTCGGGGGCGCCGGGATCTGGGCCGAGCCGCTCCTCAAGCATGCCCTCGGCGGTTACGTCTACGGCAACGACCGTCAGATCACGAACCCCGACCGGGGCATCTTCTACCTGACGACGCGATGGGGCCCCTATCTGACCGTCTATCACGCATCGCATCTCCATCCGCGCCGGCTGATCGATCACGAGCTCCTCACCGAGCGCCGCGAGATGACCGGGATCGCGATCCTGCAACCGATCCATGCCGATGACCCGAATCGATCCGGGTGGATCGACATCTATGCGCATACCGACAGCCGCCTGCCGCGATTCGGCGGGCGCCGGCTGTCTACCCCGCTGGGATCACCCGTCGCATGGTCAAGCCTGGTGCTCGGCGGGGGCTGGGGAACGCTCAAGGCGCCGCCGCACGCGCGCCGCGCCACGGGGCCAAGCGAGGGGGACGGACTTGCGATTCGCTTCGAGGGGGGCGCCTCCCCCTGGCCCGCGGCGCGCCGGTACTTCCGCGGGGCCGCGGAGATCTTCCGGACGCGTCCGGCCAAGCTGCCGGGTTCGCCTGCGCTTCACTTCGAAGCTGAGATGCGCGGCGTCTCCGCGGGGATCGCGCCGCAGGAATTCGAGGGATTCGACTCGGACCCGACCTCGAAGCTTCTCGGCGGCTGGCCCGGCCTCGAGGGAACCGTCTTCCTCCGAGGGTGGCCGGAGCCGAAGGCATCGCGATTCGTCGCCCGCGCCGCCGCGGAGCTGCGCTATGCGGCCCTCCCCGATTTCGGCGTGCGGGGATTCGGCATGCAGCTCGGCGGCGGCACGATCGCCCCATTCCTCGAGCTGGGCCACGCGTGGGGAAGGCCGGCCGGCCGCGCCGGGGATGCGCGCGCCCGGACGACCTGCGGCGTGGAGGCCCGTCTCGC
Source organism: Candidatus Eiseniibacteriota bacterium (assembly GCA_034679345.1). Lineage (GTDB taxonomy): Bacteria > Eisenbacteria > RBG-16-71-46 > CAIMUX01 > VGJL01 > JAXDAY01. Next base: position 178,843 of record JAXDAY010000013.1, read on the forward strand.
CGGCAGGATCGGTCCCCTGCCCGTCCTTCCCGCCGTCGCGTGGGGATTCGGATTCGGACGCCACGCGCCCGAGGGGAGCTGGTCGGTGCGGCTGACGACCGCCTTGCCGTTCCAGATGCCCTATGATCCGCCTCGCGCCTTCCGTTCGATCCTTCAGGGCGGACTTGCCTCCGACCGGTGGACCGCGCAGGGACCGGAGGGGGCAAGCGGCTTGTGAGGCCTCCTCGAAGTGGATAAGCTATAGGGAAGCCTGCAGATTCCCTTTCACCAACCGATTCCTGGAGGTATGGATGCGTCCTGTCCGGCTCACTGTGGCCGCCGCCCTTCTGCTTGGAGCTTGTGCGGCTCGCGCCGCGACCCCTCTTCCCGTCGATCTGTCGCCGCGGGAGTGGAAGCCCCCGAAGGAGCTGGCCGCCTTGCTCCGGGAGAGCGAGGGGGTGAACAAGGAGGAAGAGGCCCGAGCCCACATCGCGCGAATCGAGGAGGCGCTGACCGAGCATCCGGACTGGTTGGATCTCCATGTCCTTTACATCCGCGTCGCCCGCATGCTCGGCGAGTGGGAGAGGATCCGGCCGACCTACCGGGCCCTCCTGGAAAAGGACTCCACGCGGGCGGACTACCAGTACTTGAACGGGCTGTTCGAGAGCGGAGCCGGGGCGGAACGCTACTTCCGCGCCGCTCTCGATCGTGACGCCAAGCATTTCCACGCGACGTGCGGCCTGGGCATGGCGCTGGCGACCTCCTCGCCCCCTCGGACGGACGAGGGGCTCGCCGTCCTCTTCGGGGCGGCCCGAACACGCCCGGACCACCCCTACGCGTTCCAGGGAATCGCCTTCGCCTATGAAGTCGCGAAGGATTGGGAGAACGCCGTTCTCGCGCGGCGTCTTGCCCAGAAGGTCGAACCAGGCTCATTTCAGCCTGTCGCCGGCGAGATCCGCACGCTCAGGCAAGCGGGCCGGCCGGAGGAGGCGCTCGCGCGAATCGAGTCGTTCCTCAAGGAGCATCCGAAGAACCCGGAGGCGATGCGCGCCTTGGTCGCCGCCTATCGCGAGGCGAAGCGGGATGCCGACGCCGTGGAGGCTCAGGTCGCTCTCGCGGAGCTCTCGAAGGACGATCCGGACGAGGCCTACCGCGCCGCAACGATGAAGCTCAAGGCGGGCGATCGCGAAGGCGGCATCGGGTGGCTGCGCAGGGCCGCCGAAGGGGGATACTCGAACTACCGCCAGGCCCAGAACGACGCGGATCTGGCGACCGTTCGAGAGGATCCGGCTTTCGCAGGCATCCTCGAGGAGATGAGGCGCCAGCGCCGCGAGAGCGCGGGAGAGGAGCGTTCCCGGGTCCTCGCCAAGCTCATCGATCAACCTGCGCCCGATTTCGCCGTGACCACGCTGGACAGCGCGAACGTTCGCCTCGCCGATCTCAAGGGGAAGGTCGTCGTCCTCGACTTCTGGGCGACCTGGTGCGGGCCCTGCCGCATGACCCTGCCGCTCGTCCGCGATCTCCACGCCGCGGTGAAGGACCGTCCCGTCCAGATCATGTGCATGAACGTCTGGGAGCGGGACCCCGGCAGGACGAAAGTGGCGCCTTACTGGAAGGAGAACGGCTATCCGATGACCGTCGCCCTCGCGTCGAGCGAGGACGCGACGCACTATGGGGTGACCGGGATTCCGACCCTCTTCGTCATCGACGGAACCGGACGGCTCCGCTTCCGCCACGTGGGGTACACGCCCTTCATGGACGAGGAGATCGGTTGGGTCATCGACGCGCTCCTCGAGGGTTCGGATCGGGGAGCGCTCGAGCGCTGAAGCCACGGCGCGCGGGGCTCAGAAGATCGAAGCGGAGATAGCGACCGCGAGGCCGGGAGTGAGCGATCTGGGGCCCCCGCGGGGCCCCCCGGAGATCACTCGACGAGCCCCCAGACGACCATCGCGCGCTCCCGCCCTTCCTCCTGGAAGTAGATCACGTCGTACTTGCAGCGATCATAGGGACCGAGGTAGCCGAGCTTCGTGAGGAAGCGCCGCACCTGCCCCGGTTCGACCACTCGGTACTCGATCCGCGGATTGCGCGCCTTCATGTCGCTCATGCATTCGTGGATCGTCGGCATCCCTGGTCTCCCCTCGGCGCTCAGCGATCGGATTCCGTCGGCGTCTTCCTCGGTCGACCGCGCCGATTGCGCGATCTCAGGCCGTGCTTCCGCATCAGGTTTCGCACGCGCGTCTCTGTCACGCCCAGCCGCCGCGCCGCCCGAGACTGGTTCCAGTGCTCCGCCTCGAGCGCGGCGAGCAGGCGCAGCTCTTCCAGCGCGTCCACCTCCATGTCCAGGGAACGCGGATCCCCGGCCCTCCCGAGGCTCTGCAACCGCTCGCCGACGCGCACCGCGGCGGCACGGTCGCCGAGCTGGCGATAGATCTCCTCCGCCCTGATGAGATATGCGATCGCTCGATCGGAATGCCCGGCGTGCTCCTGCACGTCCGCACCGGCCTCCAATGCCTCGGCGGCGCCGCGCCCCGGCTCCACCCGTTCGATGATCGCAGCCGACTCTTCCGTGCAGGCAAAGGCCTGTTCAAATCTGCCGGCATCCAGGTGCACCCGCCCGAGATCCCCCAGAGCCCGGGCCACTCCGGCCGAATCATCGATTCGGCGCCGCATGTCGATCACCGCGGTCAGGTGATCGCTTGCCACATCGAGATTCCCCTTCGTCCGCTCTAGCGCCCCTTGGCTCGCACGGACCGCCGCCTGGAGCGACGGCCCGCCCGCAGTGGCCGCAAGCTGTGCGGCCTCCCGGAGCCAATTCTCGACTCGATCCAGATCTCCCCGCTCGCGGTATGCCCGGGCCGCGTCGAGCAACAGCCGGACGATCCGTTCCTGGGTCCAGTCTTCCGCCATCTCGGAATCCCCCCCGCTCGAGGCCGATCAGCGCATGATCAAGATCTTCGTACGAACGGAACTCCCCTCCGAGTGGAGCTCCACGACATACACCCCGGATGCGATCGGGCCACCGGCATCGTACAACGGCAGTCCGATCTCATTCCACCCCTCCCTCTCGACCGTCCGGCGATCCCTCAGGAGTTTGCGTCCAAGAGGATCGTAGACGGAGAGCCGGAATTCCCGCAGGTAGCTCCCGGGAGGGGCGAAATACCGGATGCGCGGCTCGCCCATCGCCGGGTTCGGTGAACCCTGCAGTCTCCATCCAATGAGAGCGGCCGGATCATCGACCGCCTCCGCCGCGCCGGGAGTTCGAAACCACCGATCATCCCGGCACAATCTGCGATAACCATCGGGCTCCTCCGCGATCACCCTCCACCAATAGACCGTGCCCATCGCCAGCGAGACGGGCAGGTCCATGACGGTATCGGCGAGGTCCGGATTGACCAGAGGCGTGGCGAACTCCGCGTCCTCATCGACCCACGCCTCGTAACGGACCTCCCCGCCCTGGAGATCTCGCGAGGATCTCCATGAAAGCCTCGGCGTGAGAGTGTTCAGCGACTCGCCCTGGGCGGGATGAATCAGGTCGAATGGGAGGGGCACGACGATCGGAGCATGGTGGATCGCCGCCCACACGTCGATTCGTCCATGTCCATAGTCGTTGTCCGGATTCCCGGCCCGGTCGGCCGTCGCCATCAGCGCCTCGCGAACCTCGTATGCGCTCCACTCCGGGTGGGCCTCCATCACGAGCGCGCCTGCGCCGCCGACCAATGGCGTTGAGAGCGAGGTTCCCGACGCGTCGCCGTAGAGGTCCGGATCCCCCGCGAACGCGCACCAGGTGTCGACGCCTCGCGCGACGACCTCCGGCTTCGTCCTGCCGTCGACGGTCGGCCCCCGGCTGCTGAAGCTGGCGATCGAGTTCTCGCTCGACACCGCCCCGCATGCGAGCATGCTGTCAGAGTCTGCCGGCTCGCCCAGCGTCCCGGGGTCGGGACCGTAGTTGCCCATGGCGTTCACGCACAGGATCCCACGGGCCGCGGCCCGATCGATCGCCCGCGTGATCGGAGCGGTGTCGCCGTCGAGGTCTTCCCAGGTCCATCCTCCCCCGCCGTCGAACTGCAGGTAGATCAGCGATGCCGAGGTCAGCATGACCCCCAGCGAATCGCCCCATTCCAGCGCCGCGACGTAGTGGTCCTCTTCGACCGGAGTCTCGGAGCGGACGTCCTCGGTCTTCGCCAGGAGGAAGTCGGCTCCATAGCCCGGACCTACTAGATTGCCCGGGCTGTACCCGCCCGCTGCCGACCAAGTGGCCGTCCCGTGCCAGTCCTGCGTCGGATCATCCTCGGGCTCGTTCTGGGTCTCGTGATCGCCGAAGACGAAGTCCCGCTCCGCGAGCAACCGGCTCTCGGCGAAGGCGTCGTGCACCTTGTAGAATCCCGTGTCCAGCATCATGAGGACGACCCGGGAGCCGGTATATCCAAGCTCATGGACGGGAGGCACGCCAATCTCCTCCAGCTGCGCCTGCGAGGGTCCGTAGGGGAATTCCCTCTCCCCGGCCGCGCGGCGCACGATCCTGCTCGGATCGACTCGCCCGAGAAGCCTTCCATCGGGCGCGCGATCGGGCCCGAGGCCGCTTCGGACTCCGCGTCCGACCGGTCTCAGGCCGACGACGAAAGGCAATCCGGCGAGCGCATCGATCGAGCGGGCCGGCGCGAGAACGCTTACCGCGTTGAGCCAACGACTTTCATGGCGAATTCGTCCATGACGCGCGATCGCTTCGACAAACTCCGCGTGCACGGGGAGATCCGCCTCGTCCGCGATCGCGCAGCCGGCCAGCGCTCTTCGGGCCAGAGCCGCATCGGAGATTCGATCCTGAGCGCTCGCCAGAGCGACCTCTCGATCCGAAGGGCTCGCGAACGGACGATCGCGAAGGAAGACCCAGATGGGGATGGAGTCGCAGGGGAACGCCGATTCGCGCCATTCGATCAGCGCGGGATGAACACGCGAGGCGAGGGCAGCATCATGCCCGATCGCCGGAAAAATCAGGAGGACTCCGGCGATCGAGGCGGCCGCTAGAAATGGGCTGCGAGGACCGTCTCCCATGGATTCTCCTGCGGACCGACCCCATTCTAACAGATCTCGGCGAAATGGCGAGGGCTCGATGATACAATCCGGAACTTGATGGGTGTGCACGAAATCACAAAGAAGGAAGACGGACGGCAACCCCGTCGTGGGGAGAATCCCCCACAGCCGCTCATCCAACTCGCACTCCTGTCGATCGCGCTCGCGGCCATCCTGATGGCGGCCGTCGAGATCATCGACGCCGACCTCGGACGCCACGTGGCATTTGGACGGATTCTGATCGCCGATTTCGCCTCCGTCCGCGGGCTGACGATGGGACAGGCGCCCGAGATCCTCCACCAGGCATACAGCTACTGGATCTATCAGATCATCCTTGCGGGTATCTTGGATCGGCTCGGCCCTGCGGCGGTTGTCCTCCTGCGCATCGCGCTCCTGGCCGCCGCGTTTGCGGGCGCGTTCTTCCTGGCGCGACGCCAAGGCGCCTCACCTGCGAGCGCCGTCTTCGCGCTCGCCCTCGCCGCATTCCTCTCCCACGAGCGGTTCCTCGACCGGCCCGAGCTCTTCTCCTTCCTCTACTGGGTGGCCGCCCTCTGGATTCTCCTGCGGCACCGCAGAGATCGGTTCGTCTGGCTTCTCGTTCCTCTCCAGATCCTCTGGGTCAACACGCACATCTGGTTCGGGCTCATGCCGGCTGTCGTCGCCGCGTTCCTCCTGCCCGATCTCCTCGCGCGCCGTGATGCGCCCCGGAGGCTCGGATCGATTCTCGGCGCGGTGCTCGTCGCGACCCTGCTCAACCCGCACGGTCCCGCGGCATGGAAGAGCCAGCTCTACCTCGTGCAGTTCTTGAGCCGAAACTACTCGTTGCCGTTTCAGATCGGCGAGATGATGAGCCCCTACAGCGATCACCAGCTCTCTCCGGCCGTGTGGATCTTCCGGATCGCCATGCCCCTTGTCCTGGTCGCGGGAGTTCTGGCGCGCGGAAGAATCGGCTGGGAAGGCGTGCTCGTGCTGATCCTCTCGGCGATCCTCGGCGCGCGGGCCCGCAGGGGGATTCCCCTCTTCGCGTTGAGCGCGCTTGTCTTCCTCCCCCTCGCGCTGGACGAGCTCCGCGGACGCCTCGCGCCGAGGAGACGGGGCGCGGTCGCGACTCTGATCGTCCTGATTCCTCTCGTCTGCGGATTGGGGGCGGTGTATGGCGCCCTCACGGAGCGGAGCTTCCTCGCGCTGGATCAGGATCTGCGAATCGGATTGCGGATGAGCCCCCACTTCTCGGCCCTCGATGCGAGCCGTCTCCTTCAGAAGGAACGGATCACGGGGCCGGTCTTCCACCATCCCCTCGCGGCCGGGGCGCTCGTGCTGGAGAATGGGACGCGGCTCTCCCCCTTCCTCGACGCCCGATGGGTCGGCACCCCGGGGACGATCGACGCCTACCAGAGGCTTCGCACCGCAGACGAGGCTTCCGTCGGCGCCATCTGGCGAGAGGTGGACGCTCGCTTTCGATTCCAGACGGTCGTTCTCGACTTCTACGAGATGCCCGCGCTGCTTCGGTATCTCAGTTTGGACAACCCCGAATGGGCGACCGTCTTCGTGGAGCCGACCGCGGCGGTTCTCTGCAAGCGTGGAGGGGAAAACCGCGATGCGATTCGCCGTTTGGAAGGGTCCCTGCTCCTGTCCAGGCTCGGCGCGGACGCCGGACGGGAGCGCGAGCTCGGCGTCGAGGCGCTTCGCTTCCTCAAGAGCCGCCCGCCCTCGCTGCTCGATCGGGTCCGCTTCCCGTATGACGCATTCTTCCGCGCGAACTACGCGGTCCTGCTCCGCTATCGCCACGACGCCCAGGCGGCCTATCTCGACCTGCTGCGCCGGGAGAAGGGATCGCTGCATCTGAGCCGGCATCGGATCGATGCGCTCAACAACCTCTTCTGGTGCCTGATGGAGAGCCGCGAGACCGACGCCATCGACGCGCTCGCCGAGACGCTCTGCCGCGAGCCGGCTGTGCCGCAAGGCCAGCGACGCTCGATCCGTCTCCACCAGGCGCGCGCCTTGGAGGCCGCGGGGCGGACGGCGCGGGCCGAGGAACTCGCGCGCGCGATCGTGGCGGATCCGACCTCGACTCCGCAGGACCGGTGGGCGGCATGGTGCAGGATCGCGAGTCTCCGGACCCGCACGGAGGACTACCCCGGAGTGGCCGAAGCTCTCGAGCGCGCGGTCCGGGAGATGCCGACATCCGCCGAAACCTATCGTTCCCTTGGCGTGGTTCTCGACCTGAAGCTCGACCGCCCTGAGGAGGCGCTGCGCGCCTACGCGAAGTTCGAGGAGATGGGCGGAAGCGAGGCGTTCATCGAGGAGCGGATCCGCTCCCTCTCCACGCGGAGCTCGCCCTAGGACGGATCCCCGCGCAGGTGGCTCCGGATCGTCTCGTGCAGTCGACCGTTCGAGGCGAGAATCTCCAGCCCGCTCTTCCAGCGGTCGCCGCCACGGAAGTCGCTCACACTCCCTCCCGCTTCGGCGACGAGAAGCGCGCCGGCCGCCACGTCCCAGGGGGAGAGATAGAGCTCCCAGAATCCCTCGTATCGTCCGCAGGCGACGTAGGCGAGATCCAGCGCGGCAGCCCCGCACCGGCGGAGACCGCGCGCGATCAGGGAGAGCTCCGCCCAGTTCTCGAGATTTGTATTGGCGGATTCGTCCTGGCGGTAGGCGAATCCGGAGGCGAGGAGCGCGGATTGAATCTCGGACTCCTCGGACACCGCGCAGCGAACGCCGTTGAGCGTCGCGCCCATCCCGAGCTGCCCCGCGAAGATCTCCTCCAGGTAGGGAGCGTGCACGACGCCCAGAACTCCCTCACCGAGCCGCCTGAGGCCGATCGAGACGCAGAAGACGGGATGGGCGTGCACGAAGTTCGTCGTCCCGTCGAGGGGATCGATGATCCAGCAGTGCTCTTGCGGGTCGCTCGAGGCCTTGCGCACGCGCTCCTCTCCGAGGATGCCATGCGCGGGGAACCGCTCCGAGATCCTCCTCGCCAGCATTTCCTCGACCGCGAGGTCGGTCTCGGTGACCAGATTCCGCCACCCCTTGTAAGAGATCTGGGATCGCGCGACGCGGCCGTACGCGGACATCAAATTCTCGCCCGCCTCGCGGGCGAGTTGGACGGCGAACTCGAGCATGGGAACCGACCTCCTGGAAGGGCGCGCTTCGGCATGGGCGTTGAACGCTGCGTCCTCAAAGAGCTAGAGTCTAGCGTACTTTTGCCCGAGAAACAGCGGGGAGGGTTCATGGAGAAGGTGATGGAGAAACTGGTCGCGCTCTCCAAGAGGCGCGGGTTCGTCTTCCCCTCGAGCGAGATCTACGGCGGGATCAATGCTTGCTGGGACTACGGCCCGCTGGGGGTGCGGCTGAAGAACAACGTGAAGCGCCTCTGGTGGCGCGCGATGACCCAGGCGCGCGACGACATTGAGGGGCTGGATGCGGCAATCCTGATGCACCCTCGCGTGTGGGAAGCTTCGGGGCACGTCGAGAACTTCACCGACCCATTGGTGGACTGCAGGCAGTGCAAGGCCCGATTCCGGGCCGATGAGATGTCCGCCGATCCCGCGGATCCCAACATGCCCTGCCCTCGCTGCGGCAATCGGGGCACGCTCACCTCCCCGCGGATGTTCAACCTGATGTTCAAGACCTTCATGGGTCCCGTCGAAGAGGACTCGGCGGTGATCTATCTGCGTCCCGAGACCGCTCAGGGGATCTACGTCAACTTCGACAACGTGCGAACGACCAGCCGCCAGAAGATCCCCTTCGGGATCGCCCAGATCGGCAAGGCGTTCAGAAACGAGATCACCCCGGGCAACTTCATCTTCCGCACGCGCGAGTTCGAGCAGATGGAGATGCAGTTCTTCGTCAAGCCGGGGACGGACGCGGAGTGGTTCGAGCACTGGAAGCTCGAGCGGATGCGCTGGTATATGGAAGAGGTCGGCATCCGCAAGGAGAAGCTCCGCTTCCACGAGCATGGGTCAGGGGAGCTGGCCCACTACGCGCGGGCGGCATTCGATGTGGAGTACGAGTTCCCCTTCGGCTGGAAGGAGCTCGAGGGGATCCACAACCGCACCGACTTCGACTTGATCCGCCACCAGGAGTATTCCGGGAAGAAGCTCGAGTACTTCGACGACGAGACGAAGGAGCATTACATCCCATACATCATCGAGACGTCGGCGGGGTGCGACCGCACGGTCCTGACCGCCTTGGTCGACGCCTACCGCGAAGACGAGGTCGAGGGCGAAACGCGAGTCCTGCTCTCCCTGAGCCCGAACCTCGCCCCCATCCACGCCGCCGTCTTTCCGCTGGTCAAGCGCGACGGGATGCCGGAGATCGCCCGAAGGATCGTCGCCGAGTTGCGGGGCGATTTCTACGTCTTCTACGACGAGGCCGGCTCGGTCGGCAAGCGCTACCGCCGAATGGATGAGGCGGGAACGCCTTTCTGCATCACGGTCGACTCCGAGACGCTGCAGAACGAATCGGTGACGGTGCGCGACCGGGACAGCTTGCGGCAGGAGCGCGTCGGAATCAGCGGGCTGCGCGACTGGCTGCGCGGGAGGATCACGCTTGTCTGATCCAATGCGCGACTCCCCGCAGGCCGCTCGTTCGCAGACCTGCGGGGAGATCGAGCCCGGCGCCGTTCCGCTCCGGGCCTAGATCGGATCGATCACCTCCACCGTGCGCTCACCCACCAGGGTCAGTCGGACCTTGACCTCCCAGTCGAAGTCGGTCTCGACGCCCTGCGGTTCGCAGGTGCCCGTGATCCTGAAGGTCATGTTCGGCTCTCTCGGATCGGCGACCTCGTTGTAGAGATCCGCGAGGTAATCCTGCAGGGCCTGATTGATCAGATTCACCCCGGCCGCCTCGAGCGCGACCGCCTTCCAGTCCGCGAGGGATTCGTCGTTCACCGCCTCCGAGGCGTCCGAGATCAAGTCGACGAACACCGGGTCCTCCGTGCGACGGACCTCCACCGAGCCCGTGACCGTGCGATCGGTGGCGTTTTCATCCCGCTTGGTCACCCTGACGAATGCCGCCTCGATGTTGGCGATCACGAGGCTCTCGAATCCGTTGTCATCGAGGATGTCCCGGATCTCCGCCTCGTTGGCGATGTCATAGCTCGCTGTCTCCTCGAAGGTGTTGATGATGCCGCGCGCCTCGAACGCCGCGACGATCTCCGCCCCGACGACGATCTCTATGGTGCGGTCCTCGGTGCAGGTCTCCCCCGTCAGCCCGGCGCAGAGAGCCAGAAAGCCGGCCCAGGAAAGCGCGCGCTTCACACTGCTTCGATCGATTTTCATGGCTAGTTCCCCACGCTCACGCCGACCGCATAGCTGGTCTGCGAGGCCGTCCCGATCTCCCCGTACAGATGGAGAAACTCGAGGTTGATCCCCAGTCCCCCGGCGAGGTGAACGTCATTCGAGCGGTCGAACTCGACCTCGAGGCGGGTCGGGGGATCGGTCTTGCTGTACTCGTAGTCGACCGTCATTCCAAAGGAATCGAAGGAGAGGCAGGCGTAGGGCTCGAGGATGCCGAATCGACGGCTGCCCTGCACTCCCGCCGAAAAGGCGGTGGCATCGATCAGCTCATCGCCGAGCGTCAGATTCTGCCACATCGCGCTCACCGCCAGGTCGATCGGGGGATCGGTCAAGTACTGCGAGATCGAGTGCCTGGCGCCGATGCCCAGGAGCTCCACGTCTCCCAGCTCCACGTCTCCCGTGTTGACCGCGATGAAGCGCAGGACCAACTGCGATCCCGCGACTCCGCCGATGGTGAGTTGCGGCACCGCCAGACCGAGCGAACCGACATCGAAGCCGCCGGGGAAGCGCGCGATCGTCCCGCCTTGCCCGTCCACCGCGACGGCCTCGGTGTCGCCGATGACCGTTGGGGCCTCGACCTCCTGCTCGGGAAAGAATCCCTCCTCCGTCAAGGCTTTGAACGTCCGGTCCTCGTCGGCGAACTTGATGAACGCGGCCGCCACGTCAAGTCTGAGGTTGAAGCCGGTCTCGGGGATGGCCGCCGAGCGGTACATACCGCTCTGAAGGGCGGCTCCGGCCCCATCCTTGAGCGGATTGAGGTATCCTTCGGCGTTTCGACCGGTGTAGGTACTGAGATTGCCTTCGATCTGCGCGGCCGCGACGCAGGGGAGGATGAGCCCCAGCATCACCGCTCCCAGGCAGCTTCCCGTTCGCTTGAGTACCATGGTCCCTCCGGATCTTCTGAAGTTGGTGTCGGGATCCCGTTCGGGATGCGCTAATCTAGCCCGATTTGGCGGGCGTGGAAAGCCCCATTCGGGCGCCCGCGCCGCGTATCGAACGCTAGGCCACCAGCTGCAAAGGCGGAATCGAATGGCATGGATGGAGTTCCTGAATCGGCCGGGGGTCGAGGGACCTTTTGGGGCGCTGATGGACGAATATGCCCGGGTGGCGGAGGACTTCTGCGCGACCGTGGAGGATGTGCCTGCGGCGGTCTTCACAACCGAACGCCCCTCCGAGGACCCCGACACACGATCGATTCTCACGATCTGCTCCCACGCGATCCGGTCGGCGCGCGGATATGCCAACTATATCCGTCAGGTCCGCGGGATGGCGATCGTGCCGGCTGCCGGCGGAGGCGGCGATGACCTCAGCGTCCCCGGGGCGGTCCGCACCCGGCTGGCCGATGCCCTCCGCTACACGGAAGCGACGCTCGAGGGGCTCTACGACGCCGATGCCGCCACCGTGGAGAGCCTCACCTTCCAGGTGCGGTGGGGTCCCACCTACGATCCGGAGATGATCCTGGAGCATGCGATCGTCCACCTCCTGCGCCACCGTAGGCAGATCGAGCGCTGGGGAATCTAGATCGAATCTGTCGGGTCCCTCTGCATCCGGGGGCGGGCTCGCGAGCGGCCGGGATCACGCGAGGACTTTCCTGGAGCCACCCGTAGGCGTATGATGATATGGGTCTTGCGCCGCCGACGGAGGATTTCCGCTATCCCTTTTCTGGGGCCTCCTGGAGCTGTATGTCAACCGAGTCGTCGGGAGGTTAGGAATGCGCCTATCCCCTGCAGCTGTCTGCACCGCGCTGCTTGTCAGCGTCCTTTGCTCGATCCCCTCGGTCCACGCCGCCCCCGTCCTTAGGGCGGCGAGCGATGTCGGTCCAGGCGAGCTACCGCAAGTACTCGTCGAGTCCTCGGATGAGGACGGGGTGGATCTCGTCTTCGAGCTTCCGGTTCTCGCCTTCGATGAGATTGCGGTGGGATCGGAGCGCTTCCAGTCGGTGGCGATCCCCGGCGGTGGGCTCGCCGGAGAGGTCGGCCAGCCGGCGCTGCCGGTCTTCACCCGGTTGCTCGCGATCCCCGACGACGTCGGATTCGAGGTCACGGTCGAATCGATCGAGGAGAGCGAGATCCCCGACATCCGGTTGGTTCCCATGCAGGGCGAGGACGAGGAGACATTCGCCTACGACGCGGAGGCCTACTCCCGCGCATCATTCGATGCCGGGCCCACGGCCAGCGTCCAGGCGCCCGCGATCTGCAGGGACCTGCGGGTCGTCTCGATCACCTTCCGGCCACTCCGTTACGACCCCGTCGGAGAGCGGCTGCTCGTGAGCGATCGGATCCGCGTGCGGGTCGACTTCGCCGGGCGCAATCCGGAGAATGCCCGCGCGCCGAGGGGCCGACCGATCCCCGCGAGCTTCGAGCGACTCTACCGGGACGTCGTCCTGAACTACGAAACGCCTCCGGCCGGCGCGGGAGTCCAGCCGGGCAGCTGGCTGCTCATCACTCCCAATGACGCCGCGGTCACATCCAGGCTGCAGCCCCTCGTCGACTGGCGAAGGAGCAAGGGCCAGCACCCCGTTATGGTCACGACCGCCCAGACGGGCACCACCACGGCGAGCATCAAGGAATATATCCAAACGGCGTTCGACACCTGGGATCCTCCCCTCGAGCATGTCGTTCTTGCGGGGGATGCGAGCGGCACCTATTCGATCCCTACCTGGTATGAAACGGTCTCGGGTTACTACGGTGAGGGGGACGATCCCTACACCAAGCTCGCGGGCGCCGACGTGCTCTCGGACATCCACATCGGACGGCTCTCCTTCAGCAGCACGACGGAGCTGGAGGCGATCGTCAACAAGATCCTCGGATACGAGGCGAATCCCTACACGGCGCAGGACCCGGATTGGTTCCGGCGCGCCTGTCTCGTCGGCGATCCATACGATTCCGGCTACAGCACCGTCCAAGCCTCCCAGTGGGTGAAGGAGCGCTTGGAGCAGCTCCAGTACGCCGAGATCGACTCGATCTTCGACTACCCGTTCGTCTCCAGGATGACGACCAGCCTCAACAAGGGCGGCACGATCTTCACCTACCGCGGGATCTACGGCATGAGCGGTTGGGGTAACAGCAACACCTACGCCCTCACCAACGGCTACAAGATGCACTTCGGCGTGATGCTCACCTGCGGGACGGGCACATTCGCCGGCGGCACGGCGCGGTCCGAGGCGTTTCTGCGCGCCAATGCGGGAGTCAATGCTCCCAAGGCGGCGATCGGAGCGATCGGTACGGCGACGACCGGCACCCACACAAAGCAGAACAACTGCATCTTCTACGGCATCATGTACGGGCTGCTCTACAAGGAGCAGTACGAGCTCGGAGCGGCTCTCACCCGTGGCAAGTACGAGCTCTACATGAACTACCAGGAAGCCACCCCGAACTGGGTGATCATCTGGTCGCACTGGAACAACCTCATGGGCGACTCGGCGGTCGATTGCTGGACAGGCTACCCCGAGCAGCTCAGCGTGACCTACCCCTCGACGATCCCCGTCGGCGCCAACGCCGTCACCGTGCAGGTCGAGGAGCTTGCAGGCGATCCGGTGGAGGGCGCGCTCGTCTGCCTCCAGAAGGGCACGGAGACCTACGCCACCGGATTCACCGACGCGCAGGGGATGATCGAGCTCCCCATCTCAGCGCCGAGCCCCGGCATGATGGGACTTACGGTCACCAAGCATGACCGCCACCCCTTCCAGACGTCGATCCCGGTCGCCGCTTCCGTCGTCTACCTCGGCTACCAGGCCTCGACGATCGATGATGACGACACCGGAACCAGCTCGGGCAACGGGAACGGCACGGCGAATCCGGGGGAAGCAATCGAGCTGCGCGTGCAGCTCAGGAACTTCGGGAGCCAGGTGGCTTCCAACGTCTCGGCCATCCTCACGTCGGAAGATCCCTTCGTCACGATCACCGACGACTCCGAGACGTATCCCGACATCAGCGGAGGCGCGACCGCCTGGTGCTCGGACGACTTCGACGTCGCGATCGATCCTTCCTGCCCTCACGATCACTCGATCCGCTTCGCCCTGGAGATCCACGCCGGGGCGGACGAGTGGCGCTCACTCATCGCCCTGCCTGTCGTCTCCGCGGATCTGGCGGCAGAAGGAGTGACCCTCTACAACGTCGGCTCCAACGGAGTTCTCGACCGAGGTGAAACCGGCGAGCTAAGCGTCAAGATCAGGAACAATGGCGGGCTCGCCGCCACCGGGACGGCGGCGTCGCTTACATCGCCGAGCTCGTATATCACGATCACCGACCACTCCGCGAACTTCGGCACGATCGACCCAGGAGCGCTGGTGGAGAACACGGCCGATCGATTCACCATCACGGCCTCGACGGAGGCCTACAGCGGATACGTCGCGAAGTTTCGGATGATCGAGACCTTTTCGGGGGGCGCGCGCGACACGACCGACTTCACGTTGACCATCGGTGAACGAACGGGCGCCGACCCGGTCGGCCCGGATCGGTACGGATATCTCGCCTTCGACAACACGGATGTCGCCTACCCCGAAGTGCCGGTCTATGAATGGATCGAGCTGGATCCGAGCTACGGGGGCGACGGAATACAGGTTCCGCTGACCGATTACTACACCTACGAAGACGACTCCGAGGTCGTCGATCTGCCGTTTGCGTTCGTCTACTACGGGACGCCCTACACGCGGGCGACGATCTGCTCGAACGGCTGGATCGCGATGGGCGGCCAGTGGAACACCGAGTACCGGAACTGGACGATTCCCGGGGCCGGAGGCCCCCAGGCGATGATCGCCGGGTTCTGGGACGATCTGCGGCTCACGAGCGGCGGGAAAGTCCTGACCAAGTACGACGAGGCGAATCATCGTTACATCGTGCAGTGGAGCCGGGTGCGCAACGAGGTGAGCGGGCAGCAGAACTTCGAGATCATCCTCTACGATCCGGCCTACCACGAAAGCGAGACCGGGGACGGCTTCATCCTCATGCAGTACCACACGGTCAACAACAACGACTCCGGCGACCAATACGCCACGGTCGGGATCGAGAACTGGATGCAGGACGACGGAGTGCTCTACACCTTCTACAATCGCTACACGCTCGGGGCGACCTCGCTCTCCGCGGGAAGGGCGATCCGCTACGTGCCGAAGCTTGATCTCGCGGTCGGCACGATCCAGGGTCGCGTGGCGAACGAGTCGCTGGGAGGCGCCGGGCTGGTCGGCGCCGAGGTGGTCCTCTTGGAGACGGGGCGCACGTTCATCAGCGGCGCCGACGGCCTCTATGGAGGCACGACCCCGGCCGGCACCTATACGGTCGTGGGCCGGATCGAAGGTTTCCAGGCCGACACGGCGCAGGCCGTCTCGATCGATCAGGGCCAGCTCGCCGAGGTGGACTTTAGCTTGGTCGACATCGCGGGACCTTCGATCACCAGCGTCACGGACAACGGGACCACCACCAATACGGTGGGCCCCTACGTGATCCGCGCATCGATCGCCGATCCCAGCGGCGTGCAGGCGGCGCGGCTCTCCTACCGGGTGAACCAGGCGGGATGGAACGAGGTCGACATGACTTCGTTTGGTTCGCTCTACACCGCCTCCATCCCGGGACAGCCCGCGGGATCGCGCATCGACTACTACGTCTGGGCGGAGGACCTCGTTGACTTCGAGTCCGTCTCGCCGCCCGGCGCTCCCTCGGAGTACTACACGCTCTACGTCACAGAGAAGATCTACGAGTACACGGTCGAGGACCCGGAGGATCCCGATTGGCAACTCGGCGTCGCCGGGGATGGCGCCACGATGGGGACATGGGTCCGGGTCGATCCGAACGGCACCGAGTACATGGGCGTCGCCATGCAGCCTGAGAACGACCGCACTCCGATACCCGGCGTTCTCTGCTTCGTCACGGGGCAGGGTTCGGTTGGCGGCGCGGCCGGCGACTCCGACGTCGACGGGGGCTGCACCACCCTCGTGACCCCCGCCTACGATCTCGAGGAAGCCACGATGGCCTTCTTCACCTACTACCGCTGGTACGCGGAGGGGGGACTCGCCATCGACGACGACTTCGTCGTGTCCGCCTCGAGCGATGGCGGGCAGACCTGGACCGAGATCGAGAGGGCGCCTGCGATCGATAACACATGGAGGAAGATCACCCGGGACCTCCTGGAGTTCGTCTCGCCGACGAACCAAGTGCAGGTGCGGTTCGTCGCCTGCGACCAAGGGTCCGACGGCATCGTCGAGGCGGCGATCGACGATGTCTTTCTCGAGGTCTTCCGTCCCAACGTGGCCGACGCGGCCGATTCCGATCTGCCGCTCAGGACCGGACTGGGGCAGAATCGGCCGAATCCGTTCAATCCGGTGACGCGAATCCACTTTGAACTTGCGGCCGAGGCGGATACCCGCATCGTCGTCTTCGACGCGGGCGGCCGGCTGGTCCGCACTCTCGTCGAGGGAAACTACCCCGCCGGGCGCCATGAGGTCGTCTGGGATGGGAGGGACGACGCGGGCCGGCCCACCGGCTCGGGAGTCTTCTTCTACCGTCTCGAGGCGGGACCCCACACGGAGAGCCGGCGGATGACGATCCTGCGGTAGGGCGAAACCGGGGAGTCGGAGCGATCCTCCGACTCCCACCGTCTCCCATCGATCCACGGCGACATCGAATCCATCCGACCGTATGCTCGGCGCATGGAAGTCCAGATCTTCGGGACCATGAAGAACGCCGACACCCGGAAGGCCCTCCGATTCTTCTCCGAACGCGGCTGGAAGACGCACTTCGTCGACCTGTCCCAGCGCGGCCCATCGCGGGGCGAGATCCGCCGGTTCGTCGAGAGATTCGGGGTCGAAGCCCTCGTCGACCGCGCAGGAAAGCGCTTCCGGGATCTCGGCCTCGCCGCGGCCCCGCCGGGTGACGAGCGGTGGATCGAGCGCCTCCTCGAGGAGCCGCTGTTGCTGCGCCAGCCGCTCGTGCGGGCCCAGAATCGCCTCACCCTCGGAATCGCCATAGGAGAGTGGACGCAGTGGACCCGGACCTGAACGGCGTCCGGGATCGAGCCGGTTCAGGCGACTCCGGCCTGCGCGATCGCGGATTCTGCTAGACTCAAGGGCTCGAGAATCGGCTCGGGTGGGTTTGGCGCGATCCCCAGGACAGGAGGCGGAAGAGTCCATGCGACCGGGCGAGCTTCACCGACCCCGCATTCGCACTCCCGACCAGCGCATCCGCGTCTTCATCAGCTCCACGCTCGAGGAGCTTGCCGAAGAACGGGCGGCCGCGCGTCGAGCCATCGAGAAACTGCGCCTGACCCCCGTCATGTTCGAGCTGGGCGCCCGGCCCCATCCCCCCCGGGAGCTCTACCGAGCCTATGTCGATCAGAGTCAGATCTTTGTCGGCATCTACTGGCAGCGCTATGGCGCCGTCGTTCCGGGCATGACGGTCTCGGGACTCGAGGACGAGTATCGGCTCTCGGCGTCGCACCCGCGCCTGATCTACGTCAAGTCGCCCGCGCCCGAGCGCGAGGAGCGCCTCTCGGAGCTGCTCGAGGCGATCCGTCGAGAGAATCTCGCTTCCTACAAGCCGTTCTCCACGAACGCGGAGCTGCAGGATCTCATCGAAAACGACTTGGCTCTGCTGTTGTCGGAGCGCTTCGGGAGCGGGAGCGGAGGCGAAGGCCCCAGCGCTTCACCTGAGATCGCCTCGACCCTCCGCGGGAACGTTCCCGGCATGAGAGCGCGGCTTGTCGGCCGCGAGAGGGAACGAGCCGCGCTCAAGGATCTCCTCCTGCGGGAGGATGCGGGTCTGGTGACCCTCACCGGACCCGGCGGCGTAGGGAAAACCAGCCTCGGCCTGGAGATCGCCGGAGAGCTCGCGTCGAGCTTCGAGGACGGAGCCTTCCTCGTGTCCCTGGCCTCCGTCGAAGACGCGCGGCTCGTCGTGCCCGCGATCGCGTCGGTCCTGGATCTCCACATCTCGACGCCCGACGATCAGATGACGAAAGCAATCGAGGCTCATCTCCGGTTCAAGCAGACTCTGATCCTCCTGGACAACTTCGAGCAGGTCGTCGCCGCGGCGCCCGTGATTTCAGTACTTCTCGGCGCCTGCCCGCGCCTGAAGATCCTCGCGACCAGCCGGGTGCCTTTGCGGATTCGCGGGGAGAGAGAGCTGCACCTGGCGCCGCTAGCGGTTCCGAAGGCCGGGGAGGACCTCGATGAGGAGAGCTTGATGGGATGCGGAGCCACGAGGCTCTTCATCGAGCATATCCGAGCCGCGCGACCGGACTTCAAGCTGACCCGGGAGCGCGCGGTCCAGGTCGCGGAGATCTGCAGACGCCTGGACGGACTGCCTCTCGCCATCGAGCTTGCCGCGGCGCGCTGCAGAGTCCTTCAACCGAAAGCGGTCCTCTCGCGATTGGAGGACGCGCTGGATCTGCTGCAGGACGGCCCCCGCGATCTCCCCGAACGCCAGCAGACTCTGAGAGCCGCGATCCGCTGGAGCTACGATCTCCTCTCCCCGGAGCTGAGGACGCGCTTCGCGCGCCTCTCCGCGCTCGTCGGCGAATGGGACCTCGAGGCGGCCCAGGCCGTGGGCGAGATCGCGGCGAAGCCGCGTCCGGATGTCCTGGCGCCGCTCGTGGCGCTCGCCGAAAGCAGCCTGATCCAAAGCGTGGACGACGATCGCGGGGAACCGCGATTCCGGATGCTCGAGACGATCCGGCTCTTCGCGCAGGAGCGTCTCATCGAAAGCGGGGAGGCCGAACATGTCCGCCGGTGCCACGCGGAGCATTTCATGCGGGTCGGCCTTGAGATCGGGAGCGCTGCCGGAGGCCTCCGCCAGCGCGAGCGGCTTCTCCGTTTGGATCGCGATCTCGCAAATCTCCGGGCGGCCCTGCAGTGGCTCCTCGATGCCGGCGCGATCGAGGAGATGCTCCGCACGGCCACCGCCCTCTGGCGCCTCTGGGAGGTCCGGGGCCACGCGGCCGAGGGTTTCCGGTGGCTCGACTCGGGCCTCCTCCGCCAGGAAGCGGCGAACCCGGAGGTGCGGGCCGAAGCGCTGCTTCGCTGCGGCTGGCTAGCCAGAAACGTCAGCGGACTCGCCGGCGCGCGCCGGCGAATCGAGGAAAGCCTCGCGCTGTTTCGCGATCTCGACAATGAGAGGGGCGTCGCCGCGGCTCTGAACAATCTCGGAGCCATCGCGCTCGACCAGGGAGACAGGGAGGCCGCGAGACAGGCGCTCGCGGAAGCCATCGTTTTGCGGCGGCGGCTCGGGGATCCCATCGGGCTGGCCGCAAGCCTGCTCAATATGGGATCCGTCGAGCAGAGCGATGAGAACGACGACCGCGCGGCGGAACTCTACCTGGAGTGCCTCGAGGTCTCGAGGTCCAGCGGCGACCTCGATCACCAGCACCGAGCGCTCATCCATCTCGGGAATCTCCGCCAGCTGGAGCAGAGGTACGAGGAGGCAGTTCCCCTCTACGAGGAGAGCATCGGCCTCGCGAGGTCCCTCGACGATCGTAACTCCGTGGCGACGACGACGGCCAACCTCGGCTCGCTCGCGCGACACAGGAATGACCTCCCCCGAGCGAGGGAGCTCCTCGCGGAAGGGCTCTCGATATTCCGCGAGCAGGGGAATCGAATGGGTTGCCTCTTCTGCCTGGTGAACCTCGCCAGGACCCGAGGCGCACAGGGAGATGCGCTGCTGTCGGCGCGAGTCTTCGGCGCATGCGAGACCCTGCGGGAGCAGCTCGGTCTGCCGCCCTCCTATATGCGCCACGAGGAATACCTCGCCGAGATCGCCATCCTTCGTGACCGGGCCGGCCCCGAGAGCTTCGAGCTCGCCTGGCAGGCCGGGCGGCGACTCAGCATGGAGGAGGCGATCGAGATCGTCACCGGCGGCTAGCCCGGGCGAGCCGGGCCGATGCCCGTCAGCGTGCCGGTGTCGCCGCCCTCTGCAGGCGCGCCTGTGCCATCGCGGCGGGGATATGGACGCGGTGGCACTTCACACAGCTCTCCATCCCAATGCCTTCGGAGAGCGAGGCGATCGCCTGCATGTCCGGTGGCGAGGCCTCGAGAGCCTTTCCGATTTCCGAGATCATCGCGCGCACTTCAGCATCGACGAAGTAGCGCCTCTCGCTGTCGTGGCATTCGAAGCAGGTCTGGGAAAAGGCGTCGAAGCGAGCGGCGAAGGTCTTGTAGCTGTTCTGCGCGTTCTCGGGCTGGCCCTGTCTCAGGTTCAGCGCGATACCGACGAGACCTGCATCGAGGTAGTGCATGAACTCGGCAAAGCCGACCGGTCGCTGGCTGAGCGGGTCCTGGAGGCGGATCGCCGCGAAGTTCCCCCACTGGTACTTCTGCTGGACCCTCGCCATGGTCGCTTCGTGGCAGTCCGAGCAGGCCTTCCCCGCGCGCTGCAGCGACGCCATGATATCTCCTTGACTCCCGCCCTCCAGGGCCCGCCCAAGATCTTCCAGCGGCGGCATCGGGTATGCGCCGATCCACTCCGGCACCATCTCGCGCAGCGCGACGTACGCCGATCGGAACGCCTCGAAATCGGCCTTCACGTTCGCGCCATCGCCTTCCATGAGGTCCGAGACGAGGCCGCTCATCGAGCCTGCCATCTCGATCATTCGAATGTGATAGATCGGAGCGGCGGCATTCGGTGGATAGAGCGCATCCAAGGACGCGGGCAGCGCAGCCTCGAGCGCGACCGAACCGCTCGCCGCCTCCCCCGCCACTTGAGCCCGCGCCGGAAGCGCGACGACGAACATGACCCCAGCTGTCAGGAGCATCAGTCCAATGAACAGGATCCGCTTCATGAACCATCCCTCCTCGGTGGATGCGTCGGTGTGGATCCGCGGCGCGATTCGAAGGAGCGGCCGCAGACTCGAACACAAGAGGATAGGGAATCGAATGTCACGGCGGAATCCCTGAAGGGAACGAAGTGCCTTGGTGAGGTCGTTTGGAAGTCGTCTCAGATTGGAATCATTCGCGTTTGGATGGTCGCTTCCCCCGGCTCCCGCTCGTTCAGGGGGCGATCTCGCTCAAGAACCCGCGCGCCTGGGCGACGTTTCTCAGCCGCATCTGCGCGATCGTGGGAGTGGGCCCGATGTGCACCGCCAGCCCACCCTCCGGCAGCGCGACGAACATCTCCTCATCCGTCAGGTCGTCGCCCATGGCGACACAGAGAGTCCCCGCCTCGCTCTCCCGGATCCAGTCCACGACGATCGCTGCCTTGCTGACTTCGTAGGATCGAACCTCGACGATCTTGGCTCCGCCCAGGATGCGGACCGGCATGTTGCTGAGCATCTCGAGCAGGTGCAGCCGAAGCTCCTTCGCCTGGAGGCTTCCGAACTCGGGATCCGCCTGCCGATAGTGCCAGACGAGGGAAGCATCCTTCTCCTCGATGCGCGTCCCCGGGGTCCTTCGGGCGAACTCCTCGAGCAGCGGGAGGACCTTGTCCCTCCAGGGCATCCCGACTCCGGGGAGTCGACGCCACTCCGCGCGAGGCGAGGCGCGCGACCAGAGCCCGTGCTCCGCGTGAAGCGCTAGAGGCAGCGAGCCGAACCACTCCTCGCTCTGCGCGCGCGTGCGCCCGCTTGCGATGTGGACCTCCGCACCCCGCCTTCGAGCGAGCCGCTCCAGCAGCTCCAGGAGCTCAGGATCCGGCATTGCGCGGTCTGGATCGGCGACGAAAGGCACCAGAGTCCCATCATAGTCGATGAAGATCGCGAACCTCGGCGCGGCGCGGATACGCTCGATCCACTCCTGGACCATGGACGGGGCGCTCCCTTCGGGCAGCCAGCCCGATTCCGACCGGCGCCTCGGCACCTCGCCCAACGCCTCGATGAATGAGTTCGCCCATCGATGGACGTCTTCCCGCTCGATGCGGCTGCGCAGATTGCGCATCCGGTTCCGCTGCTCTTCCACGGGCATGGTCAGGGCCCGCCGGATGGCCTCCGCTTGCGAGTCGACGTCGTAGGGATTCACGTGAAGCGCCTCGGCGAGCTGGCTGGAAGCCCCGGCGAATTCGCTAAGCACCAAGACGCCATCCTCTTCCGCGCGCGAGGCGGCGTACTCCTTGGCGACGAGATTCATTCCGTCCCGAAGCGGCGTCACCCACATGACGTCGGCCGCGCCGTACATCGCCACCAGCTCCTCCTGGGAAAACGCCTGCATGAGGTAGTGGATCGGAACGGATCCGAAAGTCGTGTACCTGCCGTTGATGCGCCCGACGAGACCGTCGACTCGCCGCCGAAAGCTCTTGTAAGCCCCGACCTTGAGTCGAGAGGGCGCCGCAATCTGGATCAGCCGGACGCGCCCGCGGAAGGAGGGTTCCCGCTCCAGGAGGCGCTCGAACGCGAGCAACCTCTGGGGGATCCCCTTCGTGTAGTCCAATCGATCGACGCTCAGGATGATCTTGGAGCCGGCGTGCTCCGCCCGGATTTGCAGCGACTTGCGCTGGGCAACCGGATCCCGGCTCATTCTCGAGAACTTCGCGGAGTCGATCCCCATCGGGAAGGCGCCCAGCTGCACGCGGCGTCCGTCGACGCGGAGTTCCGAGACATCGACTTCGAGCCCGAGCACTTGAATGACCGAGGCGGCGAAGTGGCGCAAGTAGCTCGTCGTGTGAAAGCCGATCAGATCGGCTCCCAGCATTCCCCGGAGGACTTCCTCCCGCCAGGGGAGGAGCCGCAGGATCTCGCTCGACGGAAACGGCGTGTGCAGGAAAAAGCCGATCGTGGCCTCGGGGATCCGCTCCCGGATCAATCGCGGCAGAAGGAGCAGGTGGAAGTCGTGGATCCAGATGAGATCGCCGGGCTGGTGACGATCCGTTACGAGCGCCGCGAATCGTTCGTTCACCCTGCGGAAGGCGTCCCAGTCCCTCGCGTGCGCTGGGATGCGATCGAGCAAGTAGTGGAAGAGAGGCCACAGTACGCCGTTGGCGAAGCCGTCATAGTATCGCCGGATCTCGGCGTTGCTCAAGAAGAGCGGAATCGCTCGATGCTTGGAGAGCTCTCGTTCGATTCGCGATCGCGTCTCCACTCGCCGATCGTCGGTGTTGCCGGGCCAACCGACCCACCAGCCGCCCGCCTCCAGCTGGAGTCCGCGCAGGCCGGTCGCCAATCCCCCCGAGCTCGGTGTGGATACGAGCGCGCCATCCACGTCGGATATCGTGACGGGCAGTCGATTGGAGACCAGCAGCAGTCGACCCAAAGTCCCTCCTCTCCGGGCGATCGCACGCAGTCCAGGCGTCCGGACGTGAATAGGGTCTCCCGATCATCATACATGGCATTCCCGGTCTTGTGCCGGCCAACTTCGCCAGACGCGCGACTTCGCCCGCCGCGCTTGCCATCGTGGGATCCGCCGCCTAATCTGAAGCTGTTCGCTCGCATGTAGCCGATGGGACGATCGCCGCCGTTGCTTCGATGTCGCCCCCTTCGCCGCCGGGAGGATCCATGGAAACCTGCAAACCTTTCATCTTCTGCACGGAGCGGCGTCTCGTGCGGCTCACCGGCCGAAAGGCGCGCTCGCTCGCGGAACTCGTCCGGCACATGCGCGAGGTGAGCGGGGCCTCGATCTTCTTTCATACCCATCACCACTACCTCTCCCATCACTTCGAGCGCCCGGTTGTCTTCAACGATTTCGCGATCTGGGTATCGCGCGCTCTGCTCCAGCGCGCCCTCGCGGAGAGGCTCGCCGCGGTGGATCTGCTCGAGTTCACGACGATCCGCCAGTTGAGGGAGCGATTCATCGCGCTCATCGAGGAGCATCTCGCTTCCTCGGAAGACGTCGACCTCCGCGCGCCCAAGGGCGAGGAGTTCCACTTTTGCGAGTCGCAGAGCTTCATCATGCCGACCGGGATCGTGGCCGCCGACGCGCGGGAGTTCTTCGAGCGGCTGCCTCACTTGACCACGATCTCCCTCTTCTATCACTTCTTCGGCGCGAGGCTCCGGCTCGGGAGAGCGACCAACGACTTCTCCGCCTGGCTGGCGGAGATCGGGGAAGGCGGTCTCGCTCGAAAGATCGATGCCTTGAACCCCTACGTGATGACCCTCGACCAGATGAAGATGAAGCTCATCCGCATGGGCAGGAGCCGTCGGAGACTGCAGGATGCAGATCGCGCTGGCTGATTACGAGGCCGTCGTTGGTCTCGACGTCCTGGAGGAGCTGCGCGTCATCGCCGAGCGCGTCCGCGGCCGCCGTCTCCAGAACATCAACTCAACGGCCGTAGGCGGTGGAGTCGCGGAGATCCTGACCCGGGTCGTCCCGCTCCTGCGCGAGCTGGGCGTCGAAGCCTCCTGGGACGTGATGAAGGGCGACGATGCCTTCTTCAACGTCACCAAGGAGTTCCACAACGCCCTGCACGGGAAGCCCGGGAAGCTCTCCGAGGAGATGCTCGACGCCTACCGCGCGACGACCGAGATGAATCTGCGCATGATGAACCTCGGCGACGATGTGATCGTCATCCATGATCCCCAGCCCGCGGGACTGATCGCGGCCAAGGACCGGGCGGGACGCCGGTGGATCTGGCGCTGTCACATCGACGTCTCCACGCCGGATCCGAGTGTGTGGGAGTTCCTGCGCCCGCAAGTCGAGCGTTACGACGCCGCGGTGTTCTCGATGCCGGAGTTCGCCCAGTCTCTGCCGATCCCCCAGTATATGGTCGCTCCCTCGATCGATCCGTTGAGCGACAAGAACCGGGATCTGGACGAGACGACGGTGCGCGCGGTCATCGAGAGCCATGGCATCGACCCGCGCCGGCCCGTCGTCACGCAGGTCTCACGGTTCGACCGGCTGAAGGATCCTCTCGGCGTGATCGCGGCTTACCGCCTGGTGAAGCGGCGGATCGACTGCCAGCTCGTGTTGGCCGGAGGGGCGGCCACCGACGATCCCGAGGGCCAGCAGGTGCTGGATGAGGTGCGCGAGCGGGCGGGGCAGGACAAGGATATCCATGTCCTCCTCCTGCCGCCTTTCAGCGACCTCGAGATCAACGCGCTCGTTCGCGGATCGACCATCGTGATGCAGAAGTCGATCAAAGAAGGATTCGGCCTCACCGTGAGCGAGGCCCTCTGGAAGAAGAAACCCGTCGTGGCTGGCGCGGTCGGCGGAATCAAGCTCCAGGTGATCGATGGGACGACCGGATTCCTCGTGCACTCACCGGAAGGAGCCGCGCGGAGACTCATCGAGCTGCTCGAAGACGCAAAACTCCGCAGGCGCATGGGTGAGAACGGCTACCGGCACATGAGGCAGAACTTCCTGCTGACGCGTCATGTGAAGGACATCATGCTCTTGATGCTCGCCGTCGAGCACCCGGAGGAGAGCATCGTCCAGCTCGGCTGATCTTGACGAACCGGAAGATTCGCGAAACGGGGCTCAGGACCCGCCCCGCATCCCCTTGCGCCACGCCCCGGGAGAGACGCCCGCCGCCCGCTTGAACGCGCGCGAGAACGCCGCCTCGCTCTCATAACCGACCTCCAAGGCCACCTCCAGGAGCTTCGCGTTCGTCTCGCGCAGCATCCTCGAGGCCGCCTGCATGCGCCATTGCGTCAGGTACTGCATCGGAGGCTGGCCGATGAAATGGACGAAGCGCTCGTGGAGGGAGGATCGCGAGAGCCCCGCCTCGGCGCTCAGGCGCTCGAGCGTCCAGGATTCCGCCGGCTTCTCGTGGATGAGAGACAGCGCCCGGCCGATCGCGGGGTCCCGCGTCCCCGCGAGCCACCCGGTCTGCTCCGGCTCGAGGGAGTCGACGTAGCGACGGAGGACCTCGACAAAGAGCATCTCGCTCATCCGCTCGAGGACGGCCTCTCCCCCGGGCCGCCGCCGATTCGATTCGGCGACGACCGTCCGCATGAAGGTCGTCACCCAGGAGTCCGCCCCGAGCGCGCTTCCGGGAACGCGAAGCACGCGCGGGAGCGCGGCGATCAAGGGATTGAAGGGGCGCGCGTCGAGCCCGAGGAAGCCGCACGCGACGGTCGATCGGTCGCGCCCGCCGCCGTCGAGGCGCGCGGTCGTCACTTCGGCCCCCTGCATGCTGAGCGAGAACGGCAACTGGGGAGGGCGGGGCGAGAAGAAGAACTTCGTGTCGGGAGCCGGCGCACGCATCCCCGGAGCGCTGGAGATGACGTGCGCGTCGCCTTGGGGAAAGAGGATCACATCCCCCGCCTCCAGCCGGATCGGCGATTGTCCCACGATCGCGGCCCAGCAGGAACCCGTCACGATCGCGTGAAACTCAATCATGTGCTCCGCGCCCGGCATGATCGCGGGGATGAGGTCGCGCGCGTGGGGCGCCTCGGCCACCCACGGCGGCGCGCCTTCGACGTAGTAGAAGAGCGCGCCTCGAAGTCGCACGGCGCGGAGCAGATCGGATAGGGTGTCGCCGCTCATCGTCCCGCTTCGGGGATCCGTGAAGATCCGCGATCGCCGGCGGATTCCCGGCATGCTCCCGCGGACGGCCGGTCATGCGGGCGGCGCTTTCCGGACGCCCGATCAAGTTTTTCCGACGCACAGCCAGATCTCAACGCGTGCCCTCCTGCATCCTGCCTCCATGGAGCCGGTTGTGGCCGGCTGCGTCAACGCGCCAACCCCTCGATGCGAGGGACCATGAAGGAGAATCCCGATGAATCCCAAAACCCTTGAGAATACAGCAAGCGGCCCCCGCCCGGGCCTCTCGAACATCGCCCCGAAGCCCGACCTGCCGGCGATCAAGGCCCGGCAGCAGGCCACCTGGGCCTCGGGCGACTATGGCCAGATCGGCGTCCGACTCCAGATCGTCGGCGAGTCGCTCTGCGAGGCCGTCGATCTCCAGGCGACCGACACGGTCCTGGACGTCGCGGCGGGCAACGGCAACGCCTCTCTCGCGGCGGCGCGCCGATTCGCGGATGTCACCTCGACCGACTATGTTCCCGCCCTCCTCGAGGAAGGACGGCGCCGCGCGGAGGCCGATGGGCTGCCCATCCGGTTTCAGATCGCCGACGCCGAGGCCCTGCCCTTCCCTGAAGAGTCCTTCGACGTCGTGCTCTCGACATTCGGCGTCATGTTCTCCGCGGACCAGGACCGGACCGCGGCCGAGATGCTTCGCGTGGTGAGGCCGGGAGGCAAGATCGGCCTCGCGAACTGGACCCCCGAGGGCTTCATCGGGCAGCTCTTCGACGTGATGATCGACCATATGCCTCCCCCGGCCGGGCTCCGCTCCCCCATGGAATGGGGAACCGAGACGCGGCTGGTGGAGCTCTTCGGCCCCCAGGCAAGCGACATCCGAACGAACCGGAGAATCTACAACTTCCGCTATCGTTCGGCCGAGCACTGGATCGAGGTCTTCCGGACCTTCTACGGGCCGACGCACAAGGCGTTCGCCGCGCTTGATGAGACGGGGAGGAAGTCGCTCCACGAGGCGCTCCTCCATCTTTTGCTCGCTCATGATCGGTCGAGCGGCAACGGCCTCGTCATTCCGAGCGAGTACCTTGAGGTCGTCGTGACGCGGTAGCGAGGATGGAACGGGAGAGGGCGCATCGGCGCCCTCTCCTTGGCCCATCGGCGGCCGGGGCTGCGATCGGGCGCTTCACCCCCGTTCCCCCTTCGTTTCCTCCGACCCGTGGAACAGCCGGTAGAGCGCCGGCAGAACGACGAGCGTGAGCATCGTCGAGGAGATGATTCCTCCGATCACGACCGTCGCGAGCGGTCGCTGGACCTCCGCGCCCGTGCCGTGCGCCAAGGCCATCGGCACGAAGCCAAGCGATGCGACGAGCGCCGTCATCAGGACCGGGCGCAGGCGCGTTCGCGATCCTTCGCGGATCGCGTCCTCGAGCGGCAGCCCCTCCAGGTGCAGCTTGCGGATGAATGTGACCATCACGAGCCCGTTCAGCACGGCGACTCCGGAGAGGGCAATGAAGCCGACCCCGGCGGAGATCGACAGCGGGATCCCCCGGATCAGGAGCGCCACGACCCCGCCGGTAAGCGCCAAGGGCACTCCCGTGAACACGAGCAAGGAGAGTCGCACGGATCCGAAGGTCGTGAAGAGGAGGATGAAGATCAACGCCAGGGCCAAAGGGACGACGAAAGCCAGTCGCGCGCGGGCCGTGAGGAGGTTCTCGAACTGCCCTCCCCAGGTCGTCCAATAGCCGGTCGGCAGCCTCACCTCCGCCCCGATTCGCTCCTGCGCCTCCTGCACGAAGCTGCCGATGTCGCGCCCGCGGACGTTCGCCGTGACCACGACGCGCCGCTTGCCGTTCTCGCGGCCAATCTGATTCGGACCCTCCTCGATCGAGATCTCCGCGACCGACCCCAAAGGAACATGGGCGGCTCCGACATCGGGCTCGTGCGCGAGGGAGGCGAGGAGCGGACCCGGCGCGGCTTCGCCCGCGGGGAGCGGAATCGGCAGGTCCTCCAGGGCGTGGATGTCGGTTCGTATCTCCTCCGCAAGCCGCACGACCAGGTCGACGCGGCGGTCTCCCTCGAAGACTTCTCCGACCGTGCTCCCGCCGATGGCCGTCTCGATGACGGCGTGGACATCCGAGACGTTGAGCCCATAGCGTGAGATCGCCGAGCGGTCGATCGCGATGGTGAGAACCGGCAGACCGCTCACCTGCTCCACCCGGACATCCGAGGCTCCACGGATCGTCCCCAGGATCGCCGCGATCCGGCTTGCCTCTTCACGCATGACATCGATGTCGTCGCCGAAGACCTTGACCGCAAGGTCGCTCTTGATCCCTGAGATGAGCTCGTTGAAGCGCAGCTGGATCGGCTGGGTGATCTCGTAGTTCTGCCCGGGCAGCTGCTGCAGCACTCGATGGACCTCCGCGGCGAGCTCGTCCTGGGTCCTCCCTCGTTTCCATTGCCGCTGCGGGCGGAGCATGAGATTCCCGTCGCTGTGGTCGGGACCCGCCGGGTCCGTGGCGATCTCGGCCGTGCCGATCCGGGAGTAGGTCCGTTCGATCTCGTCGGGGAACTCGCGCAGCAGCAGATCCTCGACCTGAGCCTGCATCTCGACGCTCTTGGTGAGGCTGATCGAGGGGATCCGCAGAGGTTGGACGGTGATCGTCCCCTCCTTGAGCGAGGGGACGAACTCGCTTCCCATGCGCGCCGCCAGGATCGCGCAGACCGCGATCAGCACGCCGCCGCCGGCGACCACGGCCCACCGCCAGCGCATCGACGCGTCGACCACCGGGCGATAGAGACTCGAGGCCGCCCGCATCAGGCGATTCTCCTTCTCTGCGACCTTGCCGCGGAGCAGAAGAGCCAGCAGGGCGGGCACGGCGGCCAGCGCAAAGACGAGCGAGCCGAGCAGGGCCAGAAGCACCGTCTCGGCCATCGGCCGGAACATCTTTCCCTCGATTCCGGACAGGGTCAGGATCGGCAGATAGACCACCATGATGATGCCCACGCCGAAGAGGGTCGGGCGCGCGACCTCGCGGGCGGCCTCATAGCTCACCTCGAATCGCTCCGAGCGCGCGAGCGGCCGTCCAAGTTGGCTCTGCCGCATCCCGAGCCGCCGGACGATGTTCTCCGTCATCACGACCGCGCCGTCGACGATCAATCCAAAGTCGATCGCGCCCAGGCTCATCAGGTTCCCGCTGATCTTCGTGTGGACCATGCCGGTCACCGCGAAGAGCATCGAGAGCGGAATCGCCAGGGCGACGATGAGCGCCGCCCGGAGATTGCCGAGGAGCAGGAAGAGGATCGCGATCACGAGGATCGCCCCTTCCGCCAGGTTCTTGCGGACCGTCGCGAGGGTCGCGTCGACCAGATTCGTCCGGTCGTAGATCGTCGTCGCCCGCACACCTTCGGGCAGGGAACGGTTCACTTCCTGCATCTTCCTCGCCACGCGGTGCGAGACCGCCCGGCTGTTCTCGCCCATGAGCATGATGGCGGTGCCGATGACCGCCTCGCGTCCATCGACCATGGCCGCCCCCGTCCGCAGCTCCTTGCCGATCGAGACCTCGGCCACGTCGCGGATGCGGACGGGCACGCCGGCGCGGCCGCCGACGACGATGTCGCGGATCTCCTCCATCCCTGTCACCTGTCCGGTCGACCGGATGAGGTACTGCTCGTCGTGATGCTCGATATACCCCCCGCCCGCGTTGGAGTTGTTCTCCGCCAGCGCGTCGAAGACATCGCGGAAACCGAGGCCATGGGCGAGGAGCTTCGCCGGATCCGGGGTCACGTGGAACTGACGCTCGTATCCGCCGATCGAGTTCACCTCCGTCACGCCAGGGACGGTGCGCACCTGAGGCTTCACGATCCAGTCCTGGACGGTTCGGAGATCCGCAAGCGTGTACGGCACTCCATCTTCGGTGCGCGCGGCCGAATCAGCCTCGACGGCCCAGAAGAAGATCTCCCCGAGTCCTGTCGCGATCGGCCCCATGGCCGGCTCTCCAAGCCCGGGGGGGAGGCTCTCCTTCGCCTCCTGCAAGCGCTCGTTGACGAGCTGCCGGGCGAAGTAGATGTCGGTCCCATCCTCGAAGATGACCGTCACCTGTGAGAGCCCGTAGCGCGAGAGCGAGCGAACCTGCTCCACGCGCGGAATCCCGCTCATCGCCGTCTCGATCGGGAAGGTGATGCGCTGCTCGATCTCCACGGGAGAAAGCGCCTGCACCCCCGTGTTGATCTGCACCTGGACGTTCGTCGTGTCGGGGATCGCGTCGATCGGAAGGCGCGAGAAGTTCAGCACGCCGAGCGCGGCGACGGCGACGATCCCCAGAACGACGAGGGTCCGCTGCGCGATGGAGAAGCGGATCAGTCGATCCAGCATGGGGTTCCTCCTCGCCGCCGCATCAGTGCGCGTGACCGTGCCCGGCTTCGCTCTTCAGAAGCTCGGACTTGCATACGAAGGCGTTCTCCACGACCACTCGGTCCCCCGGGGAGAGGCCCGCGAGGATCTCCGTCCACTCGCCGTCGGTCCGCCCGGTCTCGACCTCCTGGGCGCGGAAACCTTCGCCATCCTCCACGAAGACAACCTTCGCCCCCCGCACGGTCTGGATCGCCCGATCCGCAACCGCAGTCGGTGCGGTCACGCTCTCGGTCCGGACGCGCGCGGTGACGAAGAGCCCCGGCCGCCACTTCCGCTCGGGGTTCGCCAGGGCGATCCGCGCGATCGAAGTCCGCGTCGGCTCTCCGACCACGGGGCCGACATAGTCGATCTTCCCCTCGGCCTTCCGCGAGATCCCCGCCGCTTCGATCACGGCGGTCTGGCCGACCCGGATCCGTTCGAGATCGCGGGCGTAGACGCTCACGTTCACCCAGACGCTCGAGAGATCGGCGACGACGAAGATGTCGGAATCGTCCGAGACGAACTCCCCGAGCGTGATGTGCTTCTCGATGACGGTCCCGGCGATCAGGGACTTGACCTCATAGAGGGCCAGGCTCTCATTCGCTTCGATGACGGCCAGGACCTCGCCGGCTCCGACCGCGTCTCCCAGGTTCTTTCTGACCTCGCGCGCGATTCCTGAGAATCGCGGCACGATGTGCGCCAGGCGATCCGCATTGACGACGATCTCGCCCGGCAACTCCCGCACGATCGCGATCTCCCTCGGCGCGACCGCCTCCAGGCGGATCCCGGCGGCGGCGCGTTGCGCCGGGCTGAGCGCCACAAAGCCCTCCCTCTCGGCTTCATGCGACTCGTGCGGTTCCCTCTCCCCCGCCCCATGGTCGCCTTCGGCGTGCTCGACGCCTTCACGATGCCCGGCGTCCTCGAAGTCGTCGTGCGCGGCGTTTCCGGCGCAGCCGGCCAGGCCGAGGATCATGACCAGGGCGATCCGGGCCATCGGCCCCCGTGTTCGAGTCATCTTCCGTCCTCCTCTGCGGGGTGGATCCGCTCCGCTCCCCGTCCGGTCAGCCGATCGATCTCGATCCGGCTCTGCTCGAGCTCGCTCAAGGCCGCGATCTCCGCGCGGCGGGCGTCCGCCAGCGATCGCCGGGCCTCGAGCACGTCGAGGTAGGTGAATCTGCCCTGCTCATATCCCTTGCGGACTCCTTCGTAGACTTCCTGCGCGCCCGGGAGAACGATCCGCCGCAGCCCCCGCACCTCCGCCTGGGCGATGCGAAGCCGGGCGACCTGCTCGCGTAGCTCGCGTTCGAGATCGCGGCGCGCGCGCTCCCGCTCGAGGCTCGAACGCTCCAGGTCCGCCGCCGCCGCCCGAACCTCGCCTTGGTTGCGATCCAGGATCGGCAGCTCGACGGACAGCCCGAGCAGGAAGGTCTCTTGATCCTCCGCCTCGAGGCGGCGGAGGCCTCCAGAAAGCTCGACGTCGGGGTTTCCACGGCTGCGTTCAAGGCGCAGGCGCGCGCGCCGCATCCGGTCGTTCGCCAAGAAGCGCGCCAGATCCGGATTGTCCGCAAGACGCGAGATCAGCGTGTCTGCGATCGGGACAGCCCGGAGGGAATCGAGAGATCCCTCGACCTGATCCGGGACGGGCCCACCGCCCCAGTGAAGCGCGAGCCGCTCGAGCGCCAGCCGGGACTCATCCCGTGCCCGCTCCCACGCGATCTGCGCCGTGGAGATCGCGACCCGGGCGCGCATCGCCTCCACCGCGGGGAGGGCTCCGGCCTCCACCTTCTTCTGCGCCGAGGCGGCCACCTCTTGCGCGATCGAGAGAGTCTCACGCGCGAGTTCGAGCTCTCGCTGGGCGGCCAGGCCGCGGACGAAGTCGCCGCGGACCTCGCGGGCGAGGTCATGGCGCGCCGTTTCGAGGTCCGACTCCGCAAGCGAGCGCTCCTCCCCCGCCACCGCGACTCGGGCGCCTCGTTTGCCGCCTAGCTCGAATCGCTTCGCGAGCCGGAGGCTCGCCTCGACCTCTCTGGCCCCATTCAGATCGCCAGAGAGGTTCTCGATCTCGATCCCAAGCTCCGGATTGGGCCGGGCTGCGGCCTGCCGGGCACGGGCCTCGGCCGCCACAACGCCAAACGAGGCTGCCGCGAGCCCCGGATGCGCTGCGGCGGCTCGGCGCAGCGCTTCCTGAAGGGTCATGGGGATCAGCGCATCATCGGCCGGTTGCCCCGCGACTCGGCGTGCCTCGAGCGGCAACCCACAGATCAGGACGAGGCAGGCCATCGCCCGCCATCCGCGTACGTTTCGCATCGATACTCCTCCGGCGATCGCACGGCGATTCGAGGACGATCCACACGAGCGGGATCGTCCGGCGTCGAAGCGGGAGTCGGTGCGGGATCTAGAGCCGGAGCAGGACGGTCTGGATACGGGCGGATACGGGAAGCTCGCCGAGCAGCCCGCCGACACGCGCCCCGGCGGCGATTCCGGCGAGATCGGACGGGCGCAGCAAGACGCCCTCGAGACGGGCCATGGCGAACCGGCCGGCGTCGGGACTCCCGCGTCCGCTCACGGGTTGGACGGGAGGAGTGTGGGCGCATTCATGAACGGAATCGGGCGAATCGTCGACGAGGGCATCGCCGGGCCCGCAATCCGTGTCGGCCACCATCGGGTCGCAGCAGGCGTGGTCAGGCCCCGCGACGTGCGTGCGCCCGTCCGGCTCGACGCAGATCCCCTGGGAGCCGAATCCGCTCGAGAAGACGCAGACCGCCAGCAGGATGCGGGCGAGAAGCGCCCTGGCGGGCAGGGTGGGATGGTGGTGGAACGCCATTTCCGCACGATACGGATCCGCCCGGCTCGCGTCAATCCCACCACCATCGTGTTGACGGGCGGCTCGTCCGCCCCGTAGGATGAACAGTCCGCAATTGATGCGCGTCCATCTCAGTCTGCAGAAACCAAAGGCTCATCTCCCAAGGAGTCAAGAAACGATGATGCATCGTGCCGTCCGAATCCTCGTGCTTGCGGTCGCCGTCCCGATCCTCGCCATCGCCCTTCTCTCATCCCGGCCGGTCCGGGCCGTTGAGTACGAGTTCTCATGGAGGCTTCCTACGCCCCAGGGGAACCCGCTTGGCGGAACGGACTTCGAGAGCGCCACGGTCGGCTATGCCGTCGGGTGGCGCGGCACGGTGCTCGTCACGACCGACGGCGGAGTCTCGTGGACGCAGCGGGATCTCTTCCCCGATTTTGCCGCGGATCTGGAGGACGTCCTCGTCCTGGGTCCGGGCCATCTGCTCGCGGTCGGTTCGCCCCCCGGGATCTTCGAGTCGACGGACGCCGGGATCTCCTGGTCGGCGGTTCCCAACCCGTCGACCTCGACTCTGGTCGACGTTGAGGTCGTGACGCCAGGCATTCTCTCGGCCGTCGGGACGGCGGGACAGGTGCTTCGCTCGAGTGACGACGGGGCGAGCTGGGAGTTGCGCGCCTCCCCCGGACCGAACGACTTGCGGGAGCAGCTGTGGCTCGACTCCTCGAACGGCTATGTGCTCGGCCTCTTCCTGGCGCGCCGGACGACCGACGGCGGTCAGTCCTGGATTCCCTTGAGCGGCGTGAACGAATGGGAGCCGTTCAGCGAGGCCTTCTTCACCGACGCGAGCCACGGAACGATCCTGAGCGATTCCTCGATCTGGACGACCACGAATGGCGGAACTAGCTGGACGGGCGAGATGGTCCATCCGATCGTCTACATGGGCAACACGATCGTCCTGGGTCCCCTTCACTATCTGGTCTCCACGAATCTGGAGGGAGCCATGTTGTGGGAAACGACCAACGGAGGGGCCGACTGGACGATGCTCCTGCTCGCCGGGCAAGGCGGCTTTCTCGATTTCGACCGCCTCGATGACGGATCGTTGATTCTCCCTTCGGACGAGGGCGACCTCTACCGCTCGACCGACGATGGCCAGACTTGGACGAACGCGGCCGATGCCGCGTTCGATCCTCCGCGCGGAGTCATCGGGGCGATCGGGGTCGGCCCCGGCGGATCCGGCGCGGCAGGCACGTCGGGCGTTCCCCCGACCTACTGGTTTCACACAGGGGACGGAGGATCATCCTGGCAAGCGCAGCCGAGCGGGCCGGCGATCGCGTTTACGCAAGAGATCGTCTATTGGGATGCCGCGAACGCCGTGGCCGCGGGCGACTACGGGCAGATGTGGCGCACGACCGACGGCGGAACGGTCTGGTCTCCCGCCGCCCTGCCGAATCCTCCGTCGAACGGGCGCGCCTACCGCATCTCCGCTCCCGCCCCCGGGATCGCGTTCACCGCCGTCTTTGGCCAGACGCAGTCGAAGGTCTACCGGACGACCGACTCCGGCGCGACATGGGAGCTCCGGAGCGCGGGCCTCCCGGCGGCGGGAGGCCTGTTAGCGATTTCGTTCCTGGATCCGGCTGTCGGATTCGTAGGAGGCTATGTGAACAGCCTGCCGGTCATGTACAAGACCACAGACGCCGGCGGATCCTGGAGCCCGATCGGCACGACCGGCCTGACGAGCTACATGTCGGACATGCACTGGACCGATGCGCAGACCGGCTTCGCGACAGTTCCCAATGGGACGCCCGGAATCTACCGCACGACGAACGGCGGGACGCTGTGGAACAACGTGTGGCCGGAGCGCGTGCACGACATCTCCTTCGCTTCCGACGACAACCACGCGGCGGCCACCGAGTACGAGTTCTACGCCGATGGATCGATCGTCGTCACCGAGGATGGCGGAGCCACATGGGAGAGCCTCACTCTGCCAGCCTGGAACGTCGGCACCTGCGTCACGGCCGTCGACGACGGCTTCTGGGTCGGCGGCTACGGAAACGGCATCATCAAGGCGACCCGGATCGACCCTACCTCGGGCATCGATACGCCCGGTCCGAGCGAGGCGCGCTCGACTGCGAAGCTGGCTGCTCGACCCTCCGTCGGCGTCCAGTTCGAGATCGATCTGAGCGTGGGGGGCGGGGGTCCGTTTGATCTGGGCGTCTACGACGTGCTCGGCCGTCGCGTGGCGACGCTGGAGCGCGGCTCCGTGGCCGCACCCGCCATGGGCGACGCCAAACGCACCGTCGTTTGGGACGGCGCGACGAGCGACGGCCGCCCGGCCGCTCCGGGGTGTTACTTCATCCGGCTCGCGACGGTGAACGAGATGCGCGCCGTCAAGGTCGTCCTCCAGAGGCGCTAGGCCGAGAGGGATGGAAGATCGGGGCGGACTTCGAGGTCCGCAAGAAGAGGAGGGCTTTCTTGACCCCTGAGTCGCAGCTCCGCTCCTCGAGCGTCGGGCATTCTCTCCCCTCCCGCGAGGAGATCGAAGAGACTCTGCGGCTCTTCATGGCCGCGGCGCAGACTTACCTCGAGCGTCTCGACGGCGAGCCGGCCCTCCCGCCGCATCCGGAGGAGGCGCTGGCGCTCTTCCACGAGCCGCTTCCCGAGGAAGGCGAGGGGTCGGTCGGGGCTCTGCGCCGCCTGATCATGGGCGGATACGGGGCGATCGGGAACACTTCGGGGCCGCGCTGCTTCCATTTCGTGATCGGCGGCGCGACGCCCGCGGCGCTCGGGGCCGACTTGCTCGCGACCGCGTTCGATCAGGTCGCCTACACCTGGATCACATCGCCGATCGGCGTCGAGCTGGAGCTGGTGAGCCTCGGCTGGTTGAAGGACCTCTTCGGAATACCCGCATCGTGGTCCGGCGTCCTCACGACCGGAGCCAGCATGGCGAACTTCGTCGGGCTGGCCGCCGCGCGGCAGTGGTGGGGTGAGCTTCAAGGCGTCGACGTCTCCGAGCGCGGCATGGCGGGGCTTCCTCCCATCCCGGTCTTCGCCAGCGGATACATCCACGCGAGCGACACGAAGTGCCTGGCGCTCCTGGGGATCGGGCGGCAGAACATCCAGGTGCTCGCTCGCGACGCGACCGGCCGTCTCGACGTCGATCGCCTCGACTCCGCCCTTCGCGCGCAGGCCGGCAAGCCCGCGATCCTGATCGCCGTCGCGGGCGAGGTGAACGCCGGCGAGTTCGATCCAATCGACGTGATGGCGGATCTCGCGCACCGCCACGGCGCGTGGCTGCATGTCGACGGGGCGTTCGGCCTCTTCGCCGCGCTCCCCGATCGGACGAAGGCGCTGGTGCGCGGGGTCGAGCGGGCCGACTCGGTCACGGCCGACGGGCACAAGTGGCTGAACGTCCCCTATGACTGCGGCTTCTCCTTCGTGCGCGACGTCGGCCTCATGGGAAAGGCATTCGCCTACACCGCCGACTACCTCCCGCGTCCGGACGATCCGCGCCCCACCATGGGTGCGATCGGGCCGGAGAGCTCGCGGCGGGCTCGCTCGCTCGCGGTCTGGGCCACGCTGCGCGCTTACGGCCGAGCCGGGTATCGAGCGATGATCGAGCGCCACCTGGATCTCGCGCAGCATCTCGCGCGACGCGTCGATGAGGCCCCGGATCTCGAGCGGCTCGCCGAGGTGCCCCTGAACATCGTCTGCTTCCGCTACCGGCCCGTCGATCGCGCGCTCGACGATGCGGCGCTCGATACCCTGAACGCCCGCATTGGAGAGGAAGTCCTGCGGGATGGGCGGGTGCTGGTGGGCACGACGCGCTACGCGGGCCGGATCGCCTTCCGTCCGGCGATCGCCAACTGGCGGTCTGGCCCAGAGGATCTCGATGAGCTCGTCGCGGTCATCCGGGAGCTGGGACAGCGGCTGGCCGATGGAGTCGCCTGAAGACCGCGGAGCGATGGGGCCCCGGAACGGACGAGGCCCCATCCTGCCCGGGGTCGGGTCCGCGAACGGCGATCGACGTCTTCCAAACCCGCGTCTGGAGGGTCATTCTCGATGGATCGCGTTCTGTGGAACAGCCCCTCGTGGCTCTCATGGTTGACCAAATGAGCGACGCCTCGCCATGAACGTCATCGGCTTCCTCCTCGTCCTTGTCGCGGCGATCTGCACGCTGCTCTATATCCCCATCTCGGCGACCATCCGGCCGCTCAGCGGACCGGACGCGATGGAGCTCGCCGGCTTAGTCTTCCTGAGCCTCGCTCGCTTCCTCTGCCTGGCGGCGGCGCTCACGATCGCCGCAGCCCGGGGAGGCTTCCCCTGGATCCACTCGAGCCACGGGGTGCAGTGGATCGCCGTCTTCCTCCTTCTCGCGGCATCCGCGGGGATGGAGCTCTGGTCGCTCGTCGCCGCCACGAGTGGCTGGTACGGCGAGGGAGCCCGGCCGTGGGTCGCGGTATTCGCGGTTGTGGTCCCGCTGATCCTGGGGCTCTTCGCGGTGGCCGCTCTCAGCCAGGGAAGACTGATCCCGCTCGGCGCGATGACGCTTCGGGCAGGCGCGGGCGCGATTCTTCTGCTCATGCTCACCGGCGTGGTCGTGATCGGGATCCGCTACCGTGCGGGGGTCCAGGAGAGACGGGAGCACGTCGCCGCGCTCGAGCAAGAGCGGGCGCGCGCGCGCAACGAGAAGCTCGCCGCGTTCGGCGCCCTGGCCCTCGCATCCCCCCTGATCGATTGGCTTGCGTACACGAGCGATTCGGACGACGAAATCCGCGATGCGGCAGTCAGGTCGATCCGGGAGCGGCCGCGGCTTCACGACGAGTTGGCGCAGATCCTGCGCGGCGACGATCCCCTCCCCGCGCTGCGCTGGCTGTGGCTCTGGACTCCCAGTCCGTCTTCCGCGCTCGCCCAGCCGGTCTACGACGCCGCGGCCGGGCTGCCGGAGTGGGCGCGAGGGCTCTACGACGATGAGGATGCCTCGAACGACTCGGATGTCGCCACCGCGTGCGAGGCGCTGGTCGTGATCGCCGACTCTTTCGAGCGACCCGCCATCGACTTCCGCGGGCCCTTCGAGAAGATGCGCGCATTCCTCGACTCGCGGGCGCTGCCCGAGGAGCAGATGGGCTCCGACAAGACCTACCAGGCGCGCTCGATGCTGCAGTACTGGTTCGACCGCCATGGGACGAACGCCGGCGGAACCCCCGGCCGGGAGGAAGTCGCCCCTTGAACCGATCGCTCCGCCGGAGTCCGGGGTTGCGGCCTCCCTCCCCCTCCGGGTAGCCTCGTCTGTTGATCGCGACGGGCCACAGCCGCGACGTTCGGGAGCGGGGCCCATGACCCCCACGGCATCGAGAGGAGAACCCGTGCGTCTCGCGCTTCGCCTGGCCGTAATCCCAATGCTCTTGGCCCCCATCGCCGCGGTTGCAACCGCTTCCGACGGCCCCCCTGCCCCCCTCGACGCCGCCGAGCTTCATCTGGCCCTCCAGAAGCTGACGGTCGTCGGCTCCGTGCTGTTCATCGCGGCGCACCCCGACGACGAGAACACGGCGATGCTCACCTGGCTCGAGAACGAGAAGCTGGTGCGCGCAGCGTATCTCTCGCTCACCCGGGGCGATGGCGGGCAGAACCTTGTGGGCAACGAGCAGGGCGATCTCCTCGGGGTGATCCGCACCCAGGAGCTCCTGGCGGCGCGCAGAATCGACGGGGCCGAGCAGTTCTTCACCCGCGCGGTGGACTTCGGCTACTCCAAGGGTCCGGACGAGACGCTCGCGAAGTGGGGGCGCGAGGAGGTCCTGAGCGACGTCGTCCGCGTGATCCGGACCTTCCAGCCCGACATCGTCGTGATGCGTTTCCCGACGACCGGCGAGGGCCGTCACGGCCACCACACCGCATCGGCGCTCCTCGCCGTGCAGGCGTTCGACGCGGCGGGCGATCCGGCGCGGTTCCCCGAGCAACTCGACACCCTCATGCCGTGGAAGCCGACGCGACTGCTCTGGAACTACTTCAACTGGGCGGCGCCCCCGAGCGGCGAGGATGCGAAGCGGTTCATCACCGTCGATCTCGGCGCCTACAATGCCCTCCTCGGTCGATCCTACACGGAGCTGGCGGCCGAGAGCCGCAGCATGCACAAGAGCCAGGGATTCGGTTCGGCGGAGCGCCGCGGCACCTCGATGAACTACCTCATGCATATCGCTGGAGAGCCGGCCGCGACCGACATGTTCGAGGGCATCGACATCTCATGGGGGCGCATCCCCGGCGGGGCGCGCGTGGGCGAGATCCTGGAAGAAGTTCACCGGAATCACGATCCAAGCGATCCTTCCGCGAGCCTCCCCGGGCTCTTGAAGGCCCGAGAGGCCTTGACTCGACTCCGCGCCACCGCCGCGGAGCGGAGCCACGCGATCCTCCTTGGGCACAAGGCGCGCGAGATCGACGAAGCAATCCGCTCCTGCTCCGGGCTCTGGCTCGAGGCGGTGGCCGCCGGTCACACGCACTCCCCGGGAGACTCCATCAGAGTCGACGTGACCGCCATCAACCGTTCCGACGCGCGGCTCCGGCTCACGGCGATTCGATCCGAGACCCCCGGACTCTCGAGCGGGATCGACACCCTCCTTGCGGAGGACCGACCCGTCACGGTGGCGCTGCAAAGCGTGGTGCCCCAGGAAATGGACTGGCGCGCGACGCAGCCGTACTGGCTCCGAGAGCCGGTCGTGGGGGGGCTGCATCAGGTGGCCGATCCCGCGCTCATCGGAACTCCGGAGAACGAGCCCGCGCTTCGTCTCACCCTCACCGTGTCCGTCTCGGGGCAGTCGATCGACTACGATCTCCCGGTCCTCTACCGCTGGGTCGATCGCGTTCGCGGCGAGCTCTACCGGCCCATCGCCGTGGCGCCCAAAGTGACCCTCGCGCTCGATGAGAGAGTCTATCTCTTCCCGGACGCCTCGGAGCGGCCGGTCCGGCTCCGCATCGAGTCGAGAGAGCGCGCCAAGGCGACCGCGCGTCTCGTCCTGCCCGCCGGCTGGCGCTCCGCGCCTGCATCCCACGAGGTGGACCTCTCTCCGGATCAGACGCGTGAGGTGCTCTTCCTCGTGACCCCCGGGACGGAGGGAGGATCGATCCGCGCGGAAGTCGTGGCCGGCGACCGGGTCTACTCGCGCGGCATGAATGTGATCGATCATCCCCACATCCCGATCCAGACGGTCTTTCCGGATGCGCGCGCCCAGGCGCTGAGGCTCGATCTCTCGCGCGCGGGAGAGACGGTCGGATACGTCATGGGCCCGGGTGACGATGTCCCCGCCGCCCTGGCGCAGGCCGGCTATCGCGTGACGCTCCTCGACGATGACGCCCTCGCCTCGGGCGATCTCTCCGTCCATGACGCCATCGTCGTCGGCGTGCGCGCCTACAACTCCCGCGAGGCGCTCAAGCGAAACACGCAGCGCCTCCTCGACTATGTGGAGCAGGGCGGCACCCTCGTCGTGCAGTACAACACGGCCGACCGGACGCTCCAGAACGCGTTCGCGCCCTACACGCTCGAGATCGGCCGCGATCGCGTCACGCTGGAGGACGCGCCGGTCGGGTTCATCGACCCCGAGAGCCCGCTCCTGACGACGCCGAATCGGATCAGCGAGCGGGATTTCGAGGGCTGGGTGCAGGAGCGCGGTCTCTACTTCGCATCGAAGTGGGGACCCGAATACCGGACCGTGCTCTCCTCGGCCGATCCAGGGGAGGCTCCCGCGGAGGGTGGACTCCTCTGGGCGCGCTACGGGAAGGGGATCTTCATCTACACCGGTTACGCGTTCTTCCGTCAGCTTCCGGCGGGCGTGCCCGGGGCCTACCGGCTCTTCGTCAACCTGGTCTCCGCGCGCGGATGACGGCGCGCCGACTTCCCCAAGGCGAGGAGGAGCCGCCACCCTTCGGGGGAAGCTGGGTCATCCTCTACGCGCTGGTGCTGTTGAACCTCGCCGTGATGATCCTCCTCTTCTACGCCTTCACGAGGGCCTTCTCGTGAGAGGTCTCGACTGGCTGGTCCTCGTGGCCTCCCTCGCCTTCATCGTCGCCTATGGCGTCTGGAAGGGACGCCGCAACCGCGATCTCAACGGCTACATCCTGGGCGATCAGAGCATGCGCTGGTACACGGTCGCCTTCTCCATCATGGCGACGCAAGCGAGCGCGATCACCTTCATCTCCACGCCCGGCCAGGCCTACGTGGACGGCATGCGCTTCGTCCAGTTCTACTTCGGCCTGCCGCTCGCCATGGTCGTCCTCTCGGTGACTGTCGTGCCCCTCTACCGCCGGCTCAAGGTGTATACCGCCTACGAGTTTCTCGAGCGCCGCTTCGACGTCCGTGTCCGGAGCCTCGCCGCCCTGCTCTTCCTCGTTCAGCGGGGACTCGCCTGCGGCTTGACCATCTACGCGCCGGCCGTCGTCCTCTCGGTTCTCCTGGGCTGGAATCTCTACGTCACGAATCTCGTGATCGGGGCCTTGGTCGTCGTCTACACCGCCTCCGGCGGCACGAAGGCCGTCTCGCACACGAACTTCTGGCAGATGGTGATCATCCTGGGGGGCTTGTTCACGACCCTCATCATCGCGGTCACCCTTCTGCCTCAGAACGTCTCTTTCGGCGATGCGGTCCACGTGGCCGGCCTCATGGGCCGACTGAACGCGATCGACTTCTCGTTCGACTGGAAGAACCGCTACACGTTCTGGTCGGGTCTGATCGGCGGATTCTTCCTCGCGCTCTCCTACTTCGGGACCGACCAGTCCCAGGTGGGCCGTTACCTCTCCGGCCAATCGGTGGCCCAGAGCCGGATCGGGCTGCTCTTCAACGGTCTGGTCAAGGTGCCGATGCAGTTCGTGATCCTCTTCATCGGCGCCATGGTGTTCGTCTTCCACCAGTTCAATCCGACTCCGATCTACTTCAATCCCGTGGAGACCAGACAGGTCGAGACGAGCGTCCGCGCGGGCGAGTTCCACGCCCTGCAGGAGCAGTACGACCACCTGTCCGAGGCGAAGCAGTCGGAGATCCTGGCGATGCTCGAGGCGCGCCGCGCCGGGAACGAGGCCGCGGCGGTCGCGGGCGCAAAGTCGGTCGCAGAGATCCAGGCCGATGCCCTCCGGACCCGGGAACAGGCGAAGGAGATCGTGCGCCAGGTGAACCCCCGCTCGGACGGGAACGATGTGAACTACATCTTTCTGAGCTTCGTGCTCCGGTATCTTCCGGTCGGGGTCGTCGGCCTCGTGCTCGCCATGATCTTCGCCGCTTCCATGTCATCGACCGCCTCGGAGTTGAACGCGCTCGCCTCGACCACGGTGGTCGACTTTTACCGCCGATTCGACAAACGCGAGAGGTCGGAGCGCCACCTCGTCGCGGTCTCGAAGGCCGCGACGGTGATCTGGGGCGGTCTAGCGATCCTCTTCGCGGAGTACGCGAACCGGCTCGGCTCGCTCGTGGAGGCCGTGAACATCCTCGGCTCGCTCTTCTACGGCACGATCCTCGGGATCTTCCTGCTCGCCTTCTACTTCAAGCCCGTTCGGGGGAACGCCGTGTTCCTCGGGGCGCTGATCGGCGAGGGCGCGGTCATTCTCTGCTTCACGGTCACGAAGATCTCGTTTCTCTGGTACAACGTGGTCGGCTGCGTGGTCACCATCGCCGTCGCCGTCGCGATCACGGTTCTGGGCGGCCGGCTGGGCCGCCCAGATCCGCGGAAGATCACATCTTCGCCTTCCATTCCGCCACCTGCTTCTCGATCTTGGTGATCTCATCGGGAGGCGCGTCCGGCTTGCCCACATCGATCGCTCGCTGCGCGAACGCCACCGCGTCCGTCAACTTGCCCTCCTTCGCCATCATGTCCGCCTTCAGGCGAAGGTTGAGCCAGGTCTCCTTGATCGCGATCGACTTGTCGACCCACTCCTTCGCTTCGCCCGGCGCGACGTCGCTCTGGAAGGCGAAGCTCGCGCAGCGAAAAGCCGTCTGGTGGTCGTCCGGCGCAAGGGATTGCATCGCGGCGCGGGCATTGGCGAGACCTTGTTCCGTC
The DNA here is from genome assembly GCA_034679345.1 of Candidatus Eiseniibacteriota bacterium. GTDB lineage: Bacteria > Eisenbacteria > RBG-16-71-46 > CAIMUX01 > VGJL01 > JAXDAY01. The sequence goes on from JAXDAY010000013.1 coordinate 222,731, forward strand.
GTATTCACCTCGATGTCGAATGCGACCCGGAGCTTCTCCCAGTCGAGGGCGATCGTGGCCCGATCCGCCGACAGGGTCGGGATGCTGAACTCCATCCACTCGGTGTGCTCGTGGGCCTGCGGCTTGACCTTGATCCTCAGCGCGTCGGCGGATTCATCGTAGGCGTAGCTCCCCCACTGGTCGGCCTTCGTGTTGAAGATCACCGTCCACTCGCCCTGTGTGGGGATCGTGTGCAGGCTGTAGGTCCCCGACTTCAGGGCCTGCCCGCTGACCGTCACGTCCGTGGAGAACGCGATGGTGGTCGCCTCGTTCGCTCCCGTCCGCCAGACCTTGTCGTAAGGAACGAGGCCACCCCAGATCACGCGGCCTTTGACGCCGGGCCGGCTGTAAGTGATCGTCACGTCGGTGAGACCCACCGTCTGCATGACCTGCGCTTTCTGGCTCGGGCGGGGCAGCTTGAGCTCGGCTCCATCGGAGGCGCCCGCCAGGAGGGCGGCGGTTAGGACGACGATCGGCAATGTGAGATGCGACAGTCTCATATCTCTGCGTTTCCTTTCCTACTTCTCTTGATTGAAGCCAGGGGATGGATGGTCGTATCGGGCCCGGGAGGCCGGGCTGGGGACCTATGATTGAACCATAGATGGAGCCCCAACGCCACGCTGACCCCTCGTGGATTGTGAAGGAAAGCACATGGGGTCGCGAGCTTCCGCCGATTCGGCGAGCCGTCAGGCAATTTCTTTGCGGCGAGTTGTCGATCCCGCCCGATTCCGATCGTCGTCGGGTTAGAGTGAAGGCACGGTCCCGACCGAGACAGCGGGAAGACGGTGGGATCCCCCTCCGGCGGCCGGTCAGCCGGTCGCCCGGCGCAGCCCGCATCGCGCAAGGCCGAGGACGCGCCACGAAAAACCGGTGAAGACCAGAGAGGCTGGAAGGAGATAGAGCCATGCGGTTCATGCTGATCGTCAAGGCATCGAAGGAATCGGAGGCCGGAGTCATGCCTACGCGGGAGATCCTGGCCGAAATGGGCAACTTCAACGAGCAGATGGTGAAGGCGGGAGTCATGCTCGCCGGCGAGGGGCTGCATCCGAGCTCCAAGGGAGTCCGGATCCGGTACTCCGGCGCGGAGCGCACCATCGTGGATGGGCCGTTCAGCGAGACGAAGGAGCTGATCGCCGGCTACTGGCTCGTCCAGGTGAAGTCGAGGGAGGAAGCGATCGAGTGGATGCGGCGCGCTCCGTTCCAGGACGGGGAGGTGGAGATCCGCCAGGTATTCGAGGCCGAGGACTTCGGCGCCGAGTTCACGCCCGAGTTGCGCGAGCAGGAGGAACGGCTTCGAGCGCAGATCGGGGAGAAGAGCTGAGGCCGCGAATCGCGGTTGAGCCTGGTCATTCCGGGGCGACCATCAGACAGACACCAGAACATGAACAGGAGATGCAGCAATGAGATTCCTTTCCATATACAAGACCGTCGAGTCGAACGCTCCCCCCACACCGGAGCACATTGGGAACATGATGCAGCTCATCGATGAGATGACGAAGGCCGGCAAGCTGATCGCGACCGAAGGTTGCCTGCCCACCATGGTGGGTGCGCGCGTGCGGCGGTCCGGCCAGTCCTTGACTGTGAAGGACGGCCCCTTCACCGAAGCGAAGGAAGTCGTCGCGGGCTTCGCCTTGCTCGAGGCGAGCTCGAGAGAAGAGGCGATCGACTTGACCAAGCGCTTCCTCAAGGTCGCTGGTGACGGCGAATGCGAGGTCCGTCAGCTCATGGAAGGGCCTCCTCCCGACCGCGCGTGACGACTTCCGACCCGCATCGCGCGATCGAGGCGACGTTTCGGATCGAATCGGCCGCGCTCATCGCGAAGCTGACGAGGATGGTGCGCGACGTCGGCCTTGCCGAGGATCTTGCCCAGGACGCCCTCGTCGCGGCGATGGAGCGCTGGCCGGTTTCCGGCATCCCGAAGAATCCGGGCGCTTGGCTCATGGCCACCGCGAAGAATCGGGCGATCGACTTTCTTCGGCGGGAGAAGCTCATCGAGCGCAAGCACGAGGAGCTGGGACGCGAGGTCGATCTCGCGCGTGAGGAAGCGATCCTCCACTCGGAGGGTTCAACCGGCGAGGCCGAGGTGGGCGACGATCTCCTGCGACTCATCTTCATTGCGTGCCATCCGGTCCTCTCGAGGGATGCCCACGTCGCGCTGACCCTCCGCCTGATCGGCGGGCTCACGACAACGGAGATCGCGCGCGCCTTCCTCCTGCCGGAGGCGACGATCGCGCAACGGATCGTCCGGGCCAAACGAACGCTCAGGGAAGCCCGCGTTCCCTTCGAGGTCCCGGCGGGAGCCGAACTCGTCGGGCGACTCGCGTCGGTCCTGGAGGTGGTCTATCTCATCTTCAACGAGGGTTACACCGCGACGGCGGGCGAGGACTGGATGAGACCGGCCTTGTGCGAGGACGCCATGCGGCTGGGCCGCATTCTGGCCGAGCTCGCTCCGGCCGAGCCGGAGGTCCACGGCCTCGTGGCGCTGATGCAGATCCAGGCCTCGCGCATTCGCGCCCGAGTGGACCCTTCGGGAGAGCCCATCCTGCTCCTGGATCAGGACCGGGGACGCTGGGATCATGTCCTCATCCAACTTGGCCTCACGGCCCTCGAGCGCGGCGAGCGCCTCGGCGGAAGCCTGGGTCCCTACATGCTCCAGGCGACGATCGCCGCCTGCCACGCGCGGGCGCGCACGCCCGAGGAGACGGATTGGGCGCGTATCGTCGCGCTCTACGATGCGCTCTCGCAGATCGCTCCCTCCCCCATCGTGGAGCTCAACCGCGCCGTCGCGGTCGGCATGGCGTTCGGTCCGGCGGCGGGCCTCTCAGCGACCGATTCGTTGGCCGCGGGAACCGCCCTTGCGGGATACCATCTGCTTCCAGCGGTGCGGGCCGAGTTTCTGACGAAGCTCGGACGGCTCGACCGCGCGCGCGCCGAGCTCGAGCGCGCCGCCTCGCTCACGCGAAACGCTCGGGAGCGCAAGTTGCTCCTCGATCGCGCCGCGGCCTGCGTCTACCCTGACACTCGAGAGGAGCCGTAGACGGGAGTGACCGCAGGCTTGCTGTGATCACCGCGGGCGGTCCGATTCCGGCTTCTAGGCCGCAACGGAAGCGAGGATGAACATGGGTGGAGCGATCTGGGGGTTCTTCCAGTCCGACCATGCGCGATTGGATGCCCTTCTCCGGCAGGCTCTCGGCCGGCCCGGCGAGCTCGACGAGGATGCCTTCTCAGCGTTTCGGGCCGGGCTCTTGCGGCACATCGCCCTCGAGGAGAAGATCCTCCTTCCCGCCGCGCGACGATTGCGGGGAGGCGAGCCGCTCGCGATCGAGCGCGAGCTTCGCGTCGGCCACGGCGCGATCGCTCTTCTGCTCGTGCCGTTCCCGACGAGGGATCTCGCGGAGGAGCTCCGGTCAATCCTCGAGCCCCACAATCGGCTCGAGGAAGCGCCCGATGGACTCTATGCGATCTGCGACGAGATCCTGACGCGCGATGCGGAGGAAGTCTTGAATAGCGCCCGGAGCTACCCCGAGGTCAAGGTCGCTGCGTACCGGCACCATCCGAACCTGTGCCGAACGGCCCGCGAAGCCCTGCGAATCGCGGGCGGGCGCTCCGGATCCGGTACGCCTCCGCCCCCAGCATGAGCGACGGCATTCTGGTATGGTCCCCGCATGGACTCGAAACCGATTATCCGATCCGCTCTCGTTGTCCTTCCGTTCCTCTTCCTCTCGATGGCCGAGGCCCACGCGGCCGCCACGCTCGAGGCCCTGGCGATCCCCGGAGACGCGCGGTTCGTCGCCGTGGCCAAGGACGTGATCGAGGCGCGCTTCGCGCTCGACCCCAGCATGGCGGCGGCAGCCGGTCTATTCGATGACGCGGCGCGCGTGCCCTCCTACGACCCGGCGATCGTGGCCGCCCTGGCGGCGCGCCTCGAGGCCGACGCGGCGGCGCTGCGCGCCATGCCATGGCGGGACTGGGAGATCGATCGTCAGATCGACTGGCGCTGGATTTACGCCCTGGCGGAGGACGCCCGCCTGCAGCTCGTCGAGGAGAAGCTCTTCCTGCACCGCCCGGCTTGCTGGCTCGAGCCCCTGGCCAACACGTATATCGCGCTTCTCACGTATGCGCCGCAGCGCGCCGACATCCGGGCGGCCCTGACGGGCGCGATCCCGAAGATGGTCGAGGAGATGCGGCGCGTGGCCGTCTCGCTCACGGCGCGTGACGTCGAGATCGCGGACGGAGTGGCGACAGGGATTCTTGCGTCGCTCGCCTCCGAGGCCCCGACTCCCGAGCGGAACGCGGCGGTCGACGCGGTATCGGACTATGTCGAGGAGATCCGGTCGCGGAAGAACCTGCCGGAGTTCACGGTCATCGGGGCCGCGCGGTACGAGGAGCGTCTCCGGCGCGCGCTCATGCTCCCCTGGTCGGCGCGACAGCTGCTCGCCCTCGCCCAGCGCGAGCTCGCCGAGGTCGACGCCGCGATCGCCGAGATGCGGCCGAACCTGCCGCCCGCGCCCGAGGCCACGCCCGAGCAGATGGAGCTCGCCAAGCAGCTCGATCAAGAGAAGCTCCTCGCGCTCTACGACTCGATCACCCGGGCCGACCGCGAGTTCCTGGACCGGTCGGACATCCTCACGGTGCCTGAAGGCGTGGGCCCGATCCGCACGCGGCCAACCCCCGAGGCGATGATTCCGCTCACGGGCGATGGGGGCAGCATGAACCCGCCGCCTCCCTTCGGCGACTCCAACGTGGGTTGGTGGAATGTGGAGCACATGAAGGAGGACTGGACGCTCGAGACGAGGGCGCAGCGGATCGTTACCTCGCAGGGGCACCACCGCACCGGGATGGGACCCTATGCGGTCCACGAGGGCGTCCCGGGGCATCACCTCCAGCTCTCCATCGCGCGGCTGCATCCCAATCCACTGCGCAGCATCTTGCAGGATGTCTGCATCACCGAGGGCTGGGCGATGTACGCGGAGGAGATCTTCTGGCGCGCCGGAGGCCTGGGCGACTCGCCGGAGGCTTCGTACCGGACGCTCAACTCGTGGCGCAGCCGCATTCGGCGGGTCTTCTACGACGTGCACGTCGAGTGCGGGGACTGGTCGCTCCAGGATGCGGCCGACTTCAAGCGCCAGGCGCGGCGCGGAGCGGGCGCGGTCGACCCGGACATCCTGCGCACGATCAACTGGCCCGCGCAGTTGATCTCCTACTTCGCCGGGAAGATGCAGATCCTGGAGCTCAAGGCCGCCTATCAGAAGAAGCTGGGATCTGAGTTCACCGAGCGGAGGTTCAACGACGCGCTGCTCGCGGAGGGATCGATCCCCGTGGCGCTCATCCGTGCCAAGCTGCTCGGGGAGTCCGTGCCGGAACCCTAGGATTCGAGGACAAATGGCGCGGCGGGCTTCAGGACCCGCCGAGCCCCTGAGGTCCGCCCAGGGGCTCGACGCGAACTTCGGATCAGAATCCGAATCCGATGCCCAGGCTTCCGTAGACGGGCGGCGTGATGTCGTTCCATTCCTCCGTGCGCGACCACCCGAACCGCGCGACCACCTCCTTGCCGCCCAGCGCGACGCCGCCGGCCACGCCGAAGTGGTAGGTTCCACCCGCGTCGAGATACCAGCCGTCCTTCGCCTCGGGGAAATAGTGCTTTCGGTACCAGTCGCTGTGCGTCACGTGGGTGATGATCGCCTTGTCGAAGCCGAACTCGCCGGCCGTGAACCACGAGTGACGGTAGACTCCGAGGGTCCCCGTGAAATCGGAGCCGAAGTTGAAGCCGCGGTAGATCGCGTTCTCGGTTCCTCGCGTGATGAAGGTGGCGCTGCCGGTGAGGTGCACCGAGCGCCAGCGCGCCAGCGAGGTCTGGGCTCCCAACCGCCCGCGGAAATCACGCACGTCCATGTGCGCGGCCGCCAGCGCGGCATCCCCCGAGAGCTGGAAATCGTGGCCGACCAGGGTGAGGACGCGTCCATAGCCCATCGAGGCGACGAAGGCCGGATCCAGTCCGAACGTCGTGTAGGCTCGGCTCCGATACGTGTCGAACCGGGCGACGTTCCACTGCGCGGCGGCGTTCCCTGCCAAGAGCGCCGAGATGAGAACGCCCAGAACGAGGCTCGAAAGTCGCTTCATCGGACACCCCCTCGCCGGGCTTCGAGATAGGTTCGAGTCAGAGCGACCACTTCCGCGGCCTTCACCCATTGCACGTCGTGACCGGCGCCCTCCACGATCTCGAGGGTCGCCGATGGGTAGCGATGGATCTGATCCTGTTGAAGCGAGGGGCCCATGATCTCGCTCCACGCGCCGGCGATGAAGAGCACCGGCGTCGTGTATGCCGCGAGATTGGCGGTGAAATCGTAGTTGAAGACGCCATCTCCGTCCTGCCCATCCTCCATGATGTAGCGGCTGGCGGCCGCTCCCGGCCTCCAGCCGAGCTCGGGATCATCTTTGCTCTGGTGCGACTTTGGCTGCGCGTCCTTCATTCCGATCGCGCGCGCGTAATCCATGCGCGCATGGTCATCCGGAGACAGGAACTGGCTGCTCCACGCGATGTCATTGAGAAGCTCGGAGCTGAGCTTGAACTCGATGATGTCGTCCTTGAGACGTTCCATCGTGGCGCCGTCCAGCGGTCCGGGTTCGATGAGCACCGCGCCGGCGACTCGCTCGGGGTGACGGTCGATGTAGCTCGTGGCAAACATGCCGCCCCAGGATTGGCCGACGAGGAACACAGGCTGGGCGGGCGAGTAGTGGTTTACGATCGCGTCGAGGTCGCGATCGTACATGTCGAGCGTCAGCGCATCCTCGTCGTGCCGCTTCGAGAGTCCCGCTCCCCGCTGGTCCCAGAAGATCAGGAAGTACTCGTCCGTCAGGCTGTAGCCTCCATGCCGCTGGGCCAACCGGAGCATTCCCCGATAGTCGCCGCCCGGCCCGCCATGGAGGATCACGATGACCGGGTTTTGCGGGTCGCCCATCGTCTCCGCGTGGAAGCGGGTTCCGTTCAGCTCGATGGCGGGAAGGCTCGCGTCCTCCATCACGGTTCGTGGCACCAAGGTGCCCGGGTCCTCAGGCGACATGACATCGCATGCGGCGACCCCGAAGGCGAGCGCAGAGATGAGCGTTGCGAACCGGATACCACCGATCCGCGATTGGTGTGTCTGCATAGTCTCCTCCTCCTCGGATCTATAGGCCTTGCTCGAAGAACTACGGCCTTGCGCTTCGCTTCTCATGTCTCATAAGCGAAACAGGACAACTTACCGCAGCAGACGCCGAAATTCTTGACATTGGACGCCGACTTTTTGACACTTTGCGCCAAATGGTGAAGGCACCTCCCATGATCGCCGCGACGAGCACCCTGGCGATGATCCGCACGGTCGAGGGGCGCGGGATCCGAACGGCCGATCTATTAAAGGATGCGGGGCTCACGCGCGGGCAGCTGGAGGATCCGGATGCGCGCATCCCCGGCCCGAAGGTCCTGACGCTGTGGAACGCGCTCCGCGAACGGTCTGGCGATCCGGCCCTCCAGCTCGCGGCACCCGTGAGCCTCCCGTTCGGCGCCTACCGGGTCATCGACTACCTCGTCGCCGCTTCAGCCACAGTCGGCGAGGGGGTCGATCGCTTCGCACGCTTCTTCCGTTTGATCGCCGACGCCGTTTGCCTCGAGATCGAGCACGACGACGACGAGCATCGCCTTTGCCTCGCGATGGCTGACGGGCGCCCGGTGCCACCCGTGTACGTGGACTATGTCTTCGCGGCGCTGGTCAGCCGTATCCGGATGAAGATCCGGCCCAGCCTCGAAGTGCTGCGAGTCGAGCTTCGCCAGTCCGAGCCGTCTTGGAGCGCGCGGCATGCCGAGACCTTCCGCGCGCCCGTCGACTTCGGAGGCACGGCCGATCGGCTCTGCTTCACGGACAGGGAATGGGTCTCGCCGACGGATAGCGGCGATGCGATGCTTGCCCGGTTGCTCGAGGAGCATGCCCGGGTCCTCGCCCGGCGGATTCCGCAGCCGATCCATGGATTCAGAGCCGATGTGCAGAAAGCGATCACCGCCGTGCTGCCTGAGGGGGGCGGATCGGCTGCAGACGTCGCGCGCGCGCTTCACGTGAGCGTCCGAACGCTCCAGCGAAGGCTGGTCGAGGCGGGCACGACGTTTCGTGAGGTCTCCGACGCCGTTCGAAGCCAGCTCGCCGAGGAGTACCTGCTTGACCCGAAAGTGTCGATCGCTGAAGTGGCGTTCCTACTCGGATTCAGCGACCAGAGCAGTTTTCATCGAGCGTTTCGGCGCAGAACGGGCGTATCGCCGGGACGGTGGAGACGGCGGATCGCTTGAGCGGGCGCGGCCCGGGCCGCGCCCGCGGGCTGAGGCGGAATGGCTACTTGGCCCGGTTGTAGGCGATCTCCATCCACTTGACCTCTGCGCCGCTCGGGTCCGGGCCCCACATCTCGAAGACGTGCTGGTCGTCGCTGATATACCGCGAGACCATCCGGCACGCTACCTCCTGGCCCGTCAAGACATCCACGTAGCTGCCGCGACAGACCAGCTCCTTGGATTGCGGGTTGTAGTCACCCTCGTAGGACATGATTCCCGTGCTCATGGAGTCAAACCAGTTTCCCACGTACTTCTTCTTCGCGTTGTCGTAGGCGAGAGTGCCCATCCCCTCGTAGGGCTTGCCCATCATGTTCCCTTTGAAGTGGTTGCGGAGGTAGCGGCCGCCGAAGACCACCTCGGCCTCTTCCGTCCCTTGGGAAACCTCGGGCTCCCCCTTCGGGTCGTGCCACGACTTCACGGTGCAGTTCCACCGGCCGGCGCTCTTGGCCAGCAGCGCGTGCTCCGTCCCAGGCTGGGACGCAGCCTCATAGGCCTTCATCATCTCTTCGGGGCTGGGCTCGCCGGACTTCTCTCCCTGCGCGAATGCTGGCCCGGCCAGCGCGGCGCACAACAGCGCGACTGCAAGAACTCGCATGATCCTCTCCTTCTGGATTTGCCCCTCTCCTACCGACCAATTGGAGCGACCCGTGACTGTACCGAGGATCGCCCGAGCTTGCCAAGGGTCCCGTGGCGGCCTCCCTGGCTCGCCTCGGGACTGCGGCCCGACCGGTCATCACCCCTGCGCCGCCAAAGGCAGGACGACGTTGAGCCCGACGTAGCCGACCAGGAACGCCGCGAAACAGACAAGGTCGAACACCCGTGACAGGCGCTCACGTCCCATGCTGTCGAAGATCCAGAGGGAGACCGCCGACTGCACGATGGTCAGAAAGATGGTCAGAAGACCCGCTCCGTTGACCATCTGCGTCAGCGTCATGCCCTCGGCATTGATCAGCGAAAACCCGGTCGCGATGTTGCTCCCGACCGCCGCGAAGACCGCGCCGATCCCAAGGCCGAAGCGCGGATCCACGTGAATCGGCTTGATGAAGAAGGCGATGAATGCGATGGCGACGGCGACGAATAGCGCCTGGAACAGGCTCGTATAGATCCCCCAGCCCGAGATGAAGGCGAGTATGCCGAAGACGTATCTCGACCGAACGGCCGAAGCGCCCGCCTCGAGCCGTGGAGAGCCGAACCGCGACGGATACCGATAGCTGGTGACGTAGCCCGTCGCTTTCTCGATCCACCACTTGGGGGAAACAGCTCTGGGGTCGAAGCGCATATCGGCCTCATCGGCGACATACCGCAACCGATCCACGCCGTCCCTGCCATCCTCGATCCCCACACCGAGGATGCCTCCTCCGAACGGGATCCTGCTCGTGTCGAAGTGCGTCACGATCCGGGCGCGGACGCGGTATCGCTCATACCGCTCGCCCTCCTCGACGTAGGCTTCACGCTTCTCTTTCGACTCGATTTCGCCGTTGACGATCTGGAAGTTGTCTCCGGGCTCCACGCCCTCGCCACGCCATCGAAACCAGATATCGAAGTCCGCCTTCCAGCTCGATCCGGTGAGCGAGATCTCGCCGATGTGATGAAGGTACGCGCCGATATGGACGGTTGTCGGCGGCGCGGCCGAAGCGCCCGACGCCGGCCCCTCCGCCCGGGCTTCCTCCCTTGCAGAGGCGATGATGGCCTCGAGCCGGTCCGAGGCCCGCGCGCGATAGCCGTGAAGCCGGGAGGCGCCAAGACCTGCGATGGCGGTGTAGAGGATCAGCGTCGCCGCCGCCCACAGGATGATCAATGCATACCCGCCCCTTGTGATCCTCTCCGCCTGGGCGTCCTTCTCAGGAGTCGCGGCCGGCATGCGAGGCTACGTCCTTCGAAGGTTCGGACCTCCCCCGCCTGCAACGGTTGACGGGGCCTCGGATGAGCAAGTACGGAATGATCGCCAATACCGCGGCGACCACCAGCGCCTCGACGGGGTAGAAGGTTCGAAGGGCAATGAACTGATAGATCACGTCCATGACGATTCCCAAGATGAAGACGCGTCCGACCGATTTCCAGCCGTCCCTCAGCATGTCCGCTCGGCTCTCCGGGTTGGTGAACAGAGCCCAGAAGTAGGCCGGCCTGTCCTCGCGCGCGTCCTTCAACCCGCTGCGGACCGCCAGGATGGCAGCCATGATCGGCTGCAGCACGAGGCGGAACTTCATCGGCCCGCTCAACCGTCCGACCAGGTCATCGAAGAACCGGGAGAACAGATCCTCCATTGGGGTCACCGTGTCCTCTCTGACTCAGCCTTCGCCTGCCACGGCCAGCGCCCTTCCATCTCCACCAGCAAGGCCCAGCTGAGGAACGTCCGGATTAGAATCAGAACACCCAAGGTCAACACCCCTGCCAGGCTTGGATTGAGCGCGACCGTGCGGATGATATCCGCGGCCACCAGAAACTCAAGGCCGAGAAGCAGCGATCCTCCAAGCCTTTGCTTGAGGCCCCTGTAGACCTGGCCGGGCTCTCTGGCCCGGCCAATGAAGCAGCGGGCGAGGCCGTAGAGGATGCCCCCCACAATGACGGCCACCGCGACCGCCTCAATGCCGCCGGCTATCCCCGCGATCAGTTCGCGCATCGCTTCGCCTCCGACAGACGGATCGTATGCTATCGCCGCCCTCGGCCTTGACGACTACCACTCCCCTAGTGGTGCCCCCCTCCTGTGGCGTCTTTCATCCTCTCCAGGACCCCGTCCAGGTTGAAAGAAGCCGGCTTCTGCCGCGGCGGGAATTCCGCGAAGCTCTTGATCTGCTGGGCTATGACGCCTTGGGCCGCGCCGATGATGAACAGGTGGGCCAGCAGCCAATCCCAGTAGGAGTTGGAATTCTCGTCGGCCCGCTCGAAGGGGTCCCGTCGGAGATGGAAGAGCTTCGGCATGCGCAGGTGGATGAACGGCTCGGCCCAGCAGGCCATCTGTTTGGCCCGCTGCTCCTCGAAGACGACCTTCCAATCGCCGAACCTCAGGGCAACGAGCGCGCCGTCGTCGTTGATGTACCCGAAGAAGTTCCGAGGACTCTCCGGGGCCTCGCCGCTGAAGTAGGGCAGCATGTTGAAGCCGTCGATATGGACTCTGAATGTCTTGTCGCCCGCCTTGTGACCCTTCAGCAGCTTCGCCCTGATGTCCGGCTCGCCGGCGGCGGACAGCAGCGTCGGCACCCAGTCCTGATGGCAGACGATCCCGTTCAGCATCGTGCCGGCCTTGAACTTGGCCGGCCAGCGGACGAACGCCGGAACGCGCCAGGCGCCTTCCCAGTTGGTGTTCTTCTCGCTGCGGAACGGGGTGATGCCGGCGTCGGGCCAGGTGTTGTAGTGGGGGCCGTTGTCCGTGGTGTACACGACGATGGTATCGCCGGCGATGCCCAGCTCGTCGAGCTTGGCCAGCAGTCTCCCGACCTGCTCGTCGTGGGCGACCATGACGTCGTTATAAAAGCCCTGTCCGCTCTTGTCGGCGTGCTTGTCGGCGCGGTGGGTGAAGCAGTGCATGGCCGTGCTGTTCCACCAGACAAGGAACGGCCGGCCCGCCTTGTGGGCCCGGTCGATGAACCCGAGGGCGGCATCGGTGAACTCCTCGTCGCAGGTCTCCATGCGCTTCTTCGTCAGCGGCCCGGTGTCCTCGATCTTCTGCCGGCCCACGCGGCCCCAGCGCGGCTGCTCGGTCGGATCGTCCCTATCGGTCGCCCAAGAGTGGATGACGCCGCGGGGACCCATGGCCATGCGGAACCGAGGGTCCTTCGGATAGTCCGGGTGCTCGGGCTCATCCTCGGCGTTCAGATGGTAGAGGTTTCCGAAGAACTCGTCGAACCCGTGAACGGTGGGCAGGTAGGGGTTCTTGTCGCCGAAGTGGTTCTTGCCGAACTGGCCGGTCGCATAGCCCAGCGGCTTGAGGAGGTCGGCGATCGTCGGATCATCGGGCATAAGGCCGATGTCCATCCCCGGCGCGCCGACCTTGGTCAGGCCCGTGCGGACCGGGTTCTGGCCGGTGATGAAGGCGGCCCGGCCGGCCGTGCAGCTCTGCTGTCCATAGTAGTCGGTGAAGGCGATGCCTTCGTTCGCGATACGGTCGATGTTCGGCGTCCGGTATCCCATCTGGCCCCGGTTGTTGTAGCTGATGTTCCACCAGCCGATGTCATCGCCCATCAGAAGAAGAATGTTCGGTTTCTTGTCGGCCATCTCTCGGCTCCTTTCCCGATACGTGGATTCAGCGGTTCACAGATCCGCCATGGGATTGATCATCATTGAAACGCCATCGCCACCTTGAAGCGCTCTTCGGCGGTCAGGATGTGATCGGCGTCCAGGGCGGCCTTGTCGACGTCGATCTCAACCCAGTTGACCCGGCCGTTGAAAGCGTTGCCCCGCGGCCCGTAGTCAGGCGAGACCGGCGAACCGTCCTCGACGCCTACGTCGACCGTTTCGTCGGCGGAAAAGGCGAAGGGCTGTGTCATCTCGACGCGGCCCTCGCCTACCTTCTGACCGTCGGTGAAAAGCGACACGGTGCCGCCCTTGGCCAGGCCGCCGCCGTCGTAGACGAACTCCATTCTCGCCTGGTGCTTGCCGGCCGGGATGGCCTTGGTGCCCTCGACGAAGAAGCGTTTGAGCCCCAAAAAGTTGTAGCAATACTTGAGCTTGCCGCCTTTGGCATAGAGGCTGAATCCGCCGGTGATCCCGCCGCTGGCCAGGATAACCCCTTCGGCGCCCGCTTCGGGAACCACGACTTCGGCCGTGATAGCGAAGGATTTGTTCGTAGTGTTGAGGATCGAGTGCGGAGACAAGCCCTTCATCCCGCCGAAGAGGAGCTGCCGGTTGCCGCGGACGAGCTGCGGGCGCCCGGAGATGTCCGGGTTGAAGCGCTCGACGAGGCGGTCATCGAGAGGGATCACGTTGTACTTGGCCGCCTCGATCAGCCACAGGCGCTGGAGCTCATGAAGCTTCTCCGGCATCTTCTTGGACAGGTCGTGGGCCTGCGACCAGTCGGACTTCGTGTCGTAGAGCTCCCAAAGGTCATCGTCAAAGGGAGTCGTCTTGATCGCGCCCGTCTCCCACGGCGTGCGGTGCTTGGTGACCGCCGTCCAGCCCTTGTGATAGATGCCGCGGTTGCCGATGATCTCGAAGTACTGTGTCTCGTGCCGTCCCGTCGCTTTGGCATCGTCGAACGAGTAGAGGAGGCTCACGCCTTCGTACGGCTTCTGCTGGATGCCGTTGACGAAGGTAGGCTCCGGCAGGCCCGCCGCTTCCAGGACCGTCGGCGCGACGTCGATGACATGGCCGAACTGGCTGCGGATCTCCCCTTTGGCCTTGATGCCCTTGGGCCAGTGGACGATCGTTCCGTTCCTCGTCCCGCCCCAGTGCGAGGCGACCTGTTTCGTCCACTGGTACGGGGCGTTCATGGCATGCGCCCAGCCCACCGCATAGTGGTTGTAGGCTTCGGGCCCGCCGAACTTATCGATGTTCGCCTTCAGGAACTCCGGAGTCTCCAGCGTCAGGAATCCATTCAACGGGATCATCTCGTTGAACGTGCCCTGGAGCGTGCCTTCCGCCGAGGCGCCGTTGTCGCCGATGATGTAGAAGATGAGCGTATCGTCGAGGATCTCCAAGTCGGCAAGCGCGTCTATGAGCCGCCCGACATGGTGATCGGTGTGCTCCAGGAACCCGGCATAGATCTCCATCTGCCGGGACAAGATCGGTTTCATCTCGGGAGAAACATCGTCCCAGGCTGGGATCTCCGGGTGGCGCTTGGTGAGCTCGCAGTCCTGCGGGATGACGCCCAGCTTTTTCTGCCGGGCGAAGGTCTCCTCGCGCAGCTTGTCCCAGCCCTTGTCGAACTTCCCCTTGTACTTGTCCGACCACTCGTTCGGAACGTGGTGCGGCGCATGGGTCGCGCCCGGGGCGAAGTACATGAAGAAGGGCTTGTCCGGGATAAGAGATTTTTGCCGGCGCACCCACTGGATGGCCTTGTCGGCCAGGTCCTCTGTGAGGTGGTATCCCTCTTCGGGAGTCTTTTTGAGTTCGACCGGGGTCGTGCCCTCATAGAGCGATGGGTAATACTGGTTGGTCTCGGCACAAATAAAGCCATAGAAATACTCGAACCCGCTGCCCGTCGGCCAGGCGTCGTACGGACCGGCCGGGCTCGTCTCCCAGCAGGGCACCTCATGGCACTTGCCGAACTGCGATGTGGCGTAGCCGTTCAGCTTGAGCGTCTGGGCGAGCGGAGCACAGGATTTGGGCCGGACCGAGCAGTTGCCCGGCGCCGAGGTGGCCATTTCGGTGATGCCGCCCATGCCGACCGTGTGGTGGTTGCGGCCGGTGAGAAGGGCCTGCCGCGTCGGCGAGCACAGCGCCGTGGTATGGAAGCGGTTGTACTTGAGCCCGTTGGCGGCCAGGCGCTCCGCCGTCGGCGTGTGGCACGGCCCGCCGAAAGCGCTCGAGGCCCCGAAGCCAACGTCGTCGATCAGGATGACGAGCACGTTGGGCGCGCCCTTGGGCGGGAGCAGCCTCTCGATCGGCGGATACTTGGTGTCCGGGTCTTTAGCATCGTAGGTCGTGAGGCCCACGTGCTGCCTGTCCGGGATGGGCAGGACTTGCCTCAGGATCTTGTCTTGCGAACTCACGAGAATCCCTCCTTTATCGAGACTACTGGCATTCCGAGATCCGTTTCGGCTTGTTGATCAGAGAGGAAACACACCAGATGCCCATGACCGCATGGATCAGGACGGCCGGCCAGAAACCGTTGCCCGATAGCCCCAGCCCGGGACCGGCATACAGAAGGACGCCAGTTGCGCCGCCGTTGCATAGCAGCATGGCGCCAACTTGCCCTCGTACGGCCCGGCTCCGCCCCTCGTTGCGGAGGTTCCAGCAGGCAAGGGCGAGAGCGAGCAGGGCGACCCCGGCCACGCGGGCGATCACCAGCTCGACAGCCGCGTCGAGCGATGTCCCGAGCAGGGTCGCGCCCACGAGTGAGGGAGCGGTGACCATCCCGAGGCCCGCTCCGAACTCGATCACGGCAAGTGTCGTCACGAGCGCTTTCATCGCTCCCATCTGCTAACCATCACGTCCTGGCCTTATTGCCGCGTCATCGCCACGCGCAGCCGTTCCTCCGGACTGATCAGGTGGTCGTGGTCGTCTTTGCCCAGGTCGATCTGCACCCAGTGGATCTTGCCGGTGAAGGCACTGCTCTTCCTGTCGTAGTCGGGACTGACCGGCGTGCCGCTCTCACGGCCGACGTCGGTCGTCTCGTCGCACGAGAACATCATCGGCACGGTGGCTTCGAGGCGCCCCTGGCCCACTCTCCGCCCGTCATAGTAGAGCGAGACGCCTCCCCCCCTGGCCAGGCCGCCGCCGTCGTAGGCGAACTCCATTCTCACCTGGTGCCTGCCGGCCGCGATCCTCTCGCCCGCTTCCACAGTGGTCACCTTGAGCCCGAGAAGGTTGTAGGCGAACTTCACCTTCCCTTCCCTGGCGTAGAGGCTCAGACCGCCGAAGGCGCCCCCCTGGGCGAGGATGACGCCCTCCGCTCCGCTCGCCGGTACCTCGACCTCTGCCGTGATCGAGAAGGACTTGTTTTTCATCGTCACGACGCTGTTCTCGGTCAGCCTGCCCATGCCGCCGAAGAGGAGCTGCGAATTGCCCTTGATCAGCGTGGGGCGGCCCGCCAGGTCCGGGTTGAAGCGTTCGACCCGTCGGTCGTCGAGCGGCAGGACATTGTACCTGGCCGCCTCGATCAGCCAGAGCCGCTGCAGCTCGTGGAGCTTCTCCGGCCTCTCCTTCGAGAGATCGTGCGCCTGCGTCCAGTCTTTGCCTCCGTCGTAGAGCTCCCAGACGTCGTCGTCGAAGGCGGGCAGGGCCTCCACGACGAAGGGTGTCGAATGGCGCGTCACGGCGCTCCAGCCCTTGTGATAGATCCCCCGGTTGCAGAACATCTCGAAGTACTGCGTCTCGTGCCGCTCGGGAACGCTGGCATCCTCGAAGCTGTACGCCATGCTCGTCCCCTCAAGCGGCTTCTGCTGGATGCCGTGGACCGCCGTAGGTTCGGGGATCCCGGCGGCCTCCAGGATCGTCGGCGCCACGTCGATCACGTGACAGAACTGGCTACGGACCTCGCCCTTCACCTTGATTCCGTTCGGCCAGTGGACGATCGTGCCGTTGCGCGTCCCTCCCCAGTGTGAGGCGACCTGCTTGGTCCATTGATAAGGCGTGTCCATGGCATGCGCCCAGCCGACGGCGTAGTGGTTGTAAGCTTCCGGGCCGCCGAACTTTTCGATCCGTTGCCGCAGGAACTCGGGAGTCTCCAGCTCCAAGCCGTTCAGGTGGATGTTCTCGTTGAACGTGCCCGGAAGACCTCCCTCGGCTGATGCCCCGTTGTCGCCGATGATGACGTAGATCAGCGTGTCATCCAGGACCTCCAGGTCCTTCAAAGCGGCGACCAGCCGGCCGACGTGATGATCGGTATGCTCCAGGAACCCCGCATACACCTCCATCTGCCTGGCCAGCACGGGCCGCATCTGCGGATCGATCTCCGCCCAGGCTTGGATCTCCGGATGACGTCTGGTCAACTCGCAGTCGGGCGGGATGACGCCCATCTTCTTCTGGCGGGCGAAGGTTTCCTCCCTCAGCTTGTCCCAACCCTGGTCGAACTTCCCCTTGTACTTGTCCGACCACTCCTTGGGGACGTGGTGGGGGGCGTGCGTCGCCCCCGGCGCGAAGTAGATGAAGAACGGTTTGTCGGGCATCAGGGCCTTCTGCTGACGTACCCAGGTGATGGCCTTGTCCGTCATGTCCTCGGTGAGGTGATATCCCTCCTCGGCCGTCTTCGGCGGATCCACGGGTATTGTTCCCTCGTAGAGCGCCGGGTCGTACTGATTGGTCTCGCCGCCGAGGAAGCCGTAGAAGTACTCGAACCCGCCGCCGCCCGTGGGCCAGGCGTCGAACGGCCCCATCGGGCTCGTCTGCCACACCGGCACCTCGTGGCACTTGCCGAACTGCGCGGTCGCATAGCCGTTCAGTTTCAGCGTCTCGGCCAGCGGGGCGCAGTCCTTTGGGCGGATCGAGCTGTAGCCGGGCGCGGAGGTGGCCAGCTCGGTGATGCAGCCCATGCCGGCCGAGTGGTGGTTGCGGCCGGTGAGGAGCGCCTGGCGCGTCGGCGAGCAGAGGGCAGTCGTATGAAACCGGTTGTAGCGCAGCCCGTTCTTCGCGAGCTTCTCGAACGTGGGCGTCTGGCAGGGCCCGCCGAAGGCGGACGAGGAGCCGAACCCCGCGTCGTCGATGAGAACGATGAGCACATTCGGCGCCCCCCTTGGGGGCCTGATGTCCCGGATCGGCGGAAACTTCGTCTCGGGGTCCTTCGCGTCGTAGGTGGTGGCTCCCACGAACTTCCTATCCGGAATGGGCAGGACCTCTCGTCTTTCCTCATCGCGCTCCACAGGAATCCTCCTTCCGGGACCCGCGCTCTCTCTGTGCAGCCCCGCTTCTCTTGATGGTCACGGTTTCGCCGCACCGTCCTTCAGGCTCGATGGCATTTCGCCGCGCGCCTCAGAACTTCAGCGCGAGATTTAGCCCGATCGACTGGCCCTGGAACCGGTCGGTAGCCGCGTACTCGTACAGGTAACGGAGATTCACGCTCCCGTTCCACGGAACGTAGACCGTGCCGATCTGCAGGCCCCCGCCATGAGCCCCGTCGTGCACATCCGGATTCCGGGCCGCGTCCCCGCTATCGTCCGTGATCTGCCAGCTGTTGTACCCTGCAGGCCCAAACTCGAGGAGCATCTTCCTGTCCGCCGTCAGCGGCATGTACTGGCTCACTCCCCAGTTCAGGCTCAAATTCTGTCCAGGCGTCAGATCGAAGTCCTCCTTCTCGCCGTGGATCTCCCATGTCAACGCCGTGGCCACCGCCATCCGTCTGTCCGGCCATGGGTAGTACGAGAACGCACCCTGGAGCTGGTGAGTCCAGAAGCCCAGTCCGATGTTGTCCGTGGCCTCCGTCCTGATCTCCCCGACGACGGGCAGCATCACATCCTCCGTCTCGTATTTCCCCACGGGAAGATAGAGGCCGTAGCCGAGCGCGGCGTCGAAGTTCGGCCTTTTCCAGCCCAGCCAGACCGGTTGCACGAACATGTCCCCCACGCCGAACTGCGACTCGTCCGCACTGCGGCCGCTCCCGCTCTGCGTCGCGAACGAGGCTCCAATGCTCGTGTTGGCAAGCGGGAACATTGCGTAAGCCCCGTACGTGGCCCCGAGGAGCTTGTAGTGGGAGGCCCACATCACGCCCGCGGTCATCACATACACATCGAGGTCCACATCCAGATCGATGGTCGTCGCCAGGGGTGGCCTCTCGATGGTCACCTGGCTGATCTCATCGCCATCCCGGTCGTTGACCTGGTCGCTCATGTACATGTAGTTGTACAGGATGCCGTAGATACCAGGGTCCGGCACGACGAAGTCACGAATGTTCGCCACACCCGCGGAGAAGTGCCCTGTCTCGCCGGCCTGCGCCCCAGAGAAGGTGATGGAGAGCAGACCTGCCAGCGCGATGGCCCAGAATACCTTCACGGTTCGTCACTCCTTTCGCAGTCCCTGTGTCACCCGCCGGTTCGGTTTGCCATGATCGCCATGACCTCCGAGGCGGGCCTGTTTCGACGAAGAAGATCTGCCATGACCCTCATCGATTGGTCGGCATGCCTGAAGAAAGCCAGGTACCCGGAGCAGAGGTAGTTCAGCCCCTGCTCGCCGTCAGGCGTCTGACAGAAACGGTTCTTCGGGCACTCCCCGTTGCAGATGTGACGGAAGTCGCACCCGCGGCAATAGCGCGGGAGCGTGTCTCGCTTGTCCAACCCGAAACGCTGTTGCTTATCGGAAGCCACAAGGTCGAGCATCGGAGTCTGCAGGATGTTCCCAAGGTAGTGGCGCGGCTCAACGAAGTGATCGCAGGAGTAGAGGTCTCCGTTGTGCTCGAGGGCCATGCCGAGGCCGCAAGTCGGCCCGAAGATGCAGACGGTCCCCGCCATCCCGAGCCATCCCGCGAGCGCGCCGTCGAAGTTGAGGACGAAGGTCTCGCCGACGTCTTTGCCCACCCATTCATCGAAGATCTCGATGAGAAAGCGGCCGAACTGCTCGGGGCGCACCGACCTGTCGGTCACCCTCGTGCCTTCCTGGAAGCCCGTGTCGTTGTCCCGCTCGACGATGGGAATGAACTGGAGGTATTGCGCTTTCAGCTCGTCTCTGAAGAAGCGATAAACCTCCAGAGGGTACTCCGAGTTCTTCGCATTCACCGTGCACAGAATGTTGAACTGCACGTCGTGCTTCTGAAGAAACCGCGCCCCCCTGAGCACCTGATCGAAGGTGCCCCGCCCTCCCTTGTCCTTGCGATAGACGTCGTGGAGTTCCTTGGGGCCATCGAGACTCAAACCGATCAGGAAATTCCGTTCATGAAAGAACTGACACCACTCGTCATCGAGCAGGATGCCGTTTGTCTGAAAGGTATTCTCGATGCGGGTTCCAGGCTTGGCGTACTCGTCTTGGAGCTCGACCGTCCTCCTGAAGAAGTCGAGCCCCATGAGCGTCGGCTCCCCGCCTTGCCACGCAACGGTTACCTGGGGAACTTGGTGGGCGTCGAGAAGCTGCCGGATGTAGGAGCGGTGGACCTCGTCCGACATCCGGAAGGTGCTTCCCTCATAGAGATGCTCTTTCTTCAGAAAAAAGCAGTAGTCGCAATTGAGATTGCATGCCGAACCGGTGGGTTTGGCCATGACATGGAATGCCTGCGGGCGCCGAGATGGCGACACCCCTCACCTCCGCATCTCGGTGATCCAGCCAAGGGCTTTCACGTGTACCGCCAAGCACGCTATTCCCACCGCGCCAATTCGTCAAGATCGTTCTCTGATTCAGGATGACATCTTTGGTAGATCCAGCTCGCGGCGCGGTCCTTTGAACATCGAAAGGATTCCGGGGAGTATTCATTGGACGAATCCTCGAATCAGATCCAGATTATCCCCACTCGGCCCGACGCCAATCGCGACAAGATGGTCGACTCAACGTCGATCGCCCCGTGGTTCGCTCGGCGCCGGGAGGAGGACATCGACGCGTCGCATGAAGTATTTGAAAGCGGACGAAGCGAGGGATAGCATCGCGGCCGTGAATGTTCAGTCGCAAGAGCGGCGACGAAAGGAGACGAAGATGCTGATCCGGAGCTGGTCCGTAGCTTGCGCGCTGGGCGCGCTCTGCGTGAGCGCCCTGCCCATGGCGAACGCCCAGGAGACACCCCACAAGATCACGGCGCAGGAGGTCGCGGAGGCCCTCGCCGATCCCTCCGCGACGATCAACTATGGAAACCTGAACTTCCGCCACTACCAGGATGTAGGCCCTCGGGACGACGCGAATCAGGAGCTGCGGCTGAACGCCGCGGGCTTCCTGAAGCCGGGTCAGGCGACGGTGCTGTATCGGGGCTTCCTGCCGATGTACTCGACCGACTTCCCGGTCGACGATACAGGGGTGGGAGACGCGTTGCTCTCCGCCTACGTGGTGCCGAAAGGAGGCACGCTCATCCTCGGCTATGGGGGCGCGTTGATGCTTCCCACGGCTTCCGAAGACTACTTCGGCACCGGCAAGTGGTCCGCGGGGCCCACGCTTGTGGCCGCCAAGAAGGTGCCGGGCAGGTACACGGTCGGCGGACTGCTGACGCACATGTGGTCCTTCGCGGGCGATGACGACCGCGCCGCGGTCAGCATGACCACGATTCAGCCTGCCATCTCCCTCTTCCTCAACCGCCGGGGCACGAGCCTCACCGTGGGCTCGGAGACCACCTACAACTGGGAGGCGGATGTGGACGAGTGGCAGGTGCCGCTAACGGCGGGCCTGAACCAGATCCTGCCTCCCTTCGGCAAGTTCTTTGTCGGTATCGGCCTCGCGGGAACCTACTACATCGAGAAGCCCGAGTATGCGCAGGAGTGGGACATGCGCGTCGTGGCATCGATCGTGCTTCCATGATTGGTTCGCCCGCACGGGGAATCCGCGGCTTTCGATGGGGATCCCGGGATAACGCAAGGCGAACGCGCGACAGTGGATCTGGGGGGCGGATGGAGCGATGAACCGCGGACGCCGACTTGAGACGAATCTTTTGCGCGTGCTCGCGATCTTGGTCGCCGCGGCGTCCCTCGCTCCTTCGGCCGCGCGGGCGGAGTCCGGCGCCGACCCCGCCCCCGGGACGACGACGCCGGCCCAAACGGACGCCATGGACCTCTATCGAAGGCTGCGCCACAGGGAGCCAGCGCTCTCCGATAGCGCGGCCGGGCAGGACGAGGGGAAGCGCTCGGTCATCGTGACGCCCTTCCTGAACTACGACCCGGCCACGAGCGTCATCTTCGGGGTGGGCGCACTGACATCGATCTACCATGGCACTCTGGAGAGCACCTTCCCGTCGACGGTGCAGCTTGGGGGGAGCGTCTCGCTGGAGGAGCAGATCGCCATCGGTCTGAAGGTCGACGCCTACAGCGACCACAACCGGTGGTTTCTCCAGGCGAACACTTCATGGGCGAAGTACCCCCAATCCACGTATGATCTCGGCACCGATTCGCCCGACCTCTCCCGGGTCGGAGTCGACCTGTATGTCCCCAAGGCGCTCATATTGCTCTATCGCCAGGTCCTGCCGGATCTCTTCGCCGGAATGGGACTGCAGTATGTGACCCGCACGGACATACGGCCGATGAGCGGGTTCGCGCCGATCTGGGATCAGTCAGCGTTCGTCGAGTACAGCACGCAGCATGGGTTCGACCTCAAGAGGCAGACCTCGGCCGGCTTGAGCGGCAATCTGCTCTACGATGGACGAGACAATCCGATCAACGCCTCCAAGGGGTGGTTCGTCAGCGCGAGCTACCGGACCTTCTTCGAGGATGTTCTCGGCGGCACATCGAACTGGCAGGAGATCTACGCCGACCTCCGCACCTACCGGTCCCTGGATCCGAACGCCCGGCACCGGTTGGCGCTCTGGCTCTACAGCGACGTCGTGACCGGAGGTACCGCGCCCTTCTTCGATCTTCCGGCGACAGGCATCGTTCCCCGCGGCCGCGCCGGACGCGGATACGACAGCAACCGCTTCAGGGGCGACCGGATGGCCTATGCCGAGATGGAGTACCGGACGACCCTCACGCGAAACGGGCTCCTGGGCGCGGTGGCCTTCCTCAACACGGAATCGTTTGGCGCCCCAGAAGCCGGCACCGACCTCTTCGAGTCCTTCGCCACCGCCGGAGGGATCGGCCTGAGGATTCTGGTCGACAAGCGCGCAAAGTCCAACCTCTGCCTCGACGTGGGCTTCGGGAAGAACAATTCAAAGGGGATCTGGGCGGGGTTCCAGGAGACCTTTTAGTCCTGAAACCTTCTGGCCCGGTCTTCCCGAAGCCTCGCCGGCGCCACATCCGGCCGGGTCAGGCGGCGCCCGCGATCGCCCGGGCGCGCCGCGAGAAATGGATCACTTCTTCCCTAGAACCTCGCTTCGGACCAGGTCCCGTACCACGACGGCTGCGAAATCCTGGGCCGCCTTCAACGCAGAGACAGGATCCACGGCTTCCGATTGGCCGCTCCACACCAGACGCTCATCCTTCATTGAGTAGACATTCGTCTCCACTGTCACCACCCGGTACTCGAGAGTATAGCCCGGCTCCGTGACTGTGCTGTAGGAGGTGTAGTAATAAGGGTAGAAGCGATGGTAGGTCGGTCCAGGCACGATGTAGGTGGTCGGGGGAACGTACTCCGTCTCCTTGGAGAGGCCGAGGATGCGGGTGAGGGTCACCAGCTGGATGCCATTCTCCCGGCAGTATTGACGGCCTCCGGTCGTGTCGAACGGCGCGCCCGGCGGGATCACGCTCGAGCCCAAGACGACCGCCACCTTCCGCTTCTTGAGCTGAGCGGCCATGGCGGTCTCGAAGGCCCGCACGTTGGTCGGATTCTCCCCCAGACCGATAACCAGCACCTTCTGCACGGGTGCGCTCTGGTACTCGGGATCGATCCATCTCCCGATCATCCGGGTCGAGCTCACGCACGAAGCGGCGAGCGCGCACAGCAGAACTCCGCAGGCGACTTTCGCGAAGCGATCCATCGGTCCTCCCCTCTTTGAGCCGAGACCCGCACGCCGGCAAGCGCCGGACCTCGCAGGCGCGCCGCAAGCGCGCGCTATGAAATCATCCCGTCATCGAAGCACGCCCGTCCCGCCCGTGGGGCGCGCGCATCCGCGACTGCGCATGAGGTGGCGCTCCTTCTTCAGTCGTTCCGCCGTATCCGGCCGCCGGGAAGCTACTCCCTCGCCGGATGGGTGTCAACCTATGGTGGCGTCCCGGCGAGGTCTCAGGAGAGGCCGACGCGACTCCGATCCGGGCCGGCGCCGGATCTCCCGAGCGCCATCGTCTTCTGATCGCTCGCCTTGAGTGAGGCATCGGGTGATGCGCTGCCTCCGTCCACCTGTTTCGTCTTGACAGTCGATCGCCCGGTGACTAGCTTCGGCGCCGCATGGATCGAACGGGAATCCGACATGGCGGGATCCGGGCGGTCCACATCGAACGTGGCGGCATCGAAGCGTGACGGGACTGCGGAAATGCAGACTCAGTCCTCTTGACCAAGGGGGGTACCGGAAATGGCGAGATCAGGTCGCTTCCTCGCTCTTGTGTGTGTGCTGGCGGTCGTGTCCAATGCCGCGGCGATGGCCGCGCTGCTGAGTCCGAGCGATCGGGCCGAGTCGTGGGAATTCAGTCTGCAAACGCGCTACGTGGGCGCGCAAGACTATGAAGGGAGCGGTGGATCCAGTCTGTCACTCGAGGACGATCTCGGCTGGGGCTTTGGTGTCGCGTACAACCTGGATGAGCGGTTCAGTGTCGGCTGCTTCGCCTCGTGGCGCACCGTCGACTACTCCGCCCATGTCGTCAGTCGCGACGATCCGGATCACACGCTTGACTGGAGCGACTGGCTGGATACGGGCAACATCGGCGTCAACGCGACGTGGCACGTTCTACCCAAGCGATTCACGCCCTACGTGCAGGGTTCGGTCGGTTGGGCGATGGTTGACTCGAACATCCCGGAGTCGGTCGACATCGACTGCTGGTGGGATCCATGGTGGGGAGACATCTGCGCGGCGTATGGGAACACCTACACCGAGGATGCCGCATCGTACGGATTCAGCGCCGGGCTGGCAGCGCAGCTCACGGAAGCGCTCTTCGCTCGCGCCGGGTACGAGAAGAGCTGGATCGACCTCGACGGGGCCGACAACTTCGACATGCTCCGGATTGAAGTGGGGATGATGTTCCGATGATCGCGATCAAGCCGAGAGCGGCAGGACCGGCCGTGATGATCCTGCTAGCGGCATTGTCCACGGCATCCGCGGAAGAACCTCGACTCTGGAGTGTGGAAATCACGCCCATGGCCTGGATCGCAGGCATCGAGGGCACCGTCACGGTGGACGGAGAGAAGACCGACTTCGACAAGTCGGCAAGCGACCTGTTCGACTATGTCGAGTTCGCTGGGGGACTGATCGCCACAGTTCAGTACGAGCGGTGGGTCCTCCGGGGCCAGTTCGACGCCTTCGACTTGAGCACCGATGCCCTGGATGTCGAGGATCGGCCCCTGGGCGGCAAGCTGGACTCAAACATGCTCATCGTCGGGCTCGGGGCCGGCTACCAGATTGACGGCTGGAAAGAAGGCCAGACCTTCGACCTGCTTGCCGGTCTACGCTCCCTCAACGCCGACAACGATCTGGAGGTGTATGGGGAGGACGGAGGCTCGTACAGCAAGCAGAGCGAACTGCTGGACCCGGTTCTTGCCGTGAGGGGCAACCTTCCGATCTTTCCGTCCAAGATCAAGGGGCTGTGGCTGAACGCCATGGCAAGCCTTGGCGGCGGCGGCGACTCGGAGCTGGTCTACGAGCTGCAGCCGCAGCTCCAGTACCGGATCATGCCCAGGGTCGCCGCGCGCTTGGGGTATCGCCGGGCCGGGTGGAAGGTCGACGCGGACGGCAGCGACAACGAGCTCGACTTCTCCCTGGCTGGGCTGAACTTCGGCGTGGGAGTGACCTTCTAGCGCGACCCGAAGGTGCAGCCGACGGGGCAAGGCGGAACCGTTCCTCAGCTCACTCTTCACAAGAGAGCGGCAGTCTCGTCTGCCGCAGTAGGAGGTGCCCAAATGGCGAAGGTGCTGAACGCGTGCCTGGCGGTCGGACTTGCGCTGGCCGCCTTCTCCTCGGCCCAGGCCCAGGTGCAAAGCGACATCGCCACCGAGCGGTCCCAGCTCCAGAGCGATCGCCAGGCGATCGTGGCCGCGAACCTGCCGCTCACCGAGGAGCAGGCAGCCGCATTCTGGCCGATGTACCGTGACTATCGTGGAGAGATGCAGAAGCTCGGCGACCGCGTGGTGTCCCTCGTCCTGGACTACGCGAAGAACTCCGAGGCGCTCACGGACGACCAGGCCACGGCCATGCTCGACGATCTCCTGGCCCTCCAGAAGGACGCGCTCAAGATCAAGACGGATTGGGTCGAGAAGTTCCGGAAGATCCTTCCATCGAAAGCAGTGACCCGGTTCTATCAGATCGAGAACAAGCTGGACACGGTTCTTCTCTTCGAGGCGGCCGACCAGGTTCCGCTGGTCGAGTAGGGAAGGGGGCGGGGGCGCGGTGGCGCCCTTGGCGGGCTAGAAGCGCTCAACGCTGCTCGGCAGCGAACACGCGCTTCCAGTCCGCTTTCATGTCCACGACCGTCCAGCCTCTGGCCTGCGCCTCGTCGAGACCCTTGTCGAGCCGTCCGATCGCTGCGGCCCGGTCGTAGGCCCACTCCCGGTCCGCGTCGGTATGGTGGATGACCAGGCACAGGCTGGGGACCGTGCCCGCTGCGGTCCACTGGAGCATCTGAAGGTCGCCGTCCGAGTTCCCGACTGCGACCAGGGGTCGGCGGCCGATCCGCATCTGGATGCCAACCGGCTTGCCGGGTCCGTCATCGATGAAGTCCAGCTCGGCCAGGCGGACGAGCGCCGGCTTGCCATCGCGCAGCTCGTACTGCGTCTTGATCGTGCTTCCGATGATCTGCTCGGGGGGAACGCCGTACACCCTCTCCGCCCATGGCCGCATGAACTCGACGCCGCCGCCGGAGACGATGAACGTCTTGAACCCGCTCGCCCGCAGGTACTCGAGGAGCTCGAGCATCGGGGCGTAGACCATCTCGGTCAGCAGGCGCCCCGTCCGCGGGTGCTTCGCGGTGGCGATCCACTGCCGGACGATTTCCTCGAACTCTTCGGTGGTCGTGCCCGCATGGGTCGCCATGACCAGCTCACTCATGGCCCGCTCGCCCCCGGCGAGCGCCCCCTTCAGATCCCCCTTGAGGACCGACGCGAACGGCTCTCGCGTGCTCCACTCCGGATGCTGCGGCGCGAGAACTTTTACGCGGTCGAGCGCGAAGAGGAACTGGAAGTACACAGGCTGCTCGGCCCAGAGCGTGCCGTCATTGTCGAACACCGCAATCCGTTCGGCCGGAGCCACAAGGTCGGGCGAACCGGTGGTCGTCGTCCGCTCGACGAAGTCGATGATGGCTTGTTTCGCCGCACCATCATTCCACGTGGGCAGCGGATCGCCGGCATGCGCGGTTACGGCCGTCACCGCGGCGGTGAATGTCGCGGCCAGTAGACTCCCCCGCATGGCCCTCCTCCCTTCCGACGAGCATGGGCTCAGCCGGTCACGCCTCGACCTTTGCCATGGCCTCTACCGCGGACTCCAGCGTCCGGAAGACACGCGCAGGTCCTATCTGCTGGGTCAACCCCGTCCGATCGAGCATACGGCGAACCCGGCTCTTCACCCCCGCCACTGCAAAGACGATGCCGCGTTCGGTCAGCTCGGCGCAAACCTCTCCGAGGCCCGCCACCCCCGTCGTGTCTATATCAGGGATCGCCCCGGCGTCGAGGAGGAGGCAGCGCGGCATCGGTCTCGCTTCCTTCACGACTCTTCGGACGCGGGACTTGAAGAAATCCGTGTTGAAGAACACCAGGGGAGCGTCGAACCGGTAGATCACCAGCCCCGGAACGGTCTCCGCTTCCGGCCGGTTGCTGATGTCGAAGTAGCCGTCGGCGCCCGGCACGCGCCCCAGCACCGCATCGTTGGGGCGCGATGTGCGGGCGATGAGCTGTCCGAGCGCCAGCGCCACGGCGACCACGACGCCTGGTAGGACTCCGACAGTGATCACGCCGAGCAGAGTGACCAGCGACAGGCGGAACTCCTGCGGGCTGATTCGCCGCAGCCGTATGAGGCTCTTCAAGTCGAAGAGCCCGATCGCGGAGTTGACCAGCACCGCGGCGAGCACAACGCTGGGCAGCGATGCGAGCGGCTTCGTAAGGAAGAGCAGGGTCAGGACCAACAGCCCGGCCACGACCAGGCCCGTCACCTGGCTCTTCCCGCCAACCGAGTCGTTGACCGCCGTGCGCGAATCGGCTCCGCTCACGGCGAAGCCCTGCAGCAGTCCCGCCCCGATGTCCGCCACGCCGAGCGCGATGAACTCCCTGTTCGAGTCGATCTCGTAGCGGTTCTTAACCGCGAAGCTGCGCGCCGTGACCATGGCGCTATTGAAACTGATCAGCGCGAGTCCCACAGCCCCCATGGCCAGCGGGCCCAGATCGCCCAGGCCGATGTTCGGGATCATGATCGCCGGAAATCCAGCCGGTATCTCCCCCAGCACGGCGACCCCGCGTTCGCGCAGACGGAAGATGAGCGACGCCACGATCCCCAGCGCCATGATGACCAATGGGGTCGGAAGCTTCGGCGACAGGCGCTTGAACAAACGCAGCAGAACGAGGGTCCCCAGACCCAAGGCCAGAGTCAGTCCGTGAGTCTCGCCCAGCTTCGAGAAGAACTCCGCGACCAGGCGGAAGAATCCGGCGCGATCGAGCGGGTAGCCGAAGAGGAGTCCGAGCTGCCCGCTGATGATGCTGATGGCGATGCCGTTCAGATACCCTGTCAGGATCGGCCGGGCCAGGAAGTTCGTCAGGAAGCCGAGCCGCAAGAGACCCGCCACGATGCAGAACAGACCTGCGATCATCGCCAGGGCCATGGTCAGGGAGATGTGTCTCGCCGGGTCCAACGCCGCCATCGGTACCACGACGGCGGCAACGATGGCGCAGGTCGCCGCGTCGGGAGCCATGATCAGCTGCCGGGATGTGCCGAAGAGCGCGTAGGCGACGAGCGGCAGGATGCTCGCATAAAGCCCGTGCACCGGGGGAACGCCGGCGAGCTGGGAGTACGCGATGGCGATCGGGATGGCGACGGCGGCGACCGAGACCCCGGCCACGATGTCGTGCCGTAACCAGGCCCGTCGATAGCCGCGGAGCATGCCGAGCCCGGGCAGGATCTCCCGGCGACCAGCCACATCCGAGGAGCTGCTGTCGCGGTCCTCGCTGGGCATCCGTCCTGAGCGACTCACAGCTTGGCCACCAAGGCGACGAGGGCGAATCCGCCGATTGCCGTCAGGATGATGGCGACCCAGACCGCCATGCCGCTTCGGCCGGGGTAGCCCATTGCCCTGTACTCGCGCACGCGAACGATGTGCTGCACCGTGGCCGCGAGGAGCGCCAGGGTTCCCATGACCACAAGGAAGTAGGCAAGCGTCTGGACACTCACGGTGCGCGAACCGAGAAGCACCCCTTTGATCTCCACATCTTGCAGCGTCTGCCCAAGCTTCCCGATCGTGAAACCGAAGCTGATCATCGAGAGCGCCGTCCGGATCCAGCCCATCAGCGTCCGCTCCGAGGCAAGGTAGTTCCGGGTGATCGCGAGGTCCGTCCGCTCCAGGGCGAGGTTGGTGCCCACGTCGGCCGTGCCGGCGCCGGCATGCCCCGTGCTCTTCTCACCAGGCCCCGGCGCCGGCGGAGGGACGGCCGGAGGCGCGCCGTTCTCCGCTCTCGGACCTGCCGCAGTGGGAGTGCGACCACCGCGGGGCTCGACGTCGGGCGTTCGGTCACCGACTTCGCCACACATGACTCTCCCTCCCCTTTCCCGTCGACTGCCCTTGTGTCTCGCGCACGTGATATAGCACCGCCCGAGGGACGTTTCCATCTCTTTTGAGCGGACGCTAGAGTGCCTGACGGAGCGCTGAGGAGCCCCCCGATCCCGACCACCACCACGCTCTCGTCAGGCTGATCACCGAGCAGGTCGCCGAGCAGGAGCGACGAGGCCCGGGTTACCTCCTGGCGGACGAGGTCACGCATATCCGGGAATGGGACAAGGGAGTGAAGGTCATTGCGGACGCGCTGTCCAACTCCAGGATGTCCAGCTCCGACAGGCGCGCCGTCGCGCCCTCCTGCGCCCCCGGATGGGAAGCCAGGCTTAGCAGGATCCGGCTGACCTCCCCCTCGACAGGCTCGCTCATGTTCCTCCAAGACGAGGCGCCCGCGGTTCACATGCAGGCGGCTAGCCCAGACTGCGGAAGGCCGTTCCGCAATCCACAGGTAGGAGGGCCGGGCGGGAGAGAATCCCTTGCCGTTTTCCGCCCTGGACCACGCATGAAGGACTGAGATCGATCCGAGGGCTTCGGGCCCGGTCGATGCGATCGAGTCCCTGGCCGAGAGGGGAGGGCGTCATGTTCTGGACCCACTTGACGGTGATGAGCCTGGCGGTTCTGCTCCAGGGATGTTCCAACACTCCGCCGACGGGGATCGGGAAGAACTGCGCTCCGGCCGAGGAAAGATCGGGAGCTGCCGGCGGGTGGTCTGTCTGGACCGAGGCCGGGGAGATTCCGGACGGAGATCGCCGGGGCATACGGATGGGCCCGGTCGTCGCGAGCGACGGTACCGACCTCAGCCGCGTGATCCTCCGTTTGAACCTCCGTCATCCGGCCACAGGGGATCTTGACGTCCGCCTGGCCTACGACGCGGATGACGACGGCAGGCCGGAGGTCACGGTCCCCATCGAATTCTTCCGCTCCCGTTCCGACTCATGGGCGCGGGAACTTCATGCCTGTCCGCAATCCCTGGACGGAACTTACTTCTTCCAGGACAGCACGGAGGAGCAAGAGCAAGTTTTCACGGCGTTCCAGTTGCTCCCTCCGGGTCACGCCTTCTACCTCGCGGTCGCGGACACTTTGGCGGAGGACACGGGGGAGGTGCTGAGCTGGGCGATCCACGCAAAGGAAACCGCAGCGGTGGTGGTGCGCTGAGGCAAGACTGGCGGAAGGTGACCTGACAACTCCGGGCGCGGCGACGGCGATGTCCGCCCGGAGTTCTCGTATAGAGGACGGGAGATCAGATCCTAACCGTTTGATGGAGGACGAGTAAACATCCTGGCCGAGTTGGCGATCTGAGTTCGCGCGGTCTCGACTCTCCACGCATGCCCGGCCCATTCCTCCGTATTCTCCCAGAGCCATGGAGCCATTCCGAAGGCGAGGCGATAGGTTGCTGACGCTCTTCCAGCGTTGGATTCGATCCACCGCGTTGATACTGGTCGGGGGTCGTGCCGGGATGGATCATGACGCCTTCCTCGACGATGACAAGACGATCGATGCTGTCATCGGTAACCTGACCGTGATTGGCGGGGCTGCCAATCGCCTGCCGCCGGACTTCAAGGACCGGTACCCGGACATCCCATGGCATCGGATCGTCGGTTTGAGACACCGAGTGGTCCATGATTACATTGGTGTTGATCTCGAGCTTGTATGGAAGATTGTGGAAGATGATCTGCCCCAGTTCCGAGGACAGCTGATCGGCATCCAGTAGTCGGATTCTGCTGGAGGGGATCGCGATGCCAGCTGGCGATGCCCCAAACCGATTGATTGGCCCCCTCGGCGATCCGAGTCGAGGGGGTGCCACCACCGGGCTGCGCCCGCCCTCGCTGACGAACGCACCACACTGAATGCCCAAAGGATTGAGAACTTTGGAGGCGGCGGGAATCGAACTCGAAAACGAGGCGTTCGCCAACTTGGTGACGCTGCGCGACTTCGGGCGTATCGGGTTCGGAAATCAAGACTTACCGCCGGGTCCCGAGTTCGCTCCTGTCCTCCCGAGTCCCCCGGAATCCCCCCTGGGCGTGGAGGTATTTTGGAGGCGGCGGGGAGAGTTCCCGCCGCCTCGTGGGCACTGCTGCCCTCGGGAGAACCGGATAACCTCGGCGGGCCCGTTCGGGAACGGCTTGCTCGTCCTCCAGCCCACTTATCTCAAGAGAAACGACGGGGCATACCCCGGCTGCTGATCCTCCATGATCTGGATCTCTCGGCAGACGGCGTTCAGTCCGTGGCCAATGAAGCAAGCACCACTCAGCGGCCCGAAGTAGAAGAGAAGCAGACGACTCGCGCCCCAGCGCTTCACAAGTGCGCGTGCCGCATCCTTGAAGCGATCAGCAACCGCAACGGCATCGCCGGCATCACGGAGGCACTCTCTCCCAAGGTCCCGATTCGGACGCAGCAAGAGCAGGGCAGCCACCTGCTCCTGCCTGCCATCAAGGTACCGCCGTACGTCATCGTCCAGAGAACCGGTGATGCTCAGTCCGACGGCGACGACTCTCCCATTCCCATCCAGGACCTCGCCGTTGGGATCGCCATTCGCGCTGCTGATGACCAGTTCCAGATCCGGCGTCGGCTTCGCGTCGGTCCGCCAGATTCGCCCGTTCTGGTCTACCTCGATCGTGTATCGGGCCACGGACGAGAACGAATGACCGAACGCGAACCAGGCCGAAAGCCGTGCCAGTCCTCGTGCGCGGATCAGCCGGCAATCCGTCTCTACTCCAACGCGTTCGGCGAGCGCGCGCAGTCCCGGGAGGAGCTTCGAGTTCCATTGTGACGGGTCCTTGAGCTGGTGCCCACCCAGCCCAGGCTCACCGTCAAACTCCGCCCTCCAGTCAACCAGGTAGTCTGGCTCGATTTCGAATCTCTGCGCCTTGACGGTCGACAAATGGACAGCGACTCCTCGCTCTTCCTCCTTCGGTCGCCGCAGATCGTGCTTTGCGACGATGGCCTCCAGGTCCGACCAGGAAAGCGCCCGCCTGCCCGTCTTGACCCAGCCCCGTATGATTCCGACGGCAATGAGGAGCGCGTTCACGTCGGATCGCAGACTCAACAGCTCCATTCGATCGGCAACGTGTCGCTCCAGCTCTGCCGTGCATGCGTAGCCGAGCCGAAACCGGAGGCACTTGACGAACTCCCTGAGGAGCCCGTCCTCCGCTCTGAGCGCGTCCTGCCACCGGCGACGTATCTTGCCGAGCTTCGCACCCGCTCTCGCAGCGAGGAACTTCTCCTTGACCCGACCATCGTGACCATCGATGCAGACCCCGAACGGGTCACCGACGCTCCACGCCCAATTACTTACGAGATGGAGCTCGATAGCCCGTCCATGCCCGCCCTCTCGCAGGCGATTCCATGTGGTCCAGAACTTCTCCAATAGGCTGGCTTGACCCCCTCCGCGATCGAGCAGAGCATCGGTCGAGTACGCGGAACGATAGTCAACGTGGAACTTCACTTGGTGGAAGGTGTCCGGCGCGTCCGTATCCGCCGAATGCTGCACCGTGACGTCGTCCACGGACCCAGCCAACGCATCCTCGATTGTGACGGCGCTCACGGCCTGCCGGGGTATCTTCAGATCAAGAACAAACTGCCAAGCATAAAGGTGCTGGTAGTCGTCTCCACTCAATCGTGCTGCGACCTGATTCGCCATGGGTGACCCTACGAAAGCGGAAAGAGCTTCCCGAAGAGCTGACGCCAGACCCGAAGCGCGTCGCCGGTCCTCCCAGCTCTCTCGAGCTGCAGGGCTGCCGCAACCTGTGCTTCGGCGGTCTGAAGTTGTTCTCTCGCGGCGCGACGTTCCGCCGCGCCCATCCGATCACTGACGTCAGGACCAAGCCCCGCAGGATCGGGCCAGTCTTCCAGGATCCGGTCGGCAAGCGATGCGAAGAACCCCTGGAGCTCACGTCGATGATCGCCCCCGAAGGGTGGATGCAAGACATCAAGAGCCATCACTTCGATGAGAAACGATGGCTTGATCGGTTTGGCCTGCTCGGCGTTCCATTTCTTCATCATGCGGACCAACCCCTTCCACTCGCCATTGTAGGCCTCCTGCGCTCGCAGCGCCTTCTCCGCATGGACCCGGGGATTGGTCTCGGTCCATCCACCTGCCACCGCCGTATCGGGGATCTCATAGTGATCGTCCTTCTTGAAGGCAGCGATCACGTCGAAGCTCATCACCTGGCCGCCGGTCTCGCCGTACTCGTCCTCCTGTACTCCGAAATCGACGCAGCACGACCGTCGTTGGCAGGACACCTTCTCTCGGCCGTACTCCTCAACGAGCCGCTTCTCCACACTGCCCAGGAGGGTGGCCGGCGGGCTCTGACGGTAATGCCTTTCCGCATCGCCGAGCACGCAGAAGATGTCGACGTCCTTCAGGGGTTTCGTCTTGGTCCAGCGAGCGTACGAACCCGTGAGGAAGTCCTCGTCGATCTCAAAGGCTGCATCCATCACGGCCCGGATCTCCTTCTGACGGCGCGAGGCGTCCTTCTGCTCCTGATCCGTGAGCTCGAGCCGGCTACGGAACTTGACGAGTGCCTCCGGGACCGTGATCATGCCGTTGCCCTCCGCCAATAGCCGCTTCCCGCGCTCAGTCCTGCTGCGTCGATGGTCGTCCCGATGCTCTGCTTCACGAAACCAGCCGTCGACCGGAACGTCGTGGTCGTCCATCCCCAGACGTCCGGCCGACCCTGCTTCGTGCTCGCGACAATTCGATAGTTGCAGTGTCCCGGCCAGAGGCCCTGCTTCTGGATGTGGTAGCGGATCGCGTCCGTGTCCACCCAGAAGTCTCCCTCGCCGGTGAATCCGTAAGAGATCGCGAAGTCCCAACGCCCGACAATCCCGTCGGTCCCTGGGTCGTACACCTCCAGATGGAGTCCTTCAAGGTCATGCGTTTCCAGCCAACGGCGGACACCCCGCTCGAGCGACTCCCACTCGGACGTGAGTTTCTCCGGGCTCAGACCGCTCAAGCGGATCACCGTCTTGAGTGAGTTGAGCAGGTGGCCGGTGACGTGTGTGACCGCATGCGTATACGTATTGACTGTGACGAATGTGCTCATGGGCGCAGGAATGCCTCCCGGTCAATGGTGAATGATGATTCGTTCTTCTCCTCGGAACCGTCCTCTGCTGGTATGGGGCCTCCCGGATCGCGTACGCTCACGTGCGTACCGTGTTTCTTGAGGGCCGTCGTGACCCATGCTTGATCCTCTGGATCGCAGGGCAACGATGCCTGCCAGCCGTTTTCCGTCGGGCAGAACTGGAGTGGCTCTTCGTTCATGCTCTCCCCGGTGATCGCGTCATCGCCGTGGAGGCAGTAGACGCGAAGGCGCGGCCCGGCCCCCCAGAAGACGCAGGGCGAGTCCCTGAGTAGCTCGTCCATGATCAACGTACTAACGATTCCACCGATCCCCAGGAGCTCCCGCCGCGCCTCGGATGTAGACTGCGGCGCGACCAGATCCACGATGAGCCTCCAGGCCTCGGACGCAGACCGGTAGGGAACGGCACGGACTCGACGCGCGACGACCGTCATTTCGCACTCTCCTTTGCCTGATCGATTGCTCCCAAGACATCGTCGATGTGGAGACGGCCCGGGTCGAGAGCGATGTCCTTGGAGGCCGCGCACGCACCGACCACTGCCTTCCGAATCTGCCGTCCATCGAGTCCAACGCACGCTGCCGCCACCCGGCCGAGATTCTCCGGCGACAGCAGAGTTTTCAAGCGGGGCCAGTGCCTTGCGAGTTCCTCCAGCGTGTCGGCGACGATCAGACGACAGGCTTCTTTGTCGGGCCGATCGATCCGCACAACGAAGTCGGCTCGTGACAGAAAGGCACCATCAAGAGCTTCCGGAAAATTGCTCGTGGCGATGAAGAGGAGGCTGTTATGACTGGCTGCGAGATGATCGAGGCCTGCGAGTGCCGCGTCCGTGGCTCGGTGCACGTCGACCGGATTCGCCTCCAGGCTGAGACGGCGCCGGTCGGCCACGATCGTTTCGACCTCGTCGAGCAGGACGACCAGCGGACCTTGCGCGGCGTGCTCTACAATGGTCTGCTCCAGGAGATCCCGGACTGCTTGCTGACTCCTTCCCAACGCCGAGCTGGCGAGCGAATGTGGATCCACTTCGACAAACCGGAATCCGGCTCGCGGAACCGACTCGGCGACACGATGGGCGAGCCCGCGTGCCAGCGAGGTCTTTCCGGTACCAGGCGGCCCGACGAGAAGAATCACTCCATGGAGCGGAACAGAGGTGCTCGAGACCTTCCCCCGAAGCGTGAATTCCAGTACAGCCTGAGCGAGTAGACGTTCCTTCAGCTCTCGCGGGACTACAATCCGATCCCACTGCGGAGCGAAGTCCGGGTTGGGAAGCGCGATGTGTTGAAGAATGCCTTTTTGAGTCATGGGATGTTGGTCAATCACGATGTCTTCTCCATGCGGTTGCAGTACACGTCTCGTTTCCTACAGTGCAGATGCTGGATGAGAAGACAAAAAAAGAGATCACTGGAACGTCGAGTACTCATACTGCTCCCGTCCGGACGGTGAGGTCGCGCGCTCTCGTCTGATGAGGCCAAGGCCGAGGAGTTTTGACAACCGCTCGTTCATCGCGTTCAGGTTCACCTCCAGCTTCTCGGCGAGTTCGGAGGAGGTCAAGCTCCGCCCCGCCTTTGCCACCGCGGCGAAGGTCTGCTGGTCAGTCGGGTGGACCTTCCCGATCAATCCGATCGCCTTCCCCTTCCGTTCCATCATTGCCAGCCCCATTCCTTCGAGGGCCTTTGTGAGGTTTTCCCGAGCGTATTTCGAGAGATTCTCAACGAGGACGAATCGCCCAGGATACTCCCGTGGGATGCTGAGGATGGTCCGCCCGAAGAGCTCGTTTGCGAAGGAGTAGTCGAACACCTCGACCCCCTTCGTATCGATGACCAGCGCCCCGCCCTCCTCCAATCCCTCCAGAATCGGATCAAATTCCACCCGGATGTTCCGCGCGGTTTCGCGCGTCCAGAGGTGCGGCCCATGCTCCCCAAGTGCGATTCTTCGTTCCATTTCTTCCACTGTAGATACTGTAGGAGGGTCTGTCAAGCGGCTTCCTTCGTTGGCAGCGTCAGGGAAACATGGACCCCTAGGACCTTGGGGACGGAAAACCCCCACCCGGCCCGTTTGTCCATGCGGTATCGCACCTTAGCCCGTCCAGACGTGATCTGGACCGTTCCTTCGTGCTTGTATGTGATCTCAAGAAGGTGGAAGAGCCCCGTCCCCCGGGTGGGATCGTCATGTTCCGACGTTCCGAGCTTCGTTGCCTGCTGAATCGCATCCATGTCTGTTCGGACGCTTGCGTTCAAGGGGTTTCGCCGCAGAGTTGCCCCGAGCCCTTCCCCGTAGTCTGATACCGCGACCTCGAGAAAACGGCGTGTGTCCTTTCCATAGACCTGCATGGCGATGAAGCCGGCGGCGCCACGGTTGTGATCGAAGGTGTTTTGGCAGATCTCCGACACGGCCGTGGTTACGTCGAAAGCGTCTCGCTTGCGGTACTTCAGGCGATATCGCAGCGTCCACAGGACTCGATCGAGAAGCTCTGGAAGCGCGGACCCGCTTTCGATGCGGGTCAACTCGACCAACATCGGACTCGAACCGCGGCGGTATTGGTAGCCCAGAGTACCTAGCCGGCCGATGGCCGGCTCGATCCGCGCATACTCAGAGACGACGGCAGCGAAACCGCAGCGCACGAGGTACCGGCGTGCGGGGCCTTCTTCAGTGAGGATCAACGGTGTCCGCCCCTGCCCGGAAACACCGCAGCAAATCGCGGCAAGCTGTACGACGGCCGCCGGGGTCACGAGCCCGTATCCACGAAGATCGAAGGTCGGCGGGTCTTGGGTCAGAGGCCGCTGGTCCTGAAGGAAGCTGCCGAAGGTGACGGAGTCGAGTTTCTTCAGAGATTCGGTCATCAACATGGCGTGGTTCTATCCGGATGCAGGGTACAGGGGAATTCCGTTGCCGTGAAGTGCGCCGCCCCGCATCTTGCTACCGCTCTCGCTGGCCCATCAGAACGTCGGGAGACTCCCGAGGTTGTCGGCAGCTTTGCTGTTCGCGTCCGTGCGGATGTACTTCGTCCCGTCTACGATAACTACGCGAACATCTTCACCCTTCGTCCACTTCTCGTCCTTCTGGTAGGCGGTGACGAAGGTCGTTCCTGCTCCGATGTCCCCAATGACTTGCGTACGCGTGCGCGTTCCAGGAGAGCCAAGGCTCTCCCCATTATCAGCGCGAGCCTGAACGGACTCAATGTGCTTGGGATCGGTTGAGTAACGTACGGCGGTGATCACATAGTCGGCCCACTTGGGCATGCGCGGCCTCCTTTGGCTCCAGATCCAGCTTCCTGCCGGCAGCCATTCCCACACCCCGTTCGTGCCGCCCCAATGGCCACTTGTGAAGACATGGAGCATCTCCCGTGCCAAAGCTGGACAGAATCTACCTAACTCATTGAACAATAATAGAATAGTCGCCTTGCCCGCTGAGTGCGCAGCAAACTCGGGTAGCCATCTTGTTCCCTGGCCGTTTCAAAGCGCAACAGCCGTTGCGGCGGCACACCAAGGGAGAGACGAGGTCTAATTGGAAGTGGTATAATAGGTTACTGTCATCTTACTACGCGCGCGGATGCGTTCCATTCTGGATACCCTCCATCTCCTCGATCGGAAGAGCCTCTATCCCGACATCACCATCGTTGACGGCGGCGTTTCCAGCGCGCCTGAGTTCTCCGTCTCCGGCAAGCCCGTCCTCTCGTTCTGTTCCGGGAATTACCTTGGACTCGCGAACGATCCTGCGGTGAAGGCCGCAGTCATCGAGGGGATCGGCCGCTACGGCCTCCATCCATCGGGCTCCGTGCTCGTGAGCGGGACCCTCGCTGTTCACCGGGAGCTCGAGGCGCGGCTCGCCCGCTACCTCGGATTCGGGGACGCCTTGCTCTTCAACGCGAGCACGATGGCGAACATGGGGGTCATCCCCGCGCTCATGAGCCTGCCGCTCATCTCCCTTCTCTCGTTCTTCCGGGCCTTCATCCGCCGCGAGCGCGGCGTGATCCTGAGCGACGAGCTGAACCACGCGACGATCATCGAGGGCTGCCGGCTGGCCGACGCCGAACGCGCCGTGTACCGCCATCGCGACATGAACCACCTGGAGCAGCTCCTCCGGAAGCACCGGCGGAAGCGCAAGCTCGTGGTCACCGACGGCGTGTTCAGCATGGACGGGGACATCGCGCCGCTGGCGGACATCGTCCGTCTGGCGCAGCAGTACGGCGCAATGGTCATGGTCGACGATGCCCACGCGACGGGGGTCCTCGGTTCCCACGGCCGCGGCACGATGGAGCACTTCGGGCTCACCGAGGGTGTCGACATCCTCGTGACCACTTTCTCGAAGGCATTTGGCGTGGTGGGCGGTGCCGCGATCGCCTCTCCGGAAATCGTGCGCTACCTCCGCGTCTCCGCGAAGACCTACATCTTCTCCGGCGCCTTCCTCGGCGGGCTCGCGACCGGCGTGCTCAAGGCGATCGACATCGCGGAGCACGACGAGGACCGGCGGAGGAGGCTCTGGGAGAACACGACGCTCCTCCGCGTCCAGCTCGCGGCAGCCGGGTTCGACACGCTCGGTAGCCGGACGCACATCATCCCCGTGCTCATCGGCAGCGAGCGGACCGCGATCGACATGTCCCGCGACCTCCTTGACCGGGGAATCCTCGCCCCCCCGATTCGCTGGCCCGCAGTCCCGCACGGCCAGGCTCGGATGCGTTTCGCGCTCACGCCGGAGTACTCGGCCGCCCAGATCACGCGCCTGACCGAGCACCTCACGGAGGTCGGCCGCCGGCACGGTCTCATTCCCTGATCCCATGCTCCAGATCCTCATCCTCATCGCCGCCGTCTCGTGCTTCGCCATCGGTTGGGTGGTGGCGCGGAGTGGTGCCCGGGGGCCGGTCAGCCGCGCCTTCGTCCTCTTCGCGTTCCTGACCGGCGTCTGGTCGACGGCGAACCTCCTCTCCGGCTGGATCGTGAGCGTCTGGACGCTCCGCCTTACCTTCGTTGCAGGAGCCCTAATCCCGACCGCCGCTGTCGCCTGGATCCTCTTCTTCACGCACCGACGGGTTATCGGCCGAGACCGCCTGCTCCTCGCGGCGCTCAACGTCGCGAGCGCGGTCCTTGCGATCGTCTCGCTGCTCACTCCCTGGATCGCGACCGGCACCATCGAGGACGTTGCGCTCGGCCCGGCCTTCCCCGTCTACACCGCCTTCCTTCTGCTGGGGGTCGCGGCGACGATCGTCATGAGCGCCCGCCATTACGCAAGGTCAGAGGGACTCGACCGGCTCCAGACCCGGTACATCCTTCTCGGGGTGAGCCTCTTCGGCCTCTCCGCGGTTCTCGTGAGCGGCATCCTGCCGGCCTTGGGTTTCCGCGACGCCGGACGGCTCGATAGCGTGAGCTCGCTCTTCTTCGTCGGCTTCTCCGCCTACGCGATCGTCCGGCACCGCCTGATGGACACGAGGGTCATCCTCCGACTCTCGGTCATTTACACGAGTCTCGGGATCTTCACCCTCCTCATGTACTACGGCGTCCTTTGGATTGACAACCACCTCCTCGGGGGCAGCTACTCGCTCGGCGGCTACCTCTCCGCTGTCTTCTTCGTGCCGCTCTTCCTGGCCTCCTTCTCTGCGCTCTCGCGCGCGATCCGGAGAATCGCGAACCGCTACTTCTTCGCCTCCCTCTACGACTACCACGCGGTCCTGGACGGCTTCGCGAAGCGAGTCTCGGCGACCATCAAGCTGGACGAGGTGCTGCGGGCGGTGACCGACACGGTCGTCGGTACCATGCACGTCGACGACGTCGCGGTCGCGGTGCGGCCCGCCGGAGGCGGCGGCCGGTACACGGTCGCCGCACGGCTCGGCTGGCACCGGCTTCCGGAGCACCCCCTCATCGAGCGGAGCCTGCAAAAACGGCTCCGGGACGCGGCGTCCGCGCTCACGCCCGAAGACGTCGCTGTCCGTGGGGACGGTCGGGGGTCAGAGCAGCGCGCCGACGTGCCCGCGCTCTTCGGCCACGAGCGGGCTGCCGTCCTCATTCCCTTCATCGCGAAGGACCTGCTCGTCGCCGTGCTCATCCTCGGCCGCAAGGCGTCCCGGGACGCGTTCACGTCGCAGGACCTCTCGCTCCTCCAGGCGATCGCGAACCAGGCGTCGGTCGCGATCGAGAACGCCCGCCTCTACGCCCAGGTGCAGGAGTTCAGCGCCACGCTCGAGGAGAAGGTCGCGGCGCAGACCCGCGACATTGCGGAGAAGAACGTGCGGCTCGAAACGCTCCTCAAGATGAAGTCCGAGTTTCTTTCCATCGCCTCCCACCAACTCCGCACCCCACTGACCGCGATCCGAGGCCTTCTAGCCATGCAGGCGGAGGGAGACTTCGACAAGCTGCCCCTGGAGGAGCTCAAGCGCCAGCAGGAGAACATGCTCGCCTCGGCGAACCGGCTCTCGAACATCGTGAACGACCTCCTGGACGCCATGGAACTCGAAGGGGGCGTGCCGACGATGACCCTCGTCCCGGTCGACCTCCCCGCCCTCCTCCGTGCAATCGGAGCAGAGCTCAAGCCCAACTACGACCGCAAGGGCCTTACGTTCACGGTCGAGACGCCTACGCCACCGGTCCCGCCGGTCACGGCAGACGCGAAGATGCTCCGGGAGGCGCTCGAGAACTTGATCGACAACGCGGAGAAATACACGAACAAGGGCGGCGTCACCGTGACGCTCTCCCGGAAGAACGGCTCGGCCGTCATCGCGATCACGGACACGGGGATCGGCGTTCCGAAGACCGACCTGCCGCGTCTCTTCCAGAAGTTCTCCCGCGGCGAGAAGTCGAGCTACCAGCACACGGACGGTTCGGGCCTCGGCCTCTTCATCGCGAAGAGCATCATCGAGAACCTCCGAGGCACGATCACGGTCGAGAGTCCCGGCGAGGGGAAGGGAACGACCGTGACCGTCACGCTCCCGATCGCGCAGCCCCAACCAGCGAACCCCTGACCCCCATGGACCCGAAACGCGCCACCATCCTCCTCATCGAAGACGACCGAATCCTTGCCGACATGTACCGGCTCAAGTTCGAGGTCTCCGGTCTCGGGCTCCTCGTGGCCTTCGGAGGATACGAGGGGCTCGACTCCGCGAAGAAGGCGAAGCCGGACCTCATCCTACTCGACCTCCGGATGGACGACCTCGACGGCTTCGAGGTGCTCACGCGGCTCAAGGCCGATCCCACGCTCGCGCACATCCCGGTGATCCTCCTGACGAACATGAGCGAGAAGGACAACGCGGAGAAGGGGCTCGCGCTTGGCGCCGAGGCATATGTCCTGAAGTCGAAGATCCTGCCGGACGCACTCGTCGCCCGGGTGACCGCCCGCCTGGCTCAGGTAAGCCCGCGCGAGTGAAGGCCCACCGCGAGTCACGGAGCGACACACGCATCCAGATCACCCTGCCGACGACAACTCGGTCACCGGGCCTTTCCAGGTCTGCGTCCGCCTTGTACTATGAAGCCATGAACTCCTGGACCACCGTAGCCATCGCAATAATCCTCCTCGCCCTCACAGTGATGATGGGACGGGCCGTTCGTCATCGCGAGTAAATCGGCACACTATCCTTCACAGATCCGCCCATGCGACCGACCGTGCTTCTCATCGACGACGATCAGCGCCTTCTCGACATGTACGCCATCAAGTTCTCGCTCGATGGGTCGTGCCTCCTGCTCACGGCGGCAACGCCGGAGGAGGGCTTTGAGACAGCCCGCTTCTCGCGGCCTGACATCATCCTCCTCGACCTCGTGCTTCCGAAGGAGGAAGGGCTCGCGCCGCCCCTGAACAAGGAGGCGGGGTTCGAGGTCCTGGCCCACCTCAAGGCTGATCCGCCGACCAAGGCGATTCCGGTCGTGATCTTCACGAATCTCGACGAATCGCAGCGGGACAACGTGGATCGCGCGAAAGCCCTCGGCGCCAGGGACTACTGGGTCAAGGCGAAGCTCCTGCCGGCGCAGGTCGTCGCGCGCGTCAAGGCGATTGTCGGTCCACACGCTCCGGGCGGTCCTTGACAACGGATTGAGGGGGAGTAGGCTGTGGCCAGCGAAGAAACCCTCCGCTCCGGCCGCTCTCCCGTCCAGACTCCCGCTCCTTCGCCTCCTATCTAAGTCGTAACCCACTCACCCATGTCCAATACCTCATCTCCTCGCGGCATCGCGGCGCTCCTCGTCCTCGCCATCGTGCTTGTCCTGGCGCTTGTTGTCGCTGGCGCGGCCTACTTTGCGACCCGGGCGCCATCAAACACGAACACGGCTCCTCAGAACGCAAATGTCCTCGTTTCCAACCAGAATCGCAATTCGTCTTCGAACGTGAACGTTGCGACGAACACCAACTCGGCTGCCAATACGAACGCCACAACGACCACCAACGAGTCCGCCAACGCGAATACAAACACGAGCAGCACCACGAATGTCGCCATCCCTGCAGGATGGACAACATATGACTCGTCGCAATCCGAACTTCTTGCGCTCCGGAGCCTCTTCCCTAGTTTCACTGTCTCCTATCCGTCTACGTGGAAACACTACGAAGAACTCGGGGGCCTCTACCTAGCCGAGGCCGGGATCGCGAATCTCGAACCGCAGATCAACTTCAGCCGCTCAGACGTAGTACTTGGGGACAGCATCATTTACAGCTGCAAGTCCAGATTGCGCGCAGTGGGTCCACGTGCACCGCTCTATGATGTCGCGAAGGTCGTCGCGATAAACGGCATCGACAGCGCCTATTTGAGTTATCACGTCGACGACTCTCTGGAGGTAGCTCAGAGCGATAGAGACGGAATAT
Source organism: Candidatus Eiseniibacteriota bacterium (assembly GCA_034679345.1). Classification (GTDB taxonomy): domain Bacteria; phylum Eisenbacteria; class RBG-16-71-46; order CAIMUX01; family VGJL01; genus JAXDAY01. The sequence continues at coordinate 266,009 of JAXDAY010000013.1, forward strand.
TCGTCTGCATCCCACTCTCAGCGGCGACTGACTTCGTCTGGGCACGCTCGCGATCTGCTGGTTTCATCACCTCATTCTTCGACGCGGTGCTCGCGACGTATTCCCTTCACGATCGGACTCCCTGACGTATTGGATCAGAGAGGCCGATCACGGGAGGGAATCATTGTTCTCTTCCGATCATTGACAACCTATGGGCAGCCATGTGGGCTGCCGAACAACGTCGTCTTTCGACGAAAGGAGGCTCGCGATGCGGCATTCGCATCTTGCGATCTACGCGTTGGCGCTGGCGGTGTTCGGCGCCAGAGCCGCGAACGCGCAATGCGACGGCAACTGGGGTACTGCCCTGGCGGCCTACAGGAACGTCACAGCGTTTTCGAACGGCTCGGGCTGCTTGTGCTGCCAGGGCACGTATGGGTACCAGTACCAATGCGTCGAGTACGCGAAGCGGTTCTATGGCGAAGCGATGCACTTCTCCTCCACTGGGTGGTCTGGAGACGGCAGCGACTACTATGGTTCCGCCGAGACAAAGGGCCTTCGGGTCTTCGATCAAGACGGAGCGGTGAAGCCGAAAGAAAACGACATCATCTGCTTCTCGGGAGGCGCTGCTGGGCATGTGGGGATCATTACCTCGGTCGGGGCGGCCTACGTCGACATGATCGACCAGAATCGTACGACATCAAGCGCTGACAACCCGAAGAGACTTACAATGGAAGTGATCGACGGAACCTACAGGATCCATTCCTTCTCAGGATCGTACCCGGTCCAGGGTTGGCTCCGTGGCTACACCTCGGACTACGATCACCAATCGCCAAGCACCAGCATCGACCTCTCTCCTGGCCAGGAATACGAGTTCAAGGTGTGGTTTCGGAACACGAGCCGGCCAAATGCTCCGCACTGGAGGAACGACGGCGGTGACCACTCCATCGAGCTCCGGTCCTGCACCAGCGCAGGAGACGAAGCATCCTGCTTCCTGCGGCCGGTCGCCGGTAGACCAGCGTGGCTCGACCCGACCGATCGCAAACGGATCGTACGGATGACCCAGTCTGACGTCGGCACCGACGGGGTTGCAGAGTTCTCGTTCTGGGGGAGGGTCCCGGACGGTGCGACTACTGGCCTTCGAGTGATCTACTTCCGCCCATTCCACAACTCTGGCGAGTGGATCGAGGAATGGGGCGGGATGAGTTTCAGCGTCAATGTGGTCGCCCCGGATCCTCCACCTCCACCTCCTCCCCCCTCAGCCCCCGCCTTCACGGCCCTCACCGGCCGCTTCAACGACGACACCTACTCGGACGTCTGCCTCTATGACGAAGTACCCGGCTCGTGGTATGTCTCGTGCCGCGATCCTTCGGCGAACCGTTTCATTGCGAACATCTCTCCCTGGCTCACCGGCTTCGGCATCAATGGAGGATACACCGCGCTCGCCGGGGACATCGGGGGGTCGGATCTCGACGACGTCTGTCTCTTCAATCCTGCGCTCGGTCGCTGGTTTGTTGCGTACAGCGCCGGCGATCACTTCTCGATTGCTACCGGAACAGGCCCCAACGGGTCGTGGCTCGACGACTGGGGCGCGGACGAGACGAACAAAGCCTACACCCCCTTCCTCGCTGACGCGAACAATGATGGCTACCTCGACGCGGTCCTCTACGAGGCAGTCACCGGCAATTGGTACGTCTCTCTCCGCAATCCGTCAGCCAACGACTTCATAAGGGCGTATACGCCCTGGATCACCGGCTTCGGCGATGGCATCGGTCTCTACCAACCCGTCGTCGGCAACTTCTGCGGTGACGGCAAGTACGACATCGCGCTCTATGCCCTCTCCACCGGCAATTGGTACGTGGCCCAAAACACCGGATCCGGCTTCACAAGGTCCGCGACAAACCCCTGGATCACCGGCTTTGGCAACGGCAGCAGCTACCAGGTGCTCGCAGGCCAGTTCCGGGGTGACGTGCTCACCGATATCGCTCTCTTTCAACCCTCGACTGGCAACTGGTTCGTTGCGCAGAGTACCGGCTCCGCATTCACGAAGCTCAACGGGCCAGAAATCTACGGCGCTTGGATCACCGGCTACGGTGACAGCGCCTATCGGCCGCTCACCGGCTACTTTAGCTGGGACAGCTACCTCGACATCGGGCTCTATGACCCGACCCTTGGCCGCTGGTTCGTCGCAACGAACGACGGCAACCCCGACCGCTTCACAAGAACCGATGGGCCCTATGCCGCCGGCTCTTGGCTCGACGGCTGGGGCACCGAGCCATCCGGCAAGATGCTCCCTCCCAGGGAGCCCGATACCCACGAGCCTCTCAATCCACTGCCGGAGCCAAGTGTCATCGCAAGCAGCTTCTCCCTCTTCCCGAATCCGCTGCCGCCTGGCGCCGTCCTGCAGCTTGTGATCCCCACCGGCAGCAAGTCGGTGACCGTCACGGACGTGAGCGGTCGGGTCGTCTTCACGAGCCCCGCCACGCTGCCACGCATCAGCTGGGATCCCCAGGATGCGCCCGGCACCCGCCTTTCCTCCGGCATCTACTTCGTTCGACTCTCCGGTCAGTCTTCCGGCCGCACGACGCAGAAGCTCATCGTTCTCCGCTGATCCTCTGATCTTCTCTCTCCCCCGAGCCCTGCTCGGGTTTTTTCTTCCCTCTGATCCCGCTGCCGGCAGTTCATCCGTTCTACCCGTGTTGGGCCTTCTTTGACGGACGCCGAAGACTGTGCCATGAATGTCTCATGACTCCAGGTGAAGAACATCCTGACACGCCAAGAGCCCGTCCCGTCTTTGAGGGCTGGACCGTCGATGTCCGCCTGCGGCAGTTCCGCCGCGCCAAACATGGCGAAGCCCTCGCGTTCGTACCCTTCGACAGCGTGGGCGGTAGGCGGCTGCTGGAACGCTGCCGAGCGCGCAAGAATCACTCACGAGATCCCGATGAGCCTGGTGAACTGCCCTGAGTGCAATGCGAGCATCTCCGCCAGAGCCCAGAGCTGCCCGCATTGCGGCAACCCGATGCGTCCAACGGTCGTCGAGAGCACGGGCAAGGTCTGGAAGGTCCTGGTCCTTCTCGGATGGCTGACCGTTCTTCCCGGAGCCTACCTGGTAGTCCGCGGACTCGGGAACCGCGGCTGGTTCGATCCGACGACCGGTCTCGGAATCATGATTGCATCCGTCGGCATCGCAGCGCTGATCGTGGGCCGCTTTGGTTCCTGGTGGAACCACCGGTAGCTCCTGCGACGTCGGACATCCCCGACCTCCGCCCCTTGGGGGGCTAACGTCGTGATTCCCCGACGTTACCGCTCTTCGTCACTCTTGTTTCTGCAGAAACTTGGCCATGCAATGTCGTCTTCATGGTGCATAAACCAGGTTCGGAGTCGTTTCACGACCCCGCTCCAGTCGGAAATGCGTCGTCCCTCCTCCATCAGAAGGAAGGGTTTCTTGGCTTCCATTCGCAGAGTTCTGTCCCGGAGAACGAGGTTCGATCCGAGCGAGATGAGGATTTCGCGCTTTTCGCCGTTGGCCGCCGCCGGGAAGCGTTTCGAGGCCTGATTGGCGAAGCGGAACGTCTTCACCGCGGGTTCGATCCATCGTTTCGGCGCGGTCTCCTCATGAAGGACTCTCTCCTTGATCCGCAGCTCCCGCTCCGTGAGTTCCTCCTTCTTGATCCTGTAGTCGTCATCGGAGATAAGGCCGCGGAGTCGCAGGTCGAGGAGCGCGGCCGACTCCTTCCGGGTCTCCTGGAGCACGGTCCCGAGCGACGTCGGCTTCGGCGCGGCAGCCGCGCGGTCACGTTTCTCCCGAGCCTGGAGTTCCCGTAGGCCCCACGCGAGCATGTCATCGTCGATGCGGATCCGGCGGAGAAAGGTCGTGATCTGCGTTTCGAGGGCCGCGACCTCGACGGACGGCTGCGGGCAGCGGAAGCCGAGCTTGCGCCGGCTGCAGTGGTAGTAGACGTAGCGGTGCCCGTGGCGTTGGACTTTGTGTTCCGCAGTCACCCCGTTGCCGCACTCCCCGCAGCGGATAAGCCCCGTGAACGCGAAGTCGTGCGCCTGAGGCGCCCGCCGGTTTGGCTTGCCGAGCATCTCCTGGATGCGGTCGAACTTGGCCTTTGACACCAACGGCTCGTGCGCGCCGAGGTACGGCACGCCGTTCCGCACGATGAGGCCGCAGTAGAAGGGATTCGTCAGCATGCGGTAGACCAGGCTCTGCGTGAGCGGCCCACCGCCGATCTTCCCGCGTCGCGGGACGCGGAAGCGCCACTCCCGCTCTGCGACCTGGAGGATCTCCCGAACGGAGCGACCGGCGAGGAACAGCTCAAGAATCTGCCGCACCTGCTCGAAGCGTTCCGGGTCGGGAACGATCGTCTTGGTCACGACATCATTGAGGTACCCGGTCGGCGCCATCCCCGGGAGCCAGCCGAGCTCGAGCTTGGTCGTGTTGCCGTCCTTCACGGCCTTCTGGAGGTCGTCGATGTACTTCTTCGCCATGCCGAACTCGAGCGTCATCCAGAGCTTGTCGTCGCCTCGGTTCGTGTAGGTCCGGCCGGGGGTGACGATATCCGTGATGGCTCCTTGGTCGAGCGCCCAGATAAGCGTGCCGCCGTCGATGGGATTGCGGGAGAGGCGGTCAAGGCGCCAGCAGAGTATCCCCGTGGCTTGTCGCCGCTTGAGCTTCTGGAGCATCGCGGCGAACAGGGGCCGACCGGGCTCTTTCGCCGAACGACTTTCGCGGAGTTCCTCCACGATGTCGAGACCGCGCGCGCTCGCGTATGAGCGCAGTTCTCGCGCCTGGGTGTCTAGCGAGAGCACTTGACGGTCTTCGGAGTCGGTGGACTTGCGGGTGTAGACGATGTAGCCGGCCATGGCGGACGAGTTTACTGATCGAGCTGGGTCAGCGTAGATGGCAGGCGGCGATCCGTCAAACGCGTCGCAGATCGAACCTTCGGAGATCCCTCGGTCACCTCTGGAAGGCGAAGGAAGATGTCGAGGACGCGGAGAAGCCGCTCGGCCATCTCCAGGGCTTCGTCGTCACCCAGCATTTCGCCCTGGTTGCGATGCCAGATTGCCTTGAACTCGCTGAGCGACTGCCGCGAGATTGATGGCTGGTTCATGCCCGCATCGTCGCAAGCCCGCCGGGGTTTGAGCAGGGGGGTGGACGTCGGGGAAGCCCGACCGCTTGGGGATGGGGAGCACTTGTGGATAGGGACCGGGGCGTCCCTCGGGGGGTCTACTCTGCTGGGGACCTATTTGTCCACAGAGCGTCGTGAATTCGCGACTTCACCCCCTCTTTTCGGTTTTTCTTCGGGTCGGTATTCTGCCTGCATGACCGTGCAGCACACCCAACGTGCGACCCTCACGCGACCGCGATTCCCGAATCGGATCCGCGAGTATCGGCTGCAGAAGGGCATCTCCCAGAGGGAGCTGGGTCGCCGGATCGGGTACTGCCGGAGCGTCATCTCCGATTGGGAGCGCGGCTTCATTGTACCGTCGCTCAAGAACGCCTTCCGACTCGCGAGAGCGCTCGACACCCTTGCCGAGTCCCTCTATCTCGGCCTCTATTCGAAGTCATCCCAAGCAGCCCCTGACCAACCGCGACCATGACTCACGCACTCGAACAGACGAAGACGCTCCTCGGCGCTCCACTCAAGACGAAGACCCCGGCGACGACGCTCGGCCGCGCCGCCCTTCTCTATCTCGCGCTCGTCGTCGCGGCCAACAGCGAAGGGCTCGTCATCCGCCGAACGCAGCAGCTCGCGCAGGATCTCGCTGTGTCCGAAGCGGCGATTGATCGCTGGGTCGCCCGGCTCGTCCAGGCGAAGCTCATCTCGGTTCTCTCCGCGTCTCCCTACTTGACGCTCCGGCTTCTCTTCTGGCCTGCCGCAGCCCCATCCCTAGAAGAAACCCACGAGAAAACGGGCAGCCGGCAGGCCCCTGCAGAATCTGCAGCTGCTGCAACAACAAAACAACAACAGCAAGGGGTTGGGGGTCCGGGGGAAGGGGAAGACGACGCCCGCATGGCCGCCCGTGTTCTCGGAGAGACCGACGCTGCCGAAGTCCGCGACCTCATCGCCCGGCAACCGGCTTCGATCGTCCGCAAGGCGCTCGCCGCGGTCGAGGCGACGCCCGCGCATCGGATCCGGAAATCCCGCCTCGCCCTCTTCCGCTTCCTCCTCGCCAAGTTCTCCGAAACCATCGATGTCCGCGACCTCTGACCACGCCACGATCCAAATTCCCCGCCGCCTGCTTGAGCATCCGCGCGCCTTCCACGTGCGCCGGATGCGCGCCGCGGTCTGGCTCTATGTCCTCATCCTGAGCCGCCTCCCCAAGGGATCCGACGCGGTCGACGTCGACCCTAGGGAGACCGCGCAGGCGATGGGACTCCCGGAGGGCACGATCGTGAGCTGGCTCGGCCACCTGCGGAAGTGCCGGTACATCGAAGTGCTGCGGCAGGACGGCTCGATCCGTGTCCGCGTGAGGCGTCACCCGGTCGCGAAGCCCTCGGATGCCCCGCCCGCCTCCCGGTACTTCACGGTCGCGAAGGTCGAGCACGCCCTTCAGGAGACCGGACACCGGGATCTTCTCGAACCCGCGCTCGCCGCGAATCCCGATCCCGCCGTGAAGCGGGCGCTCGCGGCCACCCTCGCGGTGCCGGCGACCGAGATCCGGCGATCCAGAACAGCGCTCTTTCTCTATCTTCTGAAGAAATACGCCCATGAAGAACAACCAAACGATTCTCGCCATTGACCCCGGGCTCAAGGACCTCGGCCGCGCCGTCCTCTGCGGCCGAAAGCTATTGGATGCCGGGGTCGAGACCTTCCGCTTCATGCCGGGACCGCAACGGCACGCGGCCGTATTGAACGCGGTCCGAACCTGGATCAGCCGTTACGAACCGGCAGTCCTCGTCCTCGAAGCCACGACCGGCGACCATGAGCCACCCTTCCCAGCGCTCCGCCGTCTGGAGCGATCCCTCAGGGGGCTCGCCGCGCGCCGGAACCTCCCCTGCGTCCTCTATCCCGCCCAAGCCGCCCGGAAGACCCTCCTCGGCAACGGCTGGGCCGGGAAAGGCGAGGTGGCCGTCACCGTCGCCGCCAGGTTCCCGACGCTTCGGATCTACGTCAAGCAGCACCGCGCCTGGAAAGAGCGGTACTGGCACAACCTCTTCGACGCGGTCGCCCTCGGCCTCCACCACCAGGCGCAGCCCGCCTGATTCCGACACCCGCCCTCCCGCAGCCGATTCTTCGGCTGACCTCCTGAGGCGCTCTCCTTGCCGAGCGTCGCCGCAGGATCTAGGCCCCCGAGCAAGACGGAGCCGTGATCGCGGTCCCTCTCGGGAGGGTGCCGACCTCACCAACTGAACGACACGATCATGGAGGAATCCACGATCCTGGGCATCGATCCGGGAACGAAGTACTTGGGAGTCGCGGTCATTCGCGCATCCCGGCTCATCGCAGGGGGAGTCCACACACTTCGGAACGGTCACCGGCCGCATGACGTGATCGGGCAGGCCCGATCTGTCGTGCTCAAGTACGTCGCAAAGCACGAGCCGGGCGTCGTCGCGATCGAGCGACCACTCCTCTTTCCGACGAAGCGGGCCGCCTTGGTCTCGGTCATCACGGAGGAGCTGCGCGGACGCTCTACGGATGTCGGGCTTCGTGTGATCGAGATCTCGGCCAGGGACGCACGGCGGATCGTGGTGGGAGATGCGCATGCGAAGAAGCTCGACGTGGCGCGGGTCATCGCGCGGGACCACTTCCCTCAGCTCGCCGGCCGTCTCCCGCGCCGTCCCCGCCACGCCGTTCTCGGATTCGACGACCGCGACCGGTACTGGCTCCACATGTTCGATGCGATCGCCGTGGCACTGGCAGCGCAGTTCATGGCCCTCTCCCAGGATGTCTCGGTTTCCGCCGCGGGCGGTGATACACTCGACACCCGGATGCGTAGGGTCAACGGATGAAGCAGGGAAGGAGGTTGGAATGGCCCTCGACTGGTCTTCGGTTCTGACGCGTCTGAACGGCATCCCTGGATTCTCGGCGACGGCCCAGCACGTTGCCCTCTTCAAGGATCTCTACGAGCAGGCTCAGAAGGAGAACGAGCAACTCAAGGCGGAGTGCGCCCGCCTGAGGACCGAGCTTGAGGGCCTCCGCAGACAATCGACCGCACGAACCGAGCTCGAGGAGTTCGACGGCATCCTCTGGAAGCACCGGCCCACTGGCGGGTTCGACTCCAAGCCGCGCTGCCCGAACTGCCCAGACCATCCAGTCATGGGGGAGTTCCCGCCAGAGGCGCACCTGCACTGGGTTTGTTCCCGCTGCAACGGCGTCTTCGACTACGTCCGACCGCCAGCCTGAACGAAGAACGCCCTCCCCAGCGCGGATCTCATCTGCCTCGTCGGCAGTGGCGGTACGAATCAACGGAGCACGATCGCCTTTCGTCCCGCATGCTGCGGACTAGCGTCGAGCCGGATGAAGAACACACCCGATCCGACCGGCCTTCCCCGGTCGTCCTTGCCGTCCCAGACAATCTCGTGCATCCCTGCGTCGAACATGCCGTCGAGCAAGGTCCGCACAAGTCGGCCCGCCGCGTCATAGACCCGGAGGGTTGCGCGATCTCGCGCGGGCAGGAGCAGGCGTATCGTCGTCAGGTCCGTGAACGGATTCGGCCGATTCCCCGCGACGGACAGGACGGCTCCGTGGCCTCCTTCGGACATCCCAGGAACCCCGGAGGTAACATCAGTCGTGTCTTCGGTCACCGCGAACATGGAGAGACTGGGTGCTTCGCCCCACACCTGGCGGCCGATCGGATCAACCGAACGGGTGATATCGTGCCAGTAGCCGTCGACGAAGTGCTGGAGCTTGAGGCGCGCCTCGGACCCAACGGCCTGCGGATCGTATCGGACACCGACCTCGATCGTTCCTTCGTGTTCTGCGGTCGTCGTCAGGTCGTACGCGCTCCGGATCGCCGCGCCCGACGGCGGCGCTGGGGGTTCCGGGACGGGATCGGCAGTCGTCGTGCCTGCCTGGGTCACGGCGTCGAATCGGCACTGCCCGCCTGAGGATGGCAGCGTGACAAGGACATCATTTCCCGCCGGGGTCTCGCCCGGATTCGGATCGGTGTAAACGACGCTGAGGTCATGCATCCGGGGAGATCCCTGGGGGCTGTTAGTGGCGAGAATCTCAAACTCCAGTGCAGACACCGGGGTATCCCAGAGCAGCATCCGATGCTCGTTTTCCAGCACGGCATCGAACCACTCCTCGAATTGCGTGTCCTGGGCCAAGGCCTTCCGCACCCGCACGCCCACGCTGTCCGGATTCGTCGAACGCCATCCGATGGATCTGAGCGTCTTCGGTGCCCCGAAACTCATACGGTACCAGGCGGTTGTCTGAGCCGGGTACGTACCGGTCAGATCAAGGCGGGCCCGGTAGAGGTCGTTACCGCTCTGCGAGTAGCTCTGACCGCCAGCCTCCCACAAGTAGACCTTGCCGTTCTCAGAGGTGACGCAGACGCCAGGACGGCTCGTCCCGACGGGCAGGTTTTGCAGGGGAATCCATGCCTCCAGGCTGTCGTTCGCCGCGATCCTGCTCATGGCCACGTCCGGCAGGTCGTACCGGCCACCCACGAGGAAGAGGCAGCCCGCCCCAACGACCCCTGCTCCAGTAGAGAAGTCCTGCGGCGGTCGCTGATGGCTCTCCACCCAGCCGAGCATCGCCCCGTCGTTCCCGAGCCGGCAATACCACGTCTGTGCGAGTGGGCCATTGACCAGATACAGCGCGCTGCCGGAAGCGACGAGATCAGTCGACAGGCCGCTGTGATCTTGGCTTCCAACGAACTCGGCCTCGCTCCACTCGCCGAGGATCCCGTTCGGCTTGATGGGAGCGCCCGCGACGTAGTAGTCGTACGGCTGGAGCCAGCCGCCTCGGTACGAATGCCAATGGGCGTAGAGATGGCCCTTCGCCACCGCGAGCTGAACTTGGCGGAGGTGCGCATCAAAGGGGAAATCCAGTCCAACCCAAGTGGAGTCGATCGTGCCATTGCCTCGTACTTTCGCACATCGAAGGAGTGGATTCAGATTCTCCGAGTTCGTATAGACGTAGCCGTAACCGGCGGCAAACTCCGTATCCCACCCATCGACCGCCGCTCCAGCGGGGCTCAACGGGCCGATGGTCGAATCCGTCAGACAAGGAGCCGAGTAGATCTGCCGCTGCGTAATATAATACTGGCCGTTCCACACGACCTGACCCTTGAGAAAGAGATAGCCTTGGTTGCTGAACATGCTGCCTCGTCCAAGGAGCGGCAGTGGAAGGGTCTGCACATGGTGCCACGTCGAGTCGCCCATGTCGACGAGACCCTCGGCTTGACGGATTCCCTGTAGCTCGCCACCGGCAACGTCCGTGAGCACGAACTCACTCACCGCCACCGAGCGGCGGAAGTCCTCCAGGGAGGTCAGCCGGCTGAAGAACATCTCAGGGTATTGCTCTGGGTCGACTGCGTCGGCCTCGCCATCTCCATCGGCGTTGCCCCAGCCAATCTGGCGTGGCGTGTATTCGCAAAAGGCACTGAAGGGAGCTCCTCCTCGCATGACGCAGTCGTGCCCGTCATCAAGACAGCCGTTACGGTTGGCATTCGTCTCCCCATTTGGGGACACCTTGCCGTAGCTATACAGAAGGAATCCGTTGTCGCAGAAGCAGGGGGTGCCTCCGTATTCGTCGCATGCTCCGAAGGCGTGGAGGAGTTCATGTGCATATGCCTTGAAGTCGTACTCCGTGCCGTAGTAGATGGCCAGCGGGCCGTAGATCTCTTGCTGCAGCTCGTCGACGGCATGCGTGGGTCCCCCGGTCCAAACATGGAATCCTATGACGACTGCGTCGTAGCCGTTCTTCCACAGAAGAACCACGTCATCGGAGAGGACGCTGTCCCCATCTGCGTCGTTATGCCCAAGGAATGCTACGGCTTCATTGACCCACTCACGACCCAGTCCGTGGCTGGCGTCGCGAAGGATGCTGGTCCGTGCGAGAACGTGATCGATGTCGAGAGGTACCGGAGGATCTTGGGCGGCCGCTTGCTCCTCAAGCCACTGACATGCCGTGTCCAGTTTGTCGCGGAGTTCGGCAAGCGATTGATCGCCCCAGTAGGTTTGGCCATCGTCATCGACAGCAAGGTTGTACCACAAAACGTGTCCCGACAAGAGGTCGGCGGTATCTGCGGGAAAGCGAACTGCAAGCGTATCGCTCGCGAGAGGGCAGAGCGTCAGGGCGAGAGCCAGAGAGGCGAGCGAGCGCATTGGGGGAATCCCCTCATGGTCCGACTGGCGTGCCGTAAGGCGCTTCATCAAGGGGGAGGCCCGCCTTGAACTTCAGGGGCACGAGCCGGAGCGTAGCTAAAGGCCCGCAGATGTTGTTCATGAGCCAGTCTCGCAATGCAGCAGTACGGTGGGCGGTCCCCTCTATCCGCAACACTTCGCGATAGGGATCATCGACCCTCAGACAACCGACGGCGGAGTGATAGAAGATGGCCACCGTCGGAGGAGCACCATAGAGCATTTGCCAGAGCGCGAGATTGAAGACGATCCCGATCGCAAAGGCGAGCAGGACCAGGACGACCGGGTGAAGATGTGTGGCTCTCTGACTCATAGAATCATAGGGACCTTCTTGCCGTCGGTAAGTCTACCACGATCCCGCCACCGACCAAACTTCGTTTTCCCCAAGGGGGTACGGCATCCCCGACCTCCACCCCCCTACGACCCCGCGCCCCTTCTCCGTACGGTGACCGTGGAGCCTCGCGCTCCACTGTGTTCCTTCCCAAGTCCTCCCACCGCACGGAGGTTTCAGATGAACCAGATCGAGCTTGTCCGCACGATCGAGATCAAGGACCGATCCGGCCGCGTGATCGGAACCAAAGAAGTGGTCACCTACCCCGGCCTGCTCTCGAAGGCCCACGAGGAGGGGCTCCAGAAGATCGCGACCCGGCTCGTCCAGGTCCCCTCGGACGAGAACGGCCGGACCGCGATCGCAAGAGCCCTCGTGGAGACGAAGAAGGGCCGCTTCGAGGGGATCGGCGACGCTTCCCCTGAGAACGTGAACGGCTTCATCGTTCCCCACCTGATCCGCATGGCCGAGACACGGGCGAAGGCCCGCGCCCTCCGGGATGCCGTCAACATCGGCATCGTCTCCTTCGAGGAGTTGGACGGCGAGGGGATTCTCCCGAACGGCTCGGACCACGGATCGGGTGCTGTCTCGCAGCCCGCGCGTCCTGTACGGAACGACAGCCGACCAGCGCCGGAGTCCCGACCGACCCGGGGGAACGGCGGCGGCAACGGCGCCCTCATGACCGAGGCCCAGCGTCGCTACCTCTTCCGCATCCTCGCCGGTCAGGGCCTCGAGAACGAGGCCGCCCACGAGTACCTCAAGGAGTACTTCGAGGTCCACGCGCTCAACCAAGTCACAAAAGCGGCGGCGACCACGGCAATCGACGACCTCTTGAAGGGCGACGGGGTGCCCCATGGACCCACTCAGCGTTAGCCAGGTCCAGAGCTACCTCTTCTGCCCGCTCAAGTACCGCTTCCAGTACCTCGACAAGATCACCCCGCCCTGGCGTCCCGCCGCTCTCGCCTTCGGCTCCTCGGTCCACTCGGCCATCGAGTGGTTTCACCGGGAACGGAAGGCCGGGAGAGGTCCGACGCCGGAGAAAGTGGCCGACATCTTCGCCGCCGACTGGTTCGCCCAGAACCTGGAGCCCATCGTATTCCCCGCACGGGAGTCGAAGGAGATCCTGGCTGAGAAGGGCAAGGAACTCGTCCGGCTCTACGCGGAGGAGGCGACCGCAACCGCGCCGCTCCTCACCGAAGACCGCTTCGAGATCGACCTGGTCGACCCCGAGACGGGCGAGGTGCTGGACCTACGCCTGCGCGGTGTCATCGACCTCGTGGAGCAGGATGGCACGCTCGTGGAACTGAAGACCGCCGCACGGACCTTTGACACCGGCACACTCGAGCGGCACCTTCAGCTCTCCACATACGCGCTCGTCCGATTCATCCAGACCGGATCGGTCCCGCCGCTCCGGATCGACGCGCTCCTCAAGACCAAGATCCCGCGGATCGATCGGCTGCCCACGACCCGCACGGTCGAGGATCTGGCCTGGACCGTCCGACTCATCCAGTCGGTGGCCCGGTCGATCGCGGCCGGCTGCTTCTTCCCGAACCCGTCGTACCGCTGTTCCGAGTGCGAGTTCTTCGCCCACTGCCAGTCGTGGCGGGGGGAGTAGCCCGGTTCGTTCCGTTCCTTTCACCTCGTTCCCTCGGGCCTTCGGGGAATTCCTGAAGGCCCGTCCTTTCTTCTCTCATTCCTCGGAGGAACCCACGCCATGTATGTCGCGGAGCTGAAGACCCGCAAGTACCGGGGCAGGAGACCGCCGGCCGTGACCAAGCCTGAGCAGGTCGCGCGCCTCATCCGAAAAGCGATCGGGGATCCGAAGCGAGAGCACTTCTTCGCCGTCCTGCTCACGACTCGCCATGCCGTGCTCGGTGTCGAGACGATCTCGGTGGGGAGCTTGAACGCTTCGATCGTCCATCCCCGGGAGGTCTTCCGGCCGGCGATCACGGCGGCCGCCGCTGCGATCATCCTCTGCCACAACCACCCGTCCGGGGACGTTTCTCCCTCGGACGACGACATGGAGATCACGAACCGCCTGGCCGATGCCGGGAGGCTCCTCGGCATCGAGGTGCTCGACCACGTCATCGTCGCCGGGGATTCGGCGTACCTGTCCTTCCGCGAGAAGGGCCTGCTCATGTCCTGTCCCACATAGAAAAGGAGGATCCCCACCCATGTCCGGTCAGCTTGTCCTTCACCGCGGCGGCTGGGAGGCGACCAAAGCCGACCTCGCCGCCGTTCCCGTTCCCGAAGAGACCGACTCGTACGTCCCGGTCCCATACGGCCGCTTCGTCGAGGAGGTGGAGCTGCACGTGCCCCGCTTCGACCTCACGATCACGAATGCCCGTTACGCGCTCGCGCGTGACGGGATGCAGATGTTCGGGGTTCTGACCTGCGCGAACGGATCGGAACACGCGGACTACGCCCTCGCGATCGGTTTGCGAAGCTCGTACAACCGGAGCCTCTCCGTCGGACTCACGGTCGGGGTCGAAGTGCTGGTCTGTCTGAACCTCGCCTTCACGGGCGAGGTCTCCGCGAACCGCAAGCACACGGTGAACGTGTTCCGGGACCTTCCGGACCTGATCTATCGCATGCTCTCCAAGGTCTCCTCCATGCAGAGCCGGATCCACGCGGAGATCGCGGCGATGAAGGAACGGGACCTCACGCCCGAGACGGCCGACCACCTCATGGTCGAGGCCGTGCGGCGGAACGTGCTCCCCGCCTCGAACCTACCGAAAGTGATCGACACCTGGGAGAAACCGACACACGGGGAGTTCACTCCCAGGACCGCCTGGTCGCTCTTCAACGCCTTCACCGAGGTCGCCAAGTCCCGGAGCCCGCGGGTTCAGATGGAATCGGGGCTCCGACTCGCCAGTACCTTCCGGAGCGCGCTCGCGCTCTGATGAACTGGGGCCTGTCTCCTCTCGAAGGGATGGGCCTCTCTTTTCCTGATTGCGCGGTCGTCACCGGACTCCCGCGACGCGAATCCCATAGCTCGACGTCCCCCCGCGCGCTAAACTCGCGAGCGTTCGATCGGACGGCTCATGGTTCGACGTGACCGATCAGGTTGCATCGGAACAAGAAGGAGACTCACATGGAGAAGGTAGTCGGCATGTGCTGGTACAAGCCGGAGCACTTCCTGCTGATGCGGGCGATGTTCGAAGATGGCGACGGTCTTCACAAGACCTACGAGGAGTGGCTATCAGCCGCGGAACTCGGCCGCAAGCACCTCGAATCAGGAGGAGTAAAGGTCGTGTGCGTTGATCTTGATCCGGACGCGTTTCCGAAATGGTGCCGCGACAAGGGGATGAAGCTCAATGCTCAGGCCCGCACAGCCTATGCAAACTGGATGGCGTACCAAGCGGCTACGGGCAGATGACCGAAGACACGAGTGGCCCTGCCGGTGGTCCGGCCGACGCTAGGGTATACCTTGATTTCCTGGGAGACTGGACTGAGTTTCTGCGCGACCGGCTCGACCTGGCCGGCCACCAGTCCTCGCCTTCGGATGGTGTTCGCGTCCTGTCCCACCGGTACTTCAATCTCCAGAAGCGTCGGTTCGAAGTTCGGCCCCGGGAGGTCAAGCGCTCGTGGGAATTCACCTGTCCCGATGATCTCCTGCCGATTGTTGACCGCATTGCCGAGCAATCGCTACACGGAGAAGACCTCTGGCCGTATCTGACTAGGTCGATCGACGATCCTGAGTACAACGACGCGCTCTTGAACGATTGGGAGATCCATCACTTTCATCTTGGCGCCCGCCTTGAAGCGGACGGCTTTATCGAGCGCTTCATAAAGGACGGCGACCCGCTGCTCTTCGCACGCGTCACGAGCGACACCCTGCTTCTCATCACCACGGCACCGCACGGGGATTGGGGCAATCGGCGACTGATCGAAATCCTCCACGCGAACTGGCCTGAGGTCATCGCAGATCGCGTCCTACCTCGGGTGGTGGCGCTTCCATTCCACCTGACAGACTCGGGGATCAAGAAGGCGCGACGAGTTGGGGCTGGCAGTACGGTCCTGCAGATGGCTGACGGAACGGTCTATGGTCCGATCGGCTCCGGGAGCATGACGTCCGGGCTTGCGAAGGACGTCATGGAGACCTCCATTCAATTCGAGCAGCTCGCGGTGCGCTTGGAAGTTCATGTCCGAGACCATGCCCACGAGTACCTCGCCGACCTCGCTGCTCGCGGCCATCGGCCACCGGCACCGAGATTTCACATCTCAGGATGGACGACTCATCGGCCTATGTCATGGAGGAGACGGCCCCAAACATCGCGTTCCGGCTCGGTCCCTTGCCTACACGCCTCTCCCTGTAGTTACGCCGCCGGGTTGGTAGCCTAGCGTCGAGCGCTGGGCATTCGGGCATTCCGACTTGACGCCACCGCTCTCGCCTCGTACGCTATACGCGTCTATTTTGTTGGCAGTCAATAGAATAAACACTGTCCGCCGATGGGAGGATTCCTCCGAGTGCGGCAGGTGACTATCCAGGAATCTTCATGACCGAAAGCGAATGGCGGACGCGAAAGCTCCGAATCGACAAGCGCCTCAAGACGGCGGGCTGGACCCCGAAGCCGTTTCATGACGGCCGTCCGCTGGAGGCATACGGCAACGCCAAGGCGGTCGAGGAGTTCGAGACGGATTCCGGCCCCGCCGACTATCTCCTGACCGACGCCGGATCACCCCTCGCGGTCGCTGAGGCGAAGAAGGTGTCCTTGGGACCCCGGAATGCCCTCACGCAGGCGATCCGCTATTCGGAAGCTCTCCGGGCAAGTCCCTTCGACTTCGATGGCAGGCGGGTGCCTTTCGGCTACTCGACGAACGGGGAGCAGATCTTCTTCCAGGACCT
This sequence comes from Candidatus Eiseniibacteriota bacterium, assembly GCA_034679345.1. Taxonomy (GTDB): domain Bacteria; phylum Eisenbacteria; class RBG-16-71-46; order CAIMUX01; family VGJL01; genus JAXDAY01. The sequence continues at coordinate 282,482 of JAXDAY010000013.1, forward strand.
GCGCCGGCCGGACAGCTACTCCCGCGCGGTGTCGGCCTTCCATACCCCGAGCGCCCTCCGCGAGTACCTCGACCGGGACGAAGAAGCCGCCCTCGACTGGCTCCGGGCCAACCCGAACAACCATCCCCGGATCCGCCCCTATCAGATGGAGGCGACGGCCGCGATCGAGCAGGCGCTCAGCCAGGGCAAACGCCAGATGCTCGTCGCCATGGCGACCGGCACGGGCAAGACCTTCATGATCGCGTCCGAAATCTACCGACTCATGAAATCCGGCCGCGCGAAGCGGGTGCTCTTCCTCGTTGACCGCCGGGCACTCGCCGCCCAGGCCGTCACGACGCTTGCCGCTTTCGAGCCCGAGCCGGGCCTCAAGTTCGACCAGATCTATGAGGTCTACAGCCAGCGCTTCCGGCGCGAGGACTTCGACGAGCACGAGAAGTTCGATCCGAAGGTCCTTCCGACGAAGTACCTCACCGACCCGCAGCCGGGGCACGCCTTCGTTTACGTCTGCACGATTCAGCGCATGGGCGTGAACCTCTTCGGATGGGAGCACGCCTTCGAGTCGACCTCCTCCGAACCCGAGGAAGACGCGGACGCGACCGCGCTCGACATCCCGATTCACGCTTTCGACCTCGTCATCGCGGACGAGTGCCACCGCGGGTACACCGCTGCCGAGATCAGCAAGTGGCGCGCCGTCCTCAACCACTTCGACGCCATCAAGATCGGCCTCACCGCAACCCCGGCCGCCCACACGAAGGCGTACTTCACCGATGTCGTGTACCGCTACGAGTACGAACGGGCCGTCCGCGAGGGCTACCTCGTCGACTATGACGCGGTGAAGATCTCCTCCGGGGTGCGCATGAACGGCCTCTTCCTCAAGGAAGGGGAGCAGGTCGGGATCATCGACCCCGAGACCGGGCGCGAGGCGCTCGATGCCGTTGAGGACGAACGGGAGTTTGATTCCTCCGCCGTCGAGCGCGAAGTGACGTCTCCAGACTCGAACCGAAAGATCATCGCTGAGGTCGCCAGGTACGCCGCAGAGCACGAGAAGGCCACCGGCCACTTCCCGAAGACCCTCATCTTCGCCGTGAACGACCTCCCGCACACTTCGCACGCGGAGCAGCTCGTCGATCTCTGCCGCAAGGCGTTCGGCCGCGGCGACGCCTTCGTCCAGAAGATCACCGGGCGAGTCACCGACCGGCCCCTGCAGCGGATCCGAGAGTTCCGCAACCGTCCGAGTCCGGGTGTCGCCGTCACCGTCGACATGCTCTCGACTGGCGTGGATATTCCAGCGCTCGAGTTCATCGTCTTCCTCCGCCCGGTCAAGTCCCGCATCCTCTTCGAGCAGATGCTCGGCCGCGGGACCCGGCTTTGCTCTGAGATCGACAAGTCCCACTTCACCGTCTTCGACTGCTTCGGCGGCACGCTCCTCGAGTACTTCCGTCAGGCGACGGCCTTCACGACCGAACCGCCGCTCAAGCCCTCGAGAACCTTCGCCGAGATCGTCGAGGCGGTGTACCGCAACGAAGACCGCGCCTACAACGTCCGCTGTCTCGTGAAGCGGCTCCAGCGCGTCGCGAAGGAGATCAGCGGCGAAGGTCGGGAGATGCTCGAGACCTTTGTCGCGAACGGGGACATCGGCGCCTTCGCGAAGACCCTCCCACTGCTCCTCGGCCAGGACTTCAAGGGGGCCATGACGCTCCTCCGGGACACGACCTTCCAGGACATCCTCGAACACTACCCCCGGGCAAGGCGCGGCTTCGTCGTCGCCTACGACACCGAAGACCAAGTAGCGTCCGAGTACCTCTTCCGGACGAGCGACGGCCGGACCCTGAAGCCCGAGGACTACCTGACCGCCTTCGGTTCCTTCGTCCGCGAGAAGGCGGACGAGGTCGAGGCGATTCGCATCCTCCATACCCGCCCCCAGGGCTGGAGCACGGCCGCGCTCACGGAACTCCGCCGTGTGCTCGCCTCCCGGCCCGAACGGTTCACGGAAGAGAACCTCCGGAAGGCATACCACGCCGAACTCGCCGACATCATCTC